>CAZDPY010000005.1:0-193322 GCA_964507455.1 uncultured Ignavibacteriaceae bacterium
CATAACAGTAATATCTCACATTTGTTACTCTCCGGCAACCCCGGAACGGTTCAATTCCCATTTTAGGATCGATTATCGATTTCATCGTTGATAATTTTATTGGTCTTGTGGGGGGCATGGGAGCAGTCATTATGGCGGCTCTGGTCTGGCTTACGAACAAATATCTGGTGCCATTCCTGGAAGTTGAGCACCGGCGGGTGTATGCCAGATATATTGCGTCGATTGCCGACGAAGTGACCGATGACCTGGTCAGGCGCTATCCCAATCGGGAATGGCTAAAATTTATCGATGAAGCGGTAGACAAGGTTATCGAAATTTGCGGAATCGATACCGAGGTGGCGTCACGAGCGGTCTCGGCGGCGCTTTCGAGGAAATAAAAAAACGGCCCGGATTTAAAACTCCGGGCCGTTTCTTTTATGCGATTAGTAGCAGGGTTCGGTTCCCTGCCCAAAGACAAATCTTATAATTGCGACAGCATCATTCAAATCCACGCGGCTGTCGCAGTTAACGTCGCCGCGAATTTCACCTCCAACCGGAGGGGGGCCATTCTCATAAATGAAATCCAGCAGGTACAGGGCATCGCCGATATTGGCAAGGCCGTCATCGTTAAAGTCGCCTTTGACATAAGTCATCTGGCAGGTGTAATCAACCAGTGAGCTGGTCATCTCCATTCGGCCCGAATTATCAACGGCAGTTGCAGAAAGGAAATAAAGCGAATCCTCGGTTATATCACTGCCTGCCCAGTCAAGAGTCCATCCGCCGGATGGGTCACTATCGGTGCCGAGATATGTTCGGCTGACGGAATGAGAATAACCGATAATACCGATGGCGCGGTCAATATGGTGCCAGTTGCCTTTGTAGAATATTTCGCAACCGGTGGCGTCGTTGCGGATCTGGGTGCCATAGATTGAACCATTTATCGGATCGGATATATATATATTGTTGATGTCATCCGGATCGATCGGGCCATAGAAACCGGCGGCGACTAAATAAGCGCCCGGATTACCGCTGACGCAGAGAATTATCAGGTTTTCCCTTTCTTCAAGCAATGTTCTGAGACGGTGGTAATCGGGATTAAAATGATTGGTCAGCCGGAGTTCGTTGCCGTGAGTAATAATATATTGTCTGAGGCCGCTGATCAATTGATTGTCGCAAGTGCCGAGAGTTTGTCGGGTCTGCATATTGACGGCCAGCCGCTCAACAACGGTATCGACAGAGATGGTTCTTGTTCCCTCGGTCATACTGTAGGTGTATCCCTGGTCGAACCAGTATTTAATCGCGACGGCACCGGCGACAGGGCCGCAGTAGAAATCACCGTACTCTCCGGATGAGGCATGGTTTCCGTCGGCAGGATCACCATCGGTATCCCCGTAATATTTCTGGTCAAGAGAAATGACCGGGATCTGAAAATCACTTTTTGCCGGCTTGATATCGAATTTCATGAAGGAAAGGTTTTCATCATTAGAAGAAGCGTTAAGTGTTGTCGGAAGACATAAGTTTGATTGCGGCAGGGGATTGAGCAATTGCGGGTCGGGAGGTGTCGGATCGACGTCGACCCGAACCGAATCACTGTCGAGTCTCCCGAGGGTATCATAGACAGTAGCTTTTATCCAGTATGTACCTTCGGTCAGATCTCCGTAGTACCAATCGATTGCGAATCCGTCGCCGGTTCCGGCCGGATCGACTCCATTGCGCAGGGCACAGCTACCGTCGTAGTCTCGTCCGATTTCCTGCCAGGGGCCGTAATCTTTGTAATCGAATTTTACGAAGTCGATAATGTTGCTGCCGGAATTTTCGGCCGCCCAGATAATTTTTTCACCGGTTATTTCTTCGTTGTAAACCGGGTCAAGAAGAACTATTGACGGTTCCGGTTCTTCATCGCCGCTTCCACCGCCGGGAGTTCCGGTAGTAAAGAAAACCAGCCGTCCCGGGAAATTATAGAATTCGTTGTTATAGAGGTCGACATAGCCGAGGGTGGTATCCCAGATATTGTAATTGACGCAGGGAGTAGCGATGCTGTCGGTAACCAGAGCTACGCCCCAATTGGGTTCGACGGCATTAGCAATGAAGAATCCGGCGAAGTATGGTTCGTTGACTACGACCGGTGTATCAAGAGGCATTTCAATCTGGTATAATCCGGCGGCAGGAACGGTCATGGTGTAGGTCTCAGAGATAGTGATGATATCACCGGGAATGGGGCAGGAAGTCCCCAAGTCTTCGGCGGTTTCGATGTCGGCTGAGACATAAAGCTCGCAGGCATCGGCAAACGACATCACGATATACAATTTTTCAACCGTAAAAGGATAAGGATTATCACAGGTCAACGATGGGTCCTGAAATGATTTATACAGCTCATTTCCCGTGACCCAGTAGTCGATTGCCCAATAGGCCCCATTATCATGTCTGACAGTGCATGCTTCGGCGGTGGAGAAATGGGGAGCGAGTGAATAATTTTCGGGCTCGACATTTTCGATTATGTTCAGGACCGGCTGGCGGTCTTTGGCCTGACCGAAACCGGTGCTGACAAAAATTAAAAAAAGCAACAGAGTAAGATATCCTTTACGATTCATTTTTTCTCCTTGGCTGGAAAAATCTTGTCTATCTCTTGATATCGAGCGTATTTTTAGTAACTTAAGGGAAGGTAGACCAAAGGGCTGCGTTAGTTGGGTTTACCTCCAAAGGGTGTATAAAAATTGGACAAACTATATGAGTAATGATATAAAGAATAGAGTCGTATCCAAGCCGTCATGGCTGAAAGTGAAAGCAAGCGGTGACAGCAGGTATCTGGAAATTCAATCACTTTTAAAAAAACACAACTTGCATACGGTCTGCCAGGAAGCGAACTGCCCTAACAGGGGTGAGTGTTTTACATCGGGGACCGCCACATTTCTTATCCTCGGTCCCAACTGCACCAGAAACTGTTCATTTTGTAATGTCAATCATGACAGTATTTTTCCGGTCGACAGCGACGAGCCCAGAAATGTTGCCCGGACGGTTGAAATTATGAAATTGAAGCACGCCGTCATAACTTCGGTGACCCGGGACGATCTGCCCGACGGCGGGGCAAGCCAGTTTGCCGAGTGTATCCGGGAAATACGGAAGCTCGAACGGAATATTTCCATTGAGGTTCTGACTCCCGATTTTCAGGGCGATGAAGAATCGCTGAGAGTTGTTCTTGATGAAAAGCCGGAAGTATTCAATCATAATGTCGAGACAGTACCCCGTTTGTACGATGAGGTTCGTCCGCAGGCAGATTATCAGCAGTCTCTCGATGTCCTTGCTTTTGCTTCGACTTATGGAAATATCGCAGTCAAATCCGGCTTGATGGTCGGGCTGGGTGAAGAGGTTGAGGAACTGGTCAAGGTATTCGGGGATCTTACTCGGGCAGGAGTTAAATATTTGACCATTGGTCAGTATTTATCGCCGTCAAAAAAACATCACCCGGTAGTAAAGTATTATCATCCTGACGATTTCGACAGGCTTGCCGATCTTGCCCGTACGAAAGGGATTAAATCGGTTTTCTCGGCCCCGCTTGTGCGCTCTTCGTATCACGCCGGAGAGCAATATAAGCGGTAAATGGGATTCAGCCCATATATCGAATAAATTTCCAACATTCTCTTTTACCCCCCTTTTCAGAACATCGATTCTACCGATACTCCAACTAAGGGCGCAAATTCATACCTATTTAATGGCTGTTGTAGCCGTTAGGATGGAGGGTAATGATAGCTGAAGTGAAAAATCTGGTTGTTATTGATGACGAGAAATACGTCTGCAATATCATCATGGAGGCCCTTAGTGAATTTAGTGATTTTAATATTCATAAATTTACAGACCCCCAGAAAGCACTGGAATATATAAAAGATAACGGAACAGATCTTGTCTTAACCGATCTGGTCATGGGTGAATATTCCGGCGTACAAATTCTGGACACGACCCTGAACAACCATCCCGATGCGGTAGTTATTCTGATGACAGGGTACCCGACGGTCAAAACGGCAATATCGGTCCTCAAAAAAGGCGGGTATGATTACCTGATAAAACCGTTCAAACTCGAAGATTTGAAATCGACGATAATTCGCGGTCTGGAGCATCAGAAGATTAAAAGAGAAAATGTTCAGTTGAGAAGTCAGCTGGAATTGATGAAAGTGTCCGATGCCGTTGCTCGCGGTATAAAATTGTATCCGCTTCTGGGATTGATCGCCGATGCCATAATCCGGGAGCTTTCGGCCGATGCCGCTTCGATTATGCTTCTTGACCGCCGGGCCAATAGATACCGGGTGCGGTATATTTCCCGGGAAGTCGAAAGCAAGCCGATAAATGAATTCCTGAACGGGAAGGGGCCTCACGGCGCCCTCAATAAGGATTTTGATCATTCTCATGTATATAATGACATGATTACCATAGAGGACAAGGAGTTCAAACGGTCGATGATTGTCTTCCCATTGATATCCAAGGGAATCAATATCGGCTTTTTAAATATTGTTTGTATCGACCAGTTTGCTCATGTTTCGGCCGGACAGAGACATCTGATATCCCTGCTGGCTTCAACAGCGGCCGCTGCGGTCGAAAGCGACTACATGGATCGAAACCTTCAGCGATCCTACCTGATGACCATAAAGGCTCTGGCCAATGCTATCGAAGCCCGGGATATGTATACAGCCGGTCACACCGACAGGGTTTACCGTCTGGCAAAGGTGATTGCGCGGAGGTTGGACTGGGACAAGGAGCGGCTTTTGTATCTTCGCCAGGGTTGTATCCTGCATGATATCGGAAAGATCGGTGTTCCCGATGCCATCTTAAACAAACCCGGAAAACTGACCGATGCCGAGCGGAAAATAATGCAAAAGCACCCGGAAATGGGCGCCAGAATATTGAGAGGCATACCTTTTCTGGCCCCGGTTATTCCTTACATTATTTCCCACCATGAACGTTATGACGGGAACGGGTATCCGTACGGTCTCAAGGGTGAAAATATCCCGATCGAGGGAAGAGTTCTTGCGGTCGTAGATACCTTCGATGCCATTCTATCGGACCGCCCGTATCGGCCCAGTGCCAATCCGGAGAAGGCGATCGATGAACTGACTAAATTCAAAGAACTTCAGTTCGATCCGAAGGTTGTCGATGCATTTCTGGATGCCTTCAATGACGGCGAAATCAATGCCGGGATGATTTACAAGAGAGCCGGGAGTAAAGTTGAAGGTACTACCCGAGAGATAACGGCACCGGTATAAAGCTGATTATAAAAATTCCAATTGCGACAAATCCCAAAATTTTTGCAGAAAGAGGCGGCTGTGTGGCGTCGTCCCTGGTCGGCGGGTGTTTTATTCCAAAAAAGATTACAAGTATTCCGAAGAACCACCAGCCGGGCCACCAGAACCCCATAACAGCCATAACGACGGCAAAGAAACGCCCGATATTATGCTGGGCTTTCCCAAATAGTCCGTAAATAATGTGCCCGCCATCGAGCTGGCCCAGTGGGAGGAGGTTCAGCATGGTGACCAGAATTCCGACCCACCCGGCAAAGGCGGCGGGGGAAAGAATCAACGAGGCATTTTCGGGGAGGGGTCCGACAATCAGCCATGTCAGAAATTTCAAAACCAACGATTCACCCATGATTAGTCCGGAAGGATCTTCAATAACAATAACCTCCGAATGACCGAGACCGATAGTCAGGGCGATTATTGAAATAACAAACCCGGCGACCGGTCCGGTGGCGCCGACCTCGATCAGGTCGCGCCGATTGGTTATGGGAGAGCGTGATTTTATTATGGCCCCGAAAGTACCTATGGGAGTTGGCGCAGGGATAAAATAGGGCAGTGACATGAAAACACCGCGGCGGCGGCCGGTCAGGTAGTGGCCGAATTCATGAAATACAAGAATGGACATAAGAGCGACCATATACTCAAGACCATTGTTGACCAGCGGAGTTCGACTGAAAGCCTCGGCAATCATCTCCAGGTTGAAAATGTTATTGAACGGCATGACCTGTGAGATAAACATGGTCAGCGCGGTGGCGGCGAACAGTATAATATTCAGCCAGGGGATATTTCTCCTGATGACCTGTTTGACACCAATCAAAAGACCCTGCATATCTTCCGAGATACGGACCTCGAAACCGCTTGACCCAAGCCTTTGGCGGATCAGGTCGAGGGCTTTGTCATATTCGATATACGGTCTGGCGCGGAAGTACAGCCTTTCTCCGTGCGAATATATGGCCGAAATTTCGATTATGTCGGCAAGCTGGTAGTATATATTTCTGGCGATGCTGTCGCTGTTTTTCATCGTTTCAATTCTCTTTCGAATGCAAAAATCATCCGTTAGAGATTAAACAAGTTTTTGTTTCTAAAGTTCTTCCGGCTAATGGGTAAGCTATTTTGGGCATTTTTACAATTAAAAAAGGAGCCGGGAATTAACCCGGCCCCTTGAAGTGCTTAGGCAGTCTGATCAGCTATTACTATTCAAGCAGTACCCAGGCGCCGTCGAGGCATTCTGAGAAGTTGAAGTAGTAATTGACCATCCGCGTGATATCAGCAGCATCGGTAACGCCGTCAGCGTTAACGTCGCCGAGATATTCAAACGGATACGGACCATTGCCTCCGCAATGGACAAAGTTGATCAGGTAAGCAATATCAACGACATCAATCTTGTTGTCATTGTTCATATCACCACGACCGAATCCGCACCACTTGTTGGCTATGTTAGCCAGCGGAGCGAAGGCTTCCGGATCATCGGCAGTACCGGGATCCACCATAGAACCGAATACGGCGAGACCGACTTTCAGGCTGTCGCCTGAAGCGGCATCGGGCATATCCAGCTGACCAATGGTGTAGAAGGCTTCACGATCATCGGCATCGTAGTTACAGCCAACCGGGTCGATACCTGTCTGGTGGCTGAGACCGGTCAGGGTTGACATCCATGTATAGACGGAGTCAAGCCATACGGCCGAGTCGTTCCAGACCGACTGGTTAGCGGTGGTGGTCTTGGTGTTGATTAATCCTTCGGTACCACAGCCGAACGGAATACGGACAATACCCCAGCCGCGGTCATTGACATTACAACCGTAGGCATAGGCCATATTGTATTCCGGAGCCCAGGCCTGAACCTGGTTATGGCTCTGGTTCGGATAATCAAGGTCATAGTCAAACATGGCGCCGAAATAGACGTCATTAACGTCGCCGTAGCGGCCGTTAAACTGGAACTTGTGGATAACGAAATCGGCAAGTTCCGGGACATCCTGGGCACCGATGACAGCGGCACAGCCATGGAATCCCATGGTCAGGGTGTCATTATACGGAGGCTGGACGCCACTCTCGTGGTATGTCCAATCCCAGCTCTCGCAGTTGCCGAGCGTATCGTAATCACACATATCCTGGACAGAGTCGATAAAGGCGTAGTATACTACCTCACCGTAGACCGGATCATAAGTGGCACCATTGTCTGTTGAGAAGGAACCCAACAGGACGTTGGTCTCATGAAGCGGAGGACAGGTAGCATCAACACAGTTAGGATCGGCCAGGATCGACTGCCACTGGGCGGGGTTAGCCGCCGACCAGTTATTGGCATAATGCGCAACGCGCGGACCGCCGGGTTCTGATCCCGGAGGAAGCGCACCAGTCGGAGCAGTGGCAAAGATATATGCACCCTGCCAGAAGGAAGCATCGTCGCCATCAATTTCCCATGAAAGGATATCACCATCAGCAACCTGAGTGGCGTTCCAGACATGGGCGTAGTTGGCGCCGCCGGCACCAAAGTTTATGACAACATCATCATAGAGACAGCCGCCGACAAATCCCAGACGGATCTGCGGGACAGCGTAACCGGCCTTAGCACCGGATTCGAAGTCCATGCGGGCACTGTCGAGGAAGTAGTCGGGGTCATCCGAGAAGATGTGAGCATAAACGGCAGTATATCCACGCGGGACTTCGGTACCATTAACGTCAACGGTAATGTTGATATAAGCCGACGAGTCGTTGTAGCTACCCTGGGACGGAATGACAGTTCCGGGGACCGGGGTAACGCTTGTGGTGTAAATCCATGACGGAATGGCATAAGCCGCGTTGTTGCGAGTGCCGTATTTGCTGTTGAAATCATCTGTGATGATTTCATCGTCAGCGACGCGGAAAGCATCGGCGTTGTTGGCAAACTTATCGGCAACACGCTTCATAGCATCTATACGATTAATATCAACACTGCTCAGCGCGGCCGAAGGCGGCGGGAGAGTGAAGTTATCATCGTCAGTAAGAACGACCGAATCGATCGTCAGAGGTGCACCACCCATATTACCCAGAGCTCCTGGGAAGACAACTGTGTATGGATCCGGCAGGCCGAATTCGACCGGAATATCGATCGAGTAATTCGGGATATCCAGACGCGGACGAGCAACACCGTCGTCAACGAGGGCGTACAACTTGTTCCACCATCCGACCAGGAGGGTTCCGTCGACCATGACGGCACCAATACGATGACCGGCACGGTAGAGGGCGCCTGAACGGGCACCGGTAAAGCGGCGATGGAACATCATGGCACCATCAGTGGAACGATAGAAGCCGGCGAAGTTGTTACGACTGGTAACAACATACCAATCCGGAGCTCCCTGTTCGCAACTGAGGACACCATCCATCAACCAGAAATCACCTAATCCAGGGTTAGTGGTGGTGTTATCGAAGACCTTCAGACCGTTTCTCTTATCGAAACCGATCGGGCCGCGGAATTCACCGAAACCGGGAACCCACGGAGTCCAACCGTTCTGGATAAGAGTGTTCTTGTCGACATTGACACCAGCATAGTCGCCCGAAATAGCGAGAGCGGCCCAGTTCAGGGAGCCGTCACTGCCATTGAGCGAGTACATGATACCACCGGAATTATACGGCGGCACAACAACACCGGCGTCATAGACCGAAGCGATATACAGGCTGACGCCTGAGGCGGTTTCTTCAACGGCAAGCAGTCCGCCGAAACTTTCCGGACCGTCGTTATCGGGATCCAGGTTCGGCAGCTGATAGCCGGCTGAAGTAGAAAGTCTCCAAACTTCGGAACCGTCTGCAGGATCGATTGCGATCACGTCACCATTGTTAACGTCGGCAAAAGTGCCCATATAGACAAGTCCGCCATAGGCCGAGAAAGCACGTCCCGGAGGGCCACCGAGGCTGATCGGATTGGTTGTCCAACCGGTAAACAATGCCCCGGTAAGAGCGTTTACAGCGTAAACACTACCCGCATCATCGGCATAAATGAGGATCGGTTCACCGGCGATGTCCACGATTACATGTGAACCCCAGGTGACGTTTTCAAAATTGTGATCGTACAGGTTACGTGTCCAGACCGAGTCACCAGTCGCCAGTTCGACACAGAAGAAGGACTTGTTCGAACCACCGCCGGCATAGATATATCTGGTATCATCGCCGTACGGAGAGGCGTCGAAGATGGTCGGGGAGACACGAGTGTCACCACCGATTGAATAGAGATCGGGAGTCCGTTTCCAGATTTCCGAACCGTCATTCAGATCAATAGCGACAAGATTATTAAAGAAGTATCCGACAATAGTGTCGTTCCAGACAGCCGGGGTCGTATAGAACAGCGAGGCATTGCCTTCGGTGTTGCTATATTCCCAGGCCTTGGTCAGGTTACCCTGAACATCGGCACCCATTGAGCTGAGGGAACGGCTGATGCGGTTGAAGGTTTTACCTGCGGTCGGCCATTGATCGCCGGCAGCACAGGTTTCTTCATCGAACGGGACACAGCAGACAGCAGCTTCGATAAGGAAGTTGACGTCGTAGCCCCAGTCATCAAGCATATAGCCGAATGTACCGGCCCAGTTTTCCGCAGAGCGGAGACCACCCGGGCAGATATCGGCTTTATCGGATACCATAAGGATACCTTCGCCTTCAGGACCGAATGATTCCATACCAATCCAGATATCCCGGTCGAAAAGAATTTCATCGGGAAGGGTGGTAAGGTCGAATTCCATCCAGCTCGGGTAAACAGCATAGTCAGCCGGCGTAACGGTTTCGGTATAGAAAACGTCGGCCGGATTCGGGAGTAAGGTTACCTGGTCGGCACCGAAGATCTGGAATTCCGAATTATGGGTATAATACGGAGCCACATCGGGCCAGAGGAGCAGCCAAACTGTCTCCAGTCGGCAACCTTCACCCAGAGGAGTGAACCTCTGATACATACCTATATCGCCGTACTGATCGGGAAGCTCCCAGATCCATACAGCACCGGCAATACAATAGTATGAAAGGACATCACATTCTGCAAACTCGTCTTTACAGAATGTCGCGTAGGTATAGAAATTAGCGTCTATACCGTAAATATTAAAGAAGCTGTACCAGGCTCCACCGAAAGCTACGAGACCCTGAAACTGTCCGCATCCGCCGGTAGCGTCATCGGATAAGAACCAGAGGGTATCTTCGGCAGAGTTTTGAATACCTGTAAAGGTAATATAAATATCTTCTCTAACAACGAGATTCAAAGCAGATAGATCAAAGACATTATAGCTCGGATACGATACCAGATCGCCAAAGGCTACCGTATCGGCAAATATAACATCGGTTTCATCCGGCAGGCCCGCATCGTCGCCATAAATTATGACTTCCATTGACGGGTCACCGGTTGTGAACGGCAGATATACTCCGACACCGAACTCTACAAGAGTCTCCGGTCCCGAAATGTTGTATTTCATGCCGTAAGCTTCATCGCCGTAAGTGCCATCCGGGATATCCCAGACATAAAGGGTCTGGGTCGGACAGAAGTCGTCATCAGTATAGCACTCGGTATAGGGTATTTTACCACAGCAGACATCGGCCGCCAAGAGATATTTCCTGGCCGAGGTCCAGCTATAGTAGTCGCCCCAAAGGTAGAAGGAATACTCACCATTAACGTCAGTGTCGAGATCGTCACCGAGGAATGCGAGGGTATCGAGGCCATCATCAGTGGTGGCCGCCAAACCGACATAGAATTCCTCGCCGTCGGCAAAGATGTAAGGTCCGCCGCCGTTGAGGGTCGAGAAATCGGCTGCATACCAGCCGAATCCTGTCGCCGCAACTTCAGCAGGAGTAACCTCTACCGAGTCCATTTTTGCACGGGAACCGTCAAATAGGTAAACCATCATTCCGGGATCACCTACATGAGCGGGTCCATACAAACCGACATCAACGGTTAACAGTGTACAGGTATATCCTTCGGCCGCTGTACAGTGGGCCATATAGTATTCAATCGGATATGCAGGATCGGGGAGTAAGGAATAGACAAAACCGGTATAAGAGTCATAAGGCAGCAGTGTGCAGATCAATTCCGGAGGAAGAACCGTTTCAGCGGTGCCCAGATCAAAGGTGGTGCCGGATGGTTTTTCCATCGGCGCAACCGTCAGATCGAGGGCGCGATTACCCAGGTCGTGGAATCGTGGTGCATCCTGATTAACCAAACCGACTTCATTGAAGCCGCTTTTCGGCGCATCGTTGGAGCTAATAGCCGTACTACTAAAGGTAATTAACAGACCTATAGTAAGCACCGCGATTATCAGTCTATTAAACATTTATTTCCTCCTTAAAATTAGGAAACTTGTGATTGTTAACCGAAATACTCGATTCGACCATGTTAGACATATATGGATTTATTCGGCATTTGATGTTATTTCTTTGCCTTGTTTGTCCATATACGCCGTTATTACTTCGGCCGTTATTCATCTCACTTCTGTCCAGGGAAGTGTGAGAAGTCATTTCAGTCAACAATTTCATAATCATTCCTATTTTGGAGTCGGGAGTTTTTTTCAGTTATGAAAAAAATAGGAAAACTCCCTGGTTTGTGTTGCGGAAATAAATGCTTCTGTTCTCTTATCAAAAAAACCATATAATTATTTACAGAGTTTTCACCTCCTAAATATAGATGGCTTGATATGTTCTGGTTTTCAGTTTTCATATCGTGATGAGAAATGAGGTGTCTATCGATCCGATTTTGATGGGTCAGGTGCTTAAGTTATCGCATCGCAACCATGAGCAACGACCGGTTACAAGCAAGGATTTTGATAACAATAAAATAAGTACTTGTCCCTGATGGGACTAAACTCATTAACAAACGGACCAGATAAAAGAGAAGTATGTTGTTTGCCCACTTCGTTGATTATACTGGTGTGGCTCTCCAATCAACCAGCGGACTATTACGCACTCGGTTATCAATATAGGACTTAGGCCGATTTTGTCAAGAATAAAATGGAAAATATTTCCCTTTCAGTCATGATTTATGGGAAGGTTCCAATATTTCTTCCGGCAAGATAAGTATTTATTGTTCAATGACTTGGCGGATTGTTTGTTGGCAGATTTCCAAATTCGCAAAATTTTTTTAAAAAAAATGATATCCAGTCAAAAAATATTTTATATTTTTTGGTCAGGATGGCGAAAAAATACAAAAAAATCCGCAGATACTGGCCGATACCGGCTTTTTTGCTCTTTTTTCTTCTGGTTCGGTTTGTCGCTGAAATCGGCTTTGACCGAAGTCCGGAAGGACGTTTTAATGTTGTTGAGATAATCGATGGGGATACGGTGGTATTGACCGGCGGAGAAAGACTTCGTTTGACAGCCATTGACTGCCCGGAAAAGGGCGAGCCTTTTTATGATTCGGCGGCGGCTTTTGTGGCATCGGCAGCCCTGGGCAAGAATGGATCGGTGGTTTTCGGGGATAGACGCCGGGATGGATATGGGCGGCTTTTGGGGTTTCTTTATTTCGATTCAATCTCTGTCAATGAGGAGCTTATCCGGCATGGGCTGGCTCATGTTTATCTTTTTCGGGATAATATTGGAAATCCGCTGGTTGAGAAATTGCTGATTCTACAGAGAGCGGCGATTGAGAACGGCCGGGGTATCTGGGCGCTGGAGATGAAATCGGAGCCGTATTATGCGGCGATTCGGGGGGCTTACCGGTTTCACCGGCCAGGCTGCAGTTCGGTAAGGAATCTTCCGCCCGGACAGGTTATAAAATATCACAGCAGGAAGGAGGCATTTTTTGACGGTCTCTCGCCGTGCCGGAATTGCCGTCCGTGATATTTTATACAAGATGATTAAATTTGGGGGATTTCCTGTTTTTTCCGCAGTTCTTTTTTTACCGCGCGGGCCATCCGGTCATCTTCGACCAGAATATGATTTAAAACCCATCCTTTGATGAAATTCATCAGTCCGGTGAATTTTGTTTTTTCGCCCGCTTTGCAGTCCTGGAAATATCTTTCGAATTTTTCCAGCAGGTCCTTATGTATCTGGAGATGGTAATCGGTTTGATCGTAGTCAATCTTCCGCATTAACTGTTCTTCCGATTCAAAATGTCGAATGGTATGTTCTTTGAGCTGTTGTAAAACGGGAAGGATGTCGCCAGGATCATCATCATCATTCATACATTTATGGATTTTGTTGGCGATTTGGACCAGTTCACGATGTTCGTTGTCAAGGGTTTCTATATCGAGATGGTATAGTTCCGGTCGCCATTTGATAAAACACATTTGCCGCTCCTTTGCCCCGAAATAGATTTACGTTGTGTATAATAGTAATATCGGAGAGGGAAGAGAGTAATTAATAATTACTTGATAGTTTGTGTAGTTTTTATATACTTAGGAGTAAATGGTCAGCAGATTAAAGACATTTTTGATTTTGGCAGTTGCTGCTGTACTACTGCAATCATGTCTGGGCGGGAACAAGGCAGTGTATACCGGCCCGCCGCCTCGTGAGGAACCTCTCGACAGCGGTTCCCATGCCGGTCCGGCAGTGGTTGATTTGCGGCCGGATTCTTTGACTCTGAGTTTCGATGTCCCGGGAGATACTGCCTGCCGGGTGATTATCGACATACATCGGAGTTCGACGCGGAAGGTAAGAAATTTGGTCGATTCGGTTCTGCCGCCCGGTCATTACGAGATAGACTGGTGGGCGGTCGATCAGGATCACAGGAAGCTTCCGCCCCGCAAGTATTATTATTCCAAAGAAATCTGCGGCCAGAAGAGTACCGAAAGCTTTTATTATCGGGACACCCGCCACTGAGTGATTGGCCGATTCGGGGCCATTTCGTTTCATAATATAACAGTTGAAACAGTAAATCAAAGCTTTGCGCATTTCATTGCAACTTGTTGCAATATCGAGGCTTGGCGAGATAAAATGTGCAAAAATTGATATGCATTAATACTCCTTAACGCCGATATACGAGTAATGTAGGCCCCTGTGATATCAGGGAGGTGGGAAGTGGTTATGAACTACATCTTGAGGAGTCGCAATGCCCAGTATATTGGTAATAGATGACAAAGAATCGATGAGGACGGTTATCAAACAGTCCCTTTCCGAAGAGGGGTATCAGGTTGATGTCGTTGAAGATGGAGCCAAGGGGCTTGATATGGCTCGACTCAAAAGTTACGACCTGGCCATAACCGACCTGCGCATGCCCGATGTCGACGGACTTCAGGTATTAAGCGGGTTAAAAGAAATCGATCATGATATGTCGGTCATTATCATGACCGCTTACGGCACCGTAGAATCGGCTGTATCGGCGATGAAAAACGGTGCTTTTGATTTTATAACAAAGCCCTTTGATCCTGATCATCTGAATGTAATCATCGAGCGGGCGCTCGAGAACAGAAGGCTGGTTGCGGAAAACTCGCTTTTGCGGGAAGAGCTCGCCAACAGTCTTGGGTTCAGCGAGATTATCGGCCAGAATGAGAAGATGAAAGATGTCTCGCGGCTGATTCAGAAAGTGGCCGGTTCGGATACATCGGTTCTGCTTCAGGGCGAATCGGGAACCGGTAAAGAGCTTTTTGCGCGGGCGATTCATAATCTGTCGCCGCGCCGGGATAAACCGTATGTAGCGATCAACTGCGCCGCTATTCCAAGAGAACTTCTTGAAAACGAATTGTTCGGTTCGGAAAAAGGCGCCTTTACATCGTCGGTAGCCCGGAAGATGGGTAAGTTCGAGATTGCCGACGGGGGGACGCTGTTCCTCGATGAAATCGGGGATATGGATATATCGCTTCAGGCCAAGCTGCTCCGGGTTCTTCAGCAGAAAAGTTTCGAACGGCTGGGTGGAAATAAGACTGTTGCGGTCGATGTTCGAGTGATAGCCGCGACCAATATGAACCTGGCCGAATTGATAAAGAAAAAACAGTTCCGTGAAGATTTGTATTATCGACTTTCTGTTTTCCCGATCAATATTCCGCCGCTTCGGGATCGGGGTGATGATATCCAGCCGCTGGCGGAATATTTCATCGATAAATACTGCAAGGAAATGAAAAAGCAGGTCAAATCCCTTACCAGAGAAGCGCTGGCGCTGATGGAGAAATATCACTGGCCGGGCAATGTTCGGGAATTGGAGAATACGGTTGAACGGGCGATTATTTTGTCCGAGGGAAAAAAGCTCTCGCCCGAGCATCTGGCCATACGGCTTCCGTCGACCGGTGAGATCCGTCTCCGTGAAGGGGCCGGTCTAAAGGAAATTGGGGCCCATGCGCAGATGCAGGCCGAGAAGGCGGCTATTATCCGGGTTCTAAAGCAGGTTCGCGGAAATAAACGGAAGTGTTCCGACATTTTGAAAATCGACTATACGACTTTATTCGATAAGATCAAAAGGTATAAAATCGACACAACCAAGATCTAAACAACTTCTGCCTCACTTACTGTTATAGATAAGTCGCCCGGTTCACGGGCGGCTTTTTTATTGGTCAGAATCATTTTTATCTTCGGTCTGATCGTCTTCTTCCGACTCATCGTCAAGGCCGACCATTTCGCGAAGTTTGTTGACTTCGGCGCTGCTTAGAAAGCGCCATCTTCCGAGGCGAAGATTATCAACTCCAAGGTTGGCAAAGCGGATTCTTTTCAAACGCTGAACCGGATGCCCGACATTTTTGAAGAGCTGTTTGACTTCTCTTTTGTGTCCCTCGGTCAGGGTGATTTCAACGGTAGAATTTTTAATACCGGTGGTCAGCAGGCGGACATCGCCGTGACCGATGTGGCCGTCTTCGAGTTCGATACCCTCGGCGATCAATTTGCTTTTATCGGTCGTGAAAGCACCTTCCACCTGCGCCCAGTATACCCGTTTAATCTGGTATTTGGGATGAGCCAGCCGGTAGGCGAGGTCGCCGTCGTTGGTCATAATCAGGGCTCCCTCGGTATCGTAGTCGAGTCTTCCGACCGGATAAACCCGCGCCGGGACATTTTTAACGAATTGGGCCACGGTTCGCCGACCAAAAGGATCCGACATACTTGTCAGAACATTGCGGGGTTTATTTAACAGAATATAGATTCGTTTTTTGGACAGCCGGGCAAGTTTGCCGTCCACTTTGACAACGTCCTTGTCTTCGTCGATAACCGTTCCCGGGTGGTCGACAACTTCCCCGTTGACAGTCACCCGCCCTTCTGCGATGAGTTTTTCGGCGCCCCTGCGCGAGGAAACTCCGCATTGGGATAGAAACTTATTAATTCTAATCAATTTTAGATGCACCTCTCAGGGTGAGTTACATAACTCTACTTAGCAGGCAAGCAGGAATCAGCGGAGGCCTATTATCATTCGTGCTCTTCCTCAACCGATTCCACATAGTGGAGATTATCATTGCTGTCTGTGCTCTTTACCTTATCATCTGTTGGCTCTGTCCTGTCCGATATTTCCGGGCTTTCGCCGGTATCGGGACTCTCGACAGTATCCGATTTATTTATTTCTTCGGTTTGCTCATTGTCCTGATGTTCTTCTTTATCGGATTTATCGATATCATCATTTTCAGATTTTTCTTCGGTTCGGACAGCCTGAAGCAGGAGATTCTGCTGAGGATTGGGATCGGTTGCGGCCAGGAGGTCTTCAATTTCTTCCATTCGTGGAAGATCCTCGAGCGAGTTCAGGTTAAAGAATTTTAGGAATTCATCGGTCGTTTTATAAAGAAGCGGGCGCCCTATAGTTTCGGCTCTTCCAGCGAGAGTAATCAGGCGGCGTTCCATGAGAGTATGTATGACCGAATCGGAGGCAACCCCCCGGATCAGTTCAATGTCCATTTTCGTTACCGGTTGCCGGTAGGCAATAATAGAGAGTGTTTCAAGGGCGGCACGGGTAAGGCGAACGGACCTTCTTCGGGTCAGTAAATCTTCGACATACCGGGCGTAATCTTCTATGATGTATATCTGGTATCCGCCTGCGATGCGTCTGATTCTGATGGATAGATCGTTTTCCATGTATTTGTTATTAAGTTCATCGACCGTTTCATTGATTTCACCGGGAGTCATATTTTCGACCACATCGGCGATTTTCCGGGCTGAAAGCGGTTCCGGCGAAGCAAAGATGAGTGATTCTACAATTGGCAGCCGTGCTCCGTTATCAGTCATTATTTCCCCCTCCATAGGTAATATTCATATCTTTTATAAATTCAATGGCTGGCTGTTCTTGTTCATATAATTCTCCCCGATATACGCGGAGTTCCGAAAACGGCAGTGACTGGCGGACAGTAATACGGTGCAGTTTGACGAGCTCCAGAAGCGCAAGGAAAGTCAGGATAGCAACCGACTTGCGCCTGATATCGGAAAACAGCTCCATGAATGTTGCCGACTGGCGCGCTTTGAGGTATTCGATTATGTGTTCCACTCTGTCCTCGACGGTCGACTCTTCGGGATTAATTTCGTACATCTTTTCCTGTTTAGCCCGTTCGAGGACTTCACGAAAGGCGGTCATCAAATCGAAAAGAGTAGTGTTATCAATAAGGACTACTTTTTCTTTTTGCCGAATATTGCCATCGATTGGCGGAGGAACGAATACGCGTTCTTCGAGAATTCTCTTTTCTCTTAAGATCTCCCCGGCTTCTTTGAATTTTTTGTATTCGAGAAGGGCGGCGACAAGTTCTTCGCGGGGATCGTGTTCTTCACCATCTCCTTCATCACGAGGAAGAAGCAGTCTTGATTTTATTCTTATGAGAGTCGCGGCCATTAGAATGTATTCACCGGCCAGTTCGAGATTTAAAGTCTGCATTAATTCGATATACTGCATGTACTGTTCGGTTACCCGTGCGATAGGGATATCATAGATGTCTATTTCTTCTTTTTTAATTAAATATAGAAGAAGATCCATCGGTCCCTGAAAAACTTCCAGGTTAATGGAATAATTTTCCTGCTGGTTGTTCATCATCGGCGATAATCCATTTTCATTGCGGAGCGGACATTTTCCATGACCGCCTGCGCCCGTTCCCTGGCACGTTCGGCGCCGCCTTTTAAAACATCCCAGATAAAATCTTTATTTTCGGCCAGCTTATTTCTCTTTTCTCTAATCGGCGCCAGTGATTGATTGAGGTTTTGAGCCAGCTTCTTTTTACAATCGACACAGCCGAGTTCCCCGGTCCGGCAGGGGGGAGCGATTACGTCTTCAGCGTTAATGGTATAAATCTGGTGGAGGTGATATACCGGACAGATTTCCGGTCGGCCGGGATCGCCTTTGCGAAGTTTCTGCGGGTCGGTGAAGTATTTCATGACCTTTTTCTGAGTTTCCTCGGGACTTTCGGCAAGAGTGATATGATTGTCGTAAGATTTGGACATTTTTCGGCCGTTGGCTCCCGGAACGACGGGGATCCTGGTCAGAAGCGCTTCCGGTTTGGTAAAAACCTCGCCAAAAATATTATTAAATCTTTCAGCAACATCGGCGGCCAGCCAGATATGTTTTTCCTGATCTTTACCAACCGGAACCTTATCGGCATTATATATACAGATATCGGCGGCCTGTAAAACCGGATAGCCAAGAAATCCGTAGCTATCCAGACCCTTGTCTTCCTTTTTTTCCATGTAGGTAGGAAGACGCATCAGGGTTGGGACAGTTATCAGCATCGAAAAGATCAGGTGCAGTTCGGCGTGCTCTTTAACGTCGGACTGGATGAATATGGCGCATTTTTCGGGGTCGAGCCCTCCGGCGATATAATCAATCGCAACTTCGCTTATTCTATCTTTAAACTCGTCGGTTTTTTCATAATCGGAAGTCAGGGTATGCCAGTCGACTATACAGCAATACATATTGTAATCATTTTGAAGCCGCACCCAGTTTTTGAGAGCGCCTTCAAGATTACCCAGATGTAGTCTGCCGGTCGGCTGCATGCCTGAGAGTATAGTCTCTTTAGCCATGTATTACTCCATAAACAGGTATGGTTTCCAGCGTGTATCGGAAACACCGATAAAGCGCTGGATATATGTAATGTGGTTCGGTCGGCGTGGTTTGCGGTGCAGTTTCATATTGGCCTGGGCCGGGGTTCTATCGCCTTTTTTGTTATTGCATTTTTCGCAGGCGCAAACAAGGTTTTCCCAGGTATCGGCACCGCCAAGACGGCGGGGAATAATATGATCGACAGTCATTGGTCCTTTGCGCAATCCGCAGTAACAGCATGTATGACTGTCGCGGATAATGATGTTTCGCCTTGTCAGCAGAATTTTTTTCTGCGGCGATTTCACATATTTTTCCAGCCTGACTACCGAAGGCAGCGGGAATGATGATCGTATCGAACGAATTTTGACTCCGTCGTAGGTTTCTATCATTTCCGCCTTACCCATAAACAGCAGTAAAAAGGCCCGTCTCGCCGAACAAACCGAAAGCGGCTCGTAGTTCTGGTTTAAAACGAGCACGTTGTGGCTCATGATGTCCATCAGAGCTTCCTTTTCTAGAGGCGGCAACCTGCCGCCATAATTTTCTAAAATTACCAGTGTTTATACAATTGTCAACTATTTAATGTTTCTATTGTCAATATATATGGGAAATAGGCTGCAAAAGCGGATTATTGGCCGGATAAAGGTAATGCCGGTTTATAAAAAGGCGGATTAAGTAATCCGCCTTTTTATAAAAATCGAAAGAAAATTAAAAATCAGTTGTTCCGGTAAATTTCAGGGAACCGAGATGTACTGCCGGAACACACTGACAACCGACCGCATCCCACCATGATGGTACCAGGGTCTGTTCCTTCGAGAGACCTTTGACGTTGGAGAAGGCTCGAAGCATGGAATCGGTAAACCTCAGATTTTTGATGCCATGTTTGATTTTGCCCTTTTCAATGAGGAATGTCCCGTCGCGGGTCATTCCGGTCAAGACTGCCCTGGGAGGATCGATAAGACCGTTGATATAATGGAACCTTGTGATAAGAATACCTTTTTCCACCGATTCAATCATTTTTTCTTCGGTTGTATTACCGGGCTCCAGGAAGAGATGCATGGGATAAGCGCCTTCACCCTGCTGTGAAGAGGGCAGAGCGTGGCCGGTAGTTTCTTTGCCGGCCTTATTGCCCCAGATATTATCAAAGACAACACCCTTGCCGACTCCGTTTTCGACAAAGTGCACCTTTTGCCGGGGTACACCTTCGAAATCGAACGGCAGAGCAATTCCTCGCGGATCATTACCGTCGTCATAGAGCGTAATGGAGTCATCCATAATTTTCTTGCCGATATTTTCTGCAAGAAATGATGTCTTATTGATGAATTGCTTGGCTCCGAGCCCGATATAATTCATCCATTCCAGCGCCTCAGATACGGCCGCCGGTTCGAGTATGACTTCATAATCCCCGGCCGCCAGAGATTTTGGTTTTTTCGAGAGGAAGGCTTTGTTGACGGCTATATCGGCCAGTCCGACCGCGTCGAGATTGTCAACATTGCGGTCCAGACCGGAAGCGTAACCGGACGAGGTATCCGACATGGCGATAACATTGATACTGGCCCCGGTAACCGGCTGGTAGCACCTGACACCCTTGCTGTTGTATACAGCAACTTCGCCTCCGCTGGTCGAAAAAGCACCGGCCATAGTGAATTTGCGTTTGTTGCCGCGGACGAACATCTTTTTGACCAGGCGCGCCCGGTCTTTGGGCTTGAAAGTGGCGGTGTTTTCAAAATAAGTATCGACCTTGGCATACTCGGCCGGACCCGGCAAACCTTCAAAGTAGGGATTGTCTTTCTGGAAACGGGCGATGACCATAGCATTTTTGAGCGTTCCTTTGAGGTCATTGAGCGAAAGAGAATTGGTCGAGGCGACCCCGATTTTTTTGCCGCGAATGACCCGGATTAAAATCTGGGCGTTGACCTCGTTGACATTCTGATGAATAGTCGAGTTGGCAAACCTGGTCAGGCCGGTTTCGGAACCGATAAAGCAGATCTCGGTTTCATCGGCCTTGCTTGACTGGATTACCTTTTCAAAAAGATCGAATAGTTGTTCTTTTCCTATCATTTGCTCACCCCCACTTTCACTTTGCGGAATCGGGCAGGAGCGACACCGTGAGCAACACGGGCGGTCTGCATCGGTTCACCTTTACCGCAGTTAGGGACACCCCATGGGCGCCAGTGGTTTTTATTACAGATAGCATCGCAGGAATTCCAGAAAACCGGTGTCATAGCTGTATAGAGCGGGTTTTTGAAAATTCGTCCCAGCTTACCGTTTTTGATTTCCCATGCGATTTCGCAGCCAAACTGGAAATTGAGACGGCGGTCATCGATCGACCAGACCTTGTTGGCTTCGAAATAAATGCCGTCTTCGGTGTCGGCAATCAGGTCATCGAATTCCCAATCTCCCGGTTCAAGGTTGATATTGGTCATTCTTATCAGCGGAATCCTGTTCCATCCGTCAGCCCGCATGGTGCCGTTCGAGGTTGTTCCAATTACCGGTGCTGTTTCACGGCTGGTCAGGTAGCCGACGTGCTTGCCGTTTTTAATGATAGGTGAACGCTGAGCCCTGACGCCTTCGTCGTCATAGCCGAAAGACCCCAAAGCGCCGGAGACAGTAGCATCGGCATAGATATTGACGATATCGGAGCCGTATTTAAGTTCATTTAAGCCGTCGAGCTGCATAAACGAGCCGCCGGCCAGGGAGATTTCGGTTCCGAGGACACGGTCCAGTTCAGAAGGATGCCCGCATGATTCATGCACCTGCAAAGCCATCTGGTTGCCGCTTATGATAATATCGGTTTCGGTATCGGGGCAGTCTTCGGCCGATAGAAGAGCGATTGCTTCCTCGCGCGTTTTTTCGATATTATCGAGCATGTTCTGTTCTTCGATAAATTCGTAACCGCGGGTGGCAAAATCACCGCGATGCGAAGCCGGATACGACCGTTTCTGGACTTCAGTGCCGTCGGTGACAATAACTTCGAAACCGCCGCCCGATTCGATAATATCCTGTTCTATTTCGGCTCCTTCGGTGGAACAGAAAATTTTATTGGTTTTGTAGAAATCCAGTGAGGCTTGCGCGGTCTGAACCCGGTCGTCGGTTTTGAGTTTATCGGTTATATCCAGCAAAAGGGAGACCTTTTCGCTGGCGGGAATCATAAAGGGATCTTTTTCGAATGGTGTCCGGTAATGATCCTTATATGGTTCGATATCGGCTAGTTTGACCGCTTCCTTTTTGGCCATAGCCGAGGCTTTGGCAGTCTGGAGGGCCTTGTTGGCGGTTTTCCTGATATCGGATTTTTTGGTCGAGCCGATCGAGGCAAACCCCCAGGCGCCGTTGAAAAGAACACGGATACCGACGCCGACATCGACATTTTTGGTCAATGTGTCAACATTGCCGTTGGTTACTTTGTGGGATTCATTTTCAATTCTGACATAACGGCTGTCGGCATAGTCAACATTTTTACTCTTGAGCCATTCAAGAGCATCGAGAAGTTTATCTTTCATTTAACCTCCGGAGATATCGGGTTTTTGTGTAAAGCAAAGGAGTTTAAATTTACGCAATGAGATACGGAAAATCAACCGGACAGGTTCGAAATATTGTAAGTTATTGCAGTGCAATAAAAAAGCCCCCGCCCGAGGGCAGGGGCTTTTTGAAGAAAGGAGTTATTCTCCCGATCTTAGAGGCCATCCGCAATTAGCGACCCATGTCAGGCAATCGCATGGAGCAGTACCGTCCTTATAGAGATAGTTAATTAAGAAGGTGATATCGAGCAGGTTTACAACGCAGTCGCAATTGGCATCTCCGGAACAAGTATCATAAGGAGTGGGAGCAGGACCGGTTTTATAGAGATAATTAATCAGGTACGTGATATCGAGTAGATTTGTTGCCAGATCGCCATTGGCGTCACCCGGTATACAGTCACATTGCTGACCTGTTCCGCCGGTAATGACAAATGCCAAATCGATGGGGTCCTCGAACGGAGGAAGGGGATCGTATAATATTTCCCAAAAACCGTAATTGTCGTCTGTCCAGACGGCATTGTCATTAAAGTGATCAAGCGATGATTTCCATCCCCAGAATCTATCATGATTAGTCGGGTAGGCATTTATACTCAACCAGTAGATAGTTCCTTCGACCTGTTCAAACCACAGCTGTTCCGGAAGGTAGATATTGTATTGATAATATGTTTCATGGTTATCCGTGAATACCGTTTGATGAAAAGGACTATACCATCCTTCGAGGATACCGGGATTAAATTCGACAACACCGAAATCGGTAATTACGGCGTTCCACAGCATCGTTCCGGGACGGCTGTAAGGTATAGTGGGCGGGTCAGCGGGAATATCGGACCAGATAGCTATCCTGAACGAATCGATGGTAGATGAAAGGCCGTCCATCCAGGAACCCCAGAAATGAATATCCTTGACCGGACCGGTTTCGGAACACTGCCAATCGTCTGCAAGGCCGCTCACGAATGAGGCGTCGATATCCCAACCGGCCGGATCGGGCAGTTGCGGATAGTGCATTTTGTGCGGATCGCCCGGATTCCATCCGCCTTCACAGGCGTCATCAGTACCGTTGCCGTCATTATCGCCGAGACATGTTGTCGCTCCGATCGGCGAGGGACTTCCGCCCTGATCATCGCAGCATAACGGGTCGAGCATCATACAGGAACCGTCGGGCATACAGCACGGTTTAAGCTGGGTGCATGTTGTTCCCGGCCCCTGAGGAGTTCCACCCATATCAATGCAGCATAGCGGATCGAGCATAATGCACGAACCGTCGGGCATACAACAGGCTTCTTCCTGAGTACACTGGGTCCCGGCTCCCTGAGGAGTTCCGCCCTGGTCGTCGCAACATAACGGGTCGGCCATAATACATGTGCCGTCAGCAAGACAGCAGGCTTCCTGGTCGGTACACTGTGTTCCCGGGCCTTGAGGTACACCGCCGAGTTCATTAACACAACAAAGTGCATCAGCCATGATACAGGTTCCATCGGGCAGGCAGCAGGCTTCTATGCCCTGGCAGGTCGTACCGGCACCTTCCCAGACACCTAATAGATTTTGAGTGCAATCAAGCTGGGTTGTTTCTGTACAGAGCATAGTGACGCCGTCAGCATCGAAATAACAGCAGGCGCCTATTTCTTCTTCAGGTCCTCCGGTTATTACAAAGGCCAGGTCAAGCGACTGCGGGTTCGGACAGCAGGCATGGACTATATCGCCAACTACCGAAAAGTTATAACCGCGAACATCGACAGAAACCCATTCGGGATTGTACGGCTCGATAATATAGGGCACTTCTTGGAATCCCCATTCGAATTCGGTGAGGAATAAAGTCTGTCTTCCGATATAGCGGATTTCATCGACAGGCGGCAGAGGGGGCATACTATCGTCCGGTGGCTGCTCGATTGACCAGAGATCGGTTGACCAGTTAACGGCGATCTCAAAAAATGACGGTTGGGCGGGATCCACCGGCTGGACATCAAAGATCATCAAGCCTTCCTTGAATCTGGACGAATCGAATGGATGATCATAAAACCAGATGTTCCACCATCCCTCCATTTCGTAGAAATACCAGCCAGCGCCATAAGCACCACCACCGCTACCACCAATGAACGCCCCGGTGGGATCGATAGCGATATCGAACGGGTTTACAAGAGTGTCGCAAATTTCGGGTTCCCAAAGATCTACCCAGTTAAGGTCTCCCCAGAGCGCCCAGACGGCATCGTCGTTCCAGTGGTCGACAGAAGATTTCCATCCCCACTGGGTAGTTTGTGGGTCGACGACAGTTGCGGAAATGTTCAGCCAATAGATGGTTCCCTGTTCCTGCGGAAACCAAAGATCCGAAGGGAGACAGATGTTATACTGAAAATATGCGATATGATCATCCTGCACTATTAAGCCTGTCGTCGGATCATACCAGCCCTCCGCAGTCGGCGGATCAATCGGGACCGCTTCGACAGCATCGAAAGGAACCTCGAACTCCATCAAAGTCGCACCGGGCCTGCTATAGGGTATATTCGGGGGATTGGCCGGGATATCTTCGTGGAAACTGATATTGAATGATATTATCTGTCCCTCGACACCGCCTCTCCAGGCGCCCCAGAAATGGACATCCTTGACAAACCCGGTTTCAGCGCACTCGAAATCATCAGCAAGGATTACCGGATTTGTGGCATTGACAGCCCATCCAAGTTCATCGGGAAGCTGGGGGTAGTGCATTTTGTGCGGATCGCCCGGATTCCAGACGCATTGTTTAGTACCTTCGACGGCCGTTTGTTCATTCGGTGATGATACCTTCTGCCCGGTTTCGGTCGGACCGGCAACCAGTATCGCGGTCAGACCAAAGGCAAGCAAGACTGGTATCACCAGTAGCCATTTGCGCATTTTGCATCCTCCTAAATAATGGTTCGTTAATAATGGTTCGTTAAAAACTTAATAAGACAATAAATATTTATTTAGCTAGCTTCATTACCGATCCGACATTCAGGCTGTGCTCACGGACAGACTCCACCATCAGGGAGAGTGTACAGGGAAAGTATTCTTTTTAAACATATCCGGATTCAGATATAAAAAACAGCCTATTGATAATTGATGGCCGCCAGGTGAAATGCCTTTTTGCCCACTCCCAAAAAGTGTGCTCAATTACAATAAATCAGGGCAAGATGAAAAATGGCCGGCTATGGCCGCCGATTAATGTTTCAAGCTCAAGTTAAGCCGATTGACATATCTTGTCAATAGATATTTTGGTCCATTTTGGTCTAAAGGGGCTTATAATTAATAGCGGTACAGGGGCTTATGGTAAAGGTTGGGTCAATTGCTCGAAAAGATATGCCAGATATATTTAGGTTTGATCGAAGATTTAACAGATTTTTTTCTGATTAAAGTAATTAACCAAGATATTCTTCTGCTGCCCGGAGAACATCATCGACAGAAATATCTTTCATACATTTCATAAAATAATCGCCTTCCCGGGGGCAGATATTTTTTACGCATGAAATACAATCGAGATAATCTTTGATTATGACCGTTTTCTTTTTTGAGACCGGTGAGGTCTCGGATGGATCGTCGGCGCCGGAAAGGACAACCAGCGGTGTTCCGACCGCCGCAGCCAGATGCGCCAGGCCGGAATCGTTACCGACAAAGAGAGCCGCTTTTTGCATGACGGCTCCGGCGGAATAGAGATCGGTTTTTCCGCACAGGTTTATTATGTCAGGACTATCTCGTTTTATTTCCTCGCCTGCCTGGTGCTCATTTGCGGTACCGAGGAGGACTATTTTCAGATTGTGCCTTTCAATAATTTTCTTGGCAAAAATGTGATAATTGTCCGTTCCCCACCTACGGGATTCGGCGACCGCCCGGGGAGCGATTACTATGTAATTATCGCTGGTCTTTTTGCCCATCTCAGATAATATTTCATCAGAGCGAGAGATGGTTTGATCTGAAAAGTGAATTGGGCTCAAGTCGGGGATCAGTTCTTTTTTGGCGACATACTCGAGAATCATGCGGTACTGTCTGGATCGATGATATTTTTTATAATTGGGATTATGGTAAACCCGGTTGAGGACAGCACTGCGGCCCTCGCCGGGATAGCCGAACCGTTCTTTTATATCGGATAAAAAGAGAATCAATCCGGAAGAAAACGAGGGAGGGAGCGCAATGCCGATATCGAAGTTTTCGCCGCGCAGAAGTTGGGTTTGATATGTAATCGCCCTGTGACCGTGCAGCCGTTCGGGCATGACTGGAATGTAAGAAATACCGTGAATATCTTCGAAGAGGGGCTGTGCGTAATCCGGCAGGAGAAGATGGGTTTCTATGTCATTAAGCTGTTCGGCAAAGGCTTTTACGGCCGGTCGGGCCATGATACAATCGCCAAGATGATTGGGTGTCCGAATGACTATTTTTTTCATGAGGTTTCTACCGGTTTGCTGTTGTCGATTTTCCAACGTCGGTGGGTCCACATCCATAAATGAGGATACTCGCGTATCTGTCTTTCCAGCATGGTTGTATATGTCTGTGTCAGCAAGCTGATATCTTTATCCTTATCGCCGGTATGCGGAGGGTAAATCGGTTCTGAAAAAACAGCTTTATGGTGATTGTATTTTTCCCTGATTAAGACACCGACTATCGAGGGACATCCGGTTTTAACGGCGAATGCAGCGGGACCTTTGGGTGCGGCCGCTTTGCGACCGAAAAACTCGACAGTGACCGGTCCTGTTGCCGAATGTTGATCGACGGCCAAAGTAACAACATTATTATTTTTTAATGATTTCAGGACGCGGCGGGCTTCGATTGTGGCCGAAATTATATCGGCGTTTTCTCTCTTTCGAAAACTATTTATCAGTCTATGATTAAGAGGATTATGCTGTCTGCCAACGAGGAAAGAAGTTTTGTAGCCGAGGGCGGCGGTATAGGCGGCGAGCATCTCCCAGGCACCGAAATGTCCGGTAACCATAAGCAGTCCTTTTTTTTGGGACATCGCCTGCTGCAGGTGTTCGATGCCCTCGCTTTCACGGACAATTTCAAGGAGTTTATCGGATGGGGTTACCGGCAGACGGGCGATTTCAACCGCGCTTCGTCCGAGATTGATGAAGACATCTTGAAGTATACTTTGTATTTCTTCGTCGTTTTTTGCCCCATAAAATGCCTTTTGCAGATTATCTTCGGCTATCTGTTTTCTTGATCCAAACCATTTAAAGGCAAACTTCCCCAGCTTAACGGCTACTTTATCGGCGGTTTTGGGAGAAAGCGCCTGAACGAATTTGGAAAGTCCCAAAAGGGCCGCATATTCAAGCCCATGGCTTATCTTCATCGTCGGTCTGCTCCGGATTATCGGGATTACCGTAGTCGAAATCGGTGGAATGATATTCCTCCATTTCTTCAAGTCGGTCGTATCCTTTCTTTCGTCTAATCAAAGACATTATAAATCCGACAATAATCAGGATTGCCAGAAAGATCCATAAATAACGCATATCACCTAACAGAGTTAAAATGTTATATCGTTTTTCCAAATATTGTCCGAGTTCCTTTTCGAAAGCCTCATAATCTCCTCCGATTGAAATCATCAGCGCCTGATCCATAGAAAGCCCGTCCTTTATGCCGTCCAATAACCTGTTAAAAGCATCGAGGCCGTAAGTTTCAATAATATAATACACCGCCATGTAAGATTGAGCGTACGCAACGTGGGCTTTTTCCCGGACAAAACTGTTAACGCGGTCAAGTTCTCGAAGGGGTATGAAGTTACCGAAAACGGATGCCCTCGACATGGCAAAGTTATCTTCCCAGCTCCATTCGGCTGATATGTACATACAGATACCCTCGTCGAGCCAACGGGGCGGATGATTTAAATAGAGTCGATCCTGAACGGCCAGATGAGCGTATTCATGTTCCACAAGAGTAGAAAGAGATTTACCGACATTGAATCTGAGAGGGGATTTTATTACTACCATTTTTTTGTGGGGGATGGCGGCCGCCGCGCCCCAGTCAGGAAAGTTTGATCCGACCAGCTTTTTGAATTTATCAAGGCTTTCAGTTATATATATGCGGGGGATATAGTCGAGGGTATCCCTTAGCAATTGTTTAAGGCTCTGTCTGGCGTCATTGACTGCCGAGTCAACAGTGGGCAGATAGACGGCAGAGGGAGCGACCAGCTCGAAATACGGCCGGATTATCAAGTCGTCTTTTAGTTCGGCGGATATATTCTCGCTCAGTAGAAAAAGGGTAGCGATTATTATCAATATCTTTTTCATTGCGCTAAGATAATACGGCAAATGAAAAAAGCAAATTAATGCCGAAAACCTTAATTTGTTTTTGGATAGAGCCAACTCCATAAAACAAAATGAAAACGGGCGAAACCTGACTGTTAGAATTCCGTAAGTATACTATGTAAATTGTTGATTGCGAAAAGAGGATGATTATATGCAGCGGAAAAATTCATCAGTGATAGGCTTACTTGTTGCCGCAGTAGCACTTATAACAGCGGCGGCATCTCCGGCAGTAATTGCCGACGAAGTTGTTATAGATATAAGGGATTTATATGAGGGGGATCTTGTTGTCGATGGATTCATATTACAGGGAACGACGCCGCTTTCTATTGAAGCGGTCGGGGCAAGGATGGAACATTCTGATGAAATGTATGCCTATGCCTGGATTCTCGATGCGGAGACCCGGGAAGCAGTCTGGGTTTTGGAGGAAGAGGATACACGGCGTTTCCACGGCGAAGATTATATTCGGCAATATGAGGATGAAATATCCCTGCCGGAAGGGCGCTATGAAGCTTATTACTATGTTGGACGGCCTTATTTTTTCAAAGATATTAACGTGAAAATTGAAAATCTCGACGAAGTGATGAGGGTAATTTCGAACATATTTGGCGATGAAGACGAAAGAAAAGAATTTTATTCACAGAATGTAGATCAGTTGAAACTGGTCATAACCGCCCCCGAGGGATCGTTTGATAAATATTCCCCGGCCGAAACTCTCGGCAAGAATGCGCTTGCCGATTTTACGCGTCCGGATGATGATTTTTCTGAAAAGGCAGGCTTTACTCTTGAAAGAGATATGGATGTCAAAATAACAGCGATTGGTGAATTTTTCCAGAGCGAAAGAGTTTTTGTCGATTTCGGATGGATCATAAATGCAGAAACCCGTGAGAAGGTATGGCGGATGGATAAATGGAATACCTCGTGGGCCGGGGGAGCACGGAAAAATCGCGGCTTTAACGGTACGGTGGAACTTCCGGCGGGCAATTACATAGCACATTTCGTCACCGATGACAGCCATTCATTCAGTGCCTGGAATGCGCTTCCGCCTTATGATCCGCTTCACTACGGCATGATAATAAAGCCTGCTGATGAGGATAACCTGCAATTCACTTCGGACTATGTGGATGATTATTCCGAGCCGGTCATAGTGGAGATAACCAGAGTAAGAGATAACCGGTATGAATATAAAGGATTCGATCTTAAAAAAGAGGCTGATCTTCATATAGTCGCCATCGGCGAATATGGCTACAATGACCAATTCGTGGATTACGGATGGATCGAGGATATCGATAATAACCGGGTCGTCTGGCAGATGACTGAGGAAAATACAGAATATGCCGGAGGGGCAACTAAGAACCGTCGATTCGATGGTGTCGTGACTCTTCCCTCAGGCGAATATCTGGTTTATTATGTTACCGATGGATCGCATTCCTATCGGCGCTGGAATGCATCGCCGCCGTACGACAAAGAGATGTGGGGGATTACAGTATATGGTGCGGGACGGGATTTCAACCAGAGTATTTTTTCGGTCTTTGAAAAACTTCCGGGAAGCGATAATCTTCTGGTAAATTTGACCGGATTGGGTGATGATGAGGAAGTGAAAGGGACATTCACTCTCGATGATGTCCAGAAAATAAGAATTTTGAGTTTGGGTGAGGGCAAAGATAATCGAATGTATGATTACGGCTGGATCGAAAATGCTCAGACCGGCGATATTATCTGGGAGATGACCTACCGCAAGACGCGTCATGCCGGCGGAGCCCGGAAAAATAGGCTGGTTGATACCGAGATCACTCTCGATGCCGGGCGCTATAATGTATATTTCATTACCGATGATTCACATTCATTCCCTGATTTCAATTCGGATCGCCCGGAGCAGGCGCATAAATGGGGAATAAGTATCGCTCGGACAGAGTAGAAAAATTCCTCCTTTCCGAAGCGGGATCTCGCGGATTGGGGTTCCGCTTTTTTATTGGGATAATCAGACGGGGGCAGAGACAGCGGTTTCTTCCTCGACAGGAGACATCAGCGGGAAATCGATAATAATTTTACTTCCGTTGCCGCGCTCTGATTCATAATTCAAATCACCGCTGTGATTGGTGACAATGCGGCGGCAGACCAGAAGACCGAAACCGTGGCCTTTGGCCTTGGTCGTAAATCTCTTTTTGAACGCCTTTTCAGTGTAATCGGGATCGAATCCGACTCCGTTATCTTCGACAATAAGGGAATATTTTAGATCATCCTGATTAAAGTAAAGCAAAATATTGACTTCCTTGTCTCTTCCGTCAGAAATTTCATTAACCGCGTCGGCGGCATTGTTAAGAAGATTATAAAGGAGTTGCTGAAGTTGCCCGACATCGGCCCTGGTGAGAATACCATCCGGCCATGGCTTGAAATTAACGTTTACATCGGCGAACTGTTTTTGAGCGCGCAATGATTCGACTACATCGCCAACCAGTTCATTAATATCGCATGATTCAAACCGGGATTTAAGGCGGGTGAAATCAACCAGACCGTCGGTAAATTTCTTAATTTTATCAAGGTTGTCGGTAACGGCGTTTAGATATTTATCGAGTTCATTGTAGTTTTTCTGGCTTAGGTGGTGCTGCATCAATGAGAGGTTGCCGCTGACGACACCAAGGAAGTTATTAAGTTCGTGCCCAATTTCAGCAGACATCTGGCCTTTCGTGGCCAAACGCTCGAGCTGGAGGGTTTCATCCTGAAGGTCTTTAAGACGCCGATATGCCTGACGGCTTTCTTCCAGAAGAATTATATTTTCCAAAGAGATAGCGATTTGGCTGGCAGTTATATTTAAAAGCTTTAATTCGCTTTCTTTGATGACCTCAGAATCGGATGGATACCCGAGGAGCAAAAATCCATACAGGCTTCTTCCTCTTTTAAGTGAAATACTTACCAACCGATCGCCTGCATTGAAGGCGGCCGGACTCAGACATTTACGAGCTTCCTCCGAGCCGGAATCCCTGACTATGGGGTGATTTTCGATATTATCAAGGATTATCGGGGCGTTTAATTCTGAAGATTCGGCTTTGAAATAATCCTGTTCACAATGATAATTATATTCTTCGAATCCGCCGTCCCCGTTGGAATTGCTTTCTATTATCGCGACCTCGTTGTCGGAATTTTTGAAGACTATTTTGCCGTAGTTTGCTTTGCCCTGCATGATAGCAAACCCAAGAGAAAGTCGCATGAGGGATTTTCGATCGCCTACGGTGTACATCAATTGATTGAGATCGGACAGGCGATTGAGTTCACTGGAAAGGGTTTTCTCGGTATCGGAATTTTTCTTGTTTATTGCATTTTTTATGGCCTGTCGTAATTCGGTCAATTCGAACGGTTTCATTATATAATCGAGAGCACCCTCTTTGATGGCATCTTTGGCGGTATCGAGATTGGCGTAACCGGTCATGAAGATAATACCGACCGAGGAATTGATCTCTCTTGCCGAGCGGGCCAGTTCGAGGCCATCGCAACCGGGCATTCTGATATCGGTCAGAATGAAATCGTAGTATTCCTTGCGGATAATATCGAGCGCTTCATCGCCGCTGCTGGAAAGTTCAACATAGTAACCAGCGTCCTCGAGCGCATCTCTGGCCAGTGAAAGAACAATCTCCTCATCATCAACAACGAGGATTTTTATTTGTTTACCGTTTGAATTTTCTGAATTACTCACTTTTTAATCACGGGCTTGGATTGATTTACAATCCTGTTTATAGTATCTCGGAGTTCGTCCAATGAGAATGGCTTCGATAAACATCCGATAGCACCGGCAACAGTTGCTTGTTCGGCGAGCTTGCCGGGAAAAGAATCGGTCATGATAATGGGGACCTCAGCATTAAGCTGTTTAATCTTTTTGACCGTTTCCAATCCATTCAGGACCGGCATATGCACATCGCAGAAAATTATGACATAATCATTATCCTGAACCATATCTAGTGCGACCAGACCATTTTCGGCAATATCAACATCAAAGCCGGAATCGGTCAGGACTTCGTTCAGGAACTCCCGAATAACAGGAGTATCGTCGATTATTAAAACTTTATATGCCATTGCCAATCTCTATTTTGCCTGAATCGCTCAGCTTACCCAGCTTCAAGGATTTTATAACTTCCGTTCGGAGCTGTTTTATAGTAAACGGCTTGGATAAAAAGGCTGAGACTCCATAACCGATTGTACTGCTAACCGATGAAAGAGAAGAGTATCCGGAAATAACAATGATTTTCGAATCGGGGTGATTTTCCTTGGCGAATTTAACAACTTCTTCGCCGGAAACACGAGGCATCTTCATGTCTGTAATGATCAGGTCGTAACCCTTATTTCCCAATTTTTTGATAGCTTCATCGCCATCGGTGGCCTTGTCAACTTCAAAGTCTTCCAGGACGTCGGCCAGGAACTCTCTCATAACCTGTTCATCATCAACGACTAAGATGCTCTTTGTCACGATTCTCTCCCAAATTGCTGACCTGTTTGCCTATAAGGTCCATATTATACCGGGTTTATTCTGTTTTGTCGGCAGGACAGCTCTTTTTCTCCAGTGGAATTATTACAGTAAATTCGGTACCCTGGCCAAGCTCGGATTTGACTTTGATTTCGCCGCCGTGTTCCTTGATAATTCCATAACTGACCGAAAGGCCGAGACCGGTTCCTTTGCCGACATCTTTGGTAGTAAAGAAAGGCTCAAATAGCTTTTTCAAGTTTCCTTCGCTGATACCGTGACCCTGATCGGCAATAGTCACCTCGACGGCACCGGCGAATTCGCCGAGCGGCGGTGCTAACCGCGATATGACGGTGATTTGAGTGTTGGGTTCGGAAGCATGCATGGCATTTATAATCATATTTGTAAAGACCTGTTGCAGCTGCCCAGGATTGCCCTGTATTTGCGGTATTTTTTCCTGCAGTTTCTTATTAAGACTAATCTGGTTCATCATCAACTGATGTTCCAGGAATGTCATTGTATCTTCAATGATTTCATTGATGTTTATTTCGGAAAAATCTACTTTCTTTGAAGTCCTGGAAAATCTGAGCAGGTTTTGAACAATTGCCTTGCATCGTCTTGCCTGGCTTTCTATATCTTTTAGATATCTCTGGAATGAGGCAATGTCTTTTTCGGTGATTTGTTCAGCTTCTTTTTTACTCATCTTTTCGAGAGCAAACTGGGCATATCCCAAAATGCCGCCGAGCGGATTATTGAGCTCGTGAGCGACCCCGGCTGAAAGCTGACCGATCGCCACCATCTTTTCAGATTGTATCAACTGCGCCTGTGTTTCTTCGAGTTCCTGGGTTCGTTCGATAATTTTTTCTTCCAGAGTGCGATTGTATTCCTCGATCTCCAGTTGAGATATTCTGATAGACTCAATCATACGGTTGAAAGATTCCGCGAGAAGTCCAATTTCATCATTGCGAGCGATATCGACAGTTCGGCTGAAATCACCTTTAGATATCTGGTCGGTAACTTGTACCAGTGATTCAATAGGTCGTATAACAATTCTGACAAAAGCTATCATTATTATAATGGCCGAAATAACGACAACCATAGTTAAGATAATAGCTGCAGTCTGGGATTTTGCTATTTCCCGGTCCATATTGGCAAAGGTCATACCGACACGGACTTCGCCGATTTTTTCGATATTGGTAGGCTTGTCGGAACGGGATGAAACTGTCCCGAGATTTTCTCTCGAGAACGACTGCCGGATTGTTTCCACCGGGCAGCGAAGCTCAATAAACTCGGCACCATCTTTGGATAAATAATGATATCTTTTTACTCGTCCCGTATTCTGAGCGATTTCTTTCGGGGACATATGTTCCTTGGCCGAATCGGCGAGATTGTTTCCGGTTTCGGCAAGGACGCGACCATCGGCTGTTATTATTTTCGCGTAAATAATATCATTTTCCCGGGCCAGTCCCTTAATAAGATCATTGAGTTCAATACTCGATTCAAGAATGACGCCGTACTCGGCGTTGTAAGCCAGATTAGCCACCAGTGCCTGACCCCGTTTTTCCAGCTCGTTGCGGTAAATTTCATTTTGGCGGTTAATAAGGTAGCCGCTAATGATAAGCATACTGGCGATTATAACCAGTGACACGACCGTCACAAATTTGGCTCTCAGCCCGAATGTATTGGTGATACCGTATTTACTCATCGGTACACCTCCTTGGCCACGGCGGCCAGGTCATCGGGTATATTTACATTAATATGTTCGGCTGTTTTTTCATTATAGTGGAACCAGATTATTCCCGGTTTGGCGACCGGTATCTGTGACGGCGGTTTTCCAGAAAGGACTTCAATGGCGATTTTGCCGGCCTGGCGGCCGATATCCTTATAGTCGTAATCGAGGGCAAAAAGAGCTCCCGATTCAACCATGTTTTTGGAGAAGCCCATGAAGGGCGTTCCATTTCTGAGAGTATTAAGAAGAATAAATCGAGTGGAGTGTGGGGAATATATATTAAAATCAGCCACCGACCACAGTGCATCGACTGCCTGGCTGAGGGAATCGAGCGCGGTCGGAATGTCCTTTTCGGAATTGACTTCTATTGCAATAAGTTCCAGCCCGGCTCTTCGGGCGAGATCTTTGGCCGGGGGGATAAGGTTAGCTGTTTCGTCGGTATACAAAACCCCGATCTCTTTTAGATCGGCTATAACCCGTTTGAAATATTTGAATTGAATATCCGGCGGAATATCAAGTGAGGCCCCGGTTATGTTTCCTCCCGGGTGTTCAAGCGATTCGACGAATCCCGATGTTTCCGGATTTAGTACAGCCGAGAAAATGATCGGCCTGTTTTTGATTCTTTCGGAGACAGCTTTGGTCGCAAAGGACCCGACCGTCAGGACCAGTTTCGGTCCATATTCTTTAATGGACTGAATCTGCCGGTCGATTTCGGAGGCATTTGACGGCAGCAGGAATTCTTCGAACACAGCTGCTTCATAACTGCGGGAGATAGTGCTTTTAATACCGCGCACGGTTCTCAGCGTACTTTTCAGACTATCAGAGTAAGCGACCGCGAGTTTGATCGGCTGGCAATATACATCAACTCCCAGCAGGGCAATTATAAAAATCGCGGCCAGTATATAGCAAAACCTGATCGCGATAGACTTCCCTGTCCTATGCCCCCCAAGGCAAAAGAAAGAAATCAGCATAGGTGTGCGGTGTCTCCATCTTGTAGCAAATTGTCTAAATTGTATTCTTTAGGATTATCGGGAAATTGCTCAAAAACTTAATCCTGATAAAGAGTTTTAAAGTATTTATCTATTAATATATTTGCCTCTCGTTAGTCGATAGAGTAATCCACAAAATGTTGTTAAAGGAAAATCGGGAAAGGTCGATAAAAATGAGGAGAAACCGATAAGAGGATGGTTGAGACGAATTACCGTCGATACCGAATAGATATCGAAATATGAGAATAAATCAATATATCAATAGATACATGTATGGAGGGTCCACGTTGGTTACCATTAAACAAGCGATGCTGTTTAGTACCGCAATGATCCTGGTGGTGTTGCTGCCGCTGACGGTCATGGCCGGTACAACTGGCAAAATAGCCGGCGTCGTCGAGGACGAAAAGACGGGGGACCCGATTCCAGGCGCAACGGTGCGTATCAGAGGTTTGGAAATCGCAACTCAGACAGATGTTGACGGGGAGTATTTCATTATTAATCTGCCGGCCGGAACTTATACGATTACGGTTTCGACAATCGGGTTTCAGGGCGTGGAAAAGCAGGACGTCAGGGTTCTGCTCGACCTGACGACTCCGGTGGATTTCGAATTGGAGCAGGTAGAAATTCCCCTCAAGCGCAACGTTAAAGTTTACGCGGAACGAGCCCCCATCCAGAAGGACTTGACGGCTTCCAAGTCCATTATTACATCGGATCGGCTGTCTCATATGCCCAACGCGATTACGGTCCAGTCCATAATCAGTGACATGGCCGGAACCATTGTTGGACGAGACAACGATCTGCACGTTCGTGGAGGACGATCGGGCACCATCTCGTATTTTTACGACGGTTTCTCAGTTCAAGATCCCTTTGCCGGTGATGCCGGTATTCGTATCATGCCCGAAGCCCTCGAAGAAATTAACCTTACGCTCGGAGGCTTTCCCGCCGAATACGGTGAAGCTCTTTCCGGTATTGTCAATGCCGTTACGAAAGAGGGAAGCAGCGAGCTGAGGGGTCGAATCAAGTTTTATGACGGTTATTCTCACAAGTATGACGTCCACAGCGGCGAATATGGTTCATTGAGCCGGCTGAGCAATAATGCCGTCAGTTACAATCTCTCGGGCCCGCTGCCAAATTGGCTGGGCAAGAGAACGACATTTTTTGTTGCCGGTGAATACCGTCATGACGGCGGCTATTTACCGCATAATGAGCTGACCCAGTTCACCCAGACAGCCAAGCTGACTTTCCAGCCGGCACCGGACTGGAAGATTTACACTGTCGGAACATATTTTCAGGGTGAACGTCAGCGCTACGATCATCGCGATGTCAACGGCTATTCCTATGACTTCAACTTAGACGGGCTCGGTAAGGCGGAAGGGGAATCGTATCTGTTTGGCATCAAAAGTAACTATAATATAAGCGAAAAATCTGTGTTCGGTGTTTCCGTCAACCACTTCTTTACGGAAACACAGATGGCCCCGGAGCATCTGTCTGATACGTATTGGAAAAACTGGCCGGGATATTCCGAGGATGCCAACGGCAACTATAATGGTACTATCCATGAGGATAATATGCAGCTTTCCGAGGATTATTACTATACCGGCTTTACGACCGGTGACGACTTCTGGCCGGTTTACCATTACCGCTGTTCCAAGTACTATGCCGGTGCGCTCGATTATACCAGTCAGATCAATAAATATAATCAAATCCGATTGGGGGCTGAATTTCGGACTTATGATCTGACATGGGACGATAAGCAATTTTTCAATGATCAACCGTACGGCGAACAGTATAAGCAGTATCCTTTGTATGCTACCGTTTTCGCACAGGAAAAACTGGAATTACGCGATTTTATCATCAATGCCGGTTTGAGATGGGATTATTTTTATTCCCGCGTATCATACTGGCCAAAGGTGCTTGATAAGGATTTATATCCGCAGGTTGAATCGGAGCCGAAATCGCACATCTCGCCGCGATTCGGTATCTCTCATCCTATCGGAGAGAACACGGTCATCAGGTTCAACTACGGCTATTTCTACCAGGTGCCTAATTATACATATATGTACACCAACCTCGAGGCCGATGTCAACACCGGGCTGCCGCTGGTCGGAAATCCCGATCTCAAGGCAGAGCGGACGATTTCTTACGAACTCGGCCTGAATCACTTGATCTCCAACAGCATGAGACTCGATGTGACGGTGTACTATAAGGATATCAAGAACCTGATTGCAACACGCGAAGTTTTTGACGCAGAAGGTGATCCGTATACATATCCGGTTACACGGTACACGAACGAAGACTACGCCTCGGCCAAGGGTTTCGATGTCACCCTCGAGAAAGTCGCCCGCGGCAATTTCTCGGGTGCTCTGGTATACAGCTATATGATTGCCAAGGGTAACACGTCATCGGCCAACGAGGCTTATTACCGCTATATTGTATCATCGGATAATCATATACCGGTCAAGGAATATCCTCTTGATTACGACCAGCGTCATACGGTCAACCTGACTCTCAACTATGCCGTTCCCCGCACATGGAAAGGCAAGTTGTTCGGGCTTGATATTCCCGGCGCCTGGAGTCTAAACCTTACCGGTCATTACGGTTCCGGGCTGCCTTATACGGTTACTTCCGAAAAGGACGAACGTCTGGAGAACAATGTCAATGACGGTCGCCTGCCGGCTACCTATTCTCTCGACATGAGATTCAATAAAGACGTTTTTGTAAAAGAAAATATGTATTTCTCATTCTTTGTCGAAGTTGAGAATCTCTTTGACCGTCGGAATATTGTCAATGTCTACAGCAATACCGGACGTCCCGATTATGATGGTCGTCGTTATGATGATACGAGCGACCCGGATGGCGACGGTCCGCTGACGGCCGAAGATGTTAATAGATTGTACCGCCTGATGGCACAAGATCCCCAGAACTACTCGGCGCCTCGTACAGTGCGCGTCGGTGTAGAATTCAACTTCTAGTGAGGTATGATAATGATAACAGCAAATAACCAGCAAAAGCTGATTTGCGCGGCAGTAATGACTCTGCTTCTGATACTGTCAGGAAATATCTGGGGGAAACAGATGAAAGTGGCAGAACCGCCGCCGGAAGTTATCGATCGGGTTGTTCATAATAAGGGTAACCTGGCGACCTCGGTTGATAACTGGGGAAGAATCGGCGGTTACAGCTATTCTATCGGTCTTCCTTCCGGGGAGTGGCCGCGCAATTCAGGACACCATTATCTGGCGGAGATAAAATACTGGATGGGAGCGATTCTTCCGGGCGGCGATACGATTGTCGCCAATTCATCGGATGATTTTCGCCCCATGCAATCTCTGGTCCAGGATGAATATACTTATGATATAAGGCTCAATACCGATACGAGCACTTATAATTATGATCCTTCAGATACAGTCGGCGCCGGACTGGGCAACCCGGCCATGGGTTGGCGAGTCTATAATGCCGACAGTTCCGAGTGGATTTATAATCGGGTTTACAGCGCCGGTGATTCAACTTTCCATCCTGCCGGCCCGACCGGATTACAGCAGTCTTTTTTCAGGTTCCAGGACGGGAACGGTCTCGATAATATGGGACTGGAAATTTCGCACACAATGTGTCAGTGGAATTACTGCTACAACGAAGATATTATATTTGCAATCGTTGAAATTACGAATAATTCGTTCACCGATTATACCAATTTTGCTTTCGGTATTTATTGCGATTTCGATATTGGCGGTCTCAATGATGCCGGCGGGAATGGTCGTCTGGGCGATCTGGTCGCCTTTGACCAGGATGAAAATCTGGCCTGGACTTATGATGAAGATGGTTACGATCCCGGCTGGGGCCCGCTGGTCCGGACCGGTGTCATGGGGACGAAATATCTCGAAACACCCGATGATATCGGTATGACCGCCTTTCGAACCGGTCAGTGGGATTATCTACCTGAAAACGATGAAGGTCGGTACGATCTAATCAATTCCGGGCAGTACGATGTTTCGCTGCCCCCAACCGACCAGTATTATATCCAGTGCACCCGCGGTATCGATCTCACAGCCGGAAAGACGGTTAGAGTCGTTTATGCTTTGATCGCCGGGGCTGACGAAGATGATTTCTACGCGAACGCCGAGATGGCGCAAACTTTGTATGATAATTATTTTGTCGGTCCGCAGCCGCCGGAACCGCCAAGACTGCAGGTTCGGGCCGGTGATCAGAAGGTGTATTTAAGCTGGGGTGATACGTCGGAAGTCTCGGTTGATCCGCTAAGCGGGGAGCAGGATTTCCGGGGGTATAAGTTATATCGCTCCAAGGATCTTGGATATACCTGGGGCTATGAAAACGAGAATAATGACAATTCCTGCCTGACGGTCGATTACCTGCCAATTGCGGCCTATGGTGTCGATTCGGCAGGCGAACCGATTTCCCATTCATATGTCGATACGAATCTGATTAACGGAGTCGAATACTGGTATTGCCTGGCGGCATATGACAATGGCGATTCATCGGTGCCGATTGACCGGCTTCAGAACGGATTCGGTATTCCGGATGTCGATAATCATGTTGTCAAAGTAGTACCCCGAGCCGACCCGGCCGGCCATTACAGCGCCGAATCAACCATAGATCATAATTATTACGGAGTCGATTCGGCATCGGAAGGTGAGGTTTATCCGATAATATTCGATGAAGCCGAAACTCTCGATGAAGAATACAGCGTTATTTTTACAGAAACCGATTATCAGACCTACTGGCATTTGATTAGAGTGGATGAAAGCGGTGATACGACTTATGTCCTCGAAGATCAAACCCGTCAGGAAGGTGAAATGGGTTTATATAATGTTGCCGAGGGCATCCGTATCGTGGTCCGCAACGGCGACCGACTACCGAAGTCATTTGCCCAGACCGGTTTCGCGACCGAAGGCGACACGACTCTTCACCTGGGATACAGCTACGGGACGCTCGTAAATGCTTTTGGATGGCCGCTCGAATATCTGGGCGGAGATCGAAACTACCGCTGTACTTATGAGATTCGATTCACCGAATCTGGCTCGATAGGGTACTGGATATGGGATGATGTTACCCCGATGAATCTTCCGTTCGAAGTCTGGAATACGACTCTTGGACATCAGGTAAATGCAGAAATATACGACAGCGATTACGACCAGATCTGGGAGCCGGCTAGCAGAGAATATATTTCGATATTGAATATACCGTATGACGGCAATCCGCATCCCGAGGGATTCCCGTTCTTACATACATGGTTTTTCCGATTCGATACACTTGACGCGGAGTATGGTGCAGGTGATGTGTTCACCATCGAGGGAGCGCCGTTAAATGGTGCTGATGATGTCTTTACATTCAAGGTGGACGGTGTCAGTTCTGCGGCGGCGAAGGTCAATCTCGAAAATATCCGGGCCGTTCCCGATCCTTATATTGGTCGGGCGGGAATCGATGAATGGGAGCCGAGCCGATTTGAAAGCAAGCTCCAGTTTGTCAATCTTCCGGATGTCTGTACGATTCGTATCTATACTATCGCCGGAGACCTGGTTCGAACCCTGCATCACAGTGACGGCACCGGGGCCGAGGACTGGGATATGTTATCGGTCGACGGCCTCGAGATTGCATCTGGTGTTTACCTGTTCCATGTAGAATCCAAATATGGCAACCACATCGGGCGGTTCGCCGTGATAAATTAGGGGAGAAGGATATGTCTAAGAAATTAATAATAATTTGTGTGGCTTTCCTTCTGGCGACATCGGCATTCGGCCAGAGCTTCTCCCGAACCGGTACTGCCGGTGCCCAGTTCCTCAAAATCGGAATGGGTGCCCGTTATCACGGTCTCGGCGAAGCATCATCCGCCACCGCCGATGATATATACGCCATGTATTGGAATCCGGCCGGGCTGACCTATATCAAAAATAGTGAGTTGGCCTTCAGTTATGTCAATTATGTTACTGATATTTCATTAAACTACGTGGCCTATGCCCGGCAGTTTGCCGGATGGGGGACGTTCGGTGTTTCGGCTACGGTTCTGTCGATGAACGAGCAGGAAATTACGACAGTAATGCAGCCGGATGGAACCGGGGAGTTTTATGATGCCTCATCGTATTCTTTCCAGCTAAGCTATGCCAAGCAGCTGACGGCGCAATTTTCGTTCGGACTGTCTTTTAAATACGTCGGTGAAAAGATATACCGGGAAAGCGCCGGCGGCTTCGGTTTCGATTTCGGAACTCTGCTCTATACCGGCTTTGAGTCACTTCGCCTGGGCATGAGTATTACCAATATGGGCGCGGAGATGAAATTCGACGGTCCCGATCTCGATGTCGGTTATGTCGATAACCAGAATAATCCGAATCAAGATCCGTTCGCGAGCCGGTTGAAGGTCGATCCGTATGATTTACCGTTGACCTTCAGGTTCGGTATGGCCTATGACTGGTATCTGTCGGACGAAACCCGTATTACCGCGGCCGCTGAAGTTAAGCATCCCAATGATAACCTGCAGCAGGGCAGCATCGGGACAGAATTTGCCTGGAAAGAACATTATTTCCTGAGAGCCGGGTATAAGCTGAACTATGAAGAGGAAGGTCTCGGATTGGGCGGTGGTTTGAGGACGAATATTAGCGGTGAAACCGATCTCGTACTCGATTATGCATGGGTCGATTACGGTCGGCTGGAATCGGTACACCGGTTTTCTGCAAGCGTAGTTTTTTAAGACAAATATAGTTAATATAAAGCTCCGGTTCCGCCGGAGCTTTTTTTATTTATGATTATGGACATTTGGGCCGACTGACGATATATTGGTATAAATAGAAAAAGCAACCCGGAGCCTATAATATGAAATTCTTCAAAATATTCCACAGCATACTAGTTGTTGTTCTATTTACCTCTGCCAATCTATCGGCCCAGGTGAATGTCGGCGAGGCCAGGGGGACTCTCGATTATTATCTTGACCTGCTTCAATCAGGCAATTATGAATCTGCTAAGGGCCTTTGGGAGGTTTCCAGTTATGCCCGAGCAACAAGGCTGGCGATCGATTATAAGGGTATACCGGTTAAGCCCGATTTGAATTCCCCGGCAGTATATTACAGTAACAAAGCCCATCAATCCGAAAGGGCAGGAATAGTCTCCCAGAATATTCTGGATGACAATGTCATACGATTCAGATATATTGTTCCTCTCGAGTCCGATACATTGTCACATTATTATTACATCGTTCAAATGGGTCAGTATCACTGGCTAATTTCTCCTCAGGATTATTTCGCCCGGGACTGGCTTATGAAGGAAACCGATTACTTCCGCATATACTATCGCAGTGACCAGGGGAAGTTAATAAGTGATATTGCCGCAGAACAGCTTGATCAATTTATAGATTCTCTTATTTCTGCTTTTGCGGTACCGCAGGGTAAAGCAAAGTTATTGAAGGATATGAAAATTGACTATTATTACTGCGAAAATAAAAGCGAAATCGAGCTGCTAAACAGCAGTAGTTATTCAAATTATTGTGACCCTGCTACCGATGCTGTTATAACCGAAAACTTTCCTGATTTTTATGCGGTTTCCCGCCTGATGATAAATTTTCATCTGAAAGAGCTGTATCCTTTCACCGCTGATTTCCTTCCAGAAGGTTTGGCGGCCTATATGGGCGGGCGCTGGCAGAGGAGCTCCGATGTGATTTTTGATTTCGGACGGTACATAATGGATTTCGATCTGGCCGGAATTGATTCATTGTTTATGCCGGGTGTTTTTAGTTCGATAAATGACCTGGCCGCTCCGGTAGCGGTATGCTTCAATGATTTTCTTCTTAATCGTCTGGGACAGGAAAAATATTTTGCGATGTATCGTGCTCTTTCAGGCGAATATGCGGAATATAAAGCGCTCGATGCGGGCAAGATAAAAACAGAAATTCAGAGAGCCTTTAGTCTCCCGTGGGGCAAAATACCCGAAGATTTCAATAAGTATATGTCCAAAATCCAGAAAGAGCGCATGGGAATATTACCGGGAGGAGTATCCGCCCCCGAGAAGATAGTTGATTCGAGCGGACTTACTATCAGCGCATCCGATAATTGGATAAACATCGAGTATAAATCGGATGATACGGCCTTCGGAAACAAAACGATTCTGTTCGGGCGGCAATCGGAATTGATGGAAAAAGAATCCGAGATGTATATTCAGCAGTACGGCAAGGGTGCAGAATGGGGTGGATACCGATGGGCACTGAAGTTCGACCGGAATGAGATAGGATTATACGACTATGCCTTGAATCAAATTATTGCCAAATATGTATCATATCCGGGCGAAGAATCAAATTATTACGATCCTCAAACCAATAAAGTCACAGCCCATATTAAGGCACCGCTAATAAATAAATCTTCCCTGGTTGATTACAAAATAACCGATTAGTTTTCTTCGCTGGTAGTTGTATCGCCTAAAAGAGAATCGATCTTGTGGACTTTCTGTTCGATTGCCGGTCTTTCAGGCAGGGTTTCCGCGAGATCCAGGAATTTTCTATAATGCCGTCCGGCCAAATCGAGATTTGCGCGCCTTTCTGCGATAAGACCCTTGTACATATAGGCGTAAGCTTCGGGATTGAAATTCGGATCCTCGGGTGAGGGATTGTTTTCTTCAAGCTCGAGAATCATGCTGGTAAGGGTATCAACCGCCTTTAATTGTCTGATACGGAAATTTTGCCAGGTCAGATCTACGAGCAGGCGGCGGCTTTGCGGATCTACCTGAAGTCCCCTCATTAGAGTCTCGCGGCATTCGGTTTCTCGACCGGTTTCACGGTACAGCTCTGAGAGGTAGTGATAGAGATCCATGTTGTACGGGTCGAGCTCCAGTCCGGTTTTGAATTCCTCCTCGGCTCCGTCGAATCGTTTATAATGGCGGAGCATGTTTCCCTTGAGCATTCGGTACCGGGCGACAAAAGGATTTTTTTCGACAAGCCTGATGGCATATTCAAAAGCATCGTCAAACCGCCCCTGTTGGTACAAATCGGCGACCAGGCGGGCCTCCAGAGCGGCCTGAGACCTGGCCGTAAGCAAGCTTATTTTCTGGGTGGCGAGATCATGCTGGCCGATAAAATCATAATAGTCCCGCAGGGAGATCAGGTAACTTTCGTACTTGGTTGGGTTCTTATCGAGATGGTCATTCAGATATTGCTCGGATGTCTTTGGATTCAGGTGAACATATAACATCGGTATAATCAGGAATAGAGCAATCGGACAAAAGGCCATAAACATGTTTTTCGAAAATCCATTTTCTCTGCGGAGTTTGTAGGACGCATAAATACCGAGATATAAAAATCCGGTTAAAAGCAGAACATAATTATCGATATCACGGGCCATTCCGTGCTGCGGATCGAGTGCAAATGCATAGACCATCTGGCCGATTGTTAAAAAACCGAATGAGACATAGATCTTATCTTTCATTGAGAACGGCAGACGACGAACAATGGCATATATGAAAAACAAAAATATGGGAATTATCAGGTAGAAAAGATTGAGTATATCGAGTAAATGGCTCGAGCTTAAAAGGCTGTATCCAGTTTCGGGAGGTTTACCGCCGAAAAATAAGAGCATACTTTCCAAGCGGATATCGCCTAATGCGGCCAGGTAAAAAGCGAGCGGGCCGATTATAATCAGGACAACAGCACTAAGCGAACCGAGATAATTGGCTATCTGGCGGCGTTTAATAAGCCTTTTGAAAGTAATGTATGTCAGCGGCGGAAGAAAGGTGATAAACTGAAAACGCAAAAATAAACCAAACAGAAACAAGAGCCAGAGATAAATAAGCAGTTCATTGCGTTTCGTCCGGTCCAGTTTGAATACCAGCCAGGCAAAGGCCGAAGCTACGGCCAGGGTCAAAGGTGCAGTTTCCATGAATCCAAAGAAAAAGAGAATTATTCCGCTGAATATAAGAAGCAGGAAAAATGCGATTTTGTCATCGTTATCATCCGAGACCAACTCGGCGGTCTTAAAGGCAGTAACTATGAAAACAGCTCCTGACAGCCAGGATAGAATTCTGAAAGAATGGACGATAGCATCAATAGCGTCAATACCGAGTGATTTTAAAATGGGGAACAGAAAATACGGTACTATGGTGGCGCCGTATTCGCCAGGTGGAAAGATCGGTTTGGTTTTACCGTAGAAGTTGGCTATATGGAGATAACCATCACCGTACAGAAATGCTTCTATCTTAAAAAAGATAAAAATCAATAGAGCAATTATTATAAAGACGATTCTTCCGATAACGCTGTGTTTCCCCCAGAAATAATCTTCGAGCAGGACTGAAAAGAAATGTTTCTTCGGTTCTATAAAAAGGAGGGCAAATAAACCAATAAAGGCGACTATCCAGATATAGAAAAATGCAGTTGAGAAATAATGTACCTGGTTGAATCCCCAGTCGGTTCCAAAAATATTGGTGCCGAATACTGAGAGAATTAATGTAACCGCTATCAATATAATAGCGGCGATATTGGCCCCGTTTTTAAATGAGTTTCGATCGTAGCCCAGATATCCACTCATATCATTCACTAATTTCCTGTCGCCCTTCAAGTGCACGCGACAGAGTCATACCGTCGGCATATTCCAGGTCACTTCCGACCGGCAGTCCGCGTGCGATTCTTGTTACTTTTACACCCAGCGGCTTGATAAGTTTGGCAAGATAGAGCGCAGTTGCTTCACCCTCCACACTGGGATTGGTGGCTATGATTATTTCCCGGGTACTTTCGCCCAATCTTGTCAGAAGTTCTTTGATTTTTAGATCATCCGGCCCGATACCGTCGAGAGGCGATATTTTTCCGCCAAGAATATGGTACATACCGTTGTAGTTTTCGGCTTTTTCAATGGCGGCCAGGTCGGAAGCTTCCTCGAGAACACAGATAACTGTCGAGTCACGGTTGGCATCGCTGCAGACATTGCACGGGTCGTTTTCGGATATATTGAAGCAGACCGAGCAAAAGCCAACCTTGTCCTTGACAGTTTTTATAGTGTCGGCCAGTTCCAGCGCTTCCTCTTTGGATATTTTGAGGATGTGGAAAGCCAGTCGTGCGGCCGATTTGCGCCCTATTCCCGGCAGCCGTGCCAGAAGGTTGGTTAGTCTTTCAACTGATTCGGAGGATTTATACATCAGCCCTTCAATAATTTAAAACGGGAGGTTCATTCCCGGGAGATTCATTCCGCCGGTTATTGAAGACATCTTTTCGGCCTGGAGGTCGGTCGCTTTTTGGCGCGCCTGATTGACAGCCGCAACAATAAGGTCCTGCAGCATCTCAACATCTTCCGGATCGACCACCTCGGGATCTATTTTAACTTCCAGGATATCCTGTTTACCGTTGGCAATCACTGTCACCATACCGCCTCCGGCAGTTCCTTCAACCTGTTCATTTTCCAGTTCAGCCTGCATTTCTTCCATTTTCTGCTGCATCTTCTGGAACTGTTTCATCATGTTGCCGAGATTTCCTTTCATAATATTAACTCCTTTATGAATTGTCTTTCAATTTTTTCTTGCCAATAATTTCACCGTCAAACCGATCTACAATATTGCGAAGTTTCTCATCTTCCTTCAACAATTTCTCGGTATCGATCTTTTCAGTCTTTCCGGCCGGTTCGGGGCCCTTTTTATTGGGATCGGTTTCGAATTTTATTTGCAGGTTGGCGCCAAAGAAATCTCTTAGCTCCGATTGTATCACGGTGACGTGATTGGATTTTTCAACAACCTGTTTGGAAGTACCGCCTGCATTATAGAATACGGCGGTTATGACATTATCTTCAACTTTGCGTATTTCGGCCATTGCCAGAAGAGCCGCCAGCATCTGGTTTTTGCTTTTCAGGTGATCTATAAATTTCGGCCATGATGTTTGAACAACTGGAAGATTTACCATACGGCTGTCCGATATTTCGGTAGCAGCCGGCGGTGCTTTCGGCCGAGTTTTATCTTTTGAAGTTGTTCCGCCGGCTTGGCCGGGAGAGTTCTGTGTTTTGGAAGTGCCGAAAAGATCGGATTCGTTCTGGGAATCCGCTTTCGTACCATCTTCCAGATGCGCCAAAATCTGCTCGAATTTGACAGTTGATTCCATACTGGCCAGCTTCAGAGTGGTCGTTTCGAGGAGAAGCCGATGTTCCAGCCCGGTTCGCAGATCGAGTATCAGATCGGTTATGGCTTTGACAATGCGAAGAAGGTCGCCGGTCGTAAAATAATCGACCTGTTCTTTAAAAGACGCCATTTCTGATTCGGAGAGTTCGAGAAGTTTTTCCGGGTTGGCGGCCTTGCGCAGGATAAGCAGGATTCTCAGATGTTCGGCGAGTCCCGAGGCGAATTCGGGAATTTCGGCCCCGGAATCTACCAGTTTTTTAACCAAATCCAGAGCCTGTCCGGTATCACGCGAAGCAACAGCTTTAACGTAGTCGAAGAAAAACTGGCGGTCGATTAACCCCAGGGCATCGACAACCTGTTCGGTGTCAATATTTTCTCCGGTAAAGGCGGTTAGCTGATCCAAAAGCGACATCCCGTCGCGAACAGAACCATCCGCTTTGCGTGCCAGAAGGTACAATGCTTCATCGGTTATCCCGACTTTTTCGGTTTCGGCGATTTTTCGCAGATGACGGCTTATGGCATTAATAGCCACCCGGTGGAAATCATATCGCTGTGTACGCGAGCGAATCGTTTCGGGGACCTTGTGAGGCTCGGTTGTCGCAAAAATAAAGACAACATGGGCCGGAGGTTCTTCGAGTGTTTTTAGCAATGCGTCAAAAGCGGAACCTGACAGACGATGGACTTCATCGATGATATATATTCTCTTTTTGCCGGTTGTCGGAAGATAGCGGACATTTTCCCGCAGGGTTCTGACATCGTCAACCCCGGTATTGGAGGCGGCGTCGATTTCAAGGACATCCAGTGATGATCCGGCGACGATTTCGATACATGAGGCACACTTCCCGCAGGGTGTCGGGGTCGGGCCCTCGACACAATTTAGCGCCTTGGCTAAAATACGGGCGGTGGTGGTTTTGCCGGTCCCTCGGGGACCCGTGAAAAGGTAGCCGGATGATGTTCGGTTGGATTTGAGTGCGTTTTTCAGGGTACGCGTTACATGTTCCTGCGCGATGACATCGTCGAATTGCTGAGGGCGATATTTTCTGGCTAAGACCTGGTACGACATTTTTTTAATTTATGGTGCGCACCCACCGTTGTCCCTCCGTTCGATGGCTTCAGAAGCAGCCAGCTCCCGGCAGGCGACCCCGCAACACATATCGGGATCCGCTTACCGCTGCTACCTTCCGGTCCTGACGGAGTTCACGGGCCGATATTGTACAGGACCCACCGATCAACACCGCTTACTTCATCCACACAAAGAACGGGTCAGGCCTCCGGTGGGAGTTCGACCCCGGTATAGCGGATTCCGGGTTACAGGGCACCGCTAACTCCCCATCTAGCACACCGAATTTTTAACCCGTTTAAAATTTAAATGGACCAGAGCGGGATCGAACCGCCGACCCCCACGTTGCGAACGTGGTGCTCTCCCAGCTGAGCTACTGGCCCATTTTCGGTCAAAATTTTCTTTTTCGGCCTATTGGGCCGGGTTACCAAATAAACTCAATTTTGGCCGAAAATCAAGCCCTTTAATTATATCGTGGAATTTAGTGATTGTTCCGTGGTATTGGCTGGCTTAAAAGGGTTGCCTCTTCGAGAACCCAGACATATTTTATTCCGGTAAACCCTCCATAAGTCCTTTTTAGAACAAAACCAAGATTTGGCTTGAGAAAATGATCACTCACCGGGGCGTCTATTATAGAGCCATCGGCAATATTATAATGGTAACATTTGAAATTATTGCCATAAGGAACATCGACGAGAGTATCTATAGATTTAATCTGGGCAATAGTCTCCGTGGTGAAAGGCAGAGAATATGCCTCACCTTTTTGGGCTGGATATTTATACAAAAGATATGGCTCTGGGTGATCGGGTATTTTCATTTCGTACAGGCCGTTGCCCCGATTTGTCCAGAATGTTGTTGTAATTCCGCCTAAGGTATCATCGCCCTGTATAAATTGAGGAATATACCAGGTCTCGCCTTCTATAACCGTTGAACTGATAATTTCGGTCGTTTCAGTATGCACTGATGTAGTCGTTCCATCCGTATGGATTGTATATACAGAAAATGTCCATGAATTGCCGAGGGCCAAAGGCAAAATATGGCTGTCATCAGGGCCAGTAGAATCTTTGTCACAGGCGAAAGCGGCGGTTATTAGAAGCAGAGTAAAAAAAAGGAATAATTTTCTCACAATTTCCTCCCATAGAATGGATATAAATTATTATTAATGACGTTTTTATTCATGATTATGTCAATTGTTTTTTAGATAGCGAATATAGGTTTCGTATAACAATTATCTATGGAATATGCAAAGATTGAAATATCAAACAGATTTATCCGAGCACTCGAAAATGTCGAAAGTGAGGCTTGGTCGGAATTCTACCGGGCGGCTCCGCCGGATATTGCCAAAAGATTTGGTATAAAACAGTATAGGGAAGCATTCGGAACAGTTGCGGTTGCTTCGGGGTTGGATGTCCTGGCATTGAACCGGGTACTGGGGCCGGGACTGGATAAACCATTCGCGAGCAGGATGCTGGAAAAGATAATCGGGCTTTACCGCGAGTCCGGGACGAAAAAATTTTTCTTTCAGATTCCTCCGGCTGCCAGACCAGAAAACATACCGGGTATATTAAGACAGTACGGATTGGAGCACTATAATAACTGGGTTAAATTGTACCGTGAAGCCGGGAGAATAGATATCCCGGAGACCGGTCTCAGGGTCGAGAAAATAGATTCCGGCAAAGGTGGAATATTTGGCGATATTGTAGCTCAAAGTTTCGGCTGGCCGGATGGCGGGTCCAAGTGGGTGGCCGGTCTTACAGGATGTCCCCGATGGAATCATTATATGGCTTTTAACGACGATACACCGATAGCGACCGGAGCATTTTTTGTAGACGGGGATTTCGCCTGGATAGATTTTGCGGCGACATTGGAGAAGTATCGCGGCAGGGGGGCGCAGAAGGCGCTCCTTAAAAGGAGAATGGATGATATCGTTCAAGCCGGTGCCAAATATGTCGTAGTTGAAACCGCGCAGCAAACCGCGGAGAAAGATGCTCCGTCTTACCGCAATATGGTCCGCTATGGTTTTCGTGAAGCGTATATCAGGCCAAACTATATTTTTATCTTAAATAACTAAAGCCCCGGCAAAGTCATTTCTGACGGGGCTTTTGCTGTGATTGTTTAGAGGCGAATGAGGTCTCCTTAAGAGGTTTCTCATTAAACCTGTAAATAACATGGCAATTTTTAATTCCAATGTCAATTGTTTTTGGCAAAAAAATTTTCGGTTGAATTTCTTTTGGAAAATTGAGGTTTGACACCGGTATAATAGAAAAGTATATTAATAGTTTATAGTTAAAATGAAACACCTTTGGGAAGGAAGGAATTGACTAATGAAAATTTTTGTTTTACTGGCGGGTTTTATGATTATGACATTTTGCGGCGCTTTTGCCGATGAGGGTGAAACAGGTGCCAAGGCCGATCCGAAAAAAGATGAATATACCAAAAGGCAGGCCGACAATCCTGAAATTGCAATCGAAACAACTTACGGGACAATGACTTTTGAGCTTTATCGCGATGTCGCCCCGGCCCATGTCGACAGCATGCTGGCACGGATTAAAGAAGGTTTTTACGACGGCCGTAAAATTTTCCGTGTGATTAAGGGGTTCATGATGCAGACCGGTGATCCCAAGGATATTGGTATCGGAAGCGCCGGCTATCAGCTGCCTGCGGAATTTTCGGATCTTCCGCATGAAAGAGGAACTTTGTCGATGGCGCGCGGCCAGGATATAAATTCGGCCTCCTGCCAGTTTTTTGTGGTTTTCAACCGTGCCCCGCACCTCGATAAAAAATATACTGTTTTCGGCCAAATGATGTCCGGCGACAGCGTTCTGACCAAGATTGAGAATGTCAAGGTCAAGCGCAATCCGATGACCAATGAAAATGCCTATCCGGTTGAAGATGTCATGATGAAGAAGGTAACTGTTCTGAAAGACATTGAAAGTAAGTCATCCGGCAAATCTGAAGAATAAGGACGCTTTTTACAAAATAGTATGAATGATGAAACCCGCCTGAAACGGCGGGTTTCAATTTGCAGAAAATAATGAAAAAGAAACTGGTAATACTGGGTTCGAGCGGTTCTATCGGGAAGTCGGCTCTGGAAGTTGTCGAAAAGAATCGTGAGCGAATCGATGTTGTTGCATTATCGGTGCATTCCAGCCTCGATGCTCTTCAGGATCAAATAAGCAGGTTTTGTCCTCAGCGGGTAGCCATTACGAAAAAGGAAGCGCACGAAAAGTTTCAGAAATCATTTTATGCCGGATCGGTGCATCTGGCCGATTTTGAAGACGGCATTGCTGAGCTGATCAATGAAACTGATTGCGACTGTGTTCTCAATGCCGTCGTCGGTGCGGCCGGTTTGAAGGCTTCGCTGGAAACTGTCCGTTCGGGAAAAAGGCTGGCTTTGGCGAATAAGGAATCGATGGTGGCCGGGGGTGAGTTGATAAATGCCGAAGCGGCCAAAACCGGGGCGGAAATTATCCCGGTCGATTCGGAGCATTCGGCTATCTGGCAGTCACTTTTTTCCGGCGACAAGAAAGAAATCAAGAGAATATTATTGACCGGTTCCGGCGGGCCATTTCGCGAATGGCCTTTGGAGAAATTTAAATCAATTACCAAAAAGCAGGCCTTGAATCATCCGACTTGGAATATGGGGCCCAAGATAACAATCGATTCGGCGACTATGATGAACAAGGGGCTTGAAATTATAGAGGCGGCTCGTCTTTATAATATTTCCGCGGAAAAAATAAGGGTGGTAATTCATCCGCAGTCGATTGTCCATTCGATGGTGGAATTTATTGACAGCTCTATAATTGCCCAGATATCGGCACCGGATATGAAACTCCCCATCGCCTATGCCGTATTTTACCCGGAACGAGTGGAAGGAGATTTCGGTTATATAGATTTGGCAGAGGCGGGGACGCTAACCTTTGCGGAGCCGGATTTCGAGAAATTCCCGCTTTTAAAACTGGCCTGGAATGTGACCGAACGGGGCGGGACGGTTCCGGCAGTATATAATGCGGCTAACGAGGTGGCTGTTGAGGCCTTTTTGAAAGAAACTATTGATTTTATGCAGATACCCGATATTGTAATAGAAGCAGTCGAGAAGCACCAAACGGTCGAGAATCCATCGCTGGACGATATCCTGGAAGCTGACCGTTGGGCTCGAAAGGAAGCAACAAAGGCGGGCGGAGTAAAACTATGATAACAATTCTGGCGACAATATTCGTTCTTGGTGTTCTCATTTTTATTCATGAGTTGGGACATTTTGCAGTTGCAAAATGGTCGGGCATAAGGGTTGAAAAATTTTCCCTCGGTTTCCCGCCGACTTTGATTTCAAAGAAAAAAGGTGAGACTGAATACGCTATCGGTGTGATTCCTCTGGGCGGTTATGTTAAAATGGCCGGAGAGAATCCCGGTGAAGAAACCAAAGGCGAGCCATATGAATTCATGTCGAAACCGGTCTGGAAAAGGTTTCTTGTTATTTTAGCCGGTCCGTTTATGAATTTTGTTCTGGCGGTTATTGTCCTGGCCGGGCTGTATTTAGTCCGCGGCAAAGACATGGTGACAGTAGGTCAGGTTCTTGAAGACGGCCCCGCCGAACAGGCCGGGATGAAAAGCGGTGATGTCATTCTTTCGATTGACGGAATCGAAATCGAGTCGTTTTACCAGATGGCCAATAGAATAATCTATCCCCGGGTTGAAGAGCCTATTACAGTTACCTGGATGCGCGACGGGCAGAAATTTACCGAAACGATTGTTACATATAAAGGATGGCGTCAAACCGGCGGTGATTCGATTGCTGTGGGTCAGATAGGAATCAGTCCAGGGTTTCCCAAATATGAGCCGTTGGGCTTTTTCGGGGCTATGGCGGCGGGCTTTAATCAGACAATTTATTATGTTGAAGAAATATATCATTTCGTCGTCGGCTTTTTTACTCAAAGGACGAAAGCATCCGATCTGGGCGGCCCGGTTCTGATTGCGCAGGTGGCGGGTGAAGCGGCCCGGATTGGAATTGCCGCACTTCTTGATTTCCTTGCTCTCTTATCAGTCAACCTGGCCATTCTAAATATTCTGCCTATTCCGGTTCTCGACGGCGGTCATATAGTCTTTCTTTTCCTCGAGAAATTAAAAGGATCGCCGGTTTCCATAAAAGCACGTCTGGTTGCTCAGCAAATCGGCATGGCGCTCTTGCTTGTTCTAGTAATTTATATTACATTCAACGACATCAGCAGGTGGACAGGCGGATAAGCGGGAAGAAGGTAATGACCGAAACACAGACCGTTGAGAATCAGGAAAGAAAACCGAAAAAAAATAAAGATGCTTTTGACATCGTCTGGGATAATGTCAAGGCAATGCTTATTGCCGTTATTCTGGCAATAATCATCAAAACATCGATTGTCGAAGCCTACAAAATTCCGACGTCATCCATGGAAGATACTCTTCTGGTTGGGGATTTTCTTATTGCCAATAAATTTGTATATGGGGCCCGGGTACCTATTTTTGGCTGGCGGCTGCCTGCTCTGGAAAAGCCTCAGCAGGGGGATGTTGTAATTTTTAAATTTCCCAATGATAAGATGACCAATTACATTAAACGGTGCGTGGCGACCGGCGGGCAGGTTGTTGAACTCAGGAATAATGTTTTATATGTCGATGACGAAATTTTTCCCAATCCGCCTCATTCCAAATTTGTCCCGCCGCGAGGACCGGTGAAGATGAATTTCGGGCCAAAACTGGTGTCGCCGAATTGTTATTTTATGATGGGCGATAATCGCAATAATTCGTATGATTCGCGCGAATGGGGTGAAGTCCCCAAAGAGTTAATTTTAGGCAAGGCGATGTTTATCCACTGGTCGTGGGAAGGTGACAAGAGCTCGCCCGATGTTTCGGTGAGAGATCCTCTTTCGGTACCGAGATTGTTCCTTTATAATATAGTGCATTTCCGCGAACGGGTTCGCTGGGAAAGGCTATTCACTGTTATTCGCTGATTGATTTTTTTTTGCACTTTTGATATTTCTTATGAGCCCTTCAAGAGAGGGACGTTTTATGGGGCTGTTTTGAAAAATCTTTTTAAATTCTTCTTCTTCTAATCTGGTAACCTGACCTGTTTCGAGGAGACTTATTTCCTCCCGCCTTTTGAAGGCTTCAATCGAGCGCGGTTTTGCGAAGCGATTGAAAGGACAGACATCATTGCATATGTCACACCCGAACACCCAGCCTTTCTGATTTTTTGATATAGCATTGGGAATTTTTTCTTCTTTGGATTCAATCGTCCAATAGCTGATGCACTTAGTAGCATTCAGGACATACGGCTGTGGGAAAGCTGCTGTCGGGCAGGCATCGATACAATCAGTACATTTGCCGCAATAATCTTTTGCAGGTTTGTCATAACTGTCGAATTCGCGGTTTAGAATAATCGAGCCAATAACGAGCCATCGGCCGAATTCTCTTGAGACCAGCGTTGTATTTTTCCCCTGCCAGCCCAGGCCGGCTTTTTGAGCCCAGTACATATCCATAAAGGGAGCGGTATCGACGCAAATACGTCCCTTGATTTCGGGATCATTTTCTTGAAGATTTCTTAGCAACTTTTTTAATATCTTTCTGACAGTATTATGGTAGTCCTTGCCCCAGGCATATTTAGCTACTTTATACGGCCTTTTCGATTTAGCAAGCTCTTCTTCGGTTGGATTGTAATTGAATCCGGCGACAATTATCGATTTCGCTCCCGGCTGGAGGTTTGCCGGATTGAGGCGCTGATCTCGGTATTTTTTCAGGTATTCCATTTCACCGGCATATCCTTTTGAAAGCCATTCGAGGAATTTACGTCCGGATTCAACCGGTGCGGAACGTGTGATACCAACAGTATCAGCTCCTTTATCCATCGCCAGCCCTTTTATATATGATGCTTTTAATATATCCATACTTTTATATAATACGAATTAATATATGCGGTGAATATAATACTCATTCTGCACATAAAAAAGCCCGGAGTGTTATACTCCGGGCCGGCAAATTCTTTCGCAGTAATCTATGCAGTCGGGTTGATTATTTTGCCCATAAAGAGCATTATATTCGAGTTGGTCTCGCGAATGACGAAAAAGAACGGGCGGTCTATACGCATAACTGTTGGACCCGGCTGCATGGCGGTAACCCGGATGCCTATCGAGGTAACCGCTGCCGCCTCGGTTCCCTCTTCATTGACTTCGATAAAAGTCTTATGCTTCACTTCGCTTATACAAAGATCGGCTTCGGAAATATTGGTGAAATCGGCTCTCTCGCAATCGAAGGCGATATCCATTCCCATCGCCTTAAGATAGTCATTTAATGTATACTTACACTCGACCTTGTATTTCGGCATGTAAAGTTTTATAGAGTCATGGCGCAATGAATCGATCATATTATCAAAATCGGCTTTTGAAAAATCAGCGATAAAGTCATTGATATTTTCTCCGGGTCGAGGAAGGATCACTGTCATCGAGAAGGCGCTGTCACCGTAAGGCATATCTACCGCCTGATAGGTGTCGGTTTCATAGTAGTCGTATCCCCCTTCGCGAGTCATCAGGCGTGAATCCACGGTACTGCTGTCAGGCAGGTAGAAAGCGGCATCCAGTGTCTGTTCTTCCTTGAATTGATATGTCCAGGTTCCTTTGAAATAAACGGCGTTTATAAGAAACATAATTAAATCCTGCGGGATTGGCGGTTCTATTATGCCCTGGATTTTATTGTGCGTCTTTTCCTTGACCCAGTTGTTTATGGTTTGGGCCGCACCGGGTGAATTGAAATTGAGGCCCTGTACCATGGCATCAAAAAAGCCCTGGTTTATATCGAGAAATTCCTGCTTGATATCGAAATCCTCACGGTACCAGATAGAATTGGCGATTTCCATTGCTACATCGGGATCGAGTTCAGTGAGATAATTCATAAGAGTCTCATATGATTGGTTGATTTCTGTCATTGACAAATCGCCGGAAACCTTAAGAGCATTGAGGATTGCCTGGCGTGTTTCTCCTTCAGCACCATTAACCGCCATTCCGAAAGCAAAAGAAATTGAGAGAGGTGATATTACGACGTTCTCGGATAATTCATTGGAATTGATTCTGCCGAGCAGTTGCAGCCCAAAACTTTGTCCCGATTTATTTAGACTGGATTCGGCCGCACTAAGGTCGCGTATCTTATTATCTTGAGGATTGGGACCTTTTTCGGAACAACCAGCCATACCTGAAAACATTAAAACCCAAATTACAGCAATTATTATCTGTCTCATTTTTTCCCTCCATGGTATCTTTTACATCTTTAACGAATTACAGCAATCGATGTTTAATTTAATATATATTTTACATAACCTTTTGTAAATCAATAAAATCTATGGAAATGACAGCCTGTTCAAAAAATGAACAAATAATATAATTGCTGCCATAGATAAGTTTATCCGGTTTAGCATCCGGCAGATTATGACGATTTGGATTATAAACCGATTAATAAATAAGAGGATCCGGTTATTCGGTCTCAAAAGGTGAGACGGCAGTTTAATAACTGTCTCTATTCTGCCTAACTGACTCAGAGATAAGATGCACCGGGGGGCAGGCAAATATTAGAGCACGAACGGTAAATATAATCATGACGTAAATCAATCCAATCAGACTCAATAGAAAGTTATAACCCAATTTAAAATTCTTAAGGGAGGTTCAAATGAATCATTACATGCGCAACATGCTGGTTTTGGCGATGGTCGTTCTTTTCGCCGGTGGTGCAATTGCCGGCCAGAAACCGTCGTTCAATCTGGATTACTACGGCTACGTCAAACTGGACGCCGCCTATGACCAGAACCTGACCAGCCATGGCAATTTCACCATGTGGGTGCAGCCGCAGGGTGAAGAAGATGACGAACAATTCAATATGACTCATAAGCAGACCCGGTTCGGTTTGCAGATCAATGGGGATGGTTACGAAAATGCTGTCGTTGGCGGACGTTTTGAGGTCGATTTCTACGGCGGTACCGACGCCGGCGAAAACAAGGCTACCATTCTCCTGCGCCATGCGTACCTGTCATTCCAGCTTGGCGATGTCAAATTTGTCGCCGGTCAGACCTCGGATATGATTTCACCGCTGAATCCGTCAACAATCAATTATTCGGTTCTCTGGGGAATCGGTAACACCGGTTACCGCCGTCCGCAGATTTCGATGTATTACTCCCCGCAGGTTGGAGACAATACGCAGTTGACTCTCGGTACCGGATTTTTCCGTACCATTGGTGATGACCTGACTCCGACTTTCTCGCTGGCTCTCGGTGAAGATAAAGACGGCGCCGATGATGGGACCGACGCCGGTATTCCGACCATTCAGGGACTTCTGGAAGTCAAACATCAGTTTGGCTCGGAAGGTTATGTTCGTGTCGGCGGTTCCGGTCTCTGGGGACAGCTCAAGGCTGAAACCAATATGAATCGTTCGGATGATTACGAAGCCTGGGGCGGATGCGGCCACCTCGAAGTAAAATTCAATAATCAGTTTGGATTTTCCGGTGAAGGTTATGTCGGTAACAATATGGGCTCCTATTTCGGCGGTATCTTGAACAGCAGCACTATCGAAGGTGTTGAATCTGTCGGCGGCTGGGGCTACCTCTGGGTAAAACCGGCTTCTTATGTTAAGCTGAGTGCCGGCGGCGGTATGGACGCTCCCAAGGAAGAAGACCTTACTGCCGGGCAGCGCTCCAAGAACACCGCCTTTTTCGGCAATGCTCAGTTTACGATTCTTCCGAATGTCGTTCTTGCATTCGAGGGAATGTACCAGGAAACTGAATATTTGAATGCCGACAAGGCTGATAATTTCCGCGGTCAGACCGCGTTCATGCTTAATTTCTAAGCTAAAAACGGAATTGCAACAGGGTTCGCTCCATAACTGGAGCGGACCTCAATTATAAAGTTGCAAAAGGATTTGCAATTACAAATGCCGAGGTTAGCCAAGGATGGTTGAGCCCGGCATTTTTTATTATCCTAAATTACTCACCATAAATTGTGATTGTCATAGATAAACAAAATTAATATTATCCCGTATCTTAAATCATAAAAGGAAAATAAGATGTCCCGAAATTTATTAACGGGTTTTCTTTGTCTATTATTCATTTTTCCTATCTTTGTTACCGCTACGGGAGAAGAATCTATGCCGCAGTTTAAATATTACCTGGTGAAACTTATCGGCACAAGACCGACATGGCCGGATGACATGACCAGGGATGAAGAAAAGATAATGTCGGAACATTTTGTTTATCTAAGAGATCTGGCTTCCCGGAAAAAGGTTCTTATGGCCGGACCGGTCTTTGAATTCAAATTCGGTCTGATTGTATTGAAAGTGCAGTCTGAAGAAGAAGCGATTGAAATCATGAGTAATGAACCCTCGGTTATGAAGGGAATTCATACTTACGAAATGAGCGAGATGGTGGCATCAATTATGGCCGAATCTATGCCGGCGTTTCAGTATCCATCCGAAATTTCTGATAAGATTTTGAAAAAGGAAATTGAAATAAAGGCACCGGTGAGCGAGGTCTGGAATGCATGGACTACCGAAGAGGGGCTCAAATCATTCTTCTCACCTAATGTGCATATAGAGATGCGAATTGGCGGACCATACGAAATTTATTTTGCGGCCGATCAACCGTATGGGATTCGAGGTTCCGAAGGATGCAAGATACTCAGTTATCTTCCGGAAAAGTTGCTCTCCTTCGAGTGGAATGCTCCTCCTAAATTCGGAGAATTAAGATATAAGCATACTCAAGTAGTAATCCATTTTGAAGAAACGGATTCCGGCGGAACGAGATTAAACTTCGCTCAATATGGATGGGGGAAGGGAGAAAAATGGGACGAAATCTACGACTATTTTGATCGCGCCTGGGATTATGTTCTTGGAAATCTTAAGAAAAGCATTGAGGATGATTCGGAGAATTGAACAGATCATCGCGGTTCAGCTTGATAGACCAGTATCTTTTTGCCCTTAATCGGACAAGCCAGACCATATTAATTTATTTTATTAATTTTTTGTTGCCTTTTGGTCAATAAAATTTTAATCTGTGCAGCGACAGAGCACTGACCGGCCGCAATAGCCGGAAAATCAATTTCTTGGGAGTTTATTCATGAAAGGTTGTATCTCCACAATATTTATTCTTATTGTATTGGTTTTTACAGGAAGTTGTTCCTCTTCATCTGTATATCATGACTATAGTGAAGAGGTTAACTATTCAGAATACCGGACTTTTGGCTGGATGACCGAGATTGAATCTGAAGATTCAGGTAATATCGCATTCAGGAGTCTTATGGATGCGAGAATCAAGCGCGCCGTTGAAAGGGAGCTTCGCGCCAAAGGATATACTTTTGTAGAAGGGCAAACCCCGGATATTTTTATTGCCTATAATATCGGACTACCGGAACGTTACGATTATGAATCAGGCAATAAGGCTGAAGATATTTCCGGGAAGGACGGGGATTACGGCAACACACTAACTCTGGATTTTATTGATTCCAAGAGAGATGAGATAATATGGCGCGGCCGTTATAAGGATGCTGTTGAAGATCCGGAGAAGGCAGATTCGCAGATAAATAATGCCGTCAGCCAGGTTTTGGCCGAATATCCGCCATTAAATGGGTAAATTCCTATCTGTTTCTATATTTTCGCGTCAATTATTTCCGGGCAGATTTTGGTAATCTGCCCGGTCGCTTTTAATATTTTTTCGCTCTTTCCCCGACTGTAAGAAAAGCCCAATCTTCCGATAATATTAGTGATAAGTCTAATTGGCGCAAAAGGATGAATATCTACCCGAGATCCCAAAATGGTTATACCATGATCGAAGTGGTCATGGTTCTGGTTATTATCGGCGTTCTGGCGGCGGTAGCGGCCAAATCTATAGGTTCGGCTACGGAAACAGCCCGCTTCGAAGAAACCCGGCAGGAAATGAATAAGCTCGTGCTTGCCATTACCGGTGATCCATCGAAAATCTCCGGAGGAATAAGAACCGATTATGGATATATTGGAGATATCGGTGCCTTACCGCCTGATTGGGATGCCCTTGTTTCTAATCCGGGAGGATATGGGACATGGGACGGGCCGTATATAAAGGATAATATTTCGACCGGCAGTGATAATTATTATAAGCTCGATGCCTGGGGAAGCGAGTATACTTCCCCATCATCGAATAATTTTTCCTCAATTGGAGGGCCTGATACTCTTACACAGTTGATAGCGAAATCAGTCGATGATCTTTTACATAATAAGGTCAGTCTAAATCTTCGTGATCTCAATTACTCTCCGCCGGGATCGGCCAATGCTGATTCAGTCAAAGTTTTAATAGACTATCCTGACGGCAGCGGCGGGACTGCTCAAAAAATAATATATCCTGACAACAACGGCTTTATTGAGGCTGATTCTATTCCGATTGGAATCCACACTGTTCGAGCAGTGTTCATTCCACAGGATGATACAATCATGCAGAAGATAAATGTCAATCCGGGCATTGGTTACCATGGCGAGATTCAGCATTTTGCCGATATCTGGCAGGTCGATACTTCGGGATCAAGCAGCGCTATGCTGGTCAAGGTTCCCGGTTCCGATTCGCTTTACGGTGACTGTAACGGATTTTTATTCTGGATACAAAATAATACCGGGCAGCAAATTCTGGTTACTGATGTTACCCTGACCTGGGCGGCTCCGGAAGCATATTACCGGTATATCAAGTGGGATGGCGATAATGTGTTTAATCGCAATAATCCCAAAGCCGCGTCGGGAGAGAATGTATCATTTTCCTCAAATAAGATATTATTAAATGGTGAATCGATTAGAATAGATTTCGATCTGTTCCGCGATCAACCTACCGGGGGACCAAAGGTCGATATTGATAGTGCGACTTTTACCATTGATTTCTCTGACGGCTCCCAGTTGATGGTCACAACCGGGGAATGCCCATGATTATAAAATTCGGCTCAAATAGAGGTTTCAGCCTGATTGAGGTGCTGGTTGTGATTGTCATTGTCGGCGTTGCAGCGGCGACCGCATTGCAATGGATGACCGGGTCGGTTGAAGATATGCGCGAAGTCGAAACAGAAAGAGAAATGGAGATGATTGCTTTTGCCGTAACGGGGGATCCCTCCCAACTGCAAGATGGCAAACGATCCGATTTTGGGTATGTCGGTGATATTGGTGCTTTTCCGGCTTCGATTGATGATCTCTACCGCAATCCGGGGGGGTACGGCACGTGGGACGGCCCTTATATTATGGATGGTTTGACCGGCGACAGCCTTGGATTTAAATCTGATGAATGGGGAAAGCCTTATTCTTATACTCCGACTTCGCTTACTTCATCGGGCGGCGGCAGCAATATAAAGCGCAGGATAGCCGCAAATATTGATAATTATCTATACAATAACCTATCGGGAGTTATCAAGGATGGTGTCGATTCGGTGCCCGGTCCTGTCTTTGCCGATTCGGTTAGTGTCGAGATTGTAATTCCTGACGGGGCAGGTTCGAATCTTAGACGAATTCTGAATCCATCACAGGATGGGACTTTTTTATTCGATTCAATTCCGGCGGGACGTCATCCAATCGAAATTATTTTTACCCCGATGGTCGATACCCTTTTTAAATATGTAACGGTTCTTCCGGGAAACAGGGAAGTATTAAATATCAAATTCGCGGCGGCCCATTTCAGTTCCGAGCTTCCGATAATTGGAGAAGTGGGCGAAATTATCGCCAGCCAGACAGCCGGTGAATGGTATCAAGTCAATTTGAATAACACCTATACCAATCCGGTGGTCGTGATGCGGAATTTATCATACAACGGAGGCGATCCCTGTCATATGCGGGTAAGGAATGTCACCGCCAACAGCTTTGAGTGGCAAATAGAAGAATGGTCGTATCTCGATAAAGATCATATGGAAGAAACAATGCCTTACATAGTCGTAGAAGCAGGCGTTTATACTCTTCCGGATGGGACTGTCCTGCAGGCCGGAATGACCACGACGACTTCATCGTTTAAATGGGTCTATTTCCCGGTCGCATTTTCTTCGACCCCGGCACTGATAACCGGTGTTACCACATTAAACGAAACGGATCCGTGCGTAACACGAACGCGAAGCGTGTCATCGACACGGTTCCGCATTATGGTACAGGAAGAAGAAGCAGGCGATTCGCATGGGAGCGAGACAGTATCATGGATAGCCCTGTCGCAGGGAAGCGGTGTCAATAACGGCATACAGTATTTGGTATCAAGAACGCCCGATGCGATTACGCACAGCTGGTATACGATTAATTTTAGCCCGGCATTTTCTTCGACCCCGATTTTTCTCGGTCATGATGATACACGCGACGGCGGCAATACCGCCTCGATGAGATTCCGGAATCTAAACCAGTCATCAGTGCAGGTAATGATCGAGGAAGAAAAATCGAATGATAGTGAAATAAACCATGTTACAGAGAGAGTATCGTACCTAGTCTGGGGTTCATCGGGTAACATAGTTGCAAACAGTCTTTAGAAATTAATATGAGTGTACTAAAGCTAAACAGAATATCGGATTCAAATGGTTTTACTCTTGTGGAACTGGTTATGGTCATTGTCATAATCGGTATCCTGGCGGCAGTGGCGACAACCAAAATAGGGCCTTCCGCTGAATCAGGTCGTGTGGAAGAAACCAGGGAAGAGCTTAATCAGCTTATTGTTGCCATAGCGGGAAACCCGGATATCGTCTCCAATAGTGTTCGAGGCGATTACGGCTATATAGGTGATAACGGGGCCCTTCCGCCTGGTCTCAATGCGCTGGTTACCAATCCAGGATTGGCTACCTGGGACGGCCCATATATAAATATAGAAAATTATTCCGATGCATCAGATTTCAAAATCGATGCCTGGAATAAGCCATACGACTATTCCGGCGGAACAAACATAATTTCCTCCGGATCGGGAGAGAATATAGTCGGCATTATAAGCGGCTCCACTGATGAACTACTCTATAATAAAATAACGGGCAGTGTGCATGATAATGACGGCACACCACCGGGCGAAGATTATGATGATTCGCTTGTTGTTCGGTTGTTTTGCCCCGATGGTGCAGGAAGTGTTACTGCAAGGACGACTTCCGTCGATGAAGGAGGCTATTTTAGCCTGGATTCTATTCCCATCGGGAATCATCAGCTCGAAGTGATATATTTTCCGGATGCCGATACACTGTTCAGGATTATAGCTGTATCGCCGGCATCGGAAGTTTATGCAGATATAAGTCTGGCCAATGATATCTGGTACCATACATCGATCGGGTCGGGGATGGTGGCGCACTGGAAGCTCAATGAGAATTCCGGAACGACCGCCAGAGATGCTTCGGGGAACGGTCATGACGGCGAATTATTCAATATGGATCCGGCCACCGACTGGGTGTCAGGAAGAGTCGATGGGGCGCTGGAATTTGACGGGCAGAATGACCGGGTCGAGATACCGTACAATCCCGAATTCGATATTTCCGATAATTATACTGTTTGCGGCTGGTTTAAAATTGAAAATGGCGATCGTGCCGATTACCGTTCAATTGTTACCAAAGAAGTCGATTGGCTGAATAGAAACTGGTGGGTAAATATTCGCGGTAATGGCAGTTTGTGGTGGAAGTTGTCTTCGGGAGGAACGCAGTACAGTATCAATCCGCCGGGCAATGTCGCAGATGGTCAGTGGCATCATTTCGCGGCGGTGTACGACGGCAACGCACAAACGGCCACTTTGTACCTGGATGGAGCTGTACCACCGGGTGGTACCCTGAATAATGTCCCGGCAGTTGATGTTCAAAGCGAACCGGTTACTATCGGAAGCGGGCTGGGTGGAAGGTATTTTAAGGGACGGATCGATGATATTAGAATTTACCGCCGGGCACTTTCGGCGGCGGAAATAATGCAGCTGGCAAATTAAAATGAAAAAAGAAAATATAAAAAATGAGTCCGGCTTTACGCTGATTGAGCTGGCGATAATTATTGTCATTCTGGGCGTACTGGCGACAGTTGCAACGACCAAATTCAATGATTCATTCGATGATGCCTACTTTGAATCGGCGCAGCGGGAACTAAAAGCGCTTTCGTTTGCCATTGCCGGCAATCCTGATTTGATTTCCAAGGGCGCCAGGACTGATTTTGGATATATCGGCGACAATGGAGCCCTGCCGCCCAACCTCGATGCATTGGCCACAAATCCGGGGCTGGCGACATGGGATGGGCCATATATTTCGAGTTCTTTTGATAATGACGAATTTAAGAAAGATCCCTGGGGTGTTGATTACATCTATAATGATACCCTGATTAGATCTTCGGGATCGGGTGATAATATCGATTATGTAATTGCTCCGAGCAGTGATTTGCTTTTGAATAATTCTGTTTCCGGATATATTCTCGATGCCTCGAATGAGATTCCCGGTCCGCTTTATAAAGATTCGCTTTCTATAGAACTGATTTATCCGGACGGTGCCGGTAATATAGCGGTTGTCGCCGCTCCTGCCGACGCCCGGGGTAACTTTTCATTTGGTAATATTCCGATCGGCAACCATATGCTAAGGATAGTATTTATACCGGATTCGGATACCATGACATACAATTTATGCGTTTTACCCGGCAGTGATATGAATATGGAAATATTATATCCGACCGACCTGTGGTAAGCCTGTAATAATAAAAAAGGCGGACAATGAGTCCGCCCTATATGTCTATTGCGCATTTTCTCATTGCCTGAACAGCATTGAATTGGGATCCCAGGGTTTCAATGGAACAGGTTCCTCTTCGTAGATATCCATAATCCAGTCAGGCAAATATTTTTTGTGTACGACGATGTTGTAGACATAATTGTCAAACCAGTCATCGTACATTGCCCAGTATCCTTTTTTCCCCTTTTGATCGCCCCAGCTGTTTTCAACCAGCCATTTAGCCGGTTCACCATCGGCAGTATCGACTCCGACAAAGTTCATTTCATGATTGGAAGTACTCTCATAATACAAACACATATCGGCTTTGCTCATTTCAAGATCGGCATTATATAGTGTCTCAAAGTCGTATAGTTCTTTGGCCATTATACCTTCATCGCGCGACATATCATGCCCGACATCGGCGGCAAACAGAACCGGAAGGCTGTCCTGGAGGACCTTTAGAGCGATCTCCTTGAGATTATCGATGGGGACCGAGACATAATGGACATCGGTACCGTCATATATATTCCGGGACATCTCACATAAGTAATGTTTATTATACTCGCGGGTTGGATTATCGAAAATATAAACAAAGTCATTCAGGTTGAGCCCAACCGCCTCTTGATAGAATTCCTTTGGTGTATATGTTTTCATTTCGCATTCGATAGTCGAATCGGTCGATTCATAGCGCCAGACAAATTTCTCCGGCGGCTCACCGAGATTCATAACGAGCATGCGGTATATCTCGCTCAGGACACCATTTTTATATTCTCTCATATCTTTTACTGATGCTCCATCGCTGTACATTGTCCGCATAACAGAGGCCGCTTTTCTCAGGCGCCGCCTGATGACTTTATTCATAAGATATGTTTTTTCCGAGCTGTTTGTCTCATGCATTGCCTCTTTGGGAACAAGGCCGTATTTGTTTATCAGGCCAACAGTATATGACCAGTAACCACCGTCACCAAAGGGTCGCCTGACGACATTTTCCATGTAACGATCGTAAGGGTCTTTATCACGGAATTCGATTATATATTCCATGAAAGTATTGGCTTTTTCCATTTTATCCCAGAAAGCGAGATAATTTTGCGAAAATTCAAAGTCTTTCAGTTTATATTTTTTGATTACGTATGGTCGTATTGAATTCAACCCGGCAAATATCCAGCACCGGCCGGAAGATTTCTGATTGGTGATACCCTGCTTTTCGAGTTTGATGGCATAATGATCATTATGACTTCTCACGATATCCCGGTTGAGAGCCAAATTACTTACGTCATTGCCGGTGATAGCATTATACATGGCGCGGGTGTAGGTGTCCATTTCGAAACCATCTTTTATATTTTTGATAGTTTCTTTTGAAAGCATGCCCTCTCCGCCAATTGACGGCATCGCCAAAAAACAGAATATTCCCACGACGATGGTAACAACGATGAAATTTCGCATATAAACCCCTTCTTGATGGCAGGTATTTTTTCAATATTTTTAATATAGCGGAGTTATCTTCGGTTGTCAATATAGACAAATGAGGGGCGAATGGGATATCCGCCCCTTTTGAAATCGGTAATAAATTCCTCAAGTTAGAGATCAAACATAGATCTGCTTCAGATCTTCTATTCGCCCGGCAATATCGACCGAGTTGGCGCATTTGGCAGTGCAGGTTTTGCAATCTGTACAGATTTTAATACTTTTGGTGCGCGGAATTTCATTTAGCGTCTGCCTGGCCTGAAAGACATTACCGTATCCGACAGCATACATATGGGTCCGCATAAGAGTGGGGATTTCAACACCGGATGGACAGCTGGCGAGACATTTGCGGCACTGACGGCAGAAACCCATACCGATCCGAATATCATTATTGGAAAGGAATTCTCTCTCTTCATCGGTGTAGGCAAGATTATAGGCCGGCTGAAAATCCTGTTTCATATGTTCATGAGTATCGTAACCGGGTATTATGGTATGTACATTTTCATTCTGCAGAACCCACTTTAGGCTCGCTGAGGCGATTGTTGCCCGTGAATAGTCCTTGCTTGATTCTGTCTGCGGAAGCCGCAGTCCTCCTGCCATTGCTTTCATAACCACAGTTCCGATTCCTGCTTTTCCGGCTTTTTTAAGAGCAGCCTCGAGAGCTTTATCGTCACTGAGTGTGAAATTGTATGATGTCAAAACAACATCATAGACTCCCTTTTCGGCAACATCATCTATAACAACCGCCATGTTGGAATGGGTTGAGACGCCTATGAATTTTGCTTTGCCATTTTCTTTTACCTGGCGGAGTCCTTCGATAAGCCCCGGATTGTTATACTCTTCAGGATCAGTGACACTGTGGATATAGAGGATATCGACATAATCGGTTCGAAGTCGCTTTAATGAGGCGTCGAGGGCATCGGCAACTTTCTTTTTTAGCTCATTGGAACTCAACCCCCGGCGCTGGCCTTCGGTCATGATCTTTGTACCGATGATTACTTTATCGCGGACCCCCATTTTGTCTATGACAGCACCCACCATCTGTTCATTACGTCCATACTGATAAATGGCGGCGGTGTCGAAGTGGCGGATGCCTAATTCGTATGACGCCTGTACAATAGATGGATTGTTGGCATTCATAACGCCCATGGAGATAACCGGAATTTTCAGTCCCGTCTTGCCCAAAGTACGGTGGATGACAGTGCCGCCTTTTTGCTCGGTTTCCTCTTTAGTTTCCTGGGCAACGATAGAAACTCCGGGGACACTAACCATGCCGGCAGTGGCAAGACCCGATGCTGCCGCGGCCAGGAATTTTCTTCGAGTAAAATTGCTTTTGTTGGAATCCACTTTTTGTTTCCTCCGCAATGGTATCTTAAAAATTAATTTACTGTGCCGGATGCTGCTCCATGAATGTATGGGCGTTATCTTTCAGCCTTTGTTTGAATTGATCATCGATTCTATTATCTTCATCGATAATACCCAGCATCCTTTCGTAGCATTTTCGAGCTTCTTCATAATTGCCGGCGTTGGCCAGCGCCTCGGCATAACTGTCCCAGCAATTGGCCGAGGAAGGATGGGCTTCGGTATTCATCTTTAAAACGGTCAAAGCACTTTCCATGTCGCCCTGATTCATATAACGATATCCCAGCATATTAAAAACAGGCTCCTGGAAAAAGACGCGGTCGGGATAATCTATATGGAATTTCTCATAAATTTCATGGGCCGCTTTGACTCCCTTTGTCCCAAGGATCCCCATAAACTGACTCATAGTTGGAGGATATGGCTCCGATTTTAGATAAGAATATTCTACCGGGCCGTGTAAACCTGTTTCAGTTTTTTCGTCCGCCCAACTTTGTTTTTCCAAAATCATTTTCGCGAATTCGAGTATTGTCCGGCAGGTCTGTTCATAGACGGCGCGGTATACCTTATTGCCGGCCAGTTCGGTTCGTCCGGCTTCATCAGCAAGAATCCCGTAGGAACCGAAATTAAAGAAATTGGCGCTGTCGAATTTATAAATATGCCGGTCAGCGAATTTAAGGCTGTCGATCAAATCGAGAGACAGCTCTATATCCGGATTATCGCCACCATAAATGACGGCCAAAGGTATCTGCATTTTTTCTTCGTCGTAATAGGGATTTTTCCTGGCAAAGTCTAAATAAGGGGCGGCCAGAGGGAGCCCGTGAAGCATAACCGAAAATTCGGCGTCGAGGTTGCGCATCGGATATACTATCGAACCGAGACCGCCGTCGGCGTAGCCTATCACACCGAAATCGCTGTAATCGGCAAAATCGAGAGATTTCATATAAGCCAGTGCCAGCTCGCGATCTTTCATGCTGGCTTCGAAATCGGCCATATCCATTTCTACTCTAAGGTCGTGTAATCCCAGCGGATGAGTTGTATATACTATATATCCATGACTGGCCAGATATTCACAAAGGACAGCATTATCCCCAATCCCGGCTTCCGAATACGGGAGATATAGAACCAACGGGAATTTACCATCGGCGGGCGGAAGTTCCCGTTTGGCAGCCATCTCGACATTTATAATATCAAGAGCGGCCTCGCGGCTGTTACCAAACAGTGACGCAATAAAACCGATTTCTTTGTCCTGAATTCTTGAGAGTATGTTCATGAAGTCCATATTTTCCGGAAAAGGATAGGCATACTCTGCATATGACATTCGGGGTGCATTATCATCGTCAACGGCAGGATACCAGTAGCATATCTGTATCTGGCGAGTTCGATAACCCTCGATTTCATTTCTATAATAATCGAATTTTGGCAAGAAGGATCGCGAAGAATCATACATTTCAACAGATTTAAATCCGACCGCGTATGGACCGGATTCCAATGTGCCCCAAACATCAGCCGGTTGGTATTGTGCGAATGCATTCAGTCCCACAAGAAATATAACTGCGGTTAACAAAACCGATAATAGCGAATTTAGATCTCGCATAATTTCCCCGCTATGAAAAGGTTAGTAGTAATCACCCAATATACTCGACCCGTATACGGGTCGTCAATCTATGTTTTTTAGACGAAGGGAAATAATTATTGTTTCGGGTCAGGCTGTTTTACGAAAATGGGTCGCACAGGCGACCCATTTTACAAGAAATTTTTAGCAGATTGGGGCGGCTCCTACTTTGTAGAGGAAATTGATTAAATAAGTGATATCAAGTAGATTAACATTGCCGTCGCCGTTGACATCCGCCGCCGGAGGATTATCCGGTGCCGGTCCATCTTTGTAGAGGAAGTTAATCAAGTAGGTTATATCGAGGAGATTTACAGATAAATCATTATTAACATCACCGCATGTGAATCCGGGATCAGTTACAACTGTGATAGTATCCTTCATGGTAGTCGGATGAATTGCACAAAGATAAGGGTATTCTCCTCCGGAATTGAAAACGACATCGAATGATTCTCCGATTCCGAGAACACCCGAATCCCACTGGAGAGGAGAATCATTTTCTGAGGTTGTTGTATGGACACCATCGACCAGTGTCCACCGGACCGTATCACCCGGGTTGATTTCCAATCCCGCAGGTGAAAAATAAAAATTACCGATCTCGATGTTGTGGATAGTTCCTCTGGCAGGAGAAATTGCCAAAAAACTCAAAATTAATAATAAAAATCCGATTTTAATAATTGCTTTCATAAAGCCTCCTGTGTAATTGGACTTGCGCGGGCAAAGTGATATAGCCCTATAAAAGCGAACAAGATTTGTCCGGTATATGTTCCGAGGTGGTGTCGATTAGTCGATTTTAAAGAAATTGCCGAGAAGAAAGCCGGCCCATGCGGCAACTCCGCCTGCTACCGATATGATTATTATCATAAAAGCAATAACAGTAAGGTCGTTTTCAGGCGAATTGGTAACCATATCCGCGATTTTCGCCAGAATTTTCGATGCTCCCGATTGGAGCTGAATGAGCGCTTGAATAAGCCAAACCAGCCCGGCACTTAAAAAGCCGATCCAGAAAGCACGCATGGCACTCCGTGCGCAGCAGAGCGAATAAAGCAGAGGAATCGCCATCACCCACCACCAGAAAGGGCTGATAGTCTGTGCGACCCAAACTACGACAATGACTACGAGAATTTCGAGAATCATTCCCCGCTCCTCATTAGACTGCGGTATTTATAATCAGGATGGCTTATCAGGTCCTCCGGTCTTCTTTCAAATATCAGTTCAAAAACTCTGCCGTTAACCCAATCGTCGATCATATTGTCATAGTAATCCGACCCGGGATTGCCCGATTGGCCGCCCGGATATATCCCCCAAGCTTTGACAGTGTCGCCAAGTTCAACTGTCATTCTCCAGGAAGGTCCGACTTTTTTATCGGTGGCATTGACAATCTCATAACGGCCGTCGGTTTGGAGGTTAGTAATACCCATGCCGGGGATTTGACCCAGGTGAATTATATGAGTCTGCCTGGTCTTTCCCCAACGCCAGTTAGAGCCGAAATCTCTGAATTCATCCGCCAGATAACCGACGGCGGTAGAAAAAGAAATCCGGATTAAATCGGCCAATGTTTCTTCCTGAGCAGTATTCGTATTATCATAAAATTCACTTTGCGGGTAATTCAGGATGAGATTAATTATGGCATCAAAACGCGGATATGAAAGCTGATCGCCAAACTCGTCGTTCAGCATCGCCCTTCTGAAATGCCGCCACCATTCTTCGAAAATAGTCGGTGCAATCATTTCTGCATCCTGCTTGCAGTCCCAGCTGCTTAACTCATTATAACATTTAGTCTCGAGTTCGTTTAAAGAATCAATTCGAAGGTTTTTTAAAAACAGGGGAAGAAGCTGCTTCGCATGGATATTTTCTATATCAAGCTGAAGGCTTATCATACTATCGGTACTGATATTTTCCATTTCGTCCAGTCTTTCGTTTAAACGGGTACTGCGGCAGTGGGCGGCATGATTGCCGTCGATATAGTATGGATAAGCTTCGTTTACAGGGTACTGATTAGCCGATGTAATATAGTTTTGATCAGGATTTTTTATATGGGGCAGGTGATCGAAGGGAATGTAATCACCCCAGTCATATTTGGGGTCGGTACCATCGTTTATATACCGCCCCTGTCCATGCCACCTGATTGGAAACAGGCCGCAATGTGTTATTGCTATATCATTATCTTTCGAAGCAAATATAAAATTCTGGGAGGGGCAATTGAAATGAGTTAGAGCTCCCATATAGTCATCATAATTTCTGGCACGATTTAGAAGGACGAAAGTTTTCATGTCATTGGTGGGTTCATAGCCAGTCCATTTCATGGCGGTTACAAACGAAGCATCGAAAGGATTGCTATTGTCTTTTTTGGGTTTGACAATTACCCGACCGTGTCGAGTAATAAGTGTCGTGTCAATTTTATCCGTTCCGCCCCGGACTTTAATCGTGTCGATTTCGAGTCGGGTCTTGTACCATTCACCGTCGTATTCGTATTCCCTGAGAGTACTATCTTTGAACTTTAAACTGTAAAAATCGACAACATCGGTTTCTCCATTGGTAACCCCCCAGGCGATATCATCGTTAAATCCGATAATTACTCCCGGGGCACCGGGCAGAGAAACACCATAGACATTCTGTGAAGGTGAGTTAAGATGCACTTCATACCAGATATTCGGCAGGTTTAGCCCAAGATGAGGGTCGTTACATAATATCGGATTTCCCGAAGCTGTTTTATCGGCGGCAACGACCCAGTTATTGCTGCCTTCTGAAGTCGGGCGAGTGGTCTGTCTGAAGCTTCTTAACCCCGGGTAATCGGGAAGATAATAATTATCGGGCGGCTCCGGCAAATCAACGTCAAAATTCCAATCATTTTCAGGCGAAATTATGGGAGTAGTGTAAGGCGGTCGCTGGGGAAACATGAGTTCGGCCAGAGAATCGCCGAAAGCGGCCCTGAATCGGGTCATGTTGAAATCCCGAATATTGTATGCGGTGAGGCTCCAGGCCATCTGCTTGAGGATGAGGGCGGCATTTGTTTCATGCCATGATTCCGGTTCGTAATTTAATATCTTATATTCAAGAGGAAGCGTTTTATAGGATAAATTATCGATGTAGGCATCCACTCCAGATGTATAAGCGATTAGAATCTCCTGCGTTTCAGGATCCTGCATCATTTTCTGGTATGTTGTCTGCGCTGCGACATCGATGCCGACACGGCGATGATACCAGTCATAATTTAAGGTGGCTTCTCCAACAATTTCGGACAATCTGCCTTTGGCCGCCCGGATTTTGAAATCCATCTGCCACAGGCGATCACGCGCAGTGATATAACCCTGGGCGAAATAAAGATCGTGATTATTCTGTGCATAGATATGCGGCACCATGCGGCTATCCCAAATTATTGTTACGCTGTCGATGAGACCGGGAAGATCTAGTTGCTCAGGAGGTTCATCTAATGAGCTACTATGCACCCAGAATCCTGCAAATGGATTAAGGAATTTTCCCAGAGGAGGTATTGTCTCATAACGATAATTAAGGGCAATAAAAATAGCTGCCGTGAGGAACAAAGCTACGAATAACCTGAGGACTTTCATTCTTGGTACTTTCGAAAATATTTTTCGATATAATATTGTATCTTATTGAGATAACAATTGCAAGTCGTTTCTCGATCAAAATTCGTCTTTACACAAATATCAATATACAAGATTATAATTATGTATGCAGTATACATATTAAATACGTAATATCACCGGATTGACCTTTCTAAATAATTGACTTATTTGCGAATATGGTAGAGGGGAATCGGCCGAAGAGCCGATTGGAAACTACCAGCCTTTCTGTAGGTACTTGAAGGCCCGGCGGGCTTTTAACATAGAGTTGCTCCGAGAAATCCGCCGGTCTTTCAAAATTAAACAAGAGGGAAAATTCAGAAGGGGTCAAGCCAACGCCACTGCTCCAAAGAAAGGACATCCGGGTTTGGCCTTTTCTATTCGGGAATGATCTCATAGCTGACAAGACTTTCAACCTTTTCAAAACATTTCGCATATCGAATTTTTTAATCCCATAAATTTGTAATCATACTGTGTTGGAACAAATGGACATTTTCCGATGTTTTTATCGTTAAAATTGCGAAATTTATGGAAAGGAAACGGAAATGGCAGAAAGAAATGTTCCAGAGGTCGGTAAAAAGGCACCGGCATTTACACTTCAGAATCAAAGCGGCAGCAAGACCAAACTTGCGGATCTAAAGGATAATTGGATAGTCCTGTATTTTTATCCGAAGGATGATACGCCGGGATGTACTACTGAGGCCTGCGATTTTACCGATCGTATTGGCGATTTTAAAGATATGAATGCGATTGTACTCGGCATTTCACCTGATTCGATTGAAAGCCATAAAAAATTTATGGATAAATACAATCTCGATGTTGAGCTTCTTTCTGATCCGGATAAAAGGGTGATGGAAAAATACGGGGCGTTTGGCATGAAGAAAATGTATGGCAAGGAAACCAAGGGAGTCATCCGTTCTACGTTTCTGATTGACCCGAAAGGCAAAATTGTTCATTCCTGGCCGAATGTCAAAGCTAAGGGCCATGCCGAAAAAGTGAGAGAAAAACTGACCGAGCTGGCAGGCTGATTAAGTCGGAAATCAATATAGAAATAAAAAAGGGCGGCCTTAAATGAAGGCTGCCCTTTTATGATCCAATCTTACATACAAGTTGGTGCAGGACCTTCGTTATATAAGTAATTTATTAGCATTGTAATGTCTAGCATATTCGCGGCTCCTGAGCCGTCCAGGTCTCCTCTTTCGGGAGGATTGGGAGCTGTCCCTTCCTTGTAGAGATAATTGATAAGGAATATAACGTCCAGCAGATTGACCGTATCATCACCATCGATATCCCCGCATATGAAAGCGGCGTCACAGTTGCAGGCGTTGATTGTTATGGCATCGACCGCAGCTTCCACCACCGCACCTTCACCGACATCCGCTGCATCAAAGCGCAATTTAACAGTCCCCGAAGGGGTTACAAAATCACTTAGATAGAATGAATGCTGATACCATCCGCCGGTAGCCTGATAGTGCGGCCCGACCATTTCGATCATTGTCCAGTTTTGACCATCATCATTGGAAATGAAGACTTTCATGGTATCTGCAAAGGCATTATCTCCAAAATTATTGGAATACCATCGGGCATACTGAATGCTTGCATCATCGGCGGCACTCAGGTCAATCGATGGTGATATCAGGCTGGTAGTACCATCGTCAACATCGGAGTTGCCTTCCAGATTATCGGTCAGATAGCATGACCCGGAACCATCGAAATCGGTAGGCGGATCGCCGCGCTGGCCGCCACCAGCCGGGATACCCCGCTCCCACTGGCCGTCGGCAACAGAACCGGATACGGTCCATCCGTTATCGATTTCAAAATCATCGGTCATGGCGACCACGATTTCGGTAGCGGTTATTGCATTCACGGGCGTCAGTGTATCAGGATAGCAGAAAGTACCGTTGGTCACCTCGTCTACGGCGACATAGTATTTTATTTTATCGCCGCAACTGAGGGCGGGAAGCTCGGCCTTATAGTGATCGGTATCGATTTCGGTCATGGGGGCTGATTCATATGGTGCGCCGTTGATCGAATAATACAGGAGGCCGCTTCCGGAAACCGGAACACCGCCGTATGTGCCGCTAACCATGACATCGAATGAGGTCGTTTGATAAGGCTCAACGGCGGCAGGCATGCCGCCGGGTAAATCGAATGCGATACCGCTCGGGATTTTTATTTCCAGCGTCGGGTCACCGAACAGGGTGGCTTCATAATAGCACCATCTCATACAGGATTCATTGATCCGGTAAAGATTGTCTTCCTTGGAATCATGATTGGCCTTGCCGAGCTGCGGTTTGTTTTCGGCCGGGTTGAAGACAGCGTCCCAGAATTCGCGGTCAAATCGCTGCGAGGGGCCGTCGGTTGAATAACCCGATCCCCATCCATATCTGGCATTCATGACCAGGGCGAAAGCGGCTTTTTCCGATCGAAGATGCATATATTCCGCCCAGCAATCGGTTCCGTCAAAATGTCCCGAAAGGCAAGCCTGGGAATATAAAAACAGCAAATCGTCATTATTGAAATTGTTTAGGACCATTGAGGTCGAATGTTTCAATGCCGATGATTCATTGCCGTGTCCCAGGTGGTTTATAATCTGCAGGCCGCTGTTGATACGATTCGAGAGTTCATATGCAGGCCAGTCATTTCCGACATAATCGCGATCATACAGCCTATCGACAGAGTATAGTTCGGACGGTATTCCCACTGTAGTATATCCGTCCGCCGAAGAACCGTCAATCATTTGATCCATCATTGTACCGGCATATTCAGAAATACCTCCAAATCCCAGATGTTCACCAACCATAAGCGCGTTTTTCAAATAGGGATCATTTGCTTGAAGGAACTGTAGCGTCTTGTTTACGAAATTTAGTACATCGGAAAGGTTTCCAATCGCGGCACGTCCGATATATACTTCGGCAACGAGGTCGACATCGCCGCCGCCTTCACCGTCAGTCGGTTCACCCCAATATGCATCGCCATCGTAATTATACGTTCCATCGAGACAGGCAAAGTAAATATCACCCGGCATACTGTATTCGATCTCCGCATCGGTACCATCCCAGGATGCAACGTACAGGTCTTTGGCCGGAATGAGGTCATCATCGGCACCGATCAGGACATACTCAATACCATCATTAAGATATGCATCGGTAATATATGCTCTGATATCATCAGGGGCATTGCTGCCGATATCGGAGATTGTCCTGATCTCGGTAAGGACGCCGGTAGTGTCATGGTAATCTTTCAAAGGAGTAAGCAGCCCGGCCATATCATCGGTAGTTATAATCAGCATGTCATAATTTTTTGCTCCTCTTTTGGGAGCAGCATTGTAGCTGTAAGCAATTTCGGGATTATCAACCCGGGAGAGAATTCCGGAAATATCGTCGTTCAAACCGCGGAACATACCGTAATTTTTTGACGAAGGTTCGGTAGTAATGATAACAGTTATTTTGGGCGTGTAAAACAGCTCACCTGATTGAGGGACATAGTTCACTGGGTAAAGCCTGAGAGTTATGAATTCATAGCCCCGATAACGGTTTAGATTAACTTTCTCAAAACTTTTTGCCGGATAGATATCGGCAGAATTATAGATATCAGGATTGGGCGTTGGAGCAACCAGTGCTTCCGGCCCGGCACTGAGAGGTATCGGCCGCGCGACCGGCTCGACCAGATAATCTTTCCCGAGATTTATGGTTTCTTCTGTCAAGATTTCGATATTAGTAATTTTTTCTCCGTAAGGTATAAGAATATCTGCGCCGAAAGCCGGCATCGCCGGATTGCCAATAGTACCGCCGGACGGAGCATCAGGCATAACGATCCGGTCATATACCTGACCATTAATATCCGTTTTATCGATTTGAGGCCGTTCGAAACTGTACTCAACGCGAATTGTTTCGGCGAGAGCAGTAATACTTAATAAAAATAGTATAATTGCTGAAAATACTGTTACAGTAAGTATTTTCGTTTTTTCTCCGCTTGCATTAAAAAGGGACATCTTCGCTTCTCCTGTTATAAGATTAGTAGGTAATGTGCTGGTGTGACAGGAGTCAGCTATTGCAGAGCGCCTACGTTTTTGTCTATTAGCTCTCCAAAAAGTCTCTCTTGTATAGCCGCGGATATTTCCGGGCGAGATAAATCGAACCGTCCGGAATATATATTTTGCAGGATCAGGCAGTGAGGGTTTTTATGGTAGATCCTGGGGCCTGATAAAAACATGAGCCCTCCTGCGTTGCAGTATATAACCCTTTATTTGCCTATAAAGGCATGATCATTAGTAGTATGTGGTCTTACATATACAAATATATCCGTAATTGCATTTCTGTCAATAATAAATCACAGGCAATTTAACTCCGGGCCGTTTTTATAGAGATAATTAATCAGGTTCGTTATATCCAACAGGTTTAACGAACCGGAGCCGTCAACATCGGCTGTAAATATATCCGAGGGGCATTCACCGCCCTTGTAAATACAATTAATAAGGTATGTTATATCGAGAAGATTCCGGTTGGAATCAAGATTTGCATCGCCACATAGAAGACAGCCCGACGCGACGCCATCGGGCACAATTTTATATATATCTCCGTCGCTATAATCTAAAATATAAAGTTCTCCAAGAGCATCGACTCCAAATGACGAAAGCAGATCTATCGAACCATCGGCCGGATCCAACTCAGCGGTACGATCGGTAAAGTCAGTCATCGATCCTCCATCATATCTAAAAGACCATATCTCCCCGGAACAATAATCGCCGAAGAAATATGTCCCACTAAGGTCCGGAACGGCACATCCGCGATAAACATAGCCTCCCGTCACCGAGCATCTTCCTTCATTATGGAAATACTCATATATCGGGAAAATGAAATTTTGCTGGAGGTCGCAATTTGATGTGTTGAATGTTGAGCTGCCCTCATAGCATCGCCATCCGTAATTCCCCCCGCCTTCCGAGGAAGCCGGTTCAAAATCGATTTCCTCAATATCATACTGGCCGACATCACCGATCCACATGTCGCCGGTTTCTGAATCGAAAGAAAACCGCCAGGGATTCCGCCAGCCGTACGACCAGATTTCATCCCGGGCATTGGCAGAATCTATAAATGGATTTGTGGGCGGTATGCCGTAAGGTGTTCCACCGTCAACGTCGATCCTGATCATTTTACCGAGAAGTGAGTCAAGATCCTGTGCCCGATCCTGCGGGTCGCCGGCATCGCCGCCATCCCCCAGTCCGAAATACAGGTAACCGTCATTGGGGCCGAAAGCGAGCATACCGGCATTATGATTCGCGTACGGCTGGTCGACCGTCATAATAACGGACTCGCTACCGGCGTCTGCAGAGTCGGGATCTGATGAAACCGTATAACGGGCAATTACCGTCGTGCCGTCACCCGAGCGGGTATAGTTGATATAGAAATATCCATTCTGGTTGTAATTCGGATGAAAGACCAATCCCAGAAGTCCTCGTTCTGACCCGGTTATGATTTGATCACCGATATCCAGAAATGGCCGGGTATATAATGAATCATTTTTATAGATAAGAATCTGCCCGGTCCATTGTTCCAAAATGAATATCCTGTCACTGTCATTTGGAGGCGAACATAAATAGAGTGGTTTGTCTAATCCGGTTACAATTTTCTCGGTTTTCAATGGTGTTTGAGCGGTTATGGGTGCATTGAAAATGAAAATTAATAGTGCTAATGCAATCATTACAGGTGCCGTTCTCGATGCTTTTTGAGGTACAGTAGTTTGATTAGAGGATTCCATGTTACCTTTCCTTTATAGAATTACCTTCACCAGTGATTATCAAATTTAATACGTCCTTTCGGAGGTCGATTTGAAGATTATTACAATTCTCCTTTTGATAGGTCTTATAGACTTTTCGAAGGTTTTATTTAGTTTAACTTTTGGGTTGCTTATGAATTCTTAACGTGACCAAAATGTGGATAAGAATTATCTTGTTGATGTATTGTAAGGCGGTAAAAGAAGTACCTGTATAAATTTATTTTAGCCACTACAAATAACCCGGAGGACATATAAACCTGTATTTAAACGAGTGGAATAAGAAAAATATAATTAATCTAACCTGGACTCGTGAACGGGAATATGATAAGGGAGGCAAGGCGATCGATTCGGTCAAAGGGTGTCCTGATTATGGCTGGTGGATTGGTCCGGCGGTGGAAGTTTCGCCCGGTCTATATGCGGTCAATAATACTGTATTTTATAGAAATTAATTGCAGATAAATTGACTACTTGTTTTGGTTATGAAACCTTTTTAATATTTGCTTGTTCAGGATTCGTTGGATATATTCGATAATAGTAGTATAGAAGATAGTTTCATCAACTTCGCCTTCTCCCAGTCTTCGCTATTTTTTGGACGGACAAATGGTTAATAATAGTAACGATCCTCCTCATAAAAATCACGGCCAATCGGGCATAGATGCCTCGAGTTTGGGAATAAGCGGCGAAGCGAGGCTAAAAAGTATTCTAAAAGCTGCTCCGGTCGGTATTGGTATAACCATCAATAGAATATTAATCGAACTTAACGATTATTTCTGCAATATGGTCGGATATAATCGGGAAGATCTAATTGGGAAGAGTGCCCGAGTTTTATATCCCAGCGATGCCGAATACGAGTGGGTGGGGACAGAAAAATACAAACAGATTGAAAAGTTCGGAATCGGGACGGTCGAGACAAAAATGGTTCGAAAAGACGGCCGATTGGTAGATGTTCTCCTGAGTTCTTCACCGATTAATCCTGATGATCTTGCAGAGGGCGTTACCTTTACCGCACTTGATATTACCGGCAGAAAGAAAGCTGAAGAAGAGCTGATAAGAACCCGGGGATTGCTGCTGGCTTCCATAGAGCAGTCCGATTCGGGCATCTTAATCGCCGACGCTCCCGATGTCAAAATTCGCTTTGCCAATACTGCCGCATTGGGTATTCGTGGCAAATCTCAGGCTCCATTAACAGAAATACCGGTAGATAAACACCCGGAAAACTGGCAGGTTTATTATCCGGATGGAACCAGGTTTAAAGGCGAAGATTTGCCGTTATCAAAAGCCATTCTCAAAGGTGAAAGAGTAAAAAACGCCGAGGCAGTAATAGTTAATGCCAGCGGAGATGAGCGCTGGGTTTTGGCAAATGCCGCACCGGTCCGCGATAAAGAAGGTAAAATAATTGCCGGAATTGTTGTCTTTGCGGATATATCGGACCGAAAAAGAGCGGAAGAAATGCTCCGTGAAAGCGAAGAAAGACTTGATCTGGCCCTCAAGGGGGCAAATTTAGGACTGTGGGATTGGAATATAAAAACCGAACAGGTTGTATTTAATCAGCGCTGGGCCGAAATGCTGGGATATGATCTTGCAGAACTGGAGCCGAACCGAAAAACGTGGGAAAGTTTGATTCATCCCGAGGATATCCCCGTCGCTCTCAAAGAATTCGCTTCTCATCTGGAAGGAGAGACCGACTTTTATCGCCTGGAATACCGGATGCGTACCAAGTCTGGTGACTGGCGGTGGGTTTTATCTTTGGGAAAAGTTATGGAGTGGGATAAAGAAGGAAAGGCCTCCCGTGCCAGTGGTGTCCTGCTTGATATTACTGAAACCAGACGTTTGCAGGAACTCGCCAAGCGTGCCGAAAGATTGGAAGCGGCCGGGCAAATCGCAGGTCAGGTTGCGCATGATTTCAATAATTTATTAGGACCGCTGATGGCCTTTCCCGAAATAATTGCCGAAAAACTTCCGGCTGGTAGTTCCGCCAGAAAAATGCTTGATGATATGCAATTATCGGCCAACAAGATCGCCGAAATCAATCAGCAGTTACTTACTCTGGGCAGAAGAGGATATTATAATCTCGAGCCGCAAAATCTAAACGAGATTGCCGAACATGCTGTGAGGCATCTGGGAGAACTGCCGGAAAATATTAGAATCGAGTTGAAATTTGATTCTGAATTAATGCCAATCATGGGCGGTGCCGCGCAACTGGCAAGGGCGGTTATGAATCTTATTGCCAATGCGATTGACGCGATGGGCGGGGAGGGAACACTCCGGATTGGGACCTCAAATGTTGAGTATAGAAATGCGGTAAAGGATACCAAAACGGAATATTCGGGCGGCTATGTTAAGCTGACTGTCTCCGACAGCGGTCCCGGAATTTCTTCCGAAGTAGTGGATAGAATCTTCGAGCCGTTCTTTACTACTAAAAAAGGTGACAGTAAAAGAGGTTCCGGGCTTGGGCTAAGTGTCGTTCATTCGGTAGTCAGCGATCACGGCGGATATATCGACTGCGAAAGTAATCCGGGAGAGGGTACTTCTTTTCATCTTTATTTCCCTGTAACTGACCATGATATAAAACAGGAGAATCAGGATGTACCACGCGGTTCGGGCGAAAAGATCCTGGTTGTCGATGATGAATTTTTCCAGCGGAAAGTTATGAGTATCCTCCTGAGCAAGGCAGGATATAAAGTCAAATCGGTTACCAATGGTACCGAAGCTCTGGAATTAGTCAATAATGAACGATTTGATCTGGTTATGATTGATATCGTTATTCCTGAGGGACCTGACGGGGTCGAAATCTATAAAAGAATATTACAACTAAGCCCGGATCAAAAAGTCATAATCATGTCCGGATATTCCGAATCGGAAAAAATAAAGCAGGTTCGTGAGATTGGAGACGCCGAATACCTTAGAAAACCTTTCACGTACGAAGTGCTGGCGAAAGCTGTCAGCGATTCTCTGGTCGGCAAGAAGCAATTCAGTTAATTCCACAAAATTTCACTGACAAACGGGAGCCGGCCCCTCTTTATACAGATAGCTTATCAAGTATGTTATATCAAGCAGATTAAGACTACCGGTGTTGTCAACATCAGCACGAGCCTCCGGAATCGGACAAGATCCATCCTGGTACAGACAGCCGATTAACATAGTAATATCCAGCAAATTAATACTGAAGCCTCCAGTAGCGTCACCGCAGATGTAATATTCCAGTATTGGATGATCGGTTAGTTCAGTTTGAGTACCGCCGGCAGTTACGAAAACGCTCAGTGTATCCTCACCGTTGTAACCCGGCTCAATCACATAAGCTGAAAAGGTACCATCTCCATTATCGATAAAACCACCCGGGATACCGCCGCCAGTATTTGATATAGCGATTTCTGTAATGCCGTCGGCAGGGGGATTGCCCTCATAATTTAAGGGGGTGACGGTTAATAGTGCAGAATCACCACTGCCAGCGAGCAGCCCTACCGGATCTAATGACACTCCCGATAGATCGGCATTGGCGTATTTGGTCTCTTTCCAGAGATCGTATAGTATCTGCAATGAATCGATCGGGTTTTCGCTCGGATCAGTATCTGTTACTTCTAGATACAGATAAGATGTATCAGTCTCGCCCGGCTTTTTTACATGGATAAAGGCGGAGATAGCCGGTTTATCGTAATTGTAGCAGCGATTATCGGCCCCGGTAATATTTGCCGCCTGCAGAGCTGCCATAAGTCGATCTTCCAGAGGGCCTTCGGTATTATTGAAGGCAAGTTCCATGTAAGTAAGTACATATTCTCCAATCAGGATATTACCCTGTATGGCGTAGCCGGGACCGGTAATATGACCTTTCCAGTAATTTGTATAAGCACCCGTATAGGCCGCCGAGGCGCCATCATCGGCCAGAGTTACGACACCATACTGTCGGTATTCGGGAGCCCCTTCGACATCGTTATTTATCAGCCAGCCAATTATGGAGTCGGGCGTAAGACCTTCGGCGAGTTTATTGCGGGCGTTGTTTTTATTGTCTATGATCCAGTAGGCCTGAGTATGTATAGCCCCGACATCGGCTACCAGGTCATTGATAATCTGGCAGTTATCGATACATGATGCGCCGGCGCCGCCGACCTCACCGGTCGCCGTGTCAACCGCCACGATTGAGAAGGTCGCATTAACAGGAGGCACGAAAAATATGGCCATTACCGCAATTAAAAGCGAAGTAACGGAAATAAACTGCTTCATTATTTTCTCCTAAAATTTAGCCCTTGAATGTATTTTCTGTCATCTATTTCAAAGCCGAGTGGAGAGTAATATCGCCTAAGCAAACCTGCGGCCCTATTAAAAATAATATACTTAATTAGTCCATGCTGTCAATAGAATAATGTTCTATATAGAGGACGGCCCGGGGCAAATGTGGGGCTATCAAAAATGCCTCGGGCCGGAAAGGAAATTGTGGAATATTTTTTAGCCGGTCTCTAGTTCGAGATACTGCTTCCTTAAATTTTTTAATGCTCTGTTGAATTTGGAAAGCATCGGAGGTGTGTCGGTTATAGAAGCAGCATCCTCAATGGAGATACCTACCATAGCGCTTAACTCGTATACTGCCTTTTTCCCTCCGAGAATATTGGCCTCTTTATAAAATGTCATCAATATTTTGCCCATCTTTACCTTCCGCAATTTTTGCGGTGGAGTTGAATAGAGGGGGGCATTCTCTAACTCCAACTCCACCACAATTAATAATGGAGGAACAAGCAAACATCCAACGAGGACATTTTTTAATTTTATTCAAACCCAATCACCAAATAATCTCATATATCGTTTAAATAAGTTCTATTATATCATTCGGGTATATGCGAAGTAACTGGAGGGAGTATTAAGGGATATATTTGGGGTATGAGGTATACCCCCTTTGAAACAATCAGGCTATTATATTTTGGGGAGAGAGCGCTTTAAAAATCCATCCGTTCTTCCAGAAAATCGGCGAGGCTGATCTTTTTATTTGTCAGGTCTAATTTTTTGCGGATATTTTTTCTCTGAAAGCGGACTGTGCCCTCAGACGTATTCAGTATTTGCGCGATCTCCTTGGATGTCAGGCCGTTTTTTATCATGTTACATATCTGGATTTCACGAGGAGACAGCCGGGAGAGTACTGTCGGGAGGGCCTGAGTCAAAGGCGATGCGATACCTTGCAGGGAATTTTCGATTAGATTAAGATGGAGTTTATCTCCGGATTTTAATTTAGGTTCCAGCCCTCTCAAGAGAGGAAGAATAATATTCTGGATATTTCCGTTTATTATATCGGCGATATCCCTTTTGCCATTTTCAATCTGTTCAAGTATTTCCTTAAGGGCGATATTTTTATTCTCGAGCGCCTGTCTTTCATTTTTCAAACGTTCATTTAGTGCTTCCAGCTCTAAAGTCCTGTGTTTCACCCTTATTTCGAGCCCATCTTTAGCTTTTTTTAGTTCGTCGGAGATTTTCTTTTGTTCGGTAATATCCCTAGCCACATGGACCGAGCCTCGGATAGTTCCATCGTCATTGTAGATGGGCGAAACTGAAACATTAAAATAGCCATCAAGTTTTTCTTCGAATACCTCGGTTGAATGTGATTTACCATCCTTTAATAATTTGGCATGCGGGCAAAAATCGGGCGGTTCCGATGTCCCGTGGACCAATTCATGGCAGGTTTTTCCACATGCTTCATGGGCTTTTATTCCTAACCGGTCTGCCATCGGTATATTTATCCTTACCAGCTTATGTTCTTTGTCTATTATAGCAAGTAAATCGGGAACGATATTGAATGTCATCAACCATTCCAACTCGGTTTTTTTCAAATCTTTTTCATATCTTTTGCGGGCTGTAATATCTTTGATATAAGATCTGAAACCGATAATTTTATTCTTGTATTGAATCGGTGTCGTCGAAATCTCCAGATTTAAAACTGTGCCGTCCTTTTTAATTCCCCGAACCTCATAGGAAGCCAGATCAAATCCTTTTTTAAGTCTTCTTCGATGATTAATATTGCCCCGGTCGACTTCGCCCGGATGGACGAAATCCTGAAAGGTACGGTTTTTTAATTCCCTTTTTGTATAACCGAAAAGTTTGGCAAAATGGTTGTTGACATACTTTAAATTTCCTTCGAGGTCGTCAATAAAAATGGCTATGCCGGCCTTTTCAACGAGATCTTTATAGAGATATTCAGTATTTTGAATATCGCGGGAAATCAATAAATCTTCTTCAGCTTGCGTATCGATCGCCTTGTTTTGATTTGATTTCTTTTTCTTGACAACCATAATTAAAATAGCATTTCTTTATGCCATAAAGTGAAAATTCATTAATCCCAAAAGCAGTAAGTGCGCGATGTTAATCGATGCCTGAAATTAAGACCTATTTGAAACAAAATGGTAAAAAAAATGTCTTATAAAGTAAATAGAAAAATGGGATACGGTCTAAAATTTCATTGATTTCACAGCAAACAATCCTGTTGTACTTTTGTCTATAATTTAATTTTGTTTTTTTCGTCGTTATGGGAACATTAATCAAATAAGCGTTGTTTTTCAAATTTGTTTTAAATGCAAAACCTTAACAAAGGAGTGAGAAATGAAGAAACTGTTAACAAACATCTCGGTTATTACTCTATCATTTTTGATGATCGCCCTCGTCGCACCATCCGATGCCAATGCTAAAGATATGGACGGCAAGTACAGCCTCGGCTATGTGACCTCGGAAATTCCGGTTGGCGGACGTATATGGGTAACCCCAATGCTGGGAATCGACGTTGGAGTCGGTTTCAGTTCGCATGATCTTGGCGACGAAAATGCTACTGATCTATATTTCGGTGGTGGCCTGAATTACATCATTGTTGAGACAGATCGCGCCAATTTTATGCTTCGTGGCGGTGCGACATTCGGTATTCTGGATGGTCGTCCTCGGGGATATATGACTGAAGAAACCTGGACCTCTGTTGCAATTACGATTATGCCGATGGCGGAAGTATTCTTCGGCGATCATTTTTCCCTTACGGCCGGACATGGATTCGGGATTTTTATGGAATCTTTTCCGGAAGATGACGCCTATGGCTCGTTGAGCGGCGAATCGCGGACCGATTTCCGCACTCTTGCCGGTTCAATTGCCCAGCTTGGATTCCATTTCTATTTTAATTAATAATTTGATTAAGCGAAACAATGAAGGCGGGAGAAAATCTCCCGCCTTTTTTTCAGCAATATTTTAAACATATATGCGTAATTTTGTATAACTTTTATATGTAAATTTTTACTGGCGGGGAGATGCGAAAAATTATCACAATATTTTTCTTTGTTTATCTGATATTAACTGCGCCAAATGCAAATGCTGGATCATTTGATGATTCAGGCTGGGTTGTCCAGTACCGGGAAAATTTTAATGATACTTATGTAGCCGCCGACGGCCAGACTTTTGGACAAGACAGCTGGTTGATTTATCAGTTGATTAATGATGGGGAGATCGTAGTGGCGGATGGTTATGCTCAACTCAATGCTCCTGATTTCTGGAATGCCGCTCTTATCCGAAGCACTGAGATTCTTCCGGAAGAATATAAAATAAGAACCAAAATCGGCTATATCGAATATGATCTTACCAATTATGAGCAGGAAGATTACAATCATCCGGATTTCAACGATCACGGCGGTTATTATGAAAACGGAGTTTACTGGCTGACTATTACAGACGACAGCTGTGTCAGCAACGAATGTGCTGAATTATGGTGGCACTATCATCGGAAGATGGTAATCGATGTCGACAATCATTTGAATTACGGCGGGGATGGTGAGACATTTCATCCGGTATATATGGTATATATGGCACCGGAGACCAATTCGGGAGGGAATCTCCTGCGCACATGGACCGGTTCCTACTGGGATACATCGCCATGGAACTGGAATGTAGCTTATACTTATGAGTATGATACCTGGTATTACGCCGAGCTGGAGAAGAAAGACAGCCATATAATATTGAGAATCTACGACTCTGACAAAAATATTATTGAAGAGACGACACCGGTTGATCTTTCTCTGGTAAATGCCATGAATGATTCACTGGAATTTTTATATATTGGTGAACCGCATACAGATGATTATGAAGGAAGCGCCAGATTTGATGAAATTACCCTATTAGTGCCGTCTTCGTATATATGCGGCGATGTAGAAAAGGACGGGGAAGTCAACCTTCTGGATATAACATTTTTTATCAATTATATGTACAGAGGCGGACCGGCTCCCGAACCGATCATATCGGGGGATATAGACGGCAATGGAGTAATAAATCTGCTGGATATAACCTCGCTGATAAGATTTTTATATCATGGCGGTCCAGACCCGGTTTGCGAATAAACGAAATAATTCATTATTAATATACTACTTATTTTGCATATACCTCAAAACTGCGAGATTTATATTTTTTTCTACTCCATTTGGGGGGACACCTATATTCCGCAACCTTTTGTCAGACTGAGAGATGCAGAAGAGTATAAGGTCTAACCTCCTGCTGTTTTTATAAATAGTCAAATCAATTTGCCGATAATATTATATAACCCCCAACCTGTCGAATGGGAATCGGCCAGGCTGATTTGTAAGGATATATTATGAGCCGCGGGAATACGAAAGATCTATCTCAAATAGTAGACGGTTATGTCGTAAAAAGCGATGATGAAACGCTTTCAGGTAATTCTTCCGCTTTTCCCGAATCCGAAAAAATTAAAAGTTTGCTCAATTATCGAATTGAGATTGAAAAGCTGGTAAGTGATATATCCGGCGATTTTATAAGTGTACCTCTGGAAAAGATCGATCATGAAATTATGAAGGCGCTCAAAAAGATCGGTAAGTTCGTGAATGCTGATCGCAGCTTCATCCTTCTGGCCGAATCAAGAAATAGTCCCCTGGAAGTTAAATATGAATGGTGTGATTCCGGGGTTAATCATAGAATCGATTATTTCGAAAAAATCCCACTTAAATCTTTCAAATGGGCTTATCAATCCTTAGCTGACGACGGTCATCTTTCTTTTGGATCAATAAAAGATATTCCAGAGAGAGCCGCTAAGGAAAGGAAATTGTTTGAACGCTATAATATCAATTCGGCGCTCATTGTAACCCTGCCGTTTTCAATGGACACGTTCGGTATTCTCGGATTCGAGTCCGTGAAGGAAAGAAAAGAATGGCGGGCTGAAGATATCAGCATTTTAAAAATGGTCGGTAATATTTTCGTCAACGCCCTTCAAAAGAAAAAAATAGATGAGGCTTTGAAGCACCGCATAGCGGTAGAAAAAATAATATCAGAAATTTCAACTCGTTTATTGAGTCTTGATTCCCGCCATATGGATGACGTAATCAATGATTCACTGGAATTAATCGGTCGGTTTGCAAAAGCTGATCGCAGCTATGTTTTTCTGACAGAGCAAAATGGTAAACTAATGACCAATGTCTATGAATGGTGCGCTGAGGGAATAGAACCGCAGATTGATAATCTAAGATGGCTGAAAATGGACGATTTCCCCTGGTGGAAAAAACAGCTTGAAGAATCGGATTATATTTATGTGCCTTCGATTGCGAACCTCCCTCGGGAGGCGGCCACGGAAAAGGAAGTTTTATTGTCCCAGTCAATTAAATCATTGATTTCGGTACCAATGATTTCCAATAACAATCTAATTGGATTTATAGGTTTTGATGCCGTCAAGAAGCCAATTGAGTGGTTGGAAGATGATATTGTCCTTCTTAAGCTAATGGCGGAAATATTCGCCGGCGCATTGAACCGTGGACAGATAGAGGAGTCTTTAAAGTGCCTTAATATCAAACTGGAAAAAGAACGATTGACACTCAGATCCAAAAATAGCGCTTTAAAAGAAATATTGAATCATGTCGAAGATGAAAAAAAACAGCTTGCCGTGGAAATAGACAGTAAGATAAGAAAAATTGTCATGCCGCTATTAATCAGGATTAAATCGAATTTGAATGAAACCGAAAGTAGTGATCTGAATTTAGCAATATCTACTCTGACTCAAGTCACGCGGCCGTTCTTAAAGGATGTTGACTGGTTTTCTTCTCGGTTATCGCCGCGGGAACTGGAAATTTGCAATATGATAAAAAATGGTTATTCTTCCAAAGAAATAGCATTTAATTTGCAAACGTCGATCCATACCATCCACAATCACCGCCGAAATATCAGGAAGAAATTATCTCTTGATCAGAATAATGCCAGTTTGACATCAATCCTGCAACATACCGCTCCCACCGACAATTAATTTCCGGGTATTTTGACGATAATATTCGGATAATCTCAAAATAGCTCAAAAATATTGACTATTTTCGATAGTCAATTTATAGCGAATTATCTCTTATTAAAAAGTCATTCGGCGAACCCGAAAATAGTTAACAGACTAATGTAATGGGAAGTTTATTGGATCTTTGACCGGACATCTCGCCTATCACCCCAGGATCTATTACGGCCAGGAAGTATTTGGCCAATGGAGAGTTTTAGAGGAGCAGCAAATACCCTGAGAACATTCGACAACAGAATTTAATCACCTTTGTCGATAGTTAAGCAGGAGGTTCGGGCATTTAGGGTAACAAAAAAATTGAATCGGCTGTGTTCCCCCGAGTCGACATTTATTTTCAGGCTGTAATTATTATCTATATAGCCGCTATTTGCAACGGGCAAAACCACCAGTTTTTTGCTTTAGATAGTACTGCAGATTAAAACGCGCATTAAATACTGACAATTCCAGTCAAGGGAACCATCCGAAAACCCGCTCTAATTCGATTTTAAATACTAACTTTTAGACATTCCTTTTCTAAAAGGAGGGAATTATGAGACTGTCTCTAATTAAGACTTTCTTTGTGCTGCTGGCGCTTATGGCCATTTCTGTTGGTGTTGCAGCCGAAGAAAAAAGCCCTATTGAGTTTGACTGGTACGGTTATTTCAAGCTCGATGGTGCTTATGATCAGAATCCGACAAGCCACGGCAATTTCGTAATGTGGCTGCCGCAGTCGGCTTATGAAGATGATGAACAATTCAATATGACGGCAAATGAAACCCGCTTCGGCATTAATGTCAATGCCGGACAGGAAGACAATCTTTACGTTGCCGGGAAAATTGAATTCGATCTCTATGCCAGTGTTGGCGGCGGTACTGTCGCTGAAAACAAAGCGATGCTTCAGCTCCGTCATGCATATTTCGAAGTTAAATCAAGTGATTTTAAGCTTCTGGCAGGTCAGTCATGGGATTTGATTTCACCCCTTAATCCGTCGACCCTTAACTACCCTGTCCTGTGGGGTTGTGGAAATGTCGGCTACCGGCGTCCGCAGGTCAGTGTCTGGTACTATCCCCAGGTCGGCGATAATGCTGATTTAACCCTCGCGACCGGATTTTTCCGGACTATCGGGAGTGATTTAACCCCGACTTTCAGTCTGGCAACCGATGAGACAACCGATGGGCCCGACGACGGCACCGATGCCGGAATTCCATCGGTCCAGGGATTGCTCGACTTTAAGTATTCTCTCAATTCGGGCGGCTTTGTTCGCACCGGCGTTTCCGCACTGTGGGGTGAATTAAAGGCCGAAACCAATCTCGGCAATTATGAGAAATATGAGAACTGGGGTGTCTTTGGCCATCTGATGGTCGCTTTTACACCGTCAGTCGGAGTCTCCGGTGAATATTACAGCGGAACCAATATTGGTAATTATTTTGGCGGTATTCTTCATGGAAGTACTATTGAGGGCGTCAATTCCGCGGGCGGATGGACTTCGGCCTGGGTCAAGCCGCATCCAAAAGTCAAGCTGACAGCAGGATATGGTTTCGATGATCCAAAAGATGAAGATATTTCCAGCGGTCGTTCCAAAAATGAATGTATTTTCGGTAATGTACGATACAATCTTGTATCCAATGTAATGCTCGGTCTGGAAGTTGCCCAGTGGAAAACAGATTATCTGGACAGCGAAACGGCTGAAAATTTAAGGGTGCAGACATCATTCATATTCAGCTACTAAACATTAATTATAAATAACCTTGGGAGGTTAGTATGATTCTCAGAAAAAGCTTACTCGTACTTATGGTTCTCGTCTTTGCGACAGTTGCTGTTGCGCAGGAGACGGTCAAAGTCGGATTGAATTACCCTAAAACCGGACCCTATTCTGTGCAGGGCCTTGACCAGTGGCGTGCAGCCCAGCTTGCTGTCGAAGAAATAAATGCCACCGGCGGTATTCTCGGCAAAAATGTCGAGATTGTCTGGCGCGATTCGCAGTCCAAGCCGGATGTGTCGAAAGTCAATGTAACCGAGATGATCGAAAATGACGGCGCTAAAATGATCTTTGGCGGTTCCTCAAGCGGTGTCGCCATCGCCTCTGCCAAAGTATGCTATTCGAAAAACGTACCTTTCTTCGGCACTCTGACTTATTCTACCGCTACCACCGGTAAAGAAGGTCTTAGAACTACTTTCCGTGAATGTTATGATTCATGGATGGCGGCCGAAGCGATTGGTGCTTATTTGAAACAGAATTTTTCCGGTAAGAAATATTTTTATGTTACCGCCGATTATACCTGGGGTTGGACCACGGAATCCTCTGTCAGGAAATTCACCGACACCGAAGATGAATCTGTCCATAAAGGAATAAAAACTCCGTTCCCGGGAGCCACCAAGGAAGATTTTAAAAAGGCCTTATCTTTTGCCAAAATGGTTAAGCCTGATGTCTTGGTAATGGTACTTTTCGGTAATGACATGGTTGAAGGCATCAGACTGGCGACCAGCATGGGAATGAAAAACGACATGCAGATTGTCGTTCCCAACCTGACACTGGGTATGGCTGAAGGCGGCGGTCCAAAGGTTATGGAAGGCGTCATCGGGGCGCTTCCGTGGACCTGGCAGGTACCGTACAAATATAATTATCCTCAGGGTAAGAAATTTGTGGAGAGTTTCGCTTCCAAATACAGCCGTTATCCAAGCACCTCTGGCGCTTCAGCATACACTATTCTTTATGAATATAAGGATGCTGTTGAGAGGGCCGGAAGTTTCGATACCGACGATGTGATCAAAGCTCTCGAAGGACATGAATATACTTTCTTAAAAGACAAACAGTACTGGCGCGATTTCGATCACCAGTCTGTCCAGACGGTATATCTGGTAAAATGCAAACCGGAAGTGCAGGTTCTCCAGGATAAATACAAACTCGATTACTTTAATATATTATCGAGCGTCCCGGGCGAGGAGGCCGCCATCTCCTACCAGGAATGGTTGTCAGGTCGCCAGGTTGCAGGAAAACCTGACGAATTATAAAATACACAAGGGGGGCTGTTCGATATCAAATCGAACAGCCTCTTTTTTTCTTATGGAGAGTATACGATGAGTATTATAAGATCTTGGATTAACAGCGGTCTTCGTGTAAAAATAATTACCGGTGTCTTGTTGTCACTTCTGCCGATGGTTGCGATTGTAATTGTTACATATAATTTCAATTACAATTCTTCCGTCTCGAGCAGTAGTAACATTATGACTCTAATCGGCAAAAACAGCTCCAAGGAAATTAATTCCTTCCTAACCGGACGCGCCTCGACTTTCCGGGAATGGATTAAGGATGATATTTATGGGCTGGCCATTGAGTTCAATACACTGGAAGAGGTTGAAGGTAATTTCAGGACGATGATGGATAAATCACCGGGATTTGCCGTCCTGGCACTAACCAATAAAGACGGAAAAATCCTGGCATCGACTGTCAAAGGCGGTTCGTCAGAAAGAAACTCGACGGCCCTTGACGGGCGGTCTATCCCCGGAGCGGCCGGTCTGCTGTCAAAATCACCTTATCATGTTTTGATGGTACCGGCAAATCTCCTCGGTGAGTTGGGCTTTGAATATCCGCAGACACTTTTGTTCAGTTATCCGGCCAAAAATTCTTCCGGTGAGGAGTGCGGCCTTTTCGTGGCATACCTCGATTGGAATGTCGTACAGGAATTCGTTAATGAAGCCTCGCAGGAATCAAATGATAATGGCTTCGAAAATTCTTTTGTGGCGATCATTAATAATCAGTCGTACGAATTTTATGCTCATCAGGACAGCGAATTGACGGGCAGTGTCTTGAAAGCTGATAATAATCTCAAGCGCTGGCTGGATGCGGATAATGTTTTGGAGCAGGGCAATTTTGAGTACGAAGGAAATAATTACTTTGTTGTTTATAGTCCGATTTACGATGCTCACGCTCTCGCCGCAGAGAATGATACTAAAGATCTCGATTCTGAATTACTGCTGGCCACATTCGTACCTGATGGTGATATACTGAGCAAAGCCCGGAGCGTTCTCTGGATATCATTTATATTCGCCGTCTGTGGACTTCTTCTTGGTCTGTTGATTGCCTTTTTCCTCGACCGCATAATCACGAAACCGATCAAAGGCTTGATTGTCAACCTGTCGCAGGGTGCTGAGCAGGTCAGTACCGCCTCAAATCAGATTTCTTCATCGAGTCAAAGGCTGGCCGACGGTTCTTCGGAACAAGCCTCTTCGATAGAAGAAACAAGTTCCTCTTTGGAGGAGATGACCTCGATTATCCACCAGAATGCTGGAAATGCCAAGGAGGCTAACGGTCTCGCGAAAAATGCCTTTGAATCGGCAGAGAAGGGTACCAATGCGATGACCACCATGGCCGATGCCATGAACGAGATCAGGCAGTCCTCGGATGAAACTGCCAAGATCAATAAAGTTATCGATGAAATCGCCTTTCAGACCAATCTGCTGGCTTTGAATGCCGCGGTTGAAGCGGCCCGGGCCGGGGAAGCCGGCAAGGGATTCGCAGTTGTCGCCGATGAGGTGCGAAATCTTGCCCAGCGGTCGGCGGAAGCCGCCAAAAATACCAACGAACTAATCGAGCAGGCTCAGAAAAACGCCGAGAACGGTGTCAAGGCGACTGATGAGCTGGTTGAGATTTTTAAAGAAATTACGACCAGTATCAAAAAAGTCACCGATTTGATATCCGAGGTATCGGTCGGAAGTAATGAGCAGGCCAAAGGTATTGAGCAGATTAATACGGCGATGACCCAAATGAATGAAGTCGTTCAGGAAAATGCATCGAGTTCCGAAGAATCGGCATCGGCAAGCCAGGAACTTGCCAGTCAGGCCGATCATCTCCAGAATATCGTGCTTAAACTGAGCGGAATCGTTCAGGGAATTAAAAAAGTGCAGAGAGATCACCAGGAAGCGCAATCTTCATATCGATCGCCAAAGGAAACGGTACAATCGAAGGAGGATTCCGCCAGGTTATATTATCAGAATAGAACCCCGAACCGGAACCGGAAGCATGCACCTGTTAAGAATCAAAGTCAGAATCAGAGACTACAGCCGAATTCTGAGAGTGGGATTGAAGATAGTGAAGAATCTTTTGTACCATTAGCAGATTCTGATTTTGAAGAATTTTAATGCATAACCCCGATTATTTGTACTTTGATAAAAAAGGGGGAAATAACCCCAAGAAAATGAAGCGCGGCCTCGCCGCGCTTTATTTTTCATGCATAATAAAGCTCCCCGAAAGGGACTATCATAGAATTTTTAAGCCGGTAGTAGACTATTTTATCAGGCAGGCTGGTTAATATATTCCGCCGATAGGAATTATCGACTCGCGAATAATCTGAGAATAGATCGAATATCATTTGTGAAAATCTAAATTCATTCTGCTCTAACGGGCCACTACATTTCCTATTGGAGGATACTGCCAAGGTTGGAGGATCAAGCCGCATTCTATACATTTATCTTAGGGCCCTTTTTTTTTGAAGAATGGATTGATTAGAAAATATCAAGACATTAATATTAGCTTGTAAACACCAAATCATTTCAAAATTGGTCTTGAGAAAGGAATTACGATGTCGAAATACGAGAAAACCAAAATTTTTATGTTAGGCATGATTGTAGCATTATTAACAATTTATTTAGTGGGGAATAATACGAATACTGCCAATGCAAATCCAAACAATGAAGTAGGGCGATATCAAATTGTCAATCTTGGTGGAAGTTATATTTTGGCAATCGATACAAAAACCGGCAACTATTTCATTAATAGTAGACAATTAATGGAGATTAAACTAGATAAAGAAAGTTACCGTCATTTTGAAATTAATAGTTGTGCGGAAATATTAAGCAAAGAATGATAAACGTATAAGTTTCAATCCGCGCCCCCGTACAGGGGGCGATAAAGAATTATAGGCTCGAGCACTATTGAATGCATCGTTTCAATCCGCGCCCCCGTACAGGGGGCGATGTTGTGAAAAAAGTCACAAGCTAACTAACTTATTGTTTCAATCCGCGCCCCCGTACAGGGGGCGATAAGCCGGTTGTGTGTCAGGTACGGTATGACTCCAGTTTCAATCCGCGCCCCCGTACAGGGGGCGATGCGATCTAATTGACGAAAAAGGTATCACCATTAGGTTTCAATCCGCGCCCCCGTACAGGGGGCGATGGGTTGCGATACTGAGACAGCCGGCCAGAAGTAAGTTTCAATCCGCGCCCCCGTACAGGGGGCGATCCATGAGTGCGCAGATCAGATACTAACTATTAGGTTTCAATCCGCGCCCCCGTACAGGGGGCGATAATATAGTGAAATTAGTATAAGTTAATACATTTTGTTTCAATCCGCGCCCCCGTACAGGGGGCGATGCTCGGCCAGCGATAACGCCTCAGCATCCTCCATGTTTCAATCCGCGCCCCCGTACAGGGGGCGATTACAAGATTGGTTTGTATTTTCCAGGCTATCATAGTTTCAATCCGCGCCCCCGTACAGGGGGCGATTTGGGCATCGCATGAACCTGCTCAACCACAGCATGTTTCAATCCGCGCCCCCGTACAGGGGGCGATGTGTTCGCCGACCGGCTATCTCAAGCACTTTTTGTTTCAATCCGCGCCCCCGTACAGGGGGCGATTACTTCGAACGTATAAGAGTTGTACGCTCGCGTTGTTTCAATCCGCGCCCCCGTACAGGGGGCGATGTTACCGGCCGTCGGTTTGAGTATCGTAAACCGAGTTTCAATCCGCGCCCCCGTACAGGGGGCGATTCGTAAACGTTCAACCGCAAGTCATGGCCGCATGGTTTCAATCCGCGCCCCCGTACAGGGGGCGATAAAAACTGCCGGGGTATTACCCCCGACAATCAGGGTTTCAATCCGCGCCCCCGTACAGGGGGCGATACGTTCTATCATGTAAAATATTGAGAGTATTATGTTTCAATCCGCGCCCCCGTACAGGGGGCGATATAATAATGTTGCGTCGACAAAAAAGAGTGAAGTGTTTCAATCCGCGCCCCCGTACAGGGGGCGATGATAGGGACTCGGTAGAGTCCTGCACCCATACAAGTTTCAATCCGCGCCCCCGTACAGGGGGCGATAATAGCGGATACGGCTACCAACAGGCAGAGTTCTAGTTTCAATCCGCGCCCCCGTACAGGGGGCGATGTTATAAGGGCAACTTGACAAGGTTTGTTGTCAGTGTTTCAATCCGCGCCCCCGTACAGGGGGCGATGCCTTATTTATTGTATTAAACAATTAATTTAATAGTTTCAATCCGCGCCCCCGTACAGGGGGCGATATTTATCTATATTGCACCTAACCTGGATAAGTTGTTTCAATCCGCGCCCCCGTACAGGGGGCGATTTTATACTTATATATTTTTACGCTTTTTTGATGAGTTTCAATCCGCGCCCCCGTACAGGGGGCGATCATCGGCTAACGGTATGTAAGAGCTTTTCGCCATGTTTCAATCCGCGCCCCCGTACAGGGGGCGATGTTTGACATTCCTTATACGATTGTTAGCCCGATGGTTTCAATCCGCGCCCCCGTACAGGGGGCGATGGATACCCACCCTCATTAAATGCACCGTGATTAGGTTTCAATCCGCGCCCCCGTACAGGGGGCGATATGTGGGTGTTGCATATTACGATGAACATACTTCCGTTTCAATCCGCGCCCCCGTACAGGGGGCGATGGACGTCGAGGGGGCAACAAGGAACGCCGAGCCGGTTTCAATCCGCGCCCCCGTACAGGGGGCGATGATATATAATTCTATTTTTTTCAATTTATAACTTGTTTCAATCCGCGCCCCCGTACAGGGGGCGATCTTTTTACGTCAAAAGCGTAAAAATATATAGGTATGTTTCAATCCGCGCCCCCGTACAGGGGGCGATAAAAATGCGGGGAAAATTTTTCCGTTTTTCATTGGTTTCAATCCGCGCCCCCGTACAGGGGGCGATACCCGCTGACCGTACAATAATAGCCGCAAGGATTGTTTCAATCCGCGCCCCCGTACAGGGGGCGATCATTCCGCCCCTTCATTTCTTCCACCTCTTTACGGTTTCAATCCGCGCCCCCGTACAGGGGGCGATGTCCAGCTCTGCAATAGTGGGTTCCATGCCTGTAAGTTTCAATCCGCGCCCCCGTACAGGGGGCGATACGGGGCATCTTAATGCCGGAACCTACGGTCTTGTTTCAATCCGCGCCCCCGTACAGGGGGCGATGTCTATTGAGCAATTATTAACCCCATCCCTATCTCGTTTCAATCCGCGCCCCCGTACAGGGGGCGATTACCTGAAAGCGGTCGTCGAAGCGGAAAGATTTGAGTTTCAATCCGCGCCCCCGTACAGGGGGCGATAGGGCGGTATTGCCGGGGCCGCCGATTACGTCATGTTTCAATCCGCGCCCCCGTACAGGGGGCGATCTCGCCACTATCCATTACTTTATATGCAACTACTGTTTCAATCCGCGCCCCCGTACAGGGGGCGATATTTTTATTGATTATATATACATATAATCGATAGAGTTTCAATCCGCGCCCCCGTACAGGGGGCGATGAGTCACTAAAGGCCGATACATGGTATCGTCTGGGTTTCAATCCGCGCCCCCGTACAGGGGGCGATACCGCCTATTACGCCATGAGTACCCATTATAAACGTTTCAATCCGCGCCCCCGTACAGGGGGCGATATGTAGATATGGAACCCCGGAACGCCTCTGGCCGTTTCAATCCGCGCCCCCGTACAGGGGGCGATTCGGGGCAAGGCAGCCACTCCGCCCAGTCGGGGGTTTCAATCCGCGCCCCCGTACAGGGGGCGATCGATTGGTTTTTCAATTCCCGAAGGCGGATACATTGTTTCAATCCGCGCCCCCGTACAGGGGGCGATAATTCCGCTCGAGCATACAATTCTTATACGTTCGGTTTCAATCCGCGCCCCCGTACAGGGGGCGATGTCAAATGTTTTAAATTTTGGTATATATTCTGCGTTTCAATCCGCGCCCCCGTACAGGGGGCGATAGAGCGTACAATTCTTATCAGTTCGAAATAACTAGTTTCAATCCGCGCCCCCGTACAGGGGGCGATTTCAAGATTGGTTTGTGTTTTCCAGGCTAAGTTAGTTTCAATCCGCGCCCCCGTACAGGGGGCGATAGCCTGTCCGTCAATCCTTCTATTTTGGCTACTTCGTTTCAATCCGCGCCCCCGTACAGGGGGCGATATGTTACCGGCCGTCGGTTTAAGTATCGTAAACCGGTTTCAATCCGCGCCCCCGTACAGGGGGCGATTTTACTGGTTTTTTTCCTTTATATTAGGTTTATTTGTTTCAATCCGCGCCCCCGTACAGGGGGCGATGTATTACATTTACAAGTAGTGTACATTTAAGACGTTTCAATCCGCGCCCCCGTACAGGGGGCGATATTTGCGCGATGGAACATTGACGACGTTGAGTCTTGTTTCAATCCGCGCCCCCGTACAGGGGGCGATGAAATGCCCTGGGACACCGCGGTCAAGTCGCTGAGTTTCAATCCGCGCCCCCGTACAGGGGGCGATTGTATGTAGATATGGAACCCCGAAACGCCTCTGGCCGTTTCAATCCGCGCCCCCGTACAGGGGGCGATCTGTCAAGCCCTCTATTTCCGTGATGTCAAACTGGGTTTCAATCCGCGCCCCCGTACAGGGGGCGATATAGAATTTTTCTTTGGTGTCCAAATAACTATCGTTTCAATCCGCGCCCCCGTACAGGGGGCGATTTGTATCGTTTATGGTCCATATATACCCCAAAAAGTTTCAATCCGCGCCCCCGTACAGGGGGCGATATACGATAGGATTGGTGTCGGGGCAACAACATTGTTTCAATCCGCGCCCCCGTACAGGGGGCGATCGAAATCGAGCTGTAATGTGCAATTGTTGTAATGGTTTCAATCCGCGCCCCCGTACAGGGGGCGATTTGGCCTTGTCGTTTCCCACGAAACGTCACCAATGTTTCAATCCGCGCCCCCGTACAGGGGGCGATTTAGAAAAGAGTTGAGTCGTGCGGAATCGTGAAGTTTCAATCCGCGCCCCCGTACAGGGGGCGATTCGATTATGTCCTGATTGATTGCCGCCAGAATTTGTTTCAATCCGCGCCCCCGTACAGGGGGCGATAGATTATTGGGAATCATGGCGCAGGTCATGGGTTGTTTCAATCCGCGCCCCCGTACAGGGGGCGATTATCTCAAAGCGGTCGTCGAAGCGGAAAGATTTGGTTTCAATCCGCGCCCCCGTACAGGGGGCGATAAGGCTATCACTGACGTTATTCAGGATACTGTTGGTTTCAATCCGCGCCCCCGTACAGGGGGCGATTTGAGCTTTATTTATCAATGCGGGACGGTTCGGAGTTTCAATCCGCGCCCCCGTACAGGGGGCGATGTGTTTGGGGTAAAATTTATGCGGATGCGGTGGCCGTTTCAATCCGCGCCCCCGTACAGGGGGCGATCTGGTCGCTTTGTAACGCAGGGACATTTGATAAATGTTTCAATCCGCGCCCCCGTACAGGGGGCGATTCTATACACAACGCAATTGATGCTAACCGCAGAAATGTTTCAATCCGCGCCCCCGTACAGGGGGCGATATGAAGTCATATGTTCCATATACTTCAGCCATTAGGTTTCAATCCGCGCCCCCGTACAGGGGGCGATATAAAGCAGACCGAGAAATTTCAGGGACAGGAAGTTTCAATCCGCGCCCCCGTACAGGGGGCGATTACCGGACTGATAGGGTCAATGTATGGCATCTATGGTTTCAATCCGCGCCCCCGTACAGGGGGCGATGTTTCTGAAGGGTCTTACTACTACTCTTAATGTCGTTTCAATCCGCGCCCCCGTACAGGGGGCGATATACTAACAGTTTAAACATACAAAATTGCACTATTGTTTCAATCCGCGCCCCCGTACAGGGGGCGATTTTTATATTGGTAGATTTTTACGCTGTTGGTGTAGTTTCAATCCGCGCCCCCGTACAGGGGGCGATAGGCTACAAAATAGTTGCCCAGTAACTCTTGCAGAGTTTCAATCCGCGCCCCCGTACAGGGGGCGATAGGCTACAAAATAGTTGCCCAGTAACGCTTTGCGAGTTTCAATCCGCGCCCCCGTACAGGGGGCGATTCTATACTTTGGATTTTCATGCAAAAATATTCTGTTTCAATCCGCGCCCCCGTACAGGGGGCGATTCAGAGAAGGTGAGAGACTGGCCGGATTCATCTTGTTTCAATCCGCGCCCCCGTACAGGGGGCGATGGGGGATCTGTTCCTGACCATCAATGTATGGGATGTTTCAATCCGCGCCCCCGTACAGGGGGCGATAAAACTGTTTTGTAGTTATAACTTACTGAATAGGTTTCAATCCGCGCCCCCGTACAGGGGGCGATGCTGGGAGGACTAACTAATTATCCCACAGCGTAATAAATCTCCTTTTCCGCGAACCTCAAGACAAAAATAAAAAAATATTCATGAAAATCTCTCCCGGGCAATAAGGCTTTGCACAACAATATCTTATACCAGTCGCGGCACATCGCATAAATCCCGTCCGCTTGTGGTTCGCGGAATGATTTCATAGTATAAGCGGTCCTTCCGGATCGTAAGTAGGCTTTGCTCCAACATGCTCGACTCGTCTTTGCCAATTCTTGCCAAGAAAATAGAATCGAAGGCTGTCTTCTTTTGGATTAATAATGTCAACCAATTTACTTTTTAGCTGAGTCCATTGAGCGGGATCGACCAGACATTCAAAAACAGAATTCTGAACTCTTTGTCCTCTATTCTCGCAAATTTTGGCGACTTTTCTGAGTCTTTTGCGCCCCTCAGCCGATTCGGTGCTGACATCATACGTAATTAAGACCATCATGGTTAATTTCCTTTATTTCCAGATGAATGGGGGATAACCGTCGATATCTCCTCTCAGGTGTCTTGCGAGCAGTAATGCTTGAGCAAAGGGAATTAGACCGATATTTATTTTTTCATTCAGGAAAGGATGCATAATCTGCTCCTTTTTCCTTTGCTGGTATGCGACCAAAATATCTTTTCTTTTTTTATCTTTAATTCTAATTGCACCCGATTCGGTTTTAATAAAATCGGCACCTTTAATCTGTTTACGATTAATCATGGAAATAGCAAGGCGATCGGCAAGAAGAGGTCTCAGTTCCTCCATAATATCAAGGGCCAGTGCGGGCCGCCCGGGTCTGTCAGCATGCAGAAAGCCTACAGCAGGATCGAGCCCGACACTTTCCAATGCTGAACGTACATCATGAACCAAAATTGCATATAGAAATGAAAGGAGAGCATTAATATTATCAAGGGGCGGCCTTCGGTTCCGAAAATCGAAATGGAAAGCCTTCTTTTGATGCAGGATCATTTCGTTTAAAACACCGAAATATAAATTGGCGGCCATTCCTTCCTGACCTCTTATGTTGTCAAGGTTTTCCTCGCCTTCCAATTTCCGCGAGATCCTGAGAATTTTTTCTGATGCGGCCTTAAGATTTGCAATACTTGAGCTGTCGCTATGCTCGCGGGCCGCTCTCAGGATAACTGTACGGGCATTGGCGCATTTGCCGAGGACACAATGACGAGCAATTTTTGCAGTTTCGGATTTTATCATTGATCGACGGTACTGTTCTTTGCGGAGGAGGACATTGCCGGAAACAGGTCCATGAAAACTTCCCCAGAAACGTCCGTTGCGGCTCAAGAATGTAACAGTGACGTTGTTTTCACCACAAAAGCCCAATACGGCCGGAGTACATAAAGAGGGTCCAAAACAAATAATACTTTCAAGATTGTGAATGGGAATATGAAATTTTGTTTCATTTTCAATTTTTACATCAATTGCGTCTCCGTTTCGTGACAAGTACGCTCCCTCTGAAGTTATATAAAGTGTGTTTAGCATTTTCTTCATCAGGACGACTCCGAATTTTCATAGTTATCATAAATCTTCTTAAGATACCTGCCCACATCACGCTTCATTTTAAGGGCCCTGGGCAGGCAGTGGTTAATTAATGAGCAACTATTGCATTTTTTTTCGTAAACAGGCTGCGGTGTCTTGCCCATTTCAGTAAGTTCTCTCAGCAATTTGGAGTAATGAATAGTCGATTCTCTCAGTTTGTCATCGAAAGAAATTTCAGTTCGCCGTCTTGGTTCTCCATAAAAAATAGCGCCGTCTATTATTGTTGTTTTCAGCATTTCTTCGAGACAGAGGGTCTGTGCGCAAAGCTGGACTTCGTCGCATATATCGATTTTCGGTTTGCCTCTTTTGTATTCGACCGGAAAAGGCCGCCATTTACCGGACATACCTTCGAGAGATATGCCCGGTTTGGCAGAATTGTTAGTATCGATAAGATGAAACTCGACGACATCGGCGCGACCGACTAAACCCAATTGAAGCGAACGGAGGCGCAAGCCGCGAGCGATGACGATATTTGATCTGACCTCGGTCTGATCTTCATCGGTCTTTTCGTGCAAGAGCCCGCCCTCCGAGGTTAATCGATTTTCATTCCAAATGCCTTCGAGGTACATCAATCCCCATTGCCTGGGACAAAAGGCAAGATGCTGAAGGGCCGCAATGGGGAGCAAATCGGCCTCGTTATACATTTGGTAATTCCTATTTGAGTTTCATATTTTCCATTCCAGAAAATTCGTTTTTCAATTCCGGTTTGCCATTTTCATCGGTCACAATAAAGAGCGCTTCGACTCCCGAGGGCATTTTACTTTTTTCGAATATGATCTCGTAATCATTAAATGACCGGGGAGCATCAATACCATCACGCTTCTTTATTTGGATAAGTTCGAATAATTTGTGGGCGGGGGCACACCCAAGTTTGGCCTGCTGCATTCGTTGTGTTTCATCAGTATCGTTGCCAACATGCTTGAAGACAAAAATCGGCGTCCGGACCGACATAACGCCCTTGCTTGATGAGCGGTCATGCTCATACATGTTGAGAAGAGCTTCCCAGAAGACCTTCAAGTCATCTTCGGTGAACCCGGTATCCTGTGCCAGGTGAGCGCTAATAAAACCCTTGCCGAGGTAAAGGCCGTAGGGGATGAGCTGCTTTCGGCCCATGGTTCTGAGTTGATCCTCGGGCTGGTCAGCTTCCCATTTTTTGTAATCTTCGCTCGTTTTGGCGCCTTTCACATTTTCAGCAACAGCCATTCTCGTGATGGAAATATCCATTGGGAGAATAGGATCGAGCGATTGAGCGAAGGCGATTTGAATGGGTCCTCTTACCTGCCCTGCATTCGGACCTGTGGACATAACGGCTCCGAAAGATCTAATATCAAAGAAATTTTGGCACATCCAGCTGCGAGCGTTTTTTACTTTCTCTTTTGGGGCTTTTTTGTCAGGATCGAAGCCGCCTTCGCTTTGCTCATGAGCTGCGAATATTTTTGTGTTCAGATTGGTTGAATGCTCGATGAAAATGGCATAAGGTGATTTGTTGCCGTAAGCTGTTTGAACATAATTGCGGATTCTCCTTTTAATGGCAACATCGGAAACCAGTCCGCGCATATCCTGGGGATCAATGCGGGGAGCATTTCCGGCATCGGGATCGCCGTTGGGGTTGCCGTTTTCACAGTCGAATAAGAATAAAAATTCGTATCTGCTGGTAATTGTATTACTCATTTTGGGCCTCCATATTTTCTTCGGGGGTTAATTCTTTTTTCTTTCTTAAGTCTGCCATTTGCTGGTAGTATCCGAGAGCAAACAGGGATTGCTCTTCGAGAGTGAGTGTTGCCGGCACGGAATCTTTGATACGATTCCAGATATTGGCGATTTTATCTTCGTACCAATATACCAGCCCGGGCGAACCGATTTTGTTGAGATGATGCTGGCTGGTGGTTGTCAGCCTGCCCAGGATAAGTGCCGGTGTTGTGCTTGCGGCGGCATAGTATCTCTGGACGATACCAGCGCCGACATCACCCAGTGCCCGCCTTTGCAGAGCGGCGAGAATTGCCATCAACCGTCCGCATTGATAGGCGGCACTCGGGTGGTCCTCATTTAGGTAGGTTCCCATAGATGGTTCCTTTCTGTTAAGTTTATCCTTTCGTATATGATATGCTTTGAGAAGACCCATTCCGGCGTGATTAGCCGGTTTGTCCTCGATTACATCGAATCTTATTCTATGTAGTATCTGCGCTAATGCAGAATAAGGGATGGGTTCTGATTTGACCGCAACTCTCCACATTTTGGCGACATAAGGTTCGTTAAGTTCATCCAGTTTCCTGACCGATGCTCCCAGGATGGCATAGAATTTCGGTGGAGATGTTATATCGCTGCCATTGCGTTTGACAATTTGGAGGTCATCGAACCAATTGTTGATATTCCCAACCAATTCTTCGAATTGACCTTCGATCCAGTCGCGGATCATGACTCTCCCGGCGGCGCCGGATAATGTCATGGCATAGTAAGTGTTGTTTTGTAGATCCGGACGTTTTCCGGATCGAATGCTATCCAGGAGTTGGCGAGCTTTCTGGTGGGCGTTTAATTCCTCCTTTTCGGGAGTTGAGATTAACCAGGGGAGAAGGTCGTCTTCTTCGCTTATTTTTTCTTTAAACCAGTGGATAACCTTGGTATTGATAAGCCGGATGCCGGTTTTTGTAATAAGATGATTGAGCGCATTCCTATAGATATAGGCTTCATCTTCTGATGTTACTGCATTTAGTGCCTGTTTGAGATTATAGGAACAGAATGAATCCTGTTTGAAGCTCATAAGTGAATCGCCGGAAGGCTGTCCTCCAACATCACTTAATCCCCCGATTTTGGGCTGTACCTTTAAAGGTTTGACCAGTTTGCCGGATAGAAAGCTGCGATACTTGGTTTGCGAACTGTCCTCACTGCCGTATTGTGACCGAAATTCGGCCCACCAATCGTGCCATGTATCCAGCTCAACCGGATAGCCTTTGCCGAACCGGAAGGTTACTTTGTCATTGGGCTTGGCGCCCGATTTTTCGAGGTCTTTTCGTATTAATTCGATGTCTTCAGAATTGTGCAGTCTGTCATAAATTGTTTTCAAAACTGGCTCTGCCGTTCCTGATTGGGATAGCATATCCCAGAAGAAGTTGTGTTTCTCAAGTAATTTAGAATCGTCGGGATTTTTGCTTAACAGAAAAACTACTTCGGCTGTTTCAACGAGAAAATGGCTTTTTGTAATACCACCTGCTTTCATTTCTGAAAAACTGAAATCGGGACATCTCTGGAATTTTTGCCCTCGATTGCGCTTTGAATCGACGTCACCTATCTCCAGAACTCCCTGAAATGTACCATTGTCATCAAGGGAAACAGCCCATTTTATATCTTTTGATTTAAACCCAGGTCCGGAAACTAAATTATTCCTCCTGGCGTATTCAGTGAGAAGGTGTAACATCAGTTGACCCTCCCACTTTTGAAGACAGCTTCGCTTTCATACGGAGGTACATCTATTGAACCATCAGTTAATTTTGGGCGAAATAGACTAATGTAAGGTTGATCAACATTACTTCCGGGGCGAGAGAGATCGAATACATCATATAACATCCAGCCAATCTCTCTGAGGTTGGGATCAATTGCTGTAGCCAATTTTTCATTGGAGTCTATCAGCTCAAAAAATGCGGGGAATTCTCGGCATCCGAGATATGGTTGATAGATGCATTTTCCATTTAGGGCTCTTCTTTGAAATTGGCTGTTTAGGGCCTTAATGCGATTTTCGAAACCAGACCAGGGTACAATTTGTCCATAGATTTGATAAGAAACATTCTTAAGAGCCATAGTTTGTCTTTGCGTACGTCCTTTAGTATCTGCACCGGTGAGTTCTCTATCACCATCGGCCCAGATTGGAATTGGCTCTGAATCACCTTTCATCCATTTCAGTATTGTCTTTTCGTTCGGTGCTTTCTCTTTAACTTCATTCCGTTTTAAAGCGATATAGTTGATAGGCTTGAGAATTTCGATTTTGGTAATTTGCCATCGAAACTCTTTTGGCTTGCAATAAATGGCGTCAAAGATTCCTCTTGCCGCCGATGGGGTTATAAATGGATAACTGAACCGCTCGACCTTCATTTCCGGTCGAGTAAAACAGGCCAGATCACCCCATACTTTTAGAACATGGATATCCTGATTCATAATGCTCCTTTCTGGACTGGCTTAGCCGATCAGGATATCATCCTGAGGTGAAACCAATCCCTTTTTTATGTCATAATGGTCCTTTTCAAGGTAGATAAACCAATCCCTCGATTCTTCACCGTGCTTTCCGATATTAATCGGCTCAAGATAATTTTGAATCGGGTTATTGGATTTGGGTCTATAAATGGAAATCGAGTAAGGACGTGCTCTTCTGATCCAGCGGCTGTTTAATCCATTTTCACGCGCTTCCCGGGCCAATGAATCATAAGTCTCATCAAAAGGGACTAAAATATTAATCGAACTATTGGGGATGAGTCTGTATTCCTTCGCTGTATCTACGAAATCGAGCCTTTCAATAGAGTCAGTTAGTTTTGGATTCTGGTTTTCAGGTTTGTTTATATCGTACAATTCGCAATAGTATTGTTCATGCAACTGCGGATCGTCTATATTTGTAATTGAGTAGTCGTTTTGCCCTAATATGATTTTCGCTATACTTGCTGCCTGTTTATATGCACCGCCGGGATAGTCCTCCTCTTCAGGAAGAAAGATGTGAAAAAGGCCCTTATCTGCTACAGCATTTCGATTGCATCGCCCTGCGGACTGAGTCAAGGCATCGAAAGGTGCCATAGCTCGAAATACAACCGGGAAATCAATATCGACGCCGGCTTCAATACATTGGGTAGATACCAGTCTGCATGAAGCACCATTTTCAAGCAGGTTTTGAATTGTGCCTAAAATGATTTGCCTGTGTGCAGGACACATATTGGTGGAAAGGTGAAAAAGATTGTCGCAATTATATTCTTTAAGACGGTCAAATAATTTTAATGCATGCTTTTTTAGATTGAGAATGCACAATACCTGATGCTCCTGAGATATTTTTCCCGCCAATGTATCCCATTGTATTGGTGTATTGTTTTTGGCATAATCGACCTTTGTCTTAATGATTCGGTCAAAGAGTTTTAGTTTTCCCGGTACAATCTCCTGGGGTTGCCAACCGTTTTGACAATAATTACTTATGAATCGGTTAAGGTGATTAAAAGCCGGCTGGGTCGCTGTTGAGAATACAATAGATGATTTATACTTATTTGATATGTGAGAAAGGGATGCAAGGGTGGGAATTATAATATTGGTAGGTAAGGTTTGAACTTCATCAAATAATATAATACTCCTGGCCAGTCGATGGAGTTTCCTGCATGTCGATGGTCGATTAGCGAAAATTGATTCGAGTAGCTGGACACTTGTGGTAATTATGACAGGGGCATCCCAGTTTTCGGCAAGCAACCGGGATTGATTGTAAAAGGCCTCCTGGCCGGAACTTTTTGTTCCTGCCATACTGTGATCTTCGATGATGTATTCTAATGGAAATGTGCTCTTGAATATGTTTCTGTATATATTGACGGTTTGTTCGATAATGGTCAAATATGGTATAACAACAATTATTCTAAGTAAGTTATTCTTTATTGCGTGTTTAAGAGCGAAAGCCAGCATGCTAAGGGTTTTTCCCGATCCTGTTGGAGCGGTCAGAGTAAACAATCCCGGGTCTCGGTAAGCTGCCTCTATACAGGAATTATGCAGATCTTCTCTTAAAGTCCTGATTTTTTCCGGGGCATTAGAGCTTTCTTTTAATGTTTTGATGAACTTTATAAGAGTTTTATAAGCAATCTCAGGATTGAGGGGTGGTCCTGCCGGACGATATTTCTTCTTTCCAAGAGTGTCGGCATTAAAATGCGCCTCGGTTTCCAGATAGTCTGCATCCACCAGGATCGAGAAAAGCATTCGAATATCCAACATTTTTTCAATATCAAATTGCGATTCATGAGAGTAGTTTGAATGTTCGATTTTATCCGGAAGATCGATTCCATCCTTTTCCAGCCTTTTCTTCAATACTTCCAGATTTTGTTCGCTGAGCCTTTTGTTCTCCGGATGAAGCTCCGCAAGTTTTTCAAGATTTAGGCTCCTAATGGAATCATTATTAGCAGCCTGTAGTCCAAGGTGATGTCCCTGGATAGCCAACGCCGAGGCAATACCGTTAAGTTCATAATTGCGCAGGGCAAGCCAGGCTCCGGCCGACCAGTGATCAATGCCGGATTCGAGGCCTTCAAGTCTTCTTTGAAAAAAATCGCCATATTTGCCAAGATCGTGAATAAGCCCGCAGATGAAAGACTCATCACCAATTCCGAGTTCTCTGGCAAAATGCCTGGCTTGCTCGGCTACTGAAAGTAAGTGATTTTTAAGATAATCTTCATCGCCAACATCGTTGGCGGAATGCGCCAAAAAGTGCTCAATGCTCATAACTTGTCGATTTTTTAATTTAAACTATAATCATTCATAATGTCAATCATTTGAATTTTATTATAACCCCCTGACAAACCAAGTCCGTCCGGTTACATATCAGTATATTTCAATGAATCCGTCAAGAAAGAGGGAGTTGTTGAGATATCTACTTTCGAACTGCACTGTAGATGGCTTAACCCTTTACCCATCATACAATAAGCCCTTCAATTATATCTTTATAGGGCTCGAAACAAAAATAAAGCTCCCCCGGCAGGACTCGAACCTGCGGCCCGGTGGTTAACAGCCACCTGCTCTACCAGCTGAGCTACAGGGGAGTGTAGACTTATTACATCCCGATTCTAACGCCGTTTCCGGCAGGCATTTATTATAATTTATTTTCGGCTTTTGTCAAGCCGAAATAAACAAGATATTATACATAATGCCCCAAAAAAATATCCCGAATTTATCTACTATTTAATCGTCCGTAAATACCCTACATTAGTCATAATATGAATCATTCTGAAGACTGTTCAGGAAATATATTCCCTTGTAATCCTGGCCGGTAACGACGTATATTCATCAAATATGGTAAAAAGCCTGATTGTCAAAAAGGTATCGTATTTCCTTGCCATGCTTGCCCCTTTTATGCTTCTTGTAACTTCGGCTGAGCCGGCGGAAAAAATATATCATCCCGATGGGCGTGTCGGCTATGCCGGCGGATGGGTTGATCTTCGATACGAAATACCCGATAACGGGACCATTTTCGAGATAAACAGCAGCGGCCGGGTCGAGGTTGGTTTGAAGTACCCAATAAGCAGGAGATTCACTTTTCTGGCCCAATATGGTGCAGAAAAAGGTGATTCATTGCTTCACAGCTATTCTCTCGGATGGAAATACTATTTTGGTAATACGGTTCGCGATAATATGCCGGTCAACCCCGATGGCCCGACAGGTGTCCCGATAGTCGAAGTTCATGCAGGGGGAAGAATCCCCGATATCAATAGCCGCGACCATGAATTTCGGGCATCCGTCGAATTCAAAATGCCTGTCTCTCGAAATATAACGATTGGTTTGGGTGGTAATTATTTCGCAAATGATAATCCCTATTATGTCGAGACAGTTTATGGACTTTTTACTTATTTCCCTGGTCGGTATCTCAAGGGGCGGGTTTATGAAAATCCGGACGGCCCGGAAGGGACCCCCTCTTTTCATCTGATAGGGGGCGGCTCGAAAAATGGGATATTCGGCCAGCTTGATATAGTAATTCCCCTGAAACCTCAGTTAACCCTCGTGATTTATACCAGAGGTGAACGCACCCCTGATCCGTATTTACGGGTTCCGATTTTCGGTGGCCGGGTCAATTTTTATCCTTCGCAAAAATAAATGCCCCTTGAATTTCCCGGGATAAAATCATTCCAAAGAATTTGGAACATTGGCCTATAAATTCCAGTAAAATTATCAAAAGGAACAAAATTAATTTTCATAAAAAGGAGCGGAGATATGAGACGAAATATTTTACTGGCGGTTCTATTGCAGTTTCTCCTCGTTCCCGCCATCATGTTCAATGCCGGTGCCGTGGAAAGCGGACGGGCCTGGATTGGCGTTTACACGCAGACAATCGATGAAGATCTGATGGAAGCTTTTGAACTGCAGAGCGATGAAGGCGTTGTAATCAAGATGGTCGTCCCGGATTCCCCTGCCGAAAAGGCCGGATTGGATGAAGGTGACATTATTATCAGTGTCAACGGCAAGAATCTCGATGATGCGGAAGGTCTTGTGGATGTTGTCCGGGGTCACAAGCCGGGCGAGGAAATCACAATGAATGTCATTAAAGACGGCAAGGACGAGCAGATTTCGCTGGTTTTGGGTAACCGCGAAGATTATGAAAAACCGCACGTCATGTTTGACAGCCCGGGTGCAGTACCACACAAAATGCCGAAAAGTTTTTCTAAGCAGTACAAGTTTTTCTCGAGCGAATATTCCAATTCTTATATGGGTGTCAGGCTGCAAAGTTTGAATGTTCAACTTGGCGAATATTTCGGTGTTTCCGACGGTAAGGGTGCGCTTATCGAGGAAGTCGTGCCGGATTCTCCCGCAGAAAAGGCCGGGCTCAAGGCCGGCGATGTTGTGGTCGAGATTGAAGGAGCCAAAGTTGAAGGTCCCGCCGATGTCAGCAATGTTATTCATGAAAAGGAAAAAGGCGAAAAGGTCGAGCTGACGGTTTTGCGTGAGAAGAAAGAAAGAGAATTTAGCGTTGAATTGGATGAAGCTCCCGAAGACTATTTCGGGCAGACATTCCGCATGCCGGACTGGGCTCCGCTGGATGAAGACTTTCAGCTTTACATTCCCAAAATGCAGGGGATGTTCAAGGGTGATTTTGACCGGGATTTGATAGATATGGACGAACTCAGGAAAGAGATGGGAGAGCTTCAAAAAGAACTTATGGAACTGCAGGAAGAAATGCAGGAGATGAAAGAAAATAGGGAATAATTTTCCAAAAAGCACTGATATATCAGTGGTCCCTTGAATTAAGGGATGAACCTCATCGGCCCCGTTCCATTCGCGGAACGGGGTTTTTTTGTTTGCAAAAATATTAAGTTGCATTTATAATTTCCAATTGAACCTGTAGTGGAAGAGTGATTATCATGCCGGAACTTACAGTCGGTAAACTTTTTAAAGACCGCAAAGATTTTTTCGATTTGACCCTTCTCAATTCCGAGGAAGGTCTTAGAAAGAAAATCCTCAATGCCGAGATACATCGACCGGGACTTGCCCTGACCGGATTTATGCAGCGGTTTCCCAACCAGCGGACACAGATTCTGGGCGAAACCGAGATGACATTTATAAATCAGCTCAAACCTGACCGGCTGCAGGAGACATGCGAACGGATGTTTTCGACCAATATCCCGCTGATGATCATTTCGAAAGGGATTACTCCGCCGATCGATTTTTTGGCGGTAGCCGATAAATATAAAACGGCAGTTTTTTCGTCGCGGCTGACAACCTCGGAGCTTACCAACCGGATGTCGGTTGTTCTGGATGTCATTTTTGCACCCTCGATTACTCTTCACGGGACACTTGTCGATGTTTACGGGGTAGGGCTTTTGTATACCGGGAAATCGGGTATAGGCAAATCGGAAATCGCGCTTGACCTTGTCGAGCGGGGGCACCGGCTGGTGGCCGACGATGTAATCAAAATCACCCGTAAGGCTCCCGATCTTCTGGTCGGGACCGGATCGGAGCTTCTGGGGCATCATATGGAAGTACGCGGGATGGGTATAATAGATGTCGAGAAGCTTTTCGGTATTCGTTCGATCAGGCTTCAGAAAAGAATCGAGGTTGAAGTTCACCTGACATTCTGGTCGGAAGATCTCGATTATGAGCGGCTGGGGATCGAGGAACACCGGACGACGGTACTGGGCGTTTCGATACCGCAGGTAGAAATACCAATCTCGCCGGGTAAGAATATTACGGTTATATCCGAAGTCATTGCCATGAACCACATGCTCAAGGTATACGGGGAGAATACTGCTGCCGATTTCTCGAAAAGGCTTCATGAACGTATTCACCGCCAGATGATGACTCAGGATTACCTGGAATCGGATTACGAATAATATTTATCCCCAAAATGGGTTTGTTTCGTCAAAAAATACTTTTTTGAGACCTCAATTTTGTAGTAAAATTGTAAAATAGTAAAATTCCTCCAGCAAAATGTCCAGTTTGTTTTGATATAAGATTGCATCCTATACAGGCCTGCGTTTTTATTTACCCCCGATTTTGCAGTAAATTTGATTAAAAATACTTCATAAAAAAAGCCCCCGATAGATCGGAGGCTTCTATAAAGAAAGAGCGCGTAAGCTATATTATTGGTTCCACGGATTGGGAATGGCTGTAAGCGGGATATCCGAATAGCCGATAATCAGTGCTTCATTGACATAATCGGCGTAATCGGTAATCAGACCGGTACCGTTAGTGTAATCGGGTCCGAAGACTTCATCGAAACTCCATTCAGGATCGTTATCGGTTGCGTCGGCTGGTATGTAATGTCGGTATTTCATGGCAAATTCGATATCTTTGTTACCGCCGCCGATAATACATGCGAGAATAGAATATTCGGGATCAAGAGGATCGGTACCGTACCAGCTCATTCGGTATGAGAAACCACCGCCTACTTCGGAAGTCATGATATAGGCCACGCAGAAAGTCCCTTCTGAATCTACGTTGTGCATGGCTCCCTTGAATACAAAGGAAGAGTCCCGCGGATCGAGTGTCGAATAGACTACCTGGGATTCGGTTGCACCCGGTTCGCCGCTCATATCTTTCTGGTAAGAGACGATAGTCTGCGAAGTCGAATCAATTTTGAATGCAAAATCGACCTCTCCGGTCGGAAATTCATCAACCGTTGTTTCAACGAGATAATCGAGATCATAGGAAGTCCCGATTACATTCTGAACAGCGGTCGGGATAACCGTTGCGGAGGTAAGTTCTGAAATGGTCACCGTACAATTGAGAGTCACGACGGAATCCATAATAGTATCGGTCACCGATTCGGTGAAAGTTCCGGTAATGACATCGCCATTCTCATCAACAAGAATCATTTCGGTAATAATTTCCATAAACATTTCGAAATCGTCGAGATTACGGTAAAGAGTCTGCGGGTCTTCATTACCGAAAACTTTTTCCAAAAGCGGATACTCGCCCTGGGTCCAGATTTCAAATGAGTCGGCCGCCATTTTTGCTACAGGCGCGGAATAGACCGGCGGAGCCACATTTTTAATAACCGCAGTTACGTCTACAAAATTGAGAGTCGTGGTATCGGCGGGGGTGCCGTCACCGCCACCATCACCATCACTACCACCTGTCGGAGTGGTGTCTTCCTCGCTACAGCCGGCAATAATTAAAGCGACGGCCAGCGCGAAAGCCAATAAAATAGTGAGGAACTTTTTGGACATGAATTACCCCTCTTTGAAGATTAGTTGGTTGCTCTTATTCTGCCTAAATTATCGGCGATGCAGTTATGATGCTAAACTATTAATTGGTGCAAAAAAAAACATGAGTATAATTCTCCAGATACATTGTTTAACAATTGACCATTGCGGAGGTTAACATTTCAGATGGAAACAATGTATAGGATTTTATCTATATGGGTTTATGATGCAATGTTTTGATGGAGAAAAGGGGGCAGCGTGATATACCGCTGCCCCTTTTTGAAATTATCAGACTGTCAGTTTTTTCATGAAATCATTGGCAGACAGTTTCTCGCAGGCAAAGACCATGTCTTTCACTTTCTTCTGACGATCTTCAGAAAGCAGATCGGCAGACAGGCCGCGGAATTTCGAATCGAGATCATCCATAGTCATCGGCTCGCGCGGGTCACCTTTGGGGTATTCGAGATATTCCGAATATTCGTTTCCATCGGTGGTTTTGACAACGACTTTCGAAGGCTGCTTGGCGGGGAACATCTTTTCGAATTCTTCGGATGCTTCGCCTTTAATTTTGTCGATTACCTGCCAGATGCGCTCGTCTTTGAGTTTTTCATCGGAGAATGACTGAGTCGATATTTCATGATCGACCAAACATACAGCAATACAATAGGGGAGTGAGTGATCGGCTGTTTCGCGTGATTCCGGACGATATTTGTGGGGGTCGAATAATATATCACAGGCGCGGGCAATAGTCGTTACCGTAACTTCGTCGATCTTATCATAGGTGATATTATTATCCTTAACAACTTTGAGAGTGGCAGAGAGATGCGTATGGGTAAGAGCTTCAGTCGGGAAGGCCTTCATACTGCATTCGAGGATTTTGAATTTTTTGCCGAGGTCGCCGATCAATTTGTCAAGATCCCAGTCGGGTCCAAAGACATCCATAAATCCTTCTTTTCCTTCAAACACCTTCTCGGTTCCTGAATAACCTTTCTGGGCCATCAGGGCAGCAAAGACACCGGTCTGAACGGCCATAGGGTCGACGGTGTTTTTCATCATTGTCAGCGCACCGGCGGTGGGGCAGCCGATGGTATGATTGTGCGAGCCGTTGATACCTATGGCATTGGTCATCTGATCGACATTGAGTCCCAGTAATTTCCCGGCAACAATGGGGGATACGAACTGGGTCAGGGTGGCATGATGCCATTTGCGTTCGCGGACACCGGGAACGGCGAATTCACAAAGACGCTGTTCGAATTCATAGGCGAGGACGATGGCAACGATGACATCTTCCATCGAGGCTCCGACCTTTTCGCCAATTGACAGCGCGGCGGGGATGATATCGGACGGATGTGAGGGATCTTCTTTCCAATAGATATCATTAAAATCAAGGGCTCGAATCATCAACGAGTTAACCAGAGTAGTATTGACGGCAGGCATTTTGTCACCATAGCCGATAACAGTTGAATCACCGGTACCGCCCATCTCCTTGTAGATGTCGTAGATTATTTTGACATCTTTGGTATGATATCCGCCATAGGCACATCCGATTGAGTCGTATAAATATCGCTTTACTTCTTCGACGACATTTTCAGGCAGGTCGCTGAATTTCAGGTTGACAGCAAATTCCGAAATCTGACGAGAGATTGATTTGTCCATTTTGTCCTCTTTTATCGATTCTATTTACAGATTATGTTTTACCCAGTTTTCCAGTCCGCCGATAACAATGAGTTCCTGTGCGGCAGTGCCGACCGGCGATATATCGTAGTTGGAACCTTCGAATGAAACGACCGAGTTTTTAAAGTCTATTTCAGCTTTTATACCGGTCCGAACGGTCAATTTCTCGGTTCCGAATCTGTCTTTGAGGTCGGTGACAAGATCGGGAGCGTCAATTACCAGGAATCCGTTATTTATGGCGTTGCGTTTGTAGGTTTCCGAAAATGAACCGGCCAGGACGAGTTTCAATCCTCTGTATTTCAGGGCGGTTGCGGCCTGCTCGCGCGAGGAACCGGTGCCGAAATTGAATCCACCGACAAGGATATCGCCATCCTTGACGATTTTCGCAAATTCCGGATCGTAGTTTTCCATGACAACTTCGGCTTGTTGTTCCGGTTTGAAATCGTCTTTATAGGTGTACTTGCCGGGGAAGATGCCGTCGGTATTGAGATTATCCTGATGGCAGAAAACCAGTTCGCCTTTGATTTTTTCCGGGAAGCCGTTGATTATTTTAGTTTCGGCAGTTGAATCTTTTTTCTTCCGGTTGGTATTAACTTCGCCCTGGGTAGGGACAACCTCGATTTCTTTTGCAAATGTAATTTTTCCGGCGATTGCGGAAGCGGCGACAACTGAGGGGGAAGCCAGATAGGCTTCGGCACTTCGAGAGCCCATCCGCCCCTTGAAGTTTCTGTTGGTTGCCGAGATACCGACTTCACCGTCTTCGAGAGTACCTTTACCGAGACCGATACACGGTCCACATCCGGGCGGAAGTTCCTCTGCGCCAGCATCGAGTAACGCCTGCCAGTCACCCTGCTTTTCGGCCTGCGCCTGAACTTCGGATGATGCGGCAGATATATAAAACTCGACTCCCTCGGCGACCTTTTTGCCTTTAACAACGGAAGCAGCTTCGGCGATGTCTTCGAGGCGGCTGTTGACACATGAGACAAGATAGGCCTTGTGTATTTTGACATCCTTTTTATCAATTTCGGAGACCGATGTCATGATTTTGACAGTATTGGGTCCGGATACATGCGGTTCGACCGTAGCCAGATCGAGAACCAATTCCTTCGCGTAAAAGGCATTATCATCGGGCTGCATAATATTTGCTTTCAATTCATTGATGCGGTCGGGATTCATGCGCGGGTGGAATTCGCTGCCGTCGCGATCGGAAGGGACTTTGGCCGGGCCTCGGGCATGAACAATTTCGGAGCGATTTGAAAGCCAGTTAATAGTCATTTGATCGACAGGGAAAAGCCCTATAAGCGCGCCCCATTCGGTAGTCATATTGGCGATGGTCAGGCGCTGGTCGACAGTCAGTTGTTTTGTACCATCGCCGCAGAATTCGAGGCCGTGATTGAGGACTTCGTCATTATTGAAATAACCGCAGAGGGTGATGATTACATCTTTGCCGGTAACGCCGGGACGGAGTTTGCCTTTCAGTTCGACCCGGGCAACAGGGGGAACCTGCCACCAGGTACGGCCGGTAGCCCAGATGGCGGCAGCGTCGGTTCTAACGACCGGAGTACCGAGACAACCGAGTCCGCCGTACATATTGGAATGGCTGTCAGAAGCGACGGCCATGGTTTGCGGCCAGGCGTAGCCTTCCTCGCACATGACCTGGTGACCGATACCGCGACCGGCGGGGTAAAAGTCGATGCCGTGATCTTTGGCGAATTGTTCGATTTTATTGTATTTGGCCAGATTTTCTTCGGATTTGTTCTGGATATCATGATCGAGCGTAAACACAACCTGCCGGGGGTTTTCAATGCTCGATGCACCAATTGATTTGAACTTATTGATGACCGCTCCGGAATTGTCATGGGTCATGACATGGGCGGGTGAAATGGAGATAAAATCGCCGGAATGAACTTTCTGGCCTTCATCGAGACCGACGGCGTATTTCTGGGCGATTTTTTCAATTAGGTTTTGGTCTGCCATACTTTATCCTGCGTTTAGATTATGAATTATCCTTTCAAAACATCACCAATTATATAAAGGAATTTTCGAAAAATAAAGAGGATTACAGGAAAAAGGATGACTATTTATAAAATTATTGCCGGTGCCGCAAAAAGGAGACGGGCAGACAATTTAATGTCTGCCCGATTTGCAATGACGGGTGGGGAGGAACCCGATCTTGTTTTAAAATATTCTATTTGTTCTCCGGCTTTCGACACAGAATAAGGCGTCGGTGGGGAGAATGATCGCTGGGAACGATGAGTGTCAGCGTATTTTTGGTTTCGGTTAAAGTCATTTTATATATTCCTTTCACAGCCCCGCTTAATTAAGCACGACAATTTTTCCTTTTATATCGCTATTTTCAACGAACCATAAGTATGTGCCGGGAGAGACGCGGTTTCCCGAGTCATTGGTCCCATCCCAGGTTAAGCTGCTGCCCTGGACATCAGCCCAGTATTTTACCGTACTCCCGGAAACGGACATCAGGACCACCTGGGAGCCATCGGGTATGTCGGCAAAGGTTACAGCCAATGTCTCGGAAGGTCGGTATGGATTTGGATAAACATGCGGATGGGCTTCAACCGCAAAAGAGAGTGTGGCGCAGTACGGATTATCATTGGCTTTGGCGCGCCAGTAATATTTGCTGTCGGATTCGAGTTTTTGGGAGACGTGCCATTGAGTTATATCGCCCCCCTGTTGCGGGATGGGGGGCGATACAGCTACCAGGTCTATAAAAAACGAATCGCGGGCTATTTCAAAATAGTACATATTGCCTTCCTGATTGTCGACATTGGCAACGGTCAGGAGCGGTTTTGCCGAATGGAGGAGCGCACCATCCGAGGGGGATATGGTGGCGATAACCTCATCACCGATATCGAGCGAGAAATCGAAACCGGACTCGCATTCTTCGACATTGGAAAGCGGCGTGCAATTGGCACATTCATCATAGGCTTTAACGCCGATATAGTAAATCTCGCCGGCATCGAGACCCTGGAGAGAGACATACTGGGTCTGACCCGGTTGGAGAGGGGGGATATAGGCTTCATATATGTCGGCTGAAGCCCAGTTGGATTCGGTTAAAATTTCTTTTGAGTAGCGAATCAGGTAGGCAGAGGCGATGCCTTCCATGCCGTCATCGCCGGGAGTCGTCCAGGAAAGGTTGATCTGGCCGTCGTCATCGCCGGTTTCTGCGGAGAGGTCATTAATCGAGGCAGGAGGCGTTTTATCGGTCGCGACAGCATTGGGCGAGTTGGAGATATCGGACTGATTGCCGGATTCATCAATGACCCTGATTGCAAAGAAGTAATTTATGCTCGGCGAGAGGCCGGTCACGGTGAAAGATTCGGCAGAGCCGGAGGTCTGCGGTGACGATTCACCGGAGACCTGGGTCGCGCTGCTCCAGTTGGAGGAAGTTATAGTATTCAGGGCGTACCGGATGTCGTATTCGGAGGCGGTCCCGACAGTGCCGTCATCGCCGGTTGCGGTCCAGGTGAGAGTAACTTCGCCGTTGTTCTCACCGGGAGCGGCGTCAAGATCGGCAACCGGGTCAGGGTTAGTCAGGTCGCTGGTGCCGAAAGAGCGGACAGCCGACCAGGCACCACTGCCGCAGTCATTGTTGGCACGGACACGCCAGTAGTAGGTAATTTCTTCTGACAGTGCAGAGCTGCTGTATTGTGAAGAAGAGGTCGAGACAGATATTTCGGGGTCGGCGAAGTTTGATTGATCGTCGACCTGAATGTGATAGCCGGTGGCTCCGGAAATGTCAGACCAATCGAAATTAATCGGCAAAGTTATATTTGATTCGCCGTCGGCGGGTGTTGCGAGAGTCGGGATATTGGGCAAAGGACATTCGGTGGTAAAAGAATAAGCTGAACACCAGGCGCCCCAACCGACAGAATTATGGGCGCGGACCCGCCAGAAATAAGTTGTGTTATCGTTCAGGCCGGAGACAACAGACTCCGATTGGGATAAATTAGAATCGAGCACGGGGGAGCTGAAATTAAAGTCATCGTCGACCTGCAATTCATACTGGTCGACTCCGGCCATGTCGTTCCAGTCGAGAGTGACGGGAAGGACAATATCGATGGCGTTGTTAGACGGCGAAGCGAGGACAGGCGGGTCCGGGGGTTGTGGTTCTTCGGATGTTGCTCCTGAGGCAATATTGGAAAGCCCCGACCAGTTGGGGACTTCGTCGGCAGTCTTAATCGCAAAGTAATAAGTGGTGTTGGCGTTTAAGCCGGAGATTGTCATGGATTCGGCGGAACCGGCCAACTGCGGAGCCGGTTCACCGGTTACCTGAGTTGCAGCATCCCAGTTAGCGTCAGTGATCGTCGATGTTGAATACCGAATATCGTATTCTGCTGCTGTACCGCTGCTACCGTCATCCCCGGGAGCGGTCCAACTTAAGTCAAGAGATGACTGAGTCGGGTTAGAAACACTCAGATTGGCGATATTGGCCGGCGGATCCTGTTCCGGCAGGGTTGTCTTGCTGATTACATTAGAAAGGACCGACCAGTTAGGGACTTCGTCGGCGGCTTTAATGGCAAAATAATAGGTTGTATTCGGCTGAAGAGCGGTGACGGTAAAAGATTCCTGAGAACCGGCTGACTGCGGGACAGGTTCGCCGACAACCTGAGTTGCCTGATCCCAGTTTGATTCGGTTATAGCAGATAGTGAATATCTGATATCGTATTGTGAGGCTGCGCCGGAAGAACCGTCATCGCCCGGAGCAGTCCAGCTCAAGTCAATAGAATTAGAAGTCGCTTCGGAAGCCATTAGCGGCCCGGAAGCGGCTATAGCGGAAAAGTTAAGAACAGGCGATAAAGTGATGAAGAGACCTATAGCCAGTCCAATTTTTTTCCCAGTGGATAGCATAGTGAATAACCCCTCTAAGTAGTAATATCTGCAGTTTGTGAAAGCCCTATACCGGCTTCCCGCAAGCGGTAGGTATTGCAATACCTGTACCAAAAGTGATGCCCCCTTATAACCGGTTGTCGGACATAGAGGGCGTGTCTTTAGCGGTTCTATTTTGAAACGGTAATGCGGTATAAAATCTATACATTGAGCATGGTTTGAACAGGATGCCCTTTAGGATCAGGCAAAAAAAGGCCGCCCGCAGGCGGCCTTTATAATGCTATAAATTCAGAGTCAATTATTCGGTTTCGAGGGGGGACCATTCGCCAAAAGCTTCGACTTCGATTTTGCAGCGACCTTTGGCCTGCCATTTTTCGTTGACATTGTAACCCCAGTCCATGTATTCCGAGCCGCCGGCACTGACAGTCGTAATCAGGAAACGGTTATTCAAAAATCCGAAATAGTTGGCGCGGTGTGACGGCCATTCGGAATCACCTCCTGAGGGATCAACCGGGATCCATCCGAAATTGGGCATATAGACTTCAACCCATCTATGGTACACATCGTCATAACTGGCATCATCTCCCCGGATAACAATCGATCCGACATAGCGCGCCGGAATTCCGGCTGAACGGCACATGGCCATATAGACAAATGTGTATTCCGAGCATGAACCGGTGCCGCGAGTTAAAATGGTTGGTGCAATGTCCCATCCGCCGACACGTTCATATTCAATGTTTTCGATGCAATAATCATAGATATTGCGGGCGATCCAGTACGGGTTGGTTTCATCCCCGACCGCCTTTTTGACCGCGTTTTGTATGGTCTCGCTGTCCATGCGGAACTTGGTGTCATCATAGATATATTTCCTGCGAATATCTTCGGGGATATCGTCCAGCGATCCTACCTGGTCGGGATAAACGAAATAGCGAGTCTGATAGAGTTTGGCATCGGCATGCATTTTAACAGTCGTGAACTCACCGGCGGCGAGATCGTTATATTCAAAATGCGCGACCATCTGGCCCGATTTGTCTGTCAACATTTCTTTGGGCCGGGGGTCGAATTCGACCTGTCCCATCAGTTCCTGGTTATTCATGTCCTGAGGAATGGCAAAATAGATATCGAGAGTGGTGACAGTATCCGGCCCGAAATTACGAACCTGGTGCACCATTTCGACCTTTTCTATTTTTTCTTCCATCCGTTTATAAAAGGATCCGTCACGGGTGACAAGCTGGAATATCCGGTCGGACTGATAGTCGGTATTCCAGAGATTATCTCCATCCCATGCCAAACCCCAACTGTGCTTCCCAGGTGCTTCGAGAACAATAACGCAGGTACCTTCGGTGGTCATGCCGTATATCTGGTCTTTGTATCGATCGGAAACCCAGAGATAACCGTTGCCGTAAGTTAAACCTGTAGGATAGGAACTTGGGGCTTTGATAGTATTGACAGTGGTACCATCTTCAGTGCTTATCTGCACCAGATTGTCTTCGCCGTAATCGGCAATCCAGAGATATTCACCATCCCAGGTGATATCATTCATCCGTGAGACCGGGCACCAGATTGTTTTTTCGATAATTTCCGATTCGGGATTAATGCCGAACACGAGCTGTTCTTCGGCATCGACACACCATAGGAGCTTGCCGTCGAAGGCAATCCCGCGCGGGGCGTAGCCGGGAGTTTTCAGTGAGTCAAGCAGTTTGCCGTCGGACGGATCAATCTTGTAGATATAGTCATTCATCCGGTCAGCACACCAGATATATTTTCCATCGTAGGTGAGTCCCTGGGATGAGCCGCCGGGCGATGGAATGGACTTTAGTGTATCGCCGGGTGTGGCGAACAGGTTTGGGGCAATGAACAGTAATATTGCCGCGAAAAGCAGTGATTTTTTCATGTGACTCTCCATTTCAGGTTGGGTTTTTGATATTATAATTGAAAAAAAATCTGTTGGCAAGTCGGGTCGATGAATAGATGTATTTGCAATTTTGCAACCATATTCGTATAATATTATAGAGATGGCTGAGAAATTAGAACATAGCGACGAAAAGACCGAAGTCATTTTAGACAGTATTGCCGATGGGGTTTTTACGGTAGGCCGTGACTGGAAGATAACTTCGTTTAACCGGGCGGCGGAAGATATTACCGGTATCCCTCGTGAGGAAGCGATAGGGCAGAGGTGCTGCGATGTTTTCCGGGCGTCTATTTGCGAGACGAACTGTGCTTTGCGTGAGACATTCGGGACCGGCAGGCCGGTAGTCAATAAGACGGTCTATATAATAAATAATGAGGGTGTCAAGATTCCGATTTCGGTTTCTTCGGCTCTGCTCAAGGATCAGAAAGGCAATATTATTGGCGGAGTGGAGACATTCCGCGATTTGAGTGCTCTGGAGGAGCTCCGGAAGGAGCTTTCCGACCGTTATGATTTTCATGATATAATTTCCAAAAGCAAACAAATGCGGGAAATCTTTGAAAATCTTCCGGCTATTTCAGAAAGCGACAGTACGGTTCTTATCGAGGGCGAGAGCGGAACCGGCAAAGAACTTATTGCCAGGGCGATTCATGATTTGTCCTCGCGAAAGGAGAAACCGCTGGTAACAGTCAACTGCGCGGCATTACCGGAAACATTGCTTGAATCGGAGCTGTTCGGCTACAAGGCCGGAGCGTTTACCGATGCCCGGAAGGAAAAGCCGGGCAGATTCGCACGGGCCGAAGGGGGGACGATGTTTCTCGATGAGATAGCCGAAATTCCTCCGTCTCTCCAGGTGAAACTTTTGCGGGTTCTTCAGGAGAAAACATACGAACCGCTCGGTTCGGTAGAACCTGTTACGGCTGATGTGCGGATTATCGCGGCCACCAATAAGAGTCTCGGAAAAGAGGTAAAAGAAGGAAAGTTCCGGGAAGATCTTTTTTACCGGGTCAATGTTATAAAGATTACTTTGCCACCGCTGCGGGAGCGGACCGAGGATATTCCTCTCTTGGTCGAGCATTTTATGAACCGCTTCAACAATATCAAGAACAAAGAAATAAGCGGAGTATCGCCGGAAGTTCTTTCGATATTATTGAGTTATGATTTTCCGGGCAATATAAGGGAGCTTGAAAATATAATTGAACATGCGGTAGTATTGTGCCGCAGTAGTATTATTGATCCGGGGGATCTTCCGGAGGGTATTCGTCCGAAGATGAAGATTGAGCATTCCGATAAGAAATCATTTGAAGAGCTCGAGGCAGGTTATATCAAGGACAGGCTGGAAAAAAATAATTGGAATCGAGCCCGGACAGCCCGTGAGCTGGGAGTCCATAAGACCACCTTGTGGCGCAAGATGAAGAAGCTGGGGATTGAGGGGCCGTCCGATTAATTGCGAATATGCAATACGATTTTTAATGGTATATTTCAAGATTGCAATATAAGCGTCTCATTTTATTGGCGACATTTTATTTTTTGAATAGATAAGATGCTATGGGGCAATCAATTAGCAATCGGCGCCGGATTGTTCAAATATTGGGCAGAGAGTTTGCTTGCTTTTATTTTGGATATGATCATTGGAATTACCAACTGGGAAGGCCGGGTATCTCCGGTCATGGATACCGCGACAAATCTGACAGTTCTGGAGCTTGAGAATGGAATTGAAAGCGCACGCAGAGAGGTAAGGATAACAGATAAAGATCCTTTTGGGAAGGTTGAAAGAATTATAAGGAGTGGTACGAAGGTAATAATATGCGGGGCAATTTCAAGACGACTGGAAGATGTTCTGGCCGGGAATGGGATCCAGGTTATCTCATGGATTCGGGGGGATATTGAAGCGGTAGTGAAGGCTTATTCTAACGGAACGCTTATGGACAGCATCCATCTGCTGCCGGGTTGTGTCCGGGAGGGCAGGCGAATGAAGATGCGGAAGGAGCGTAAAGGCGGGAAGGGACAAAGGCGGATGAATCGTCGCGGATAAGGAGGTGAATATAATGGCGGACAATCAAAATATCCCAAAGAGAGGCAGGCGAATGAGAAAGAGACTTCGCGGTGCCCTCGACAGTAAGACAGGTCGATCGGTTGGGCTGGCATCGCTGGCGGCCCCGCTGGCGGGTCTAATCGTGGAGGACCTTCGAAGGAAAGACAGTGTAATTAAAGGTCTTATCGGGACCGGCGTCAAGAAGCTTATTGAAGCCAGGCGGGCCAAGAGAATAGAGGCTGTAGACATAACCGATAAGGTCGAGGTGGTCACTGATAAAAGCGGTGATTAAAATAAATTTTGAGTGATTTATAGATTAAAAGGGAGCGCCTTTATCGAGAGGTGTTTTGTAAAAAAGACGTAATTCAGGGTGCAAAGCGAATTCGTGCATTGCGGATTTTTAAAGGATAGAGGCGCTTCCGCCAAAATTAAATTTCTATGTTGGATAATAGTAAAATAGTAATCGATTTTTAGTATGGGACCCGCAAAAAGCCCTTTGGGATAGGGCGTTGTCCGCATAGATAGGGAGCAGAGACGTCCCCAACGTTTTTGCTCCCCTTTTTTATATATCAATGATTTATATAAGAGAGGTGGCGTAATTCGGCGTTCAGTCTTATATTGGAATTCAAAATTTAATCGATTGAACGGTGGATTCTATGAGACCAAAATTGCGGTTTTTGGAAGACAATCTTATTGAGAAGATAATCGATGAAGCGCGCCAGATTTTGTGCAGGCTGGGGGCGACAGTACATAATGAAGAAGCGCTCAGATTGCTCGGCGATGCCGGAGCCAAAATAAATAAAGAAAAGAGGCATGTTCTTTTCATAGAGGATATGTTCGATGAGGCTATAAAGCGGACGCCGTCCTCGTTTAAACTGTATGATACAGACGGCGAGGAGGTTTGCGATTATTCGGGCGATAATGTTTATTTTGTACCGGGGTCGGCGGCGATTAATTTTCTGGAGTATGGCGATAATGATTCCCGGGAGGCAACGTCGGATGATTTTATCAAGTTTGCCAGGATTGTTTCCGGGTTGAAATATATATCGGCGCAGGCGACCTCGATGGTGCCGTCGGATGTGCCCGGAGAGATCTCAGATTCGATCAGGCTTTATTTTAATTTGATGCTGTGCAAGAAGCCGGTGGTTACCGGGGCCTTTAGAATTGAGTCATTTGAGCTGATGAAGAATCTCCAGGTGGCTGTCCGCGGCGATGAAAAGGGGCTGGCCGAAAAACCGCTGACAGTGTTTTCCTGCTGCCCGACTTCGCCGTTGAAGTGGAGTGATGTTACCTCGCAAAATCTGATAGACTGCGCTAAACATAAAATACCGGTTGAGTATATCTCAATGCCTATGGCAGGATTTATTGCTCCGGTGACGCTGGCAGGGACTCTGGTACAGCACACGGCAGAGACGCTGAGCGGTCTGGTGATAAGCCAGCTGGCCAACCCGGGAACGCCGGTGCTGTATGGCGGCTCGCCGGCAATATTCGATATTCGGTACGAGACCACGCCGATGGGAGCGGTGGAGACAATGATGATTGACTGCGCGTACAGTGAGATCGGGAAATACCTCGGTATTCCGACACAGGCGTACATAAGTTTAAGCGATGCGAAACATCTGGACACCCAGGCCGGGCTGGAAAGCGGGATGGGAGCGACCCTGGCGGCGCTTTCCGGGATAAATTCGGTATCGGGGCCGGGTATGCTCGATTTCGAAAATTGCTTCAGTCTGGAAAAGCTGGTAGCCGATAATGAAATATGCGGCATGGTGCACCGGATGGTAAAGGGAATCGAGCCGCGGGAAGATTTTCCATCGATGCCGATTTTTGAAGAACTGCTTAAAGAAAAACATCTCCTGATAGCGAAACATACGCGTAAGTACCTCAGGGAGGAGCATTATTTCCCGGGACGCGTAATAGAACGGGCGAATCTTGACCGGTGGCGCGAAGAGGGGAGTATGACGCTTGGAGAGAAGGCGCACCGGGAGGTTAATATCCTGCTCGATAATTACCAGCCGCCCGATACGGCCAATGAGATAAAGCTGGTGTTGACGTCGCTGATGACTGAAGAAGCGAAAAAATACGGGATGGATAAAATTCCGGAGTTGTACTAAGTGCGAGAAATAATTGAAATAGAATTAGAAGATATTATACCCGACATTGAAGAGGTTTTAAAGGCGCAGGGGATGCCTGCCCGTGTCGAGCCGGGCCCACGGATTGTTGAAACATTTGAACAGGCAGTTGAGGTTTTTAAAGATCTGGCCGATCCGACGGCGATTGTGGAAGACATCTCCAAAAATGAATTCGGCGATGTTTATGAGGGGGAAGGGGAAAATGCCGAAGAGGATCCGGTTGCGATTATTTATCCGAAGGCGGAATATCTGGCCCTTTTCGCTTTAACGGTTGGGAAAGAAGTTTCAGAGCAGATTGGCGAGTTTTTCGAGAATAATGAATACGCGCTGGGGGTTATGCTGGATACGATTGCATCGGAGGCGACCGAGAGGGCCGGGCTGCTTTTGGAGCTCGATTATTTCGAGCGGCTCGAAGATGAAGGAATACCGCCCGATGAATGGGCGATCTTGCGATACAGCCCCGGTTACTGCGGGTGGGATATAAGCGGGCAGGGGCAGTTATTCGAATACTTAAGACCGGAGGAGATAGGTATAGCTCTTAATGACAGCTACTTGATGGAGCCGCTGAAGTCCATTTCGGGTGTGATGATTGTCGGGCCGCGGCATATTCATCTTTTTGATATGGATTTTCCATTTTGCGACAATTGTACTTCGAAAAGCTGTCGCGAGCGGATCAGGTCGATTATGAACAAGGCAAGTTAAAGGATAAAGCAATGGAAATATTGAAAGATATTGCAAAGAATCTCGAGGATGGTGATCATGAAAAAGTAGCCGAGCTTACCCAGCAGGCTATAGAGCAGGATATACCGGCCAAGAAGATTTTGGATGACGGACTTCTGGCAGGGATGAAAGTGGTCGGGGATAAGTTCAAGGTTCACGAGATATTTCTTCCGGATGTTCTTCTGGCGGCCAAAGCGATGTATGCCGGCCTTGGTTTATTGAAACCGCTTCTGGTCAAGGAAGATATTCCTACTGTCGGGAGAGTTGTGATTGGCTCGGTCAAGGGTGACTTGCACGATATCGGAAAAAACCTTGTGGGAATAATGCTCAAAGGGGCCGGATTCGAAATAATTGATCTGGGCAATGATGTCTCCGCGGAGAGATTTATTGAAGCGGCGGCCGAGAATGATGCTTCGGTGATCGGTATGTCGGCGCTGTTGACCACGACCATGCCGCAAATGAAAAAGGTAGTCGATCTGGTCAAAGAGAAGGGGCTTTCGGATAAGGTGAAAATTGTCATCGGAGGTGCACCGGTCAGCCAGAAGTATAAGGATGAAATCGGCGCCGATGCTTATGCCTATGACGGCGTTAATGCAGTTGATAAAGTGAAAGCGCTTCTGGGAGTAGCGTAGTTGAACGATTTTCTCAAAAGAGTGAACAAAGGTGAGATCATTGTCGCTGATGGGGCGATGGGGACAATGCTTTATGAGCGCGGTATCGATATCACCGGATGTGTCGAAAAAGTCAATCTTGAAAGCCCTGAAATATTAAATGATATTGCGAAAGCCTATTACAGGGCCGGGGCCGAAATAATACAGACGAATACTTTTGGAGCTTCACCTTTAAAGTTATCAAACTACGGTTTACAGGACAAAGTCGACGAGATTGTTACATCGGCGGTGCGGTCTGTACGAGATGCAACCAATGGTGAGGTTTATATATCGGGTTCATGCGGACCGAGCGGCAAGATATTAAAGCCCTATGGCGATGTCGAACCGGATGAAATGTATGATTCATTTAGAATCCAGATGTCGGCCTTTTTGCAGAACAATGTCGAAATTATTTGCGTGGAAACCATGACCGATATAAATGAAGCGCTTCTTGCGATCAGGGCGGCAAGAGAATTGTCCGGAGATGTTCCGATTATGGCAACAATGACATTCGATCCGACCCCGCGCGGTTTTTATACGGTAATGGGTGTCGATATTCCTTCGGCGGCCGCGAAATTAGCCGAGGCCGGGGCGAATGTTATCGGCTCCAACTGCGGTAATGGTATTGCAAGGATGGTTGAGATTGCCGGTGAGTTTATGAAAATTTCCGAAAAACCGGTCATAATACAATCGAATGCCGGGCTGCCCGAGATAGTCGATGACCGCGCGGTTTACAAAGAATCGCCTCAATTCATGGCAGAAAAGGCAAAACGGCTTGTGGATATTGGGGTTTCGGTTATTGGCGGCTGCTGCGGAACCACGCCGGAACATATTGCGGCCATAAGCGAGATGGTCAAAAGTTATCGCAGTTGACATTTCTTTGAAAAATTAGTTCATTGGCCAATCATAAAATTTATAAAGGGCTTGAGAAGGTGAAGGTAAATTCAGTCGCGATCCTTGACTGCGGGGCGCAGTACACCAAGGTTATTGACAGGAGAATACGAGAGCTGTCGGTCTTTTCCGAGGTTTTTCCGCTTTATACCCCGGCCGATAAACTGAAAGACTATGACGGGATAATTCTATCGGGAGGTCCCAATTCTGTCTGGGATGATTCCGGCCTGGAATATGATCGACAGATATTCAGTCTGGAGAAGCCGGTTCTGGGTATCTGTTATGGGATGCATCTGATAAATAAGCACTACGGCGGGGTTGTCTCGCCCGGTGTTCGTAATGAATATGGCGAAACAGCTATAGAGGTGCATGCTGGCTGTCCGTTGTTTGACGGACTGGAGAAAAGCCAGCGGGTTTTGATGAGTCATGGTGATTCGGTGGATGTTCTTGCCGACGGTTTTAGATCATGCGCAGAATCTGAAGGTGTTATCGCCGCGTTTGCCAACGAAGAAAAAAGAATTTATGGAGTACAGTTTCACCCTGAAGTAGACCTGACGGTCAACGGCGTCCGGATGCTCGATAATTTTTTAAAGAGGGTGTGCGGCCTGGAGGGGAATTATATTCTCGATGACCGGATCGATACCGCGCTGGAAAAGATTCGCGAACGGGTTGGTGATGGAAATGTACTGGTGCTGGTTTCGGGAGGAGTCGATTCGGCGGTAAGTGCGGCACTTCTTCTAAAGGCGCTGGATAAGGAACAAGTATATGCCATCCATGTCGATCACGGGCTGATGCGAAAAAACGAGAGTGATATTATCTGCCGCGAACTGGAAAAAATGGGCATTGAAAACCTGATAAGAGAAAATGCCGGGGAGAGGTTTTTACACAGTAAAGTCGACTTAAATGACAGGGAGGCTGGTCCTTTGGTTGAGATGACCGACCCTGAAGAGAAACGTAATTTGATCGGCCAGGTATTTGTTGAGATATTGAATGATGTCACAATGAGGCTTGGGCTCGATCCTGAAAAAACCTACTGGGCCCAGGGGACTCTCCGGCCCGATTTGATCGAGAGCGGGAATCCGGATGTATCGACGACGGCGCATAAGATTAAGACGCATCATAACGATGTCGAGATGATCCGCAAAGCCCGTGAACGGGGTATGGTTATCGAAACCAACTGGGACTGGCATAAGGACGAAGTCCGCAAAGTGGCGCGGAAACTGGGGATCGCCGAGACGATTGCTTCGAGACAACCATTCCCCGGCCCGGGACTGGCCATCCGGACGATATGCTATGATGGAGAGGGTGAAGTTGATCCCATGGTTCGTGAGCGATTCGATAATCTTATTGATGTCATGGGTGATGGATATTCGGGATCGGTTCTTCCGATTAAAACGGTGGGTGTACAGGGTGACCACAGAACCTATCGGCATTTGTCACTTCTCTGGGGCAAGAGTTTCGATTTTGAATGGGAGAGGATTTACAAGATAGGTACGACGATTCCGAACAAACTCGACGGGGTTAATCGGGTTGCCTATATTATGAATGTGAAGGAAGTTATCGGGAAGCTAAATTGCACTCCTTTTTATTTAAATGAAGAAAATCTGGACCTACTGAGGGAGCTCGATTATCTTGTAACCGAAGCTCTAAATAACCCCCCGGTCAGCCAGGTATTGGCGGTTCTTGTTCCGGTTGGAATCGACAGGAAACTGTCAGTAGCGATACGGACAATAGTGACCAATGATTACATGACGGGTCGTCCGGCCTTTATCGGGAGTGATGTTGAACCGGGCGTTGTAAGGGAATTAACGGATAAAATAATTTCCGATTTCCCGGAAATTGAGTTTGTTCTGTATGATGTTACGAGCAAGCCGCCGGCGACAGTCGAGTGGCAGTAATTTCCGCAGTATTTACCGCCGTTCTTAAAGACATTGAGGAGGGGGGCCGCTTTTATAGAGAAAGTTTACCAAAATTGTTACATCCAAAATATTTATAGTCCCGTCCCCGTTGGCGTCGGCAAGATCAGCATTCAGGGGCGGGGGGCCTTCTTTGTATAAATAATTTATCAGAAATGTAACATCCAGTATATTGACGCCATTGTCTGAATTGGCATCGCCGCATAGATCCCCTATTTGAATAGTCCTGGTATCCGACGTGGCAAAAATCCCGCCGTTATTGCCGTAAAAAACGACAGTGTGCATCGGAAGCTCGTACGAACCGGGATTCTCCGCAATTATTCTTAATTGCAGGTGAAGTGAATCGCCGGGCGTAATTATATTCTGGGTAGAATCTATGGCATCGGGATAATCAATAATCCAGTAATAAAGATCATAACCGCTGAATATATTGCGCCCTTCTTCCAATTCGAATTCATGGGCGAGGGTGCTGCCATTCAGATGTACCGTGTGCTCTATTATTTGAAATTCAGGTGGATAATTATCGGAGAAGTAAAGGCCATACAATGAGAATGATTCATTGTTTACAAGTATGCGGTCGATTGTCAGAGTATCCCCGAATTCTATTGATGAATTTACGGGGCTGTAGATGCTCGTGATACTATAGTCCGGCGGATAGAGAGAATTATCGGCTGCAAATACAGCAACCGGCAGAAAAGCCGCCCAAAATAGCAATATTGTAATTTTCAAAATGCGCATTACAAATCAATTCTTTTGCCTTCTCTTATCATCGCCCCCTCGCGAAGTAATCGACAGGTATTAAAAAAGCCGTTCCGACGGCTTTAACAGGTATCGCTGTGCGCCAATAATATACGCCCAAAGTCCATTTTTGCAAGTTCTTTTAGTATTAGAACAGGCCGGATTTGATTTTGTTATAAATAATATTAGAAAAGCCGGCTTCTCATTAAAGAGAAGCCGGCTGATCCATAATTGCGCTCATATTATGGACACGAGGGGGGATTTCCTTCCATATATATATAATCCCTTAAATGGATAAGATCAATGAAATCGATCGAACCATCGCTGTTTACGTCAGCGGATTCAATCGGATCCGGAGCCGGCCCGCCTTTGTAAAGATAGTTAACCAGAAATATCATATCGAGAAGACAGATATTTGTATCTTTGTCAAGATCGCCGCAGATGAAGTCGCAATCGTCGCAATCTTCGCCGGCCGTATTTTCCAGGACAATATTTAAGTTAACCGGGCTTCCATTCACTTCAAACGATTGAACGGTGCTGTCATTGCCTTTTTTGACAATGACTCGAAATGGATTGTAGTATAGTGAATCCGAGCCGATTCGCTGCTCAAAGAGATAGGTTACCTTGCCATCGGTTGACCCCGATGAAAGCGTGTAATTGTTAATTATATTTCTGCCGTAATTGTTAATTATTTTAACTGATGCGCTGGGAACCGGAAGATTGTTATAACCTTTTACGTTGACGGTAACTTTGTTCTGTAGTTCAAATTCGAGATTACCGCCGAGTGCCAGGGTTATATCCTTGTCATCGGCACCATTTTCATAATTTACATCGCAGGCGCTGTTATTGGAGCAATCCCAGTTATTTCGGAGGTGGCCGATGTGATAAGTTTGGGCATCGTAAACGGGTGACAAGAATGACAGGGTGCCGCCTTCAATACATATATTTTTGGCACCGCTGTTGTTGTAACCGAATTTTACGAGGGTCCCGTCGCCCTCAATCCGATTACCTTTAAATTTCAACCCACCGCTGTTGGCATAATCAAATACAGCAGCCAGTGATTCGACTCCGCTTGTTAACGATTTGGCCCGGAAAGTGTTGTTTTCAATAACGATGTTGTCCGTTCCGTAGGAATCGGAATATCGCAATGTGGCTACCCCGCGGTTATAATTGTCGGTACTGGTGTTGGCGTCGCCGGTTCCGATAAAGGTGTTATTATAGATCTTGATATAATCTATATCGAGACCATCGATGGCCCTGACGCGCAGGGCATGGACCGATGTCCCACCTTCGCCGTATTCGACATTGGGGCCTTCGTGGACGTCAACGTAGTTGTCGTAGACTTCCACCCAATTACCCGCTTCGCCGAGGGTATTTTCGATCAGGATACCTCTGCCGCCACCATAGTTATTACCGCTGACAATGGTATTATTGTATATTCTGGAACCGGGCGCGCCTTTTAGAAGTGCGATTCCATACGGGTTGGCGGAGGAATTACATGTTCCGCTGTATGACGAGTATGTATCATTCCGGGCGTCACAGGTAATATGGTTATTATATAACAGGACCTTAGTTCCGTTATTTTCCTGGTCACGTCCCTGAAACATCATTCCCTGACCGGGAGTGTTGCGGATATTGATGTCGTGAATTTTGTAATGATAGTCGCCGTATCCACCGTAGGTGTTACTCCACAGACGTATGGCTGCCCCATCGTACATACATCGGCTGTCGTAGCCATGGCAATTGTTCCAGTAATCTCCGCCGTCGATTTCGAAATTGTAAATTCCGGGCGGTCCGACCGACGACGATGAAATGCAGCGACCATCAATGCCATTGACGATAACATCGGTGCCCTGGATGAGGATATCATGTCCGGTGGATAATGATATCGCGGAGTTATGGGAACCCGATTGATTCCCGTGTAGAATCGTTCCGCCGATTATTTTGATGTTGTAACAGTGATTGGAAAACCTGATCCCGTAATTGCCTGAGCCGGAGCGTCCAAACTCCAGAGTATCGGTTCCCAAATCGAGAACCAGGTCGTGTCCGGTAAAGTGGATACCATCACTGTACGAACTGAGTTTTGTGCCGGCCAACACCAGTGTGTCGTAGCTGCCTGATGCGGTGTACGGCAATGATGTGATCTGATGAACTGAGGCCCGGGCACTACCCCCCAGCAGTACCAAGGCCAAAATGGCCAGAATTCTAAGCATTAGAATTCCCTTTCTCCCTAAAGGTTAAAGTCCGATTTTTAATGCTGGGCCATAGGCACCTCAAATTCGGTAAGTATGTTTAAGCCCCCTTGCATACAGATTGTCTCAATTAAATCTAAACCCCCGTGAGACAACCTTCAGCGTTATATGACAAAAGCGAGTAAAAGTCTCAAAAAAATTCACATTGTGAAATCTTTCACGCAAATTTAAATTTGTTTATATCTTTTGTCAAGTTAAAAATTTATAAAGGCATAATATATAATAAGTTAGAGGGATTTGTCTGTTTTTTCGGGGATTTCCCGGACTTATAGAAATATATAAAATAGGATATACTTATCCATTTGACAGGATCATAAGAATGCTTATAAGATTGGCTAAGTCGTTTATTTTTCGAGATTAATGAGACACCAAAATGTAATGCGATGAAACGGTAGCAGTCGTGTTTTTAAATTTCGGACATTTCTTTTAACAGTTGATTTGCTGACAGCCCAATAAATTTTGTCTTTAAAAAGCCAATAATTCGGCGAGCATATTGACGACTTGAAGCAAATTGCTTATAATTTGCATCTGCTTGCCCCGTTTTTATTTTAATCCGGCTTTATTTGTGGGACAAGAGATAGTCAAACCGGGCTGAATAAGAGGTAATCGGGACATTATGCGACCATGGTTTAAGATGTTAAAAGTGGTTTAAAGACATTGACTTGCGCCAGGAGCACAGTTTTGACATCGATATATGACAGCAATCTCGGCAGTCTTATGGGTCGGCGGCACATTTTTTGCGAAAAGCTTTATAAAATGCTCTATAATTGCCTTTTTCCACGCAAATTTTGCGTGAATTGGACGAGGTTTGGCTAAGTTGAAACTTCATACCGCATACAAAAGCATCTCGCTTGTCACCTTAGTTTTATTGCTCCTTTCACTGCTGGCTGCACCGTCCGCCTCCGCTGGTGTGGTCAAGAGGTATGAACAAGCCCGGGGACAGCAGGACTTATTATTATTGGGTTTTGGCGAACTGACTCTCCATATGTTGAGCGTCAGCGGTAATGTAAAGGCCTTTGAGGATGGCAATCCACATTTAAAGGACGACTTTGCGGCTAATTACCGTCTGTCGCTCTTTGCCGACGGCAATATCAACCGGTCATTTTTTATCAACGGCACGGCAGTCATCGATTCGAAGATAGATGATGAGTATCGAACCGCCGATCCATCGGTTTTTCGACTTAAGATGTCGGCTGAATCGACCGAGCCTATCTGGGACAGCTGGCGTTTTACCGGTCAGCTCCGTTACGATCCGCAAAGAATCTGGGATTATGAAAATTTAGATATACGTCTTTTAACCCATCCGCAGCGGGAGGCTCAGCTGGAACTCCTGGCCCGTCTGGAATCGGAAGAGTACGGCTATCTCGAAGGGGGGTCACTTCATCCAAGTTTCAAAAACAGTACCTTCACCCTGCACAGAAGATCCTTATTCGGCGGCTTCTCCGATTTGAATCTTAATCCTGTCGGAATAGAGATGGTTGGCGGGAAGCTCGAGGGCAGAAGGATACGTGAAGGTGATGTGGTCGGTATCCGGGCCGATGGGACATCGGGCCCGTACGAGCTCGATTTTGCGCCGGTTATTCGCGGGAGCGAAGAAGTAAAAATAGAGGTGAGGGATCGACTGGATGTGACGACGGTTTTATCATCGGAGACTTTAAAACGCGATATCGATTATACGGTTGATTATGACCGGGGACGAATATTGTTGAATCTCCCGGTGTCGAGTGAAACGGCGGAGGCCAATCCGGTCTTTATCGTAATAAGTTATGATTTCGAGCGGGATGAAAATGACGCCCTGGTCGGTTCGCGGGTAAGTCTCGGTCCGAATAAAAATATAACAGGCGGGGTATCGTATCTTCATAGATTTATAAACGATAACAGCGGGGCAGCGGGGATTGAAGAGCCCGAGGATCTGGGGGCAGTTGATTTTGCTTTCAACTATGAGCAGATTGGCGGCTATTTTGAAATTGCCCGATCAGATGATGAAATATCCGATGAAAACAGCCAGGCTATTCGAGCAGGGATTAAAGCCAGCCCAATTTATAATTTAAATTTAAACGCCAAATATCTCAGGATCGATGATGACTTTCAATCTTTTACAAATACAGATTTAAATCCCAATAAAAACCAGGAACGTATCGAGCTGGCTGGCGAATATGAACTGACCCGACATCATAGGTTTACCGCGGCATTCAATAATTATTCGATTCTCGAAGCCAACGGTGATTTCAACAGCTACAATGGCGATCGCGATGAAAAAATATACAGGATCGGATACACCAACAGGTCGCGGCATCACATTCTGAATTTTAGTCTCGAACGGCGCGATGTAAAGGATGAAAATGATCTCGGTCATGAGGACAATACACTTGACCGTCTTATTGCCGAATATCAGGGTTTCGATGGAGATTTCGGCCTGCTGGGAAAGATCGGATATAAAGTTCATTATGAACATCTATCATTCAATAATAAAGCCGCTCTCGGTGCAGATGATAACAACCGGAATTTGATAACGGCCGGTTTTTCGACGAGACCGTCAAATAGTATAAAATTCGAATTAACGCAGAAGCTGTCAATTCGACGTAATACTGTCCAGGAGATATATGATGAGCGGGAAGACGCCACGTTTGCAAAACTTCATCTCCGCCCGCTGGAATACTGGAAGATACTCGGGACAGCCGAGTACAAAAGATTTACGGTACCGGGTGCTGAGCTTGAATTGTGGCAGGACGAACCCCGGCGACTGGTGCATTCGTATACACTGGCCTCAGAACTGCTTCCACTAAAATATATCAAAATGCTCGGGAAATTCGGTCGGCATCAAAATGAGCAGTGGACTCCCGATTCAACCTATAAGAATGTTTCCGATTTTATTCTCGGGCAGTTGACCTGGTTCCCGGAGCATCACATGTCATTCGGTCTCGAAACCGAATTCAAGCAGACATATTACGAATCCACTGAATGGCGCGTGAAGCGGTTATGGGATTTGGGACTTAAGTACAACTGGAACAGGGACCGTTTCAACGAATTCACTGCCGGGCTGATTCGACGATATCAATCAGATGACTATTCGACTTCAGAAGAAATCGTGTCATCGTCATCATACCTCGTACTCATTTCCGGCTCACTCGGTCTGTTTGACGGGTTGTATCTTCGTTATGCGGTAAAAGGTATAGTACTGGATGATCCTATCGATGACACAAAGGATCATCTTCTTTTTGAAATTGGCTACGAAGGAGCAAACTGGTACAGAATATCTGTCGGTTATGAACGGATCGAAAACGAAACCGAGAAAGAAAATGTCGATTTGGCTTATTACCGGGGACACGGGATGTTTCTGCGGTTAGTAGGGAAATTTTAAAGGTACCGTAACAGGATCATACAATGAATAACAGCGTGAGAAATATCGGCCTTATTATTGCGGCAACGTTGATTCTGATGATTGTACCTTCTGTAGTCCTGGCGCAATTCGATGAGCCTTTTGAGAACAATACCCCGCCGGACAGTTCAACGGGCCCATTGGATATAGTAAAGGGAGTCGACAAGGTCATTACAACCCGGGGAGATACGCTTCTTTACAGTCTATCATTGACGAATAACAGTGAGGAGATTATATACGATGTCGATGTCGTCGATGATATTCCCCAATATGTCGATTATATCACCGGCTCGGCGACTCTGGGCGGTTTGTATGATGGCGCAGATGAGAGGGTAAGCTGGAAGCTGGAATCGGTTTCGCCGCGCCAGACTGTAAGGTTCTATTTTGAAGTTACGGTTGAGGATAATGCACCGGATAGTGTTTATATTCGAAACCGGGCTGTTATTACATCGCCCGATACTGCTTACAGCCGTTATGCAATTTCAATTGTCAAACCGGTACTTCCATGCCCCAATATGGAGATCGCGAAGCTGGTCGATAAGACTACAGCGGAAAAAGGTGAGATAATAAATTATACTCTTCAGGTCTGGAACAGGTGTCCGGAGATGCAGTATGATATCGAGGTGGTCGACACGCTGGTGCCTTATTCAATGTTCATGCAGGCTGACAACGGCGGAATTTATGATCCGTCTGGCCGGGAAGTGCGCTGGACAATTCCGGAGATGTCCGCCTATGAAATTATTTACCTGCATTTTTCGACACGAGTTGATTATCTGACGCCGGATAGTACGGAAATAGCAAACTACGCAACGGTAACGTATCCGGATGAAGCGGTTTCCGATACGGTATACACATTTATCGAACCGGATACGACCGAGTTTGAAGAAGAACTCGAGATATTCAAGACGGTCGATAGAGACTCGGCCTTTACCGGGGATACTCTGTATTATGAGCTTACGGTTAATAATATCGGTGAGGTAACGGCACGCACCATAAATGTAATCGACGACATGCCATCGAATACCAGTCTTATTGCCGGTTCGGTTTTCGGGGGAGATTTCTATGAGATAAATTTCGATCGAATTAACTGGAGAATCGACTCGCTCGAGCCGGGACAAATGGAAGTTTTGAGTTTTGCGGTTACAGTTGATGGCAATACACCTGACTTCAGTTCTATCGCCAATATCGGCTATATAGTGACGCCGTATGTTGTGCCTTCAAATGCGGTCAATACTGTCGTTAAGCCGATTCCACAGCCGGTTTTATCGCTGACAAAGACAGCCGACAAAGATACAGCTTTTGTCGGGGATACGATTGTATATACACTCAGTGTAAATAACGACGGCGATGGTGATGCATCAGGCGTAGTTATTACCGACCATATCCCGGCGTATACGACATTTATCAATGGCTCGATCAGTCCCGGCGGATATTACGATATTTACTCGAATGCCGTTATATGGAATGTTGGTGAGCTTGCCGCCAACATCTCGGATAATCTGAATTTCTCGGTCGCAATCAATTCCGATACCCGCGACAGCACCGAGATTGTGAATTTTGGCTTTATCGATGAACCTTACAATATTATTTCTGATACAGCGGTTACCGTCGCCTTAATCGATACGACGCAGTATGAACCGGATATTGCGATAGACAAATCGGTCAGTTTGGATTCTGCCCATGTTCATGATGTATTGCGGTATACATTGAGAGTTTCGAATAATGGTGATGGTATTGGGTACGGAATTGAAATTACCGACAGTATCCCGCGGTACACGGTGCTTCAAAATATATCTGCAGCCGGTAACGGTACATATGATCTTAATATAAACGGTGTACGCTGGACAGTAGATTCACTTCTGCCGGGCGGTTCTATTGATCTCTGGTTCGAGGTAATGATTGCGGCGGATACTCCCGATAGTACGGAAATTTACAATCATGCTTTTAGTTTCCACCCTGATACGGCTTTCTCGGATACAGTGATGACTTTCGTTTTTCCGGATACGACACCGCAGCCGGAATTGGTATTGAGTAAAACCGTTGACAGGACAATAGCATCGGCCGGAGATACGCTCGATTATGTTATTACGGTGAATAATATCGGTGAAGGGTTGGCCGAGGGTGTTCAGGTTGAGGATGATATCCCGGCCTATACCAATTATATAGTCGGATCAGTGCAGCCTTCCGGACTTTATGACACCGGTCTCAATAGACTTTTCTGGACAGTTGGTGATCTGGAACCGGGCGGGTCGGTGGATTTGAGTTTCAGCGCGGTTGTCGACAGTACTGCCCCTGATAGTATCTTTATTAACAATTATGCTCTGGCGACCAATCCGGATTCGGTTTATTCCGATACGACAGCGACCTTGATTGTTGCCGATTCACTGAAACCCCGACCGATTCTTGGGCTGTCCAAATCGGTTGATATCGATTCGGCATACGCTGGAGATACCTTGACATATTCTCTAAGTGTTTCCAATACTGGCGATACGCTGGCGGCGGGTGTCAATATAATTGACAGCGTTCCCGATTTTACGACTTATATCGAAGGTTCTTCGGCGGCGATTCATTACACTGAAAATAATTATTTAAGCTGGGTTGTTGAGGTGATTGAGCCGGGTGAGACAGTCGATTTGGGATTTAAGGTATTTATAAATGAGGATACTCCGGATAGTACTATTATAAAAAATTACGGCTTTATCGATGCTGATAGTATCATATATTCGGACACGGTAGAGACATTTGTTAAACCGGAGGAGATTCCGCTCGAACCGGAACTTACAATTGTCAAGACGGTGAATATCAATACTGCCAATGTCAGCGATACCCTCACATTCGATATCACGATCGCCAATGTCGGGGATACGCTTGTTGAAAATGTGGTGGTGTATGATACAATTCCGGATTATACCTATTATGTCGAAAACTCGGCCGATCATGACGCTGCTTATGACGCTGAAAACAGGCTGTTGACCTGGACAATAGAGCAGGTTGATATTGAGGAAATCGTTAATCTTTCGTTCAAAGCGGTAATAGACAGCGATACTCCTGACAGCACCCTTATACGCAACACCGCCTTTATAACCGAGCCGGATAGTTTGAGTTCGGATACTACACTGACAATTGTCAAAGAAGAGATCGAACCGGATCTTACCATAGTGAAGGAAGTTGATTCGGTGACGGCAGTGGTTGGATCGATATTGACTTATACGATCAATGTCACAAACAATCTCGATCGAATCGAACTGCTGATGAGTATCGAAGATTTTGTCCCTGCCTATACTAATCTTGTTGCGGGTTCGGTAAGTGATTCCGGTATTTATAATCCTCAATCAAGAAAGATAACCTGGATAGAGACATTGATACGGCCGCAGCAGACAATAGATTTGTCTTTCCAGGTACGAATCGATCTTGAAACGGAGCCGGGAACGATTATCGAAAATGTTGCGACTTTGACCGGGCCGGTAGAAAAAAGCAGTAACAGAGTGACGACGATTGTCAACCGCCAGACCGGTTTTGAGGATGTGACGATAAACAACGCGGTCAGTGATTCATCGGCTGTACCGGGTGATACACTTACTTACTATACGACGATTACCAATACCGGACCGGATGTTGTCGATGATATTATTGTTCAGGATACAATTCCGGATCTGGTTACATTTGTACCGGGTTCGATTGTGGGTGACGGGACATTTACGGCGCCCAAGCTCAACAATACTATGGGTGTGGGAGAGGTAAACTGGACTATTGAATCGCTGGCGCCGTTCGCTTCGGTAGATCTGGAATTTAAGGCGGTAATCGATGAAACAATTCTTGGTGATACGGTAATTTATAACCGGGCAAATATAATCGCGCCGGGAGTCGTTGTCGGAAACCGGGTGGCAACATCGGTAGACGCCCCGCCGGAGATGCCCCAGATTGAAATCGGCAAATCGGTCGAGAGACCGTCGGCCATGATCGGCGATATGGTCGACTATACAATTATAGTGCGGAATGTGTCATCGGTTACTGCTGAGCAGATCGAGGTTGTCGACAGTATGCCGTACGGTATGTTCTATATTGAGGGGACATCATTTATCAATAGAGCGTCATCGGTGGATCCCGGCGGAGATAATCCTTACCGGTGGACAATAGGGGAGCTCGAAGCGGGCGAATCGGTGATGCTTCAGTATACAGTCCTGATCGGGGCCGGTATGGCACCCGGTTATCACGAGAATATGGCGTTTGCCGAGGCATTCGTTGAGGGGAGTTCAATACGTACGCCCCTGGTATCAGCCCGTTTGAATATATTATCGATCTATTTGCCGGGTTCGATAAGGGGAAGGGTTCTTGTCGATTGTGATGGTGATGGAGTCCCGGAAACTGATTCAATTCCGCCGGGTATCGATGTATATCTCGATGACGGCAGCCGCTCCCAGGTGAACCGGAAAGGGATGTTCTATTTCAGTACTGTTCGCGCCGGTGAGAGAGTGGTACTTCTCGATGAGCGTGATCTGGAGGGATATTACATTCCGGACGGTGAACCGTCGTCGGTCTTTGCCCATGTGCACGAAGGGGGCGAATCTTATATTAATTTCAAGATTTGTCCCGAGTATCCCAGCCTGTCGATAAATAAATGGGCCGCGATGCTTCCGAAGGTCAAAGTAACCAAGAAGGCAAGCCTCGATAAAGATTTTACTATTGATAGTTCGCGGGTTAAGGTCGATTATGAAATCGTACTTCATTCAACCGGCGGTGCCGATCCTGCTAAAGTCCGGGTCGTGGATTCACTTCCGGGCCAAACTGAATTGGTTATTGAAGAAAAGCAGGAGATTTTGCCGACCCAGACTGATAACACCTTGACCTATGAGATAACAGCCGGAGAGAATAGGATACACAAGTCGGTTTATTATTCACTGGAAGATCTCGCGCCGGGTATGAGGCAGTTTTTGACGAATAAAATTACTCTTGAAGGTTCTTCGGTTGAAGGTTTGTATCAGGGAGATGTCGTTTCCGAGCCGATCGAGGTGAGAGTAGGGCCGTTTAAACGGCAGCCGACCGAGGATATAAAAATCAATATAATCGGGGCATATTTCAAGACTGCCAAGGCCGATTTGCAGCCGCAGGCAATCCCGCAATTGACTCAGATAGCAGACTCGGCCAAAAAATATGCCGATGCCGATATCAGGCTGGAAGGTCATACCGATTACCGGCCGATCAATACCAGGGAGTTTCCGTCGAACTGGGAGCTTTCGGATGCGCGGGCAAAATCGGTCGCCGATTGGCTTGTTGACAGTGCCGGTATTGACAGCGGACGGATCAGCTATGAAGGTTTCGCAGATACCAGACCGGTCGATACCGGGCATACCGAGGAAGCCTGGCAGAAGAACCGTCGGGTGGAAGTATTTCTGAAAGCTCAGACCGGCGGGGGGATCGATCTTTCGCAGATTGAAACCGAGGTATGGTCATCATGGACCGAACTGGCCCTGGAACCGTCGAATTGGGATACAGTCTTTACATTTCCCGAGAGCGCCATCGTTACCGGTCTTAATGATGGATGGGAAGTTTTTGTCCTGATAAGTAATCTTGGTCCGGAGACGGCCAAGAATCCGGTCTTTATCGATACTATACCGAGTGGCATGACCTATATCGACGGCAGCGCCGAGATTGATGGTGAAAGTGCAGAGGCCAATATTGAAGGAAATATAATTGCCATTGATTTGCCAAATATCGACGAACAGGGAAGATTGGAAGTTCGTTATCGACTGACATCCGACAATACGGATTTTCTTTGCTGCGGCGGTCGTGCCGGAGTAAAATTGATTACTCCATCCGGAGAAGAAGCGATACAGAATTCAAATCCGGTTACCTTTCCGGTGTCCGAATAAATTTCAAATTGATTACTTTATATTCCAGCCAGACTTGTTTTTTTGAATCGTCTTTTCTATATTCGCCTCTAATATGAATGAAAAGGAATTAGTAAAGCGGGCTCAGGCCGGCGATTTTGACGCCTTTAACAGCCTGATAAATGAACATAAGGAGAGAATATATAGGCTGGCTTTGAAACTTACCGGTAATAAAGAAGACGCCGAAGATGTCATGCAGGAAACTTTTTTGAAGGCGATCGACAATATCGAAAAATTCCGCATGGAGGCATCATTCGGGACCTGGATTTATACAATCGCCCTGAATACAATAAGGGCCGGGGCCGGTAAGAAAAAGCAAATGACGTTAAAGCCGATTGAAGAATATCTGCCATCGGGACATACCGCAGGAGCCGAAGAATTGGTCGAGTGGGGCGACCCGCACGAACTTGCGGAGAACAGAGAGTTAAGAGAGTTAATCGATGAAGCACTTTCACAGATGGATTATAAGTACAGTATGCCGTTTGCTTTGAGATATATAGAGGAGATGCCGGTGGCCGAGGTTGCCAAGATGATGAAGCTAACCGTGCCGGCGACCAAATCCAGGATTCTTCGGGCAAGGCTGGCCATGCGGGATTGGCTATCCGAAGCATTTAAGGAGAATAAAAGTGGGAAAATGTGACCAATATATACAGAATATTTCCGATTATATCGACGGCGAGCTGGCCGAATCGGTTTGTGAAGATATCGAGGATCATCTAAAGGGATGCAAGAACTGCCGGATTATGGTCGATACGATGAAGCAGACAGTGGTTCTGTGCCGTGAAGGAAAACAGGAGCAGCTTCCGAAACACATCGAGGATAAATTAAATTCGGCACTCAAAAAGAGGTGGGAAGAAAAATTCGGAAAAAATAATTAACTCATTTTTCCCATTTTATACGATTAAGTAAGGCAGACCTTAATACGGTCTGCCTTTTTAATATTAACAGGCGGGCATTTATAACCCGCCTGCTACCATTCTCATACGAGAGCTGGTCTTCACTCTTTGGGGAGTCATGGAGCGAAGTTATTTATACCGGCGGCCGCCGTCCTCGTACCAATCCGACAATAAGTGTAATGACGAAAAAGATTATGAAGATGAAAAACAGAATTTTGGCAATCCCGGCCGACGCCGCCGCAATACCACCAAATCCGAAAATTGCGGCAATAATGGCAATTATTAGAAATGTAAGTGCCCATCCTAACATATAAATCAATCCTTTCTAAAGAGATTAATAACCGCCTTCTTCAATTTGTTCATTGACTTCCTCACCCGCCTTGCTTATTGCATCGTTTATTATTTTCATCAGGTCATTTGTCCGGATCACATACTGGTTCCACGCATCAGCCGTCAAAGTGTCCAGCGCGGCCATTCGATCTTTCAGCTTTTCATCAAGTTTTTTCAGGCTGTCGAGCATTTGGCCGCCGCCTTCGGGGAATTCCATACCGACTGTGTCCCTGTCGGTTATTTCTATAATGGCCTGATCGATTTCATCTATACGCTGAGTCATGGTCTCTCGCAACTCGGTTTTGTTTTCCTGTAATTCGACCTTGCCGTCCGAACCGCACCCACTTGAAAGGGTTGCCAAAGTTCCCAGCAGGCTCAGTCCAATCAAGATTTGCAACTGCTTTAACACGAGATTCTCCTTTCTCAAATTGATAGAATTCTATGAATTTTTTAAAATGCTGGCTTTCTCGTCCATAGAGTATTTTTGCAAAAGTCGTGCCGACATTACAGGTTTGCGCTTAACTGGCTTGTATATAAGGCATTAGAAAAGTCCCCCGTCTAACAATCAATGCCCTATAAATCCATTTTATCCAAAGTGTGAAAGTTTGGTACGATTACCGGGTGAATTTGTTTTGAGATCTTTTTAATTTGTGTAATAATATATCCAGTAATCAGTTGGGCAAATTAATACCAATCTAATCTTTTTTTGAATCGTTTTGGGGACCATCCTATCTAAACGGGTATATATGCTTTTTAAGTGAAAGGAAAGGAGCCCATGAAACGGTTTTTTACGGAATTTTCAATTAATCACCCCTGGGTTGTGATTGCACTGGTGGCTGTCGTTACCGCCTTTTTTGCCGCCCAGCTCCCCAAGATACAAATCGATACAGATCCTGAAAATATGCTTGAAGCCGATGAACCGGCCCGTGTTTTTGATCACCAGGTCAAAGAGGAATTTGGGCTTTCGGACTTTATTGCGGTTGGTGTCGTTGATGAAGATGGGGCTTTCAACGAGGAATTGCTGGCCAATGTCTATAATATAATTGAAGAAGTTCAGGATATCGATGGGGTTATAGCCGATGATATTCTGGCGCCCTCGACGGTCGATGATATTCAGCAGGATGGCGGGATGCTTACGGTAAAGACTCTTATGGAAGAGGAACCGGAAGATGATAAAGAAGCCCAGTTTATTTTAAGCCGTATTAAAGACAATCCGATTCTAAGAGGTAAATTAGCCTCGGATAACGGCAAGGCGATTGCCATGTTTATCCCGATTGAGTCGAAGGATATGTCGCACCGTATCGCGGGCGAAATTCAGACAATAATCGATAAGTATTCGACCGGTGAAGAATATTTCATCGCCGGGCTTCCGGTAGCCGAAGACAGTTTCGGTTCCGAGATGTTCCGCCAGATGGCGGTTTCGGCACCGATGGCGGGGGCTATAATCTTTATTCTGATGCTGGTATTTTTCCGCAAGGTGAAAATTGTCATTCCGCCGATGATTGTCGCGGTCGTTTCGGTGATCTGGGCGATGGGGCTTTTAATTGCCACCGGAAATACAGTGCATATCATGAGTTCGATGATTCCGATCTTTTTGATACCGATCGCGGTATTGAGCTCGATTCATATAATATCGGAATTCCATGACAGGTATCAGAAATACAAACATAAGAAAACAACTATTAGAAATACTATCAGCGAATTATTCATACCGATTCTGTTTACGACCATTACGACCATGGTTGGTTTTATATCGCTGGCACTGACGCCGATTCCGCCGGTCAGGGTTTTCGGTATTTTTGTGGCGTTTGGCATCCTGGTGGCGTGGTTTCTGTCGATTACGCTCAATCCGGCCTTTGCGGTTCTGATTTCGGATAAGACACTGCGTAATTTCGGTAAGATAAAAGAGACAAAGACTCTTCTTACCCGCGCTCTGCATGTGGTCAGAGATATAACCTGGAAATATTATAAAGCTATCCTGGTTACCAGTGCGGCGGTAGTCGTTGCCTCGGCGATCGGGCTTTCGCTGATTGTGGTAAATGATAATCCGGTTAAATGGTTCAAAAAATCTCATCCGCTTCGGGTGGCCGATGTCACTTTGAATAAGCACCTTGCCGGAACTTACATGAACTACCTCGTTTTTGAATCGGACGAACCGGACATGATGAAAGATCCGGAAGTATTGACTTATATCGAAAAATTTCAGCGTCACCTTGAAGAAAACCGCATCGTCGGGGCTACGACTGGTTTGCCCGATGTGGTCAAAAAGGTGCGGTATGAGTTATTTGGCGGCGATAAATCCAAATTCGCTCTTCCTGATGATCAGAATGAAATCGCCCAGAATTTGTTCCTGTTCGAAATTTCGGGCGGGGATCCGGAGGATCTATTCAAATTCGTTACCTCTGATTATGCCAAAACCAATCTCTGGGTACAGATGAAAGAAGGAGACAACCGCTCGGTGCAGTCGGTGGTTGATGATGCCGACGAATTTATGGCAAAGAATCCACTTCCGGCAGGAATAGAGGCTCATTGGGCGGGACTTCCGTACGTAAATATTGTCTGGCAGGAGAAGATGGTCGGGGGGATGAGGTCGGCTCTTTTGAGCTCCTTTGCGGTTGTTTTCATAATGATGGCGTTTCTCTTCCGTTCACCGCTGCTGGGCCTGATATCGATGCTTCCGCTGACAATAACTATCATGGCCATCTACGGCGCGATTGGATACATCGGTAAACCGTACGATATGCCGATCGCGGTACTGTCGTCGTTGACCCTGGGGTTATCGATTGACTTTGCGATACACTTTATAAAGAGATCGAAATACATTCATAAACGAACCGGCGATTTCAATCTCACTTTCCAGGAGATATTTGAAGGGTTGGGGCGTGCTATCGGACGGAATGTGCTGGTTATCGCTATTGGTTTCGTGCCGATGTTCTTCTCAACGCTGGTGCCGTATGTTACGGTCGGTTCGTTTTTCTTCGCGATTATGATGGTTTCGGGAGCGGTGACCATGTTCCTCCTGCCTTCGATTTTTATCGTAATGCGGAACAAATTATTCCCCGCCCACGCCGGTGAGGAAGCTGAAGTAAAAGAAAAAGTAGCTTAACAAAATAGAATATTGATGGAGGTTATAATGAAATTATTCAAATTGGCAGGTTTACTGGTAATTGCGATGATGATCTGGTCGGCTAATGTATCGGCGCAGGATATGACGGCTGAAGAGATTATGAAGAAGTCGCATCTGTCGCTGTACTATTCTGGTGATGACGGATTGGCTGAAGTGAAGATGACGATTGTCAATTCCCGCGGCAAAGAACGCGAACGCGAATTCGCGATGCTCAGAAAGGATATCGAGGAAGGCGGCCGCCAGAATTATTATACATATTTCAGAAAGCCGCACGATGTCTCCCGGTTGACCTTTATGGTGCACAAGATGCCGGAAGAGACCGATAACCGCTGGCTGTATGTTCCGGCTGTCGATCTTGTCAAGCGTATATCGGCCGATGACAAGAATTCCAGTTTCGTGGGGTCGGATTTTACCTATGAAGATGTTTCGGGTCGTCACTGGAGCGAAGATAATCATACGCTCAAAGGTGAAGAGCAGTTGAACGGCAAGGATGTCTACGTCATCGAGTCAATACCGAAAGAAGAGTATGAAGGGTTTGCCAGAAAGGTTTCCTATATCAGCAAAGATAGTTTCCTTCCGCTCAAGGAGGAGTACTACGATGATAAGGGTGAGCTCGAGCGGATCTTTACAGCCGAAGAGGTGAAGACAATCGAAGGTATCGAGACGGCGACTCTTAGGAAGATGCATAATGTCCAGAAAGATCAGTATACGACGGTGGAGTTTGCCAGTATCGATTATAATGTGGGCATCGAGGAAGATGTCTTCACGGAACGATTTTTGAAAAATCCGCCGCGCAAATTTATCCGATAGAAGATAGGGACTATAGGTATTGATATGAAAAATAAGAATAAATTGCACAGATTATTGATTGTCACGGCGGTGCTGCTTGTGGCAGCGCCGCAGGTATTCGGCGAAACCTATATGGGTGGTTTCGTACAGGGGTTGTATGGGGGTGGACTGGATGACGATAATCCGGTGCCCTCGGACCTGATTGCTTCGGAGGCGCGCCTGCAGTTACGATTGGAATCGTATGGTACCAATGCCGAGTTTTTCGGACGGATAGATTTTATATATGATGATTATTACAATCCGGCGACGGAACTGGAATTGCGCGAGGCTTATGCGAAATTCCGGCTGGGGTCGTTCGATTTCAAGATCGGGCGCCAGATTATTACATGGGGGACCGGTGATTTAATTTTTATAAATGATAATTTCGCCAAGGATTACAGGTCCTTTTTTACGGGCCGGGATGATCAATATCTCAAAGCTCCGCAGAATGCTTTGCGGATTGCGCAGTATTCGGATCTCGGGACATTCAATCTGGTCTATACACCCAGATTCACGCCCAATCGAATTCCGACCGGGGAACGGCTGAGTTATTATAATCCAATGGCTGGATCGATTGTCGGCGGGGAAGGATATCTATTCGAGGGCCGGATGCCGGAGCCGGAGTTCGAGAATGGTGAGTTTGCCGCCCGGTTCAGCAGATATTTCGGTTCGGCCGATTTTGCGCTCTATTTTTACAAGGGATTTTACAAGAATCCGGTCGGGATGGATATGGCCGCTATGGAGGCTTATTATCCCGAATTGAATGTTTACGGAGCTTCGCTGAGGTTTCCGGTATTTGGCGGGATTGCCTGGCTGGAATCAGGATATTATGATTCCCGTGAAGATGCCGACGGTGATGACCCGACGGTCCCAAACTCGGCAGTCAGTTCTATGGTCGGATTCGAACGACAATTAAATTCCAGCCTTACGGCGAATGTCCAGTACCAGAATGAATACATGCTGGATTATGAAACTTATGAAGAGACACTTCCGGAGCCATCACCGAAAATGGACGAAATATATCATCTATTGACCACGCGAATTACGAAACTTCTGTTTATGGAGACGATGACGATCTCGGCTTTTGTTTTTTATTCGCCGAATCAGGAAGATATGTATGGAAGATTTTCGGTTAGCTATAAATATACTGATGCTCTGACGTTGACCGTTGGAAGTAATGTATTTACCGGCAAGTGCGAATATACCGATTTCGGGACATTTCAGAAAAATGACAATATTTATCTGAAAATAACTTATGGATACTAATGGGAGTATAATTATGACACTGGAAAATAGTATCAGACTTCTGGCCGGGACTTTGGTTTTGCTATCATTGGGATTGGGCTATTTTGTCTCACCATACTGGTATCTTTTGACTGCTTTCGTGGGGTTTAACCTGGTGCAGTCGTCATTTACCAAATTTTGCCCGGCGGAGATGATTTTCGCCCGGCTATTTTTTAAAAATAGAACGGCCAGTTGAGTTAACCGGATAACTTGAAAATGGGGATGGAAATAGAATCCGTCCCCATTTTTTGCATTTATTGCCAATTTATATCTTCAGAGAACCAGGCAATATCCGATATATAGACAAGAAAGGTGATTATATTCCTGATAATCCGAGGGGGCTATGAGTTATGGATGTGACAAGTGGCCAGGATTTTGCTTATTCAGGATGATCTTTTTCTTCAAACCCAGTTACAAAACTTATTAAAGAAATACGGTTATGAATATCTTACGGCCGCATCGGTCAATAAGGGAATATCAATTCTGGAGGCCGATCCCCAAATAGATGTTATTATCTCATCCATAGAAATGAATGAGAGACCGCCGCTCGATTTTCTCCGCAGAGTCAAACAAATTCAAAAATTTCAATATATACCGGTAATATTGACCTGTAAACATTGTGATACGGAAACTGTGGTTGCGGCGGGAAAGTTGGGCGCGGCTGATATAGTTACTCTGCCAGCGGAAGAGCAGACGCTGGTCTTTAAGATAGGGCAATCACTCCGCAATGGGAAGTTGAATATATTGATAGTTTATGATGATCCGCAGATTGCCAGACTATTAAAGCAAACGGTTGAACTGGAGCGGTTAAAGGCCATAACTGTCACTGATGCCGAGAATGCTATGAAGGTAATTTCTGACGATGATATTGCGGTGGTTATCACTGATATTCTACTGCCGCAGATGACAGGGTTTAAGCTGATCAGTCTGATTAAAAATATAAAACCGGGTATACCGGTAATATTGATCAGCAGCCTGGGCGATCAGATGACCCGTTCCGAAGCAATTGGGGCAGGGGCCGATGAATGTTTTATCCGTCCTTTCAGAAATATTGAACTGATTCACGCCCTCAGGAGATTGATTAGCGGTCGTTCCCAGACCGCCGTTCAGAAGGTAGAATCCTGATTCTACATTTCAATCGGATTTTTTCAAGCGTTTAACCTTATCCCGATTTTAATACAATCTATATCATTCTGACCAATAAATAACTTGTATAAATTGCTCTATAGCTTATATTTTAAATATTACTACCATTTTTAGCAAAATACTTTCTTGGAGGAGAGCATGTCCATCTCTAAAGCCCCCGTTTTGTTCTTCTTTGTATTACTGCTTTTAGTGCCGTCGATATTCGCCGAAAGGGGCGATTATTCACAGGTACGTGTCATCATTGATACCAAAGAGGATATTGAAAAGCTCAGGACATATTCAGCCGAATATGTTGTGCATACCCCCGAATATGTCGAGGTAATTGTCAATCATGCCGAACTCGATAAACTGCTCGGGGCAGGATTTAAAATCGAGTACGTTCATGAAGATCTGGAAGAGTTTTACCGTTCGCGCGTAACCAAGACCGATAGATATGGGTATTTTACATTGAGTCAGGTTTACAGCGAGATGGGCTTTTACCGGTTTGCATTTCCCAATTTAATCAGCGATTCGGTCAATATTGGGACGACCATCGAAGGTCGCAGTATGTATGCCTGGAAAGTATCTGATAATCCCGATGTCGATGAAGATGAACCGGAGATACTTTTTACCGGAGCGATTCATTCGAGAGAAATGATAACGCCGCTAATCTTATTGGCGATCGTCGATACGTTGATAATGCAGTACGGCAGTGATCCCTATATAACCGAACTGGTTGACGAACATGAAATCTGGGTAATCCCGGTTGTCAACGCCGATGGTTATGCATACAATTATGACGGATTTTCGGAAGGCGGTATGTGGCGCAAGAACCGCAGAGACAATGGAGACGGAACCTTTGGAGTCGATCTTAATCGAAATTACGGATATATGTGGGGTTATGATGATATCGGTTCTTCGCCTGAAACCGATGACCAGTCGTACCGTGGAACCGGGCCCTTTTCAGAACCGGAAACACAGAATATGCGCGATTTTATCACTGACCATGAATTCATAATCACCTGTTATTATCATTCATACAGTAATTTAATTCTCTGGCCATTCGGTTATGAAGCCGGTATTTACAGCCCGGATGAGAATATTTTCCGGACCATAGGCGATACTCTGGCATCTTTTAACAGCTATTATCCAACCGTAAGCTGGGGATTGTATCCGACTAACGGTGACAGTGACGATTGGGGATATGGTGAACAAACAACCAAGAATAAAAATTTTGCATTTACATTCGAAGTTGGAACTTACATAGATGGCTTCTGGCCGGAAGCCGGCAGGATACAGCCGCTTATAAGTGAAAATTTAATGCCGGCTTTATCCATGATTGACATAATTGACAGTGTCAATCAGGTTCTTCCTCCAAATGTCCCAGCATTGACCGCCCCAGATTCCGTCGATATTATGACACCTTTTCAAATCAACTGGGAGCATGTCGACGCTGACAATGCGGCTCAGAATTTTGAAGTTGTAGAAATGTCCGGTTTTGACGTCATAACCGAAGATTGCGCTGATATGAGTGGCTGGGTTAATGACGGTTTTGAAATTGTCAGCTCTCCCAATTACACATCGCCCAATTCGTTTTATTCCGGTCAGTACGACCTGGTAGGATTAAGGCATATTGGGACCTTTGCACCATATACCGTTCAGCCGAACGATACTTTGAAATTCATGATTTCGTATGATATAAGTGAAGTGTGGGATTTTGCCTATGTTGAAGTTTCGACCGACGGCAAATATTTTACTTCGATTCCGGGCAATATCACGACCGAGGCTGACTACTGGTATCATAATCATGGTCATGGTATAACCGGGAGCAGTAACGGCGATTGGGTCGAGGCGAGATTCGATCTTTCCGATTATGTCGGGGAGGATATATATATCCGATTCACTTACCAGGTTCACGATTCATATTATGCCTGGTGGGGATTCTATATAGATGATATTTCTCCGATACCCGAATACGCTTTTGCCGGTACTTTGAATTCCGCGGTGACAGATACCTTTTTCAACGTTTCAGGCAAACCTGAGGACAAGTATTATTATAAAGTCAGGGCGCAGGATGGTGATGGTCAATGGGGGTTTTATTCGGATATAAGGCAGGTGGTCATCGGCAATCCAATTGAGTATATCTGTGGTGATGCCAACGGCGATCTGGGTGTAAACCTCCTGGATATTACATATATAATAGGTTATCTCTATAGTGAAGGGCCGGCTCCGGAACCGCTGGAGGCGGCCGACGCCAATGGCGATAGTGTAATAAACCTGCTGGACTTAACATATTTGATAAATTACTTGTATCGAGAAGGTCCTGATCCCGTATGTTAATAGAGAAGATAAAACTCATAAAGGCGGTCTTACCGACCGCCTTTTTTTATTCAATTTTACGGAAATAAATATCTCTGAACATCATATTCACCCGGCAGCCTATAACCTCTTTATTTTCATCCAGATCAAATGTAAGAAGGTAGTCATTTTCCTGGTGGAAAAATTCGGTTTGGGAGTTAGGAAAGAATTTAATAGGGTCGTTCCCGGCTATAGCGGCCAGGAGACTATTGTCAATATACGCGATCAGGACATCGGTGCGCAGGGCGTTATCGGGGTGATCGGTAACTACCTGATAGATGCCTTCATATTTTTGAAGCGTTCTCGGGTCCAGCCTGACCACAGTCCGATTAATCATCAATTTTTCAGCATCCTTTCCGGTTAGTTTAATGGCCGGGGTGAACTGGCGGGTATCTTCGACGACATGTCCGATAATTTTGCCAAGTGAATCCCGGACGAAAGTCATGAATTTGGTATTATCCAATGAGAAGAAAAAGGTGTCGAGGCCGGCCGGTTCGAGACGGGATGACAGTTCTCCCCATAGGTGAGTGTAAAGGCTGTCATTTTCCACATTGACCCATCGGTATTCCTCCGGGACGACTTCATAAACACCGACATAATCATGATAGATATCCGCGTCTATATCAATGGGTTCTCTTTCTATGGGAAAATCGTACGGCCAGTCCATCATGATGGATGATAATCCGTGCGCGATTTTCGGTATCGGGGAGGTATCGAGATTGCCGAAGACGGCAATAATCATATGCTCATCGGGCCAGAATTCTATATAAGAATAGAATCCGTCAAGGTACCCGTCATGATATGCCACCCACCGTCCGTTTCTGATATCGATGTACCATCCGTAGCCGTATTTTTCAAATTGCGGAGTGATGAGTTTAATTGTTGAATTTCGATCCAGTATTTTTTCAGTATACATCGATTTATACCAACGGAAATAGTCATTTATAGTTGTATACAAAGCCCCGGCAGTATGCATGACCGAGAAATGAACCGGCAATGCTTCGACCATCTTACCTTTATCGGTTATCGTGTAGCCCGTGGCGCGGCTGGGGAGACCGGCTTCACGCCGGGCATAGCCGCTGGTATTCATTTTAAGAGGCTTGAAGATATTGTGGTGCAGGTAGGCTTCATACGATTGCTTTGCAACGACCTCGATTATCGCGCCCAGGACGACATAATTTGAATTAGAATAATAAAAGGTACTTCCGGGTGGAAAGAGTAAATCTTTGTTGATGAAAAAATCCATGAGTTTTGATGGTGAAAAAGACTGGGTGCGGTTAATAATGATAAAGGGATCGGAGAGATAATCGACCAGCCCTGATGAGTGGGTGAGAAGATGGTGGATAGTGATTTTACTCCCCTGTTTCTCCGGGTATTGCGGAAGATAGTCGATTATCGGGTCATTGATATCCAGCAGTCCCCGTTCCTGCAGCTGTAAAATGGCGGCGGCAGTGAACTGTTTTGTCAGAGAGGAGATGAAAAATTTGGTATCTTTGGTAATTGGTTCATCGGTATTGAAGTTAGCCTGGCCATATCCTTCGGCAAGAATCATCTTATTGCCCGACCCGACCAAAACCGCGCCGTTAAAGCCCCATAGATCATGGGCGGCATTCATATAGGCTCTTAATGGTTCGATTTTATCTCTATCGCGGCAACCGGGCAGTACAGGCAGAATTAGTAAAAGGATTAATACAATTATATTTATTTTTGGCTTTGCGCTCATATTATTAATATCACCCAAGATAGTAATTAATATTATAGATTATTGAGTAAATTTCAAGATGTTCGTATATATGGATAACAAATTATCTATTTGGGGACCGATTAATGGTATTCAAAGCTTTATGGAGCCATATATATGGTTGATAAGAAGAAGTTGTTTCTCTTATTAGGTATCGTAATTGGACTTCTGCTTTATTTTCTCGTGATTTCATATAGAGCTGAAGGATTATTACTTTACCTCGTTCAATTATTACTTCTATTAACCGTTATATACCTGGTAGGAGCCGGGGCGGATATCCTGGTACATGCGGCTGAAAGAATCTCTCTGGGATTGGGCATATCTCCGCTGGTTGTGGGACTGACCGTTGTCGCATTTGGAACGAGTGCCCCGGAAACAGCCGCGACCATACTGGCCGGAATCAAACACAGCGGCGATATTGCCGTGGCCAATATAGTTGGGTCGAATTTCTTCAATCTGTGTTTTATTTTGGGTGGGGTGGCGATTGTTTCAAAGGGTGGAATTGAAGTAGACCGGAATTTGCTTCGGCGGGATGGCCCCTTTATGGCCGCGTCATCGGTAATATTGTTTATTTTCGTGGGAAGTTTGAGTTTTTCCCCGGAGTATTCAAAAGCTGGTGACAATACTATGGCTCCTTTTCTCGATAGGCATCTTCAGTTGATTGAGGGAGTTATCTTACTTGCCCTCCTGTTTATTTATCTGCTGTTGCTATACCGTATGCGGAAAACGGTAATAACTGATAAAGATAACAGCATAAAATTGGAGCGGGATCGTACTGCTATTGTCCGTGACTTTGCGATTTTCCTGTTTGGCCTGGGGCTGGTGCTGGCAGGCTGTCACATTCTCGTGGGGAAATATGAGCTTTTGGATGGCACGGTTAACGGATATGGGGCGCTCTGGTTTGCGCATATTTTGAAGATACCCGATTATATTGTCGGCATTACCATAGTAGCGGCAGGGACATCGGCGCCGGAGCTGGTGGTTTCGATTGCGGCCGGGCTTAAGGGTAAAAATGACATGGCGATCGGAAACCTTCTGGGAAGCAGTATTTTCAATGTTCTGGCGGTAATGGGACTGGCAGGAGTTATTCTTCAGCCGCCATTATCCGATCCGGTAATAGTCTCGGCGGCTCTAATTCCACCCTTGATTGGATTGACACTTTTGACATTACTAATAATATTATTTATGTGGAGCCGCCGCAATGTGTCGCGAACAGAAGGTGTGGTATTGGTTTTGACTGGTATTGCCTTCCTTGCGTTGGACCTTATTTTTTAATCGGATCTGCAGGATTTGATTTCCCGGCTGACATCCCTTATATTATAAACTGTAGATGAAGAAAATCAGGAACTAAAAAATTAAAGGGATTGAAGGATGAGTTCAGTAAAAAAAGTAGCAGTAATTCTATCGGGATGCGGAGTTTATGATGGTTCGGAAATTCATGAATCGGTTTTGACATTACTTTACCTTGATAAAACCGGCGCTGAGATCAATGTTTTTGCCCCGGATAAAGAGCAGCATCATGTAATTAATCATCTGACCGGGGAGCCGGTTGAAGGCGAGAGCCGCAATGTACTGGTAGAATCGGCCAGGATTGCCCGTGGAGACATAAAACCGCTGGGTGAACTGGATGTTGACAAGATGGACGCGCTTCTCTTTCCGGGAGGATTCGGGGCGGCCAAAAACCACAGCTCTTTTGCCTTTGACGGGCCGGGATGCACGGTTGATTCGGAAGTGGAGAGGGTTATCAAAGAAGCGGTTGAAAAAAAGAAGGTCATCGGGACCATTTGTATTTCACCGGCAGTAACCGCAAGAGCTTTGAAAGATACCGATGTTCATCCAAAGTTGACAATCGGGACCGATGAAGCGACTTCAAATGCTTTAAAAGAAATGAATGCCGAACCGGAGTCAAAACCGGTGAGTGAAATTACTATCGATGAGAAAAACAAGATTGTCTCGACCCCGGCGTATATGCTCGGAACGAGAGTTACCGAAGTCGCGACCGGCATCGAAAAGCTGGTTAATAAGGTAATCGAGATGGCATAAAGAATAAAAAAAACTATTTTGAAACCGGTATCTGTGGGTGCCGGTTTTTTATAGCTGCATTAAAGGCATATTGTTTTTTTGATAGTAAAATAAATGGATGGTTGCTTCTGTTTTATGCTTGACAGCAAAGTTGGACTTAATTATCTTCAGGGAAGATTGTGAATTATTTCACATAATGAGGCGGCTATGAAAAAACATATCAAGGCGGTCGTCGAACGGGGGGATTTCAATCGTTTATTTGAAACATTATCCTCAAATGGTTATGAAATTATTGGCCCTACGGTAAGGGATAATGCGGTCGTCTATGATAAAATTGAATCTACAGAAAAACTCCCGATTGGGATAATCGAAAAACAGGCTGGCGGAAATTATCGTCTTGAAAAGAACAGCAGAGAAACCTTATTTGGTTATGTTGTTGGACCTCAATCGTGGAAGAAATATCTTTATCCGTCCTATCAAGAACTGGTAAAGTTGACGCAAAAAGACCGTCGGTTTGAAGCCGAGCAGATCGAAGATAATTATTCCAAGACTGCTTTTCTTGGTGTTCGTTCATGTGAGCTTGAAGCAATTAAGATTCATGACAAGGTTCTTGGTGAAAGAGAATATACCAGTTCGATCTATAAAAAGCGACGCGAAAATACCCTTATAATTGGTGTCAATTGTGCCAGGTCCGGAGAGATGTGTTTCTGCACCAGTATGGGGACAGGGCCAAAACTCGGGGATGGTTTTGATCTGGGAATAACCGAAATTGTGAATTCGCGAGAGCATTATTTTGTTTTTGAGATCGCGACCGAAAAGGGAGCCGAGGTTTTTCACGAAATCCCGAATCGTCAGGCTACAGAGTCAGAAATTACCGCCGAGGAAAAGGCGACAGAAAAAGCCGTTTCCCGAATGAAAAAGAGGTTGGATATTTCGGATATTAAATCCCGACTCGATCAGAATTTTGATAATCCATACTGGGAAAAGATTGTCGAAAGATGCCTTACCTGCGGTAATTGTACCATGGTATGTCCGACTTGTTTCTGTACTAATGTCGAGGACGATATCAGTCTTGAAGGTGATGAAGCATTGAGGATATGTTGCTGGGATTCCTGTTATAATCTGGATTTTTCATATATTCATGGGGGCAGTGTAAGGTCTTCGGGATACGCGCGTTATCGCCAGTGGTTAATGCATAAACTCGGTTACTGGCACGACCAGTTTGGGGTTTCGGGATGTGTGGGATGCGGGAGATGTATTACCTGGTGCCCGGTTGGGATAGATATTACCGAAGAAGCAGAGAAGATATGTAAAAGCGGATAAAATAAAAAAAGTGTAACGGCCATGGAAGATTTAAAAAGAATATTGCTGGAACATCCCTTTGTTGAGGGCATGAAAAAGGAGCATATCGAGTTGATGGCGGGATGCGCCTCGAATGTTGTATTTAAAGCCGGGGAGTACATAATCCGGGAGGGTCACGAGGCTGATGCGTTCTGGTTTATCAGGCATGGAACAGTTCGGATCGAGACCTTTGTTCCTCAAAAAGGACCACTGATTATACGGACCCGGGAAGAGGGAGAAGTCCTCGGCTGGTCCTGGCTGGTACCTCCGTACAGATGGCACTTTGATGCGCGATCAATGGAGGTGACGAGGGCTATTAAACTCGATGGAAAATGTCTTCGGGATAAATGTGACGAAGACCATGATTTCGGTTATGAAATTATGAAGCGTTTCGCATTGATTATAGCCGAAAGGCTGGAAGCGACAAGACTGCAATTGATGGATATTTACGGTGACAGTTCCAAAAGATAAAGAGGAGTCAGTGCATCCAGACCCGATGCTCTTCGAGCCTTATGGTATCAGAAAGGTAATAAAGGAGACGGCCGATACATTCTCGTTTGTATTGGAGCCGCCTGGCGGAAACCGGATAAAACCTTTCAAACCGGGTCAGTTTAATATGCTCTATATATTCGGAGTGGGGGAGGTTCCGATTTCAATAAGCGGCGATCCTGCCAATTTAAAAAACCTGATACATACGACACGCGCGGTTGGTAATGTCACCAAAGTCATGTGGCAGATGAAAGCCGGCGATACTATCGGAATTCGGGGCCCCTATGGAACCAACTGGCCGGTCGAAGAAGCATCGGGAAACGATATTGTCCTGGTAACCGGAGGTATCGGCCTGGCGCCGCTTCGCCCGATAATCTATTATGTTCTGGCAAACCGTGAAAAATACGGCAAGTTTGTCCTGCTTTACGGCGCCAGAACGCCGGAAGATATTTTATTCAGAAAAGAGCTGGAAAAATGGCGTTCCCGTTTCGATATGGAGATCTTTTTAACGGTTGACCGTGCGACCGGGTTATGGCGGGGCAATGTCGGTGTTGTGACATCACTGATCCGCCGATCGCCTTTCGATCCCTTGAACTGCCGGGTCTTTATCTGCGGTCCTGAAATTATGATGCGATTCACCATGCTCGAAATGGAAAAGCGCGGTGTAGCCGATGAACATATGTATATTTCGATGGAAAGAAATATGAAATGCGGTATTGGGCTTTGCGGCCATTGTCAGCTTGGGGCCAGTTTTGTCTGCAAGGACGGCCCGGTGTATCGGCTGGATAAAATGAGAAGCGTGTTTTCAAGGCGGGAAATGTAAATGGCAAGAACATCCAAAAAGCCCAAACTGGCAGTATGGAAATTCGCATCATGCGACGGCTGTCAGCTCTCGCTTCTCGATTGCGAGGAAGAGCTTCTGGCGATTACCGATAAGATTCAGATAGCCAATTTCCCCGAGGCCTCAAGGCAGGTTCTGAAAGGCCCTTATGATATTTCGCTGGTAGAAGGATCGATAACAACGCCGCATGACGCCGAGCGGATTCATAAGATTCGAAGACAATCCAGGGTATTGGTCACTATTGGAGCCTGCGCCACCGCCGGAGGCATTCAGGCTCTTAAGAATTTTAAGGATGTAAATGATTTTATCAAGATCGTCTATGCTCATCCTGAATATATTGAATCTCTTAATAAATCAACACCGATCGCGGACCATGTTTTCGTGGATTTTGAGCTTCGCGGCTGCCCGATAAATAAATACCATTTGATTGAACTGATCAAGGCCTATCTTGCCGGACGCAAACCGAATTTGCCGAACTACAGTGTATGTATCGAATGCAAACGAAAGGGGAATGTTTGCGTCATGGTAGCATCCGGGCAACCATGCCTGGGACCGGTCACTCAGGCCGGGTGCGGGGCGCTGTGCCCGACTTACAACCGAGGGTGTTACGGATGTTTCGGTCCGAAGGAAGTGCCCAATACCTCATCTCTGGCCGAATGGCTCAAAAATTTCGATTGCGACGACGATGACATACTGCGGGCGTTTCGGGGATTTAATGCTTATGCTGAACCGTTCCGCAAGGAGAGCGAAGCTCATGAAAAGTAAGACAATAAAAGTCGATTATCTGGCGCGGGTTGAAGGTGAGGGAGGCCTTTATATAAAGATAAAAAATGATAAAATTACCGATGCCCGGTTCAATATTTTTGAACCGCCCCGCTTTTTCGAGGCTTTTCTCGAGGGAAGAAAATTTACCGAGGCGCCCGATATCACTGCCCGAATCTGCGGTATTTGTCCGATAGCCTACCAGATGAGTTCTTCCCATGCAATGGAGATGGCATCCGGAGTAAGAGTGGAAGGGCAGTTAAGGGAATTGCGGCGGCTTATATATTGCGGGGAGTGGATCGAATCGCATGTCCTTCATATATATATGCTCCATGCCCCGGATTTTCTGGGATACGAAGATGCCATTCAACTGGCCAAAGATTATCCTGATATTGTTAAACGAGGATTAAAACTAAAAAAGACCGGTAATGATTTGGTGGCGTTACTGGGTGGTCGGGAAATTCATCCGATTAATCCGCGCGTAGGAGGCTTCTACAAGGTTCCTTCCAGGAGAGATTTTGAGGATATCAAAGAAAAGCTGAAATGGGCCCTCGATGCTGCTGTCGATACGGTCAAATGGACGGCGACTTTGCCCTTTCCAGAGCTCGAACGTGATTATGAGTTTGTTTCATTGTCTCATCCGGATGAATATCCGTTCAATGAAGGTCGGGTCGTTTCCAATAAGGGCCTCGATATAGATATCGCTGATTTTCTTGATTATATCGAAGAGGAGCATGTGGAGCATTCGACATCTCTGCAGGCTCGAATAAAAGAACGAGGCGACTACCTTGCCGGTCCGGCTGCCCGTTACACGAACAATTTCGATAAACTTCCGGATATTGCAAAAGAGGCCGCACGGGATGCAGGGCTTGGAAAAGACTGCAAAAATCCATTTAAAAGTATAATCGTACGTGCCGTGGAAACCGTTTTTGCATGTCATGAAGCATTGCGGGTAATAGAAAATTATGAAATGCCCGATGAGCCTTATGTTAAGATAAAACCGAAAGCGGGAGTGGGGCACGGCTGCACGGAGGCGCCTCGCGGGCTTCTTTACCACCGCTACGAAATCGATGAAAAGGGTATCATCAAAAAGGCTCGTATAATACCGCCGACTTCTCAAAATCAGAAAGCTATTGAGGCTGACCTGGTCGATTTTGTAGAAAAACATCTACATCTAACCGACGAAAAACTTACCTGGAACTGCGAACAGGTAATCCGCAATTATGATCCTTGTATTTCATGCTCCTGCCATTTTCTCAAATTGAAAATCGAACGTATTTAGGAGCCAGTACTGGCTATGCACAACCAATCACTGGTCATAATAGGATTGGGAAACAGCCTTCGTTCCGATGACGGGGCGGGGCTGAAAGCGGCTGAGATTCTTTCCCGCCGAGTTCCTGAGAATGTCACTGTTGTTATGGGCGTCAGTGATGGGACCTCGCTTATGGAAATATGGAGCAACTATGAGACGGCGATTATAGTTGATTCGGTGGTATCAGGCGAAAAACCGGGGTCTATTTTCAGGTATGACGGCTTGGGTGAAAAGATTCCGGAAGATTACTTTAGGGGCTATTCCACGCATGCGTTCAGTATTGTAGAGACAATTGAGTTAGCACGCGCTCTGGAGGAACTTCCGGATAAACTTGTTATCTACGGTATCGAAAGTGTTAATTTCGAACCGGGCGATAAATTAAGCTTGGAGGTCAGCCGCGCCGTGGATAATGTGACCGACGAGATTTATGAAACATATATAGAAAAACGGGGAGAATAAGATGCATGAGATGTCTCTTTTGGCGGATATATTCGACAAATTAAAGGAGATAGTCGAGGAAAATAAGGCCGATCGAATTACAGCGGTAAGAATAAAGCTGGGTGCATTCTCGCATATTTCCGCGGGACACTTTCGAGAGCATTTTGAACATGCTGCCAGGGGTACCGCGGCTGAGAATGCCCGGCTCGAGATTATTGAATCGAATGATATCGATGACCCGCACGCGCAGGACATTATTTTGGAAAGTGTAGAATTACCGGAATAATGAAAGCAGCCAGCGAAAAAATCGCAAAGAAGAATCGGGGGATAAATCCGCCCATTTACAGGTGGCGGATTATTGTTACCGGGATGGTGCAGGGGGTGGGGTTTCGTCCGTTTGTATATCGTCTGGCCCAAAGTATGGATATAAAAGGGTGGGTGGCAAATTGCTCCGAGGGAGTTTGCCTAGATATTGAGTGCGATCAGGGATTGCTTGATAAATTTTTGAGCGAGCTTAAAAGTAGTCAGCCGCCTCTATCTGAGATAGAAGATATTTCTGTTGCAAGGCTGGAAGTAAAAAAATATTCGGGATTTTCGGTTCGCGAGAGCAACCTTGTGGGTCAAAAGAAATCCGAGGTGACGCCCGATATTGCTACCTGTTCGGAATGTCTCGGAGAGATCTTTGACCCGAACAATCGCCGTTATAGATATCCCTTTACGAACTGCACCAATTGCGGGCCGCGGTTTTCGATTATCAGACGAATGCCATATGATCGACACAATACGACGATGGATAGTTTTGAAATGTGTGAGGACTGTCTGAGTGAGTATGATGAGCCGACCGACCGTCGTTTTCATGCGCAGCCTAATGCCTGCCACAAGTGCGGGCCTCAGCTGGAATACTGGGATAAATCGGGAAATGTCGTTTGTCGGAGGGATGATGCATTAATAGCGGCAGCGGAAGATATAAAAAAGGGAAAGATTATTGCATTAAAGGGTCTGGGAGGATTCCAGCTTCTGGCAGATGCCCGTAATGAAGCAACAATTAAGGTCCTTCGAAAGAGAAAACGGAGGCAATATAAGCCGTTTGCGGTGATGTTTCCTGATATTGCATTGATAGAACAAAGCTGCCTAGTGAATTTGGAGGAGAGGAAAATCCTTCAATCGGTAAGAGCTCCTATAGTTCTGTTAAGGAAAAACTATTCATGCAATAGCAATATTGCCGCATCGGTCGCTCCGGATAATGATTTTCTTGGGGCCATGCTTCCGTACACGCCGCTTCATCACCTGCTCATGTCCGATTTGAAATTCCCGATCGTGGCGACCAGCGGTAACAGGACAGGCGAGCCGATCTGTATAGATGAATACGAAGCGCTGGACCGATTGGGAGGTATCGCGGATACCTTCCTGGTGCACAATCGGCCCATTGAGCGCCCGGTTGACGACTCGGTTGTACGGATTATTAACGGTCATTTTCAGGTGATTAGAGGGGCACGGGGATATTCACCACTTTCGATTAAATTTGATTCTGCAACACATGGAGTTCTCGCGACCGGCGGGCACCAGAAAAGCAGTGTTGCTCTGACAGGAAATAGATCAATACTAATTGGCCAGCACCTTGGTGATCTTGAATCGCGAGTGTCCCGGGAATCGTATGAGAAAGAAATATTGTCATTATCAAAGCTTTACGACCGGAAGGCTGAGATAATTATCAGGGATTTGCACCCCGAATATTATTCATCGCAATACGCCAGAAAACAGGAGCTGCCGACCGTTAAAATACAGCATCACCTGGCACACATTTGCGGCTGCATGCATGAAAATGGGGTCGAGCCGCCCTGCCTGGGAGTTGCCTGGGACGGGACCGGCTATGGTACCGATCATACAATCTGGGGAGGGGAGTTCATAATAATTGGTGAAAACGGCTGGGAACGAATCGGGCATCTTCGAACATTTCCGCTGCCCGGAGGAGAAAAGGCAGTTTATGATTCAAGGCGCACGGCTATCGGGTTGATTTATGAAATATATAAGGATAAAAGAGCGGTACTCGATTTTATCCCGACCGACTTTGAAATGGATGATAATGAACTAAGGCTTGTGTTGTCTGCTCTTGAAAACCGGATTAATTGTCCCCGGACATCCAGTATCGGGAGGCTTTACGATGCTGTTGCGGCTATTTTGGGTTTATGTTACCAGAATGACCATGAAGGGCATGCCGCATCGGTTGTTGAATATTACGCCGCAAAGGCCGACACCCCGGATTTTTATAAAATTGGGGTAATACAAGATGAAGGAAAATATATCCTCAGTACTGCCGGCCTGGTCAAGAATATTATAATGGATCTTAGTAACGGCATCGATAAATCAATAATTGCAGCGAAATTTCAGAATGGACTGGTAGACAGTATTGTCAAGATTGCCAAACTTCTGGATATTAAGAAAGTGATTTTATCGGGCGGCTGTTTTCAGAATTATTCTCTTGTTAAAGAGAGCATAAAGATGCTGAAGGCGAATAATTTTAGAGTTTATATTAATCATGTTACACCGCCCAATGACGGGGGAATTTCTTTAGGACAGATAGCAGCGGCACATTATATGGGAAAGATATAACGATGTGTTTAGCGGTACTGGGAAAAATTCTGGAAATTAGTGATAATGGCGAATTCGACAGGATCGGCACGATCAGTTTTGGGGGTGTTATCAAGGAAATAAATCTCGCTATGGTTCCCGAGGCCGAGGTGGGCATGTATATTCTTGCTCATGCCGGAATCGCCATAGGTATTATAGATGAAAAAGAAGCTCAAAAAACTCTTGGGATCATCGCCGCGGCCGGAAAAAGCGAGAATGATAAATGAAATATATAGACGAGTACCGGAAACGCGAAGAGATTGAGAAGATTACATTCCAGACCCTCTCTCTTATTAATAATCCATTGACAATTATGGAAGTCTGCGGCGGCCAGACACATGCAATAGTTAAGCACGGCATAGATAAGATTCTAGAGGAAAAAATCAACATTGTTCACGGGCCGGGCTGTCCGGTTTGCATTACTCCCGCGGGATATATCGATCTGGCTGCAGATCTGGCGATTAATCACAATTGTATAGTATGTACTTTTGGTGACATGATGCGAGTACCCGGCACAGAGATGGACTTAATCTCTGCCAGATCGATGGGTGCCGATATCAGGATTATATATTCGCCCCTTGACGCAGTGAAGATTGCGGTATCGGAAAGAGAAAAAGAAGTGGTCATGCTGGCAATTGGTTTCGAAACAACGGCTCCGGCTCATGCATTGACGGTCTTGAAGGCCTATAAGGGCAGGACCACTAATTTTTCGATAATCCCCGCCATGGCTTTAATACCTCCAGCGGTGGAAAAAATTGTATCATCCGATTTCTGCTCGATTGACGGCCTTCTCGCGCCGGGACATGTTTGTACGATCGATGGCTACAGCAGGTATCAGGATATATCCAAAAAGTACCGGATTCCAATTGTGGTTACCGGATTCGAACCCTTGGATATTATTACCGGGATTTATATGCTTGTCGATCTTATAGAAAATAAAATATATGAAGTTAAAAATCAGTATTCACGGGCAGTTACCGTCGACGGCAATAAAAAGGCACAGGAGCTAATCGACAGAGTATTTGAAATTGAAAACAGGCCCTGGCGCGGAATGGGAGAAATAGAGAAAAGCGGCTTGACATTAAATGATAAATATTCCGATTTCAATGCACTGGTTAAGTTCAATAAGAATATCGGGACAGCGAATAAGGAGATTGATTGTATCGCCGGCGAGATTCTGCAAGGGATAAAGAAACCATCAGACTGCAAAAATTTCGGTACCAGATGCAATCCCGATTCTCCTCTGGGGGCCCCAATGGTATCTTCAGAGGGGGCTTGTGCGGCTTATTATAGATATAATTATTCTATGGAAAACATCCCGAAATGAATGATAAAACCAATATATATTCATACTGCCCTTTTCCGTTGTCAGAATATCCCCGTATAACACTCGCGCACGGCGGCGGCGGGCGTATGATGCAGAAAATTATAAGGGAGATATTCGCCGAAGCATTCAAGAGCTCCTCGCCTGAAGTCCATCATGACAGCATTGAATTGAATATAAGTGATAACAGGCTGGCTTTTACGACCGATTCATTCGTAGTCAATCCGCTATTTTTCCCCGGCGGTGATATCGGCAAACTGGCCGTTTATGGTACAGTAAATGATCTTGCCGCCAGTGGTGCCAGACCGATTTGTATAAGTGCCGCTTTTATTCTCGAAGAAGGATTAGAAACGGAATCATTGTGGAAAATTGCAAGTTCAATGGGGAAGGCGGCCGAGTTTGCGGGGGTACGCATAGTAACCGGGGATACCAAAGTTGTCGAAAGAGGTCATGGACACGGGGTGTATATAAACAGCTCCGGAATAGGCGTTATCAAAGATGGAATAAGGATTCATCCTGATTATATTGAAAGCGGTGATGCGGTAATAGTCAATGGTGATCTCGGGAGACACGGAACGGCAATCCTCGGCGCGCGCGGAGATTTCGATTTTGAAAGTCCGATAGAAAGCGATTGTGCCCCCCTGGCGCGTACTATTTCTGAATTAATTGAAAATGGTATTGAAATTCACTGTGTCCGGGATTTAACTCGAGGCGGGCTGGCCGCCGCCTTAAATGAAATTTCCGTTTATTCGGGCAACGATATAGAAATATCCGAAGAATCGATACCGGTTTCGAGGGAGGTTTCTTCCATCTGCGAAATCCTCGGTTTCGATCCTTTGTATATAGCCAATGAAGGACGTTTTGCTGCATTTATTCCCGAAAAGCAGTCAAAAAGGGCGCTGGAAATACTCAAATATGATCTTAACTGGTCAGAGGCCGCAGAGATAGGCAAGATTTCCGGCAATAAAAGAGGCCGTGTTATAATAAAAACAATACTCGGCTCTGATCGAATTCTAGATATGCCTTCCGGCGAGCAATTTCCGCGAATCTGTTAGTACAAATAATACGGAACTTTGGTTTCCCCTCAGTTGTTTTAAATAATGAATATGGACTGATATACTCGCTATTGAAGGAGTGGATTGTCGTGAGAAAAATCATTGAAGGAAAATACATTTTGGGCATTTTAGTGCTAATTGCCGCCGCTTTTCTTGTATTTTCTTTGGCAGGCAATAAAGCGGTTTCAGGAGAAAAAGAAATGAGCGATAAAGATCAATACAATAATTTAACCCCGGAAGAAGAACGGGTTATTATTCATAAGGGCACCGAGCGCCCTTTTACCGGAAAGTATTATAAACATTACAAAGAAGGCACCTATACCTGTAAGCAGTGTGGGGCAGCGCTTTATAAATCAAACAGCAAATTTGAATCGGGTTGCGGATGGCCCAGTTTTGATGATGAGATTCCGGGAGCGGTTAAGCGGACAACGGATGCCGACGGCGTGCGAACCGAGATAACCTGTGCCAACTGCGGTGGGCATCTGGGACATGTTTTTGTTGGAGAAGGCTTTACTCCTAAAAATACGCGTCATTGCGTTAATTCTATTTCCCTGAATTTCGTTCCCGAAGGGCAGGAGAATACGATCAGCCAGAAAGTTTCTGCGGAAGATAAAAAATCTGAAGCCCGGGCGTATTATGCCGGCGGATGTTTCTGGGGTGTGGAACATTTGATCGAAGAACTCGATGGTGTTAAAGAAGCGACCTCCGGGTATATGGGCGGACATAAGGAAAATCCGACGTACCGGGAAGTTTGTTATGAGAATACCGGCCATGCGGAAACAGTGGAAGTCGTTTATGATCCTTCGAAAATTTCTTATGAAGAACTAACCAAGTTTTTCTTTGAAATCCATGACCCGACCCAGAAAAACCGTCAGGGCCCTGATATTGGAAATCAGTACCGTTCGGCTATCTTCTATACCGATGAAGATCAGAAAAAGACTGCTAGAAAGCTGATTGATATTCTTGAAGATAAAGGCTACGACGTTGTTACTGAGATTGAGCCGGCCGATAAATTCTGGAAGGCTGAGGGTTACCATCAGGATTATTACGCCGGAAATGGAAAACAGCCGTACTGCCATTTTCGCACTGAAAGATTTTAAAGAATAACCGTTATCTGATAGAAAAGCCGGGACATTGGTATCCCGGCTTTTTATTTGAGCAATTATTTATTTGCTGGATGAATATTTGACCGAGCATCCATACGGCTGAGTAGCCTTTACTTTAACTTCTTTGCCAGACATGGTCAGATCAAGAGCTTCCGATACATAATTGCGTGCACCATCAAGAGATTCCATCTTTGGCGATGGCTTGTCATCGATAGCCCCGGCATATATCAAAGTACCTTCCGGGTCTATTATGAACATATTGGGTGTGGTCTTGGCCTGATACATCTTGCCGACCGTGCCGTCAGAATCAATCAAGTAGGCATCGCTTTTCATCTTATGGTTTTTGATGGCAGCCGTCAGTTCGTCGCCGGAGAAATACCCCTGTTTGCCCGGAGCCGAAGAGCAGATTGCAAGCCAGGTGATATCCTTTTTGGAGTACTCTTCCTGAAGTTTCTGCATTTGTCCGGAATTATAATATTTCTTTACAAAGGGGCAGTCGAAGTTAATCCATTCGAGGACGACGAATTTACCCTCGAAGTCTGAGAGGGAGTGCTTTTCGCCCGAAGCATCGGTCAGAGTAAATTCGGGGGCATTCTTGCCGACTTTAGCGACCGGCATTCCGGCCGGATTTTTCTCGACAACGCTTTCGGCGAAAACTGCCAGCGCGAACACCAATATCAAGGCCATAGCCATAAAAATAATGCGATAGTGTCTCATTGTACCATTCCTTTCATTTAGAAGGTTTTTGGTTAAGATTTGTTCTTTTAAATTTTATTCAGGGCATCGAGAACAATCTGCGGAGTGAGAATCTCCGGCAGAATTAAAGGATCATTTTCCTTTTCAGGCAGGTACAGAACATATAGCGGAACGCTGTTACGTCCGTATTTTGCCAATGCCTGTGTTATTTCATCGGAGCGATTGGTCCAGTCGGCTTTCAGCGGTGTTATATTGAGCTCCCTGAATTTTTGCTGTACTTTTTCTGAGGAAAAGGCTATCCGCTCATTTACCTGACAGCTCAGACACCAGGCGGCGGTAAAGTCGATGAATACTGCCTGTCCGTTCGATATAAGAGATTCGAGCCGGCTGCTGCTGAATTTCTGCCATGCAATTCCGGAATCGTTTTTGTAAGATGTCTCATTCGCTGTCGGTGCAAATGAAGCGATACCGGTTGAGCCTATACCGAGAGCAAAGATAATGATCAGCGCGGCGGCAGCACGGCTGATTAACCGGGAAGATTTGCTTGAAGCCATACCTCCCCATCGACCGTATATCCAGGCGGCGACCGATAAGAGCAGAAGGACTCCCATAAGGACAATGACTGCAAGAGAACCGCTCTGGTTAGCTAAAACCCAGCCCAGCCAGATGACAGTCGCGGCCAGGACAAAGCCGAGCGCCTGCTTAAGAGTTTCCATCCATGCACCCGGTTTGGGGACGAATTTGAGTAAAGCCGGAAAGGCCGATAAGAGCAAATAAGGCAGGGCCATACCGAGGCCGAGAAATGTATAAACCGCGAATGAAGCCAGCGGCGGTTGAGTCAGGGAAAAGCCCAAAGCCGCTCCCATAAATGGAGCGGTGCAAGGTGTTGCCACGAAGGTGGCAGTAACCCCGGAGATAAAGGCTCCGCCAAGGCCCGAATGACCTTTGCTGCTTAACGCACCGGCTTTGGAGGATAAAAACCCATTTTCATAGACACCGAATAAACTCAGCGAGAATAAGAACATAAAGCCGGCCAGGATCATGACAAAGGTCGGTGACTGAAGCTGAAAACCCCACCCGAGCTGCTGTCCGCCTGCCTGAAGAGCCAGCATCAGGCCGACAATCACCCAGAATGTGGCGACGACGCCGGCAGTAAAGGCAAGGCCGTGGATGACGGCTGCTTTTCGTCCCTGGTTGGCCTGCTGAACAAGGCCGAGGACTTTGAGTGATAAAACCGGCAGAACGCACGGCATGAGATTTAGAATAAGCCCGCCTATAACGGCAAAGATAAGGGCGGTCAGGATACCAATTGATGCATCATGCGACGAGGCAGCGATTGGCATTGAAGAACCGGTACGGCTGACAGTGATATCATAATAATTATTTTGTCCGTTATTATCGACGGCTAAAACGCCAGACAGTGAGTCGGGAGTTTCAAGACTGTATGAAGAGCGTTTGAGTTTCATACGGTAGATGCTGTCGAGTTTCGTGATTGGCTGATCGGCGGCATGTTCTATGACCGCTTTTCTGGAGGCAAAGAACTGGAAACCGGTTTCGGTCGGGAGTTCAATATCCGGGATAAAATCGAGGTACAGATATTCATCGTCGACAGTCAAATCGAACTGCCAGTCTTCGGGTGCCGGTGATGGAAAACGGTTTTTTGTATTTTCAAACAGGGATGCCCATTCCGGATGAGGAGCAGGTTTTTCCGTTGAAATCGGCAGCTCAATAGTTACCGAAGCCGATCCGGGCAGGCATTCCACTTTGCAAACCAGCCAATCGGCTTTTAGATATATTGTAACGGTATCGTCTGCAGTCAGGTTTGATGGCGGTGTAATTGTCACGGGGTAGAGGACATCTTCGTGATAGCCGTATGATGCCAGCGGTTCGACACGAATCAGTTCGGGGGCCGGCCATTGGATTGCGCTCGCGGTAAAGCCCGGCGGAAGATCCCATTTAAGCTTCGGCGGCATGCCGGCGTCGCCCGGATTTTTCCAGTAAACATGCCACTGTTCGTCGGGGACAATATATAGCCCGATATCGAAAGGTTCACCCGGCTGTATCGACTGGTTTTCGGCGACAAGTTCGACAGTAACCGGGCCGACTTTTTTCGGTGCAGCCAGAATATCCGAAGTCGGCAAAGTTGTTGATATAAATAGAGCTAGGAAAAGGCCCAGCAAGCTAAATCGGTGAAGTATCATAGTATAGAAAACATAAAACAGGACTAAAATGTTCCGGTTTATTAAACCGAATATTTTTATCGATCGATGTTAGAGCAAATTTGACCATCTGAGAAAAAATAGAGCGTTAATAGTAAGAACTCTTTTATTGACATAATTGGTTTAATATAATATTATTAAGTACATTTTGGTCAAAAGGTGCTTCTTATAAAATTTCTCACGGCGGGCAAATAAAATTCGCCAAAGACAAAAAACTTTTTTACAGTATCAGTAAGGGATAAAAACCATCTGTGTAAGTGCATCTTTCATTTCAATTTTGCCTCGGTAATACTGTAATATTCATCATACCCGGAGGTACAAATGAAGATCCTCTCTAATGCAGTTTTTGGTCTTCTGCTATTATCTTCATTAGTAATAGCAGAAGTGCCAGGAGTAATTAATTATCAAGGGCAGTTGACCGACGGCTCCGGAAATCCGGTAGCTGACGGCGACTATAATATTTATTTTAAAATATACGATTACGCTACTGACGGTACCATCCTCTGGACAAGTGATAGAATGCTTGTTACTGTCGAGAACGGTGCTTTCAGTGTCGAACTGGGGCCATTTCCACCATACCTTTTCACTTCTGCAGGAGAGCGGTATCTGGGAATCAAAGTGGAATCAGACCCGGAAATTACCCCGCGCATACACTTTACAGCAGTTCCATATGCATTTCAGGTAAAAACGATTGAAGGTGCTTCGGGAGGCACGATTCATGGTGATGTTGGGATTAATGTAGATTCTGCGGAAGGTGATCTGCATATTTATGATTCCGATTTTGCCACATTGTATTTCGAAACCGACGCAGTGTGGCGATTCAGTTTCAATTACAATAGCCCTGTTTTCTATATTATACAGAGCATGCCCGGTTGGAGCATATCTCGCCTGGCTCTGGACACGGCCGGTAATACGACTCTTGTTCCGGGGGGCGGTAATGTTGGAATAGGACAGGATATTTTGGACCAACCGGCAAGATTAAGCGTTACCGGTCTGGATCCGTATGGCAACCATTTGCTTCGATTGCAGAGCGCGACCGGATTTTCTGAGCCATATCTCAGTTTTTGGTACGATTATTATAATGAAGGTGCTCGTATTCAGGCTGCCAATGATATTGCCGACGGAGCCAGTTTGAGATTTTATACGCTGGAATCATCAATACTCAGTGAACGGATGAGGATAACATCGGAAGGCCGGGTCGGAATTGGAACAGCATCACCGCAGTCAATCCTTCATATCGCGGGGGAGGCCGGTGTTGACGGAATCGTTTTCCCTGATGGTACCAAGCAGACAACTGCTGCAACATCAAGTCTTCCATCGGGCACTATTGTCATGTGGACGGGGAAAGTAAATGCTATTCCCGATGGCTGGAAATTATGCGACGGAAGCAGCGGAACTGTAGATTTAACGGATATATTCTTCTATAAAGATGATTCGTCCTATAAAATTGCATATATCATGAAAAAGTGAGCAAGAGGGGACCAAAATGACAAAATATATAATTGCATTCGGAATGATTCTTTTATTTCTGACATCAATTGCCGACGACAAGGCCGGTGAAGAAATAAACTGGCAGGTTATTTCCGGAGGGGGGCAGATAAACGGAGTCTCAACCAATTATAAACTCAGCAGTACTGTCGCTCAGACCGCAACCGGCTATGGATCGTCTACCAGCTACGGCCTTTCTCATGGCTTTTGGCAGGAATTCACATCGGGCTCATCCAATTGCTGTAATGTGGCCGGGGATGCTAACAATGATGTGCTTGTCAATCTCCTGGATATTACATTTCTGATTAATTATCTGTATAATAACGGGACTTCGCCTGTTTGCATGTACGAAGCCGACAATAATGGCAACTGTCAGGTAAATTTGCTGGATATAACCAATTTAATTAATTTTCTTTATAAGAGCGGTACCGCACCGCTGTGTGCTTCAGATTGCGGCTGGTAATTTGAAAATACGCCTTATTATAGTAAGAGCGGCTTTCTGGGCCGCCCTTATTATATATAGCGGTACGGGGAATCGAACCCCGGTTTTAGGAATGAGAATCCTATGTCCTAACCACTAGACGATACCGCCATTATTTCTCCTTTACGACAGCCAAATATAATACGCCTGAAACATTTGTCAAGAATGCTTGTTTTCATCGACAAAGCAAGCTATATTGGCCGAAAACCGGAAATCAGGAGGTTGAATGGCGCAAAGAAAGAAAAAAGAACTGAAATATTCCGATCTGACTCCAAAGATTAATCTTAAAAAATTCAAAATCAAGTCATCTGACGATGTCGAGCCCTGCACCGGGATCATTTCTCAGGAAAGGGCCCTGAAGGCGATCAAACTGGGCCTTAAGGTCAAAAGCAAGGGATATAATATATTCGTAACCGGCCTGTCCGGGACCGGACGCTCGACGACAATAAAACATGTTCTCGAAGATATGAACGGGGAACCGAAAGAGCTCAAGGATGTCTGCTACGTTAATAATTTTCGGGATTCCGACAAACCGATAGCACTGATATTCAAGGCTGGTGAAGGCAGGGGATTTAAAAAGGACGTCGAATTAACCATTGACGCTCTTCGTAAATCGGTCCCTAAAATAATCGCCAGCGAGGATTATAAAAACAGGCGCAATCGTATTGCGGCTGATTTTGAATCAAGACAGAAAAAGCTGGTCGAGGAATTCGAACGCGAAATGAACGAGGCCGGATTCGTTATGGTTCAATTCCAGGTGGGAGCCGGTATCAGGAACGAACTCCAGCCGTTAGTCGACGAGGAACCAAATTCGATGAATAAACTCGAACGCTTGGTTAAGGAAGGCAAGTTTCCCAAAGAGCGTTTCGAAGATCTCCAATCCAAGCGTGAGAAACTTCGGCGCAAAATGAGCACGGTCGAGGTGGAATCGAAAAAAATGCTTGAAAAGCTGGATACTGCTCTTTCGAAACTCGATAACGAAATTATTTCACCGGTTATACAGGATAAGATAAAGGTCTTAAAGAAAAAATATCCGGCAGAAAAGATTGTTGATTATCTGGATGATGTAGAAAAAGAACTGGTAGGTAATTTAGACCGCTTTAAAGAGGCACGACCGAGGCGCGGCGAAGAAGAAGCTCCGGCTTTTCGCAAAAAAGAACCGTTCGAAGAATTTATGGTAAACCTGGTTTTGGATAATTCCGAGACAGAAAAGACTCCGGTCATTGTCGAAAACAGTCCGGCTTATCGAAACCTTTTCGGAACGCTCGAGCGGGTGGTCGACCGGTTTGGCTACTGGCGCACAGATTTTTCGCGAATAAAGGCCGGTTCACTGCTTAATGCCGATGGCGGCTTTCTTGTAATTAACGCCCTCGATTTATTCATGGAGCCGGGCGTATGGCCGACTTTGAAAAGAGTTTTGATGAGCGGCGAATTTTCGATAACCGGATTCGATCCGTTTTATATGATGGCCGGAGCGGGACTAAAACCGGAGCCGATTCCGATAAATATCAAGGTTGTACTTATCGGTATGAGAAGAATCTATAATATTCTCTATAATGTCGAGGAAGATTTTCATAAAATTTTCAAGATTAAAGCCGAATTCGACTACGTCATGGATTATACCGATACGCATGTCAAGCAGTATGTCCAGTTTGTTAAAAAGGTCACTGAAAATGAAAATCTGGTTCCGTTCGATACGGGAGCGCTTGAGGAAGTTATCGGTTATGGTTCACGGATGGGCGGAAGAAAGACAAAGCTTTCGACGCAATTCACCAATATAGCCGACCTGGTTCGCGAAGCGGCATTTTGTGCGATTGACAGGAAACGTAATAAGGTCACGGCCAAAGATGTCAAGGAGGCAATAGAGCTCGGCAAAGAACGAGTTAGTATGTATGAAGATAAGATGCAGGAGCTTTATGAAAATGATATTTACCTGGTGCAAACATCGGGTAAGGAGGTAGGCCAGATAAACGGCCTCTCGGTTTACGATACCGGCGAACACCGCTTCGGCAGGCCGGTTAAAATCTCCGCAAGAACCTCGGTTGGCCGGGCCGGCCTCATAAATATCGAGAGGGAATCGGATCTTTCGGGTCCGATTCATAACAAGGGCGTTCTGGTTCTATCCGGCTTCCTGCGCGGCAAATTCGCTCATGACAAGCCGCTGGTAATGTCGGCCTCGATCTGTTTCGAGCAGAGTTACGGTGGTGTCGACGGTGATTCGGCCTCATCGACAGAGATATATGCCATACTTTCCACCCTGTCAGGACTCCCCATTGACCAGGGCATTGGAGTCACCGGATCGGTTAACCAGTATGGATTTATCCAGCCGATCGGGGGCATCAATGAGAAGATCGAGGGCTTTTACGATGTCTGCAAAGGCAAGAAGATTACCGGTAAACAGGGTGTGATAATGCCGATACAGAATGTTCCGGAATTACATCTTAGAGATGATGTTGTCGAATCGGTCAAGGAGGGCAAGTTCCACATTTGGCCGATAACGACAATAGAGGAAGGGATCGAAATCTTGTTTGATCGTCCGGCCGGCAATGAGCTAAAAAGCGGCGGTTTTACCAAGGATTCGGTGTATGATCTGGCTGCTAAAGAGCTGGATCGACTTGCAAGGCAGTATAAAGCCTCATCGGAAGATGAAGATAAAACCGATAAGAAAAAGAAAAAATAGACTCGGTTTATAATATTCTTCAAAGCGGGCCGTCTCAGCGGCCCGCTATATTTTTATATCGAACAGCTTGGCCTGAGTTAAATATTTATATATATTTAAATAATGCACCAGAATCTTGAAAATCGATATATCCCGCCATTGGTATCTCTGGGAGTTGCGCTGCTATTTTCTCTTCCGTTTTTGATTAATTGGAAATGGATCGGTGTTGGCGATTGGGAATTATTTGTGACCATGGCGGCAGTACCCCGGACGACTATCTTGCATTTCGGGCAGTTTCCTTTCTGGAATCCTTATATCGGCGGGGGTAATATCCTGTTTGCACATCCCGAAGTCGGGATATTCTCGCCTTTCTTTCTATTGATACTTTTATTCGGCCCCATTGGCGGATTGAAACTGCAATTTTTCATTGCATGGTTTCTGGGATTTTATGGGACTTTTCGCCTGGCGCGAACGGTCGGGATATCCAATATGGGATCTTATCTGGCGTCATTTGCCTTTTTCGGATCATCGTATTTCGCGCTGCATTTTTCAATCGGTCATGTTCCGTTCAGTCATTTCTGTTTTTTGCCCTGGTTCGCATATTTTGTAATCAAGGCGCGCGATAGTTGGAAATATCTTTTTGCCGGTGCAGTTTGCATCGCTTTGATTATTCTCGGTAACGGGGCCGCGATACCATTTTTGTATACTGTCTTTTTTACAGGATTATTTGTCGTACTGTTTACTATACAGGAAAGACGATTTTTGTACTTTAAAGCCTTTCTGGCGTCGATCGCTCTCGGCCTGCTGCTGGCATCAGCGAAATTTATTCCGATGTATCATTACTTATCCCAAAATGAATGGGCCGGAATGCCGCAGGATGCAACCCCGCTGGGGATTTTATTTAAGGCCTTCTTCTCATTTAACCAGGGGATATTCGATATGCAGACAACATCGGAGCACTGGGGATGGCATGAATATGGAGCCTATATCTCGCCGATTGTAATTATCCTCGCGATCTGGGCTTTGGTTAAAAATTATAAAAAACTATGGACCTGGATGGTACTCGGGCTGTTTTTCTTTATTTTCGGGTTAGGTTATTTTTCTGAATTCTCACTGTGGAACCTTATTTTACAGCTTCCGGGCTTTTCCTCGATCCGAGCGCCGTCAAGGGCCTTTCAGTTTGTCGTTTTGTCGGTGGCTATTCTTTCAGGGTTCGGGTTTGATTATTTTCGTGAAAAACTGACGGTGAGCAAAAGGGCTTTAAAGTTTATCGGGTTCGGAATAATATTAATTGTGCTGGCCTCGAATTTTTTCATAAATCTACCAAACCTGAATACCATTACCTATAAAAAGCCGGAGCCGGTTGAATTCAACCCTGAGTTCAAACATATTATGGGCAGTAAGTACAAGATCTATGAAAATTTCCGGCGTAATCGCGGTTCACTGGTCGCTCCGTGGCTGTCAGCATATAAAGAGAGCAGGGGTATTGTAACCGAAAAGCGCGAAGTACTTATGGAATATTTTGTCGGGCAGGCTCAGCCGCAAATTCTGGATAAAGAATATACACCGAATCGGGTGATGTACAAAATAGAGCCTCGTTCGGCCGGGACTATGATTTTAGGTATTGGATATGATGAAGGCTGGGAAGAGCTGCACGGTAGGGAAATAATGGAAAACAGCGGACTGATTGCTGTTAGAATAGATCAGGATACCAGAGATTTGACCTTTGTTTACAGGACCCCCTATTTCTGGACCGGTTTGGTTGTTTCGCTATTCGGAATCGTTTTGATTTTTATCTTCTATTTCAATTCTTATTTTAGAGCGAGGCTGAAGTCGATATTTAAGTAAGGTCCAGATCGCCTCGACACCATCAATCCAGCGAATCTTTTTGCCTTCTTCGAACTTCCTTGGATTATATTTGGCCGGTATTTCATATATTTTAATTTTATTACGTCCCAGTTTTCCGACCACTTCGGGGCAAAACTCGAATTTTTCGCTCTCCAGCCGCATAGCTTTCATAAGATCGGTTCGAAGCATTTTATAGCATGTGGATTCATCAGTTATATTGACTCTGTATAATAAATTCGCCAGAAATGTCAGCAGTCTTCCTCCCCACAGATAACGGCCGTATGATATTCCCGACCGCGGATTGAGCTCCCTCGAACCAAATACGGCAAGGGCATCTTTCTCTTCGGCAAGGGCTACCATTTTCTCTATATCTTTGGGGTCATATTCGAGATCACCGTCCTGAATCACAATATATTTCCCTTTGGCGAAGGGGACGGCTGTCTTAATGGCATCACCTTTGCCGATGTTCTTTTCTTTGTCCAGAACGGTAACGAGGGGATTGTCGTCGTATTTATGGATTATTTCGGAGGTAGCATCGGTTGAGCCGTTATTGACTATAATCAGTTCCAGATCTATATTGAGATCAAGGACTCTTTTGATAATTTCATCGGCTGTAGATTCCTCATTATAGAGCGGCATGATAACAGTTAGAAGCATATTGTAAATATATCCGAGATTAATCGAAAGTCAATAACTGATAATAATTTACGGACTGAAAAAGGTATCTTGACAATCTGCCGCGTTTTTCGTATAGAATAGTTTTAAACCGGACGAATTACTCGTTTTGTGTCCATTTAAGGAGTGCCTGTGGTTTTTGTCAATAAGCCGGTCGGGTTATTTTTTTATCTTTTTCTCGCAATAATCTTAACCGGCATTTTATTTCCCGCATTAAGCAAATCGGATTTTTGCTCCGTGCAGGCGGCAGGTTTTGCCACCGCGATTAATCCGGACAGTTATATAGTTGCCCCTTCTGATAGATTTCGGGTTGATTTTCTCGATGGATCTTCCGAACCCATCGAAATTACTGTTCTGCCCGAAGGTATAGCATTGTTGAGTTCGATGGGCGCTGTCGATGTCGGCGGACTAAGCTTGACCGAGGCCAAAAATAAAATCCGTTCGATGGTAGGCGATTTCTATGATGAGGATGATTTTACAATAAACCTGATCGGAATCAGAGAAATCGATATCTTGATAACCGGAGGAGTTAAGAATCCGGGAATGTATAGCGGGGTAGTGGCCAATCGGGCTTCTGAGATTATCCAGAAAGCGGGGGGGCTGGTTCCGGGAGCATCATATAGAAATATTATTCTGTCTTCTGAAAGGCATGATTTGAAAGTCGACTTATTGGCATTTGAAAGAGCCGGGATAACTTCGGCAAACCCGTATCTTTACGCTGGAAATGTCATCGAAGTTCCGATGGTTTCCGATTCATCGACTTTTGTTTATGTTTCCGGCGAGGTGGCACGTCCGGGTGGATTTGAATATAAGCCCGGCGATGATATTGACATGATATTAAAACTCAGTCTTGGTTTGACGGGACTTCAGGGTGACTCAATCTATATTCATCGTAAAGCAGATGACGGTTACAGTTTAATGTCAATTTCCATTAAGGATATTGATACACCGGTCATGCCCGGTGATAAAATAATAGTTCAGAGACGCCGGGATGACCGGCCTGATGGACAGGTAACGATTACCGGAGAAATTAAACGTCCGGGCGTTTATCCATACGCCGGCAATGAAAATTTCGCAAAGCTGATGGATATTTCGGGAGGTATAACCGAAAAGGCAGATTTGCTCTCGACCGCCATATATAGAAAGCCCGAATATGTTCGGGGATCGGAAAACGATGTTATATATAAAAATGTCGGCGGTAATCAGATTGATATAGGTCTGGGACGGGAACCTCTTTCACTGGATATGATAGAATATTCGCCGGATAATTTGTATCGTATAAATCTTCAGCCGGGCGATTCGATTATTGTCCCGAGGCTGACCGGGGCTGTCGGTATTTATGGTATGGTAAAAAAACCCGGGATGGTTAGCTGGAGCAAGCCGGGGACAATCGGGAATTTTGTTGCGCTGGCCGGTGGATACAACGGTTTGGCTGATAAGGATCAAATAGAGGTCATTAGAAAAACTACCGGTCTTAAAATAGTCGCCCGGTCTGGAGTTACAGTTCTGGATGGAGATACAATAATTATACCGAAGAAGCTCGACAAGAAGACTTTCTGGGATCACCTGAAAGATATCTCCCTCTTTTTAGGCGGGGCCGCCGTCGTTTACCTCGCCATCGATAATGTGGTAGATTGATCTATGGATGATAAAGGATTTAATTTCTGGAAACTGCTTGAAGTAATTGCGCTTAGAATACGATTTATTTTTCTTTTCGTATTTTTGGCGACTGTTATTTCAATTATTGTCTCATTACTGCTGCCGCGCTGGTATGAAGCCCGTGCGCTTCTTTTACCGCCAAAGGAGGAAGGCTTCAATTTTGGTTTACAGGGCAGGCTCGATGAAGATATTATTTCGCTTACGTCGGGGCTCCGCCAGCCGGTTATGGCGACTCCCACAGATATATATGCCCGTATTCTAAAAAGCCGCGCTTTGGCTGATATGGTTGTCGAGGCCAATGATCTAACCGATTATTATGATATGCCAAAGGGTGACGATCTGTATGATCAGATTGCGAAGCTGTCCAATTTCAATGTGACACCTGAAGGTTTGCTCGAAATAAGTTACCAGGATAAGGATCCGGTAATGGCAGCCAGGCTGGCCAATTCCTTTGCAAATCAACTGGATATAATGGTAAGGCAACTTTCTTCATCGAGGGCCCGTGTCGCCAGAGATTTTATTGAGAATCGTCTGACCGAAGTAACCCTTGATCTCGAAGCGGCTCAGAATGAGCTAAAGGAGTTTCAGCTGAAGAATAAAGCGGTTGATTTGGATCAGCAAACGCAGCTGGCAATTCAGTCGGCAGTTGATTTGAAGGTCGATCTGGCCAGGAATGAAATAGAAAAGAACGTTGCCGAGAAGACTTTATCCCCCAGCCATCCGACCGTAATTAACCTTGAAAGAAAGATCAGCGAAATAAAGAGACAGATAAATGAAATAGAATTCGGCGGCGCCGACAGCTCGTACTTATCTTTACCGATTGCCGAAGTACCGTCGCTGAAAATAAAATATGCCGATCTCATGAGCCGACTTCAACTCGCAGAGACATTATATCAAATCCTTTCCGAGCAATACGAACAGGCCAAAATCCAGGAAAAGATGAATACACCGGCGGTCTCGGTTATCGATCCCGCTCAACCGCCTGAACTGGGCATTAAGCCGCAGCGCAGGATAATCGTTATGTCGACCTTTATTTTATCGCTGCTGTTTGCGATCGGGATATCCTTGATCGCCTATTATATCGATGGGTTGAAAGAGAGATCTCCTGAAGATTACCGGCGTGCCTCATTTTTCTTCAATACCATTTTCGGGTGGATCCCGGGTGTCGGCAAAAAGAACAAGACCTAATTTAATAGGATAAATATTTATGAAAAATCTCGCAATTGTCGGCATCGGCGACTGGGGCAGGAATATTCTGCGAAATCTAAACTGGCTCGCTCCCGGTATAACCGCCCTGGCCTGCGATGTTGACGAAGATAGACTGGCCTGGGTGTCAAAACATTATCCCACTCTCGAGACATCCTCAGATTATCACGATATTCTCGAAAGAGAGGATATTGGAGCGGTGGTACTCGCGACACCATCACAACTTCATTTCGAACAAGCTCTTACGATGCTTGAAAGCGGCAGGGATATCCTGATAGAAAAACCGATGGCCATATCGAGCGATGATGGCGAAAAGCTCGTTGAGATCGCGGAAGAAAAACAGTCGATATTAATGGTCGGCCACATTATGGCTTATCATCCGGCCGCGGTATATCTGAAAAGTATTATCAATGAAGGTCAGCTCGGGAAAGTGTATTATCTGTACTGCAACAGGACCAACTTCGGCAAGGTGCGTGAAACCAAGAATGTCCTATGGTCATTCGGTCCTCAGGATGTCGCTCTTTTACTTTATCTCCTCGATAAAGAACCGGTGCGAATCAGTGCCAATGGTGTTTCATACTTAAAGCCCGGAATCGAGGATGTCGTTTTCCTGGTAATTCACTTCGGCGACGGAACAATTGCACAGATTCATGTCAGCTGGCTCAACCATCTAAAAGAAAGAAATTTGACGGTTGTGGGTTCGAAGAAAATGGCTGTTTTCAATGATATGGATCCGGCTTATAAGCTGGCTTTATATGATAAAGTCAAAGATCAGATCCGTGAATACGGTTCTTATGGCGAGTATATGTCACTCAGGACCGGGGATGTTGTATATCCGAAGATTTCGTCGGTGGAACCGCTTGCGGCAGAATTGAAGTATTTTCTTGATAGACTGGAAAATCGAGAGGCACCGTTGACCGACGGTAGGTTCGGTGTCAAGGTGTTAAATGTCCTGGAGGCGGCTGAAAAATCAATCGAAGCCGGGGGAGCTCCTGTTACACTGGATACCAACGAAGAACAATAGGTGCAATATGGATAATTGTGTAATCGATAAGTCCGCTCAAATTGGCAAAAACACACATTATGGAAATTTCTGTGTTTTTGGACGCGATGTTAAAATCGGCAACGGCTGTGTAATCGGCCATAATGTTATTATACACGAGGGAACAAGTATCGGGGATACTGTCCGCATCGATGATAATACTGTAATCGGCAAAGCTCCTATGCGGGCGGCCAATTCGGCGGTTACCAAAGACCAGCAGCTGGCCCCGTGCAAAATTGGCACCGACTGTATTATTGGTACCTCGGTAGTTATATATAAAGGCTCCGATATAGGCAAGAAGGTTCTTATTGCCGATCTATCGACAGTTCGTGAAAATGTCGAAATCGGTGATTTTACTATTGTGGGTCGCGGGGTAGCGATTGAGAATTACTGTAAAATCGGGCGTTACTGCAAACTCGAAACCAATGTATATATCACGGCCTATTCCGATCTCGAGGATCGGGTGTTTGTCGCTCCCTGCGCGGCAACATCCAACGATAATTTCGTCGGCCGTACCGAAGAACGTTTCAAGCACTTTAAAGGGGTTATTGTCAAAAAGGGCGGTCGCATTGGTGTTAACGCCACGATACTCCCGGGCAAAACGGTCGGTGAAGACGGACTGGTCGGGGCCGGGGCGCTTCTTACCGCGGATTGTCCGCCGAAGAAAATAATGATAGGTGTTCCGGCCAAGCCGATGCGGGATGTTCCCGAAGAACAACTTTTGGAAAACCAGGGATGGGAAGATTAGAGGAGATTTTTATGGCAGTACCACTTCTTGATTTGAAAAGACAGTACGATAAAATAAAAGATAAGATTGATAAAGCTGTTCTCGATGTTTTTGACCATGGGAAATTTATTCTCGGTCCCGAGGTTGCAGAATTAGAGGCTAAAGTCGCTGTTTACTGCGATTCCAAATATGGAGTCGGCGTTGCATCGGGTACCGATGCGTTATTGCTCTCATTGAAAGCTTCGGGAATCGGTAAAGGTGACGAGGTCATTGTCCCTGATTATTCATTCTTCGCCACCGCTTCGATCGTTTCGCGTGTCGGGGCTGTGCCGGTGTTTGTCGATATCGAGGAAGATACATACAATATCGATATATCTCAAATCGAACAGGCAATAACAGATAAAACAAAGGCGATTATCCCGGTACATCTTTTCGGGCAAACGGCGGATATGGACCCGATCATGGAAATTGCTGAGAAGCATGATCTTATTGTCGTCGAGGATGCCGCTCAGGCGATCGGGTCAAAGTACAAAGAAAAGAAGGCAGGGGGGATCGGACATTATGGTTGTTTTTCCTTTTTCCCGTCAAAAAATCTCGGTGGGGCCGGTGACGGCGGTATGGTCGTAACCGCTTCGGAAGAAAGGCTGGAAATGTTGAAGATGCTTCGTATTCACGGCTGGAAGAAGAAGTACCGTCCTGAAGTTGTCGGATACAATTCACGGCTGGCGACCGTACAGGCAGCGGTTTTGAATGTTAAGCTGGATTACCTCGATGAATGGCACGAAGGGCGTCGTAAACATGCCAGGAAATATGACGAAGCTTTTGCCGGGACAAATATTAAGACACCGGTTGTTAAGGACTACGCCTATCATATTTACAATCAATATACCATTTCAGTGGAAAATCAGGAAGAGCTTTTGGCGAAACTGGGAGAAAAGGAAATCGGGCATGATGTGTATTATCCGGTGCCTTTCCATCTTCTGGAATGTTATAAAGGTATGAATTACAAAAAGGGCGATTTCCCGGTTTCTGAAAGGGTGGCAGAGCATGTTGTCTCAATTCCGGTTTTCCCCGAGCTTACCGATGAGGAACAGGAAGAGGTTATTGAGGTTGTCAAAGCGGTTTCGGCTTAGGTGTTTCGGATGAAGACAGTTTTTATTTAATCGTGTCGCTCGATTAAAATCATAAATTATAGAAGGTTTACAAGGATTGTCGGCAGGCATAAGCATCAGACATGCGATTTTCGGTGTTTCGGGCGTGGTAATCGCTTCGAAATTACTGGGTTTTTTACGTGAGATGGTTATTGCCGAGCGTTTCGGTACATCCCTGGAATATGATATCTATCTGATCGCTGTCGCGGCTCCGATATTTTTCAATGTTGTCATCGTACGCTCGGTAAATTTTCTGATTGTACCGTATTTATCACGAAAGTTGGCTGGAAATACCAACGAGAATGACTGGCGCTCGATATGGAGTGTCTTCAACTCGTTAATTTTTATTGTCGTTTTGGCTATTGGAGCTGTCTTGCTGCTGGCACCATATATGGTCAGGTTGATCGGAAGCGACCTCACCGGGGAGACTTTTAAAACGGCTGTCTTTTACTGTCGGGCAATTTCTGTTTTGCTGCTTTTAAGCTTTCTGGAATCATTTTTACGCTCGGCTTTAAATGTAAAGAAAAAATTCGTCTATCCGGCTCTGGGCACCGTTATACTGAATATTACAGCGATTATTATTATTTATCTTTTTTCTCAGGATATCTCGGTCGGGGCCATTCTGGCCGGTATTCTGACGGGAACTTTTATACAGGTTTTGTTTCTTCTTGTCAGACTATTTGATATCAAGCTATTCAAGTATTTTAATTTTAACATATTTTCCGATGAATCGAAACGGGCTTTGACCATTGGCGGGGCAATTGTGGGCGTTGAGCTCTTGACAAGCACTTACTTTATTATTGACCGATATTTTGCCGCTGATCTGCAAACCGGTGTTGTTTCGGCTCTTAATTACTGCAGTTTTCTGGTTATGCTTCCGGTTTCAGTCATTGGGATCACGATTGCCTCGGTAACCTTTCCGTATCTTAGCGAAAGAGCCGGTCCGGGTCAGGCACGGTCCTTTTCGGCACTGATGAGATCTACAATCCTGATTTCTCTGGCAGTAGGTGTCCCGGTTGCGATTTTCTACCTGTTTTTTGCAAAGGAGTTAACCGCCGCCGTGTTTTTGAGAGGAGCTTTTGATTTGCAATCTCTTGAAATGACATCGAAGATTCTGGTAACATTGACTCCACAGCTGGCCAGTCTGTTCTTATTTACTATTCTGATCCAGGCCTGCTACGCCATTCAGCGCCAGAGAATAGTTTTCTATACTGCCTTGATGGCGGTGGCCCTGAAGATATTATTGACCTGGCTTTTTAGAGATATTTTTGGCTATCCGGGTATTGGTTTGGCGACATCGGCAGCATATATTTATTCTGTTTTGGTGTTGATAGTATTTTTGGCAAGGGCCCGGATTTTGGTGGGTTTCGGAAATTTTCTGGTAGTCATCTTGAAACTGGTGATTGCCTCGGTTCCGATTTATTTTATTGGTCAGTATTATCAGAATATGGAAGATTTCAAGACCGGAATGGAATTTTTATCAAAGATGCGGATTATACCGGCGGCCCTTATAAGCGGGGCGGTTTTTACGATAATTGCCTATTTGCTAAAAATAAAACCGATACATGAAACGATAAATGATATTCTGGGAAAAATGAAATGAACATTACCGGTAAAAGCGAAACTGCCGTCGGTGATAATCGGACGCTTTTTTATCTTACAGCGGGATTACTACTGTTTATAATGCCTGCTTTGTATCTCTTTATTACCGGCCGTGTACTTTATGTCGGTTTTTATATGGCAGTTCCGGTTATGGTCTTGCTGGTATCGTCCCGGAGGGTCAGTTTCTATATTTTTATCGCGTCATTATTTGTCTATATGCCTTATCGAATGAATTTAATGGCGATTCATCCCTGGGATCTGACGGCAGCCTTGTTTCTGGGGGCCTGCCTGATTGATGCACTATTAAAATTCAAGACCGATTTCGATAAAACCGTTTTTGATCTGCCACTCATCGCACTTATCATAGTGGCAATTATCTCCGGGATATTTGCCTATGACAGGACACTATCGATTGTACCTATCGCCAGATTGGTGCTGATATACATAATCTACAGGGCGCTTTATTATCTTACAGGGCAGATGAAAATGAAAACCATGATAAATGCTTTTGTTGTCAGTCATGTTGCCTTTTCACTGTACAACCTGTCAATGTTTTTTATGTACGGCGGCGCCATGAGAATTTTCGGAATTTCCGGAATTGCTTTTGAAACCCTGTCAATGGCCGGTATTCCGATAGCACTCGCAATGGCAATCTGGAGCAGGAAATCATCGGAAAGGACAATCTATACGATCGCCTTTCTTATAGTAACCGGGGCAGGGATTGCAACCATGTCGAGGGGGCTGATTCTAACGATAATTATTGCTTTTGCAGTATTTTTAATCGCATCTTTTCGAAAAGCGAAATTGCCGGAATTTCGCTCTGCCCGTAAGTTTGCCGGGAGTCTTCTTTATATCGGAATCCCAATCATAATGCTGATTATTATCAATTCCGGCACCTTTGCGGCTTTGCTGGAACGTTTCGAGACTATCACTTTCGAGCGTGCCACCGGAACCATTTTGCTTCGGTTCGAGTTATGGCGGGCGGCGCTCGAAGCATTCATGATGGATCCCTTAACGGGAATTGGAATCGGAAATTACAAGGCGATTTTCGAAATACTGCCTGATATGAGGTTTAATCCGTACATTTATTATCTAATTGGTTATTCCACGCACAATGTTTTACTACAGGAATTATCGGAATTAGGAATATTCGGCGGTGTGGTTATTTTATATTTTGGCTGGACAGCGCTTAGAACCGGAATCAGGCTGTTTAGGGAAAATTTGTCCGAAGAGTTGATGCCGATGATAGCCGCTGCATTTACGACCACTTTTGTTTTCTTCATTACGATTTTCTATATGCGGGCCTGGCTTTGGGGACAGGAAGGATATACATTGGCTTTTATCCTGGCCCTGACCGCCCGGCTGGCGAATTACTCAATAGAGAAAAGGGCAGCTGATCATGCCGAGTAAGGTCGTTATACTCAGCTATGCATCATCGGTACATACAATAAGGTGGATTAAGGCTCTTTCCGAGAGGGGTTTTGATATTCATAATATCTCCCTGGGGGGTGAGCCGGTCGATGGCATTGAAACGACAATAATCCCTTACGGACGATTAAGGCGGGCGGCATATTTTACAAATGCCGGAAAAGTAAAAAGATTAATAGAAAAAATTTCTCCGGCTTTGGTACATGCTCATTATGCCACCGGGTACGGACTTTGGGGATACCGGGCCGGTAAGCATCCATATCTTCTGACTGTCTGGGGAAGTGACATAATAAATTTCCCCAATAATTCGATTAAGAAATTTCTCTTGAGGAAATTATTAAATAGCGCTGATCTGCTGACGGCGACGAGTAAATTTCTTCTGGATAAAACTGTCTCTATTGCGCCGAAGATTAAGGATAGAATAAAAATCGTACCCTTCGGTGTACAGCCTCCTGACAAGGTACAGGATTACGGGGATAGTCATACAACCAGACTTGTTTTTGCGAAAATGCATCATGCGATATACGGTCCGGATATTCTTTTGAGGACGGTTCACGGAGTTCGTTCGCGGGGTGGAAATATTACTTTATCGATGGCTGGGGAAGGGCCCATGACGGAATCCTTGAAAACGCTTGCCAGAGATCTTCAAATAGAAGATATTGTGACATTCGATGGATTTATACCGAATGATGAAATTTTTGAATATATAGGTCGTCATGATATTATGGTGATGCCGTCGGTTGTCGAGGAGTCATTCGGAGTTGCCGCTCTCGAGGCAGCAGCCTGCGGGCTGCCGGTGATTGCCAGTGATACCGGAGGAATACCGGAAGCGGTAATAAACGGTGAGACCGGTTATCTGGTTCCTCCCGGAAATGTGGAATCACTGGCAGATGCAATATTGCATTTGGCACAGGATAAGGATCTGAGATCCAAAATGGGTAGAGCCGGTCGAGAATTTGTAAAAAATCATTATCTCTGGGATAACTGCGCGGATAAAATGGCTCAATTATATGACCGCCTTATAAGTAGAGGCCGTTAGCAATGAAGGTCCCATTTTTCAGGATTAAAATATCACCTGCCGAGAAGAAGGCAGTTGCAGAGTGCCTTAAATCGGGCTGGTTAACTTCCGGGCCGAACGTCGAGAGATTCGAAAGAGGTATAGAAGGCCTGACAGGGGCCAAATACGCGGCCGCTCTGTCATCGGGTACGGCGGGATTGCACCTTGGCCTGCTTACCGAGAATATCAGGGCGGGTGATGAAGTCATCACCACACCCTATACAATGGCCGCTACGATCGAGGCTGTTCTTTATACCGGAGCAAAACCGGTTCTGGTCGATATCGAAAAAGTCGGGCTGAATATTGATCCGGATATGATTCGAAAGAAAATTAATAAAAAGACAAAGGCGGTCATCAGTATTGATGTTGCAGGGTATCCCTGCCGGTATGATGAAATCAAAAAACTGTCTCGCAAGAGTAAGCTGCTGTATATAAGCGATGCGGCTCATTCACTCGGAGCATATTATAAAGGGAAAGCTGTCGGAAGCCTGGCCGCTTTGAATGTCTTTTCTTTTTATTCTACAAAGAATCTTACTACCGGAGAGGGAGGGATGGTCGTTGGGAATTCGAAGAAGAAAATCGAGAAAATAAAGAGACTTGCTCTCCACGGTATGACATCAACCGGCTGGGAAAAGTCAAAGGGTAAGGGCTGGAAATATGATATCACAGAATTGGGCTTCAAGTATAATATGCCGGATTTGAATGCCTCGTTGGGGCTGGGACAATTGGAGCGGTTTGAGATCAACCAGGAAAAACGAATGAAACTGGCCGAGCGATATCTGAAAAATCTGCATGATTGGCAGGAATATATCGAATTACCCTGGTCCGATGAAAACTACCGTCACGCCTGGCATTTATTTATAATAAAGCTCAATCTTAACCGCTGGAAAATAAGCCGCGATGAGGTCATTGCTCGTCTGGAAAAGGCGGGTGTCGGCTGCAGCGTGCATTTTATTCCGGTTTACCGATTAAGCTATTTTAAAAAGAAATTCAAATACAAATATGCGGATTTCCCCAATTCCGAAAGGGCATTCAAAAGGGTGCTATCACTTCCCCTTTATCCTGATTTGAAATACAGTGAAGTTGATTACGTCTGCGCCCAGCTTACAGATATTATAAAAAGCCATACAAAGTAAAAGAGCCGCCTTCCCATTATAAGGAAAGACGACCCTTTACTGCCTGTAGCACAGGGATTATTTCATTAACATCATTTTCCTGGTCTGTACAAAATCACCGGCCTGGATACTGTAGAGATATATACCGGATGAGACCTTAGAGCCATTGTCATCGGTTCCGTACCAGATCACTTCATAATGTCCCGGTGCTTTGGTTTCGTCGACAAGTGTGGCGACTTGTTGTCCGAGGATATTCATGACCACGATACGCACCTGGCAGGCATTAGGGACATCATATGATATCGTGGTAGTCGGATTAAATGGATTTGGATGATTCTGGTCGAGAGCGAATTCAGTTGGAATGCCTGAAGACTTATACTCTTGGTTCGGTGGCGGCAGTTGAATTGGATCATCGCACCATCCGCGCAGATTACCGGGACTTAAATCGACGAAATGCTCATCCCCAACATTGTCTTTGATAAAGGCTTGAGAGAATGAGGTGGTAGCATTCAGATACCATCCACCGTCAGGAGTATCTTTGGCAACCATTTTCCATCCCTGGCTCAAACAGGCACCGGAGAAGTTCATGGTTGCGACCAAAACAGAATCATCCTCGGTGGCCGATGCAAATGATGCACCGTCAAAGTGAATCTGATATTCGTAGTTATCAATTTTAGTTGCGGTGACATTTGGTGCCGGGTAGACCGAGCTGAATTTCAGATCGCCTGAAACGGTGACATTTACCGAAAACTGGCCGACGTCAAAATTACCGCGGAGCCATAATTTCTGTGTGACAGTATTGTCGCCGTCGGATGCAAACCGGGTGAAGAATTCACCCATTTTGACGGTCACCGGCACGGCCGTGCAGGCTATATCGTCTTTATAATGAGTGACCGTCCCGGTCGTATCTTCAACCCTTGTATATAACATATCTCCGTAATCATCATAAGAATCACCAAATTCCAGAGCGTAAGTGCGGTTTTCATAATCGGGCACATACGACATGGGCTCAAAATCGAAATTGACTGTAGCTACATTAGTCATATTCACGCTGGGGCCCCAGTGATTGGACAGCCCCGCCACAAATTCCTGAGTAACATGGAGCCAGTTGCTGCCGTTTATGTATTCGCGGCCGACAAAATTAAGATCGCTTGGGAGCGGATCAGCGACATAATTGGGGTCGAGAAAACCGGGCATCTCGAATAGAAAATCGATCGCACCATTTATACTCTGGTCAGAATAATCGCCGGCGGGATAGTTGTTTAGCAAGGAGATTGCAAAGTCAACATCATAATTAAATCCGCCGTTATATTCGAGATACGGATTTACGCATTCGGATTTTATTTCAGTCATGTAAGGAGGAATGTGAATTGAACCGTCATGCATCTGCGGCGGATTGATCGATTCATCGAAAACTTCACACGGGCTGCCGGCAGCTCTATAGTCGTTGTAAGAGGAATCGAAAGAAAGATGTTCGACGAAGCTAATTGGTATAGTCGTATTAGTACTATTCCCGATTACGCGGAATTTAAGAAAGTATACATCATCCGGCGTCGGGAATGGCTCAATATAACAATCCGGCCATGTTCCACACTCGTTAACGAGATATATTTCAAGTAAGCCGTTACCATCGTCATTTTCAATGCATTCACTGCATGGATCGGTGAAATACGTTAAATTCGGTTCAACATCAACAAATTCAAGGACATTGGGATCATAATCGATAAAGTGATGCATCGAAAAAATGCGAAGGTTAGATTCCAGCTGAACCGGCACCGTTACCTCACTACCAAGAGTACCGTCTACACCGGAGGCAATCGTATATTCATGCAGGTTATAGTCAATGTCAATAGCACCATCCCATCTGGGATCGGCGTGATAGGATTCGCTTCCATTGTCATGATCCACTAATACCATATTGGACGACCCTGCTTCATCGAAAGTAAGGGGCGAAGAAACACCGGCCTCCTGACAAAGTGGTTTGAAATTGAAGGCAACTAATCCCTTGCCCTGATAAAAGGGCGCCAGGCCCGTTCCGGTTAGTTCGACCAATATATGGTCATCCACTATTTCAACATACGGTTCGCCGAATGCGCCGACCGCGTCACCAATTAGTTCGATGTCCTGCGGCGTTATTTCCCATTTGGTGTTATCGAATGTAAATTGGATCTTCACGAATTTCATCATTGGATTTAGAGACGGATCCGGAAGTGAATCAGGAGAAGAAAAGAGCATCCAGAATTCGGCGGTAAGGACTTCCTGTTCCGGATCGGCGGTTGAGCCGGGCAGATATGTCTCGGTTATCCTGTTGAAATAATAATACAGGCATTGATCAGGATGCGTTTCCTGAACTTCGGCGAACAGAGCATTCGACGAAATAAGCAGGAATGCCAAAATAAGCAAGAGAATTACAGATTTTTTCATTTTCTCCCTCCAAAAAGAGAAAGGTTTTAGGGTAATTATGTACATTAGGTGGGTATAGAATGAGCCTTAAGGGCGGCGGCCGGATGTAACGGCAAAATAGATGCACTTGTTTAGACTTTCTCAGGCTAAAATGATATAACCCGATATGAATTTGACGGGATGTGCCCTTAGGATGATATGCGAGTTGTTTTAATACCCCGTTCCCAGTAGTCATAAAATACTGGGAACGGGCAAAACTGTCAACTCAAAAAAGATTTATTTTATCCTTTTCTATTGCTATATTCCGCTTGTATAGGGCTGTTCTTTTGGTTAACTTGTGACAGGTGGTTAGTTATGCCTGCGAATCTTCCGCCACATTATTACGAACTGGAACGGGAATACAAGGCCGAAAAGGACCCGCGAGAAAAACTGCGCCTTGCCAAGGAACTTATGGCCTTGATGCCGAAACACAAAGGCACCGACAAACTCCAGGCCGACCTCAAAGCCAAAATATCCAAACTCAAAAAACAAATCGATTCGGGTGGTAAAAAACACGGTGCCCGCATCGCGGAAAAATGGGATAGTATCGAAAAAGAGGGGGCCGCGCAAGTTATTCTAATCGGTCCGCCAAATTCCGGCAAATCGACAATTGTCGATTATTACACCAGCGCCAAACCATTGATCGGTGATTATCCGTATACCACACGCGAACCGGCCACCGGTATGATGCAGTATGAGACCATTCAAATCCAGTTGATAGATACTCCCCCGATTTCTGATGATTATATGGAAAACTATATTCCCAATCTTGTCAGGGCGGCCGACCTGACTGTCATTGTCGTGGATGTTTCGCAACCCGGCTTTGATGAGCGGGTAAAGGTCATATTCGATATTATGGATCAAAAACGGGTTAAGCTTTTGCCAGAAGTACCGGAAGACCCCGAAGATCCCAAATACTCTTATAAAAAGACTGTTTTTGCCGGACACAAATTTCTCGATGAAGGGGGCGAGATGGGAATGAAGAATCTATCCAGGCTTTATCCTGACTATGTTATCATCCCATCTTCGATCCTCGATGATGAAACCGCGGAAAAATTCAAAGACAGTTTATTTAAATCACTTGGAATTATAAGAGTCTTTACGAAAAAGGTCGGCCATGATCCCGATTACAATGACCCGATTATACTTCCCGCGGGTGGCACGGTTGAAGACGCCGCTTTTGAGCTTCACAAGGATTTTGCCCGCAAAATGCAGTATGCTAAAATCTGGGGTGAGGGAAAATATGAAGGGCAAAGGGTATCGAGCAGTTACAAGTTGAGTGACGGAGACATCATTGAATTTCGCATTTAGCCTGTCTGTTATGAAACATAAAGCGTGCGAGAATGTTAAAAGAATTGGCTTGACTGAGAAAAAATTTATATTATTATACAAGACTTTTAACTATTGGGCCCATAGCTCAGTCGGTTAGAGCAGCTGACTCATAATCAGCGGGTCCCAGGTTCGAGTCCTGGTGGGCCCAGAATGATGTTTGAAAATGGAAGGGGCAATTAGCTCAGTTGGTTAGAGCGTTCGGTTCACATCCGAGAGGTCACTGGT
>CAZDPY010000006.1:0-173664 GCA_964507455.1 uncultured Ignavibacteriaceae bacterium
CAAGGTGGCCTGACTCAACTAAAACAGCCTCCGGAATAACCGGGGCGGTTCAAATCACAGAATTTGCAATATTAAAAAAAGGGACCGAGTCCCCATATTTACTACAAAACTGATATCCCCAAAAACTACTTTTTGAGGAAACAAAGCCATTTTTAATCCGGAGAAACCCCAAAATGACGCAAAATTTCAATTATGACCCGTGCCAGACACAATCAGAGACGAACGCGCCAAAAGCGCGCTCAAAAAAGGGACCGAGTCCCCAAAAACTGTTTTTTGACGAAACAAACTCATTTTGGCTATAATCTATATCCCCGCAATGGGTAGGCGGGACACTCCTGTCCCGCCGGTGATGAAAACTTAGACACACCTGTAAAGAGCGCGATGATCAAATACGTCCATTACCCCTGCGGCCGGGTGAGGAAGCCCGGCCGCAGAGTTCGCCTTATCTTAAGGCTTAACCGTCGGTTTATAGAAAATGAATCGAGAGATTACAGTTGATATCTATTCTGACATAAGTAGCGACAATGTTGTTTTGGGTGCGATAAACGCATGCGACATAAGAGCCATCGACGATTCGAGGAGTATCGAATTTTTTACGAAATTCGCATATGTACTGGCATAATCGGTATCGGCGATTTGCGACTGGGCCGCCTGGAGATTCTGCGCCTCGATCTCAAGATTCCGCCGCCGGCTCTCCAGATCATTCTTCTGGGTCGCTCCGATATTGACTATCTCGCTGTCCAGTCGAGCGATCTCTTCGTCGATATAAGCTATCTCTTCTTCCGCTGTCGTCAGGCTCGAAAGATCCAGCGAGGCCAGTTCCGCAACAGTCGTAATCGACCCCTCCGAACCGTCGAAAAGTTTCTGATTCCCGAACGACGAGGTCTCGACAATGCGGTTGTATGTATCAACCAGGCGGTCCGCCTCGGCCTGGTATGCCTCGGTTATGGCCGGATCATTGACAGCACCGTTGGCCGCCGCCACCGCCAGGCTCCGTGCTTCGGTCAGTATTCCCCTAAGCTGCATGGCCGAAGACGACGCTGTTTCGTACTTGTTGATTGTTGTCGTAATATTTTCAATCTCCACATTCAAAGAAGCAATGCGCGATTTCATCTGTTCGGAGATCACCAGACCGGCCGGGTCATCGGCAGCGCTGTTTATGGCAAGACCGGAGGACAACTTGTTCATTAGTTTCGAAAGAACATTCGACCGCATGCTGGCATTGGTAAAAATTTCGCTGGCGACATTATTAGTATTTATTTTCAGGCTCATGCTCCCTCCTTTATTGGAGTCAGAGATTTAACTGCCTGATAACATCGCAACCGACATGCCGAAATAGAATCGGCCGATAAATGGTTTATATACGATAATTTATAAATAGAAAGCTTTTAAAAAAGATTCGAAAAGTATCGGATTTATTCAATACAATATTGACTCTATAAAAAACAGGCCGCCGATCCATCTGTAGAAACGACGGCCCTGGTAAGTGGAGGGACCGAGTGATTTTTTATTCTCTAATTAGGTAATTTCCTCAAATATGCCGGCACCTTCGAATCATTGCTCTGAAAATTCGGATTGCGGTGTCCATTGGTCCCGGTCGCCTTACGGGCCGGATAATGAGGCTGGGTCGGGAAAAGCTCCATAACCTTCCCCGGCTTGGCCGATGAAATAGCGTCGGCCTCTTCAGTTTCTTCCTTATCCTGCTCGTTCTCGACAACTGAGCCAAAACCGGTCGCGATTACCGTTACCCGAATCTGCCCCTTCAGATCGGGATCGATAACTGCGCCAAAAATAATATTTGCCTCCTGGCCGGCAGCCTGCTGAATGATACCGGCCGCCGTATTGACATCATGCAGGGTAATATCTTCACCGCCGGTGACATTTACGAGTGCCCCGCGCGCCCCGGATATGGAGATATTATCCAGAAGCGGCGATGATATTGCCTGGGTCGCGGCTTCCTCAGCACGATCGTCACCCGATGCAACACCGCTGCCCATGAGCGCCTCGCCCCGTTCGAGCATTACTGTCCGAACATCGGCGAAATCGCAGTTGACCAACCCCGGCACGGTAATCAGGTCCGCAATGCCTTTGGTTGCCTGGTGCAGCACTTCGTCGGCATATACGAATGCTTTTGTCAATGGTGTATTCCTGTCGAGCACCTCGAGAAGTTTCTCGTTCGGGATAACGATGAGGTTATCCGCTTTTTCCCGAAGCGCCTTCAGCCCGTTTTCAGCCTTTTCCATCTTCTTGCGGCCTTCGAAATTAAACGGCCGGGTCACAATCGCCACAGCCAGCGACCCCTGCTGACGAGCAATCTCGGCCACTACCGGCGCCGCACCGGTCCCGGTTCCACCCCCCATTCCGGCGGTAATAAAGACCATATCGGCACCTTCCAAAAGCTGGCCGATTTCTTCCCGGTCTTCTTCAATCGCCTTTCTCCCAATTTCAGGATTGGCTCCCGCGCCTAATCCTTTCGTAAGCTTTTTCCCTATCTGCACTCTCTTCTCGGCGCGGCTCGTCTCCAGCACCTGTGCATCGGTGTTAACGGCAATAAATTCCACGCCGGTCAGACCGGCTTCAATCATACGATTAACGGCGTTGCCCCCGCCGCCCCCGACCCCGACAACCTTGATATTAGCAAGATCCTCGAGACCATCGGCGAAATCGAGTCGCATTCTCCCTTCGTTCATCTCCTCTTCCTCCTTGATATTAAAAATTCTTTGATATCCATCCTTCGATCCGCTTAAATATTCCTTTAAGCCCTCCCCGACGCGATTCAAGCGTGCCGCCGTGTCTCGCGCCAAACAGCACCAGGCCTGTGAGAGTCGCGAATTCAGGCGAGCTTAAATTATCCGGCATTTCAGCTATGCCGCCCGGGCTCCCTATTTTGACCGGCATATCCATAATTTGTTCAGCCAGTTCGATAGTACCCGGTAATAACGCACCTCCGCCGGTAAGAATAACTCCCGCCGCCAGGCTGTTGGGAGGATTGGCCTTTTTTATTTCCCGATGAGCCATCGATAATATTTCTTCCATGCGCGGCTCAATGATGGTCGCCAGAACATTACGCGAAATATTACGAGCATCCTTACCGGCCACGGAAGGTACCATCATCATTTCGTCGGGATCGACCATTGCTGTCAAAGCGGATCCGTAATTTATTTTCAACTGCTCGGCCTGTTCGACCGAGGTTCTAAGTCCAATTGCGATATCATTGGTCACATTTTTTCCACCGATTGGAACAACACCGGTATGTCTGATTGCACCATCGTAGAAAACTGCGACGTCAGTCAAATCACCTCCAATATCTATCAGGGCCACTCCCATATCTTCTTCACTATCGGTAAGAGTAGCGTAGGATGACGCCAATGATTGTAGTACCAGCTGTTCAATATCAATTTCGCATCTTTCCATCGATCGATAGATATTTCTCGCCGAAGTTACATTTGCCGTTACAATATGGACCTCAACTTCAAGCCTTACTCCGGTCATGCCAATCGGGTTTTTTATTCCGGCCTGTTCGTTGACTGTATATTCCTGCGGGAGAACATGCACCACTTCCCTATCAGCAGGAATCGCCACCGCACTGGCCGCCTCAATCGCCTTTTTGACATCCTTTTCCCCGATTTCATTATCCGATCTCGTAACCGCAATAACACCGTGACTGTTTATCGACCGAATATGATCACCGTTAATGCCGGCCACCGCGGAATCAATATGCACCGACGACATTATTTCCGCATCCTCGACGGCTTTTGAAATCGCACTTACCGTTTTTTCCATATTTACGACAACGCCGCGCTTCAGGCCATCGGCTTTATTAACTCCGTACCCTAAGAACTGGAGCTCATCATCTTCGTTCATTTCGACAATAAGCGCCCTGATATGAGTCGTGCCTATATCTACTCCGGTTATGATGCGATCTTCGGACATTATTAACTCACTGCAATTATCAATTCGTCGGACCTCATGTCCAATACGTGCATATCAGTCAGATCCGGGTTATAGTCTAATAGAAAAACTTTTAGTTTGCTTATACTCCGATGCAAATCACCGGCATAAGATCTCACTTCAATAGCGAGACCGTCAATATACAACGATATATGTTTATCATGCGACATATCGATACTTGAAATGGCAAGGTAGAAATCTGTATAATCTTCCTTGATCAATTCAAGTTGATTAACAACAAGCAGCATACGGTCATCAGTAATTCGCTTATATGAATTGCAGTTCCTGACCCCGGTTATTATCGGACAGTCTATTTCTTCGGGTATATTATCAGTCGGATAAAGCCGGCATTTATTATCCATGCGATAAATCGTTTTGCCGTGCCTGGCCATTACCAGAGCAGCCGGTTTTATATCATTTATTTTAATATCGATTTTATTCGGAAGATGATAATCGAAATCGACCTGAAACACTCTCTCGTGCTTCAAAAGACTCGACAGAATCTCATTGACCGGTATTGAGAAGATATTCTGATGAGTAACGCTGTTAATCTGAGCATACTCGGCTAAATTATCGTAAGGTCTCACCTGAACATGCTCCAGCTTAAACAAGCCGCTATACTTTACTATTCCGACAAACACGGCCAGAAGCAAAGCTGTTGCCAGCATCCTCTGATATATTTTCCCTACATTAAGTCGTCGCATTTTTTATACCCTCGACAATATATCTATTCATATATGTAATGGAACCGGCCCCTATGGTAATTATCATGTCGCCGGGGCGCGCAATTTCAAGTACCTCTCCAACAACATTCTCTTTTTTGCCGACATATTTTATATTTTTATGTCCGTTCTTTCGCGCGTAACGCTCTATCATTTCGGAAGTAACGCCGTCAATCGGCTCTTCCCTTGCCGGAAAAATATCGGTCAGGAAACAGATATCGGCTCGAGTTAAAGCCTGGGCGAATTCTCTGTAAAACAGCTGCGTTCGACTGAACAGGTGCGGCTGGAAAATCGCGATTACCCTGCGGTTATATGATTCTCTGGCAGTATCTAATGTCGCTGCAATTTCTGTCGGATGATGCGCATAGTCATCAACTATTAAAATATTATTTACATCGGCCGTAATTTCGAATCTACGACCAACCCCACAAAATTCGCGTAAAGAATCGGCTATTTTATCGAATGGAACATCAAGTTGATAGGCTGCTGCCGCAGCCGCAAGAGCATTCCTGACGTTATGTTCGCCCGGGACATTCAAGATTATATCGCCCAACTTTTCTCCCTGTCTGAAAACCGTGAATTCCATACGCCCATCAACTGCTCTTATATCAACGGCCTGATAATCCGCCTCGGGACTGAAGCCAAAACTCTTCGAAGTACGTTCGATTTTATTTCGGAGTTTATTCAAAACCGGGTCATCAATATTATAGACTACTTCACCGTAGAACGGCACACGGTTCATATATGTCAGAAATGAGTTTTCAAGATCTTCCATACCTTCATAGCATTCCAGGTGATCCGGCTCGATATTCGTTATGACAGCCATCGACGGAAACATCACGAGAAATGAACGGTCGTATTCATCGGCTTCGGCAATAAGATACTGGCCTTCGCCGAGTGAAGCACCTGAGCCGCGGCCATGTACTATACCGCCTACAATGACAGTCGGGTCGAGGCCGCCGTCGGTCATAATCTTGCCCAGCATCGATGTTGTCGTTGTTTTTCCATGTGTCCCGGAAATACCGATCGAATATTTCAGCCGCATTAACTCTCCCAGCATTTCTGCGCGTTTTATCACCGGGATATTTTTCCTGCGGGCTTCCATTACTTCTGGATTATTTTCTTTAACAGCGGATGATATAACAACAACATCGGCGGAACCAAGATTGGATGGATGATGATCTTCCCTGATTTCAATCCCCAAATTCTTGAGATGAGCCACGACCGGGCTGGTGCTGATATCTGAACCGCGTACCTTATAGCCGAGATTATGCAGAATTTCGGCTATCCCCGACATTCCGGCCCCGCCGATGCCAATGAGATATAGTTCTTTATACTTTCCAAAAATCATTTTACTGTTTTCGAATTTTGGTAGTTCAACTGCCAGGCTTTTCAATTAAATCTTCCCTCAAAATCTATCAATTCCAAAATTTCGTCGGTGATAATATCCACCGCCGGTTTTTCCCTCTTCTGTCGCATTTTATCTATGGCTTTTTTCATTTCATTCAATTTATTCGACTCAAACTGTTCAATTGCTACCGCAAGCAGATTGTACTCTTTAAGAAGTTTATCTTCTACAATGATAGCAGCATTGTTTTTCGCGAAAACTTCGGCATTCTTCCACTGGTGATTTTCAGCCGCAAAGGGATAAGGTATCAATAGCGCTGGAAGTCCCGCCGCCTCGAGTTCCGCCATAGTCAACGCTCCGGCCCGTGCAACGGCCAGATCGGCCGCGGCATAAGCAAGTTCCAGTTGATCGGTAAAAGCAAAAATAGCTTTCTCCTTCACACGGCCGTCGATATTATCCGCGATTTTTTTATAATTCAGCTCCCCTGTCTGCCAGATAAGTTCGTACCCTTCCGGAAGCGATCTAATATTATCGATTATGTTTTGATTGATGCTTGTCGCGCCCTGGCTGCCTCCAAGAACAAGGATCACTTTATCATCATCCTTAAAACCGAAATGTTTGCGAGCTTCGTTTCGACTTATTTTACCAATTTTCTTTTTAACTGGATTACCTGTAATAAATGTATTTGTAATATCGGACAGGTGCCTTCTCGCGGCTTCGAAACCGAGAAAGACCTTATTCACTTTGGAGGCAAGTCTCCGTGTTGTCAATCCGGGGTAAGAATTTTGCTCCTGTATAACCGTAAATTTATTAAGTGTAACCGCCGCCAGAAGTACCGGACCCATGACATAGCCGCCGGTTCCAATAACACAATGGGGGCTGTACTTAAACATTAATATCATAGATTTTATTGTTGCACCAATCAACAGAATCGGAAACAATAAATTTCTAAGAAATCCGGACCGGCTCAAACCACGTATAGTAATAAGTGAAAGAGGATAATCAATCTTATCGCGAATACGATACTCCATCCCACGTCTGGTGCCAATAAAACGAAATTCAGGGATACATTTATCCTTCACTCTTTCCTTAATGCTGTCTGCTATTGCAAGAGCGGGCATCAGGTGACCTCCGGTACCTCCTCCGGCAAATATGATCCTTAGTTTCTTCATCGGGCCACCACCCCCCTGCGAGCTGACAGATTTAGAAGAAGCGCCACTGAAATTATGGAGACCAAAAGTGATGTTCCCCCGTACGACAGAAACGGCAGCGGGATACCGGTAGTCGGAAGTAACGAAGTTACAACGCCGACATTGATGAAAAATGAAACAAATATACTCGCAGTCAAGCCCATGGCTAGCAGATAACCAAAGTAATCCGGCTGATATAACGCAATTTTGAATCCTCTATAAATCACAATAAAAAACAGTATCATAACTATCAACAATCCCATAAAACCGATTTCCTCTCCCATGGATGCAAATATGAAATCGGTATGCGGATAGGGAAGAAAAAACAACTTCTGATGTCCATTGCCCAATCCTGATCCAACTACCCCCCCGGCACCGAGCGCCAGAACCGCCTGCTTAACCTGATAGCTGCCCTCCAGGGGATTGCCGATCGCAGACATATAATCAAGAACTCGCTGCTTTTTATATCCCAGACCGAATACGAGAATGCTGATTCCTCCCATAACAGGAAGTATTGCTGCGGCAAGGTGCGACAGGCGCATCCCGGCTAAAAAGAAGATTAACAGAATTGTCGCCGATATTACAAGCGCCGAACCTAATCCCGGTTCGAGTATTATTAAAAGCAATCCCGCCCCAATGAGAGGAGCGTAGGGAAATAGAAACTGCTTTAAATCCGTTATATCACGCTTTTCCCTTGAAAGAGAGTAGGCGAGATAAACAATTACCGCCAATTTGAAAAATTCAGAAGGCTGCACCGATAAAGGTCCCAAAAATATCCATCGGTGTGAACCATTGACAGGCCGATTGGCAAAAACAAGAACTAGCATTACCAGAGTAATAAAAACCAGCACCACCGAATATACAGAATATTTTTTGAGATCGATTTTGATAATAGTCCAGGCAGCCATCCCGGAGATCGCCAGCCATATAATCTGCCTTAAAAGGAAATGAGTGTGCGACCCAAAGCGGCTATCTGCCATTACGGAAGATGAAGAATATATCATCACCATGCCGATAGCGATCAACGCGATTGTACTGTAAAGCAGTTTTCTGTCCATTTCCTATTTGGCCCCCACCTCTTGGGCAGTCTTATTATTGTCGCTCAAAGCATTAACTTCGTTTTTATAGTCTTTGCCGCGTTCTTCGAAACTTAAATACATATCGAATGAAGCGCAGGCCGGAGATAAAAGCACCATTTCTCCGGGCGACGCTGTATCAAAAGCGCGCTTGACAGCATCTTTCATGTCCGATGCGAACTGTATCGGATATGCACGGCCCAGCGATTCAAACATTTTTTCTTTTGCTTCGCCCAATAAAATTATCTCTTTTATCTTGCCTTTACCGCATTCAATTATCGGATCAAAATCCCCACCTTTATCTCGTCCTCCGGCAATGAGTGTGATCGGAAGATCAAAAGACTTCAGAGCATAGCAGACCGAATCGACATTTGTGGCTTTTGAATCGTTAACAAAGCGAATCCCGGCCACTGTCGCGACATCTTCGAGGCGGTGCTCCACTCCGGGAAACTTTCTCAATGCCCAGGCTATAATATCAGGAGTCAATCCAATCAACAGCCCTGCCAGGGATGCAGCAGCACTGTTCTGCAGATTGTGCGGGCCGGGAATCCGTATCTCGTTTATATTGATTAATTCAAATTCATTGCCACCCACGAGGCCGACCAGTGACTCTCCCCTCTTGAAGACCCCGGCCGGCAGTTCTCGTGAGGCGGAAAAATGAATTTTTCTGGCATTTGTATTTATATGATTCTTCTCGATAACGATGTCATCGGCATTTAATATCAAATAATCTTCATCGCCCTGATTTTCGGCGATCCTGTATTTTGCCTTTTTATAATCCTCGAAACCCTCATATCGATCCAGATGATCCGGCGTGATATTCAGGATCATAGAGATACGCGGCGAGAATTCTTCAATTAGTTCCAACTGAAAATTCGAGACCTCGACTACGGCGATACCATCATGCGAAATATCCAGTACAGCGTCAGAAAATGGATCGCCGATATTACCGCATACCTTATTTTCTATACCGGCCTCTGAGAGTATCGCCCCCATCAAACTGGTTGTCGTGGTTTTTCCGTTGGATCCGGTTATGGCGATAATTTCTCCCTTACAAAACCATGACGCCAGTTCGATTTCTGAAAATACAGGTATACCCTTCTCGCGTACTCTTTTGATGATATCTACATTCTGGGGGATACCGGGTGAGAGAATTATAAAAGCTGATTCAAGCACCCGATCGCTATGACCGCCGACTTCATATTCAATACCGAAAGTTTTCAATTCATGAATCTGCTCCGTAAGTTGTTCAGCCGGTTTGATATCGGAGACAAACGGTATACCACCCATCTTGCGAATAAGCCGCGCGGCAGCCATTCCTGAGCGGGCCATCCCAATTACACCAATTTTCCTGTTTTTGACTCTGTCTTTGGTAGTCATCTAATCTTCAATGTTGAAAGGGTGAAAAGTGCAAAAAGCGCACCGATAATCCAGAACCGAACGACAACTTTCGATTCTTTCCATCCCGATAGTTCGAAATGATGATGTATCGGTGCCATTTTTATTATTCTTCTGCCCCCACGATATTTATATGATAAAACCTGTAAGATTACCGAAATGACTTCGATCACGAAGACTCCTCCGACAATCACCAGGAGTAGTTCTTTTTTTATCAGGATCGCGACCGCACCGAGCGCCCCGCCCAGGGCCAGGGCTCCGGTGTCTCCCATGAAAACCTCGGCTGGATTCGAATTGAACCATAGGAATCCCAGGGTGGCTCCAACGGTCGCCCCGCAATAAATGGCCAGTTCCCCGGCACCGGGCATGTAAGCAATCTGGAGATATTCCGAAAAGTCGGACCTTCCGGCAATGTATGTTAAACCGGTGAAAGCTACGAAACATAAACCTGTCAAACCGATTGCAAGACCATCCAGGCCGTCGGTTAAATTGACGGCATTCGATGACCCGGTAATGACAAAAATAATGAAAGGTATATATAAAATACCCAGATTCAGAACATAGTTTTTAAAAAACGGTATTTCTGTTGTACCATCAATATTTGAATTGGGCGGGAGATAGGTTAAGACCAATCCAAAAACGAGACCGACCGCCAATTGTCCGATAAATTTTTTCCGGGCCACCATACCTTTCGGTTGATTTTTAACAGCTTTGAGGTAATCATCCATGAATCCAATCAGCCCAAGCCATATTGTCACCATGAGAACCATAAGTACGAAATAATTTGTCATATCGGCCCACAATGCAGTTGGAATAATAATCGCTACAATAATTATTATTCCTCCCATGGTCGGCGTTCCTTTTTTGAATTGATGACTCTGCGGGCCTTCGGCACGAATGTTTTCCTTAATTTGATATCTTTGGAGAAGCCGAATAAAAAATGAACCCAGCAGCAGAGATATCAAAATGGCGGTAATAGTAGCAGCCGCTGTTCTAAACGTGATATACCGAAAAAGATTAAACGCCGAAAAATAATCAATCAGATGTGTGAACAGGTGATAGAGCATATCAATTCTGCCGGAAAGCAGCCCCCCTTATAAGCGTGATAACTTTTTCCAACTCGAGGCCGCGGGAAGCTTTAAAATATATAATATCTCCCCTCCTGATATTGTTCAGAATATCCTTTTCCGCGGCCCCGGTTGTTTCATAGTGCAAGACACGATTAAGTCCCAAGCCTGCTTCCCGTGCAGACTCGTATATTTGTCCGGCATGTTTACCTACTGTAATTGTCAAATCAAAATCGCATTCGGCCAGGAGTTTACCTATTTCACGATGGTATTCCGATGATCTGCTGCCCAATTCAAGCATATCTCCAACGACAGCGATAGATCGACGAGATTTTAATTCGGGGCTTTCACAGTATTTTTTAAATGAAATAATTCCCGATTTCATGGATGCCGGATTGGCGTTATAACAATCGGATATTACAGTCATGCCATGAATACGTTCTATTTCGCCCCGATAAGGTGCAAAATCATAATTTATCTCATTTAGTTCCTCGGGACGACACGATATTCCAAGCATTTTACATACAGCGTAGCCGACAAGGATATTATAAATCTGATGCTCCCCGAATAATTTCAGGAAAATCATTTCGTCATCTATTTTGACAATCGGATAACCTTCAGTACTGAATCCGGCAGAAATCGCCCTGAAATCAGCATTGTTTTTGACGCCGAACGTATTATAGGCAAAACCATTACGCCTGTTCGCCGCCTGCATTAGAATCGGATCATCGGCATTCAATAAGACCTTTTTATCACCTTCAAGGGCATCAATCAATTCAAATTTGGCCTCGGCCACCATTTCAACAGAGCCGAGCGTTTCAAGATGAGTCGGTCCTACATTTGTAATGACGGCGACTTCGGGTTGAAGAATCTGGGCCAGACGAGTCATTTCCCCCGGTTTGGAAATCCCAAGTTCAAAAACGGCGAATTCGCTATCTTGGGGCATGCGGAATAATGAAAGAGGCAGGCCATATTCATTATTCAGATTACCCGGGGATCTATATGTTTTTTTATTCTTATACCTTATTATACTGTATGTGAATTCCTTGGTTGTCGTTTTGCCGTTAGAACCGGTAATTGCAATCGATTTGGTTTTTTGTCTTTTACGATAAGCGGTCGCCAACTGCATCATTGACCGATGAGTATCGTTAACAGTTACCGTGGGAACGCGCGACGCTATCTCACCGATCCCTGAATAATCCCTGCTAACCATTATGCCGGCGCTATTCTTTTCAAGTGCATCAGCGATATAATCATGACCATCGTTTTTATCCCCTCTAATAGCGATAAAAAGTTCCTTTTCACGGACTGTCCGGCTGTCTATTGAGATACCTTGAAAAACGGCCGAGGAAAACTGTTCATTTGTTAGCGTTCCTCGAACTTCTCTGGCCAATGATTTAAAATCCATTTGTATCAACCTTGCTTATCCTTTGTATCCCAATTTTTCCAAAGTTTTGATTGCTTCCACTTTGTCTTCGTATGGAAATCGCTCGGTGCCTATTTCCAAGTAGTCTTCAGCGCCTTTTCCGGCTAATAATACCGTATCTCCCGGCTGTGCTTTAGCCAGGATATAATCGATCGCTTCGCGGCGATCGATAATAATTTTATAATCACTTCCCACTATACCGGGCATTATATCTTCGACTATTCGTTCAGGATTTTCTGTTCGGGGATTATCCGATGTAACTACCGCAAAATCGGAATTCGCTGTCGCTGCCTTCCCCATCAATGGGCGCTTACCCCGATCGCGGTCCCCACCGCATCCGAAAAGTATCATCAAACGTCCTTTAGTAATTTCCCTGGCCGACTGGCATAGTCTTTCAATAGCATCCGGCGTATGAGCATAGTCGATTAAAACCGTAAATGACTGACCTTTTTTGACAGGCACGAAACGCCCGGGAACCGGTGAAGCTTTTTTCAGGCCATCCGCTATAACATCGGGATCGATGCCCAAGGCAATCCCTGCCGCCGCGGCACCAAGTGCATTGGTAAGATTAAATCTGCCGGGCAGATATAACTCAACATCCTGTTCTCCTGCACCAGTCAATAATGTAAACTGTGTCTTTTCAGGCTGCAGATCTATATTCTCCGCTCTAACGTCGGCAGGCTTCCCTTCTGCAGAATATGTTAGATGACGGCATCCCGGTTCTTCTAAGAAAGACACAAATTCAGGAACGTCGAGATTGATAACGGCATATTTTTTTTCGCCGGCCAACTTTAATAAAAAAGACTTTTTGGCGTCTAGGTACTCTTCCATAGAATTATGAAAATCAAGATGATCCCTACTGAAAGTAGTAAACAGGCCGACTTTGAAATCGATATTTTCAACCCTGTTCAATACCAATGCGTGTGAAGACACCTCCACAACTGCATCTTGACACTGGTTATTCTTCATCTGGAATAGCAGACGCTGAACATCGATGGCTTCCGGCGTCGTACGATTGGCTTTGATTTTTTCTTTACCGTTATCATATACAAGGGAGTTTATCATCCCCGATTTTTTCCCGTTTGCTTCAAGAATGCCCTTGATCAGATAAACGGAAGTACTCTTTCCGTTGGTTCCGGTTACACCGACGACATCAAGTGCCTGGCCGGGATAACCATAAATTGCTGCGGCGATATCGGATGCTGCCTTGCGTACATCCGGAACGACAATCCGCGGGATTCCATTTTCGACCGGTTTACTTGTAAGAACCGCTACCGCGCCCTTTTCGACGGCTTCGGGGATGAACTTGTTTCCATCCAATTTAAAACCATCTACTGCGACGAAAAGCATACCGGGCTCAATTCTCCTTGAATCATATTCAATGCCCGATATTTCGACATCACCCCCGCCAATCAATTGGGCATTATTAGTTTTGCTTATCAGCTCTTTTAGCAACATTTTTATTTTCTCTAATTTACCCGTTCCCACAAACCAGTCGGCATTTAGATCTGCTACTTACATTCTCCCCGGCTTTGGGAAATTGTCTCTGCACTTTTCCGCATCCAACAATTTCGTATTCCACACCGAGATACCCCAATACCGCCAGAGCCGTCCTCAATTTCATTCCCTCAAAATCGAACATCCGCGGAGTATCCTCTTCCGTTGCCCGTACTCCAAGGGCAATTGTCTCAGTACCCGGCATCTTGCGTCCATCAGGCGGGTACTGCCATATGACCAGTCCTTCTTCGCGATCAGAGATTATCTTAAATCCCTTCTTGTCAGCAATCTTCTTGGCAAGCATCATATCCCGCCCGACAAAATTGGGCACCGTATTAAGTTCCAATCCACCCTCACCAGCCACCAGTCTAGCATCAGGGCGCAAATATTGCGAGTTTGCGATACAATATCTTTCTGCAATGTTCCGAAAGGTCGGTCCCGATGTATAGCCGCCATAGTGCACCGGTTCCGGTTGATGAAGAACTACTAACCCGGCAATTTGCGGATCTTCAGCCGGGAAAAAGCCCATAAAGGAGGCGATAAATTTATTTTTAATGTAGCCTCCTCCTTCAGGATCGACAACCTCTGCTGTACCGGTCTTTCCGGCGATGGAAACGATATCTGATTTGGTCGGGGTTGCCGTTCCACGTTCGACAACTCCGATCATATAATCGCGCAGCAGCTCCGAAGTTTTTTCTTTCATCGCCCGCGCCATAACATCCGGCTTATTCTTCTCAATAATTTTGCCCTGATCATTTATGACGCCTCTTATCAAATATGGGCGCATCAAGAGGCCGCCATTTGCCACCGATGCAACAGCGCAGGCCAACTGGACGGGTGTTACCGAGATGGAATGACCTATTGAGAGAGCGGCGATATTATAATCCGACCAGACTCCCGGATTGCCAATCGCTCCTGATTGTTCACCCGGCAATCCGACAAATGTTTTCTGGCCAAATCCAAATCTTTCAGCAGATTCGACAAGCCCTTCATGGCCCATCCTAAGAGCCAGTTTGCCAAATCCGATATTGCTCGAGAGTTCGAAAATTTCTCGGAATTGCAGCGTATCATGTTCTTTGTCATCTCTTAAAATTCTTCGACCGCATTTCCATAGGCCTTCCTCACAGTCAATGTACTCCGAAGTATCCACCAACCTTTTATCCAGCAGAGATGCGGCAGTAAAGACCTTAAAGACCGATCCAGGTTCGAACGTATTGCTGACCGCTCTCAGCTTGACTGACCTGTTATCGCTCCCGGGCAAATAATCTGCCGCGGCCAGAATTTCACCGGTATGGCAGTCGACAAATATTGCAGAACCTTCCAGTGCATTATATTCTGCTACGGCTGTCTGTAACTCTTCTTCTACTATTTCCTGAAAATGCCAATCGGTCGTTAAGACAATTGAATTGCCGGATGTCGGTTTGATCAGAGGAATTTCACGAATACGGAAAGTATTTCTATGTGCATCACGGAGATAGTCAATCAAGCCGGGTTTCCCGGCAAGAAGTGAATCAAAATTGTATTCAAGACCGGAAATCCCGCGACCATCTATATCTGTGAAACCGAGAAGCTGCTGACCCACCCTGCCAAATGGGTAATCTCTTCGCATCTCCTCTTTAATATACAATCCGGGAATCGAATCGTTCACCACGAGGCGGGCTCGATCGTCGCTTAGCTGACGGTCGATCCATCGGAATCGATGAGGCCTGAGACTGAATTTGCGGCGGGCTGTCCCGCGATTCCACCCGTATAATTTGTCCAGGTAACGGCCAATGCGCTTAATTTCGGAATGACTGGTTGGATAAGCGTAAAGCGAGCTATTAATAACATTTATAGCAACTTGCCGACCTTTGCGGTCGAAAATCATACCGCGGTCGGCTCTTACTTTGATTTTCCCGGTCGACTGCTTCCCGGCGATTTCGCCAAATTCACTCCCGTGTATGACCTGAATCTGAACCAGCCGGACAACCAATATTGCCCATACGATACATATCACAACAAAGACCGTAATCAGGCGTCCTTTGCCGTATGTTTTGCTCCGCGTTTTTTTAGTCATCCTGCTCGAAAATTTCCAGAGTTTGTGCCCGGCCTTCATTCATGGCCGGAAGATTATCGGCTATCTTCTTCAAAGATGTAACAACCCCGTCCAGCCCGTCGCGCTCTCTCTCTATTCCATGGCTCGTAAGCGTGAACATATTTTCCGCTCCGGTCCGAGAAAGTCCCAACTTCTCGGTGGCGATTTTTTCAATCCGTGATAACCGCTGTAATTCGATTTCTTCAATTCGAGATTTTTTCAGAATATCTTTTAATTTTTTATTTTCATTTTCAACGACGGTAACATTCTCAACAAGGTGTATTACATACACCCTCTGCCAGACATGAAGACACGCCAGAGCGATGACGGAAAGAATACATAAAACCGGGATAAACGATTTCGAGGATACGATTCGTTTCCTGGTTGATTTTCTCAAGTTATCGATTGCTCGATAACGCTGTACCGATATTTTCATTGCTGCGTTACATCAAGTTTTTCCGCCGCCCTCAGTCTTGCCGACCGGGCTCGGATATTTTTCATTATTTCTTCTTCCGAAGGTTTTAAGACTTTGCGGGTTAGGACTTTGATAGACGGTTTGTGCCCGCAAACACAAACCGGTATACTGGGCGGGCAAATACACCCGCGGGATTCTTGCGCAAAAAAGCGCTTTACGATTCTATCTTCAAGAGAATGATATGCAATTACAACCAAACGCCCCCCGCCCGATAAGAGATCGATAATTTTGGGCAGGACCTCCCGAAGTTGCTCTAATTCCTTGTTGACCTCTATCCTTACGGCCTGAAAAATCCTGGCTAGAGAGGCGTTCATGTATTTTGGGGATAAAACCGGTTCCAGAATCTGGCGCAGCCTCCCTGTTGATGTGATCTTTTCTTTACTTCGCGCCTTGACGATAGCCATCGCTGCCCGCGCCGATTTTTTCTCCTCACCATATTCTTTAAATAACGACGCCAGTTTCTCCTGAGAATACCCATTGATGACATCCTCCGCGGTAAGATCTTGATTGGGATTCATCCGCATATCGAGCGGACCATCCGACATGAAAGAAAAGCCTCTTTGATTTGTATCTATTTGATATGACGATACGCCAAGATCCAGCAAAGCACCATCAATCGAGGTAATTTTCAGGTCGTCCATGACTTCGTCAATCCTGCCAAATGTACTGTTTACTATCTTAATTTTCTGGGCGGCCGATTTTAAATTTTTCTTTGCCGCCAATACCGCATCGGGATCTCGATCGATTCCGATTAGAGTTGCCCCCTTTGCAAGCAAGCTCGAGATAAATTTCATGTGTCCCCCACCACCGCAGGTTAAATCAACAATCGTAGCCTCGGGCTGCGTTATAAGATATCTCGCAACCGTCTCCGGCATTACGGGATGATGATAACTGTCATTCATCCTGCGGGCGGTTCACATTAAACAGCTTTTCAGCAACCTCTTCGTAACTCTGACCATAATGGTCTAAATAACCTTCGTAAGTGCCCGGATTCCATAATTCAATCCATCGATTGGCACCAATAACCAGAACTTCTCGTTCCAGGCCGGCCTCTTTTTGAAGATGCTGGGGGATGTGCATCCTTCCCTGCCGGTCAAGCGTAAGGGGGACGGCAACCGAATTCAACCGTCTATTGAAGTACCTTAAATCCTTCTGGGTAAAACTTAGAGTGTCCAGCTGAGCCTGAATTGATTCCCACTGTTTTTGCGGATACAGGGCCAAACAACCATCAAGACCTTTGGTAAGCATAAATTGCTCTTTTTCACTATCTTTATCTTTCTTACCGGTCTTGGAGCTTGGACGCATTTTGGAAGGAAGGGCAATTCGCCCTTTGTCATCCATTAAAACGGTGTATTGGCCGTAAAAGCCGTTCACTGGTCCTCCACTTTACTCCACTACTCCCCAGATTCACCCTCAATATTCATTTTTCATAGGAAAAGTCAAGAAAAAAAAGTGATATTTTTTGGCATGTAACTTCTTTATCAACAATAATTAAGAAATGCTCAAATATCAACTAGATTTAAGTCTATAAACCCAAAAAACTTTCATTCAACAAGTTGTTTTAAAAATATTTTTTGCAGGCTGTGGTATCTGCCCATACCTGTAGGGCTGTCCCCACAATTACCGGACACGGGAGCGATTCAAAAGGTTTAAACCCATTCATTATATATCCGCCTTATTCAATTAAAAGATAACCGTTTATGAATACATCTAGATTTTTATCTCCTATCCGGCACAAAAGGCAGAGCTATTGCAGATTAGTCTGTCGGATTCACATTGAAACAGGAGAACCGAGGTGATTAAGAGGACCATCAAAATAATATTCTTCCTTATTCTGCTAATTATTGGCAGGTACGCTGTCGCCGACGAACTAATCTGCAAATTTGATTCAGACAGTCTTTCTATAGATCCGGAAAACCTGGAAATCAGTTATTCAGGCCTGGAAAATAAAATAATAAATGAGTTTCTTTCTCTGCCTGTTAAAACCACCTATTTGAAAACAGAAAGTATATTAAGTAGCGAAGATTTCTTTGTTCCTCCTCATGAACAAATTGTCATTGGACATATTGAACCGGAAAAGGCAGAAGCAGTCGATCGGATTACTTCAGCCTTCTATTTATCGGATACAATACCAATGCCCCAAATCTCAACGAATGATCTTATTCAGTCCATAGAATATCTGAATATTGATGGATTTAGATATGTCGCGGTTACTTTCTTCCCGATTACAATTGACGACAGCGGTTATCTGATTTTAAATAAATCACTCTGGTTCAGGGGCAACTTATCCCCTGAAATTACCAAATCGGATGATCTAATTAATTTTTTCTCTTCGACAATCTTCCATAATCAATACCGGGGAACGACATACAAAATTGCCGGTTCAGGGATTCCGCTCAATTCGCAGATGATAGTCGTTACCAATAGCGTATTAGCGGATGCATTTCAGGAGTTCGCCCAATTCAAAAATGAAACCGGGATAACCTGTCAGATAGCATTAATAGATTCAATTGAGGCTGGCTATCCCGGTCTTGATATACAGGATAAACTGCGGAACTACCTTACCGATTTCTATAATTCCGGCGGACAGTATGTACTATTAGGCGGTGATGATATTATTATTCCACCACGTTATCTTTACTACTATAACACCGACTCGCCTCCGAGCAGCAAGAAATATATGATGCCTTCCGACCTTTATTACGCCGATTTGACCGGTGTATGGGATGTCGACGGAGATGGTATCTGGGGAGAGCCAACGGATGACAGTCCCGATTTTGTTCCGGAATTGATTATTGGAAGGCTACCGGTCAATGACTCAAGTTCAACTGCAGACTATACTGATAAACTCATCAATTACTGCACCAATCCCGGTAATGGGGAATTTGATTATTTGACAAAATCATTTTTCTTTTCCGCCGATGAAATGCGTGACTATCCAACAGGAGGCCAGCACCGCGTCATTGCCGAGAAGCTGCCGGACAATTTTGCGGTCGATACATCCAATGTTGAATACCCGTATGGAAATCATCCGGCGCCGTCCTTTCCTGATGGTATCGATGGAGTTTCGAATATCTCGGAAGGAAACGGTCTGGTTAATATTATTGCCCATGGACGTGTCGATGGTTTCGTGGTTCGATCGGCCAACTACGGCGACTGGCCGGCTTCACTAATCATTACCGGAACGCAGGTTGGCACTCATGGATCAACCGCCAATCTGGTCAAAAACAATAAGACATCCATGTACTATTCGCTTTCGTGTTATGTCGGCGGTTATGATCTGGATTCTATCGATGGCGAATCAACCGATTGGTCGCTTGTCGAACGGTTGATTTCGGCAGAGGCATCGGGCGCGGTAGGTATGGTTGCCTACAGCAGGTGGGGCTGGGTTTATTCCAGCTACTTTTTGCAAATGTCATTTACTGAACATCTATTAGGCGATACTGACGGCAATCCGGCCCTGGCAATGTATTATTCATGGCTCGATTATCCGTACTATCGAGATCTAATATACGGGCAGAATTATTTTGGTGACCCTTCACTACGGATCTATTCAGACACTCCTGATCAGTTTGCTATTAACCTAGAAGAATCAAAGGGCAGCGTTATAAAAATTGAGTCTAATTCGGATGCAATTGAGAGTGCGTTGGTAACAATAAGCCGCGACGGTCAAATTGTGGAGTCCGGAAAGACTGATTTTGATGGTAATTACATTATTGAAACCGCCCTTGACTGCGACAAAGAATATACTATAACAGGAGTTAAGCAGGGTTATACGGTCAATCGGATAAGCTACTCGCCTTCACTTACTCTTGACAGTGAAGATGATGAAGAGTCGACATTGCCTGCAGATTTCGAATTAAAACAAAATTATCCAAACCCTTTTAATCCGTCGACTGTCATCGAGTACAGCTTGCCCGCCATCAGCAATGTTAAATTTACTGTATTCAATATACTCGGACAAATTGTTCATGAAGAAGAATATTCTAATATCCAACCGGGGATTCATGAGATTAAATGGAATGCTTCAGAAAATAATGGAAGTATAATCTCTTCCGGGGTTTATTTCTATCGGGTGCGGGCTGGTAATTACTCAGCGACAAGAAAGATGATACTAATCAGATAGTTGCCTGTGTCGAGCTAAAGCGGCTCGAATCCGCCCGGATAAAAAGAGCAGTAACTTCATTGGTATAAGCCCCGCCCTGAAAATAATTCCCTTGCTGTATTTCTTGAAATAATCATACATAGATCGATGCGACTCGATAATCATAGCCGGTTTGTTTTTTCTTGTTGAGCCGCCCACATAATGCATTACTACCGCATCCGGGTAATATAGATTTCGATAACCCGCTTCCTGTATTCTGCGGCAGTAGTCAACGTCATTTAAGAAAATCGGAAACCGTTCATCGAAAAGCCCCACCTCTTTAACAATTCGTTTCGTGATCATCAAAGCCGCCCCCATCGGCTGATCGACCTCGGCTTCACTCTCATGATCGAACCATCCCATTTTCCATCGAGAAAATATCTTGGAGCCCGAAAACAATCGTGAGAGACCGGTCAGTTCATAGATTATATCACGGTATCTGGGGAACGCTCTGGAAGCTTTCTGGAGATTGCCATCGAATCCAATAAATTTGGGACCGATGGAGCCGACCTTATTATCGCCTTCCATCCGTCTTTTTAATTTCCCGATCGCATCATCGACTATTTTGGTATCCTGATTCAATATCAGTACGTATTTACCCTCTGCCCTTTTAAGACCCTGATTGACAGCCGGCGCAAAACCCCTGTTTTCGTTGTTCTGTATTAATATGGAGTCGGAATAGTCCTTTTTTACAAGATCAATGGTGCCATCGGCAGAATTATTGTCTACAATAATGACCTCGGATGAGTACGGCTTTAGTGATTCGTAAACACTCGACAAACAATCTTCAATAAACTCTTCACCGTTGAAACTAATCAGGACTACCGATATTTCAACTGGTAAATCCCCCATCAGATTAACTCGTCGATTACTTTGGTATAGTCTTTTGCCATCCGGTTCACCGAATAATTCTCAATTAATTGCGGATCCGGCTTAAAAAGCAAATCGCCAGATTCTTTCATACTATATGACAATTCAATTTCATCTGCTAACTGTTTTGTGTCATTATCAATGATAACAACTCCATGAGAATAATTATCCAGAATTTTCGCTGCGTCGGAACCGGAAGGTACCATACCTAAGATTTTTTTGCATGATATAATATAATCGAATATTCTACCAGGAAGTATATGATATTGTTCCTGCGAAGCCACCGAAATGAACAATATATCCGCGGCGGACAGGGTCGCAAATGCCTTTTCGCGCGGAAGATATCCCTTTAGAATAACATTGGGCTCAAGCGAAAATTTCTTTATCTCCCGGACAATCGCATCTTTATCGACATTTCCTACATGTAGAATATTTATTTTATCCCTGTATCCGGCATTTTTGTCGATCAACATCTTTACAGCTTCAAAAAGCGGCGTTATCGGACAAAGCTCGTTAATTGTCCCAAGCATGCCAATATTTAGAATATCAGCATCTTCATTTTTGTTTTCCTGCCATTTATGAGCCACAGTGATATCAGCAGCATTTGTTATAACCTCTCCCCTACCGAGATATTCTTTAATGTTGCTATTGACTGTCACAATCTGATCGGCATTTTTGACTATTTCATCTTTGAGCTTCAAGGCGTAATTTTTTTGAATGCCCGTTCCGTATACTTTTTCAATCGGAAGTGAGAACCAGAAATCCCGGAAGTCGGCAATCCAGCTGATATCGAATTTCTTCTTCAACCGTAACCCGACCTTATGTGCCGATGGCGGCGGTGAAGTCGTAATAATGGCATCGAAATTTTCATGTTTTAATAAATTTTCAACGGCACGGCAGGCAAAGCGAACCCACCATCTTTTTGAATCAGGGAAGTATAATCTGGAGACCGGACCTCTTTTTGAAAGAGAGAGCGGCAAATTCCGGAATCGAGCCAGATACAAAAGCCGTGAGGGGTCAAGCGAACCGGTGCGGATAATTTCGTTCTCATCCTCCGATTCCAAAAGCGAATTATCATATTGATAGTATAATATATCTTTGACAGTTATGACGGTAACGTCATATCCGTATTTCGGAAGGTTATTAAAAAGTGCAAGAGGTCGCCCGACTCCTCCCATTGCAAGCGGTGGGAAATAATAGGCAATCAATAAAATCTTTTTATTTTCGGCTGGCATTTATTAACTCTTCCATAATTTTTATCGTATCCATGATATTTTCTCTAAATACTGCCTCGCTTTTGACTTTTTTATGATTTGTTTCCAATACGGAAGATATGTTCATATTTCCATAGAACAATTTTTCGACACTATTGCGCAGTGATGCAGTCTCTCCGAGTTCGAACAATATACTGTTTCTCTCGTTTATCCATTCTTTGACACCCGGTATATCAGCCGCTACCGGATACAACCCTGCTCCCATCGATTCAATAAGCGAAGCTGGAGAAGAATCAGATTTTGAGGCCGAAAGATATATATCATGATCAGCGAGCATTTCCAGATATTCACTTCTTTCAAGAAAAGAATATAGATTTATAGTTCCGTCAGGACAGTGCTTGTTTATAATCTTTTTGAACTCTTCGGTCCAGTCGCCCCATCCGGGAAACGTGAGTGAAACCTTCTTATTATTAACCAGATCTGCAAGTGCCTCAATAACAAACGGATTATTGTAAACTCTCTGGTGAGGACGAGGCACCAGTATTTTCGGGGGATCATTGAACTTAAAATTTATCTGCTTTTTAAATTGATATATTTCAAGGATTTCCTTTTCGACCCCCCAGGGGATTGTATCAATCCTGATTCGATTATATAATTTGGCTGTCTTTTGCTTCAGATACTCGGAATCAACCAGAATTCTATCCGCCCGCGACAGCGCCAGAATCACCTTGCGCCGGTGCGCTATACTCTTTGCCGGTGATATTAGTATATCCGAACCGAGACAATGCAGCAATACAGGGTATCTTTTCCATGTTTTGGAAATTGCGGTAGAGAAACCATAACCCGATGCAAAGTGGGGATTGATAATATCGGGCAATATTTTTTGGGCGATATCATTTATCTGCCGATTGACAAAAAAGTAATTCAGGCTGTTGCTGATTGATTTCTTTTTCAATCGTATATCTACCGTATCACCTCTTTCAAGCGAGGCCAAAACCACTTCCTGGCCCTGATCAATCAACGCTTTCTGATAGCGAATGGTATGTGCAGATCGGCCGTCAGCCAATAACAATATCTTCAATTTTCGCCCCGCCTGTACAATAATTTCCCGATAGTCCCGAAGTATGTATAAAAAGTCCTCTTATTTTCAACTGCACCCCATTTTTCCTTAAACCGCACCACTGAATCTGCTGAAGCCGGAGATCCCCCCAGATTAAAACATTCCAGTTTATTTTTGATAGCAAAATCGATCAGATAATCCAAAAGCAGGTATCCCGGGCGTATTCTATCGAATTCTTTGTCGGAATAATACTGCCAGGTAGTCAACTCTTTTCCCGAAATAAAACAGATACGATATGCCACCGGGTTTCCTTTATACTCGACAACCGGCCAGATAATTCTGTCATCACTTATGGCAATTTCGAGGATTTTTTCATAAAACTGTTTTGGAAAAGGTTGTTTTTTGCCGTGACGTTTCGCGGTTAATTCCGCCAGTCGGAAATAATGATCAACTTTGCTTTTATCCATGGGAGAAACAACCTCTCCTCCCCTTTTATGAGCAGCGGCTATATGATTTCTAAGATTTTGTCCGGGCGGATTATACTTACCACCTTTTAGATGGATTACATGAGTCGTATTTTCCCGTCGGGCAAAATAAATCGAATCGATTTCATTATATGGGAAATGAATGTCAGCCCGCATAACATTCATAGATTTCAACCAGTCAGTAATATTATTTATAAATCCCAACCGATCTTCGTCAGAGTAACCGTCGGCAAATATGGGGCCACCTCGAAAGCCGTCCGGCATCGATTGAAATCTCCGAAACACAGATTTGCCAAACATAATTCCCGGCATCCCGGCCACGAAATAATTATCACGTTCATCAACCAAATAGACCGGTTTGCCTTTCATTGATTTCCAGGCATCGGCAAAAACAGGGTCAAAATAGATTGAATTATCGGTCAGTTGAGACCATTTTTCTTTGGGCAGATTATGAGAAAAATAGATTTTGAATGACATTATTCCCTGACCAGAAATATCTTCCCTTTACCAATAGAACCGTCCTCGGCTTTCAAAAGAAACAGATAGACGCCCGATGCCACATCTTTGCCTTCCTGATTCTTTCCGCGCCAGTTAACATAAATATCATTTTCCCATATCAATTCGCCGTTAACGGTAAAAATATAAACAGTGGCATTGCCCTGATAATTGAAAGAAAGGAAATCGCTGCCACCCTTGATTCTAAAAGGATTGGGAAAGGCAACGACTTGATCGATAATCGAAGTAGGTTCGCCTATTTGCGACGCCCATTTCGAGATCCCCTTACGTGTTGCTATAAATAAATCACCGGTTTTCGGATTAATACTGAGATCGGTAATTTCGTTGTCAATCAAACCCGAGTTCAATTTGGTAAAGACTTCGATATTGCCTGTTCCGGCATCAAACCGGGCAAGCCCGTTTCGTGCTCCAATCCATAAATTATCTCTGCGATCAAACGCCAGTTGAGTGACATCCGGGCCAAATCCAAACGGCAGGTTTACATTAACAAACCGGTCAATACCAGGATCATAGCGAGACAGCCCAAATCTTGTACCTACCCAGAGGACGCCGTCATTATCGAATTCGGCCGTGTTAATATTGTCCGAATTCAGCCAGCTTGATTGTTCAGTTAAATTAACAACCGAATCATCAGCCTTATCAAAGGGACTTTCGCCGAAATAATAGTAATACAATCCATGATCGATCGTCCCAACCACCATTTTTTCATCATCGGCTGCCACAGTGGTCAAAATGTTGTATGGAATTCCATCGGGAGGGCCAAAAGAAATCCATGAATCGGGACTATTGATATCGACTATATGTAAAGCGTGGTCATCCCTGGGAAAATAATTGAGTATAAAAACATAATCACCGTAAGATGTCATACCATTTATGGCAATATAATTATAATCTTCCGGAACTCCATGCAATGTAGAATTTGCTTCACCGAAATTTATAGTAGTATCAGGCATAATAACCGAAGAGCCTAATCCCCATGATCCCACCCAAAGATTATTATTACTGTCGTACGAAAGGACCCTCACACCAGATCGGGTATAATCAAATGGAATTTCTGCCCAGGAAGCACCGTCATAGTGCGCCATGCCTTGCAAATCGAATGCCGCCACGACATTCCCGGCGCTATCCGATGATATAGAGGGCACATATTCGGCGGGCAGTCCATTATCTTCGTATTTATGGAATGTACCGCCTTCCTCATAGTAAATACCGTCCGAAAAGGTCCCGATCCATTGCATATTACTGTCTATATATCCGGCACCGATATTATTTTCGGTCATACCGGGCAAACTAACCGGTTCAGCAGTGCCGTCGTACATTCGATAAACACCCAGGCTGCCGAATATATAGAGAGTATCGCTTTTTATTTTCAACCCTCTGATATTATAAGGCTCAGGAAGTGACACCGCCTCCATTGACGTATCCGCAGGGGATACATTCAAACGATAAAGACCGGCGCTGGTCCCGAGATAAATGTTGTTATCCATTACGGCGAGTGCTCTGATTGAATCCTGTGCATCCGGCAGATAGGCAGATGGTTGTGCCGTAAACCAGTTTGCGGGTGATTTCATCATAATCGGATCCGATCTGTCGGTCATGGCGAAACCGTCCTCGGTTGCTATATATATCATTGTCCCATCAAGGACGATGTCATTTATCCGGACATTCGGATTCAGTGTCCCAAAACGAAAATAAAATTCCTGAATCTGTCCGCCGTCTATAATCTTCGAAAAAAGGGCAAGTCCCGTTGATGCCCCTGTCCAGATCCAGTCACCATCATCGGAGATTGAATACAGGGTCATCAACTTTTGTTCATCATCGAAGAACAGAAATGGCTCAATATTGCCATTATCATATTTAATCAGCTTTCCAAACGCCGCCAGCCATGTAAATCCGCTATCATCATTCAATATGTCATAGATATCATTCGTTCCCAGTCCGGAGATATTGTCGAGCTTTCTCATTCCGAGAGATACCGGGTCTATTTTAAGCCAGCCGCCCGATGTTACAACCTGTATTGAATCCTCAAAAAACTCAATCTGATGTACTCGATTGAACGATGTAAAAGATGTCCATCCGTCATATTTTCCGGCAGATGCCGGGATAGAAAACAATAACAATAATATTGCAATCAGCAGGCTGCGTTTAATCATATCATACCTTATACAATCTAATCTACTAATATAACGAAATGAGACCCAATATTCAATGCGATGAATTTTCCCATTTTTCAGACGGCAGGCGGGCGAAATTGAGAAATCTATTTTTTAAATTAATCCAGAGCCATTGAAAAAGCAGGACAATCAGTATCAGGCTCGTCAACCAGTAGCAAATTACTCCGACAATAGGCCCTGTTTTAGTAAATATAGAATTCTCTTCGATAGGATAAATAGCGCGAGTAAGGACTGCTCGCTCATATAGACCGACCCTCTCTACTTCACGACCGTAAGGATCAATAAATGCGGAAATCCCGGTATTGGCGCAGCGAACCAGCCAAATCCGATTTTCAACTGCGCGAAAAACCGCCAACCGCATATGCTGAAATGGTCCCGGAGATTTTCCAAACCAGGTATCGTTGGTGATATTGGCCAGAAAATCGGCTCCTTTTACTACAGCCTTTCTGACAAAAGATGGAAAAGCCGATTCATAGCATATGAGAACAGAATACTGCAGACTATCGACATTGAACAAGACTATTGAATCTCCCGGGTAAAAATCTGACCACCATTGAATTTCATGAGTTTTTACGGCATTGACATATCTTGCAATAAAATCTCGCGTTAAAAAAGGCAGTGTTTCTCTATACGGCGATCTTTCTGAAAAGGGCACGAGATTCATTTTATGGTAGACCGATTCGATCCTCCCCTCCTTATTGAATTGAAAAGCGGCATTATACGATTTTCTCTTTTCCCCGGTATAGACTACATCAAGCGCGCCTACCAGATGTTTCGCGCCGCTTTTTTGGACAGCCTCGGAAATTAGACGTCGGTACCCCGGCTCATGGCGAGGATAAGATGGCGCCGCCGTTTCGGGCCAGACAATCAAATCGGGATTTTTCTCGGCGGCAATTTGTGAAAGAGTATCATATAGATGGAAATTATATTCTCTGGTTTCCTGCTGCCATTTTATTTCGAGAGGGACATTGCCCTGAAGAACCGAAACGCGTATATCACCGTCTGGTATAGCTGGCGGAATCACAGCCCACCCGTAAACATAGACAACTATTATAACAGCGAGAAAAGCAACACCGGAACTGACTCTTCTTTCCAGCCTGTTTTTATTCTCAAAAACCTGCCAGATCAGAATATTCAGGGCGATTAAAATCAGAGATAATCCATAACAGCCAATAATGGATACCGATTGAATCATGGAAAGATAATAACCCTGGCTGTATGCAAGATCAGTCCAGGGGAATGCGGTTTCTCCCAGTGACCTGAAATATTCCATGCCCACCCATAGAATTGTCAGTCCGATCAGCCCATATAATTTCTTTATTCGGTATAGCTTTGAAAATCCCAGCAAAACTACAGCAGGATACAGGGACAAAATAAATATCGCGGCTGCCATTCCCGGCGGAGTGACATATCCCACCCAGTAAAGCTGAAACAGATTGGCCATGAATGAATAAAAATAGGCCGCCCCGAAGGCTTCTCTGCCTTCCAGTCGCGAGATTATCATCAGCGGACGAAACATCGCAAACCAGGCCACGAATCCCAGCGGCAGAGGCAGGTACGCCAGCGCCAAGATCAGTGCCCAGAGCGCAAGCTCGCCACGACGTTTCAATATTTTTTGGTCTTTGGGCCAGATGAAATTACGGATTTTTCTCAAGATTGACATTGTCTGATGATTTTCCAATCAATCGATATATCAATATGCAGCTATTTAAGGATTACTGCCGTATCCCCTTTTTCGATTTTTCCGATTCGAAAAGGAGTTTCACCCTCCGCCTTCAGCGTATGCATAGCTTCGGGAGCATCTTTTGCATCCAAAACAATAATAAATCCGATACCCATATTGAAAGCTTCGAACATATCATTTTCGTCAATATCGCCTTTAGATCTTAAAAAATCGAAAATAGGTGGAATCAGCCAGCTTGGTTTGTTAATCACCGCGCGCAATCCTTCGGGAAGAATTCTGCTTAAATTACCGCTAATGCCTCCGCCGGTGATATGCGCCATGCCCGCAATCGGATGTTCTTTCATTAGCGCCCTGACTGCCCTTAAATAGCTCTTATGAATCTTGAGCAGGGCCTCGCCAATGCTTACACCGAGAGACTGAATATGTTCGTCGGGCTGTAACCCGGCAATTTCGAAGGCTACTTTGCGAGCGAGGGAATATCCATTTGTGTGAAGGCCGTTGCTGGCCAGCCCGATTAATATATCGCCTTCTTTGATCGATTGCCCGTTTATCACTTTCTCTTGATCGACCAGGCCGACAATAAACCCGGCCAGATCATATTCTCCTTCACCATAAAAATCCGGCATTTCGGCTGTTTCGCCGCCAAGAAGAGCCATCCCGTTATTTTTGCATCCTCTTGAAAAACCGGAGACTATTTCGGCAATTGTTTCCGGCTTCAATTTGCCGGTAGCAATATAATCCATAAAAAAGAGCGGTTCGGCACCGTGGACAAGGATATCATTCACACAATGGTTGACCAAATCCTCGCCAACGGTGTTGTGTTTGTTCATTTTAAAAGCGATTTTCAGTTTGGTCCCGACCCCGTCGGCAGAAGAAATTATAACAGGATTGTTATATTCGGAAAGATCAGGTTTGAAAAATCCGCCAAATGATCCTATCTCGGATAAAACTGATTCATTAAATGTATCCCGGGCAAGATTTTTAATTTTTTCCACCGCTTTATCTGCGGCGGCAATGTCGACCCCGGATGATGCGTAGTTTAATTTATCTTTCTTCATAACAGCCAAAAAGCTAACACCGGTCACTCATAAAGTCAAGGCAATTGAGACTACATTTTTGTCTATTTTATAATAGCATTTTGGGCAACCGTGATGATAATTATCCGTATATTAGATTATTGTTAAAACATACCCGGAGGTTTTTTAAATGCACTTTTCCAAATCACTCCTTATTGTATCTTTAATTTTAATCTTAACTGCGGCGGTAGCATCGGCCGATGAAACCCGATTGATGCGCTATCCCGATATTCATGGTGACCAGATTGTCTTCACCTATGGCGGCGACCTTTGGCTCGTGAACAGTTCGGGAGGAAGAGCCATAAGATTGACAACGCACATAGGCAGTGACGCCATGGCCAAATTTTCTCCCGATGGCAAAAAAATAGCCTTTATAGGTAGATACGACGGTGATTATTACATATATACTATTCCGGTTGAGGGCGGAGTCCCAACCAGAATAACCGACCATCCATTGGGTGAAGTTATCCTCGATTGGCATCCTGACGGCAATAAGATATTATTTTTATCTTACCGCGAGAGCCACCAGGGATCAGCCTACCATCTTTATATGGTCGATATAAATACCGGGCACACTGAAAAGACTGTACTTCCTGAATCCGGATTTGCTTCAATGTCACCCGATGGAAACAAAATCGCGTATAATCGAAGATTCAGAGAATTTCGCACCTGGAAAAGATATAAGGGCGGAAAAGCCCAGGATATCTGGATTTATGATTTCAAAAACAATGTAATTGATCAGATTACCGACTGGGAAGGAACCGATAACTCTCCGATGTGGATCGGTGACAAAATTTATTTCAACTCCGATAGTGACAAAAGATTGAATATCTATTCATATGATATCAATACAAAAGAAACAAAAAAAATCACGAACCACACTGAGTACGATGTCAAATTCCCCGGGTTCGACAAAAATCAAATAGTTTATGAAAATGGCGGCTATATTTATGTGCTCGACCTAAACACCGGTAAATCGCAAAAAATTACCATCGAAGTAAATTCCGATCAGGTCCGCGCTCGCCCTCACTATGAGAAAGTTACGGATGATATTCACGGCTACCATCTTGCTTCCGATGGCAACAGAGCGGTATTTGAGGCGCGGGGCGACATATTTACTGTCCCAAAAGAAAGTGGTCCGACGCGAAATATTACACAGACCCAGGGAATCCGCGAGACCAAACCGGCCTGGTCCCCTAACGGCAAATATATTGCCTACCTTTCGGACAAAACCGGTGAATATGAAATATATATAAGAGAACAGGACGGTTCAGGCGAGGAAGAACGGATAACATCGGATGGAGAATGTTACCGTTTCAGCATGCAGTGGTCGCCGGATAGTAAAAAGATACTATACACTGACATCAAAAATCGATTGTATTATGTTGACATTGAAAAGAAAAAGCCGATTCTTGTTGATCAATCCGATATAAGTAATATTCACGCATATGAGTGGTCCCCTGATAGCAAGTGGGTCATGTATACCAAAAACGCCGATCATTATTATGAATCAATCTATTTATATAATATTGAGAATGAAAACAGACAGGTGATTACCGATGATTTCAATGATGACGTAAATCCGGTTTTCGATCCTGACGGTAAATATCTCTATTTCCTTTCGGCCCGTTCATTTAACCCTATATTCAGCAGATTCGAACACCAGTTCATAAACCGGAATATGCATAATATTATGCTCGTTACCCTTCAGGGTGACAGTCTTTCCCCATTTGTCCCCGAAAGCGATGAAGTAGAAATCAAAGAAGATGATAAAGAAGATAAAAATGGTGAAGAGGATGGAGAAGAAGAAAAGGACGAAGAGGCCAGGGAAGATGATTCCAATGATATACAGATAGATTTCGATAACATTGATCAGCGCATTATCGGATTCCCGGTCCCGGCGGGAGAATACAGCAGTCTCACCGCGGCGAAGGGTAAAATATTTTATATATCTATTCCTCCGTTGCGCGGAGATATTGCCCAAAAGGGTAAGACCGAACTGCATATGTATGATCTTTCCGAAAAAGAGGATAACACAATCCTCACCGGCTTGAGCAGCTATGTTCTTTCTGCCGATGGTAATAAGATTTTATACAGAGCTGGAAACACCTACGGTATCATTGATGCTTCCAAAGGTCAAAATAATGTAGGCGACGGCAAACTCAATCTCTCCGATCTTGAGATGAAACTTGACCCTGAGGCGGAATGGACGCAAATATTTAACGAGGCGTGGCGCCTTGAACGAGATTTTTTCTACGATCCCAACATGCATGGTGTTGACTGGAAAAAAATGAAGAAGATTTATGGCGAATTAGTGCCATACGTCGCTCATAGAAGTGATCTGTCATACCTGCTGGGTGAACTTATAGGTGAATTAAATACTTCACATACCTATGTCTGGGGTGGCGAAAGACCCGATATCGACAAATACGAAATCGGATTTCTTGGAGCAGATTACGAATTTGAACCGTCCAGCGGTTATTATAAATTCAAAAAAATTTATGAAGGCGAAAACTGGGCAAAGAGTCGGCGTTCACCATTAACCGAGCCGGGTATCGATGTCAATGAAGGCGATTATCTGATTGCAGTAAACGGAAAAGATCTTCGTAACGCCGAAGATATCTACCGTTTCTTCGAAAAAACAATCGGCAAGCAGACGGTAATAAAAGTCAATGATAAACCGAGCCATGATGATGCTCGCGAATATACGGTTATTCCAATATCTTCGGAATCGCAGCTCCGCTATCTCGACTGGGTGGAATCAAGGCGCAATATGGTAACTGAAGCGACAAACGGACGAGTAGGCTATATTCATGTACCCAATACTGGAACAGACGGCCTGAATGAATTCGTCCGCGGCTTTATGGCCCAATCGCGTAAAGACGGTCTGATAGTCGATGTCCGCAACAACGGCGGCGGGATGATTCCCGATGTATTCATAGATCGTCTCAACAGGAAAGTACTGTCCCTGTGGGCGACACGCGAAAATAAACTCGGTCGAACGCCGACACGTGCTTTCTATGGCTCAATGGTCTGCGTTATGAATGAGCACGCCGGCTCGGGCGGCGATGCCTTTCCTTATTATTTCCGAGAAGTCGGCCTTGGTCCTCTGATCGGCAATCGAACCTGGGGCGGTTTGGTCGGGATCTCGCGCGGGATTCCGCTCGCCGATGGTGGTATTGTTACGATGCCGGAGTTTGCATTCATTAATTTGGAAGGTCAATGGGATGTGGAAAATGTCGGGGTTATTCCGGATATCCCGATCGATAACCGTCCCGATCTGGTTATAGCCGGGCAGGATCCCCAGCTCGATAAGGCAATCGAAGTAATTATGATGAAACTCGAAACAGAATATGAACCGCTCCCCGAACGACCTGAATTCCCGATAAGAAATTAATTTAACCTATAAAAAAGCCCCCTTAAATCGGGGGCTTTTTTTATTTTTCTGATTCCCGCAAAAACTCGAGCAACTCAGCAAAATCTTCAGGAAGCTCCGAATCGACAGCTATTTTTCCCGAAGTTACCGGATGCACGAATTCGAGTCTTATGGCATGAAGAGCCTGACGGTCAATTAACTTGAGTGTTTTTTGTGCCATCGCGCGGTCGTATGATACGACCCCCTTATGCCATTTCTGTCTGCCTCCGTATTCAGAATCTCCAAGAACCGGATGGCCGAGGTGGGCGAAATGGACTCTTATTTGATGTGTCCTACCGGTCTGCAGATCAACTTCGAGGAGGTCATATAATTTATATCTTTCAAGAAGCTTATATGCGGTCCGACTCGACCTCCCTTTGACATTTGTCACTGCCATTTTTTTACGGTCTTTGAAGGAACGACCAATCGGAAGCTCGATTATCCCGCTGTCTTCGGAAACATGACCGCAAATAACCGCCCAGTACGTTTTTTTGATTTGATGCTCTTTTAGCATCTCCTGCAATCTGGCATGCGTATTGTCATCTTTGGCCGCAATTAATAGTCCACTGGTATTTTTATCAAGCCGATGAACAATACCCGCTCGCTCTTTGCCTTCCGGTTGAGATAATTTTTCCACATGATAAAGCAGCGCATTTACAAGTGTCCCGGAAAAGTTACCGGTCGCCGGATGCGTGACCATGCCTGGCGGTTTATTGATGACAAGGAGATATTCATCTTCATATCTGATATCGAGGGGTATATTTTCCGGGGCAATCTGAATATCCTCAGGCGCAGGGATATTAATAATGACTTTCTCGCCACCTTCTAATTTATGATTATGACCGGCCGGTTGACCGTCAATGGAGATTTTTTCAGATTCAATCAGCTTTTGAATTTTTGTTCGGGTTAAGTTTACACCAGGATGAGTTGCGAGATATTTATCGAGTCTCTCTCCAGAAGCATCATCAGGAATTATCAATTCGAGAGTTGTATATTTGTCATTTATTATCGACATTGCGAAAAATCAATGTCCGTTTACGATATCAATCAATTCCCGCACCGCCCGTTCGTATCCAACCAGCAGAGCCCTCGTTGTAACAGAATGACCGACTGTTATTTTATCGAACACCTCGAGCTCGAGAATCGGTTTTATATTTCTATAAGACAAACCGGAACTGCAGTGCGCTTCCATTCCGAGTTTTTTGGCCAACTGACCCATCTGTTCCAATCGGTCAAGCTCGGAGTCGATGTCATCCGGCTTTTTGGCCATAACATAATCAGCGGCACTCAATTCAACGGCATCCGCCTTTATCCGTGCAGCATTTTTTACGGAAACCTCCGATGGTTCAATGAAATAGGACACCTTAACGTCGGCATCCTGCAAAACTGTCACGCCCTGTGAATATAGATCGAGATCGTTTTCGGTAAGTTTACGCTCATCAGGGTTATTTGAATCAGATAGAGCCGGCATCAAAGTAACATATTCCGGTTTAAGCTCGAATGCAATTTCCAGGAACTTGCGCTCGGGTGATAACTGGATATCGAATCCGTTTTTTACCGTTTCTTTTAAAATATACAGATCCCGCTCCTTGACATATAGCAAATCTTCCCTCAGGTAACAGCAAACACCATCGGCTCCTCCCATCTCTGCCAGAAAAGCGGCATGAGAGGGGTCCGGATTACTGCTGTGCCATATATTTCGCATATATGCGACAGTATCGATTTTTATATAAACTAATGGCATCTTCCTCCCCTTTTTCTTTAAACCTAAATCAATTTATGATGCATATCAAGTTTTAATTTTAGACATCTCTTCGGTCAGCCGGATGAAATGCTCGATCGATAACTGCTCGGCCCTTATTAAAGGCCCTATCCCTGATGCCTGCATTATATGCTCTACCTGCTCATCCGAAAGTTCATTCATTTTCGATAGATTATTTTTCAGTAGTTTTCTGCGTTGTTTAAATGACGCCCTGACGATACTTTCGAACAGTTCCGGATTATCTATTTCGTACTTTATGTCGGGTGTGAAAACGACAGTCGATGACTGCACTTTTGGTCTTGGTGAAAATGCCCGAGGCGGGATTGTCATTTTTATTTTTAGATCAAAACTGCATTGCGTGAAAATAGAAATCGGCGCCCAGTTCTTGCTTCCGGGCCCCGATGCTATCCTCTCGGCCATCTCTCTTTGCATGGTTATCACCCCTTTTTCGATAAGGGGCTGATAATGCACCATCCACTCGATAAGGGGCGAGGTAATATCATATGGTATATTGCCTATCAGCTTGAACGGGCCATGATGAAAAAATTCCGGTACCACCTTTAGAAAATCGGTGTTGACTATCTCGACATTATCATTATTGCGGTAGATTGATCTGAGCCGATCGGCAAGATCAATATCGATTTCAAAGCAGAGCAGTTTTGCTTCGGTTTCAGCAATCAGTCCGGTAAGGACACCCCGCCCTCCACCAATCTCGAAAATCGTGTCGGATGTTTCAACCTCGAGCAGATCTACTATCTGCCGGGCGATATTAGGGTCAACCAGAAAATTCTGTGAAAATCGTTTTTTAGCTCTTCCGAATGGCACTCACATCAACCTTCAAATATATCCACCAATCCATACATCTTCTGACTGTTTCGGTCGGTGATTTTTTCAACTTCGGTAACCGACATTTCCTTCAATTCGGCCAGTTTATTGCGGACATAGCGAACATAAGCGGGCTGATTTGTCTTGCCGCGATAAGGCACCGGCGTCAGGTACGGCGAATCGGTTTCGAGTAAGATTTTTTCTATCGGCACTTCCTTCGCCGTCTGCGCCATTTTTGCCTTTGGGTAGGTTATAACCCCTCCAACAGAAATATAAAAACCCATATCGATTACCCTATGGGCATCTTCGGCTGTTCCCGGAAAGCAGTGAAATACGCCCCCCGATAGTTTGGATTTATATTCCCTGACAATTTTTATTGTTTCTTCAAATGAATCACGCGTATGAATAACAATCGGGAGCTTCTGATCGATTGCTATTTCCAACTGCCGCCGAAATACTTTCTCCTGAACATTCCGGGGGGATAAATCTCTATAAAAGTCCAGCCCGATTTCACCGACAGCCTTGACTTTATGATGCCCCATCAATTTCAAAAGCTCCTTTTCGACATTATTGTCATAAGTTTTGGCATCATGCGGATGTACCCCCACCGATGCATATACGCAATCGTAGCGCTGGGCAAGTTCAACCGAATTTCGTGACGTTTGTAAATCTGCCCCGATATTAATTATTGTATGCACCCCTGATGAGAGGGCCTCCTTTATAATATCCGGGCGGTTCTTGTCGTAATCGTTAAAATCAATGTGGCAGTGGGAATCTATCATCAGCTTACTGAAGCCCCTGTTGGTATATCGCCGGAGGGCGAGACAATCGTAAGATGCTTTCCCTTTTTAGCGGCGAGGAGCATGCCGTTTGATTCGACACCCCTAATTTTAGCCGGTTTAAGATTTTTGACAACGATAATCTTTTTGCCGATAAGGTCGTCCGGTGCATAGTGTTCAGCAATCCCGGCGACAATTTGACGTTTCTCGGTGCCGATATCAATTTGCAGCTTGAGCAGCTTATCGGCTCCCTCAACCTTTTCGGCCTTCAATATTTCGGCCACTACCAGTTGCAACTTCCCAAATTCCGAGATATCCAAAAGTCCGTCGCCCGCTTTATCTGTCTTATTAACTGCAGCCTTTTCCTCTTTGGCTTTTTTCTCCTTAAGACGAGGGAAAACCGACTTGTCTATTGCAATGTCTATCCCCGGTTTTAGATAATAGAAAGTCCGGGCATTGCTTATTTCGAGGACTTCTTCCCCAAGCCCGAATATTGATAGAATATCTCTGGTCTTGTTGGGCATGACAGGATAGAGAAGAATCGAAACTACCCTCAAAATTTCTGCGCATGCATATAATACGCCACCGGCTTTTTTCATTTCATTTTGTTTGACCAGTTTCCAGGGAGCATTATTATCAAAGAAACGATTGGTCTGGCGAACCATATTCATCGATTCCTCGATCGCAGCCCCAATTTTAAAATCATTAAGATATTCAGTCACTTTCTCCGGGAGTTTCTCCACCTCGGCTACCAGTTCGTCGTATCCTTCAATGTCCTCAACCGGTTCAGGCAGATTGCCGTTGAAATTCGACACAATCATCTTGGCCACCCGTGAGACAAGATTTCCAAGATCATTAGCAAGGTCGGAATTATATTTCGTTATAAAACGCGAACTCTGAATATCGCCGTCCTTTCCGAACGGGTATTGCGTCAATAAAAGATATCTCGTCCCATCGGGTCCGAATTGGTCGACCATCTCCTGCGGACTAATAATATTCCCCAGAGATTTCGACATCTTGCTCCCGTCAACGGTAAAAAATCCGTGAAGAAACATTCTTTTCGGGAGTGGCAATCCGGCAGCCATCAGCATGGCCGGCCAGAAAATACAGTGGAACTTGAGAATATCTTTAGCCATCAAGTGGACAGTCTCAGCCTCATACCACCATTTTTTAAATTTATCTTCATCAGCTCCGTACCCAATGCCGGTGATATAGTTGCATAATGCTTCTATCCAGACATAGGTCACCTGTTTTTTATCGAATGGAAGAGGTATTCCCCACGCAACCTTCTCGCGCGAAATAGAAAAATCGGGCAACCCAATCTCAAAAAGGCCAAGTACTTCGCGCCGACGTTCTTCCGGTTGAATCTCGATATCATTGTTTTCTATCAGTCTTTTTAGCTTATCGGCGAATGCACTTAACCGGAAAAAGTAGTTTTTCTCTTTTACTACTTGCGGCGGGATTTTGTGATCGGGACAAACACCGTCGACAAGGTCCTTATCGGTCATAAATTTTTCACAACCGGTGCAATACAAACCTTCATAAACATCGGGGTATATAATTTCCTGACCGTCCTCCGTGCGGGCGTCGTTCAATACACTCAGAAAACGTTCAACCGCCTTGATATGACGCTCCTCTGTTGTTCGTATAAAATCCGAATAATCAAGCGACAGACTCTTCCAGGCATCCTTGAAATGTACGACCACATCATCACAAAACTGCTGCGGATCCTTTCCGGTTTTGGCGGCAGCCTCGGCGATTTTTGTACCGTGCTCATCGGTGCCGGTCAAGAAGAACGAGTCACGCCCGAGTAATCGATTGAAGCGTGTCAAAAGATCAGCCGCAATTGTGGTATATGCATGACCAATATGCGGCCGGTCATTTACATAATATATAGGCGTCGTTATATAGAACGGCTTTGCCACAGTCATCCTCCCGCTTGTTCTTCTTCGTCATCAAGCATCTTAAGGTATTCTTTAAACTCTGATTTTTCCAGGCGCATTTTTCGTCTTATATCTTTTCCGAAAATTTTAACTTCCTCACCCGATTCCATCCTGACAACCATATAATCATCAAATACATTTACCCGATCGACTATTCCCTCACCCGCCTCCGACTCATATCGTTCCCCAACTTCGGGATAGATTTCTTTGATACCGTCATAAAAATCAACTTCATATTTTAAACAGCAAAGCAACCGTCCGCAATTTCCGGAAATTTTCGAAGGATTCAGAGACAGCCCCTGCGAACGGGCATCCTGAGTTGAAATAGGTTCAAATTTCTGAAGATACGACGAACAGCAAAACCTCAGTCCGCAAATGCCGTAACCATCAATCCGCTTAGCCTCGTCTCTGACACCAATCTGACGAAGTTCAATTCGTGTTTTATATATCGATGCCAGTTCTCTAACCAGTGAGCGAAAATCAACCCGGTGATCGGCGGTAAAAAAGAATGTCAGTTTATTACGGTCGAATTGATATTCAATATCGACCAGTTTCATGTCGAGGTTATGTTTTTTAATGAGCCGGTTGGCCGGCTCCCACGCTTCCTCTTCATCCCGTTTATTCTCTTCCAGCCGGGCTTTATCTTCATCGGATGCCGGACGAAGAATTGACCGCGGTTTCTCGTCTTCGGAAATATCCAGGTCTTTACTTACTTTGCTCTTCAGGATTCCTGAATCTTCCCCACGCTCGGCTTGCACAATAACAGGATCGTCTAGTTTTAACGAATGGTGATATGTATTATAAAACAACTCCCGTCGGTTGCCTTTAAATTCAACCACATATATATCAGGCATATTGGCTCCTTAAAAATCCTAAAATAAGAAATGAGGGCAGGGTGTCAAGATGATTGCAGAAGTCCCCTCCGAAGGTTCAGGGCAAGACTGCTGACGGCGGGACGAATATGAATGTTCCTTCGCAATCCTTCGCTTATCTGTTTTATTTCTTCCACCATCTTTTTTATCCCCATGACACCATCTATTCGATTTCCGAGTTTCTCCAGCTCGGATTTTAAATCATCATTTATAATTACGGTTTCTCCTTTGGCATATTTCAGTAAAATAATATCTGACAAAAAGGATTGCCACCAACCCAGGATTATTTCCAGCCCTCCCCGGTCGTTAGGACTTATCAATTCATTAACTATCGACACCGCCGATACATTATCCCGTCCCAATATAGTCTTAAACATCAGAAGAGATTCCTGCCGAACCGACGACTGATTGTCATCTTCAATAAACTGAATGGCCCGTCCGATAGATCCATTTGAGAGCCTGGCAGCAATCTCGGCTTTTTCATGAGAAATCTCATAATTTTCTTTTATATATTCAATTATGTTAACGGTGTTGAGTGGTTTAAAACGAATCTTTTGAGCCCTTGATCTGATAGTCGGCAGGAGATTTTCGGGATCGCGCGCGGTCAACAAAATAACAGTCTCCGGTGGCGGTTCTTCTATTAACTTAAGGAGAGAATCGGCCGACGCCTGAAGCATTCTTTCCATCTGGTAAAAAATCACAACCCGCGTAATCCCCTTAGCGGGCTTTATCGATGTTTTCCTTCTTATATCCCGAGCCGTTTCGATAGGTATAGTCATTTGCCTTTTCGATAAAATCAGACTATACGGCTCCTCGCGTTTCAGATCCAGTATTTCATTGGTCAATTCAATTGCATTTGCCGAACTCCGATGCGGCGGAAGCGGCACGGCAAAGAATAATTCAGGAAATGACAAGTTTTTTATCTGGTGGCAATTGACACATTTTCCGCAGTAATCGACCCTTAACCCTTCATCATCCTTCTGCGGCTGTTCACAATTGATCAAGGCAGCCAGATCAATCGCAGTTGCCCATTTCCCAACGCCATCCTCTCCATAGAATAAATATGTCGAGGCCAGCTTTCCGCGGTTCAGGGAGCTGACAAGAATTCGTTTGGCCGTTTCCTGATTTACAATTCTATTTAAAGGCATCGATATTTATCCACTCAACAGGATCAAGAGGCTCTTTACCTTTCCTGAGTTCGAATTTGATCTTCCCGTCGCTGGAGTATCCGACTCGCTCTCCCCTGCTGATTAACTGATTTTTTATTACGTACATATCTGCAAGACCGGCATAAGTAGAATAAAACCCATCCTCATGTTCCAGTATTATGAAATTGCCATAACCCCTTATATAGCCGCTATAGGCTACCACCCCGGAAGAAATCGCAACGACATGCGAATTGGCCCTGCCCTCAATTTCGATTCCCGGAGAAAATGATTTCAGGTTGGTAATCCGGTCGGTCTTCCAACCGAAACTGTTGATTACCTTTCCGCTCAGGGGTGTTGGGAGTTTACCCTTATAAGACACAAAATTTCCGGTTTCAAAGTCAAAATCTATCCCCGCCCGGTTACCATCCCGACGACCCATACGGTCTCTTTCAAGACGGGCGAGCAGGTCCTCCATCTGACGGGCAGCTTCGCTTAAAGTAATCAGCCGATCGGCCTCATCTGCCTTTTTTCTTCTTACCCTCGTTAATTCTTTTTCACTTCTTTTCATTTTGGAAGTGATAATGGCATACTCGCTCTGCTTCTGATTCTTTACCCTGTCCACTGATTTTTCCTGATCTACCAAACCGCTGTATTCTTTTTCTGTTTCATCGAGCGCGTCGGATGCTTCACTAAGACGTTGCTTTTCGAATTGAGCCAGCGATTTCAGATAGACCTTGCGTCTGAATGCGTCGAGATCGTTCCAAAGTTTACCTGTTTGAAAATCGGTGCCAATATTCAGCCCCGTGTAATAACTTCTGATTTTATCTCTGTACCTCTGGCGGTTATGGTTGTATGATTCTTTGGCATCGTTCAGTTTCTCAGCGGCATCATCGATATTCTCTCTCAAACTGCTCAGTTCTTTGTTAAGCCTGGTGATGACCGTCTTATTCATTGATTCACGCTGCTCATATTCAGAGAGCTTATTAAGAATATTTTTTTCGCTTTGCTTGAGGGAATCAAGATTTTTCTTCGACTGGTCAATCTCATTTTTTATTTTTTCCAGCTCTTTTTTCTGCTCGAGAATATCGTCGGCATTGGCTATCACCGCGAAAAGTAAAAAGCAAATCGGTATTATTAATAATAATGATCTCATAATGATTTCCTTATAGCCGCATAACCGGCAAACATCCCCACTATAGAAACTCCGGCGCAGTAATAAATCACAAAATTCATCTGCGGCAGAATAATATCAAAATTCTGAAATGAAAATTCTCCTGCTCCATAAAATATCGCAAGCCAACCCAAAGCCGAAGCAACCAGGCCATAGAAGAAACCTTCGAGAACATTCGGAATAGCCAAAAAATCTCGCCCTGCGCCCAACAGCCGGAGCTGGAATATTTCTTCAGAGCGGCCTCGAGCGGAGAGTCTCATTGCCTGAAGAAGATTCAGTACCGCGGTTATTACTATCACTGCCGCCAGTATTAACACGAATTTTTCCAACAGGCTGCGCGAGTATTCAATCCCCTGCATCCATTCTCCCGGATAATATATTTCTTCAATGCCGCTCATTCCGCCCAATTCGGTTATAAATTCGCCAATGTTTTCAACCTTCAAAAATTGTTCATCAAATGATATTACAACTGAACGCGGCAGAGGGTTCTCGTCGAATCCTTCCAGAAGGTCAGCACCCATTATCGATTGAAGATTCGATCTTGCGTCTTCGCGTGATATGAATAAAACTGAGTCGGTTTCATCCATATTGCGAATGACCTTTGAAATTGAAAGTGCGGTAGAATCTGTAATATCATCATAGAAAAAGGCCTCGATCCTCATTTCATTCAACTGGTTTTCAAAATATCTATTTCCTGTTAAAGATGTTATCCAAGCCAGATCAATCATAATGAGTAATAGAATCAATGATAGAATTGCGGTTGCGGAAGCTAATGGCCTGCCGAAAATATTGCCGACGAACTTGCGGAGAATAAATATCAGACGGCTCATTTGATCGCTTCCTCCGTTATTGTGAAACGATCTGCGCCCTGAATTTCAAGTTCGGTCTGCCCTGAAGTTAAAACGAGCATGGTGTGCCCCGCAATTGCCAGTCGATTTAAAACCTCGCGGACCATTTTTGTTCGCTCGGCGTCCAAACCGGCCAGCGGCTCATCAATCAATAAGAGTGGTTGATCGGCTACAATCGCACGGCCCAAAAGCAGAAGAATTTCTTCGCCCCGGGATAGACGGCCCGCTTTATCATCTTTTTTGGACAGGAGATCAAATCTGCGAAGAGTCTGTTCCACGCGAGATTTTTTATCACTGCCATAAATCCCGCGGAATATTAGCGGATACATCATATTCTCATAGACAGTTCTTTGCGGAAGTGGATGGAAGATACCCCCTACCCCACCTATTCTTTTTCGAATATTTTTTAAAGTCCTTTCATTTGGCCTATCTACACGCCTGCCAAATACGGTCACTGTTCCCGCATTGGGCTTTTTCAGACCAACGATCAATTCTACGATGGAAGATTTCCCAGTTCCGGTCGGGCCGGTTACTATCGCTATCTGTCCAGCAGAAAGGCCGAAATTGAGATCTCGAAAAAGAACCCTATCGGAATTGCCGTGTAAAACTACTGATTGTAAGTTTATTATTAGTTTGTCAATATCCATTTGACAAAATTTCGTTTTATGCTTTTTTAACTCTTTAACATATGACAAATTTACTGCATTATCAACAGATAATAAATGAGGATCCAAAAAGGAACAAATAATGAAAAAAATACAACTGATAATAATCACGATTTTATTGATTTCAACTGTTTCTTCATTTGCCGCTGATTGGCGACCAATAAGATTTGTCGTAAAAGAGGACTTTCAGGATATTCATTTCATTGACCAAAAGCTTGGTTTCGCCGGCACCAGAAGAGGCAATATATATGAACTCAATGAAGTAGAAGGTGGATGGAGAATGACAGGTGTATCCGAGGGCTCACCTCTCGACGCCATTCATTTTACTTCAACGGAAAACACCGGCTACGCGACCGGTCTTTATGGATTCCTTAGAAAGTCAACCGATCTGGGAAAATCGTGGGAATTCGATACCCTGGGAGCTTCCTGCCAGATGTACGATATCAATTTTCTTAATGAAAATATTGGCTTTATTATTGGAAGAAATCTTTCCAACAAAGGCAGCGATAATGGCATAATATTGAAAACAGAAAACGCCGCCCAAAGCTGGGATTCGGTCGAAGTATCGATTGGAAGAGTACGCAAAATTGATTTTTCTTCAATCGGAAATGTATACATCCTCGGTGATGATTTCGTGCTGAAATCATCCGATACCGGAAAGACCTGGTCGAAAATAATCCTTCCAGAAACTAAAAGCGCCCGCGGTATTTCGATGATGGGTGACTACGGCATTATTGTGGGTATGCGGGGATATGTCGCGGTCACATCTGACGGCGGGGAAAATTGGGAAGCTCGTTATGTAATTCCCGAAGAAATAAGCCTGATGGATGTCATTCTGATCGATCGGCAGCAGGCTTTTGCGGTTGGGGGAGGCGGCCAGATTGTCTATACTCACGACGGCGGGGAAAACTGGATTCCGGAAATAAGCGGGGTTGGTGTTGATCTTGTCAGAATTCAAAAAACCGGAAAACGTTTATACATTTGCGGCAGCAAAAGCACAATTGTATTTGCCGATATATCGCAGCTTATCCCTTCGCTTGAAAATATGATCGGGCATTAATTTCAATTATCCCGGGTCAACGCAAAATCCGAAAGGTCATTTTGCAATCGACTGGTACATATCTTCAAACGATAAACTAACTGCCGGGTGTAATTGTCTGTTGAATTACGCGGTCTGAATCTCGATGACAATTCTTCTTCCACTGCCACAAGTCGATTGGCGTTGCGCGCAATTGAAAGAAGCTTGTCATTTAGATCATGGTTGGCCTTCTCGACAAAATTACCAACATCACAATACATCTCTTCCCGGCCCATCTTCATCGCCTCAGCAAGACGACCCTTGCCGAGCTTTTCTATGCCGTCTTTGATACATCCACAAGTACGGCATAATGTGCGCGCCATCAATAAAAGCGGCGCAATTGCCAGAGCCAAAAAGACTATTTGTGATATTACGAAGGCATAAAGATTGACACCATAATCCCCGGCAAGAATAAAAAAAATACCGCTTGATATTATCGAAGCGGTTAAGAATACGGTAAATGAAATAAGTGTAAATTTCGATTTGTGCCGTATGATAAATTTCTGCAGTTTATTCATTATAGCCACCTGCATAGCATTTACCCCCTTTGTACAGAGTTATCGACATCGAGGTAATATTCTAAACCCTCTGGAGGGTTAAAATTAAGACCGCCTTTTTTTTACAGGACCGGTAGATTTTCAATATTTGAAGATATTTTATTGGTAATTATTCCTGATTAATCTATTTCTATTGTTGCAACAATACTTGGGAATTTTTATTTTATTGTTCAAATATGAGGGACATCTGCAAATCCGCTTTTGGGAGCCCATAAACTCAAAAAAATTTGCAGATTATATAAAAATGTCAACCGCTATATAAGGAAAAAATTGCCGTTATGACTTTCTGGACATATTTCTGGATTTTTGTACCGCCGATTATTCTTATTTTAATCGGTACCGTCTTCTATATAGTGACCGAAAGGAGTGCAAAAAAATGAGCGCCACTCTGATCGGATTTATAGGTTACTTATTCATCCTGCTGATTGTCGGTTTTTTAACATTCCGATTCAATAAGACTATAGCCGATTATGTTCTGGCCGGCAGGAAACTCGGAGTCTGGGTCGTCGCCTTCTCGGAAAGAGCTTCCGGTGAATCGGCCTGGCTGCTGTTGGGTTTGCCCGGAGTAGTCTTTGCCTCGGGATTGGCTGAACTCTGGGTGATTATCGGATGTACTTCAGGAATATTGTTTTCCTGGATGTTCGTTTCCAGAAAATTGAGAATCGAATCGGAGGCCAATTATGCTCTGACCATTCCCGAATATTTCGAAAGCAAATACAGCGACTCAACCAGGGTCATAAGAACCTTCGGAACTTTGATTATCGTATTTTTCTTTACCTTCTATGTCGGGGCTCAATTTAATGGCGCCGGGAAAGTTCTGAATATTACATTTGGAATCCCGCAGGAATGGGGGATGATTCTCGGAGCGGTAATTATACTTTTCTATACAATCATGGGCGGCTTTTTGGCGGTCGCCTGGACTGACTTTGTCCAGTCCATGTTTATGATTTTTACGCTGGTCATCCTGCCCATTGTCGGACTGATTGAATTTGGAGGTTGGGATAAAATTGTCGATTACGTGGCATCGGCATCGCCGGATCATCTTTCTGTACTTGGCGGAAATTATGGAGTCTTCGCGGCTATATCGGTAATATCCGGGCTTGCCTGGGGATTCGGATATATGGCTCAACCGCATCTATTGGCCCGATTCATGGCAATAAAAAATCCTGATCACCTGCGCAAAGGCACCCTGATAGCAATAGTCTGGGCGGTTTTTGCTTTCTGGGGAGCGTTGTTTGTCGGCCTTTTTGCTCTTCCAATACTGGGAGAAGGAAGTCCCGATCTACTTGCGGAGGTAGTCGGAGATGTTGACAAGGTAATGCCGGCCATGGCACTTAGACTATTGCCGGCCTGGCTGGCAGGTATACTTATTTCAGGGGCAATTGCAGCAATGATGTCCACTGCAGACAGCCAGTTATTGGTCGCTACCTCGGCAGTGGCCGAAGATATCTATCATAATTTCTTCAATCCCGAGGCATCCGAAAGCAAATTAGTAATGGTCTCGCGGCTGATAACTTTCTTCGTAGGAATAGCCGCTTTTCTTTTGGCCTTCTATTCACAGGAACTTGTTTTCACTATGGTCGGATTTGCTTGGGCCGGGCTGGGAGCATCATTTGGACCGGCCTTGCTGCTTACGCTCTGGTGGCGGAAAACTACCCGGGAAGGCGTCCTTTCAGGTATGGTCGTCGGTACCATGACAGTTCTGGCTTTTCGATTCGTACCCCAATTGAAGGCTATTGGACTCTATGAGCTGGCCCCCGCATTCATAATGGCGCTTATATCGGTCTGGCTGGTCAGCCTGGCCACCTTCCGCGAAACTCGCAGAAAAAGAGCTGTTACATAAGGACTTTTTATGAAAACTCCTCTACTTGCAACTGATATTATTATAGATTTTCCGGACGGCAGTATCGTCTTGATAGAAAGAGGCAATGATCCCTTTAAGGGGAAACTCGCTTTACCGGGCGGGATGGTCGAAATTGGCGAGACAGTGGAAACTGCCGCGCGCCGCGAAGCAAAAGAAGAAACCGGTCTTGCGATAGAACTGCGCGGCTTGATCGGAGTTTATTCCGACCCGAAACGAGACCCGCGAGGACATTGTGTTTCGATAGTATGGCATGCCATTCCGGTCGGCGGCGAGCTTAAGGCCGACACTGATGCCGCCAATGTAATAAAAAGCAAGGACTTCCTTGAAGAAGACCTTGCTTTTGATCATAACAAAATTGTCAGAGATTTTATTCGCACCAGAAAATAATCGAGCCTATTTTTTCTTCTTCTCCGGCTCCGGAAGTTCTTCCTCTATGCCAGCCAGACGCCTGGCCAATTCAACCTTCTTATCAAGATCAGATTTTGCCCTGACAAATAGTTTGGCGCCATCAGGTGAACCGCCACCATGCATACATCCGGGAACCCCGGCGCCAATTGTGGCCCATTCCACCAGGCGTGCCGCGCGAGCACGCGCCTCGGCCGGAGCTTTGGCTTTCATATATTTCTGAATAAGATGTCCGTATTTTTCGGAAGTGAAATCTTTGAAAGACGGCATACAGCCGGTTTCCCCGATTCCCCCTGCAATTTCCTGCGCAAGCCGCGAAGTTTCATACGGCAGCGTCCCGACATGAACTTTATTTACATTCGACAGCAGCATATCGCACTGCCATGCTCCTGATTCATGCCGACGCCCCATGGCGGCCGAAGCGATACCCATACCAAATGTTGTCTCATTGTTTATATTCATCTGGGTGATTTTGTCATTGAATACTTTCGAACTAAGCCCATTGGCCCTGGCAGTTAAAATTGCCGCCCCTATTTTTACATCACCCTGTCCGGCCACACAACCGCCGATTGCTGCACGGTAGGTCGAAACAAAATTAGTAATGGCGCTCATGGTGTATTTAAACTCACCCGCCATGAATACTCTTTCACTCGGAACGAAGACGTCCTCGAAAAATAAGTAGGCCTGGGTAATGCCGCCTTCTTTTACCGGAATATCAAAGCCGTCTTCGTGCTCTCTGGTGTCACTCGGATGTCTTGTCTCAACAATCGTAAGATTTTCAGCATCCCTTGGAAGTACGAATGAAACGGCATAATCTTTATCCGACTCGCGGTAGGCAGATCCGGGTAATATGAAAATTTCATTGGCCGCAGCCACACCGCAGATCATGACCTTGGCGCCCCGTACCACGATTCCGTCGTCGCGTTTTTCCACAATCCGAAGATTCATATCCGGGTCTTCCTGCATTGAAGGAGGCAAGGTGCGGTCGCCTTTCGGATCGGTCAGTGCCCCGGCACAGGTTATATCCCGCTTTTGAGCATCTTTCATCCAGTCCACAAGCCGTTTATGATAATCAGTTCCGAATTCCTTATCCATATCATAAGTGGTGATAAACATCGAATTAAGCGATGTCCACCCAACACATCTTCCACCGGTACATGTACCTGTCTGATTAAACATAAGCCTTTTTAAGCGGCTGTTGGCAATCATTTCGTCTGCTGACTGGATAATAGATAAATACCGGCAGACAGGCTCGCCGTCAAGATGCGACTTTGTAACCAACAGGTCCTTATACTCCGGATCGTCATAGAGTTTATAGGTGCGCCCATGGCCGGCAACGGTATTTCTGGTGGCCGGGTGAGTTGTGACGTCCTCGATCAACTCATCGAATTTATGGATGTTGGGACGCATCTTCTTTAATGATTCGATATATTGGTCATAAGTTCTCAAAGCCATCGCAAGACTCCCTGACAAAGGTTGATAATTTCAAAAATTAATATACTCAATTAAGGCAATTCGAGCAAGAATTGAGCCTGCTTGCGAATACAAAAAGTCATTGTAATACATCGAAAGTGTATTATATTTCTCTGATATACAATTACGGAAATGATTCAAAAAAAGACTATATATATCTTCGTTATATCAGCTCTACTGATTCTGTTCCTGTTTCATATAAAAATGTACTTTTTCCAGTGTGACGACGCCTTTATCAGCTACCGTTATGCCGATAATCTGGCCGAGGGCCACGGACCTGTTTTCAATCCCGGTGAGAGAGTCGAGGGCTATACTAATTTCCTTTGGGTGTTGATTCTATCTTTATTTAGCCTGCTGGGCATTCAGCCCGAAATTATCGCACCCATTCTTTCAATAATAGCGGCGGTATCTTTATATGGTCTATTTGTCTATTATAATTACCGCCATTTTGCGAGATCCAATTATGATATTTTTACATTAATAGCGCCATTATTCCTGGTTACTAACAGATCCTTCGCCGTCTGGGCAACCGGGGGTCTGGAAACGAGACTTTTCTCATTGTTCATATTCATAGCCATAATGACGCTTATTCTTAATAAGTCAGAAAATGGCAGGCCGCTCATCATATCCGCTCTATTCTTCAGTCTGGCATCACTTACCAGGCCCGAGGGGATACTACTGTTCGGCTGTTTCTTTGGATTTTATTTTATCAGAAATTTTAAAAATAGAAATGCTGTCCGAAACCTAATTTATTCTCTATCGATTTTTATTGTATTGATCGGCTCTCATTTTATATTTCGATACTTTTATTATGGTTACCCCTTCCCCAATACATTCTATGCCAAAGTTTCCAGGGCCTGGTGGAGTAGCGGTCTTATTTATATTTTTACATTTTTCCATGAATATGGTATCTATCTATTGATTCCTCCGGCATTTCTTATTTTCTCAAAATACTATGATGCTCATAAGCGAAGCAAATTAATCCAGATTATTCTTCCATTTGCACCCTATCTTATATATTTAATCTATCTTGGCGGCGATCATTTCGAGTTCCGCCCGATTGATATCCTGATTCCATTTATCGCTATCCTGATACAGGAGAGCTTGAGAGCGGCGCATCAATTTCTTTCGGAATACAAACGACAGATAAAAATTGCATGGGCAGTATATGGTTTGCTGTTTTTATTTCTTCATATCACTCCATCATTGCTGTCACATCTGACTTTTCCGGAAGAATACCAATCGGCGACCACAGTTGCGACATCCTCAGGCAAAAGCCCGGCTAATAAAATTCCGATCTTGAACTCATATTTAAAGGTCTTTGATAATGCACACCGGAAATTGACTGAAAATTTTATATGTATTCGCCAGGAAGAGCACAAATTGGCTTTGCAACAGGTCTTTTTGCCGCAGGCAAAAATGCTGAAAGAAGCAGTTGAGCATGGGATTATTAAAGCGAATGATAAAATATCCCTATGGTGTGTTGGTGCTATTCCCTATTATTCCGGGCTTTACACGATTGATTATCTGGGTCTTACCGATGAATATATCGCACATACAAAACTCCCTGATATACCGGATAAACTTCTGCCATTCAAAAAACTGATGGCTCATCAAAAAAGGGCGAGCTGGGATTACCTGAAAAAAAGAGAAGTTGCATATATTGCAACTAATCCTTCGAGGTTTTTTGTTCCCCGGGAAAATTTTATACGGGATGGCGAATTGATCGAAGAAAAAATACCAGATAATTCTTATTTGATAGAAATGGGGAAATATTTTTTTCTGTATAAATCAGTATTTATTCCCGAATATTTCGCCTTTAAGTTTAGCGGGACTGATATTTCATGCCTTCATAAAAATACCGAAGGTGAAATTTTCATAATTTCCGATGGTGAAATAAAAAAAGCGGGCCAATTGTGACCCGCCTTTCATTAATTTATACAATTCAGATTTATGGCTTTAGAATGAGCCAGAATGGTTCGGAGCCGGAATGATTCACGGCCGTCATCGTCCCACCATCCGGATCTCTATCTGCATTATGAGTAGCCGCTATCGAAACCTGAATCGAGTCAAGATTGGAAAGATCAATATCATCGTCGTGCCCGGTATCGAGTGCTCTTGCCATGACGACAAGCCAGATATAATTGGCCGGATCCGGTCCGGTATTGTCATAATGTGAGACCGCTTTTACATCCCACATACTGCGGTTACCGGCTCTGTGATATATTGTCGAATCGATAGCATAGCCCGGTAGCGAATCCCGATATTCCCAATCAAGAAAACCATTAAATGTAAGCGTATCGGTAAGATACAGCACTGTACCATGAAACGCAGTATCGTCTTCATGCATCCAATTGGGCTGCGCCAGCGCTCCATTCCAATTCCTGCGGTAAACATAATCATTTATAGTATTATCCAGAGTTGCGGCAGCACCGGTCCAATATTGGTCTTCGGCCATTTTGCCGGGAGCCGTTTTCGTAGCCATCCAGTTAATAGCGTCAACATTGCCGCCGCCGGTAGTAGCGTGATGGGTCGTATGACACATGGTGGCACAATTGGCCCATTCATCGCCGTTGGTGCTGTCAGCAAAGACTAATAAGAATTTATCATCGCCAACGAAGGTTTGGTTGGTCCACTGAATCGTAGTATCATCACCTATTATGACTCGATTGGTTATCAGATAATTGGCCCAGATATTGGGCGAGGCATCGTGCCATCTAAACCAGAGATAAAGAGTATCATCCTTCTTAATGGCTTTCATCAATACATCTTGATTACCCAGATTGGGATTAATACCATAGGTCGACGATCCCCCGATTTCAATTTCAATCGAGTCAACCTGGCTCCAGACCGCCTCTCCGGGACTCGACAACGTCGGCCGGGCCGCAGTCGTATCTACGACAAATCTTAATGGTCCTTCATCGCCATTACCGTTGCCATTGGTGCCGCCATCGTCTCCGCCGCATCCGGCGATTAATAAAATTAATGCTATAAACAGGGGGTAAATTTGCTTTTTCATTGATCCTCCACATATTTGTAGTGTTGGACTAAACATAACCCGAGAGAGGGCTTGTGTCAATTTATATTTGGTCTAAAGGGGCTTTATTGCTTTTTGACAATAATCATCGTTAAGTCGTCAAAAACATGATCCGGGGAGGCATAATCCCGCACCGTTTGAACAATCTTGCGATGTACTTCCCGGGCGGGAAATTTTCGGAAATCCTTAAGCGTCTCGAGAAGAGATTTTTCACCAAATTCTATCCCTTTTTCGTTGTTGACTTCGGTGACACCATCGGTATAAAAAGCAAGCATATCGCCCGTTTGAAGAAAAATAGGACGCTCTTCATAGTCGGAATCTTTAACGACACCAAAAGCAACTCCGCCCTCTTTAAGGTATTCCACTCTGCCGTCGCTTTTGATATGGATAGGCGGATTATGACCGCAGTTTGAAAAGGTGAAGATATCGTTCTTGGAATCAAGAACTCCATAGAAAGCGGTTACGAAGTTACCTTGCTCCACCGATTCATAAAGAAGTGAGTTAACCTTTTTGCAAATCGTTCTGATAGCGTAGTTATTACGAATTTCGGCTATTAGCGATGCCCGGTAGGAGGCCATTATCAAGGCGGCCGGAATACCCTTCCCGGATACATCGGCAATAGCGATACCCATTTGGTTATCTATAATTTTTATAAAATCAAAATAATCGCCTCCGACACCTCCGGAGGGGATATTAACACCGGATATCTCATAACCGGGAATATCGGGGTCACGGTTAGGTAAAAAGGAAAGTTGAATCTGACGTGCGATTTTAAGCTGTTCTTCGAGTCGCTTATTTTCGACCATCCGGTCATGCAGCATGGCCCGTTCAATGGAAATTGCTGCCGCGCTTGCAAAAGCAGTCAACAGGTCCAAATCATTTGTGCCATAAAAATCTCTTTCATCGGACTCGAGATTTAATACTCCCAAAATTCGGCCGTCGATTTCGATGGGAACTGCAATTTCTGATTTTGTATCAGGGTGACCCGGGACATATCGCTTATCTTCAGCCACATCAGGAACATTAACCGCCTTGCCCGATCTTGCCACCCAGCCAACCAGTCCCTGCCCCATCTTGAGCTGCAAGAACTCTCTGTTGCCGCGCTCATAACCCTGAGAAAAGATGGTCTTGACTTCATCTTTTTTCTCATCGATAAGGAAAACCCCGCCGGCAGTAAAACCGACAACCAGCTTCAGCGAATCCAGAATTTGTTTTAAGACCTCTTCTATTTTAAGTGTACTCGATAACTTTTTGGATACTTCATAAAGCTGTCTTTGTTCTGCGGCACGTCTCCTGGCATCCCGGTATAAATTGGCATTTGCAATTGCTACAGCGAACTGATTGGCCAATCCTACCAGCGTATCCTGATCGGCGCTTACGAATTCCCCCTGTCGCTTATTGACTGCCTCAACAACGGCGATCATCTGGCCGCGCCCAATAAGAGGTACTGCCACCGCGGACCGGAACTCGTATTCAATATATTTTTCAATATCGGGACTAAAACGATTATCCGATTTGAGATTATTTACGATTTGCGGCTCTTTATTTTCAGCTACCCAGCCTATAAGTCCTTCTCCTTTGGGAATCTGGAAATATTTTATTTTATCTTCTCCGCAACGCATAAACCTGACACGCATATCTCTTACACCCCTGTCAATGCGGTATACAAGAGCAGCATCGGCATCAGTAGCGCGAATAGTGAGTTCAAGAATAAGTTTCATGAGCTCTTCGTAGTCGATCGTCGTAGTCAGCACACGACCGGCATGAAGAAGCAGTTTTTCCATTTTTGTCAATTCTGACATTTCATAAACCTCGTAAGTCCATCCAAATTACATTGATCGGCAAAAAAGTCAAGTACGTTCGTCTTAGCCGATATGGACTTTGCAATACGAGGAAGTTTCGCCAAAGTTGTAAACAAAATGAACTGATTAGGCAATCTTATGGAAATAGATCAAAATGGCTTTGTTTTGCTAATAAAAAAATACGAGCCCCCCAATTTTGTAGTAAATTTGAAACTATATTCGGAAATAATTCCTCAAAAATTGCCGTCCCTGGTATAATCCTCCCGTACATCATTATAACAAACTTATTAAGTGGCATTATATCCTCATAATATCCCCCGATGACTATTTAACATCGATTTTGCAGCAAATTTGGGCTACATCCATAAATTCCTGTCCAGAGATCTATAATGTATCGCTTCGGCAATATGGGTCGTTTCGATACCTTCGCAATCTTCAAGATCCGCAATTGTCCTCGCTACTTTCAATATCCGGTCATATGCCCTTGCCGATAGCCCCTGTCTATTGATTGCAAGGCTCAAGAGCTGCTTTGATTTTTCATCGATGCGACAGTATTTGCCGATATCTTTTGAAGTCATCTGAGAATTGGAAAATATCCTTTTTTCTTCTTTAAATCGGGCGATCTGCATCTCCCGCGCCTTATTGACGCGCTTACGGATTATTTCCGATTTTTCTCCGCTGGATTCCGATGAAAGCTCTTTGAATTTGACCGCCGGGACATTTATATGAATATCGATTCGATCCATTAATGGGCCCGAGATTCTATTCATATATCTTTGAATTGCGGCAGTGGTACAGTTACACTCATGGGTATTGTCCCCGTAATATCCGCATGGGCACGGATTCATAGCTGCCGCGAGCATGAACCGGGCAGGATAGGTCAGAGTCATGGTCGCTCTCGACAGGGTTACATTGCCGTCTTCCATCGGCTGCCGCATAACTTCCAGAACATCCTTGTGAAATTCGGCAATTTCGTCGAGAAAAAGGACACCATGATGCGCCAGCGAAACCTCACCCGGTTTTGGGATCCTACCACCGCCAATTAGACCGGCATCGGATACGGTATGATGCGGTGCTCGAAATGGGCGGGTAGCAATAAGAGCTGTATTTTCGGCCAGAAGACCGGCGACAGAGTGTATTTTTGTCGTTTCCAGTGCTTCGGTGATGGTCATATCGGGCAGAATCGAGGGCAACCTCCGGGCCAGCATTGTCTTTCCCGATCCGGGCGGTCCTATCATAATAATATTGTGCCCTCCGGCGGCCGATACTTCAAGAGCTCTTTTGGCCGATTCCTGACCCTTAACATCGGAAAAATCGAAATCATAACGCCGATATTTGGAAAAGACCGATCGTATATCAAGTTTATGCGGTTTAATAGTCGACTCATCTTCCAGGAAATGAACCGCTTCTTTTAAAGATGAAACAGGATAGACATTCAAATTTTCTGCCATCGCCGCCTCGCCTGCATTTTCTTTCGGGACAATGATTGCTTTGGCCTTACCGTCACTTTGAATATGCATCGCCATCGGCAAAACCCCCGGAACCGGACGCAGGGTGCCATCGAGAGACAATTCGCCCAAGATGACAAAATCATCGAAACTATCCCGGAGAATCTGTCCGGTTGCGGCAAGAATGCCGACCGCCATCGGTAAATCGAAGGCAGAGCCCTCTTTTCGAATATCAGCCGGGGCCAGATTTATTGTCACTTTTTTGCTGGGGAAAACAAAGTCCGAGTTTTTAATCGCCGCAGTTACTCGTTCCTTTGACTCCTTGACTGCGCCGTCGGGAAGACCCACTGTAACGAATGCGGGAAGCTGCTGCTGTATATCAGCCTCGACTTCAACTTTATAGGCATTTACTCCGAGGGTTGCCGAAGAATAGACTTTTGCCAGCATAGACACTCCTTTTGTGTATCCGGGGGGAACATTATGTTAATGTCTCCCCCGGTTTTCAATAAACCTCCCAAGCACATAATAGGAAGGCCCCCTGACAAAGCGTGTCAGTCTGAATTTTAAATTTTTAAGGATTTTTGTTCTATTTGATAAAAAAACCCGATGAAGCTGGTTACTCCACCGGGTAAATATTTTTTGAAAGAAATTCTATTATATGCCCTGAAGCTCAATCAGGCGATATACGGCAGTATCGCGGTCTTCGAAGATAATTGTATTGCCTTCGACTATATAATTCAATTTTGCTCCTTCGGCCACCTGGTCATTGCAAATTTCTGCATTGGGATTCACTGTCGTGGCATCCAGAGTAAGAGAATCGCCGTTGAAGCGAAATGTTCCGATTGAATTGCAAATGGCTTGATCGCTGTCTCGAAGGGAGTCGAATTTCATGTAATAAGTACCGTCATTTCTGAAATCGATAGTGATATAGTCGAAAAGAACCTGGGAATCAGGCTGGAACCAATGCAAAATGATTCTATACTGACCGGTATAAAGATTGGGGGTGTTGAATGAAACAGGTGCTGTACCGTTATCTTCGCTGCAGGAGAATATAACAACCGTAAGCGCTATTAAGACAAATAGAATCAGTAATTTCTTATGCATATAATAAACCTCTCATCAAATCCGGAATAATCATTCTTCCAGAACAAGCTTAATTACCTTCCGAGTCAGATCGAATTCATCGCCGGATGTTTGTGTGAAAACAAGAGTATCCTGCTGGTTACCGGGTTTTACGGTCTTTGAAAAGGAACCAACAGCAATATCGTCGTGGTCACAAGTTCCGGGTGAAACGATGGTATCGGCAAGCATGAGTTCGGAACCATCATATTCATATCCGCCTGAAAAATCGCAAGTGATTCTATCTCTCAGGGTCGTATCAGCAGCGTCGCACCAGAATTTCTGATCGGAGAAAGTCCAGTCAACATACTGCCAATCAGTCGAACTACCGGTACCGCTTCCAGCATTATCGGTTATTTCATAGATTCCACTGTAATTCCCCCTGAGACCGGATGGAGGCTCAACGATAATATCTTCTTTACATCCGGTAAAATAAACTGCCGATGCAACTACAAAGGCGCCAAGAACAAACAGCATAACAAATCTTCGCATATCTCTCTACTCCTCAACCAATTATTTACTGCACTCAAGAGCCGTAAAATAAGTAAAAACGGGGGTTTTGACAACCGTTTTTTGCAGCGGCTCTGCTATATCTTAGACAATTTTCTACCCCGCGATGTTCAAAAATAATTTGCCGAGTAAAGGATTATAAGCTGCCTTACTTCGCAACCGGGACAAAGGGCAGATTGAGTATTTGATTGATATTTGCGATTGTATAATCGGGCTTTTCCGATGGATAGCGAATCTGTTGGTTTTTATGAAGACCAGTTTTAAAATGCACTGTCTTCATGCCGATGCCTTTTGCAGGAATAATATCATTATCAAGACGATCCCCTACCATTAACGCTTCTACCGGTTCAACTCCAATATCTTCAAGGACTTTTTGGAACATCCTGATATCCGGCTTCGAATAGCCGATTTCTTCCGATGTTAAACGGGAATCGAAATACTGCAGGATAGCATTTTCTTCGAGGTATTTAATGGTCTTTTTTGGCTGGTTGGCGGCAATCCCTAACTTATAATATTCCTTTAGCTTAGCCAGAACATCCAGCATTTCGGGACGTATTTTGTAATATTTAAAATAATCAAAATTGTCAAATTCGGACCTTAATATTTTGAATTTATTCTCATCCGGTTTAACGAAGTACCAAATCATATATGAATAAGCCGAGGGCGCGAAACTTTCGACCGCCCTGTTTTGGCATTCTTCTATCTCCTCTTTCGATATTGCACGACCCAGGAGCTCTCCCAATCTTCCCTGAAAATGAACTGTCCAGGCATAATGAAAATCTGTTTCATCAATAACCGGCCAGCCAATATCGAATAGGATTGCCTTTATATTTTCCATGAATTCCTCGCCATATTACAAAAGGCCGCTTTTTTAAGGGCGGCCTTTTATATTAAAAAATGTCTATTCGTTTTTATTTATCCCGTTCGGCAACTTTACTTTTCTGCCTGATTGTTGCCTGAGCGGCTGCCAGACGGGCAATCGGGACTCTAAAAGGCGAGCAGGATACATAATCTAGACCAAGACTATTAAAGAATTCGATTGATGATGGATCACCGCCGTGTTCGCCGCAGATACCCAGTTTGATATCGGGTTTTGACTGGCGGCCGTATTCGACGGCAAATTTTACCAGTTTTCCAATACCATCCTGGTCAAGGCTGACAAACGGGTCTTTCGGCAGGATTTCTTTCTCGACATAGTAGCCTAAGAATTTGCCGGCATCGTCGCGGGAGAAGCCCATGCCCATCTGGGTCAAATCGTTAGTTCCGAAGCTGAAGAAATCTGCAAATTCAGCGACTTCATCCGCAGTTAGAGCGGCACGGGGAATTTCGATCATGGTACCGATACGGTACTCAAAACTGCGCAGGCGGAATTTTTTGACCACCTCGGTCGCGACCCTTTCGACAATTTCCCGCTGGTTTTTGAACTCATTAACATGTCCGATAAGCGGAATCATGATCTCCGGAATGACCTTCTTTTTGCTTTTGGCCAGTTCACAGGCAGCTTCGATGATAGCGCGGGTTTGCATCTCGGTGATTTCCGGATAGGTTATCCCAAGGCGGCATCCGCGATGTCCGAGCATAGGATTCTGTTCTTCCAATTCTTCCATGCGCTCAAGTGTTTTCTTCTTTTTGGCCAGAATTTGATCGTAATTCTCGTCATACTTGTCGAGATTTTCGATGTCTCGTTCAATATCTTCGCGTTCCGGAAGGAATTCATGAAGCGGAGGGTCGAGAGTCCGGATAGTAACCGGGTATCCCTGCATGGCTTCGAAGATACCTTTGAAATCGGCCTTCTGGAACGGCAGGAGTTTATCGAGAGCATCCTGACGTTCTTCGGTCGAGTCGGCAAGAATCATCTCCTGAACAATCGGAAGACGATCCTCGGCAAAGAACATATGTTCGGTCCGGCACAATCCGATACCTTCGGCACCGAATTTAAGAGCCTGAGTGGAATCTTCGGGGGTGTCGGCGTTGGTGCGAACTTTCAATTTTCGGATTTGATCGGCCCATTTCATGAACTCGGCAAATTCACCGGAAAGTTCAGGATCGATGGTCGGGACCTCACCGAGAATAACTTCACCGGTCGTACCGTTGATCGTGATTACTTCATCTTCTTTTATAATGAGCTTGCCAATCTGAAGCTGCTTTTTCTTTTCACTTACACGAGCAGCTTCACATCCGGCCACACAGCACTTGCCCATACCGCGGGCAACAACGGCGGCGTGAGAGGTCATGCCGCCTCTTGAGGTTAGAATGCCGGCGGCGGCGTGCATGCCCTCAATATCATCCGGGTTGGTTTCCTGTCTGACGAGGATAACCTTTTCCTTACCACCCTTTGAGGCTGCGACAGCATCCTCGGAGTTGAAATAGACTTTGCCGGATGCAGCTCCGGGAGAAGCGGCCAGACCCTTGGCAATGACATCGTATTTGGCATCGGGATCAAGTCGGGGATGCAGAAGCTGGTCGAGATGGGCCGGTTCGATCCGCATGATAGCTTCTTCTTTGTTGATCAGTTTTTCTTTCACCATATCGACGGCAATCTTCAATGCGGCCTGAACGGTTCTTTTACCGGTTCGGGTCTGAAGCATATAAAGTTTACCTTCCTGGATAGTGAATTCGAAATCCTGGACATCGCGGTAATGTTTTTCAAGCTTGGTAGTTATGGTTTCGAGCTGTTTGTAAACTTCGGGCATTTCGTCTTTCAGAGACTTAATCGGCTGCGGTGTCCTAATACCGGCCACGACATCTTCGCCCTGTGCATTGAGCAGGTACTCGCCGTAGAATTCTTTTTCACCGGTAGCGGGATTTCGGGTGAAGCCGACGCCGGTGCCCGAGGTATTGCCCATATTACCATAAACCATAGCCTGAACGTTGACAGCCGTTCCCAAATCACTCGGGATTTCGTTCAGCTTCCGATAACTGATGGCGCGCGGATTATTCCAGGAGCGGAAAACGGCATCCCGGGACATGCGGAGCTGAGTGTATGGATCCTCCGGGAATTCTTCCCCGGTTTTTCTTTTTATGATTTTTTTGAACTTTTTGACAATATCGGACAGGTCCTCGACCTGAAGCGATGAATCCTGCTTGATTTTGCGTTCTTCTTTCTTGGCTTCAATGACCTTCTCGAATTCTTCCTTATCGATACCAAGAACGACATTACCGAACATCTGAACAAAACGGCGATAGTTATCATAAGCGAATCTTTCGTCGCCGGTCTTCTCGGCCAGGCCTTTGAGGGTTTCTTTATTAAGCCCAAGATTAAGAACGGTATCCATCATTCCGGGCATGGAGAATTTCGCACCGGAGCGAACTGAAACGAGAAGGGGATTTTCGGGATCACCAAACTTGGAGCCGACAATCTTCTCGATTCGCTGCATATATTTCTCGAGATCCTTATCAATGGCGGAAGGAATCTTAAGATCGTTTTCATAATATATTTTGCAGACTTCGGTGGTTATCGTAAATCCCGGCGGGACAGGAACACCGATTCGGCTCATCTCAGCGAGCCCGGCACCTTTACCGCCAAGGAGATCTTTCATATCGCCCTTGCCATCGGCCTTGCCATCGCCGAAGAAATAATAAGGCTGATGTTCCAACCCGGCAGTTTTGGCGGTTGTGCGTTTAGTTTTAGTTGATTTTGCTGTTTTTCTCGTAGTTGTCTTTTTCTTTGCTGTCGTTCCCTTTTTCATTGTTTTCTTCCTCGGTGAGCTTGTTTTCGAAGATTTCCTGGTGCTCTTCCTGGTTGCCTTGCCGGTGCTGCCTTTCGTAGTCTTCTTCGCTTTAGTCTTCTTGGTTGTTTTTGATTTACCTTTTTTCGTCGTCTTTTTCTTTGCTGGAACCATTACGGCACCCTCCTATTCCCAATTTTTTGGGGGTATTATTAAGGGATTTTAACTAAATACGCAATAAAAAAAGGCGACGAGGAAGGAAATATTCCATAGCCGCCTTAAAAAATCATAAAAATCGGGATTCACTACATAGTGAATAGTCGTTCACCGCTGATAATTTTTTCAAGAATCTTCAAGGTCTTTTCAACCGGAGCATGCATGATGTCCGAAGTGTTGAAAGTCGACCTGACTACTTCGCGCGGACAAACGAAATTGGCCTTGCCTCGCCCCCCTCGGGCCTTTTTCTTGTGAGTCAGATTGTACTGTCTCTGGTACTCTCTGGCTTTTTCCTTGTGCATTTGATAGTAGCGACGCTGGTACTCACGCCGGGCCTCGGGGGTCGAGAGCTTACCTTTCCCTTTCTTGCCGGTTCCAGCCTTGGATTTCTGGGATCCGGTAGAATTCGACGTTCTCGCCATCCCCACCTCACTTTCAGGTGCGATAAAGTTACTCTTAACTGTTTACTAACACTCGGCCCAACTTACCAACGCTCTAAGATAATGAGGCAGTTAAGCCATGTCAAGGGATTTTTGAAGTTAAGTTCATATTAGCTTCATAAATTATTATAGTACCATCTGTTGCAAATTCTTAAATTTATCGATCCGCTAATAGCTTGTAATGGCTAAAGATAGAAATTTTAGATTTATGTTAGGAAATTGTTAAAAAGGCCCCTTTACGGGGCCTTTTTTGCAGTCTATATTTATATGGATTACTCAGCAGATTGTTCCGTACCGCGTGATCTTAATAATTTGACGAATTCGGCAACAGAAACAACAACGAAGAATCCTATGACAACAATCCAGACGAGTGTAAAGAGTCCTTTGTCACTTTGCAGAGACACATCGGTCCAATTATCCAATACCTGTAATCTCTGTGCGAATAGTGAAATACGACCCATCACCGTAAATCCGAACGATGCACCAAAGCCTATCATCAATATCCAGATTCCAAATTGAGAAATTGCTTTGAAAAGCCCTTTATGCTCGGTGGAGAAAAAGAAATAGAAGAGTGCTGCAATTGTACCGATGAAGACTAAGAGACTCGAAAAACCGGATGTAAAATCGAATATGGAGCTACCGAAGAAATTATTCCAGTCAATCGATGATATCATGGCTGAATGCATTTGTTCGATAACACGCGCTTTCATTTCCTGTGGAACAGCAACACCGGCGGCAATGCCCATATAGAGGGCGATCGGCCACCGGCTGATCCAGGAAAGTTTTTTGGAAAACCGGGTCCACATAAGGACACCTAATATGGCCGGTATAATATAGTGCACGTTATCCGAATTCAGCCAGAAAAAATACCAGTCGCCGTCTTTTAACTGGTCGAACAGTTTGGGCTGGAGACCGGTGTGCCAGAGAATGATGGCAAAGTATCCGGCGGAGACACCGACAACCAGATGTTCGGCGAATTTATACAGCGGGTTGTCTTTGTACAGGAAGGAAAAAGTACAAATGGTCAAAAGCGCCGCCAATGAAGTCCATAAATATGTTCCAGTAGTCATCTGTTCCATCAGTGTCACCTCCTCCCTTTCCTGCGCGAGACCAAAAATCCAATATTACCCATCAGGATGAATAACACAATAACAATATGGGCAAACAACTGGATTTTCATGGCGTCGCGGGCCGGTCCAAAGTTATCGGCCAGTGTTTCATACATGGCGGCACCGAGCATTCCGGCCATAAGGCCGTATATCTGGCCCGAGCCGTAGTACGGATAAAAATCGGCACCCATAACACCGGTCAGACCGAGAGCCAGCGGCACATTGTACCGACCGCGACCGTAGGTAATCCACATCTCAGCCACATTACCGGCAGCCATGCAGATTACTGTTTCGACCTGATCGAAGTTCTTGACTCCCTGCATCATCGGCAAAGAATCGAGTGGCGTACCGAAATGATCGGTCGGAAAGTTTACCCGGTAATTGAGACCCATGCTCTGAATGACCAGGGCCGGATAAGGCTTATATCCCAAAAAGACATAATCTTCACCATAGATAATATCCTGCCCCGGGAAGAGTTCTCCGTTGTATTCCCGTTCGAGCTTAAGCGAATCTTCGAGATCATCCATCGCCTGCACCACCATACCGGGACCGAGGTTGGCCAGGGTACCGAAAATGATTTTCACATTGCGGCGAAAAGCATGTTCGGCGATGGCATATGTCATAGGATGAAGTTCAGCCAGAGCGTTGGGGTCATAATCTACGGCCATAAAAATTATGTCGCCTTCTTCAAGCTGATTTACTCTATCATAAATTCTAATTACTTCGTCACTGGGTTTAACCGGGACAACGATATCCAGGGCATATGTCACGACACATACCACTGCCAGAAAGAGGAAGACCCAGCGGCGATCGAGCGTCATCATACGATCAAATATATTCATAACTGCTTCCTCCTTAATCTCTGCCCAGGTAGTTGCGTTCGATTCCCAGAATGACTTTCAGCGCCGTAGCAACCATACCGAGTCCGACACCGATGACAATGGCCCGCTTGGCAGCCAGATTCAAAACGTTGAGAATCCAGAGCGAAAAGTCATCGAGGAACACGGTAATCGGGCCGAGCGGCCAGAATCGCATCATGATTATAAGAGCCGCCACCAAAAGCAGGGTGGCCAGAAGCGATCTTGCACGGAAAGCCCGGTAAGCCGCCGATGCAATAAAGAATGCCAGGAGTGAAAACATCGTCGCCTGAATGGGAATGACGATGTTTTCGAAGAACGAGCGGAACATGTAGTTGTACAGTCCGGCGGCATTAAAGAAATTCCGGAAATAATCGAATCCGAAAAACACCATTACAAAAAGGCCGATAAGTGTTATCAGGGGATAACCCCAGGCCTCTTTTCTATTTTTAACTTTCGCCCATGAGACTTTGATGAGTGACCATATTCCGAGAGCCAGGGCAAAAATACCTATAATTACGATCCAATCGAGGAAAAATTCACCAATCTCTTCGGAATATTCATGGGGAATAAAGTACTGGATGATCATTATGACGCCAAAGATGAAGACCATCGCCAATGGTAATTGTCTTTTCATAGTACCTGGTCCTCCCTCAATTCGTCACGTGGAAAAATTCTGCCATACCTTCCCAACCGAAACTCATGCCGAGAAAGCCAAGCAGGGTTAGTATGATCACCGCTGCTTTACCGTAGTCCTGCGCCTTTAGTGTTCCAAGCAGGACCGGCTCACGGCCCAGATAGGCCGAAGCCGCATATAATTCTTCACCGATAAGCGTATAGTCGCAGGCGACTACAAAGAATGGAATCTGCGAAATTTCATCGGTTCCCGAAATCTGAATGGAACCGGCGACCGCACCTGTTTCCGCCAGAATCAAAGATTCGGCATAGAACTTACCCATATACAGGTTTGTGGCAGGCCGGTCACGAAGCATGACACCGTTCACAGCCGCGACATAGGCGAACTGCTGGTTGGTTACGAAGTAAACCATGTCTTCGTCGTAGGCATCGGGTCGACCGGCGTCGAAGTACGATGTCCGGACCGTTTCCTGCGCCACAGTCATAACGATCGGGTCATAACAGGGAACAATCAAACCGGTTTGATATTCGGCCACTTTTTTGGCGACACGCCCCAGGATGGTATATGATGCAATCGTGGCAATGTCAGCGGCGGTTCCGAGTCCGAGGACGTAAAGAATCGGTTTACCCATTTCGGTTGCACGCCCGATCGCCTCATCGACCGCCTCGATTCCGGCCAAACGCCTGACGAACAATTCGACACCTCTTCGGGCACGACTGATGAAGTATAAAGTGAATCCCAGGAAACCGACAACCATAAAAAGTACCGAAAGCCTGTCCCAATTGAACCACTGACCGTACGACTGGACAGGGCCGGCTATATCGGAATCGGCAAAAACGGTACCGTTAAATCTCTCGAATCCTGAGGGACTGTATACTCCTGTATCGGCAGTCAGGGCAACCACCCGGTAATAGTAATCATCCATACCCGGCTGATATAACTCGGTCAGGGCCCGCACTTTATAGAAGTAATCGACATGATCGGGCATATAGTCTTTTTCAGTTGAGTCCATGCCGCCGATGTCGGTGAAACTTGTTTCCAGCGGAGGAGTCAGACCGCGATACTTGAAAACATTGGCATTGGTATCGGCACGAAAGATATAGTAGCCGAAGACCTTGCCGTTGGCAGGGTCGTCATCGGGCGACGGTTCCCACCTGATAATACAGCCATGCCCATGATCATTAGGGCGATCTTCGGCAGTAACGTTCATCGGGGGTGCCGGAGGTGTCACACGTCCGGAATCTGCGATGATCTGCATGACCTCCGTGGAGTCTTCCGGATCGATTCTGATATCGATAAATATCGATGAATCTGCCGGGACTATTCCCCTCTCTTCAAAAGGGCCGACAATGGTCCTTGAACGCTGAATGGAATATTCGGTAACATTCAGTCTGTCCGGAGAGTAGTCAAGGCGGATTTTCCAGTCAACGACAATAACTTCACCGCTGTCGGTCTTGTGCCCGTAGACTGAAACCTCGACCGGCGCGGGAGGTCTTATCTTTGCCAGTGAATCTTCCCGCGCTTTTGCCGCCGCTTCTTCCTCAGGAGTCAATCGGGTTTCTATATCACCCAATGGCTCCTCCTGGGCTATTAACGGCAGGCTCACCACCAGAAGAAACAGGCAGGAAATTATTACAAGTTTTAATTTCATAAGAGCCTCTTGATTTATATTAATTAACTGATTAGTCCCAGCCAATCCCCGAACAGATAGGTTAGTCGGCCGACCAGAAGCGAAACGCGGCCCATTACCGTATATCCGAACGAGGCGCCGAATGTTATCATCAATATCCAGATACCAACCCGGGAAGCGGCTCCAAAAAATCCGGCGTGTTCTTTTGAAAAGAAGAAATAAATCAGTCCGCAGAAGACACCAATCACAATTACCCAGTTGGTCAATGTGAGGGTAAACTGGCTCGATGCCGAAAGTGACATCGTACCAAAGAAATTGCCCAATCCCTGCCAATCGACGATCAGCGGCAGGAAAGTATTACTGACCTGCTCGACAAAATCTGTTCTAAGGTACTGGATCAGGTTTAAACCGGCGGTCGTGCCGACAATCCAGGCCAGCGCCCATCTTGAAAGCCAGCCGATTTTGGAGGAAATACGCGTCAGTAGTATAAACCCAAGAAGCAGCGGGATAATAAACATCGGATTAAAAGTCTTGTACGGTACTCCAAAATAGCTTGAAAGCCCGGATGATAAATTAGGGATTAAGTTACCGACAATTGTCGACCAGAAACCGACACACATCCAATAGGCGGCAGAGACACCGACAAAGAGGTGCTCGGCAAATTTATAGTACGGATTGTCTTTATACAAAAATGAAAATATCGCCAGGGTTAAAAAAGCGGCAAAGGTTATAAAGAATGCGTCACGGATAGAAAACCAAAGACCGATGCCATCGCCTCTGAGGTCGGAACCTTTGAGAATCCAACTTACGGCGAAAACCAGTGCAATGACAAGAAACAGAATTATTTTTTTATTTCTATCGTTCATAAGCGATTCTTTTTCCTGCCGCTGACGAAGAATGAAATATTGCCAATGATAATAAAGGCAATAACAACAATATGGGCCAGTGTTTGCGGACCCATCATTTTAATGCCCGGGGTGTCCATTTCTTTAAACTGCTCCGGGTGAACTCTCTTTATTTCCGATTCATATTCGGCAGCCGCTTTAATTCCGCCCAAAAGTCCCAGCATTTGACGCGGATAGTAAGGATATAAAAGCGGTGCGGAAACGGCGGCACATCCCCCGGCAGTCGGGATTTTACCCGGCGATCCGGCGAAAAGGACCCATTCCTTGACACCCGGATATCCACCGCCAACCGAAATCAGCATATCCATATCTTTAAGAGATTTTATATTTTTGAACATGGGGAGAGAGTCAAGGTCGGCACCGCGGGTATCGGTTAAAAACATTTTTCTGAAATCGGTAATAATTACCTTCAGGACGCCGACACCTCCGGCCTTAAAGCCAAGATTTACATAATCTTCCCCGTACACAGCGTCGGGGAATTCTTTTACTATAATTGAATCAATAGCGGTCGCCGCCAACGACTGACCGGTTGCCCAGAGCGCCATGATATAGATTTTATGGCCTTTGGCAAGGGCATGACGGAGGAAAACATCGGACATCGGCTCAACTTCGGGAGCCATCGACGGACCGTAGTCGTATGAAATGAGTATTTTCGAGCCGGGCTCCATATTTTCGATCTTATTAAAGACCTTGCCGACAATGGGAGTGACTTTTTCTGAAAAAGTAATATTGAATATCAGTGGTACCGATGTGGCAATACCGATGAACAAAAAGATAATGCGGCGTTCCACTTCACGACCGGTGACAGAACGAATAAGAAGCCACACCAATCCTCCGGCGATAACAAGCAGCGAGAGATAAAGACCAATATTACTCACTCTCACCTCCCAGGTATGTTCTTTCGACACCGAGGATGAGTCGGAGGGACATCGATACGACGCCAAGTGCAATACCAATCATAATCGCCCTCTGTCCTGCCAGGTTAGGGCCGGTCATAATCCAGACAGCAAGATTCGGAATTTTAAGTAGAGACAGCGATTCGGGCACCCAGCTCGTGGCATATACTCCCAACGGAGTCCGACCGAGCAGGATAATAAAGGCGGCAACCAGGAGTATGGTTGCATCCCGGTTTTTGGCCCTGAATGCGCGGTATGATGCCGATGCGACATAAAACGCCAGGAGTGCATACATGGTCGCACCAAGAGGATTAAATATCCAGTCATACATCAGTTGGAAAAGCGAACCGGTGGCGGCAACGTCGCCGGTAATGCCCTCCGGATTCCACAGCTTTAACAGCCCTGCAGCCAACATTAAAAGAAATGCGGATATGGTTACTATGGAAAATCCCCAGTCATGTTTTCGGCGCTGAATATTATCGGTATGAACCCTGATCAGGTTTCCACCGCCAAGGAAAAATGCAAAAACGGCGATAATATCGAAGAACAATGAAAAATCTTCGCCCAGACCTTCTGTCGGCGGGAAAAATACTGAAAGAATCAGTACTATACCGACTATCATCGTTATGGCAAGCGGAACCTGTTTTCTCAATTTACTACCCGTTGCTAATTAATTTATCACCGTAAACAGTTTTCCCATTATTCTCGATAAACCTTCAAATAAACCTATGTCCGAAAGCTGCACCATCGTTGCCGATAAAACTCCAATGCCGATTGCTATCATCGCAATAAATTTGGCCACGTCCTGGCCCTTAATAGAGCCGAGCTGCTTCGGTTCATGTGAGAGATAAGCCGAGGCCGCAAATAATTCTTCACCTATGAGAGTGTAGTCGCAGGCGGCAACGAAAAACGGAAGCTGTGCCGGCATGGCGGTCCCGGCAATCTGGATAGCTCCGATTGAGTTGCCGGTTTCGGCCAATATCAGTGATTCGGCGAAAAAGGCACCAAGGAAAAAGCAGGTGGCCGGCTTTTCGCGAACCATGATACCGTCGACGGCGGCGACATATCCAAACTGCTCATCGGTTACATAGCGAACCATATCATCATTATAGGCATCCGGTCTTCCAGCCCCGATATAGGCTTCTTTGATAGTTTCCCGTGCCGTCGTCATAACCATCGATCGGGAAACCGGCATATTTATCTGAATATCATAATCAGCGACAACTTTTGCCACCCGGCTTAAAATAGTAATCCCGGCAATGGTCTGGACATCATCCATATCATTAATACCGGGGATAAACAAAATAGGGCGCCCCATTTCTGTGGCACGCCCGATAGCCTCATCAACCGCTTCGAGACCGGCAATCTTGCGAATAAACAGCTTTTGCCCCTGCCGGGCTTTGGTGATGAAAAAGATAACTGAGCCAGAAATTAAAAGACCGATAATAAATAAATTCGAGAGGTTCCAGTTAATCCATTCGGTATCGGGAGTAACGGCATTGCTTTCGGCCGGGATTGATTCGCCCGTTCTCGAAATAGCCGTAATACGATAAGTATAGGTTGCACCGGCCTCAACTGTTTCATCTTTATAAGTATAGGTCGCGGTTGTATCTTCAGGACCTTTTACCATAACAGCTGCCAGGGAATCATAGGTAGGCGATTCTTCCAGAGATTTATAAATTATATAATCGGTAACTTTGCCGCGTTCGGGAATATCATCGGGCGAGGCTAACCACTCAAGTTCCACTGCCTCACCGGTATCATATTTGAAATCTTTGGCGGTAACATCTTCCGGCGGTCGAGGGATAAAGGCTGTAACGGTATCAATTTCGAATGGCTCATCGATTTGTGCTGAAACTGATGAAAAAGAAAATCCTGCAAACAGGGTGGTGCATATAATTATCGAAACTGCTCTTCTTGCGATCAGAAAATTTGACATTTTTATAACTAAATAAATCCAAGCCACTGTTCAAAGAGGAAGTCAATACGGCCAATCATTAGTGACATACGGCTCATGACAGTGTAGCCGAATGAAGCACCGAAGGTTACCATTAAAAACCAGATGCCGAGCCTTGCGGTCGCCCCGAACCAGCCTTTATGCTCCTTACTGAAGAAGAAATAGACCAATCCGCTGAAGGTTCCTATGACTATCATCAAATTGGCAATAATATCTCCTATATCGCCTCTGAAAACCGGCATTATCGTGGCCGATATCTGCACCATTGCATTCGACACGAAATAGATCATCATATACAGCCCGGCGGTAGCTCCGACAATAAAAGCAAGCGGCCAACGCGATAACCAGCCAATCTTATCGAATAGACGGGTTAGCATCAATATACCGAGCAAAGCTCCGAACCAGGGGACATAATAATCCAGGTCCCAGAAATAATTCGGCGTTCCATAGGCCAATTCCGGATCGATAAATGACGGGCTGATAAATTTTTTCCAGATATTTTCCCAGAAGAAGGTAACGAACCAATAACCTGCCGAGATACCGACAAATATACCTTCGCATGCTTTATAGAAAATATTATCCTTGTATAGAAAGGATATGATGCCAAGTGTAAAAACTGCGGCTAACCAGATACCGAATGCATCCCATAAACCCATTTATTTTTTTCTCCTGCCGCTAAAGAATGCCACATTTCCAATAATAATAAAGGCGATAACCATGGCATGAGCAAATGACTGCGAGAGAAGATATGTCGTCGCTTTGCCCGGCTTATCGGTTATCGTTTCAAATTCAGCACCTCCGCTCATACCACCTAACAGGCCGACCAGCTGATCCGATTCAAGGTACGGGTACGCCATCGGTGCCTGAACTGCGGTATTTCCGGCAGCCAGCGGTAATTCATAACGATCAACCGCGATCTGCACCCATTCAACCGTGCCGGGTCTCCCGGAGGAAAAGTTAATACCGAAATCTATATTGGAAAAATTGGTAATGTTTTTGACGAGAGGTATGGAATCGTAAGGGGTATTTCGATAATCAGCCGGGAATACCTGGCGGAAACTCTTGCCCATGCCCAATATTACAAATTCATTGCCCGCCTGAAAACCAAGATTAACATAATCGACACCGCGCATCGCTTCTCTTGTGGCACTATCCGGTACCGCCGCCTGGAAAGCGAGTTCGGCCTGGTCCGGCCCCTGCGGCCAAAGCCCAATTATTATGACTTTAAGCTCTTTTTCAAAAGCATATTTCAAAAATGCATCGGCCATAGGTTGAAGTTCCGGTGCCGAAGGCGGGTCATAATCAAAAGCGGCCAGGACCTTCGAACCCGGCGGCAGTTCTTCCAGAGCATCATATACCGACCTGACTTCGCTCGATATCTGAAGCGGCAAAGTAAACTGCATAAAGAACGGGAATGAAAGCGCCAAACCGACAAAAAGGAATACGATTCGCCTTTCTATATATTTTCCTGCCAGTGTCCTGAGCAGGAAATAGACCATTATCAACACCAGTATAAAAATGATAGTGTATGATACAAATGGCGAAAAATTAATTTTGCCAAAAAGCGGAGGTTCAAGAAAATCCAGCATATACCTATTCACCTCCAAGATAGGAGCGTTCCAGCCCCAGAATAATTCTTATCGATGTCGAAACAAGTCCCAGCGCAATTCCAATCATAATAGCCCTCTGCCCGGCCGTATTCATTACCTGCATTATCCAGCTGGCCCATTGCGACATCTGGTATTGAGCGGGAAGCCACGAAGTTATCATGTCACCCAGTGGCACACGACCCATCATTACAAAGAACGCCGCAAGGAGAAGCAGGGTTGCATCAATATTTCGGGCGCGAAAAGCCCGGTACGACGCCGATGCCACAAAAAACGCAAGAAGCGCAAACATGGTCATCGACAGAGGCATAAAGACATTAATATATAGCCAATTAAAGCTGGTTATCTGATCACGAAAAGAATAAGCCGGCTCGGAGAAAAATCCACGGAACCCGTCGTAAAAGCCCCAAAAGACAATCAACAGAAATGAAATTACGACCAAAGACGAATGCATTATATCGGTCTTGCTTTTAAATATCTTGACCAATGATACTTTGATCAGATTGAGAGCACCAAGCCAGATGGCAAATGCTGCAACAATCATAAACCAGTCGGTAAAATACGCTTCGAATTTGTTAAAAGGCGGATGCGGTATAAAATAGGCCAGGGCAAATGTCACGCCCACGACAAAAGTAATGGCCATCGGAATTTCACGTCTCATGTCTTATCTCGCCTTTAATCCTTTGCTTTAAACAGATCCGAAAAACTAAAGAAAAGCGGTTCGATAACATAGTACCCGCTTCCAATAACATTCCCCTGTTCATCATATTGCCAGTTGATCAGTTCAAAACCGGCACCGGTCATTGTATATTCACGATATTTATCAAAAAAGTTTTCTTCGATTTTGTTGCCGTCGTCATCATATTCATATTTTATTACCGCGACACCGCGAGCATCCGGCTGCAATTCACCGTCCAAACCATAGAAGGCAACCTCTAAGATCAGGCCCTCATCATCGTAAGCCCATCTCTTCATGGCATATCCTTCGCGGGTTATGGTCAATTCACCGTTCAGGTTGTGGTATGATTCTTCGATCTTGTTGCCCTCATCATCATACAAAACCTTCTTAATGGCATAAGCCTGTTTGTTTAGCTTAAGCTGACCATCAACGCCCAGGAACCGAACTTCTTCGGGTTTGTCATTTTGATTGTAAATGATTCGTCGTGACCAAAATCCCTGGATGTTCAGGGTTGGTTCATCAGCAGCATTATAATGACTCTCTTCGATCAAATTGCCCTGCATATCATATTTATAGTTCATATAAGCATAACCGATGTCGCTATTGATCAATTGTTCATTGACATCGTAATACGCTTCGCGGATCACATTTCCGGCAGCATCATATTCCCACCGAATATAGGCATAGCCCAGCTCATTATTTATGAGCTGGTCGGCGACATTATAAAACGACTTTTCAATCTTATTACCGGCCGGATCATACTGGATTTTTTCAATGGCAGCTCCTGTCGCCAGATCAATCGTGGCTTCATCGGTCCTGTCAAAATAACGGACCTCGACAGGATTCCCCGAAGCATCGTACTGCCAGCGTTTGAAGGCATATCCGAAGCGGGATTGGGTCGGCTCATCCTCTATATCCAAAAATGCCTGTTCGATTTTATTGCCCCGCTCGTTATATTCCCAGCGGATTTCGGATACTCCATACTGGTTTTCGCGTGGGTCTTCATTAAGAGCAAATGAATCCCATAATACGCCGAGAACAATCGCAATCAAAAAGACAGCTTTACCGACATCCTGTCCTTTGAGTGAACCAATTAGTTTCGGTTCCCGGGAGAGGTAGGCCGATGCCGCAAAAAGCTCCTCGCCGATTAAAGTGTAGTCGCAAGCAGCGACAAAGAAAGGCAGCTGGGCAGGCATAGCAGTTCCGGCTATCTGGATAGCACCGATAGAGTTACCGGTTTCGGCCATAATTAGTGATTCGGCAAAAAAGGCCCCGATCAGGAAAATTGTGGCCGGTTTCTCGCGAACAAAAAGTCCATCAATGGCAGCCGCGTATCCAAACTGGTCATCGGTAAGATATCTGACCTGGTCATCCTGATAAGATTCCGGCCGACCGACCTTGCTGTATGCCTCCTGAACGACTTCTCTGGCCGTAACCATGACCATCGATCGGGAAACAGGAACATCGATTCGGGTATCATTCTGGGCGGCGATCTGAGAGACCTTGCCCAATATCGTCATAGATGCCAGCGTCTGGACGTCATTCATATCATGAATCCCGGGCACGTAAAATATTGTTTTGCCCATCTCGGTCGCGCGCCCGACCGCGTTTTCGACTTCCTCTATACCAGCAATTTTACGAATATAAATGTCTTTTCCGCCCTTGGCGGCAAAAATGAAATAGATAATAGCGCCGCTAAGAATTACTATACCAATAAAGATATTCATGCGGCTCAGGTTAAACCATTGAGGCCGGGCCATAACCGGTCCCTGAGGAATGGTCTCAGCAGTCGCCCGCCAGAGTATTTGCCCGTCTTCCTTGGCGTAATTTACGGTAACAAGTTTATAAAAATACTCAACCCCGCTTGCTGCTTTATTATCGAAAAAGCGATAGCTTCCGCGAGGAGTACTGCCGACCTCTTCGTACGGGCCGTCAACATTCTCGCTCCGCATTACCAAATATTCCTGAACATTGCCGTCAAGGGAGTCGTCAGGTGACGGTTTCCAGGTGACAATAACAGCTCCGCCTTCGTCGTTGGGATTATCCTTTACAACGAGATTGGTAGCGCCCACGGGCTCTTTTTCCGAGGGTGCATCGATTTGAATCGGCTCGTCGACATACAGGCTATCAAGCGGAATAGTATCGGCCGGTTGGACTTCCTGACCGATTGAAAAATGGGCAAGAAATATTACAAGAACTAATGTCAGCGTTGAAACTTTCAAAATCAAACTGTCCACTTCCTGCAAGGCATGATTCTCATTTGCATAGCCGGCATTTAAAAGTATATGCCGGTTATTGATTATTACCCATCCATATGTCAAATAAAGACTTTAGAATCTAAACATACCTACAGATTATGTCAAGGGGAAAAATCCGGGTCGCAGATGTTAAATATCCGGCTAAACCAATTCAACTTTTGGACGGTATTATTCTGGATAGAAATATATATTATGTCATTGTGAAATCGCTAATAAATTATATATTATAATTGAGTAACCAAAAAATCTGTCAAAACATCTCGCCTGAATTCAAAAATATTTTCATGGAGGGCATAATTATGGAACGCCCTAAATATGTCCAATTGATTATCCTCGTCTTCATTATGCTGATAAGCATTAACGGCGGGAATTGCATTATGGCCCAGACGGGTCGCTGGGTCGAATATCCTGTTGATGATTACCCGGGAGTTTCCCAGCGAATGAGCACGGGGACAAGCTGCGCGGTCTACACGCGCCAAAACAGTGAGCGTATAATTATCTTCGATTTGCGCGTAGGAGAATGGCAAGAATTTGAATTAATCGAACCGCAGTTTTTTAACGGGGTTAAATCGGAAGGTGAAATTGTCTTTGCCCATTCCGATTCGATCCTTTTCGCCTACAGTTCGCTGGTTAACGCCTGGGATACAGCAACTTTTCACGGTGACATTGTCTTTCCCTGTGACACTTGCTTCGGATGCGGAAATAATATAGCCTATTTCATGGCCGATGATCTGCTGTATGTTTTCGATGCTGCTCTTGGTCATTGGCAAACCTATGATTACGGAGGTTATTTGGACGATTACTTTACCTGCTATCCCTGGGTGAAGGACAACTACCTTGCCTTTGCGATAAACCGGGGTAGCGGCCTCCCCTATAAAAATATCGTTTACAGCCATATTACGCATGGCTTTAATGAGACCGATGTGGGCCTGTTCAAGCCGAATCCCCTGATGAATTACGGCTTCAGCGGACTTATAGTCGAGGAGTCAACCGGTGATTATGTTATGATTGGTTATAGCGCTTTAACCAATTCATTCAGTACCGCAACTTATACCTCAGATTGGTATCACTATGCCACTTTTAATATATTTAAAGACCGGGCTGACCTCTTTACCACCGGGTTCCACACTTTTACGTATGCCAATCAATATGATGATATCGAAACGGTTTTCTACGGGTATGACACTAGATCCGGTAATTGGAATACTTATAATTATACCTTTGAACACGGCACGGAAATCTTTTTATCATCGGCATTTCAAGCCGGCCAATTCGGATATGACAACAGTACGATAAATAGTACCGGGGAACTACATTTTTTCTTCTTTGACGGCATAGCCGGGCAGTTTCACGACCATACGCCGGGCATAGAATATAAGAGTACCACGACTTCATATTCTGGCGGCGGCACCACCTTCATCGCTCATGATTCCCTGCAGGCATGGGGGTATGACACAAAAAATAACAGGAGCAGTCTAATCAATGTACCTCTCGCCAAAACGGCCAATTTCAATGTCCGCGAAAATTTCGGAACACTAACCCGCTGGAGCCCGACAGTAGATACAATGATAATATTTTTTTACAATAGCGATAATAATAGCTGGTCTTCTGTTTCGCTGCCTGATGATCATACATCGGATGGAATGATTTCTACCGGCATGTATTTTTTCTGCGCCGAACCGGGAAACAAGGCAATTTTTTACGGTGCAGATGCAGACGCCATATTCGAAGCGGACTTTCCTGATGATGCCAGCTACCTGGGGTATATAATTCGGGGTGATCTGGCTTATATAAGGTCGGAAAATATGTCGGTCCTTTTTGATGGTACTACCGGCCTGGGGCATACCTTTAATTTTGAATTCGACCAGTTTGGATTGGGCCAGAAATCGGCGGTTTTCTGCGACCAATCTACAAATACATGCTACGGATATAGTACTGTTACCGAAAGCATAGCAGCGAATCCGGTCAGCGGCGACCATTTTTTGGCGAAAGATACTGGTTATATTGGGTACGCCATCTATGATTATCATAGCAATCCAATATTTTATACTTTTAACGGGCTGACCGGATACTGGGTACTGCTTGAACCTGAAGGAAATCTACTATCTCGCGATATCGGTAATAAAACCGCTCTGGTCGCTACCGACACAAAAGTCTATGTATTTGACCCGGAAAACGACCCGACTGAAATAGTTGACAGTGAAGAAAACAAATTAATTCCGGAAAAAGTCGAATTATCGCAAAATTTTCCAAATCCCTTTAACAATACCACAATAATCGAATTTTATATCCCAACTCGTACAAGAGTGATACTTGATATTTATAATATTCTTGGACAAAAAGTGGTGCGTCTGGTTGATGACATACATCCGGCCGGTTCATATAATGTAGTCTGGAACGGCACAGATGCCGCAGGCCACCAAGTATCGAGCGGGATTTACTTTTATCACATTAAAACGGAATCAAATAAAAGGACAAAAAGAATGCTCTTAATAAAATAGACATAAACTTTATTTCATCTAACAGACTTTTAACAGTTTTTTTATTGACCTGTTGTAATCAAGTTCATATTTTGATTACTTAAAGGGTGGACTGTATACGTTTAGTATAGCGTAACGAAGTCCGGAGAGGGAATCCTCCGAAAACCCGACCGATAATTTGGCATTTCGCCAACAGTTAAAATTTTAATCTATTTCTTGGAAGGCGGTGTGACAGGTTCTGTCACAGGGCCTATAGCTATGCCCATTAACTATTTTACAGGAGCACTCAGCAGCAGTATTCATGGAAGGGAAAAAGCTTTACGTTGGTAACATCAATTACCTGGCCACGAACAAACAAATGTTCGACCTGTTTTCGCAGTACGGCGAGGTAAAGAATGTCAACATCATTCCCGGCAAAGGATTCGGTTTCGTCGAATTCCGAAGCGCACAGGATGCCCAGAAGGCCATAGAGGCAATTAATGGTACGCATTTTATGAATCGCAATTTACGTGTTGCCGTCGCGCATTCTTCCGATGAAATTGACAAAGGGTAAGAAGTCGAACCAGGGACTATAAATTTCTATTTAGAGGCTAACCAAAATGCAGCTTACTTTTCTCGCCTGTAAGTTATCTCTACCATTTTGAATGAATCAGCGCCGCCGGTAAGTTCTTTGTTTTTGAAGATAACTTCGGTTATGTATTCATCCTTTGAGACCGGCCTGAAAACAATATCATATACCTGTTTAAAACCGAAAACAGGGTCGGCATCCTCACCGGACATAATAATCGCGCCTGATTCATTTCGATTTCCTGCCGCCGTCACGAAATACGTCCCCCAGGTATCGAAGCCGACGACTGTGAATTCATCATAGCGCTGATCGAAGCCCATGATACTCATCGATTCCATGCGGGACATGCCGCTGCCGGATGTTGCCTTCGTTTTGAGGAACCTGCCTCCAAGGATCATCTCATTGACAGCACTTCCGGTATCATTTATCGGTTCGGCTCCGGGCTTAGCCCAATATTTCGAGCTTAACTTCCACTCTCCAACATAAGTGGCCAAAAGCTCATGTTCATCGCCCGGTTCGGCCAGCTTCATATATTGTGCCATCATTGCCTGTTGATCAAGGCTGTCCGGCTTTTCTTCCTGAGCGTGTAGTGCTGGCGATGCGAGCAGGACAATGAGTATCAATAAAGATAGAGACTTATTAGCATATCTCACTCCTGATTCATTTGGTTTTCTTGCGGTGATTAGATAATACGTCCGATTAATCTATTTTTTTAAGCGCAAGTTCTATGGAAAGTGTTTTTTCAGTTCCGTTATAAATTCCGCCAACAGCTATAAAAAGGCTGTCTTCGGTTTTTCGATGATATTCGATTTCAGTAGGGAAGTCATGCCCGTAATTGACAAATTTCACTTTTTGGTTTTGTTTATCAAATTCTGCAAGAGTAAATGAAACGCTCTTTTCGCCACCGGGATAAGGTATTAGATTGATAATGCCGTCTTTTTTTTCGAACCGCTCAAATTCAATAAAGCATTTGTCATCCTTCAAATACTCTTTGCTGGCACTGAGTATATATCCCCCCTTTGCATCGGTGTAAACCGCTTCAAACGGATTACCTTCAAATTCACCTTCCCACTTTCCTTCAAGCCATCCGAGTTCATCGATACCAACATCTGAAATATTCCCCGAATCCTGGCATAAGGCGGTCCCGGCTAATGTCAAAATAAAAAGGCACACTACGCATCCATTAAGAATGCTTTTCATTTTTTAGCCCTCCCCTGATACAACCCAGTCTCCCTCGGCAATAAGCCTGACTTTCCCGCCGACATTTACATCAATTTCGTCTTCGTTTGTCTTTTCGGCCTTAATCAATAAAAGCGAACTTCTGCCTATTTCGAATCCCTGCTCCAGACGAATATCGATCCTCGTATCGCCGAAATATTTCTGATTAACCAGATACCCGGCCAGGGATCCCGCCGCTGATCCGGTCGCGGGGTCTTCGGTTACCCCAAAATAATCGGCGAACATGCGGCAATTGAGGTCATTATCTGTATGATATGTCTCGGGCGAAAAGATCATAATCGCTTTGGCTTCGATATTTTCCACGAATTCAAAATACTTTTCACGATTAATATTGGCTTTTTTTATCGCCGCGAGGTTTTTAAGCGGTACAATAATTACAGGTAATCCGGTCGAGACAACGTGGACAGGAAATCTTTCATCGAATTCGGAGGGATTAACATTTATTATTTCTGATATTTTTGAAATCTGATATTTGTCGGCAAATTCCGGATTCTTTTGTTTCATCCAGAAAATTTCGGTCCCATCCTGCTGTTCAAAATGCACCGGAATCTGACCCAGTTTCAAATTGAGACTTAGAATATTGGCTTTTTCTTTAAGCATCTTTTTGAAAATCACAAAGGCTGTACCAAGAGTAGGATGTCCCGCGAAGGGCAATTCCTGCTCAGGGGTAAATATTCTTGTCGGCCAGCCGCCATTGATTTCATATTCGGCTAGTATAAATGTCGTTTCCGAGAAATTCATTTCTTTTGCAACATACTGCATCTCACCGGCAGTGAATTGTTCGCAATACCTGAATACAGCTAACTGATTACCGCTGTACTTACCGTTTTCGAAAACGTCCAGAATATAAAACTTAGGATGCATCTTTTGTGCCCTTCCCTGCTAATTTATGATAATCACTGACGCCAATTATAATAATCAAAAAAGTTTCGACCCATTCGGGACTTCCCTTTCAGGAGTTGCCAGAACTACTTTACCCTCGGGGAGCGCAAATCCGGTCGTGAGCACTTCCGATATGAAACCGGCTATCCGTTTGGGCACGAGATTCAAAACACCCAGTATCTGACGTCCGATCAACTCGTCAATAGCATACAGGTCGGTTACCTGTGCACTCGATTGCTTCACTCCGAAATCGCCAAAATCGATCCATAATTTATAAGCCGGTTTTCTGGCCTCCGAAAATTCTTCTGCCCGAACAATAGTCCCAACTCTTATTTCCACTTTTTCAAAATCGGCCCAGTCAATATTTTCCATATTTACAGCTCTATAGTTACTTCATTAACGTAGAGCAATTCCCTGTCCCGGTTAAGAAGAAAATTCTGCAGCATATAATTCAAATCAACTTCAATCGGTTCATCGTAAACTTTCTCACCGTTTACCGTAACGACAAGATTATCATCGAAATTGAATGGTGCCGGATGTATATATATCTTAAGCGCTCCCAATCGTGAAGCCTTTATATCCACATGGTTGGCAAGCAGTGTTGCTTTTATCTTTGCCGATGGTTTGGTGCGCTGGAATATCAGATACTTTTCCTCTTCGGGAAGTCTGCCGGTTAAAGTCAAAGTATCGCCTTCTCTGACTACCGTGAGAGTGACTTCGTCACCCCGGCTCACTGTCGCCTTGAATTCATTGAGCTGATCGATATTTTCGAGATCAAAATCATCGGCCTTGATCAGGATATCATTCTTTTGAAGATCTACCTTATTTGCAAGAGCATTAGGATCTTCAACAACTGTCCCTATTTTTATTCCGTCGCCTTCATAGGTGTCATCATCCACAAAACCGATAATAATCCTGGTATTGACCAAAGTCGTATTATAATCTTTGTGCCATTCCGCCGCCGGTTCGGCAGTAATCTCCCCGACCGATAACCAGCGGCATTTGCCGAATTTTTTATCGGTCGTTTCCCAGGCAATTTCCGGTGGGAAGGGATCACGCGGATGTCTGTTCATGAAATCAAAAATAAAGGGCAGTTCCTTCTCGCCATAGACGAAATCATGACCGCCTTCATACTCACGATAGATAATATTGGCGCCGGCCGACCGTGCCATTTCAATAGTGGGCCGCATTTTTTCGGACGGATACAGTTGATCACCTTTTGAGGTAATGGCATACACCGGCGTATTGAACATATTCGGCGCATAAAGCGGAAGATCTCCTGCCGTCGAACCGACTCCCATATGTCCGTTTAAAGCGATAAATGCACCGTACATATTAGGCTTGAGCATGGCATGGAGGAAAGCGGCTGAGCCGCCATCGGAAAACCCCTCCATAAAGACCCGGTTATCATCAATATTGAATCTTTTTTTCATCGTAATAATCTGGCTGTCAATATTACTCATCCCGACATCATCCCACCATGTTGCGCCATCCTGCCCGAGAGGAAATAACATCAGCCAGCCGTACATCTCCGCCAAGGGAATAAACTCACTTTCGCGGGCATAATTTATCGGGTCTTCAATGATATTCGCCCTGCCGACACCGCCGTGGAGATAAACCAGAAGCGGTGTTTTCTTCGAGGAATCATAATCCGGTGGTACATAATAAACATACGGCCGCGTGACGCCGTCGATACTCTCAATTGAATCGAGATAGAAACTATCGGTGGGCACGGATGGATATATCAGGCTATCGAGATGATATTTTATCTCCTGCCAGGATGGATTGGCAAGGGTGATATTTTCAGACAGCATTTCCCGTTCGGCAGCCGATGGCGTTTGAAGCAGTGTTGTTAAATCTGCCTGCCAGCCGGCCGTTACAACCGGAACAAAGATAATTATAGAAATGAATAAATAGGCTAAAACTGATCGCATCTCCCAACCTCCATGTTTATTAATTGATTATTCAATCAAAGGAAAAGGGAGGTAAAATTCAATGATTTTATTTTGATACCTTTTCGCCTTTGAGAGTCTCCTTATCGTACCCCCATCCTTTGCACGATGGAACATCGATAAGTATTAATGACGAATTATCTGCCGCTGAAATATTGACAGCGGATTCAAGATCGATCCTTGCCTGATCACCGCTGTTTAAATCTTCGCCGTTTACATTGATCCTGCCGCCCGTAAGATAAATAAATATTTTCCGGGAATTTTCGGTATAGAATTCAATGCTTTTACCCTTTTCGAGATCACTTCGATAAATGGTCGCATCGGTGTGAAATGATACAGTATCTTCAATTCCCTGGCCGGATGCCACAGGGGCAATTTTGTTTTTCCAGATATCGGGCTCAAAATGTTTTTGGGCGTATGACGGTTCGAGTTTTGGCTTATCCGGGAAAATCCAGATTTGATAAAAATGAACCGGTTTATCGGCCAGATTGAATTCTGAATGTGTCAAACCTGTCCCGGCCGACATCCGCTGTACATCGCCTGCTTTTATAACCGATTTATTTCCCATACTGTCTTTATGGGTTATTTCCCCATCAAGGACAATAGTTATTATTTCCATCTCGTGATGCGGATGAGTCGGGAAGCCGGATCGAGGTTGAATGATATCATCGTTAAAAACACGCAAAGCCCCGAACTGGATATTTTTAGGATCGTAATAGTTGGCGAATGAAAACAGCCAGTAGGTTTTGAGCCATCCAAAATCTGACAGATTCCTTCTATCAGCGGGGATAATCTCTAACATACAAATTCCCTTTTTAGATAGAATACGCTATTAGCCGGCTATTCGCGAATTATTCCAGTTCATAAAGCGCAGCCGATGAATTGAACTGCGGAATGAGGATCTGCCGATGTTTCTCATCGAGTGATATATCGGCCGGTGTATTAAGGCTGTCGACAATTTTTCTCAAAAGGCCTTTTTCAAGATCATATGTATAGACTATGCCGTTTTTATGATCGGAGAAATACAGCACCCCGGTCGAATCTGCATCGATACCGTCCAGATGCCCCATAGGTGCAGCCAGATCTATCTCTTCGATTTGACCTTCAAGGGAAATCCTCAGTAATCTTCCCTTATGCCAGGTAACATTATAAAGGTTACTGTCGGCGTGGAACAGCAGCCCGTTAGGGCCGTCTTCCATCGTGATAAATACCGAAATCTCCCCGGCTTCCTCGACTTTATATATAGTGCTGTCAAGCATATCCGAGACATAGAGATTGCCCGAAGAATCAAAAGCAAGGTCATTTAGAAATTTCGGCTCGAATGATCTGAAATCCATTTCTCCCAGGTGTTCGCCATTTTCGATATCGAAATAGCGCACCATATCGATATCGGTCACATACAAAGCACCATTAATGACAGCCATACCTTTGGGCGCGTTGAGAATGTAATCATCATTTTTGCCGTCGATAAAATAATTGTCTACCAGATTCATGGCACTGTCTAATTTGATTATATATCCGTTACCATCTTTTTCAGCAGGCGAACCATTGATATTGGAGATAAAATAAAATCCGGATGCCTTATCATAAAGAAAGCTTTCCGGAGTGGCGTATTTCAGGTTTTTTCCCGAAGCGTCCTTTTTCAGTATTTTCAATTTGGATTGCTGCTTTGTCTGAGCTTTATCGGATGAGCATCCTGCTGTAACTGCAAATAGCAAAAGGACAAATATAATTATCGCGCCAAATAGTAGTTTAATGGTCGGTACCATCTCATTTTCTCCCTGATTATTCCGATTTTTCTTCTTTACGTTTTTTTATCAGTTCCACTATCCGTTCCTGACGATTTTTATAATGCGCGATTCGTTTTTTGAGTTCCTCTTTTGCCGCATCGGACTCTGTCTTTTTTATATCATTTTCGAAATTTTCTATTTCTTTGCCGAGCTCGGCGTGGTACTCCTGGAGTTTTTCGAGCGATTCGGCTTCATCGGCAATATCGAATAAGAGCTTTTCCGGCATATCGGATAATTCTTCCTTCCTTTCATCAGGCGTAGCTGGCTCTCTTTCGGGGATCACCTGATGTTCCGGCGAAAACTGGCGCGTGTTCATGAATGTTGGCGAGCAAATTTCAATGCCGTTTTCGTGAAGCCGATCAAGCATCTTCTCCCGCAGGAGTGATCTTGCCGATAATATTTGTTTGATCTCGGTAAGTTTTCCTGCCACGCGGTATGAAACGCTGAAATCATTGAGGTTTATGATATGCACGAACGGATCTTCAAGTCCGGCGTCCTCGCAGGCCCGAACAAGAAGATCCATCACCTTACTTTTTGGAGCATCGTAACCCAAAGATACTTCGGCAGAGACAAAAGTACCCGAGGCCATAATTACTTTGACCGGATTATTTATGAGATATAAATTCGGCAGGGTCATCAGGTCTCGATCTTCGGTTTGAATAGTAACATGAAACAAACCCCGTTCGGATACACGGCCGAAATTTTCACCCACCCTGATAAAATCACCCGGGCGGAAATTGCGGATTGCCCGAAGCATCAAACCGGCCAGAATATTGCCCAGAATGGTCGTTGCCGAAAGGGCCAGGGCGGCGCTGAGCAATATCCCGACAAAACTAAGAATCTGCCCGCGAAGGCTGTCGGAAAGAGGCAGAAGAAGAATTATTATCAAGACCGCGAAGAAAACGACAATGATAGAAATTATCTGGTAGCGGAAACGACCTGACGGTCTCTCGTTCAGCCTTCTATTGAGATAAACGTGCAGGGCATAATAGATTATTACAAAGGTGATAAAGGCCGCAACCGATGGAATGAAATCAACAGCGCTTTTGAGTATATCCTGAAATATCTGCATAATTAAAATCACATTACACAAATTTAATACTTTCAAAGTCTTCCTTCAAGACTCCAAACATTATTAAATCTTCAAATTTGCCCCAGTTTACAACATGCTGCCTTAAATGGCCCTCATATTTCATTCCGGCCTTTTCCATTACTTTGCCGGACGCTTTGTTGCGGGTTAAATAATGAGCGAAGATTCTATTAAGGCCAAGATCATGAAAACCGAATTTAATCATTGCCCGCGCGGCTTCGGTGGCATATCCGTTATTCCAAAAAGGTTTACCAATCCAGTACCCCATTTCGGCTCTTTCATGTTTTGCATCCATAGTCAATCCGATAGCCCCAACCAGTGTGCCGTCATCGCGTTTGGTAATAGCATAAGTGGCAGACTGGCTCCTTTCAAAACTTATCCGGTGTGTTTTAATCCAGCGTTCCGCTTCACCTTCACCGTACGGATGGGGGATATTGAGTGTCGTATCGGCCACCTCGAATACGCCCGCCATTTTTTGAACATCGGGAGCATCATCAAGATTGAATGGGCGAAGAATGAGCCGCTCGGTCTCAAGCACCGGCTGAGTTTTTAACTGCACCACCATCTAATAATCCAGCGTAAGAATTCTTCCCCTTGTAAATGAAAAGAACTTGCTCTTTACGGCTACCTCGACTCCTTCCATAAGATCCTCGGCCGTCTTATCATATGCATGCAGACATCCCGGGCAGGCCATTATGGTCACTCCATTTTCAATTAATTTCTTGATTTGGGTATGAGAAGATGGAAACTGCTTGAATTTGAGATCCTTTGAGTCTTTCAATACGATATTTACCGCATCGATATCACAGTAAACCAGTACATCCTGTGATTCCGACATCAACACCGCCATCTGAAGTGCCATTAAAACCCGGTGCGGATCATCGGCGCCTTTTGTAATATGGATAAAGACCCCTTCGCTGGCCCCTTCCACCGTCTGGGTTCTCGATTCCAAAGTAAACCATGTGACAAGGATGACAACTAATAACAGACCCAATACAATTTTGCCTGACTTCATTTTTTACTCCCTGGAATTATATTATTAAGATCTATTCTTCGGTTATCCAAAAATGAGAAATATTGACCATTAAATCAAGTCTACTTTTCAATCTTTTTAAAGATATAGCCACCCTTCTCGGCACCCCAAACCTGGTTGCCATCGGTATCGAATCCCCGGTCCCAGCTGTAAAGATAGTCTTCGTCGATACGGACTTTCGAGGTGGCATATGCCGAGCCCCGCAGAGAACTTTCGCAATCGGTTCCCTTTGTAGACCCGACAAAAACGCTGTCGCCCTCGGGCTTTAAGTATATTCCGCAATTCTCTCTCAGTATGAGCGAGTCAGGTGTTAGTTTGGCCAATGGCTGTTCCTCTTTCCATTCACCTGCAAACCGCCTCGGCTCATCAATAAGATAGGCATCGCTGACATATGTGCTGTCATCGATTTTAGACACCCGGTAGACTCGCTGACGGTACGGCTGATTTTCAAATCCGGCTACTGCCTGTTCTACATAAAGCCAGTGGGCATCTGACCGCTCTCGCCAGATAGGGACCATCTCGAGGCGGATATCAAAGAACGTTGTATCCTCGAGCGATTGCTCCCGACTGGAAAATGATCCGCTCATATATGAAATCAATCTTTCCAGATCGGACTGCTTTGTCGCTTTATCTGTATCCTGGCCGAACGCGGGTGAGATGGATATAATGACGGCCAATGAAGTAATAAGTACAGATTTCTTCATAATGTCTCCTATCGGAAAGCCTAATAAAAAATTCTATTTGCAGTCTTATTGCATTCGTATCTGTATAATGTTATATATATGAAAAAGGAGAGCCCAATATGAAAATTTTTTCTGCTATACTGACCATATTATTACTTTGTAATATCGCATATGCAGAGAGGGCGACCACATTCAATGAAGCTGTAACCCTCTCAGAGGATTTAAATAAACCGATTTTGCTCGAATTCTCCATGGAAGACTGCGACTACTGCGAGAAAGCTGAAGAAGAAGCAAAAACCAATCCCCAGATTAGAGGTCTCCTTGATCAAGTTATAGTTCTGCCCTTAAATGCCGCAGCAGGTGAAGGATACGAATTGAAGCAGAAATATGATGTCGGCATAAACTACCCGGTCTTTATGCTGGTCAACAGCAAAGGCGACCTGATCACCCGCTGGACAGGCTATACAACGGCATCTGCTTTCATCATGCAGCTTAAAAGAGCGCTTTCCGATATGACAACCATCAAGGAAAAAATCGCCGATTTTGAAGCCAGCCCGTCATTTACCGAAGCTCGGGCTCTGGCTAGACATTTCGAAGAAAGTCAGGAATTTGAAAAAGCGGTGTATTACTGGAGACAGTCCGAAAAATATGCCCCCGGTTCATCAGTTGATTATTCATTCAACATTTTCCAGAATGCGGCCAATGCCTCATGGAATGACAATATGGAATTCGACAAAGTGCTTCTGCTTGCAGATACCGTTTTAATCAATCGGAAAAACAGTGCCGATGATATTATAAAGACAGCCAAATTGCTTGCATCGCTGGCCCGGAAGAAAAACACGACAGATCAAATCGGTAAGTATCTACAAGCCGGCCTTAATGCCGCTCAGCAAAGTTCCGACTCCCGCCATATTGGCGATGCTGTTGATTTGCGAGCCGATATCAAGTTATGTATCGAGCATGATACAACCGAGGCTGTTAATATTTATAAGCGCTCGATGGGTGAAGGCTGGGAACGAAATCCTCAAAAATTCTATATTTTCTCGAAATGGTGCCTGATGCGAGAGGTCAATTTAGATGAGGCCGCGAAATACGCCGAACTGGCGACAAGGATGGCTCGCGATCCAAAACTAAAGGCGAGCACATTTCAAACGTTGGCGGCGATTTACGATAAACAGGGTAATTATTCAAAGGCGGTCGGGGCCATGAAACAGGCGCTGCAGAATACTCCCGACAATTCTTATTATATGGAACTGCTCGAAAAATATGAAAACAAATTGACGGGCAATTAGGTCATTCGGCTAAATCGGCTCATCCGGCTGTTTTCTGATTTCTTCGATTCTTTCCTTGCTGACCCTATCGACCAAGCGGCAGCGATTTAATACTCGATTGGCAACTTCGACAGCAGCTTCCATTTCAGCAGGAATTACCTCGGTGGCTCCAGCTTTTTTGAGCGGGTCAACATCCAGAATATATCTGGTCCTGACAGTAATATGTAATTTCGGAGTGATTTCTCTGGCAGCCCGTACCGCTCGTTCGACTGCGGATGGGTCATTAATCACCATCACAAGTTCCAGAGCATCCTCGATACCGATTCGCTCCAGTACCTCGGGAGAGGTTATATCACCATAATAGGCCGGATCGCCATTCTCTTTTGCCCTTCGGATATTATCCGCATTCAGCTCGACAATCAAATATGGCGCCCTGCACTCCCTCAAAACACGGGCCAGTTCTTTACCGGCGAAACCATACCCGCCAATTATGATATGATCCTTCCACTTCTTTTCGCCTTCAGAAACATCATAAGCAGGAGTAACATCCAGAAGTCGGTTAAAAGCTTTAATTCTGACGGCCCCGGCGGCGAGACGCGGCCCCAATGAAAGGAAAAATGGTGTTAGAAACATTGATAAAATTGCGACTGCTATAAAATTAAGCGAAAATTGGTCATCTAAAAGCCCTGTCCCCTGCGAACTCTTGATTAATAAAAATGAAAATTCACCAATCTGAGCCAGTGCCGCCCCGGCGATAATCATAACACGAAGAGGGAGTCTCATGAGCCAGGCTGTTAGAAGAACAATTATAAACTTTCCGAAAAGAACTGCCGCTAAAAGCAGAAGAATCGGTCCGATATTATCAATTAATTCGACTGGAACCAGCAGCATCCCGATCGAAACAAAAAATATAGATGTAAAAATATCCTTAAAAGAAATCAAATCAGCGAGTGCCTGATGGCGGTATTCCGAACCGGCCACGACCAGCCCGGCCAGAAATGCCCCAAGGGCCAGCGATACGCCGGCAAATGAGGTCAGCCAGGCGGTTCCGATACTTATCAATAGCACTGTCATTGCAAATAGATGCCGCTGTCTTGTAGCGGCAATAAACCGCAAGAGCCTCGGTACGACTAACCGGGAAGCGAGAATAACTCCAACAATAACGAGCGCGGCTGTCCCGAGTGTAATAAAGACATCGGTCGAAGATGTCTTCTCACCGCTGAGAAGCGGAATCGCGAGCATCATTGGTACAACACACAGATCCTGAAAAACCAGAATACCGAGGGTTAGTCTGCCGTGGGGAGCATCAATCTCCCCCCTGCTTTCCAGGCCGCGAAGGACAATTGCGGTCGATGAAATAGCCACAATAAAGCCCATGAATAGCGCCGAAGGCCAGGAGATATCAAAAATCCGGGCAATGCCGAAGGTCGCCGCGATAGATAAACCTACCTGGACGGCACCGCCGAAGGCAATCGGGCGGAACAGCCTTTTAAGTTTATCGAGAGATAATTCGAGGCCGATCCCAAAGAGAAGAAGAACAACGCCGACTTCGGCAAGAATTTCCACCTGGTACATGTCGTCGATTAAACCAAGACCGTTGGGACCTATGATCATCCCGGCCAAAATAAATGCAGCAATGGAGGGGATTTTTAGCCGCGCAAGTAATGCCACGACCACAACGGCAATGGCAAAAATAATGACCAGCTCTCTTACATATACGAATTCACCCATACCATTACCAGACTAAATATTAACGTCTCCGACCGATTAAAACATAACTTAACGGAATCAGCTTATCCTTTTCCAGATAATCGAACTCTTCGCCGATATCATGTGAATATTCATTAAGTCCTTTTATTTCAATTCCATTATTTATCAAGGCATTGATACAGTCGGAAATTTTATACGTGAAATTATAGTTGATTTTAGATTTATATTTAGTCTTGCCGATATAATCGATCCCGGATTCATTGACCCACGGCTCGATCCGAAAATAGGAATAAGCAATTTTATAAAGATTGTCAGGATCATACCCTTCTTCGTCTTCCATCGCCAGCATATATGTAAAAGGATGGCCTTCATAAATTACAATATCGCCGCCAGGTTTTAGAAGCGAGATCGACTTTCCGAAGAATTTATTTAAATCAGGCATCCATGCTAAAGCGCCAACCGAGATATATACGAGATCGAAGTCTTTATCATATTTATTATCGAGATCATAGATATCAGTCCTGACAAATTCGGCATTAAGACCCGAAATTTGTTTTAGTTCTTCGGCTATTTTAAGAGCTTCATCCGATATATCAAAACCGACACCTTCCTTTGCCCCCAAATTTATAAGCGATAATAATTCCCGTCCATTGTTACAGCAAACCTGTGCGACCTTTTTGCCTTCAAGACCAATCTCCATTAACAAACCGGTTATTGTCTGATCGAGAGTGGAAAAACCCGGCTTTTTGAATTCTTCTCTGAGATTGATTTTGCGGTTTTTTTCATGAACGGGAGTTACCTCATTCCAGGCTTCCCGGTTAGCCTCAGTATATTTTTTAAGCTCCACTTCCATTCTCCTTGGCGACAATTTGGCCAAATTTAATAAATTCAAAGGAAAAAAACCACCGGACATTTTATAAAAGGCAATCAAATACGTCTATATTGAAAATCGCAATTGAGGATAAAAAGGATTGGCCGTTTTAGTCAATATTTTTATTTTATATACAAATAAGGGAGGTCCCACTCATGAAAAATATACTCATTATCAGCCTGTTACTAACGGCTTTAATATTATCTTTTGGCTGTTCGGAGGATGATAAAATTGTCGATTCGGACACACAGTTTACTATAGATGAATTCCCGCTTGAAAGTGCGCTCGGAAAATTTTTCATCTATGATTTTCGTGATACCGTTCGCGATTCTACTGATACGATCAGAACCTGCTTCTGTGATACGACAACAATCCATGACTCTGAGATGGCATACACCTGGGAATATTATGTCAACGGTGATCCATACTGGACTGAATATGTGGTCAGGAAAGGCGACTCAATTAAAATCTATGATGAGCGTTCTTTAGTTCCGTATCTTGTTTTTGTATTCCCCCTTGAAGTCGGCGACCAGTGGCAGGTCCCGGTTGGTGCCGGAGTTCTGGAGGCAGACGTCGAAGCAATCGAAAAAATCCTTGTACCCGCCGGCCAATTCAATGCCTACAAAGTAAAACTGGTGTTAAATTCCCCTGCCCTGAACAGTTTCACCACCTATGATTTCTGGCTCGTACCCGATGTCGGTATCGTACGGCGCGTAGACAGCCAATTCTATTTCATTATAGAGAGCCGCGAAGTTATGGAACTGACCGGTATTGCCGGATTTCGCCAATAAGCGGCGCTATATTTCCTCGGCCAGTTCTACAAAACGCTTGTATTCTATCGCTGTCCATGATTGGGCTTCGAGCGCTCCGTGGGCCAGTGATATCATGGACACTTTGGCCGCGACCTCTTCATTGGGCGCTTCATAAATATCCATAAAATCAAAGCTCCCCAGAAGCGCATAATGGGAAACGAATTTTACTTCGGGGCATTTATCTCTGACCTGTTCCAGCCAGGCCCGACCGATTTTGGCGCGGTCACGCATCTTTTTGGATTCTTCCGGCGCCAGCTTGGTCATTAATACATAAGTCTGCATAATATGCCTCCGTTAAAATAATATTTAAAAATCAATGCATATGCCCGAATCTTCGCTGGTTTTCAATGGATGCAATCTCAGAAAATGTCTGTCCTTCAATATAGGCAATTAAAGGCCCAATTCAAGCACAAGATTAAACATGGACTTTTTATTGTCTTATTAGAAGTGAATTTTTTCGGTCCGGTTTAGGGGGTACCGGAACTATTTCGATGTGGCGCTGAACGTCACTCTTTTAAGCGGGAGATTATTTCTTTTACCTGCGAGCGGGTTAGCCCCTTTTCTTCGGAGATTATTTCGGTTGCATATTGAGCGGCCTGTTCTTCGAGAATCTTTTTATCACCCCCGATTGAACGCTGGACCATGTAATCATACGCTTTCCGATAATGTTTCTCCCATTCTTCTAAAATCTCCTGCTCTTCTTCAGCGTTTAAACTCATGTCAGCCCTTGGACAAAAATGTTATTTCGAACTAGTTTATATTTGCATGACTCTGTCCAAATGAAAAGAGCCTCCTTTTCCAGCATGAAGCCGCCGCGTACAATGTACTGCGGACAGCATAAATGTCACAAAAATAGCTGCTATATGCGGCAAGAGTAATATATCACTAAACCGTTAAAACGCAATTGAATATTGGATTTTTTGGGGAGGTAAAACAGGATATTACCGACCCTGATTTGATAGATAGTACACTTAGAACATTGACATGTATCCGGTCTGTATTTCAAACCGAACAAAAGGCCCACCCTCGAGATTGTATGAGATAATCTCTCGGTCGCTGTCATAGAATTCAAGACGGTTGTACGGTGCATATCCACTCTCGATATTTAATCGGAGAGATGGTGTTAGTTGTATTTCCACGAACGGCCCAAAATTAATGGCCGACAAACGCAGAACTGGATCCTCCACATCGTACCTCTCAGGATCGCCTCGATAATCATCGCCGTCGATTCTGAAAACCAGCCCGATATCGAGAAATTTCGAAGCCTCATATTTGAAATTCATAAATATGGGCATTATGCCCATCGCCGACATATTACTGCCGTTATTCCAGTTAAAAGTGAAACCGGGCAGCGGGAGCGGCTGACCGAATGTTGTCGAGTAAAATGCCCCGAAACCGAGAGTCCATTGCCTGCTCACCGGCCGGACAAAAAGTACGCCAACCTGAAAATTGAAATCCTTTATTCCGACGTTGTTTTCAAAATCAGAAGCAATCTCAGGAGATACTCTGGTGAGTAAAGACCATTTTTGCGAAAGAGATCTTCTCATGAAAAAGGTATACCCAAATGAATATACATGATCGAGCCAATCTGTATCTATTGCGGGAGGCCAATCATCATAGATTATATGACGGTGGCGATAATTGAATTGATTTAAGATAATGGTCTTGCCCCGGTCGCGAACAATAGGAAAAGTCGCTTCAATGGCATAATTCACTCGCTGGACTTCCGAACCGGAGATTGCTGACACAGGCGGATCATCAAAACTGGAATATGGATAAACATCGTACGACAACTTAAAAAATGGTCCCGGTTTTTTCATTCCGGGAGGCGGACCGCCGGGCCGTTTTGCATCGGATACCGGAGGCTGTGCATAGATATTTGAAAATATTGACAAAGCAATTAATGCTATAATTGTCGTCGAGATTATTCTTTTTCGCATCATGTCCATCCTGTTACATCACAATCAAGCTTTTTTATAAAATATTTTGAATATTCTGAAACGCGGCAGCCCCTTAAAAGTTGCAGAATCTAATGAAAATTTATAATAAAAAAAGGGAGTAAAAACGAAGTTTTTACTCCCTTGATTTCTTATGATGTATTGTCAATATTCTTGATTATGAGACTTCGACAAGTTCCACGTCGAATGATAGCGGTTTCCCCGCCAACGGATGGTTAGCATCCAAAGTAGCCTTTTCGTCGGTCAATTCAGTGACGGTTACGTTGACCACCGAATTATCGGGCTGGGTCAACTGAAGCTGCTGGCCGACCTCGGGTGTAATATGTTCCGGGAAATCACTGCGGTTAACCTGTGCTATCAATTCATTGCGAACCGGTCCATAAGCTTCGTCGGGCTCGACCTTGATAGTTTTCTTGTCGCCAACCTCCATTCCAACAACACCCTTTTCAAAACCGGGTATTACCTGACCGCCACCAACTTCAAATTCAAACGGCGGCTTATTTTCAGAAGTATCGAACACGGTCCCGTCTTCCAACTTTCCGGTATAATGGACCTTTACCTTGTCGCCTTCCTTAACCTTGCTCATAAGAGCCTCCTTCTGTATTTAATGCGGCTCTTCTATGTTTACATCTAAACCGCAGATTCCTAAAATAAAAAATCGTCAGACACCCCAAGGTATCTGGCGTCAATCCTTATAACAAACAAAGGCAAAAATGTTCTCAAAAATCAAGGGTTTTTTGAGTCATATTATTAGAGTTCGGCATATGGGAAGATGTCTTTATCCATTTTTTCAAATTGAAACGGGTCAAACGCTTGATTCAATTCGACTTAATCGGCAATGATACGGCCACACCGCGAGTCCGATTATGCTTGACAGATTTTGACAGAGAATGTATTTTAATTGCGGAAGTTTACCGTGACCTTCCGACGGAGATCTCCCCCCTCTATCCCTGTCGAGACGGTAGGCTTCCTTTTATTTATGTCACAGATTTTCTATTTGAAAATGGCTTCCGCTTTTCTTGAAATGTATGTATCCCGGCTTTCGATATTTGCGGCCAGGTTGATATGGTGGGCCCGCGGTCCCCGCTCACCCATGTTCACCAGAAAGACTACCTCGTCGCCTTTATGGAGATCGCGAAATCGTACTTTCCTGAGCCATCTCTGGTGAAAGAAAATGCGTTCCCCATCTTCGGCCTCAATAAAGCCATATCCCTTGGAACGCTCAATTGATGAAATAATCCCCTTATACATGGCATTCCCACGTTACAAAGTGAAATATTAAGGCGTTTAGCCCGGGAATTTTTATTCCCCTGATAAAGTCCTGAAACTATAAATTTGCCATCGGCCGTCTTTCTTGTGAAGGCCGAATTTGTTGTAATACTGGATACTATTCTTTTCGTCTATAAATGATACTTCGACAAAAGCGGTGTCTTCTTTAATGGTTTGTTTGCCGATTACTCTTTTCAGGGCAAACCAGCGGCTCTTGGTCTTTCCCTGGCCCGTCATATCGTCGAGAATATCAGCCGGGCTGTGAAAAACTCTGGCAGTATCCGCCTTAAGGGCATAATCCTCAGGACCCTTTTCCATAATTGCCGGAAGATCGAGATAATGTTTGATTGCTGCCCTGTCGTCACGCTCCATAGCTCCGAATAATTTTATGACAACTTTTTTGGGGCTTTCAGTGCTTTCTCCACATGATACAATTATAACCAGAATAAGTATTGGAATTAGTGGCGAAAACTTCCGCAGTTTATTTAATATCAAAAGAGACCTCCCGTAAAAGTCACCCTGTGACTGGTCCCCAGCTCAGCCTGGGGAGAAATCGTATATGAAATCTGCATCGTCTTAAATTCAAATCCCAGTCCGGCGGAAAATCCCGAAAGACCATCTTTGTCCGAACCGGTTTTATAATTGGAACCAAAACTGGTCCAGCCCAGGCGGACAAATAACGGGTCAAGTTCGAACATTTCAACGCCCAGCGCCACTGTTATATCATTATCGGTAGGTACTATAATATCGGCGGCAACCATAAAGGGAAGCCCCTTGGGATAAGCGGAACCGCCCAGCCGGAAAGTTGTCGGGAGTGGTTCTTTTTCGGCATTCTCTATAAAAGTGGATGTCTGCAAACCGATATTTTGTATCGAAACTCCGGCCACGATTCGACCCTCGTTACGAATATAATTCTCTTCATAACGCCCGCGGAAACGCTCCCGGCCCTCCACGATGACATAACGCAGGCCGACATCGAAAGCTATTCCGCCCGACGAATATGCGTCGATCTTTTCATAAATATATTTCCCGGTCAGTCCAATATCCAGATGCTGACCTAACTGCATGCCGTAGCTTAATGCGAACATTATGTCCCCGCCGGAAAATGTCCCTTCTTCGACGCCGTTAGCATCGGTCTGAATAAAATCACCGTAGTTAAGATAACTGGCCTGGATCGCCAGTCTTTTATCCTGACCGATTGGATGAACATACCCCAAAAAGCCGGATTGAATATCAAAAATAGTATTATGGTATCCGGCAATGAACTGCTTGCCTTTCAGCGATGCTATTCCAGCAGGATTATAATATAGAGCCGAGGCATCATCGGCCACGCCGGTAAAAGCGCCGCCCATGGCTACCGGCCGGGCTCCAACATTTATTTTCAAGAAATTAAAAACGGTCGTACCGGCATTGGAATTAATGGCGGCGGCGTTTCCAAACATACCCAGAAAAAGCAGCAGGATTGCGGCCAGTGTTATTGATGTTTTCCGGAAGTCTTTCATTTTATACCCCAAAGGTTACATTAATATTTTCGATATATGAAATTTATTCAATTACCAGCTTTTGGTTGTCCTGTTTATTACATCGACGACCAGTTTATTGGCCGCTCGTACCTGTCCTTCGTCCTCGCTCTCGGTATCGGCCGTATAGACACCTTCGCTGAAAAATGTCTCGGTCCAGAGCGTATCTCCTGTCTCTCCCGCTTCCAGGATAACATCCACAGTCATCCTGACAACATACTGCGATACATTATCGGCTTCATCATATGTATACGCTTCACGCTTATAATTTGTCAAAATACCATTCAAGACGGCATCGGCGGCACTGATCGAAGAAACTTCCAGATTACCGTCCGAAATGAAAGCATCGACCACCAGATCTGTCATGCGGTTGGCCAGACCGGACTCAATTGTCTTGTTTTCGAATTGTGCCACCGCGATAGTACTAATATCGGATTTACCACCCGGCGAAAAACTGTAAATACATCCGGCCAAAACAAGCGTCAAAAGGCCGCAGCAGGTCAATATGAAAAGCTTCTTCATTCTGACATTATAACAATTCACGACTATCTAAGTTTCGCTTCCGGGATTATTTGATTATGACTTTTCCGCGCTTGATGACCGATTTAACCAGATTGACACCGTAATGATACGGCAGCTCCCGGTAATCGTCCATATCCCAGATCGCCAGGTCGGCCGGAAGACCGGGGATCAATTGGCCTGTTTTGCCCCCCCTGTCAACGGCACAGGCGGCATTGACTGTCACCGCCGACAGCGATTCGGCGGCAGTCATTTTGTATTCCAGCGCCGCCAAAGTAATCATCAGCGGCAGCGATTCGGTAAATGATGAACCGGGATTGCAGTCGGTCGACATGGATACGGCAACACCCGATTCTATTAATTTCCGAGCGGGGGCATAATTTTTCGAATTCAGAGAAAAACAAGTTCCCGGCAGAAGGACCGCGACCGTACCGGACTCAGCCATTTTTTTAATACCTTCATCTGAAACATAGACAATATGGTCGGCCGAAACCGCTCCCAGTTCGGCAGCCAGTTCGGTCCCACCGCTCGAAGCCAGTTCATCGGCATGAAACTTTAACTTTAAACCTTTATCTTTGGCCGCCTGCATTATCCTACGAGATTCCTCGACACTGAATACCCCCTCTTCGCAGAAAATATCGCAAAATTCTGCCAGCTTTTCATCGACCACTCGCGGAATCATTTCTTCAATTACCAGTCTGATATATTCTTCCCGCTTATCTCTATACTCATCGGGAACCTCGTGGGCCCCGAGAAATGTCGGGATTAGATCCATCGGATGATTTTCGTTGAGTTCCTTGATGATCTCCAGCGATTTTATTTCTGATTCGGTCGAAAGCCCGTATCCCGACTTGGCTTCAATCGTCGTGATGCCGTACGACATCAGATGATTCAAACGTTTTTTGGTGTTTTCGACGAGATCGACTTTTTTGGTTTCGCGAAGATCTCTAACCGACCGCCTGATACCACCGCCGGCCCGGGCGATCTCCATGTAACTCTTGCCCTCGATGCGCATCTCGAATTCATCCTGACGAGTTCGAGAAAATACCGGATGAGTGTGAGGATCAATGAGTCCGGGGGTGACAACCTTTTCTCCGGCATCGATTACGGTGCAACCTTCGGCCAGGTCAACTTTGCCCTCAACCTCTTCTTTCTTGCCGACCGCCAGTATTTCTTCACCGGCAGCCGCCAGAGCACCCTTCTCCACTAACCCGATTGCCTTCATTAAATTTCCGAGCCTCGGCACCGGACCTTCCATGGTTATCAACTGGCCTATATTCGTAATAAGAAGTGTCGCTTTTTTTTGCATTGCCATAGTATCAAATTACTTCCTTTTTACTTTTGCGATTTAACCGTAATCAGCCAATCAGATAGCATTTTTCTAAAATCGGCCACCAATATATGTTCGAGTATTTACTATTTTTTCTTTACCATCGGAATTTTTATATCTTTTTCGCTCGCAAAATCTACTGCTTCCTTATAGCCGGCATCGGCATGACGGGCAATTCCTATACCGGGATCATTAGTTAAAACTCGATTGAGCCTCTTCTTCATCGTCGCTGTGCCATCGGCAACAATCACTTGTCCGGCATGGATGGCGTTACCCATCCCAACTCCGCCCCCATGATGTATCGACACCCAGGTTGCACCGGAAACAGCATTCAGCAGGCCATTTAATAGCGGCCAGTCGGCAATGGCGTCTGAGCCATCCTTCATCCCCTCGGTTTCACGGTAGGGAGAAGCGACCGAGCCGGTATCGAGATGGTCTCGTCCGATTACGATCGGAGCCGATATTTTGCCACGTTTGACAAGGTTATTGATTTTATCGCCGAAGAGAGCTCTTTCACCGTATCCAAGCCAGCAGATACGTGCCGGGAGCCCCTGGTATGGAACTTTCTCGCGAGCCATCTTTATCCATCGGCAGAGCGGCTCATTGTATTTAAACTCTTTCAGGATAACATCTTCGGTTGCCAGAATATCTTTGGGATCACCCGAAAGTGCCACCCAGCGAAACGGGCCTTTACCTTCACAAAAGAGCGGTCTTATATAAGCCGGGACAAACCCCGGAAATTCAAAAGCCTCTTTCAACCCACCCTTTTCGGCCTGGCCGCGGAGATTGTTGCCGTAATCAAACACGATTGATCCGGCCCGCAGGAATTTTATCATCGCCGAACAATGCTTCACTATCGATTCATAGGATCGGTCAATATATTCGCGGGGATTTTTACTCCTGAGCCGGGCTGCCTCGGAAACGGTCATTCCTTCGGGGATATAGCCATTCAGTTCGTCGTGAGCCGAGGTCTGGTCAGTCACGATATCCGGAATTATACCCCGGCGGAAAATCTCCGGGAACATTTCGGCGCAATTCCCGACAAGACCGATTGAGATCGGTTCTTTTTTGGCCGTATGTTCTTTAATTAATTTTAAAGCTTTATCGAGGGTTTTAACCTTGATATCGCAGTAGCCAACCTTGACCCGCCGGTTAATGCGGGCTTCGTCCACTTCGACACAAAGCATCGACGCTCCCGCCATTGTCGCTGCCAAGGGCTGAGCCCCACCCATACCGCCCATACCGCCGGTTAAAATCCACTTACCGGAGAGATCACCATCAAAATGCTTTTCGCCCACCGCCACAAAAGTTTCGTATGTACCCTGAACTATACCCTGCGAACCGATATATATCCAGCTGCCTGCCGTCATCTGTCCGAACATTATCAAACCCAGCTTATCCAGCTGGCGGAATTTTTCCCAGGTCGCCCATTTGGGTACAAGATTGCTGTTGGCAATTAAGACACGGGGAGCATAGTCATGCGTTTTGAATATTCCGACCGGTTTGCCCGACTGCACCAATAGAGTTTCATCTTTTTCAAGATTTTTCAGCGAATCGATGATTGCATGATAACAGTCCCAGTTTCGGGCTGCCTTGCCGATCCCGCCGTATATAATCAGTTCTTTCGGTTTTTCGGCAACATCCGGGTCGAGGTTATTATTGATCATCCTGAAGGCGGCTTCCTGAGGCCAGCCTTTGCAGGTTAACTTGGTTCCATGGGCGGCCTTGACGGGCTTATATTTCATTGGCAGACTCCTCCGTATTTAAACAGTCAATATATCCGTAAGTGAAAATTTTGGCAAGGAAGTTTTATCTCTATCTTTTTGACTTGGCGCAGGCAGATAATTTCGTATAATCTCCAGTATTATGAAACCGCATGAAGCAAAGGAGAAACTCAAGGCCCTCGCCATTGACAAGGGAGCCCGGCTGTTCGGAGTTTGCCGCCTGGATAATCCCGACAAATTATGCCATTTTGAAATCCGCGAAACCGCCCGCCGTCTGAATACTGCTGTCTCGATTGGCGTCCCGGTTTCCCCGGCAGTTTTGGAAAGCATAACCAACCGACCCAATATGCTGTATAAATCGCATTATCAGCAGATAAACCACCTTCTAAATGATATTGCCTTCCTGGTCGCTTCGGAAATCATTGAAATGGGCTATGAATCGGTGCCGATCCCGGCCTCCAAAATAATAAAATGGAAACCGCTCAAAGCTCATCTTTCTCATCGCGAAGTTGCATACAAGGCCGGCCTCGGTTGGCATGGCCGGAACAATCTACTTGTAAATGAAAAATACGGCTCAAAAGTCAGGCTGGTAACGATCCTGACCGATCTGGAACTGCCGCCTGATAATCCTGTCACCGCCGATTGCGGCGACTGCTGTGCCTGTGTGGAAGCCTGCCCGGCAGGGGCGATAGATATGGAAAAAGATAATTTCGACCTCAATGCCTGCTATAAGCTGGTTTCAGAATTTGCCCGCCCTGAAAATATCGGTTCTTATATCTGCGGATTATGTCTTCAGGTATGCTACCCCGAAAAAAGTTAATTTGATTCTATCTTCACTTTTCTTATACTGTTTGAAATGAGAGGTCAGTCATGGGTAAAATCCGCAAACCGCTTCCGGGCAGATTAATCGTTTCCGCAATATATTCATCCATGACCGCGATGCATGACGCGGTGGTCGATATCGAAAAAAAATATGGGCGAGTTGAACTCGAGACCATAGATATCGATTTCATTCATACCAAATACTACCGGGAAGAGATGGGTGATAACCTGAAACGGAAATTCTTTGCATTCGAAAAATATGTTGAACGCGACCATCTGGCTGATTTGAAAAAATTCACCAATAAATTGGAAACAAAATATGGCGAGAAAAGCGGCAATTTTGTTTTCAGAAGGGTTAATCTGGATCCCGGCATCCTCACCCTCGGCAATTTAACTCTCGCAACAACAAAAGATTACGCCCATCGAATATATCTCCGCGACGGCATCTTCGCAGAAATTACCCTCCTGTACGAAAAAGGGAAATTCAAACCTCTTACCTGGACTTATCCCGATTATACGGAACCTTCTTCTATAGAATTCTTTAAAAGAGTCAGGGAAACGATGAAAGGAATGGAATTCAATGTATAAATACATTCTGATAATTCTGACAGCTTTTATGATAGCGGGATGCGGAGATGAGTTTTACGGTTCCGATAACGGAACCGGAAGCAATGGTGCAATAAAATCCAACAAAATCGAGCGCGACCCTTCAATTTCACCCGACCGGGAATATATTTATTACATATCCGAAGATACCCTTAACAGTCAGTACAGCGGAATTTACCGCATGCGTATTGATCAGCCGATTCGGGAGAATATCCTTGGAGGAACCTCATACTGCTCGCCATCGGTCGATACAGCGGATGACAAAGTGGCTTTCCTCGACAACGGAATGATAAAATATTTCGACATATCTTCATCAGAAATCATCAATTCCGATATTACCGATATCTTCAACTCAGCCGTTCTGATTGATGATGATTTAATCATGGCCAGCCGGAGCGAGAAAATATACCGCGCCAGCGAGGAAACCGGAAATTCATTCGAGCTTTACAGCGGCAAAGACCCGGTGGTTTTTGCGCCCGATTCATTTGTGTATGTCGATTACAATATTGTCGATAATATCAACTATATTATTATGCAGAACAAGCACGGCCTGAAGCCGGAGACGCTGTATGTCAGGCAGTATGATCAAAGCGGTGTTCGTATCCGGTGGCCGTCCTACGACAGCGAAAGTAACCGTCTCGTTTTCGGAGTCGATTTCGGCGGGCAGAAATATATATATTCATATGAAGTCGGCGATCATGTCGACTCCTTGAACTTTATTGACAGTTCCAATTATACCCGATCCGTTATTTTGGATTTCAATCGAATTGTCTATACAAATATCGACGGTCGTTTTTATCTCTCGGATTTCTTCGGGGAAAACAAAGCCCCATTCGTCCATGTCGAGCGGTAACTGGTAAGTTTCCCAATTTTTTATTAGTCTCATAATTCCCTTTAACTGTCTTAGAATAAAATAATATTTCTTTTGGTTTTAATAACTATAAGTCCCGGAGTATAAGGATGTCCAATCGCATATATATTCGCTTAATCGTGATTCTCGGTATAGCCGGTATGCTGTTTATTTTTCAAGGCTGCAAAAATAAAACTTTCAATGCAAAATGGACCAATGAAGAAATATCTGCCGACGGCAACCGCGACGAATGGGAAAATATCGGTTACAGCTATTTTGAAGATGAAGATATCGCCCTCGGGATAAGCAACAGCGATAAATATCTGAATATATTCTTCAGCTTCAAAAAACCGATCTATGCATTATCCATAAAGCAAAAAGGGATAACCATATGGGTGAATGAAGCAGATAAAGAAAAAAAGACCTCCGGGCTTAGATTCACCGGCGGGCCTTCGATTGATATTTCGAAAGCAATGCACGGAAGAGAACTTCCTCCGATGATGGACCCGAATCGCATCCAGGAAAGGATAAAGGAAAGGCCCGATATATTTCAGGTGGTAGATGAAAAGGGCAATACACTGAAAGCAATCGGTACGGATGGAGTTGACGGACCGGAAATTGGCTATGCGCGGACCAAAGACGGGATTTATACATTCGAATTCAAAATTCCGCTGACCGAAATTTCTTTGGAAAAATATGGCATACCTGCCATGCCGGGCGATAACGTAGCAATCGGATTCGAATGGGGCGAAATCGACATGCCCGATCGAGACGAAATCCACAATAGAATGGCCGGACGCGGTGGACTGCGCGGCGGCTTCGGTGGTGGCGGGCAAAGAATGTCCCGCCCGCAGATGGAACGACCCGAAAAAAAATTAATTTGGCTGTCGACCGGTCTGGCAGTCAAATTCTGAGTTTAAACTGTAACCATCAATGCTGATCCGGTTTTATATTGCGATTCGATCTCCAAAACGATAAAATAATTGCGAAGCCAAAAAAGGAACGAATCTCTCTATATAATTTTATAAAGGGTTGGTATGGATAAATTTGTAATAGCCGGCGGGAAAAAGGTAAAAGGCGCGATAAAGGTCGAAGGATCGAAAAACGCCGCTCTGCCTATAATCGCCTCAACTGTCCTTATAAAAAAGGGCGCGTCAAAGATAAAAAATGTTCCGCCTTTAAGGGATATTTTCACTATTAAGAAAGTCCTCGAGCATATCGGTGCCGAGGTTGAATACGATCCAAAAAAGATGGTATTGACGATCGACAGCACCAATATTAATGATTCGATTGCGCCCTATGACTTGATGCGCCAGATGCGTGCCTCGTTTTTGATCCTGGGTCCTCTGCTTGGAAGGTTGGGTGAAGCGAAAGTTTCGCTTCCGGGTGGATGTACACTCGGAGCAAGACCGGTTGATTATCATATCAAGGGATTTCGCGCTCTTGGCGCCGAGATTTCTGAAGATTCCGGCTATATCATTGCCCGGGCACGCAAGCTTAAGGGAACGACCATACATTTTGACCGTCCTTCTCACACCGGCACCGAAAATATTATATTCGGAGCCGCTCTGGCAGAAGGCACAACCCGTATTGTCAATGCGGCGTGCGATCCGGAGGTAGTCGATGTAGCCGAGTTTTTGAACAAAGCCGGGGCGAAAATACACGGCGCGGGAACTTCAACAGTTATTGTCGAAGGAGTCAAGGCATTAAAACCGGCTGAATTCAAGGTCTCCGGAGACCGACTGGTTGCCGGGACTTATATGTCGGCTGCAGCAATATCAGGCGGAGAACTTGATATTTCAGGATTTAATCCGTCTCAACTTACAATGGTCTCCCGTAAATTATACGAGATGGACTGCCGCATAACAGAACAGAGAGAAGGGATTAAAATAAAGGGCCCCAAGCGGTTGAAGCCGGTAAAAGTGGTGACTTTCCCGTTCCCCGGTTTCCCAACCGACCTTCAGCCCTGTATTTTAGCGCTGGCCGCCGTTTCCTCGGGAACATCTACCATAAAAGAAACTGTTTTTGAGAATAGGTTTACCCACACGATGGAACTCCGTCGTCTGGGCGCCGACATAACCGTCACCGCCGACGAGGCTACAGTAAACGGAGTGGAAAAACTAAGGGGAGCCTCAGTTATGGCATCTGATATTCGAGCCGGGGCAGGGTTGGTCCTGGCCTGTATGGCAGCCGAGGGAGAAAGCGAAGTTCTTCGAGTTTATCATATCGATCGAGGATATGACCATATCGAGGAAAAGCTTTCGTCGATTGGCGCCGATATAAAAAGAAAGGACGACGGATCACCATAAACCCGAAAGCGGGCTGATTATCATGTTACGTAAATCGATTTTTCTAATCTTAATAATGGCATTAATTGCCGCCATAGCGCCGGCGCAGGATAAATATTTCGGCAAAAACAAAGTCCAATATGATTCTTTCGACTGGCAGTATTTGCAGTCGCGGCATTTTGATATCTATTTTGCCGACCAGATGTACGAAACGGCCAAATTCGCCGCTGCCGCATTGGAAACATCGTATGTCGAAGTTTCCCAGGAGCTTGACTATAAACTGCAGAAGCGAATACCGGTCTTTATATATAATTCACCCAATGAATTTCAACAGACCAATATAATCCAGTCGCTTCTTCCCGAAGGAGTCGGCGGCTTTACCGAAGCATTCAAAAACAGAATCGCCATACCGTTTAACGGCTCGGTTGAAGATTTCAGACATGTTCTTCATCATGAGTTGACCCACGCCGTTACATATGACATGATATTCGGCAACTTCTTCAAATCCATACTATCACGTCAGAGATTTTTCCAGATGCCTCTGTGGCTGGCCGAAGGCTATGCTGAGTACAGTTCACGCTTTGGATGGGATTATTATGCCGATATGGTGGTTCGCGATGCGACTATTAATAACTACCTTACTCCCCTTCCCTACCTGGGCGGCTATTTGGCGTATAAGCAGGGTCAGGCGGTTATAACACATATTGCCGACAAATACGGCGAAAATAAATTGGGTGATATCTTTAAAAAAGGTAAAGTACATCTAACCATTAACAAGGCCCTGAAAACCTCGATCGGAATTACCGAAGAAGAACTCTGGGAAGAATTCTCGTTGGAAATGAAACGCCGGTACTGGCCTGAGCTTGCCAGGAGAAAAAATGTCGACGAAATATCAAAGGCGTTGACCAACCACCGGGAAGATCCATCGAATTTTAACGGGAACCCGATATTCTCGCCCAAGGGTGACCGGCTGGCAATATTTTCGGACCGTTCCGACTACATAGAAATCTACTTGATTTCTATAATTGACGGCGTCATAATCGACCGTCTTGTTCAGGGTCAGCGAACCGGCGATCTTGAATCGCTGCACTCTTATTTGACCGGTATTACGTTCTCCCCCGGCGGAGACACTATTGCCTTTGTAGCTAAATCGGAAGGTAACGATGCTATATACTTCCTCGAAATAGAAAGTAAGGATATATACAAAAGAAAACACTTTAATTACGGCAGTATCCTTGCACCGGTCTGGTCTCCAGATGGCAAAAAGTTAGCTTTCTCTGCGCTCAATCGGGGCCAAAGAGATCTTTACATCTATGATTTGGAAATCGATTCGGCATATAAAATAATCGACGACTTTCATGATGACACCGAGCCGTCATGGTACCCAGATTCAAAAAGACTCGTATTTTCTTCAGATCGTCCACATCCGGATAATACCTTTATCGTTAATAATCCTGAGTACGAGCCGAAAGATTCAATTGACTACCGCAAAATATACAACCAGTTTGGATACGGTAATTACAGCCTGTTTGCTATCGATGTTGAATCCGGAGAAATAGAACCGATAAAATGCGGGCCCGGCCAGAACAGGCACCCGGAAGTTTCGCCGGATGGAGACAAAATACTGTTTGTATCCAACCGGAACGGCATCGATAATCTTTATATTACCTTGACCGATTCGACAAGTACCTTCGCAATCACCGATGTCCTTACCGGAATAGGGGCACCGTCATGGTCACCGGATGGTGAAATAATCGCATATTCGGCTTTCAACAAGGGCGGATTCGATGTTTTTATCTTAAAGGATTGGGAGCCGGCCAGTAACGGCGGTGTCCTGGAACCGACCGATTATCTGAAGGGCAAATATGATCTTAAACCGTCAATAGACAATGAAGCGGTAGCGGTCGCTGATACTTCCAAAGACAAAGATAAAGAGGAATCCAAATCGGCATTGGCCGATCATAAGGCAAAAAACACTGATAAAAAAGAGGACACCACAGAGGTGACCTCCGCGCCCCCGGAAGACACGACCGAAACCGAAGAGGCTAAACAGGATACTACCCGCATTGAAGACGGAGAATATGTATTCGTATCCGACAGAAAGGATGAGGACGATGACCCTCTGAAGGGAGTCTTCACCGACGTAAACCAGCACGAATACCACCAGAAAATGCAGGACTCGATTCAGGCTCATCTATTTGACTCGGTGGCGGCCAAAAACAAATTTGCCAGTGGAGAATACAAGGTCTATGACTATAAAGTAAAATTCACGCCTGATTTTGTCAGCGGTGGATTTTCATATGATACATTCTTTGGGTTAAGAGGGCAGTCGATATTTGTCTTCTCCGATTATCTCGGCAACCACCAGATATTCCTTGCCACTGACCTTGTCAATACTATAGATCAGACAAATTTCCAGCTGTACTATCTCTATAATAAGTTGCGTTATAATATCGGCGTGGGTATTTTCCATACGAAAAACTATTATGAAGATAATTTTGATTTTCTTTTCTCGGATCGATTCTATGGGGTCCAGAGCTTTGTGTCATTCCCCTTTTCCAAATTCCGCCGTATTGATTTCACTCTTTCACAGTATTTTATCGACCGCAAATACCAGGATGTCGGCGATCCTCGCGAAGACCGCTCTTCGAAAATATCGACCGGCACCCTTTCCTATGTAAAAGATAATATTATCTGGGGAATAACCGGTCCCCTCAACGGCTCAAGGTACCGCCTTGATATAGAAGGTGCTATCGATCCGTTCAGCAGTAATGAGATATCATTTTTATCAACCGAACTCGACTACAGAAAGTACTGGCACATCAGCGGTCTGTTCTCGTTCGCGGTAAGGGCGGCCGGCGGGATATCCTGGGGCGATACTCCAAAAAGATATTTCCTGGGCGGAACGACCAATAAAATCGGGAGCACCACTATTGACGCCGAAGTCTACGATGTCGAAAACCTGTATTTCTCATCGATCATAACACCACTTAGGGGTTATGATTACTTCGAACTGGCCGGCGATAGATACGCCGTGCTCAATTTGGAGTTCCGCTATCCATTTGTTGATTATCTCAAGATGAATTTCCCTCTACCGCTCACGATTGGCTACGTGACCGGCAATATGTTCCTTGATATGGGGGCAGCCTGGGATCACGGAAGCGGCTTTAAGGGCGGGACCTCCGAAGGCTCGAACCGACTTCTGGGTATCAAATCATCATTCGGTTTCGGCGTCAGGGCCAATCTCGGAATATTTGTCCTGCGGTATGACCTGGCCTGGAGAACCGATTTCAATACCGTCGCCGATAAGCCAAAACCATACTTTTCAATCGGCGCCGATTTCTAAAAAAAATATCTAACCTTGCAGAAAAGACTCCCGCTTCCGGGCGGGAGTTTTTATTTTAATATATTATGACCCTTAACGAAATAGCACGCATTGCATTCTTCCTGATCAATGGAATATTGATTCTCTTCTTCATCCTATTCAGCATTACATCGGTAATCGAAAAACGGCCCCGTGCAGTAAAAGTAAGCCTGCTTTTTGCTCTCCTATTCACCGCGATATTTACCGCAGGAATAATATGGCCTGATCCGCCGACATATTTATTACTGCTGTATAACACACTCATCATTCTTTTTGGAGTTTTGTTTTATCTTCCGCTCGGCAAAACAAGTCCCCTGAAAATCGGCAAAATAACCGAACGTATCGATGAGCGGGATACAATGTTTGCCCGCGAGGATTACATTCCCGGCAGCGAAAAATATGAAATATACTACAGTATGCGCCCATGGCTTAAAGACATCGATAACAAACTTCGAAAATTTCCGGGGCTTCTTGAGCCGGGGAGTCGATTCTATGAAAAGGAAATTGCCGATGAAATAATAGAAATGTTCAAAGTCGAAAAACTGCTCATGCATCAAGTTGACGGTCCTGTCAGCAAAAATAAAATTGAACTTCCAACAAAAGAAATGACAAAACACATTAAACAATTGGCCGGATTTATCGGGGCCGATGATGTCGGTATCGCCGGATTAAATCAGATGTACCTCTATTCGAATGTAGGCCGCGGCCCTGAACCTTGGGGGTCCCCGATAAAAAACAGTCATAAATATGTAATCGCATTCGCCATAGAAATGGATTACAGTAAGGTGGAACAGGCCCCATATCTTCCGATTACCTGGGAATCGGCCAATAAATATATATGCGCCTCTCAGGTTTCTATCTCGCTGGCTCATTATATAAGAAGTCTCGGTTATTCAGCTCGGGCTCATGTATCCGGAAGTAATTATCAACTAATACTTCCGGCCGTAGCAGTTGATGCCGGTCTGGGTGAATTGAGCCGGATGAATTATTTGATTTCGCCCAAATTCGGCCCGCGCGTACGACTGGGCGCGGTTACAACCGACCTTCCACTTGAAAGTGATAATCCGATTACGTTCGGCGTTCAGGATTTCTGTGAAAATTGTAAAAAATGCGCCGAAAACTGCCCTTCCGCGGCAATAACAACCGGTCAAAAAGAATACATCCGCGGTGTTGAAAAATGGCCGTTCAATATTGAAAAATGCATGCGTATGTGGCGCATTGCCGGTACCGACTGCGGTTTGTGCATGAAAGTCTGCCCGTTCAGTCATCCGCCGACTTTGCTGCATAACCTGATAAGGACCGGTATAAAAAGAGCATCTTTCGCCAGAAAAGTATCGGTATGGTCAGACGATCTCTTTTATGGACGGCGGCAAAAATTTTAATTAGTACTTGACTAAGATAATATTAAAAACGATACTAAATGACAGCGATTCAGCAAACGATATTGCATCCATAAAACGAAAATAATGATTTTTTTCAATCAATTCTCAGGAGGTTGCCCGGCGAACGAAAAATAAGTGCATTTATCAATTCTAGCACCCGATAAGCATCGGTTCTTTCATCTTTCAATTTATTCATCAGTTTAGACATTTCAGATAACTAATAACTTCAAATATGAATCGTGAAATTTAAACACCTTTTTACAAGGAGGTTTATTTATGAAGACGCTCGATTTAATCGCCTTTATCATCCTTTTAATTGGCGGTCTAAACTGGGGTCTGGTAGGAATTTTTGAATGGAATCTGGTGGCAGCTATATTTGGCACAATGAGCGTGCTCAGCCGGATTATCTATATCCTGGTTGTAATAAGCGCCATCTATCTACTAATCTCATGGAAACCGATGCACCGCAGATGGGTCGCTCAACCAGCCCAGGCGCAGTAATATTAATGGCAGGGGCTTCAAAAGCCCCTGCCATTTCTATATTTTTTAGATTTTCTATATCCCTAATTGCCGGAAAATAAAGCAGTATTCATCAAGAAGCTCTTCAATAATAATTCTCTTGGGCGCCCCCTGCCCATGTCCTGTCTGGCGCTGTACCCTCAAAAGAACCGGATTACCGGACGATGTCGCCGCCTGCAGGGCAGCGGTCATTTTACGCGCGTGCAGAGGATCGACCCGTGTATCATGATCTGCCGATTCAAACAAAACGGCAGGATATGCCGTGCCTTTTTCGATATTATGGTAGGGCGAATACTCATAAATAAATTCAAACTGCTCCGGAATGTCAGCGGAACCATATTCGGGTATCCACAGCTCTCCAATCAGGAACTTATGATACCTCAGCATATCCAGTAGCGGCCTCGAAGAAACCACCGCTTTCATCAGGTCCGGCCGCTGTACCATAACCGCCCCAACCAGTAGTCCTCCATTCGAACCGCCCATAATACACAGCTTTTCGCTGTTCGTGTAATTGTTCTCGATCAGCCACTCGCAGGCCGCGATAAAATCATCGAAAGTATTTTGCTTATTCTCGAGCATCCCCTGCCGATGCCACTCCTCTCCATACTCACCACCCCCGCGAAGCTGTGTATAGGCATAGACTCCCCCGGCATCATAAAACATTGTCATTGTCCGCGAAAAATACGGCACTTCACTGCTGTTAAATCCACCGTAACCATAGACTATAGCCGGATTATTGCCATCAAGTTCTATATCCTTTTTGTGTACCAAAAACATTGATATTTGAGTCCCGTCCTTTGAAGGATACCAAACCTGTGAAACCGTATATTTATCCAGATTGAGATCGGTCTTGATTTGATCGACTACTTGCAATTCCATGCTATCGAGGTCATATCTGTAAATGCGAGGAGGTACAAAGAAAGAATTATATCCAAAAAGCACTTCATTACCGTACGGCTCGGTAAATATTATTGTTTCATCACCCATAACTGACCCGATTGCCGGAAGGGCGATTTCCTTGGTAAATTGACCATTTTTTTCATACACCAAAATTCTGCTCGATGCATTATACAATTCATGGACGATAAGGTGCTTTTCGGTAACCCCGAAGCTGTATTTACTGCCGTCTGTTTCGGGTATCCTCAGCTCCCAGTTTTTTATAAACGGTTGATCGTAGTATGATTTCATAATCCGATAGCGAGGCGCCCTGTAATCGGTATAAATAAATATCCCGTCATCAACGGGAAAGGGAACAAAGGCCCCTTCCTGACCGGATGTAATTACTTTGAAATCACCGGTCGAATTTCGCTCCTTGAACAAAATCTCCGATTCAGACCAACCGCGCCATACGTTTATTACCAGATACCTGTTATTCGGACTGAGTTTGACATCACTCCACTCGGTTTTTTCTCGTCCTTCGCCGAATATAAGCGGATCCTCTTTCCAGAATCTCCCCAGCTCATGGAAATATATTTTCCTGTAATATTCTTCCTCGCCCTCCGGAACCTCCCCGGGCTGGGGATAGCGGGCATAGTAAAATCCGCTGTTGTCATTCAGCCAGGCCACTGATGTATTCCTGACATAGGGGATTGTATCATCGAGGACTTCGCCTTCTTTCACATCGTAAATATACAGTGTACTGTTTTCTGTACCTCTGGCAGACTTCCCGAAGGCAATCATGTTTCCATCCGTCGAAGGATACCACCAGTCAAGCGCAACTGTGGCATCACCGGAAAAAGTATTCGGATCCAATATTACAACCGGTTCACTATCGGGCGAGTTTTTCATCAAAAGTTGCGCGTGTTCCATGTCTCCGGTGCGTTTCTTATAGAAATATTTCCCCCCGGCTATTCGGGGATCACCCATAGTTCCGATCTGCATTAAGCGGTCTATTCTGGTCTGGAGGAGGTTTCTCTTTGGATACTCGGCCAGAAGCTTCCGGCAATATTCATCCTGCTCATTCTCCCATTTTTTAACCACGGCGTCATCACCATTTTCCAGCCAGCGATAATAATCGACTATTTCGGTACCATGAAGAGTATCATACACAGCATCAATAGGTGTCGACGGCGGTTCATGACTCTTTTCAAAACCCTCGCACGAAAGGAGTAAAATCGTTGTTAGCGGAATTAAAAGCGCAAATATTGATAATCGACTTTTGGAATGTTTAATCATATTGCCTCCAAATACTCTAAAATTATCTCGGTCAATTTAGTAAAATCTATCCTATTGGGCAATATGCAGAAAATAAAAAGGCCGGGATTTTATCCCGGCCCCAATACGAGTAAATGGATGGCGAGATTATTTCATGTGTTCGTTGACCAGCTTGGTCATTTCGAACATGGAAACTTTCTTTTTGCCGTTAAAAATCGGTTTCAGTTTATCATCGGCAATGATCTCACGCTTGTTTTCAGGATTCTGAAGATTATGTTTCTTTATATAATCCCACATCTTTTTTGTGATTTCCGTTCTCGGAATCGGCTTGCTTCCGACAACCCCGGCCAGGGCATCATCCGGTGTCATCGGTTTCATGAATGCCGGGTTCGGTTTACGGGTACTTTTCTTTTTGGTCGTTTTTTTTGCAGTCACTTTTTTGGTCGCTTTCTTTTTAGTTGTTGATTTCTTGGCCGCTACTTTTTTAGCTGCGGGCTTTTTGGCTGCCGTTTTTCGGGCAGTCGTTTTTTTCTTCGGAGCCGCTTTTTTCTTCGCAGTCGTAGTTTTCTTCTTTACGGCCGTTTTCTTTTTGGCTGCAGGCTTTTTGGCGGCGGTTTTTTTCTTTGCCGTGGTTTTCTTTTTCGGCGCCGCTTTTTTCTTCGTGGTTTTCTTCGCCGGCATCTGAATCCTCCTTAGAAAAGAAGTGCATGATACGTTATATAAACTTTACTATTTCTAAGATTAACGCCGCCTTAAGCCCTGAATTTCTATTACTTTCTTTTCGTTTCGCGGCGATTAACAGACAATTAAAGACAATTTTTTAATACTTACGCAACAAAAAATTTTGCAGAATTCGACATTTTTCAGAGGAGAAAGCCCTCTATTTGGCCACTATAGTTACATATATCAATAAACGGCAAAAGCCGGTCGAATATTGGCGCCAAAAAGTGCTTTGATTTTTTATAATTAAATATATATTTCGCTCCGAAATGGACAACCAGAACTTCGACTACACTAACGACGAGCTATTCCAAGCGCTCGGCTTCAAATGCGGGCTTGAAATTCACCAGCAGCTAAACACGAAAAAGAAGCTGTTTTGCCACTGTCCGGTAGGTTTGACCAATCGCCGCCACGATGCCGAAATACTCCGCCATATGCGCCCAACTCTATCCGAACTGGGCGAGTATGACGGAACCGCCCTGATGGAATTCAAGACCAAAAAAAATGTCATCTACAGGCTATATCGCGACCGAGCATGCACTTATGAGATGGATGACACTCCGCCGTTTCTGGTCAATCAGGAGGCGGTCGATATCGCCATAAGAATTGCTCTTCTTTTCAATTGCAAAATAGTTGACGAATTTCATGTCGCTCGGAAGCAGTATCTCGACGGGTCAATACCGACTGGTTTCCAGCGGACTATTATTATCGGCATTGATGGTTATATGCCTTACAAAGACGGTCAGATTAAGATAACACAGATAAATCTCGAGGAAGAAGCCTGCCGGGAAATCTCAGACAAGGGCCATGAAATCATTTTCGCGACTGATCGGTTGTCAACACCACTGGTTGAAATAATAACCGATGCCGATATGAAAACTCCGCGCGAAGCGGCCGAGGTTTGCCGTATGCTCGGAAACGCCATGAAAGCGACCGGATTGGTCAGGCGCGGGATAGGAACTGTAAGGCAGGATGTTAATGTCTCAATCAATGGCGGCGACAGGGTGGAGATTAAAGGGGTTTACAAGGTTGGCAATATTCCGGCTTTGACCACTTCGGAGGCAATGCGGCAAAAAGGCCTTCTCGAGATAAGGAAGATAATTTCTGAAAGATATAAATCACCCGAAGAAATTAGATACCGCGAAGAAAACTTCACCACCCTGTTCAGCGAAACCAAAAATGAAATCGGCCGCCGCCTGGAAAGCGATTCTCCTCTGAAAGTTGTTGGGTTGCTGCTTCCGCGAATGACAGATATAACCGGATATCCACTTCAAAAAGGGCGGGATTTTGCATTCGAACTCTCCGGACGGGTAAAAGTCATTGCCTGCATAGATATCCGCCCCAACCTTTTCTTCTATTCACTCCGTCAGGATTATGATATTCCCGAAAATCTCTGGGACAAAATTATTGATAAATTATACCCGGAAAGATCGGATGATATCGTGATTATCTGCGGGCCTTCCGAAGATGTTGCGACGGCTGTCAATGAAATAAAAATACGGATCGCCGAACTGATGCAGGGTGTAGTCAACGAAACACGACAGGACGTGAAAGACGGTACCACCGATTTCGAGCGAATCCTCCCCGGCCCTGATAGAATGTACCCCGATACCGATCATCCGCCTTTAAAAATTACTGTAGAGCGGGTCGAAGAATGCAAAGCGAGACTTTCGGAGCCACTCTGGGAGAAACAGAAAAGATGGCGCGGCACCGGTCTTCACGAAGAACAGGTCAAAGCTCTATCCCTTTCGCGTTTTTCCGACCTGTTTGATAAATTTCTAAAAGAATATCAGGACGGCAAAATAAATATTAATCTCAAAAAGGCTGCTCACATTTTAACTAATATGTGCGTGGGGCTTCGCCGCAAAGGGTACAATCTCGAAGGGTGCCGTAATGTCACACTTTACGAGATCATAAAAAGCGCCCTGCGTCATGATTGGCCGTATCCAAGGCTTAAATCCCAATTAATATTGATCGCTGATGGTTACGAATGGACCGAGGCCTCGGAACCGACCATGAAAGAAACTGCCTTCGAAAGAGCCTGGCCGAATATAATTGAATCATTCAACGGCAGCAAAAACGGTGAATATAAAAGAAAACTCAGAGACTATGCTGCCGGTATACTGCTCCAGAAATATACTGACACACATAAAGTCCTCAGACGGATAGAATCCCAGATCGCCGCCGATTCATGATCAAATTTTTATTTATTTTTGAATAGTTCCGTGTACCGTGAAGCTGTCGCTTCCGATGAAAATTTATCTTTGGCTTTTTGATACCCGGCTTCGGCCAGCTTCTCTCTCAAGTTATCATCCTTCAATATCCAGCGAAGTGCAAAAGCCAGATCAGTAGAGCTGTTCGGATCAACCAGTAATCCGGTCCTTTCATGGTCGATAATATCGACAATACCGCCCGATTTGGTGCCGATTACCGCTGTCCTGCAAAGCATCGCCTCGGTCAGGGTCAGGCCGAATCCCTCACCGACCGAGTTAAGTACGGCCAATGAAGCGCGGTTGTATACGGTTCTAAGCTCCTCCTGTGAAACGGGATCGAATATTTTTACCCAGGCCGATATTTTCAGCTCGGAAATCATCTTCTCCAAATTTTCTCTCTCCGGACCTGTTCCGTATATTTCGAGTTTTATGCTCGGAATCTCCTTTCTTAAATCGGCGACAGCCTTGACTAAAAATTTCAGCCGTTTTTGCGGCGTAAGGCGCGAGGGTGCAACAATTAAATTCTTTTCGGTAGGTACTGATTTATCCTGGTAAAACACCGATTCGTCATTCGGAAGCGGCATAATTTCAATCTTATCGGCTATCGTTTTATCTTTGCGAACGATCAGATCTTTCAAATATGATGACACAACCGTCCACGCCGACGCCTTCCTAATAACAGGCTTTAAAAAGGCATAAACGAACGGTAATCCGGTAAGCAGGCGAATATCGGTGCCGTGCGATGACAATACCAGCTTAATTTCATCTTTGAACTTTTTCTTCAACCTTTTCGCGACGATTCCATTGGGGACAAGCCAGTGGGTAGAAACAATTTTTATCGCTTCTTCCCTGATAACTTTTTGGGCAAGTCCAGTTGATTCTTTTAAGAATTTTCTCAGAGTGAATATCTTAAAAGGGCTCGATAAAATCTGCCGGTGCATATTTCCCCGATAGGCAAAAGTCTCTTTATCGTCAGGGGCATAGCGAAAACGGTGGATTTTAACCCCCTCGATTTCTTCGTATTCCAAAAGCTCCGAATCATGCGGCGCAACCACATGAATTTCGAAATCTTTTTCAATTAGCTTCCGCGCCAGCAAATGCAAAAACACTCCTGCAAAATCACCCTTGTGGCGGATATAATTATGAGTTAGAAAGAGAATTTTGTTTTTCTTATCATCCATCATTTCTTATACAGCAACTCGGCTAAATAATTGAAAACTTTCCGGTTGGGTTTTTGTTCTATGATTATTATTATAAGATTTTGTGACTGAAATTGAAATAAAAGAATAAAGGAGTATGGCCACGTGCAGAATTTTACGTTTTATCTTCCAACCAAGCTTATATTCGGTCCGGGTGAGATTTCTAAAGCGGGCACCGAGGCAAAAAATCTCGGGGAAAGAGCCCTGATTGTCACCGGCAAAAGGTCCTCTTCAGAATATGGCATCATCAACAAACTCTCTGATCTTCTGGAAACTGAAGGAATCTCGGCCGTTGTATTTGATAAAATAGAACCTAATCCCAGGGCAACAACGATCGATGAAGCGGCTGAGCTGGCAAGGAAAAACAGCTGCGATTTTATTATCGGTCTCGGCGGAGGCTCGCCAATGGATGCCGCCAAGGGTGTGGCGGCTGCTGTCGGTGAAAACAAACCGGTCTGGGAGCTGGTAAATGTCGGCCAGCCCGTCCCCCCCAAAATTAAAAAAGCTCTCCCCATTATGGAAATCCCGACTCTCGCCGCGACCGGTTCGGAAGCTGATGCCGGGGGGATTATAACAAACTGGGAAACTCATGAAAAAGCCGGAATTTGGAGCCCGGTACTTTTCCCGAAGGTTTCTATCATCGATCCGGAACTGACAATCACAGTTCCCAAAGATTATACTGTCGACGGTGGCATTGACATTATTGCTCATGTCATCGAAGGCTTTTTTACCGGCTCTGATAACACTCCCATTCAAGACCGCTTCTCAATGTCAATCATGAGAACTGTCATAGAATATCTCCCCAGGGTTATTGAAAATCCGAAAGATATCGATGCCCGCTCTCAACTTTCATGGGCATCGGCCATTGCTCTTTCCGGCATGATCGGTTCCGGGCGCGGCGGTGCCTTTCCTCTACACGCTATGGAACACGCGCTTTCTGGCCATTACGATATTTCTCACGGCCGCGGTCTGGCTCTGTTACTTCCGCGTCTGATGACCTATACCTGGCAGGCAAGACCGGATAAATTTGCCATGATGGCTCGCGATGTATACGAGGTCGATCCCGATCAATCCGAAAAAGCCCAGGCAAGACTGGCCATAGAGAAGACAATTGAATTTTTGGAATCGGTCGAACGATATATCAATTTTCCCGATGTCGGCATCAACGATGACACTAAATTCGAGCAAATGGCCGAGGACACTCTCAGAATTTATGCGCGCGATAAAGATTATCTTGAAAATCCCAAACCGCTCTACAAAAGTGACATAATTAAAATCTTCGAAATGTCAATGTCGGCTCTTCCACCCCGTGACTGGGCTATGGAACCGGTATAAGTTTCAATATTTTTTGGATGGAAGGTCAGACTTCTTTTTGGTCTGGCCTTTTTTATTGAAATCTAATTAGCGGGAGAATATGGTCGGGATCGAATTTATCTTTTATCTTTTTAGAGTAGATTGCTTCCTGGCTGTCGCCGGGATTGAAATACAAATCGGCAAACCTGCTATAATCGATACCCTTTTGCATTAGTCCGTCAAACTCATGTCTGGCGGTTACCGGCAATACCCGGAGTGTCACATTTACAATCATCCCGAGAATTCCCCATGAAGGCGAGAATATCTTGACAATATCAAATCCGGCTACCGATTTGAAACAGGCCGACCCGGGAGTAATAATTTTACCATCCGGAAGTGCAATTTCCCCCTTGATCAGATACCGACTTAACGGCGAATCGTGGCCATCCCTGTCAGCAGACAAACCGACCGCCAGGGCCCCGCCAACCGAACCGACATAAGGCAGATCACCATGAGGCAAAAAAAGTTGATATTCAGATAATGCCTTATTAAGCTCCCTTAAAGGATAACCGGCCCCGACTGTAACATAAAAATCGTCCGCGACCACTCTAAAAATATTATTGAGTCGATCTGATTTGACGACAACCATGTTTTCAAATTTTCTACCGACAGGGACAATATTATTACCGAATCCCCCCACAAAAAGTTGTTGATTTTCGCTTCGCGCCAGCTTAAATATGCCGGCCGCTTCCGAGCCATTCTCCGGGTGAAAGGTCGGCACGCCTTTCTGCCAGGTCAGGCGGTCATCGGGAAATTCCGATTTTATGTTATCAATAAACTTATCAAGCCTCATATTGGCCCTAATGTTATTGAAAAATGCCCGTCAAGTCAATATATTAGATAAACATACAACTTTTAGAGTAGTATTTGCCACGTGAATCAAAAGACCAGATATTTCATTTTTTATTATATCCTTGCCGCTTTATTCATTTTGCATTTAATCCCTTTTCTTTTTCCGGAAGCAAGGCTGTGGGGGGTTAATCATCTAATATTCCTGCCCAACCATATTTCAATACCGATAATCATCGGGACGGCAATCTTGATGCTATTCCCTCTTTTTCAAGACGCAAAAACTAAAACAGAAAAAGCGGCATCTGTATTCAACAGCATATTCTATGAAAATCGTCTCAAAAATCTCTACCGGTTGGGATTTGTCACAGTCTGCCTTATTGTTTTTATAATCCTATCGCAGGAAACTCACTTTCTTGGCGATGGCTATGCCATACTGGGTAACCTGTCTTCAGAAACCGGGGTATTTATTAAATGGATTGAAAAGGGAGCCACCAACCTTCAAAGAAATATTATCTCGCTGATCGGCGTAAACAACCGTGAAAATACGCTAACCGCCTTTAGGCTCATTTCATATGTATCCGGTGCTGCAACCCTTTATTTCTTTTTCGCAATCGCAGGAATTCTTTCAGATAGACCTTTTAAAAGAATGCTCGCCTTTATTGCACTGTTATTCTCAGGTATTCTTTTGCTGTTTTTCGGCTATGTAGAGAATTATCCCCCTCTCTGGATCTTCTTCTCCGGTTTTGTTTTTTTCAGCCTTTACCACTTAAGAACCGGCAAGCTTATTCTGCCCGCATTTATCTTTCTCGCTTTAGGAATGTATATCCATCTCCAGATGGCTGTCTTTATCCCCGCCTTTGTTTACGTTCTATTTGCCCGGGATAAGCTCCGCTCTATTTATGAAAAGTATAAAATCCCTTTCTGGATAATTGCCGGTCTTGTTGTTATTGCATCAGGATTCGCTTTTTATATTCGATACACAACCAATCTTTATTTTGAAAATATGTTTTTGCCTCCATTCAAGGGAAAACCAATTTATCCTGATTACTTTTTATTCAGCGCCCGCCATATCATCGATATCTTCAACGAATTGATCCTTCTCGCACCACTCCTGCCGCTGTTTATTGCCGCCGCTTTCCTCGGCGGTACAAAATGGTTTGACAGTAAATTAAAGGTCTTCCTTGCGGTAACCGCTGTCGGCGGGCTGGGATCCTTAATCGGCATAGACCCCAAATTAGGCATGCCTCGAGACTGGGATCTATTTTCTCTAAGCACTATGGGGATTGTATTATTATTTCTTCTCCTTATCGGGAAAAATGCGTTGGAGCATTTCAAAAAATTATTTCCTGCAATGACAGCGTATCTTATAATTGCCGTCATTCCATTTTTTGTTACTAATCTAAAAACAGACCCTTCCATATCCTATATGGAGTACATTATTGAGCTTGATGAAAAGATTGCTCTTCCCTCTACGATCGCCCTTCGCGATTACCATCGGCGGGTAGGAAACTACATGGCCGCTGATACCCTGAACCAATTATTGCCAATCCGTTTTCCTGAGTTCAAGAGGCAAAATATGATAGACGACGCTCTCGTGGCGGGCGATTTTAAACGTGCGTTACAATTAATCTCCAGCGGAGAAAATGATATTTTTTCAGATGAACATCACCGGCACCTGAGCATAATATATCAGAACCTGGGGCGACTCGACGAAGCAATCGTGGAAGCAGAACTCGCCATGCAGCTTCAGAATTACAGCCTTGCCAATTATGTTACTCTGGCACAGGCTTATGCCCGTAAGCGCAAGTATGATAAAGCCGCAACAATGCTAAAACGCGGACTGGTTCTCGATTCTACTCACTATGATTTACTGACCGGGCTGGCGCACACCCATAAAATGATGGGTCAATTCGATTCTGCCATTTACTACGCAAATAGAATCTTAAAACTGGATTCAGGATCGGCCGAAGGGTATTTTCTGAATTCACAAATTTACGCCCTGAAAAGACAAATGGACAGTGCCGTTCGCTACTATGAACTCTACTCAAATTATGGCATAAGAGACCGGCTATACGAGGAAAAACTTTCCGCCCTCGAACATCTTATATTCCAAAAGGGAAATAAATAAAAAAAGCCCCCGTCTTAAAGACGAAGGCTTTATTCCATTGCGGCAAATTACTGATATTCCAATTAGTACATTCCGCCCATTCCGCCGGGCATCCCTCCACCCATATCGGGCATAGCCGGTGCTTTCTTTTCATCCTCAGGCTTATCAGAGATAACGGCCTGGGTTGTCAGAAGCAGGCTGGAAATTGAAGCGGCATTTTCGAGTGCGCTGCGGGTAACCTTGGTCGGGTCGATTACGCCAGCCGCAATCAGGTCTTCATAAGTATCCTTCTCGGCATTATAACCGAAAGAATCCTTTTCCTTCTTGACCTTATCAACGACGATCGAACCCTCAACGCCGGCGTTATAAGCAAGCTGGCGGATCGGTTCTTCGAGAGCTCGACGGACGATATTGACACCGATCATTTCATCCTGGGTCATATCCTTAATGGTATCCAGCGAACCCATGACGCGAAGATAGGCAACTCCGCCGCCAGCCACGATACCTTCTTCAACAGCGGCTCGGGTGGCATTTAGAGCATCTTCTACACGCGCTTTCTTTTCTTTCATTTCGGTTTCGGTGGCGGCACCGACATTGATTACGGCAACACCGCCGGCGAGCTTGGCCAGACGTTCCTGAAGTTTTTCACGGTCATAATCGGATGTCGTCTCTTCGATCTGTTTGCGAATCTGGCTGATACGGGCCTTGATGTCCTCAGGATTACCGTTACCTTCAACAATAGTCGTATTATCTTTATCCAGTGCGATTTTCTTGGCACTGCCAAGATCACCCACAACCGTGTTTTCGAGTTTGAATCCGAGCTCTTCAGAGATAACCTTACCGCCGGTCAGGACAGCGATATCCTGGAGCATCTGCTTACGGCGGTCACCGAATCCCGGAGCTTTACAGGCGGCTACCTTGATAGTCCCGCGCAGTTTGTTGACGACCAGTGTCGCCAGAGCTTCGCCCTCGATATCCTCGGAGATAATCATGAGAGGCTTACCCATCTGAGCGACCTTTTCGAGAATCGGCAGAAGATCCTTCATTGTCGAGACCTTCTTGTCGTGTATAAGAATCAAAGGTTCTTCCAGAACCGCTTCCATACTGTCGGCATCAGTTACGAAATAAGGGGAAATATAACCGCGGTCAAACTGCATACCTTCGACAACGTCAAGAGTCGTTTCGGCGGTCTTTGATTCTTCAACAGTGATAACACCGTCATTACCGACTTTTTCCATCGCTTCGGCAATCTTTTCACCGATTTCAACATCGCCGTTAGCCGAAATAGTACCGACCTGTTTGATCTTCTCACGTTCGGATGCAACCGACTTGCTGAGCTTCTTAATATCATCTACAAGCACCTTCACGGCCCGATCAATTCCGCGCTTGATAGCCATCGGGTTGATACCGGCAGTAACAGCCTTGACGCCTTCGCGGAAAATGGCCTGAGCCAGAACTGTCGCCGTGGTGGTACCGTCGCCGGCAACATCGGAAGTTTTGGAAGCAACTTCCTTAACCATCTGGGCGCCCATATTTTCAAAGTGATCTTCAAGTTCTATTTCCTTGGCAACCGAGACACCGTCTTTAGTTACCGTCGGAGAACCGAATTTTTTATCGAGAATAACATTACGACCCCTCGGGCCAAGCGTTACCTTAACCGCGTTAGCCAGTTTGTCGACACCGGCTTTGAGCTTTTCGCGGGCCTTTGCATCATATTCTATTAACTTTGGCATAACCTAATCTCCTTTCCTCTATTCCAGAATTGCCAGAATATCGGATTCACGCATAATCATAAACTCTTCACCTTCAATATTAACTTCCGTCCCGGAGTATTTACCATAGAGAACCCGGTCGCCTTTTTTAACCGACATGGGAATCTGCTTGCCTTCCTCGTAGCGGCCCGGCCCGACTTCCATAATTTCGCCTTCCTGAGGTTTTTCCTTGGCCGTATCAGGTATAATGATACCACCCTTCTTGACCTCTTCCGGTTCTCTGGTTCTAACAAGAACCCGGTCAGCCAGCGGTTTCACGTTCATTTAAGATCCTCCTTCAATAGGTTTGATCGCACCATATGTAATCATTTCCTTTATTTTCTTATTAGCACTCACTCAATATGAGTGCTAATAGGGTCACGAATATACTATATAACGCCCAATTGTCAAGAAGTTTCAAAAATTTTTTTGAAGGTTTAAAAAAATTCCTAAGCGATTGATAAATTTAAACTTAACTCTTCATGACGAGGTTTTTTTCGGCTATCAAACGAAGCCCCTCAAGAGTCAGTGTGGGATAATTGGATTTTATATATTTTGAATATCTTATAAATTCTGCCGCAAGGCCGCCAGTTGCGATAATTTCCGGCTGTTCGCCCAGTTCATCAATAATCAGTTCGATTATTTTGTCCACCTGGCCAACCGTACCGAAAAAAAGCCCCGATTTTATCGAATTTGAGGTGCTCCGTCCGATTACCGATTCAGGCTTTTCAATAGTCACTTCAAATAATCTCGCTGCTCGCCGGGCCAGATCAGCCGCCGAGGTCTCAGGACCCGGTGCGATCACTCCCCCCAGATAGACTCCGCTGGAATCTATAACATCGAATGTCGTCGCGGTCCCGAAATCGACCACAATAACCGGGCTTTTATACATATTTCTTGCGGCGACCGCGTTGGCAATCCTGTCGGCTCCTACCGCGGCCGGATCATCGTAAGCGATCTTGATTGGTAGTTCTATCTCCGAGGACACAATCAAGGGTGTCAGCGAAAGATACTTCTCACACATTTTTTGATAGATCAAGGTCAGTCGCGGCACCACCGAAGAGACTACAATACGGTCAACCTTTTTGCGGTCAATATTGATCTTTTCGAGAATACCGGTTATAAAAAAACCACACTCGTCTACTGTAATCCTGTGATTTGAGGCGACACGGAAAAAATCTACAAGATTGCCGTCATCAAATACTCCGACAACAGTATTCGAATTGCCGATATCAATAGCCAGTAACATGGCGGGAATATACTTCTCGAAAGGCTTTATGTCAATGCGGACGGCTGTTCAATTTTTGCTCATACCCTGTCGCAAATTAACGGAATGCCGATATATATATTGATGTTCATCATCTAATAAGTGGAGGAATAAATGCGGCAATTTCTGTTAATTTTCTTAGCATTGACTATAATATTTTCAATCGGTTGCAGCAAAAAACTGGTCGTTATAAAGACAAATTCTGAAAATCCATCAACCAGACAAGGAATTGGGACATCGCAAGCCGACCTCGAAAAATCCGATAAGTTCCTCATTAAGGCCAAAAGGGAGTTTTATAAAGGCAATTATAAAAACTCATTGAAATTCTGTGAAAAAGCTATCGATGCCAATCATCGCAATTGGGAGGCCTATTACTATCTTGGCCTGTCGATGCAGAAACGCCGAAAATATGAACTGGCGATAAATACTTTCGGCACCGGACTGAAATACGCGCCGAACGACAATCTGATCAAATCAGAAATGCACCTCGCTATTGGACAGAGCTGGGAAAATCTGGGACATCTTGATAATGCTAAAAAGGAATATGAACTGGCCCTGACACTAAATCCCGATAACAGTTATGCCCGTGATGCCAGAAACCGTATCAAAGTACATAAGACAATGAAAGACTGGGGAAAAAAGAAAAATAAACATCATGACGGTTGATATATAAAATTTCTCTCACCACCGGCTGATACCCTTTCAGCCGGTTTTTTTATGTCAACAAATTTGTAATTATATTGTATATTATAGCGGTGATAATGTGGACAAGCCAACGATAACATTCCGACTCGGCAAAGATTTCTACGATAAACTGGACGATTTCACCGGTAAAGTAATCAAAGAAGGTTTCCACACTTTTGCAGAAGAATTTAAAAATATAGATGACTTTTATTGCCGCGCTCAGGAAGATAATTCTGATCGTGATGATAAATCATTCAGGCGGCAGCCCAAAGAATTTTACCTGCTCGAGACTCTTTATTATAAAATACACGACGAGCATAATCGGCCGCCCTTCAATAAAACCAAAGACACCGTCCTGATTCTTCCCCAATGTCTGGCCGAACGTCTCGATAGATGTAAACGCAAAGAGACAAAATTCGGCAAAATCTGCACCAAATGCCACCCTGATTGTACTGTAAAGAAAATCATGGACATTGCCGACCAATATGGTATCGAAGGTTATTTTTCCAAAAGGCAGTTGACTGAACAACTGGAGAAAATCAACCGCGCCAAACCGGGCCTCGGTGTTATCGGCATCGCCTGTATACTGACTCTCGCTTCGGGGATGAGATCGGCTCGGGAAGCAGGTGTTCCTTCGCGGGGAGTTTTTCTTAACTTCACCGGATGCGATCACTGGGCTGATTCGCCGTTTCCGACCGAAACTGCCGTTGATAAACTGAAGTCCATATTGGAGGAAAAATATGGATTACCCAATAAGGCATCTGAGTGAGTCGAATTATGATTCTATAATCAGGCTTTGGGGTGATTCCGGGCTGACCTACCGTCCCAGCGGACGCGATGCCCGTGAAGTAATTACCAAGGAACTTCAAAGAACCGATACCTGTTTTTTGGGGATGTTCGATGGTGAAAAACTAATTGGCGTAATTATTGGGACATCTGACGGCCGCAAAGGATGGATTAACAGGCTGGCTATCGATCCCGATTACCGCGGACAAAATCTGGCCGGGCATTTGATTAAAGCCGCCGAGGATTTTCTGCATGGACTCGGCATCAAAGTCATTGCCGCCCTTATCGAAGATTACAATACGCCGTCAATGTCGGCATTCGTTAAGGCCGGATATATTTTCGACCAAAAAATTCTCTACTGTTCCAAACGCTTCTCAAGCGATGATTAATATCTCAATTAATCGCGATTTTAATTTTCCAAGGCACATTTAATATCAATTTTTCGTTATACGAAAAATAAATCTACTTCAAAGGATACCACCATGGAATTTGCAGAAGTTTACTCCCAACTCCAGAAATTGGGTACTGCCCAAAATGTCAAAGTATACAAACGCCACGGCGCCGGGGACAATCTTTTCGGCATCAGTTTTGCCGATTTGAAAAAACTAAAAAAGCGAATCAAGACCGATCACAACCTCGCTTCAAAGTTGTGGGAATCCGGCAACTCCGATGCTCGCTCTCTGGCGCTGATGATCGCCGATCCCAAAGCACTGACCTCATCGGAAGCGGAAAATATGTTGAATGATATTGATTATTATATTCACGCTGACCTGTTCTCTGAATTAATTGCAAAATCTCCGCTGGCATCGAAAAACATGATCAAATGGATGAAATCCAAAAAGGAATACCCCCGTCAGTGCGGTTACGATGTTTTATCATCTCGATTAAAAAACGGTGATAATATCATGGACAAAGACTGCCTTAAATTTCTGGAAAATATAAAAAAGGAGATTCATACCTCTCCCAATCGCGCTCGACATGCAATGAACAACGCCCTTATTGCAATCGGAGTCTTCAAGCCGAAACTTGCCGATCATGCCTTAAAAGCGGCCCATAAGATTGGAAAAGTTGAAGTCGATCATGGCCAAACATCGTGCAAGACCCCCGATGCCGTCGACTATATCAAAAAATCTCTGGCACGGATTAAAAATAAAAAGTAAATTGAGACTTTAAAGAAAGGGGGATCTTTTATGAAAATCGGATTTATCGGGCTTGGTACTCTCGGCAAAACAATGGCACGGCGACTCATAGATCAGGGTGAAGACCTGACTGTCTGGAACCGTACCAAATCCAAAGCCGAGGATCTTAATGTCCCAATTGCTGAGTCGCCTGCCGACCTCGTTACCAAAACTGATATAGTTTTCATAAATGTCAGCGACAGCGATGCAGTCTGCGCCATACTCGAAGGTGCCGATGGTATCATCGAGGGAAAGGCATACAATAAAATTATAATCGATACCACAACCAATCATTTCAACTGGGTCGATCATTTCTACCGGACATTAAAGGAAAAGGATGCCTTTTATCTTGAATCGCCTGTTCTCGGCTCGGTTGTCCCGGCTTCGAAAGGTTTATTGACAATTTTGGTCTCCGGCGATAAAAGCGCTTTCAATAAAGCCAGGCCTTATCTTGATAAACTTGGCGAACCGATAATTTATCTCGAAAAACCGGGCTTCCCGGCGAAAATGAAAGTCATCAATAATATGGTCCTTGGTGCCTTTATGACCGTACTGGCCGAGGCTGTTGCTATGGGTGAGGCATCAGGGTTAAATAAAGAAAAGGTAATCGAAATCCTCGATAACGGAGCGGGAAAATCTCTGGTGCTCGACGCCAAGAAACAGAAACTTCTGGATGAGGATTTCACCAACCATTTTTCTTCGGCCATGATCCACAAAGATCTGCATTATCTTCAGGACCTTGCCCGAAATTTGAAACGCCCGGTCATGACCGCTTCGATGGCGAAGGAGATCTTCGCCATGACATTTCAGCGCGGCTGGCAGGATGATGATTTTTCCGGAGTTTATCGCCTGTTTAAACAAAAATAAAAACGGCGGGCACAAAGAAACCCGCCGTTTTTTATATAATGCGCAAATGGTGTTCTATATCATTTTTTCGACCATACTTTTGAAATATTCATAATCTCGTACACCGGTCACACGACCTATTTCGTTTCCTTCGGCGTCATAGAAAACGGTCATCGGCACACCTGATCCCAATTCGAGGACTTTTGCCGATTCCATTGTCGCCATGAGAAATGTCCAGTTAAATCCACCCTTGCTAATATAATTTTTTACTTGCTCGGGGGTGTCTTTAATGGCCAAGCCGACAATCTGAAGCCCATCATCTTTGTACTCATCATAAATTTTCTGCAAATCAGGCATTTCCATTCGGCACGGCGGGCACCATGTACCCCAGAAATTGACAATCAGGGGGCCTTTGCCAAGAAAGTTATCAAAGCTGACATTATTACCCTCGAGGTCGGGTACCGAAAAGGAAGCGTCCGGACTGACAGTAGCTTGCTGTACAGTTTCAGTTTCCTGTATATCCACTTCGGTTTCGGAATCATCGGATGAACAGGATATCATCCCTAATAAAAACAGCACCATTAAAAATGCTATTGCGCTTTTTCTCATGCGTAAACCTCTTTATCCTTTGCTGTATTCTTTCCTTCCGCCATTTTTCATATATTCTTCGAAACTCATCTTGTCATAAAGCCCTTCTTTGACAAAGAACAATACTTCAAGAAAAATATCGGCCTGCTGGTATCCGGGCAGATTCCCAACCTTTTCACCGTCCGGTTTCAAAAACCAGTATGACGGATATCCGCGAACACGGTATTCCCCGATTGTCAAATCCCGCTCGGATATTTTATAGCCGTCTATGTCAAGCATCTCCCGGGAGTCACCGTCAACCTTGATACTGACAAAATTGCCATTGAGCATTTTTATTACTTCCGGCTCTTTAAAAGTCGTCCGGTTCATTTTCTTACAGTAACCGCACCAGCTGGTTGTGAAATTAACCAAAATCGGCTTTTCTTCATTTTCTGCCCGTTCGACACCTTCATCGTAGCGCACCCAACGTATTTCAGTCGTATCTACCGCTTCTGTCTTTTTTGGATCATCTTCTTTGCTTTCCGATTCAGACTTTTTCTCGGCAATAGCATAAGAAATTGATAGGACAAATAAAAAGGCCAATGAATAAATCAGGAGTTTTCTCATTGCGGTTACCTTCCTGCTGAAAATATAACTTTATAAGCTGTTACAATATAAAACATAAACCGAACCAGAAAAGTTTCTTTTTAATTAAATCGACGGTTTCAGGTAAACAGATGAGTCCCCCAGAAGCTCTTTTAGCTCCGCAATCAGGTCTGATTTCGGTTTGACGCGAAATCTTTTCGACCGAATATAATATTCATCGCCGTTTCTCCGGGCTGCCAAAACTACCGCCGATTCCCCGCGATTATTATCCAAAAGACCTTGAATCTTGCCGATCTGTTCCTCCGAGGCATCTTCGTCAATATTTATAACCAATTGACATTCATAGCGTTCCGACAAATCCATGAGCGGGAAGATATCATTTATGATTAACTTGGGATCTTCTCCTTCACGCGTTGAAACTCGCCCGACAACCATCACCAGGCTATCGTCTATAATATGTTCTTTATTCTTTTCAAAACAGTCGGAGAATATTATAAGCTCAGTCGTGCCCCGGAAATCTTCCAATGTAACAAAAGCCATTCTGTTACCGCGCTTATCGACCTTTATATTAACTTTGGCAATAATTCCCCCCAGCCTAACCTCGCGGCCATCCTTGACTTCTTTTAGCTTCTCAGTATTTACTGTCCCGAACATCCTTAGCTCGGTCCGATAGTCATCAAGCGGATGACCGCTGACGTAAACCCCGAGAGAAGTCTTTTCATTGGAAAGCCGCTCTGAAATTTTCCATTCCGGCAAATCCGGAATGTCGGGCTCCTTGCGCTGTATTTCCTGCCCCTGCGCCGCAAACAGATCGGCATTCGATGATGATGCCTGCACCTTGTGCCCGAATTCAAGCATCTCCTCCACCACTGCCGTCTTTTGAGATCTTGCCTCAGGCAATGAATCCATAGCTCCGGCAGCGATCAATGATTCAACTGTTCTCCGGTTGAGATTTTTTAAATTTACCCTACCGACCAGATCGGCAAAACCGGTAAACTGACCATCCTCCCTGCGCGAATTCACTATCGCCTCGACTGCACTTTCACCTACGTTCTTCACCGCCAGAAGGCCAAACCTTATTTTATCTCCCTCAACCGAAAATCCCTTCTCGGAGTGATTAACATCGGGCGGTAAGGTCTTTATCTTCATTCGGCGGCATTCTTCCATAAGTATATTTATTCGGTCGCTTGAATCAATTTCCGAGGTCATATTGGCCGCCATGAATTCACGCGGATAATGAGTCTTCAGATAGCCGCACTGATATGCAACATATGCATACCCGGTAGAATGAGCTTTATTGAATCCGTACCTTGCAAAGGTCTCGATCTGGTCGAAAACCGACTTGGCGATTTTATCATCAATCTTTTGTTCCTTACAGCCGCCCAGAAATTCCTGCTTCTGCTCGGCCATCAGTTCGGCCACCTTTTTACCCATCGCCTTCCGAAGAATATCCGCCTTGCCCATCGAATAACCGGCCATGGCGTTGGCAATCTGAAGAACCTGCTCCTGGAAGACAATAACCCCGTATGTTGATTTTAATATCTGTTCCAGCTTGGGATGATCATACGAGACTTTCTGCCGGCCGTTCTTACGGTCGATATAAGTATCGATCATTCCCGAGTCGAGTGGTCCCGGACGGTACAGCGCATTCATAACCGTCAGGTCAGTTAAATTTTCCGGCTTCAATTTTCTGAGATAATCCCGCATTCCGGCCGATTCAAACTGGAAGACACCGACCGTATCCCCGCGCGAAAAAAGTCTATACACTGCCGGATCATCAAGGGGAATATTATCGATATCTATTTCAACCCCATGATTGGCCTTGACCATATCGAGCGTGTCTTTAATTACCGTTAAGGTCCGCAAACCCAGGAAATCCATCTTGAGAAGCCCAATCGCCTCGACCATCTTCATGTCGAACTGCGTCGTACGTTCACCGCGGGGTCCTTTGAAAAGTGGAACGAATTCAGTCAGTGCATCGGGCGCGATCACCACCCCGGCGGCGTGGGTCGATGCATGTCTCGCCAGACCTTCCAGCGTTTTCGAAAGATCAATCAGCTTCTTGACCCGGCTGTCCTTATCATACAGCTCCTTGAGATCGGGGTTTTTCATCATCGCATCTTCCAGCGTCATATTCACCGCGAATGGTATCATCTTGGCAATCTTATCGACCTCGGCATACGGCATCCCCATAACTCTTCCGACATCACGGACAACGCCTCGGGCGGCCATAGTCCCGAATGTAATTATCTGACAGACATTGTCTCTTTTGTACTTCTTGACAACATAATCGATAATCTTATCACGCCCCCGGTCGGCGAAATCGATATCTATATCAGGCATCGATATCCGTTCGGGATTTAAAAAGCGTTCGAACAGCAGAGAATATTTTATCGGATCGATATTGGTAATTTTCAAAGTATAAGAGACCAGTGAGCCGGCCGCCGAACCGCGTCCCGGGCCGACCGGAACATCGACCGATCGGGCATAATCGATAAAGTCCTTCACAATGAGAAAATATCCGGCGTAGCCCATCTGCCTGATAATTTTAAGCTCATAATCGAGCCGTTCATTTATCTCATCGGTAATTTCATCATACCGCTCTTTGAGACCTTCCTCGGTCAAATGTCTTAGATAATCATCGGGATTGACAAATTCCCTCGGTATCGGGAAATGTGGTAGATGATTTATGCCCATCTCGATTTCAATATTGCATTCCTCGGCCACCCGGATTGTATTTTCAATCGCTTCCGGATAGTCACCGAAAAGCCGGGTCATTTCTTCAGCCGTTTTAAAATATATCTGATCGGTTTCATACCGCATCCGGTCCTGATCTTCGAGTTGTTTCCCGGTCTGGATACACAAAAGAGCGTCATGCGCCTCGGCATCTTTCTGGTGCAGATAATGGCAGTCATTGGTGGCGATTATCGGAATCCCCGTATCCCGGTGAATAGTATAAATCATCGGAATCAACATCTCTTCCTTCTCGATCCCATGATTCTGCATCTCGAGGAAAAAATTACCCTCGCCGAAAATCTCTTGAAGTTCCCGCGCGGAAGCCGCTGCGGCATCCGGTCGCCCCTTTAACAAGTTGAAATTGACTTCCCCTTTCAAACATGCCGAAAGGGCGATAATACCCTCGGAATGTTTCCGAAGTAATTCTTTATCTACTCTCGGACGGTGATAAAAACCTTCCGTAAACCCGGCCGTTGACAGCTTGATTAAATTCCTATATCCTGCCTGGCTTTTGGCCAGGAGAACCAGATGATAGCCGCCGGCGGGATGTTTATCCGATGGTTTTCGGCTGTGGCGGCTCTCTCCGGCAACATACGCCTCGATTCCGATAATCGGCTTTATTCCCGCTTTTCTGGCCTTCTTGTAAAACTCGGCCGCTCCGAACAGGTTACCATGATCGGTCACAGCCAGCGCAGGCATCTTATATTCCTTGGCCAGCTCAATCAGGTTGTCCAGCTTGCAGGCCCCATCAAGCAAAGAATATTGACTGTGGGTATGTAAATGAACGAAGTTGGAAAATTTCATAATCTTATAGTTTAAAAATTCATTGCCCCTGTTAAGTAATACGACCCTAATAGAAAAAAGTAATTACGCCAAGCGCAAGAATAAATCTTAAAACAATATGCAACATGTTAGCGGACAAAAAGATATTTTTTCCGGTCACTGTTCGAGAATATCAAAATCGGGGTTAAATGACACAGATTGCACTTCCCGGCCATCAGGAATGGCAATTTCCTTTTTATTTCGGCCCTTTTCAACAAGAACACATCTTACCTCACTCGAGCCTTTGTTATATTCAATATGAACGGGATAAGGCGTAGAGAAATTGTCCCCGATATCGGAAACTTCTATCTCCAAATATAAAACCCCATTCTTTTCTTCCCAATCACAATCTATATCTGGAACCCGCCAGTCATAAAGCCACTGATTAAAAAATATTTCCGCCCTGTCACCGAGATATTCTGTTGCCACCTTTATAAAATCATCCGAACTAACCAGCGTTCCACCGTGCCGGGAGATATATTCCGCCAGTAGCTTTAAAAACGGTTCATCTCCCCAAATTTTTAAATCACCCGGATAGCTTGATGATATCCGGTCTTCTTTGCAATTCAATTCCACACGAAGCATATGTAGAAGATACGCCGCCTTATAATAGACAATCACTTCGTAATCGCCGGGAGAAAGTTCCGATAGAAGCCGCCGACCCATAATAATAGATCCCGCTCTGTAACCAATAGATTTCCTGTCACCCAGCCTGCCTTTCTGCAAAATATTTTTTCGCCACCTTTTTAAAATCTTCCCGAAAGTATCATTGTCTCCCTTGAATATCTGGATAAATAAAGCCGCTGAATACTCAGCAAAACCTTCTGACAGCCATATATCACGGTATGACGCCGGATTTATTATATGTCCCCACCATTGATGCGCGATCTCATGCGCCCTGAATTTATCATCGAAACCGGGTCTGGAACGATCAAAGGTAAGTTCCGATAAATGCACGACACCCGGTGATCCCTGCCCGTAACCGACCGACATGGCATCGACATCCAAACGGCCGAAACCGTACGGAGCGAAAACCTTATTATAGAACTCAAAAGCACTGCCGATATCTCCCGCTATATTACCTAAATTCTCTCTGCCAAAGATTGGCGAATTATGGCGGTTTTTCAAATAATGCAGGACAATTGCATTTTCTGAAGTGTCGATCTTCAGGCTGTCGAATACTCCGTAATTAAAGCTTATATACGCTACAGGTTTTGGTGATACGTAGTGCAGATGTCTCGTCCCGTCGATAATTGTATCGCCGACCTTCTCCCCCACCGATACGAATGAATAACTGTCGGCTATCCTGTATTTTATATCATAATTGGAAAGCTGACGATACCCGCTGTATGGATACCAATAAATCAGATTCTTTTGCGTGACACCATATTCCATATAATGCCGAAAAAGATTGGTACGATACCAGACAGAGATATTTGCCGTATCACCTCTATGATATAAATCATCCAGTTCTATGGCGAGCTCGGCGCGGTCTTTTTCTTTTATATATGAAACCGCATTACCCCCAACCGAATCAACCTCGTATTCTTCCGGAAGAGTGAAAACGGCGAATTTCAAATTTCTCTTGGCTGCCTTTATCAGTATATCACACCTGATCGACGATTTTGCATAGGTCGATATATCAATACCGATATCATAATTTTTTATCTCGAATTCCGTTCGAGGAATATGTCGGGAGCCTTTCGTCTTGCCTGAAATCGACGAGACCAGTTGCGGATTTTTAAAAGCCGGCGATATTTTATAAACTGAAACCGGCTCCGGTGAGTTGGGATCAAAGAGCAATACCGTATGTTCGTATCTTCCGCTTGCGAAATCCACATATAAAAAATCACGGCGCCCTTCAATCCCGGCCTTATAAATATGAAAGGGAAGGTTTATTTTAAATTTATCCTCCGGGATATTGCGCATCTGCTCAAAAAAAACCCTTTGCCTGTATGATGATTTCTCGCCGCGTTCCTCCCCTTTTAGAATATGATTCACCCATGAAATCCACGGAAATGCGAAATACGCGTTCTCAAAATCATAAATGATACTGTCGGCATTATAAAATCTGCTAATCTGATGCTTTTCCGGCGACTCCGAAGGCTTATAATGAAACAGCCCATCTCCCTCGAAAAAGGCGGCTGTCGGTTGATCTTCGTAATACCCGCCGATAAACAACTGACCTTCCTCGAGTTCGATTTTGCCCCACGGCATAACAATTTCGATATCTTCGACATATAGTTGTTTCATGTCGCGCAGGGAGAAATCATTAAAATCCCTGATCCGGTCTTCCAGATTTTCCGCCGAAGACAAACAGAATAAAAAGAGCGATACTGCCGTAAGCAGTATCGCTTTTATGTAAACAGATTTCGTCATCAATAATAATTACGCCGAAACCGTCATATCGTTCGACAATTATTCGCCTTTAAATTCGGCCTTCCGTTTCTCCAAAAAGGCGTTCATGCCTTCTTTCGCATCCTCGGTACCGAATATATTGGCAAAAGCACCCATCTCCAAATCACAGCCTGCTGAAAGATCAACATCAAGACCGCGGTTAATACATTCTTTAGCTCGGGCAACGGCAATCGGAGCCTTGGAAGCGATCAATTTGGCCATCCCGGTTACTTTGGCCATATGTTCTTCCGGCGGATAGACTCCATCCACCAATCCGATCCGGAATGCCTCCTGTGCATCGATCATCTCGCCGCTGAATATAAGCTCCTTGGCTTTACCTCGGCCAACCAAACGGGCCAGTCTCTGGGTCCCGCCGTAACCGGGTATAATCCCGAGATTGACTTCCGGCTGACCGAATTTCGCTTTCTCCGAGGCAATACGAATATCGCAGGCCATCGCCAGTTCACAGCCGCCCCCCAAAGCAAAACCATTCACCGCCGCGATAACCGGGCGGGGGAAATTCTCTATAGATTTCATCAGATAATTGCCAAGCCTGGAATTTTCCAAACCGGCTTTAACATCGCATTTTGCCAGTTCGGTTATATCGGCACCGGCCACAAAGGACTTTCCTGCCCCGGTAATTATGACTACCCGAATAGAATCATCCGTCCAGTTATGGCTGAAAAAATACTGCATTTCCGATATGACATCGTCATTTAATGCATTAAGCGCCTTTTCACGGTTAATCGTGATCGTGACAATTCCATCCTGCCGATCAACAAGGATATTTTTGTATTCCATTTAGAACCTCTCTATAAAAATTAATTACTTGTATTCATAAAAGCCGCGGCCTGATTTCTTTCCAAGATAACCGGCCTTGACCATCCTGCGCAAAAGAGGTGGAGCGGCATAATGACTGTCTTTGTACTCATCGAACATAATATCCGCTATCGATAAAATTGTATCCAGTCCGATAAAATCTGTCAAAGTCAAGGGTCCCATTGGATGACCGCATCCATATACCATGCCGTTGTCGATATCTTCGCGAGTCGCCAGACCGCGCTCGTACTGACGAATCGCATCCAGCAGGTACGGCACCAGCAGGACATTGACAATAAATCCCGGTGTATCTTTGGCGTCGACCGGAGTTTTCCCCAGAGACTCGGCAAACTGACGAGCAGTCTTATAGGTGGCATCCGATGTATCCAGTGTCTTGACTATTTCAACCAGTTTCATCACCGGAACCGGGTTGAAAAAATGCAGCCCCAGAAACTTATCCCGCCGGCCGGTTACCGATGCCAGATCACCAATTGGAATCGAAGAAGTATTGGAGGCAAAAATAGTCTCAGAACCGCATATTTTATCGAGCTCTGAAAATATCTCCTGCTTGGTGACGAAATCCTCGGTTACTGCCTCGATTATGATATCACAGCCTTCCAGATCTTCCAATTCGGTCGACCCGGTAATGTTTCCCAGCGTTTTTTCCTTGACACTCTTTTCGATTTTTCCTTTTTCAATCAATCTGTCAAGACGGCGCGATATATTCCTAACTCCTTTGTCGACAAGCTCTTCGCTCATCTCATGAGCGAATACTTCAAATTCTGACATTGCCGCCACCTGTGCAATCCCCGACCCCATCTGTCCGCAACCAACAATTCCAACTTTCTTAATCATAACCTGGCTCCATTTTCGTAATTTTTATGCGTTTTTTATAAATAGAATTTTTAATATACTAAATATCGCTCCCGCAGGCAACTTTTGCGAGGAGTTAATAATTCTCTTGCTGGAATCTGAAATAGTTATATATTTAAACAACAAACTTAAACCCGTTCTTCTATACTATCTAACCGTATATCTAAAAGGTAGTTAAAAGACCTAATACACACAAAAGAGGATGGCCGATGTTTATTGCATCAAGAGTTTCAGCCGCCGTTATATTGATAATTGGCATTATCTTTGTATCATCATTTTCAGAAATATCGCCCCCCAAATATACAGATTTTCATGATCCGATTTTTTCAAAGATGAAAAAAGAAGGCACAATTGTCCGGGCAAAGCAGATGCCCAATGTTTATTTCCATATGCAGCGGTCATACCCGATCGGATATATCCCCGAGGAGAGTTTTGAAAATTATATCTCTCAGGGTCAAAAGATGCACCTCGAAGCATCAGCCAACAAAGGACCGGCGCAGGATGTTGTCTGGGAAATGGCAGGACCGACCAATATTCCCGGAAGAATAACCGATCTGGCTGTTCATCCCGAATCGACTCAAATCGTCTACGCCGCATCGGCTGCGGGCGGTATATTTAAAACAACCGACGGCGGTATCAACTGGACAGCAATTTTCGATGACTACGGCCCTCAGTCAATGGGCGCGGTTGCTATAGATCCCGATAATCCAGACCTTATTTATGCCGGAACCGGCGAGGCCAACGCCTCCGGCGATTCTTACGAAGGAACCGGTATTTATAAATCAACCGATGCCGGCCAGAGCTGGACATTAATTGGCCTTCCCGAAAGCTACCATATCGGGCGAATATTAATTGACCCCAGCAATTCTCAAAAAATATATGTTGCCGCCCTTGGTCAATTGTTCGGCACCAACTCTGAAAGAGGAGTTTACCGCTCTATCGACGGCGGCGATAATTGGGAGAAGGTACTTTATATTAATGATACAACCGGATGTGTCGACATCGCTATCGACTCGGCCTCGGGTAACCTCCTTGCCGCCATGTGGTTCCGTTACCGCTTCGCCACCGAAAGAAGAGTCGGGGGCATAACGAGCGGAATATATAAATCGACCGACGGCGGCGATAATTGGTACCGGCTCTCAAACGGCCTTCCGGCGCCGGCTGATACGGTCGGAAGAATCGGCTTAACCGTTGAACCGACAACCGGGACAGTTTATGCCATCTACGCCAATCATCCCGGCTATTTTATGGGTATTTATAAAAGCACCAACCTGGGCGAAAACTGGGCCCGTGTCAACGACGGCGCCCTTTCAAATCTCTTCAGCAGCTTCGGCTGGTATTTTGGCAACATAAGAGTCGCGCCGGGTAATCCCGATGTAATCTATGCGCTCGGTGTCCCTCTATATAAATCAGAGGATGGCGGCAGCAGCTGGTTCGACGCCGACAATGGTATCCATGTCGACCATCATGCTCTCTGGATAAATCCTGACGATATAAATCACGTCTACGACGGCTGCGACGGTGGTGTTAATGTCTCGCTGAACGGCGGGCTTTCCTGGGCACGCTTTTATGATATGCCCAACACTCAGTTCTACGCTATAACTATCGATCCAACCAATCCCGATCGACTTTACGGTGGCACGCAGGACAACGGTACCATGCGGACTCTGACCGGCAATACCGACGACTGGCAGAGAATTTTCGGGGGCGATGGTTTCTACTGCATTGTCGATTACGATGACCCCAATAATATTTATCTCGAGTATCAATGGGGCAATTTATATAAATCCGAAGATGGCGGTTATTCATTTTACTGGGCCATGAACGGTATCGACCCGTACGGCACCGACCGCCACAACTGGAACACCCCGATCGCTATTGATCCTATCGATCACAATACTCTGTACTACGGCTCCAATTTTCTCTACAAGACTTCCGACGGCGCCGCCAACTGGTTCGCTATTAGCCCTGACCTGACTGACGGTCCCGGCCCGGGCAATCTCACTTTCGGGACAATTACCACTATCGACGTCTCTCCTGTTGACAACGACGTTATCTATGCCGGTACCGATGACGGTAATGTCTGGGTGACCCGCAACGGCGGCAATACATGGTACGATATCAGCAGCGGTCTTCCGGATAGATGGATAACCCGCGTGACCGCCGACTCTAATGTCGATTCGATAGTCTATGTAACTTTATCCGGTTATCGTCTTTCAGAAGAAACGCCGCACATCTTTAGATCCATAAATTTCGGAAACAGCTGGACAACGATCGATGGCAATCTCCCCGACGGCCCGATAAACGACGTTATCGTCGATCCGCTGTACGATTCCACCCTGTTTGTCGGAACCGATATCGGTGTCTATGTCACGGCCAACCTCGGGCAAACATGGGATCCGCTCGGAACCGGCATTCCGCTTGTCACCCCGGTGCATGACCTCGATTTTCATGCCCCGACCAGATTGCTCGTGGCAGGCACTCATGGGAGATCGATGTACAAAACCAATGTCAACTGCTTCGGAACTGATACCGATCAGGACGGCTGGGGAGATATTTGCGACAATTGCCCGGAAGTCAGCAATCCCGACCAGGCTGATTCTGACAGCGACGGAATCGGTGATGCCTGCGAATCATCGTATGTCTGCGGCGACCCGTCAGGTGACGACCAGGTAAATATACTCGATATTACATTTCTAATAAATTACCTTTACAAAAATGGCCAGGCGCCGGACCCGCTGGTATCAGGCGACGTTAACAATGACGGCGATGTCAACCTGCTGGATATTACCTATTTGATAAGTTACCTATATAAAGATGGGCCCGAACCTGTCTGCAGTTAGAACAAGCAAATGTATTATTAACCATAATGGGAGATGTCTTCAATGTTAGCCCAGAAGAGCAGTCTTATATCAAGTGTGCTCCTGCTTGCGGTTTTTACGATCGCAATAACCGGATCAGCATACTCCGCCGATGAAATTCTTCGGCCTCTTTCGGTCACCAAACACCTGCCCGAAACCAACTCCATCATGGTAAATTTGGAAACGTCCGATTTTAACCTTCTCAAAGACGGCACACGGGAGAAATCAATCGAATTTCCAGTTTCCATGAAAGAATCAATAAAATTGAACCTGCAGAGATTCAAAATTATTAATTCAAAAACAGAATTCCATATCGGGAATAGCGAAATCGACCGCTCGGTCTATTCCCCCGATATTGTCCTGCTCAAAGGCAAAGTCGCCGGTCAGGAAAACTCGCATGTATATATGGCATTTACAGGACAAAATTCCGGTAACGGTTACATCATAACCGAAAATGACGGTGTCTATTTCATGGCCCATAAACCGTCCGATATCGGCAGTACCGAAAAAGGAATGGTCATTCACAAAGCAGCATCATTCAACGGTATTCCTGATTTCGAGGAACTCTGTCAGGTTATTATCCCGCCCGATTACAAACCCGATTTTGAAAAGGGGCAGAAAATCTATACCGATGTCCTCGGCGCTCCATACATGGCGAATGTCGCCGTTGAAGGTGACTATGCATACACCCAGCTCTTTCCCAACTCAAACGCCGCCTTTGATTACATTATAACCCTTTTTGGTGCCATCAGTGACATCTACGAACGAGATATCGACATAAAATTCAACCTTTCCTTCATCCGTATCTGGCCCTCCGGCGGAGAACCGTTCCCTACTGATGATTTAGGCGGATACCGATCCTACTGGCTGAATCATGAAGACACGACCGGGCTGAATGTCGTCCACATGCTCTCTGGCAGAAGAGATCTGTGGTACGGCGGCATTGGATATCTTGGTGGTACCTGTGGAGGCTGGGCCTACTCGAATTCAGGCTACGTTAACGGAACCTTTCCATATGCCGAAGATCTGCCCAATGTCGGCAATTGGGACATTCAGGTCGCTGCTCATGAAATAGGACATAATTTTGGAGCCCCCCATACCCATGAAATTCAGCCGCAGATCGATGACTGCGGCGATACCGATGCCCCGACCCGATCAACGATAATGTCATACTGCCATACTTCTCCGGGCTATTTAAGCAATACCGACCTCAGATTTCACCGTAGAATTCAGGACTATATGGAATATGATGTCTATTACGGCGGATGTTTCGAATACGACTGCAACGGCAACGGCGAGCCGGATTCTAGAGACATTCACCTGGGTACCAGCGAGGATACCAACACTAATGGTATACCTGATGAATGCGAAGACTGCAACAGCAACGGTATTCTCGACGCCGATGACATTGCCGGGGGCATGCCCGACGTAAACAGCAACGGCATTCCCGATGAGTGCGAACGGGATTGCAACGGTAATATGATCCCCGATGAATATGAAACTTATCAGGGTATGGTTGCCGATGAAAACGGCAATACCGTACCCGATGAATGCGATCCTGATTGCAATTCGAACGGCATTGCCGATTTTATAGAAATAAGAGACAGCATCCTGGCTGATTGGGATAACAACGGCATTCCCGATATTTGCGCCGACTGCAATGATAATTCAATCGCCGATATTTTTGAACTGGAAAGCGAATTCGATTTATTCGTCGGTACCAGTTCGAACCTTGTCCGGCAGTATAATGCCGTAAGTGCCATACCGGTCGCTATGTACTATGGCGTCGGGCAGGTTAATGACTGCCAGTTTGGTCCCGATCGTAACCTCTACCTTGCCAGTACCGGTATAGATGCCGTTCTGAAGCTAAATCCCGACAACGGTCTGGTCGATTTCTTCTTCCCCTCCGGCACCGGCGGTATGGATGCTCCCGTATTCCTGACCTTCGGACCGGATGATAATCTCTATGTCTCAGCCAATGCTATAAATAGTATATTGAGATACGATGGCTCCACCGGGGCATTTATTGACACTTTCGTAACTCCCGGCTCGGGAGGATTAACCTTCCCTTACGGCCTTGAATTCGGCCCCACCGGCAACCTGTTCGTAGCTTCCGACGGCGACAATACCGTTAAGGAATATAGCGGTACCGACGGCTCCTATATTGGCGACTTTGTTTCCTCCGGATTGGCCGGTCTGACCAATCCGCGGGGACTCGTCTTTGCGCCCAATGGAGATCTGGTCGTGGCAAGCTACGGTTCTGATGTGATCATCGAATATGACGGTTCAACCGGCGCTTTTTCGAGGGAGTTTACCGCAGCGGGAGAACCGGCGCAGCCATGGGGAATCAGGTTCGGTCCCAATGGTAATCTATATGCCGCCCAAACCCTGAACCAACCCGAAATCTATGAATTCCGATGGGACGTCGGTGCATATTTCAGACGAATCGTCCGAAACGACGCGGATTTAACATCGCCTCGAGCGATTGCCTTCAGGCCCAATGCCTTAACCGATCTTGACGGCAACTATGTTCTGGATGAATGCGATCAATGTGTTGACAGCGATGGTGACGGTTTCGGCGATCCCGGACATCCGGAAAATACATGTAAATTCGATAATTGCCCGTCGGTAGCTAATCCAGACCAGGGCGATATCGATTATGACATGATCGGTGATGCCTGCGATCCCTGCCCGAAGGATAAGTACAATGACATAGACAGCGACGGTCTTTGCGGCGATGTCGATAACTGCCCCTCGATTTTTAACGCCGGGCAGGAAGATGATGATAGCGACGGCGTTGGTAATGCCTGTGATAACTGCCCGTCTTACGCCAATATCCATCAGCTCGATTATGATAATGACTTCGTCGGCGACAGCTGCGATAACTGCCCCGAAGAATATAATCCTGACCAGGCCGATATTGACCAGGATGGGATTGGAGATGTTTGCGATGCCCCTCAGTATATTTGTGGTGATGCCTCGGGTGATGGTGCTGTCAATCTGCTCGATGTTACTTTCCTGATTAATTTCCTGTATAAAAGCGGACCGGCTCCCGACCCGTACGAATCCGGCGATGTCAACAATGATGACGCCGTCAACATTCTCGATATCACTTACCTGATTTCCTTCCTGTACAAAGAAGGTCCCGATCCGGTTTGTGATTAATTTGAAATAGTATGCGGATTATAAGGGATGGTCACTGCGGCCGTCCCTTTTATTATGATTTCTTTTGAATCAAGGTCAAAATTTTCGATGGAATCTTCTCAAGCGGTTCGATGAAATCGATACCGCCCGAATTGATAGCCTCCTTCGGCATACCGAATACGACACAGGTCTCTTCGTTTTGAGCAATCGTCTTTGCACCCGCATCCTTTAGTTCTTTAATCTCCGAAGAACCGTCATCGCCCATTCCGGTCATTATAATGCCGACTGCATTGGCACCGGCATAACGAGCCACCGATTTAAACAAGACTCCCACCGACGGGCGGTGGCGGTTGACCAGCGGCCCCCGGCGAATATTGACAAAATAATTGGCACCCGAGCGATTGAGCATCATATGGAAATTCCCCGGCGCGATCAACGCTTTCCCGGGTATAACCGAATCTCCGTCCGCGGCCTCGACAACCTCAATAGCGCAGTTGTCATTTAGTCTTTTTGCGAACGAGCGAGTGAAATTTTCCGGCATATGCTGCACGATTACAATACCGGGACAATTAGCCGGCATTACCCGCAAAACAGATTCCAGGGCATTGGTCCCGCCGGTCGACGCCCCGATTGCGATCACCTTATTGGTCGTCTTGGTCAGCGACAGGCGTTTTGGTTTTCTTATCTTTATATCACGCAGTTCGTCGCGCTTCTGCAGTTTGACATGCGATGCCGCTTTAATCTTTTCGATAAGTTCCACCGACATATCACCGACCGTATAAGAAGACCCCGGCTTGCACATGACATCAACCGCACCGGCATCAAGGGCTTCCAGCGCTATTTCACTTCCTTTGGGTGTTAGTGAAGATACAACGACAGTCGGGAGGGGATGATGCTTCATTAATTTTTTGAGAAAAGTCACCCCGTCCATCTTGGGCATTTCTACATCGAGGGTCAGGACATCGGGACGCAGCTTTATAATCTTATCCCGCGCGATATACGGATCAGGCGCGGCCCCGACAATTTCTATTGCCGGGTCGCGAGAAAGTTCGGTTGTGAAAATTTTTCTTACGACAGCACTATCGTCAACTACCAGCACGCGAATGCTCATGCGGTCTCTTCTCCGGATTAAAAATCGTGATAACCGGCCATTCGTCCGAAAGGGCCAGTGCAAAATCATACTCGTCGATAACTTTTAAGAATTCGTCCTTGTTCAGTTCTTTTACCCGGGGGGTCCCGAGATTATAAACATCTTCCTCGCCATAAATCTCGGTCATAAGCTGGCCGGCAATGACATTAAGCGCCTCTTTTAGTGCATCCAGATGCTTCTCGCGGGCATCTTCGTCTTCAGTATCTTCCCCAAGCATATTGGCCGATAGTTCGACACAAAAATCATAAGGAACAAGAAACTTAATCTGTCCGTTATTGGCACCGCTGAATTCCAGTTCCGCCATAACGAAATTGTGCTCATCAAAAGAAAAACCGTCTTTTAGATCAGCCGGCTCGGGGAACATGAAAGCGGTTTGCTCAAGAACCCGGCATACAACAAAATTGAGCTTTTCTTTAAGTTCATTATCATTCATTGATGACTCCTAATACTTTGTCGATTATTCCGCTTATCGATTCCGGTGTAAACGGCTTACGTATATATTCCTTTATCCCCTTTTTCTTGAGCTCCTCGATTCTCGTGGCCGATCCATCGGTGGAAATAATCACCACCGGAATATCTTTTAATAGCCCGTCCTCCGCCATTTTATCGACCATTTCGACCCCGCTCATCTCAGGCATGTTGAGATCCGACAAAACGATATCAATCCAGTTATTCTGGAGACACTCCAGTGCTTCCTTGCCGTTACCCGCTTCGTAAATATTACTGATATCAAGTTCGGTCAGTTTAAGCGTCTTTACAATAATCGAACGTACTGTTTTGGAATCGTCAACAACCAATATGTTATAGGCCATTACTAAATCACCTCCCAACCGGATCCGGTTTCGGTGTCTCGGAAAACATGTGTTCAATACTCTCCAATCTATCTATCAATTGACTGGTTGCCTTTTCGATAATATTGCTGGTCACATCCAGTCTCTTTAAAGATCCCTCGTTGCAGCGGTACTGGAGCCCATCTCGTCCCAGTCCGATTCCCTGCATCAGGCAGACAGCATCGGCAATATGGACAACATCCAGCGCCGTCGTGATCTCCTCGGCCTCTTGCGGATTATGGTGACACCGGATAATCTCGATTATCGATTTCGGGAACGACCAGCTCTCAGCGATTAGCGCTCCCGCCTCCGCATGGTTAAGACCGACCACTTCCTGCTCGGCTTCTTCAAACGATGCATTTTCGCTGGAAATAGTATCCTTGATATTGTCGAAATTTTCGTCGACAGCATTTTCCAGAACCAGTTTGCCGATATCATGAATCAATGCCGCCGTATAGATCATCCCGCCGTCTTTGATACCCAGAAGCTTACACAAATTTTCGGACATGAGCGCGACCGCAATGGAATGCTTCCATAGATCCGAAGCGGTCATCTCGTATCCCTTGGCCGGACTGTGAAGGTTCGAATATATCAGCGAGGACAGGGCAATTTGCATGATCCATTTGGTTCCGATTCGATAGCTTGCCTCCGAAAGAGAATTGACCGGCTCCGAAAATCCCAGAAAGGCCGAATTGGCCGCTTTTAAAACATTGGCCGTTAAAGCCGGATCGTACTGAAGCACCTTTCCAATCTCGGCGGTCCCTGAATCCGGATCTTCGAGCAAAGCCAGGAGTTTCTGGGCCATCACCGGGAGCGTCGGGAAAGATGATATCTTGCTTAGTATTTCATCCTTTTTATTCATAATTCGTTCACCCCTTTGGATGATTTGACTGTAACCTGGCCCGACCCGATTTCAAGTCGAATCGTCCGGGACAGCATCCCACCTACATCTTCGGAGTCGATAAGGATATTATTCTTCCAGAGTATTTTCCGAAGAATCAGATAATTCCTTTCTCCAATATTGAATACTTTATTTTGATCCATTAACTTTGAGCCCCCGGCAACTTTTACGACCAGACGCTTTTTCATGGCGCCCTGGGCCAGGACATTCTTCAACAGAAGCGGTATCCCGGTATCCGCAAACATGGCCGGTTTCAACTTGGCTTTATCAGGGGAAATTTTTGAAAGGGGTAACATGTAATGAATCATTCCGCCTACCTTTGCAACCGGATCATAGACGGTCACCCCGATACAGGAACCCAATGAATACGTAATTATCGTGTCATTAGGGTCTTTGGAAACGTACACTTCAGATATACCGACTACCTGTAAAGCCATTGACCTATTCCTTCATATATATAGACGGTTTTATACATCTTAAATTCTTCGACATACCGGTCAGACTCTCGGCGTGACCGACTATTAAATACCCTCCCGTTTTGAGAAGTCTGGCAAATTCCTGCGCCAGCTTGCCGCGGAGGATATTGTCAAAGTAAATCATAACATTGCGGCACATAATAACATCGACATTGGGTCGAATCGGAAAGGGAATATGTTTCAGATTCAATTGACGGTACATTATTATGTCCTTTAATATATCCTTTGCCTGGTAGATATATGTATCTCCGTGCTTATGTCTCAAAAAGTACTTTGACCTTAAATGCTTGGCTATCAACTCTACCTTCTCGGCACTGTACTCACCATTTCCGGCCATTCTCAATACGGCGCTGTTTATATCGGTAGCAAGGACTTTTACCTTCGCCCCCGTATTGTAAAGTGCTTCTCTGGTTTCTATCGCCAGGGTGTACGGTTCTTCGCCGGTCGAGGCGGCCGCGCACCAGATTCGAAAGTTCTTCTGTCCTTTCTGTTCCCATTCCTTCAGTATTTTGCGGTAAAATTCAAAATGATCAGCCTCCCGGTAAAAACTGGTCGTATTGGTCGAAATAGCATCGAGCAGTTCCTGGACCTCGACCCCGCTGTCATCCTTAAGAATAAATTCCAGATATTCTTTATAATTATCCAGGCCGAGCTTGCGCATCCTCTTCGAAATCCTGGCTTTGACCAATGATTCCTTGTTTTCGGAAAGCGCAATACCGCTTATATCATAAACTATCTCCCTGATTCTGTTGAAAGTCCCGGGATCCAGTTGCGGATTCAATATCAGGTTGCTGGCCATCTTTCATTTTATCCTGTCGGCTGCAGGAATTTCTCCAGCTTACCCTGAATATCTTTCGGGTTGAACGGCTTAACCAGGTAATCACTCGCCCCGGTCTTAATCGCCTCCAATACCTTTTCTTTTTCGGATTCGGTCGTAACCATCACAATCGGGGTCTTGACACCGTCCGCCCGCAGTTTCTTGACCGCATCGATACCGGTCATCACTGGCATATTCCAATCCATCAAAATCAGCCCGATATCCTTATTATTGGTTACAGCGTCCACTGCTTCCTGGCCGTTGGCCGCCTCAACGATATCGTTGACCCCATGCTTCTTGAGTGCGCCGGTAATTATTTTACGCATTATCTGCGAGTCATCGACTATTAACACCTGCATGTGCAGCCTCCTTTTCTGGCACTACCGCGGGCCTGAATGTCACAAGCAGGGAGAAACTTCCCAGGTCAGAATCAAAAGGCACCGCCAGGAAAACGGTATTATCCATATTACTGACATTGTGGATACTACCTCTAACAACCGTCGGCAGACTAATATTTATGGCATGACCGGCAAATTTCGATTTCGCGTTACCGGTAATTATATTCACGATCTCACCGACACCATCGATAATTGATGAATCCACGCTCTTGAAACTTGTGCCGGCAAGTTTGCCGACCGCCGCCAGAGCTGTCTTAACCGGCAATTTCAGGGCGACTATTCCCTGGGCAGTACCGGATAGACCAATCACACCAATTATATCCGGAGTCGACTGTTCTTCCTCCGCTATGCCCGGATTGCCCATCTTGACTTTGCAATCGAGCATATTCTCAAATACCTCCGTAACCGACTCAATGAATGGATTGATATTCTCCGCTTTCATCATTTGCTCCAATTTAAGCTTAAACGTTTTATTTCCTGACTTTTATTCAATGACTTCGTCTCTCAAAATTTACTGAGTGCTTGTATCATCCTTCTTTTTATCTTCCTCATCTTCGTCCATTTTTGAAGTCAGAACAACTTCACCTTTATGCTTGTCATAAAGCGCCACGACCGGACCCATCAGGGCATGTTCAACACGATAACTGCTGTCACAAATCCGTATCTCAACACCCGGAAAAGCGGTATTAAGAATAGTTACCCTGGCTCTTTTATTACTCTTAACCTTTTCCATAATGGATTTAATCTCTTCTTCAAGGCGGACTATCTCATCATTAATTTCATTTATCTTAAATTGAACCTCGGTAAGAGCCTCTTTCTGCGAATCATTCATCATTTTGACCCGCCCGCTTGATTTTTTAAGGGCTGCTTCCAGCTTCTTTCGCATCTCGACCAGCTCACCGATCTCGTATTTATTCTCTTTGACTTTGGCCATTAATTCCCGGTCAACACCGGCTATAAGCCTGGTCTTAACATTACCTTTGGACCCCGCTTCTCCAACAGAAATTCCTTTCGTTGCAGCCAGTTCGCCGCCAACAATTCTCCCCTCATTGCAGTGAATGGAATTCATAGTTTCGACATTGGATTCATATATCTCGGTATTGACGGTTATATTTCCCTTCGCAAAAACCCGCGCGTTCTGGATATATTTCGCAAAAATTTCGCCTTCAACTATTATCTTCTTGTCAAGATTGGAGCGAATACCCTCCTTGGTCGTCAGATTTCCGCCGCAAATTATATCGCTGGCATAAGTCAAACCGCGTATCTCAATATCACCGGTCGCTTCTATCTTGAATTCGGCGTCAACCTCACCGTCGATAATGACCTGCCCATTATGCTTTATATTCCCCGACTCACTCCCGACTCCATCTTTGACAAAATATACCGGGTCAACATCAACAGTCTGTCCTTTCATCTTTACCCGGCCGGCCACATTGGTGACAAATCCGCCCTTTTCCTGGTCCCAGTAAACATTACTGCCGCCTTTAAGATTGACATCTTTAGGTTTCGGCATAATCATCGCCCGGCCGTAAACATCGCGGCCGTCCTGACCCGGTACCGCCGGCTCTATTTTAACTAAAAGCTGACCTTTTTCAACATTGGGATCACCCGCCCGCTGATGGAAATCTATCTTTTTGGTTACCGGATCGACATGGAACCCGGTATTGAAATAGTCACCCATCCATTCCATAGTGGCATCCCTGGGTTCTACCGGACGAATCCCGGTCGCTATTACAAGATCAGTAACATCTTCACCGCTTTCCTTCGACTTGGCAATCGCCTCCTTTATTTTGGTCACGTCTGGCTTGGCAATTATTTTCATCTGCTTCAGGCCGATCTGAATCTCTTTTATCAGAGATTCCATGCTCAGACTTTCATTTTTGCACGACAACATTACTTCCATTCGGTCGGCGCTTACATTCAATTCGGCGCCCGACGCTGTCGTTGCACTGTTTTCGTCTATAATTTCTCGGCTCATAATTGCCTTTCCGGAAAGGTAGGGATTACCTGCCCTGTACTCTCTCTATTTTTTCCGGACAGTTGCCTAATATTTCTTCGCGCTCTTCCTGAGGCGTAAGAAAACGTCGTTAGTCAATTCCCATGCCCATCTTATATTTTCGGCATATTTTCTTAATCTATAAATCCTGTATTATCTGATAAACTCTAATTAACCTTAAATCCGTTCGCCCTTTGCAAACGCGGATAATGCCTTATCAGACATTAACCTCTTCCAGCTCCTCTGAAACATTTCCCATGCTTGAGAGCATCTTCATATCGGCCGTTTCAAGAACCCTGTCGATATCTAATAAGATTTTTATCTCTTCTTTGATCTTGGCCATTCCCAGGATAAATTGTGTATCGACATTGGTACCCAGGCTCGGTGTATCCTCAATATCACCGCCTGCGATATCCAGAACTTCCGAAACCGAATCGACCACAATTCCGGTAATGACCGAACTATCCCCCGCGGCCACTTCGACCACGATAATACAGGTCTGTTCGGTATCTTCGGTCTCTTCCATCTCGAATTTGGCCCTGAGATTGATAACCGGTATAACCTTGCCCCTTAAATTGATGACACCGCGAATATAATGCGGCGCCCTGGGAACAGAAGTTATTTCCATTAGACCGATTATTTCACGGACCTTGAGAATTTCCAGACCGTACTCTTCATCGGCAAGTTTAAATGTCAGATATTTTCCCGCTTTGGCCCGGGTCGCCACCGTTGTTGTCTCAACTGCGGCTGTTGTCTTTGTTCCCTCGCTCATTGGATCGCTCCTGTATATAAACTTTTTTTCTGCAATCAAACAGATCTAAGCCACCGGCTCTGCCACTGAATTATGGGTGGCCGAACGCGATTTACCGATACTGCTCATTTCTCTGGCATCTATGACTTTTTCTATATCAAGAAGGATTTTCACTTCGTTATTGACTTTTCCGATTCCAAGAATGTATGAAGTCTCAACACCTCCGCCGAATTCAGGTGTATCTTCCACCTGATTTTCTTCTACATCGAGAACCTCCGATACCGCATCTACCACCAGACCGGTTTGCACCGGTGCTCCATCATAATCGACCTCGACTACCACAATACAGGTTTGATCGGTATCCTCGGATAAATCCATCCCGAATTTGGCCCGTAAGTCCAGCACCGGAATGACTTTTCCGCGAAGGTTTATAACGCCCCGGATGTAATGTGGTGTCTGCGGAACATTGGTAATTTCCATCAAACCAATAATTTCCCGGACTTTCAATATCTCCACTCCGTACTCTTCCGAAGCAAGCTGAAATGTCAGATATTTTCCGGCCCGGCTGTGGTTTTCATCCGGCATCGTCGCAGTAGAAGTGTTTTGTTCAGCATTCTCGTTCATATCATCCCCCTGATATCATCTATCATTAAACATTATCTACACTGTTGTTACCGTCTCTTCAACCCTGTCTTCCGTCCCCTCAGTCGATTCCGGCACTATATCATCAGAAACCTCTCCGCCCTCGCCTTCTAATTCGTTTAGGACACTGGTATCAACCAGTTCTTCATCGACAGGCACCGACATATCATCAGGTATTCCGGCTTTTTTCCGGCGCGAATAATCAATCTCGAGACTGGTTCCCAGGCTAATAATTCCGCCTACATCTATAATCAATCCTATATTTCCATCCGAAAGTATTGCCCCTCCGGAAATCCACTTTTGCTCTTCAAAAACTGCACCGAGCGATTTAATTACCGTCTGCCGCTGTCCCAGCAGTTTATCGACTACCAGGCCGACCCGATGTTCCATATCATCAATGATAACGACCGTACTGTCGGCGCTTTCGTCATCTGATGGCGGCAGGTTGAAAAGATCACGGACACGGAACAGCGGAAGCATGTTACCGCGGAGATTTATCATTTCGTACTTTTCATTGACGGTGCTGACAATGTCGCTGGTTAACTGAAGTGACTCGACGACCGACAGCGTCGGAACAATATATTTTTCCCTGCCGACACTCACCAGCATGCCGTCGATAATGGCCAGTGTCAAAGGCAGCTTCATCGAAAATTTAGTCCCCTTGCCCGCTTCCGATTCAATTTCCAGATGTCCCCGCATCGCTTCGATATTCTTCTTGACCACATCCATACCAACCCCACGCCCGGAGATATCGGTAATTTTCTGAGCGGTGGAAAATCCGGGCTGAAGAATCAAATTGTATATTTCCTTATCGGTTAAATCCTTGTTGGGAGGCAAAAGTCCCTTTTCCGCGGCCTTGGCCAGAATCCGTTCTTTATCCAGCCCACGTCCGTCATCTTCAATTTCAAAATAAATATTACCGCCCTTGTGGAAAGCCTTAAGCCAAACCGTTCCTTCTTCCGACTTTCCGGCCTTGACTCTATCCTCAGGCGTTTCCAGGCCATGATCGATTGAATTGCGGATCATATGCATTAGCGGATCGCCGATATTCTCGACAATTGAACGGTCGACTTCCGAATCCTCACCGATAAGCTCCAGGTTAACTTTTTTCTTCGACTTGCGGGCCAAATCGCGGACTGCACGGGCGAGTTTCTGGAATGTTGCTTTCACCGGAACCAGCCGCATCGCCATACCCATTTCCTGCAGCTCACGGGTAATCTTGTTCAAATGCGAAATATTCTTCGACATCTTGGTCGATGCCTTCGCCAGAATTTCCTCGTCCTGACCTACCATCGATTCCGCGATAACCAATTCCCCGATCGTATCGACCAGACGGTCGAGCCGTTCGGTATCGATTTTGACCATTTCCTTGACGGAAAATTTCTCTTTCTTCTCTCGATTCTGGTCGCGCAGAGCATGTTCTATTGCCTTGGGATTGACTTTGCCCTGTCTGACAAGAGTCTCCCCGAGTTTTTCTGTATCACCCGCTTTCGAAGACAGCGCTTCATTAACATCATCTTCTTCAACCGCACCCATATCCACCAATACTTCGCCGATCTTAGGACCCTTATCCTGTTCGGAGGTATTTTCCGGGTCAGCAATCATCTTCTGAAGCCGCTTGACAGGTCCGATTACCAGCTCTTTCCCATCAAATATACCGCCTTCGTTCATCGTCTTTTCGACACCCTTTAGCAGATCCCGCATAACATCGATCGAATCGAAAATAATATCTGCAATGGCTCCTTCGATAGTTACGCTGCCTTTGCGGGCCATATCCAAAAGAGTCTCTGATTCATGAGCCAAAACTGAAATAGGCGACAGTTCCAAAAATCCTGCCGCGCCTTTTATTGTATGGAAACTGCGGAATATGGCGTCGATAGCATCCTTTTTGGTAACATCGCCTTCGAGCTCCATCAACATCTCTTCGGCAGTGGTGCAATGCTCGTTGGCTTCATTTATGAAGTCAGCCAAAAGTGCCGTGTCGGCATCCTGGAGGTCTACTGTCAGCTCCTGCTCATCATCATCTTCGGAAGATTCCTCTGTTTTTGATTGTTGCGCTTTTTCTTCTTTTGCATTCCCCGTAATCTCGGATTCAGCAGTTTCTTGACCATCCCCACCCCCAGCTGCTACTCCCGCCGGAGCAAGAACCTTCGGGAAATCCACCTCGGAAGGCTGACGAAGATCTCTTATAAGTTGCTGAATACCGCTTATTGCTTCACCGACCGTATCAAGAGCTTTTTGCTTGTCATCAACATCATTTAAGACAATCCGTTCGACATAGTCGGCGCAATTTTTCGCCACCTCGGCAGCGACCTTGTCTTTTTCATCCGCAAATTCTACGAACTCCATGAATGAATCATGAAGTTTGGCTAATTCCGGAAGATCATCAACTGAGACCATGACAAGATCTGCAGCTATTCTTTCCAGAATCTTTTCCGTCTCCCTTTTCGGCCACTGTAATCCCGCGGCCGCCTCACCAATAATTTTTTCCAAGTCGCTCATATAGCAATTCTCTATGTATGATTATGAATTGTTTACTACCCCCGGCTTTAAATCTGGTCAATGAGGATATGCCCCGTAGCAATGATCAAGTAGTCTATCCCCTTTTTAGCCAATAGGACTTAACGCGTTACCGCTTATTTGATTTTCGGCATATCAGAAACCGCCTTTAGGTCTCCTCCAAAATGTATCTTAAAATGTATAAAAATATGACAGCCCCAAAAAACGGTCCCCTGCCGTTGTTTCATATTGAAATTAATAATGGATATATCGGACAAAATTTAAGGTTTGATTAATTACTCAGAGGATATTTGAATTTAGAAATCTATACGGAGGCATGGTCTAATGGAACGAATTTACGGATTATAACTGCGGTGCTTGCCTTCCTTAAACTCCCTGAAATATTTCTTTGTCGCCGCAGCTACAACTCCCGAAAGAGCCAGAATGGCAATCAAATTCGGCAGCGCCATAAGTCCGTTGGCAACATCGGCAAATCCCCAGACAAGGTCCAGCTTCATGGTCGCCCCGATCGGCAAAAATACCAGGTAAACCCACTTGTACGGCATCACCGCCGGTCTTCCCAGAATATACTCAATACCCTTTTCACCATAGTACGACCAGCTTATAATTGTCGAATACGCGAACAACACCAGGCCGATCGACACCATCGAATGCCCCCAGCCCGGTAGAATGGTCTCAAAAGCCCCGGCCGTCAATGGGGTCCCGTCAACACCGCTGTCCCATTGACCGGAAACTATAATAATCAATCCTGTCATGGTACATATAATAAGTGTATCGATAAACGGTCCAATCATCGCTACCAAACCCTCTCGAACCGGCTCATTCACTTTCGCCGCCGCATGCGCCATCGGAGCCGAACCCAGGCCGGATTCGTTGGAGAACACTCCCCGAGATACCCCCCGCTGTATTGTCAACCATACCGTGGCCCCGACAAATCCGCCGGTGGCCGATATCGGAGTAAATGCATACTTGAATATCATCTCGAACGCAGGTATTATTTGAGTGTAAGAAACTGACAGTGCTATTATGGCTGAACCGATATAAACAACACTCATAAACGGCACCAGTCTACTGGCGACTTTCCCGATCCGCTTGATCCCGCCGACAATAACCAGACCCACAAAAACAGCAATCAAAAGTCCAATACCAAGACGAATATAAAGCCCCGCCGAGGTTCCGGTTTCTCCTGCCAGCGACACCAGCCCGTCGGCAACCGAATTGGCCTGAACCATATTACCGATACCGAGAGCGGCAATGGCTGTACACCCGGCAAAGAAATACGCCAGGAAATGCGTCCATTTCGGCAATCCCATCTCGATAAAATACATCGGCCCGCCCCGCACATGGCCATCCGGATCGATCTTTCGATAAATAACCGCCAGCGTACATGAAGTAAATTTCACCGCCATACCGAACACCGCCGTAACCCACATCCAGAATAAAGCGCCCGGCCCGCCCACCGCAATCGCGGTCGCCACTCCTGCGATATTACCGGTCCCAATCGTCGCCGACAATGCCGCCGAAAGCGCCTGGAAATGCGAAATCTCGCCCTTGTGTTCGGGACGGTCATATTTGCCCGAAATAAGACCAAAACTGTGGCCGAATCCTCTAATCTGAACGAACTTATTTCGAACCGTCACGAAAAGCCCGGTACCGACAAGGAGAATAATAAGAGGAAGTCCCCAAATATATCCGCTGATCGTCTGTATAATATTTAGGAGTTGAGCCATTGGCATTAATTATATATAATGATACATAGGACGCAATAAAAAACTGGGCAGTTATGGATCACGTAGATTTAAGAAAATTCTTGGGAGAATTCATAAAAGATCACGGTGATGTCTCATCCGATGAAATGGCCGTCTTCGGCAAACTCGTGCGACTAACCATGCAGTACCGTGATGAGTGGAAAGAAAAACATGACGAAACACTCAGTGTCGGAGAAACTCGCGAAGCTATCGACATCTACATCAAAGCTCTGCAAAAAGGTGCCATGCCCGCCGATCTCGATCCGAAAATTGACGGTCTCGTGAGACTGTGGCTAAAAGAGATAAACGACATTACCTTCTAAAGAATTGACTTCACGCACCATTTCCATATATTGATACCATGAAGTTACTAAACCTCAAATATATTACTGGGTATGTTATTGTTATGATATTTTTCCTATCCTGTGCCGGAGAATCGAATTCTGAAAACGATGAAAGTAAACGAGAGGCTGACCGCAAAGAAATGGTAAAAGCTCAAATAGAGAGACGCGGCATAACTGACAAAGACGTCCTTGACGCCATGAGAACAGTGCCGAGACATTTTTTCGTCCCGGAACGGTATCGGGACGAAGCTTACCGCGACGGCCCGTTACCTATCGGTGAAGGACAGACCATTTCACAGCCATATATTGTTGCAGCTATGACCGATCTGCTCGATGTTGACTCTACCTCCAAGGTCCTCGAAATCGGGACCGGCTCCGGGTACCAGGCAGCCGTATTGGCAGAAATTTGCGATTCGGTTTTCACTATCGAAATTATTACCAGCCTGGCCGAAAGAGCCAAAGAGATTCTTGACTCTCTAGGCTACAAGAATGTTCATGTCAGGGCGGGTGACGGCTACAAAGGATGGCCTGAAGAGGCCCCGTTCGATGCCGTTATTGTTACTGCCGCCGCGCCGCGCATCCCCCAGCCGCTGGTCGATCAGTTGAAAGTGGGCGGACGGATGGTTATCCCGGTTGGAGATTTCAGACAGGAACTGATGGTTCTCGATAAGACCGAAGAAGGCATGGAAAAAAAATCGGTGATCCCGGTTCGCTTCGTGCCCATGACCGGCGAAGTCCAGGATTGATGATATCAACATTCATATTTCACGACATGCTGATAAGTACAAAATACCAATCCAATAGATCAGAGGTGCAAAATGCCTCATATTAAACACTACCTGAAAATCGACACCGCCCCGGAAAAGGTGTACGAAGCTATAACCGAGCAAAAAGGACTCAGTTCGTGGTGGACGGAGAAAACCAGGGCCAAAGCCGCCGAAGGGGCCTTACTGGAATTTCGTTTCGGCGATGAATATGAAGCCCGCATGGAAATTTTAAAACTCGAGCCAAATAAATATGTCGGCTGGCAGTGCGTTTACGGGCACCGGGAGTGGCAAGGTACAAAAATAAATTTCGATATTCAAACCAATAACGGCGCAACCTGGCTCATGTTCGGCCATGAGAACTGGAATGACTACACCGAGTTTTTTGCCCTCTGCAACTTCAATTGGGCATATTATCTGGAAAGCCTGAAAAGCTACTGCGAGAAGGGAAAGGGCACTCCTTACAAAAAATAAAAAAACGGCGGGGATACCGCCGCTTTAGTTTCCATTATATATTTTTTAGGGCCTTTCTTGCCTTTTCCTTGAATTCATCATCAAGGCCATTATTAATCGCTCTCCGAAGCGCTTTCTCTCCCTCCTTAGTCTTGCCCTCAGCCAGATAATTTAAACCTGCATAATAGTTATATTCGGGGTTATCAGGATCATCCTCGAGGGCACTCTCAAAGCCTCCCCTTGCCAGCGCGTACTTTTTATCCTTATAAAACGCACGACCGATTATATAATTGAATAAAGGGTTGTTCCCGCCGTACTGCTGAGCTTTTCGTGCATTATTGATAATTCTCGTGCCGACATCGTCTCTAAGAAGCTGGACATAAGCCAGATGGCCATATGCTTCAGCGGCATAACGATCATATTCCAGCGCCTTTTTGAAATTGGCCTCAGCCTGATCGAAATTACTCCTCCTTAAATTAATCAATCCCTGCACTGTGTAACCATGAGCGAATTCCGAATCGATTTTATGCGCTCTGTTGACCAACTCCTCGGCTTTTTTAAGGTCATTCGAATTCAAATAATATTCCGCTGCAAATGAATATGCATCTGGATTATCAGAATTATCATTGATCATCCCGGCGTATAACTCTTCAACCTGCTCTGCCCGACCTCCCTTTCGGGTCAGCTCAATCGCCCGTAAATACCGGCTAAGATTATGGGGAGCGATCTCTATAAGCTTATTGGCCAGATGAATCGCCGAACCGAGTTCACCGCTTTTTTCATACAACTTGAGTTTATACTCTGAGACCTCTGGGACGTAAGACAGATATTCATCAAAACCATTTATAAAATCCAGAGCCGCCTGATACTCTTTCGCTTTATCCATAAGATCCAAACGCCCTGTTATTGCAGTCAAATTAAATTTGTCTGTCTGAAGTACCTCGGTATATATAGCATCTGCCAGCCGGACCGAATCCATGAAAGCGTAAATCTGCCCCGTTCTGGCAATATATTCCGGATTACCCTCAGCTGCCTCACTCATGCGACTCAAATAATCTCTGAGAACATCCTCCGCCTGAAAAGAATACGAAAGATAAGCCATATCCCAGAGAGATCTGAAATCATTTGGCAGGCTATCCAGGATTTCTTCCACATACGGCCCCGCCATCATCAATCGATTATCGCGAATCAAAACATCAACATAATCCAGCACCAGATCAAAAATGGCAGGCTTGACATAACCGTTTAGCTGGGCGAGATCAATGGCAGTTTCAAAATTAGGCCAGGCCCCCAGCCGATCATTTATATCAGCCTTCATTATTGCCAGCTTCTTATATATTGTAGGAGAACTGCCGACAAGCCTCATACCCTCGGTCACTGCCAGAATAGCTCTGTAAATGTTACCCTTTTTATAATTATATTCGCGACTCAAAAGAAATAGACGAGATGAGGTATCAGCGTTGGCGCTGTATAATTCAATCAATGTGTCGGCCGGGTGAAAATAATCCATGGCAATGTAGCTGTCGATAATATCAGCCATCAGCGCATAATCGCCCTTGCCGGCATCCAGCGCCTGCGAATAATAGCTGTCTGCCGAGTCAGAAAGACCGATCTCCCTGAAAAAATCGCCTGTATATTTTAAAAATATTGGATCATTGCCCGATATTTCCGATGCCGCAACGGCGCCCTCTATAGCATCTTTGAAATTTCCTTTATGAAGATTATATTTTGCTTCGATTAACTTCAGTCGCGGCGAATCATCTATATCTGATTCAACCCTCTCCAGCAATTTACCGATATCTTCGATCTTTCCCGCCATAAAAAGAGATTTAGCATCTAAATCAAGCCCATAAGCAGCTTCACCGCCCGACTCCTGGTATATTGCAGATGTATAAAAAGCCAGTTCAGGACGTTCATAATGCAGTGATAACTCAGAACTTAGAAGAAGCCCCGGGAGAAATTTGGGGTCCTTCTGAAGAGATTGTGAAAGATGCGGCGAGGCCTCATAATAAAGCCCTTCTTTATATAGAAAATGAGCTCTGGCATAACCGGCATAAGGTGAATCCGGATACTTTTCAGCCAGCCTTTTAAAGGTTTCATCGGCCTTTTGAATATCACCCGAACGGTAATACTCCTTTCCCTTCTCATATAATGACAGACTCGCCTTCTCCGGCGAAGAACAGGATAAGACTAAGAGACTCAATAAGATAATAATAGTTGAATATTTCTTGATCGGCATTGAACCACTCCATTTTTTAATCATCTTTCATTCTCATAATAAAAAGATTTCCTTCTACAAGCAAATATTATGCAAACTTTTTAATTTTATATTGTTTTAACACATTTTTGCCGTATATTATTTATGTATGACAAAGCTCAGCTCGTCAGATCTTGTGAAAAAATACAAGGGGCGTCCTGTTGTCAATGGTGTTACCATAAATGTTAACCCGGGCGAAGTTGTCGGTCTACTCGGCCCAAATGGCGCCGGAAAAACTACTACCTTTTATATGATTATCGGCTTTATTCGTCCCAATTCAGGCAAAGTTTTTATCGGTGAGAAAAATATTACGCGGCACGCCATGTATAAACGGGCCCGGATGGGCATCGGTTACCTGGCTCAGGAGCCTTCAGTTTTTCGAAAAATGACAGTTGAGCAAAATATTAAAGCTATCCTGCAAATGCGCCGGATGAAGCGAAAAGAGCGTAACCGACACCTTGAAGAACTATTAACAGAACTCGATATCGAGCATCTTAGAAAAAGACAGGCATATTCCCTCTCCGGAGGAGAAAGAAGGCGTGTCGAAATAACCCGTGCCCTGGTAAATGAACCGCAGTTTATGCTTCTTGATGAACCATTTGCGGGAATCGACCCTATTGCGGTCGAAGATATCCAAAAAATTATTTCCCGTTTGACAAAACGGGGATTGGGAGTCTTGATCACCGATCACAATGTGAGAGAAACATTATCGATCTGCGACCGGGCCTATATAATGTGCGACGGGAAAATACTAAAATCGGGGACTGCCCAGTTTTTGGCCGAAGACCCCGAGGCAAGAAAGATATATCTGGGCGAAAAATTTCGCCTTAATTAAAAGGTGAAAAGTTATACATTCTTTGTATAAGACTATGGAATCACACACCGTATTTGAAATGAAATCTAAATTGCGGCTATTTGACGACCGATATTTAATACAGATACTTAATGGTCCGGGAACGGTGGGTTAAACTGCCATAGATTAATGGTTTATAAATGAAATTAGGATTACAGTTAAAGCTAAAACAAACTCTCGCTCCTCAGCTAATCCAATCGCTGAAGATGCTTCAAATGCCGATTTTGAAACTTGAGCAAACCCTTCGGCATGAGCTGTCGGTTAATCCCATGCTTGAGGAAATCGAGCCGCAGGAATCGACTGAGAATGAAGATATTCTAAGCGAAAAAGAACAGGAAATCGATCCGGAACTCGATAAAATTGACTGGGAAAAATATCTCGAGGACGATGATACCGGCTACAAATTCAAAAATACCCTTTCATCCGAAGAAGAGCCCTATGAAAGAGTTCCTGTTTCATCAAAAACTCTATATGACCACTTAAGCGAGCAGTTATCATATTTGAAGCTTACTGAGGAAGAGCAGCTTATTGGCGAATATATTATAGGCAATATCTCCCCGCGCGGCTATCTTGTTATATCTTCCGAAGAAATGGCTTCCGAACTCGAACTGCCGATAGAAAAAATCAACAATATGCTCGAAAAAATTAAAAAATTCGATCCCACCGGGATTGGAGCGAGAGATTTGCGTGAATCCCTGCTCATCCAACTCGAAGACAGGGGCCACCGTGATTCGCTGGCCTACCAGATAGTCGACAAATACGTTAATGAACTCGACCGCAAATCGATCCTCCAGATCTCCCGTTCCATGGGAGTGCCGTTCGAGAAGGTCCAGCAGGCAATGGAACTCATCAAAACACTGTCACCCTATCCGGCCCACGGTGCCTTCGAGAATACGGCCATGCCGATTGTACCCGATTTAATGGTGGAAAAAATTGATGATGATTTCGCCGTTTACCACAACGACCGCAATACACCTCATTTGAGGATCAATCCCGATTATAGAAAACTCCTGAAGTCAGGCAATAATACCTCCAAAGATACCAAAAAATATGTCCGCGAAAAACTCGAGCAGGCCCGATGGCTTCTTAATTCAATCAGCCAGAGGCGTTCGACTATGGTACGCGTTATGGAAGCCATTATCGACGAACAGCGCGAATTTTTCGATAAAGGACCGGCCTTTTTAAAACCGCTGATTATGGAAGATATCGCCCGCATAGTCGATATGAATGTCGCCACTATCAGCCGGGTTTCTAACGATAAATATGTCCAGACTCCACAGGGAGTTTACGAAATAAAATATTTCTTCAATTCCGGTATAGCCAACAAAGACGGCGGCGAAACATCAAAACGCCATGTCAAAACCAGAATCGAAGAAATAATTCAAAATGAGGACCCGGAAAAACCGTTATCGGACCAGGAAATCTACCGCCGGCTTCAGGAAGAAAATATCAAGATTGCCCGGCGGACCGTTACCAAATACCGCGAGGAATTGAAAATCCTCCCGGCCCGGTTCCGAAAACGGAAAGCATAGCAATGATTTTACTTGCAGGGACCTTTGCGGCTAATTAACTTCTTGAAGCAGGGCGGATGCATCGGAGGATTTACCGACTGTGAATCTAATTACCGGATTCAAACTCAGCGCATCCCGTCGATATCAAAATTTAACACTTATACTCACCGGGGGCAGAATCGGCGTTTTAAACGCATGGATTTTATTACACCATAATGCTGACGAAAATATTGGATTTCATAAATAATCTCTCCGGCATCTCCTTCTGCAATATGCCGGGCAATTCGGCGGTAGCCGTATACGACGGATTTTCATCCGTAAACAAATCTATACCCCGAAATACACCCGCAACCATTATTAGCAGACGATTTACATCCGATCGGCGGAACCGACCGCCGAATTTATTCGTATCAATTGTAGATGCCGGAAAAACCGGTCTTAAACGGGACCTATCTTGAAAGGAGTAAGTGCCATGAATATTGAAATAACGGCCAGACATTTTGACCTGACTCCTGAATTAAAGGAACATGTCGAAAAAGAGGTTACAGCACTGACTCGATATTTCGAAAACATTATTTCGTCCGAAGTTATACTCGATGTTGAAAAATACCGGCAATCGGCCGAGGTTAAAGTCAAAGTCTATAACCAAACCCTCACAGGCAAAGGCGAATCCGACGACATGTACGCCTCTATTGAAAAATCTATCGACAAGGTAAAAGGACAGCTAAAAAAGTACAAAGGCAAGCTCAAAGACAAACGCCCCGAGGAGATCAACCAGACTGTCGAGCAAATCACGAAACCCGATACCGATGTCGAAGGCGTCGATGTTTGATAAAATACACTGATAGAATAAAAAAGCCCCGCCATACGCGGGGTTTTTTTTATTGGAATTTATAGATAATAGGAAATCTCGAATCGGCACTGGTAAACCGATCCGCACTGGGTCTGATTACGCGCCAGTGTATAAAATATTACACGGAAATTTTTCCCGTACGGATCAACTCCGGAAGCCGAAACGACGCGAGTCAAAGTAACCGCTTCATCATCGGTATATAAATCGATATGCGGCGCTTCCACCCCGTCCAGTTCATAAGCGATATTACAAACGACATTATCGAATATAAAATCACCGATCCATTCCAGCCGAATCGCACTGTCCGGAATAAAGATCGTCTCCGCCATCGGAAGCATGCCGAAATCACCCATCTCACATGTATTGAAATAATAACAGCCTGTTAAATTATCGATTTCCCAGGGCCTCCAGGTCGGATCATCTTCAAATAGCCATTTTTCCGGAGAATTAATCCCCGATGACACGAACACCGTCCGCTTGGTCCGTACCTTCATCTCAACATTCATATTGCTCTGGACCACATACTTAAATTCCCGCTCATAGAAAACATAGGATTCCCCGTTAGTCGGACTAATCAGAAACGTCCGCCGCCCCAGAGGAACATTCTCAATAATAAAATGCCCCGATCCGTCGGTAACATCACTCAAATCCGACAGTGACCCGTCATTATTCAAAAGTGTCACCCTCACATTTTCGAGATACTGGTCATCATAAGTGTGGATGCTTCCCTCGAAGGTATAGGTATAACCAGGACAAACCATATCAATATCATGCGTCTGATCCCCAGCTATATCGATCTCAGCCGTATAGGTATCGCATCCCGGCTTCCTCGCCGTCAAAGTATACTGTCCCGGCGGAATATTCATAATTGAGTAATTTCCGCTGAAAGAAGATGTGTCCCCCAGATACCCCAGCTCTATTTCTACTGCCGGAAGAGGTAAATCTGTTCCGGTATAATAAACCGTTCCGTTTAGCGTACTCCCGGTCATAAGCGGGATCCACCGCTCATGAACCTCGGTCAAACGGCCGTCCGAAACCTCCAGATTCACCTTCAGCTTCATCCCGCCCGATAAAACCGGCGAAACCACCAGCGTGCATACCGGCGACAGTGTATCCGAGAAAGTCCCGGCTTTATCATAGGTTGACCAGCGGTAACGAATCGAATCACCCTCGATATCGTTCACTACCGCTCTGAGTTCCACCGGAGCACCCGGAAAGACCGAATCAGGATTGACTATAATCGAATCGAGTTGCGGCGGCTGATTATCCGGCCCTGAAACATCTTCGTCGCATCCCAGAACCCAGATCAGCGCCAAAAGTGAGGTTATCAATAGTAAGCGGTAAAGGAGTTTAAAGCCCATTCGTCTCGTTGTCATAATATTTCAAAAAACCCCTTAAAAATAGCCGTAGTAGTATTATACTGTCAATTAATATACGCCCGACTTCCGAAAAAGTCAAAATTATTAAACAAAATGGCTTTGTTTCCTCAAAAAGTAGTTTTTGGGACCATCAACTTTGTAGTAAAAATGGGGTTCGGCTCCTTTTCCTTATTATTGCAGTTTTCATGATTATTAAATAAAGGCACGAGTGTCCCTCAGGTATATAATTATCCCTTTATAAAACGGCACGATCCCCCATTTACCACCGGTTTGGTAGTGAAAGTGCGAATTAATTGTACTACAACAAAATAGCGGAATCTGCACTGACAGGTTCGGTCAAAAATGAATATAGAGGAGTAGGTCGGAATCCCTGCCGGAGGGATGAACGAAGTGAATCCCGATGGTTCTGAGCGAAGCGAAGAAGGTTCCGACATCTTCCTTTTTGAGGAAACTGTTTATTGACGAAACGAACCCATTTTGGAATATTGGGCTTCTGCCCCTCTTACTCATTCCCCGTCAATCTCGCCACCTCGTCAACCTGCTTACCGAACAGCTTGATTGTGGCCTCGATCGGTGCCGAGGTCGTCATATCCACCCCGCACTTCTTGAGCTGATTGATCGGATAATCGTTACCGCCCGACGAAATAAGCTCCAGATACTTCTCGATTATCCCCTCTTCTCCGGCCAGGAATTTATCGAGAATCGCCTGCGAGGCGGCATACGATGTCGCATACTGGTAGACATAAAATGTCATATAAAAATGCGGAATCCGCGACCATTTATATTTGGTGAAATCGTCCATCGTCATCGACGGCCCGTAAAATTTCTGCGTCAGTTCATGCCACATCTCATTCAACTTGTCAGGCGAGAGCGCTTCCCCCCGCTCGACCATCTCATGGATAGTCAGCTCGAAACGGGCATAAAGCACCTGGTGGAAAAATGTCCCCATGGTATTGTCAATATGACGATTCAACAGGTACAATTTCTTCTTGTCGTCATCGGCGCTTTTCAGAAGGTGATTCAAGAGAAGCCCCTCGTTCAAAGTCGAGGCCACTTCCGCCACGAATATCGAATACTGCGCTTTCGGGAACGGCTGCTTCTGGCTGGAAAGATAGCTGTGCATGGCGTGTCCCATCTCGTGCGCCAGCGTGAACATATTATCGACCGTATCATTGTAGTTCATCAAAATAAACGGGTGCGCCCCGAAATTGCCCCAGTTGAATGCGCCGCTGGCTTTCCCCTCGGTCTCGTAAACATCCACCCACCTGTTATCGAAAGCCCTTTTCATCACCTCGCCGTACTTCTTACCCAGAGGCTCCACCGCCGTCAGCACTTCCTTTATTGCATCGTTATATTCGACATCGTAACTCTGCTCCGGGAAAAGCTGGCAGTAAATATCGTACGGATAAATCTTTTCCAGCCCGAGTATCTTTCGCCGGAGTTCCATCCATTTATTCAGCCCCTCCAGATTCGCCTCGGTTGTATCGAGCAGGGAATGATAAACCTCGGTGGGAATGTTGAAAGGAAACAGCGCACTGTGAAGGGCGCTCTCATGTTTCCGGGCCCGGGCATAAAAAATATTCCCGCGCACTTCCCCCGCCAGCAGGGCATTCAATGTATTGACATGATCTTTATAAACCTTGTGGAAGGCCTCGTTGGCATCACCGCGAACCTGCTGGCTTGGCGACTGCATCAAAATTTTCGCGAACCTCTGCTTGGTAAGCTGAATCTCATTGCCTTTTTCATCTTTTATCCTGGGATACTTTATATCGGCATCATCGAGCATCGTAAAGGCCGCATCCGGACTCCGGGCAATATCATGCGACTGCGCCAGAAGTTCCTCGACTTCCTGTGATCGAATATGTTTCCTTGCCCGAATCAGATTCTCGAAATAAAAATCATAAATATCTTTCTTCGGAAACCCGTCGGCCAGCTCCTTGAGCCTGCTATCATCGACACTGTTCAATTCCGGTTCCACGAACGAATAAGCCGCATCCGCTTTCGACGAAAGCATCGCCGCCCGGTCGGTCATCGCCTGGTACTTCGAAACCCGGTTATCGAGGTCCTGGTTGAGCTTGGCATACTGGTAAAGATCCTTGCAGATCATCGAAAGTTTCGAGCGGTCTTCAAGACATTCAAAAAGAGTATCCGGAGAATCGGTCAGTCTATCCTTATATTTCTCCGCCCGGTCAATTATCTCCTGCGCCTTTTTGAAATCTTCTTCCCACTGCGCATCCGATTTATAGATGTCAGTCAAATCCCATTTATATTTTTCTTCGATATCGCTCCGCTGGGGAATATCGCTTTTTTGAGTTGTCGCTTGCGCCATAGTTATCCTTTCAGATCAGTATTCTTAAATATTGATAATTTGAGATATACGAAAAAACCGCCCGATTTTCAAGCCCCGGAGCGGTTTCAGATAAAATCGGGGATATTTCGCGCGTTTTTCGGAAGGCGGTCTCTAAGCCCTGTTTTTATCAGGCAAAGCATACCCGAATACAACATCAATAGACTCAAAATCCGTATCGGTGTTTCTTTTAATCCATGCCCGATATGCAAACCCAGTACGACCACTATAAACAAAACCGACAAAGGGTCTTTGAAAATATTGACTCCCGATTTTATCAGCCGGTCCCAGTATAGCAGAACCGACAAAAACGGAATAATCAAAAGCAGCAGATGGTGCGCTTCGGACATCGGAAAAGTAAGCGGGATGATTGAAACCACCGCGCCAAATACAGTCAAACGCCCCGCAAAATTCTCTTCCAGCTCCGCTTTTTTAGCCGATAGATACACAGGCAAAAACAGAGATATTGCAACCAAATCGGTCGCGAGTATTTTGATTTTCGGATTCCAGTGAATATTAAAAATATAACTCAAGGTTGAAATTATCGAAAATGACTCGAACCCGAACTTAAAATCCGCGCCTGTAATACCCGGCATGACATTATTGACAAAATACCGGTAATAACCGATACAATCGCCGTTTATCGGACAGGGCAGCACAATGTTGAAAAGAAAAAGGTATATTACAAAATATATAACCGCCCGGTACTGCTTCGTGAATATGACATACAGAATGCATAAAGCCGGAGAAATCTTTATCGAAGCCGCCAGCGCCAGGAAAAGTCCCGACCAGTGCCGGTTCTTTTTCTCCTGCATTATAAAAAATCCCGCCGTCGCCCCCATCACGAACAGATTCACCTGCCCGTTGATGAATTCATCCTGGAACGACGGATGCAGCATTAAAATCAACAAAGATATACCGAGGACATTCTCCCTTAAGGCATCGAATAATGTCTCATAATTGTAATACCTTCGCCATACCGCTCCCAGCGCCAGAAAGAAAGATAGATATAAACCGGATGACCACAGATCCGCCGTCAAAAATTTCCCGATCGAGCTCCCCTGCAGTAATGTCAGCGGATAGACTGCGACCAGTAGAAAAAGCGGGTATATATATCTTCGTGAAATTTCCTGATAAGGATTCTCACCCTCGAAAAACCATTCAGAGGCCTGGATGTATGCCGTAAGATCAATCCGGTCGAATTTGAAAAAATTCCGCACCAGTTGATAATAAAAAAGGAGCACAGACACCAATGCCAGCGAAATAGCGATTATCGCCAGTATCCTTAAAGTTTTGTTTTCAGGAAGCGACATTAAGGAAATCTATTCGGAGGGGCTTTATGAATCAATAAAAAACAGAGTGCCGGGCGCTACACCCGGCACTTCAATATATTATTCGCCAGTGACTATCTTGGCGACATCGATTACCTTATCGCCCTTATCGAGCGAAACCAGCTTAACACCCTGCGTGTTACGGCTGATGACATTGATCTTTTTAACCGGCTGACGATTCGTGATACCTTTTTTGGTTATCAGAAGCAATTCATCGGTATCCTGCACCTCGCGGACCGATACAACCTCGCCGTTGCGTTCTGAAGCCTTGATATTGATAATACCTTTTCCGCCCCGGTTGGTAACTCTGTAATCGCTGATATCGGTTCGCTTGCCGTATCCGTTCTCGGTTACCGAAAGAAGCGTACATTCGCGCTTGACAACCACCATACTGATACAGTAATCGCCCTTGCCCAGATTGACACCCTTGACGCCATACGCTGTCCGGCCCATCGGCCTAATCTTATCTTCGTTGAACCTTATCGCCAATCCTTTTCTTGTCGCCATAACGATATCATAGGTCCCGTCGGTTATATCGGCTTCGATCAGCTCATCGTCTGGCGGGAGATTTACGGCATTGATTCCGGTTTTGCGCGGATTGGAAAACGCCTCGAGCGGAGTCTTTTTGATGATACCGTTTCTGGTCGCAAGAACAATATAATCACCTGCCTCGAAATTGCGCACCTTGCAAAATGCGGTAATCGATTCATTTTTCTCAATACTGACCATATTGACAATCGGTTTGCCCTTGGCCAGCCGTCCGCCGATCGGGATCTCATGGACCTTCACCCAGTAACATCTTCCCTTATTCGAGAAAAAGAGAATATAATCATGAGTCGAGGCCACGAACAAATGCTCGGCAAAATCCTCTTCCTTGGTTTCAATACCAATAACACCGCGACCGCCTCGATTCTGACGGCGGTATGCTGAAATCGACAGCCGCTTGACGTAGCCGAAATGCGAGATAGTAATCACCATATCTTCTTCAGCAATCAAATCTTCGAGCGAGAAATCTTCGACCGCATCCTGGATTTCAGTTCTTCGGTCATCGGCGAATTTCTTTTTTAATTCCAGAAGTTCTTCTTTTATTATCGCCATCCGGCGCGGCTTGGATGCCAGAATACCTTTCAGCTCCTCGATTTTCTTCAGAAGTGCCACATATTCATCTTCAATCTTCTGGCGTTCCAGTCCGGTCAAACGTGCCAGACGCATCTCGAGGATAGCATTGGCCTGTCTCTCGGAAAGACCGAACTTCTTCATCAATCCCTCGCGTGCAGTCGGCGTATCTTTCGATTTCTTAATCAGCTCGATAACGGCGTCGATATTATCGAGAGCAATTTTATACCCTTCGAGTATATGCGCCCGCTCCTCGGCCTTGTTCAAATCGTATTGCGTCCGACGGACAACAACTTCATGACGATGCTTTATAAATTCTTCAAGCGTTTCTTTAAGAGTCAATATTCGGGGAACGCCATCAACAAGAGTCAGCATCATGATTCCGAATGTCGACTGCATCTGGGTATTTTTATATAGCTGATTAAGGACTATTTCAGCCTGGGCATCTCGTTTTAATTCAATAACGATTCGCATCCCGTCACGGTCAGATTCGTCGCGAAGATCAGTTATCCCCTCAACCTTTTTATCGCGTACGAGATCGGCAATTCTTTCCAGAAGATTGGCTTTATTGACCTGGAATGGAATTTCGGTAATTACAATCAGCTCTTTGCCGCTTTTAAGCTTTTCCGTTACCGCCTTGGCACGCACTGATAATCTCCCGCGCCCGTTGCGGTAGGCCTGCCGGATACCATCGCGGCCGTTTATGATACCACCGGTCGGAAAATCCGGGCCGGGGATATATTCCATCAAATCACGGTTAGTGATATCCGGATCATCGATAAGCGCCGCCAATCCGTCGACAATTTCGCCCAAATTATGAGGCGGGATATTGGAAGCCATACCTACCGCAATACCCGATGTCCCATTGCATATAAGATTGGGGAACTTCCCCGGCAGGACTTTTGGTTCATCTCTCGTCTCATCATAGTTGGCCATTTTGTTGACAGTTTCTTTTTCCATATCTGCCAGCATTTCCATTGCAATCGGAGTAAGTTTCGCTTCGGTGTACCTCATGGCCGCAGCGCCGTCACCATCGATCGAGCCAAAATTCCCCTGCCCATCGACAAGCGGATAACGCATATTGAATTCCTGGGCCATTCTTACCAATGTGGGATAGACTACCTGTTCGCCGTGCGGATGGTAATTACCCGAAGTATCGCCGGCGATTTTTGCGCACTTTCGATAACCTCTTCCGGGTGACAGATTAAGATCATTCATCGCCACAAGGATTCTGCGGTTGGAGGGTTTTAGACCGTCGCGGACATCAGGTAGGGCACGATTCGTAATAACCGACATGGAATAGTCGAGATACGAATTTTTCATCTCGTCTTCGAGATGAATCTCGACAATATTTTCGCTTTTGCCTATCATTTTATATCCTTCTTTATCACCATTTTCGATTCATATATAAGTTCGTAAGATACAAAATTTTATACACTAAATCAACGTTTAGTTCGATAAAATTATGGTTTTTGTCAAATATAAGGCGTTTTATTTCAACAAGTTACAATGCCACACAAGACAACCCTAACAACAGCTCGGCAAAATTTCAATCACTGCAATTGTGGTGCAGTCGCCATTGATTTTCTAAGCGCAGCAACTATGGGAGGAATGACTATAATCTGAAGAATTATACCCGGCCAACCGGATAAAACAACTCCGCCGGCAAAAAATTCAAGAGGGCCGTACGGCAGTTCCATGAATCTGCCAAGGACAATAAGCCCGGCCGCAAAAGCGATTCTTCCGACTATCATAGCTATAATAAGGGAAAGATATATATTCATCTTCATATATCTATAGGTAAGGCCCGTGACCAGTCCATACATCGGCAGTTCCAGACTCATCAGTGGAACAGCATATGCCGGCGGCATCGACGTCATTAAGTGCGAGAGAAGCGGCGCTGCCAATCCGACAATTACGGCCGGAAATGCACCAACCAAAAATCCGCAGAGCAAAACAGGGATATGCATTGGAAGAAAAATTCTACCCATTATACCGAACATATGAAAAGTATACGGAAGGAGAATGGCCAGCGCCAGAAACAGCGCCGTATAGGCTATTTTCCGGGGTGTCAAAGTGGAATTACTTCTTTTTACCCGAGGCTAAATACAGCCCCGGATGATCGGTTATCTTTACTTCCTCGAACCCGCCATGTTCAAAAAGTCCCACCATATCGTCGTGGCTCGGAAGATGATCATCTGAAATGGGCCCGCCAACCTTCTGATGATATTCCTCCAGTTCCTTGGAACCCATCAGATGAATAACATGAAACTCACCGCCCGGTTTTAAAACACGGGCCGCTTCTTCGAGAACTTTCCTTTGATTCGAGAAATGTGCAAAGGCAGCCAGCGAAATGGCACAATCCATAGAACCGTCTGCAATAGGGAGATTTTCGACATCGGCGTCGATCTCAAAGATATTCTCAAATGGGAAATTCCTGTGGGCTTTTTGAATCATCTTCCCACAATAGTCGATTCCGACAACCATCCCACTCTTACCGACACTTCGGCGCAGCATGTCGAACATCACGCCAGTACCACAACCAAGATCGACAATTCTTGCGCCTTCTTTGATACTAAAGGAGGTCAGAACGAAATCAAGAATTTCACGATCCTCGGTAGTGAACTCCTTATCCCAGTCGTCAACCCAGGATTCAAAATATTCTTTGCGTCTATCCATTGGGGTAATAAAGTTATATCACCTTAAAAATTTGTCAAGTCCTATTTATTCACTTTGTAACTAACGACTTTTCTGCCGTTCTAAAATAATACGGATCGATTTCAAAACCTGTAAATCCGATTTTTAGCTTCTGACAGGCAAGACCGGTGTTACCCAGACCCATAAAAGGATCAAGCACCTCGGTCTTTTTGTTAAAACCATGAAGTCTAATGCAATTTTCGGCCAGTTCGGGGGGAAACGATGCCGGATGCGGGCGATCCTTATCACGACGCTGAATTGTCTTATATGGTATAAACCAGCAGTTACCGCGACACCGGTAGTTGTTTCCCCCACCGCTCCATCTTTCAATATTGGATTTATCCTTATACGGCACTCCCAGTGCAAGTCGATCGATTTTGACATCCCCCCGCTTGGTAAAATGGAATATATATTCATGAGCATCATTGAGGAATCTTCGGCTGTTGATCGGCTTGTAATGCCCGACATTGATATTAAGCTTTTCTCCATAAGAATCATTTGCAATATATATCGATTTGACCCAGTGTATAACATTCTGAAGTTTGAATTCGGTGCTTAGAACATCCAGTACTTCAAACGGCACTGTCGGATCGGATGGTTTTGAGCCAATATTCAAAAAAAACGACCCATCGTCTTTAAGGATCCTTTTAATCCCGACTCCACATTCCTTTATCCAATCAAGATATTCCTCACGCGGCATTTTATCGTCATAAGAACCATATTTCACACCAATATTGTAGGGGGGCGATGTCACCACGACATCAATTGAGCAGGGATCAAGATGTTCATTCATCCCGACGATGCAATCTTCATGATATAATTTAATACCTGCTTTATCATCTATCAATTTCACAGAACCAATATACTAAAATTCGTTACTCAAATAAAGCTGAAGGTTAAATCACTGATATATTTATACTGCACTGACAGAATCTGACAAGATGTGATTTGAAATGTCCAACAATTTTCATAAAAATTTATCAAAATTATTAATCCAAATTGGCTGCAAGGTGTTATATTACAGGTTGCACTTTTTTTGGGAAAGAAAATGACAGAGTCAAAACATATATTTATAAAAGGGGCCCGGGAACATAACCTTCAAAACATTGATGTCAAAATCCCGCGTAATAAACTGGTGGTAATCACCGGCTTATCCGGCTCAGGAAAATCATCGCTGGCGTTTGACACAATCTATGCCGAGGGTCAGAGAAGATATGTCGAGTCGCTTTCGGCCTATGCAAGGCAGTTCCTCGGGTTGATGGAAAAACCGGATGTCGACATGATCGAAGGGCTCTCACCCGCCATTTCAATCGAACAAAAAGGCTCAGCCAAAAATCCCCGCTCGACAGTCGGCACTGTTACAGAAATTTATGACTATTTGAGACTGCTTTTCGCCAGAATCGGTGTTCAGCATTGTGTAAAATGCGGCCGGCCGATCACAAAGCAAACGGTCGAACAAATAGTAGACTCGGTTCTATCTTTCGATGAAGGCACGCGGATGATGGTCCTGGCACCTTTGATTCGGGGCAAAAAAGGCGAGCATAAGGAGGTAATCGAAGAAGCTAAACGCGAAGGATTCGTACGTTTAAGAATCGATGGCGATATTGTCGCCGCTGACAGCGATATAAACCTGGCAAAAAATAAGAGACATACCATCGAAGTGGTCGTTGACAGGTTGGTGGTAAAGAAGAAAGCCGCCCGCCGATTGGCCGATTCGGTCGAAACTGCTTTGAAAGTCTCAGGCGGCATCGTTCTGATTAACATCAATAACAAAGATATGCTGTTCTCAGAAAAATCGGCCTGTATTCATTGTAATATTTCGTACGAAGAGTTGACACCTCGCATGTTTTCATTCAATTCGCCATACGGAGCCTGTCCGACATGCGACGGATTAGGTCAAAAAATGGAAATCGACCCTGATCTGGTCATTCCGGATCCATCGCGGCCATTGAACCGCGGTGCTATTGATCCATGGGGATCCGAAATGGCCAATTGGTATCGCTATATGCTTAAAGGCGTCGCCAATCACTACGGATTCAAGCTGTCGACACCCTTCAAGGAACTCCCGCAAAAAATACAGAAAATTCTCCTTCTGGGGGCGGGACGGGAAAAAATGGTATTCGAGTACGAACATTCCAACGGCCGCGGTTCCGGCGAGTACGAAGGACGTTTCGAAGGTGTCATTCCACATCTCGAAAGACGCTACCGCCAAACCCAATCAGGCGGAATTCGTAACTGGATTGAGCAGTACATGTCTATTTCGCCATGTCCTGACTGTAAGGGAGCCCGTTTGAAACCGGAAGCATTATCGGTCATAATCAATCGGGAGACTATCGATTCAATTGCCGATATGTCAATAAAGCAGGCCCGGAAGTTCTTCGATGAATTAAAACTTAACAAGCGGCAGGAATTAATAGCTCGTCAGATTCTAAAAGAAATTCGTGAACGGCTCGGATTTCTCGATGATGTCGGCCTGAATTACCTGACATTATCAAGGGCGGCTTCGACATTATCCGGCGGTGAGTCACAGCGTATCCGCCTGGCAACTCAAATCGGTTCCAGATTGGTAGGTGTCATGTATATTCTCGATGAACCGTCGATCGGCCTGCACCAGCGTGACAATCGCAAATTGCTCAATATGCTGTCGAATCTTCGTGATCTGGGAAATACCGTCATTGTTGTCGAGCATGACCGAGAAACCATTGAATCGGCTGATTATGTTTTCGATCTTGGCCCCGGTGCCGGTAAGCGGGGAGGCAGAATTGCCGCTGAAGGGACTCCCGCGAAAATCACCCGGAGCCGCGGTTCAATTACCGGTCAATATCTTTCAGGCAAAAGGATTATCCCGGTTCCCGATGAAAGGCGACAGTCTAACGGCAATTTCCTCGTTTTAAAAGGTGCATGCGGCAATAATCTCAAAAAAGTGTCGGTAAAGGTCCCCTTAGGAGTATTCACGGTAGTTACCGGCGTATCCGGGTCAGGCAAATCAACTCTAATAAATGAGACATTGTATCGAATATTGGCCCGGAAATTTTATAATTCCCGCAAAACTCCGCTGGAATATGGTAAAATTGAGGGGATGGAGCATATCGATAAGGTTGTCGATATCGACCAATCGCCGATTGGACGTACGCCCCGATCAAATCCCGCTACTTATACTGGTGTTTTTACCTATATTCGCGATCTTTTCTCGCAGCTCCCGGAATCGAAAATGCGTGGCTACAGGCCCGGCCGGTTTTCCTTCAATGTAAAGGGTGGTAGATGTGAAGCATGTCAGGGTGATGGCATTATCAAGATCGAAATGCATTTTCTACCCGATGTATATGTGCCGTGCGAAGTGTGCAAAGGGAAACGTTTCAACAGGGAAACCCTCGAAGTAACCTATAAAGGGAAAAATATCGCCGACATACTTAATATGACTGTCAACGAGGCGCTTGAGTTCTTCGAGAATATTCCACGCATCAAGCGCAAGCTTGTAACCCTGAAAAAGGTCGGATTAGGATATATACATCTGGGCCAACAGGCAACAACCCTCTCCGGTGGCGAGGCTCAGCGGGTTAAGTTGTCATCAGAATTATCAAAAACCGCTACCGGCTCTACCCTGTATATCCTCGATGAACCTACAACCGGGTTGCATTTTGAAGACATCCGCATGCTGCTCGATGTCTTAAATGAACTGGTAGATCGGGGTAATTCTGTACTCGTCATCGAACACAATCTCGATGTCATTAAAACTGCTGATCATGTAATCGATATTGGCCCTGAAGGGGGCGATGAAGGGGGCGAAATTATCGCGACCGGTACACCGGAAGAAGTATCGAAAGTCGCTGCTTCATACACTGGTGAATATCTAAAGAACGAACTGAATCATACGAAAAAGTAATTAAATTTCCGGTATGGTGACCCGTACTATCCCAAAATAGCCAAAAATCATCGAATATCCGCAAAATCGGCATCAATAGTACGAAAAAATCGAAATATTATTGATTATTTTTAATTTTTTTGTTGCACCAATATTTTAACTTTTCTTTATTTTAGTCGATAACGGGAAAAGGAGATCTCAATTTGCATGATGCATAGATGAGAGGAAGATTTGATTGCATCAAAAATGAGATAGGTAATCCATTTTGGATGCAGGCAGTAAATGAGAAACTAATTCTAAAACCAACCTATAATCCGAATATTCTTTGAAAGGAGCGGATCATGCCTGCAAAGAAAAAAGGTAAAACGAGAACCAAGGCCAAAACCAAATCCAAGGCCAAAACCAGGAAAAAAGCCTCGACAGGCAAAGCCTGGACAGCCGCAGAAATCAGGAAGCTACGTACCGGATATAAAAAGAAACCGGCTTCGCAGCTTGCCAAGGAACTGGGCCGCTCTCTGGCTTCGGTCCGGGGTAAAATCAGCGCTCTTGGTTTAACAAAAGGTGCCCCAGCTAAAAAGAGCAGCACTAAGAAGAAAACTACCAGAAAGAAAGCGGCTCCGAAGAAAAGAACAACCAGGAAGAAAACAACTTCGCGTAAGAAACCTACCCGGAGAAAACGTAAATAACGTCTTTCTGGGAAAGCCAGGGATGGTGGATTGCTAAAAGGATTTTTTAATGATCCATCCCACAAAAAAACCCCGCCAGATGGTGGGGTTTTTATTTTAAATTACACATTCCTTATTTCAAGTTATAGAAAACTTCCCGACCGATATATAGAGCAAATTCCCCTATCGACTCTTCAATACGCAGTAGTTGATTATATTTACAAACCCGGTCGGTTCTGCAAACAGATCCGGTTTTAATCTGTCCGGCACCGGTGGCCACCACAACATCGGATATCGTGCTGTCCTCGGTTTCACCGCTGCGGTGCGAGACAACTGCCGTAAATCCAGATTTTTTCGCCATTTCAATCGTATCCAGAGTCTCTGTCAGGGTTCCGATCTGATTCAACTTGATTAGAATTGAGTTGGACGAACCTTCCTCGATTCCCCGCGCCAGCCTTTTGGGATTGGTGACATAAAGGTCATCGCCGACAATTTGAATCCTTTTGCCCAGGCGGTCGGTCATCATTTTCCAACCATCCCAATCATCCTCGGCGTGACCGTCCTCAATAGAAATAATTGGATACTTATCGACGAGATTCTCATAGAAATCAACCATTTCTTCCGATGTCAGCTCTTTGCCCTCGCCCTTTAATTCATAAACTTTTTTCGATGCATTATAGAATTCGGTCGAGGCGGGATCGAGCGCAAAGAGAATATCATCGCCCGGCTTGTATCCTGCCCTATTCACGGCTTCCACGATTACTTCAAGAGCTTCTTCGTTCGATTTCAAATCAGGGGCAAAACCACCCTCATCACCTACTGCGGTATTGTATTTTTTTTCTTTTAAGACCTTTTTCAAGGTATGAAATATCTCCGATCCCATTTGCAGTGCCTGCGAAAACGAATCTGCGCCCACCGGCATAATCATGAATTCCTGCAAATCGACATTATTATCGGCGTGTTTGCCGCCATTTAAGATATTCATCATTGGTACCGGGAGCAGCTTACAGTTGGTGCCGCCGATGTACTCATAAAGGTACCGGCCGACCGATTGGGCCGCCGCCCGGGCCGATGCCAATGAAACGCCCAGAATAGCATTAGCGCCGAGATTACCTTTATTATCGCTTCCATCCAGATTTATAAGGAAATTATCTAACGCTACCTGATCGTAGGGATCTATATTGTTCGACAGCAATGCCGGGGCAATTTTCTCATTGATATTTTTAATCGCCTTTAAGACCGACTTGCCCATATATATCTTTTTGTTTCCGTCGCGCAGTTCAACCGCTTCATGTGCGCCGGTCGACGCCCCCGATGGAACAGCCGCCCTGCCCAGTGTCCCATCATTCAATACAACATCGACTTCAACCGTGGGATTTCCGCGGGAATCGAGTATTTGTCTTCCGACAATGTAATCAAAATCCGACATTTTGTTTCCTCCTATAGAAAAGTAGGCATAATCTAAACAGGTCATTTGGGCCTATCAACAAAAAACATGAAGCCCTAATCTCTGTTCTGAACCGTTCCGGGGTTGCCGGAGAGTAACAAATGTGAGATATTACTGTTATG
>CAZDPY010000007.1:0-161216 GCA_964507455.1 uncultured Ignavibacteriaceae bacterium
CAATCGTGCCCACATTGACGTGGGGCTTTGTCCTGACAAATTTTTCCTTGGCCATTTGCCGAAAACTCCTCTACCAATTAATTTAACAGCCCAAGACCGGATTTGAACCGGTGACCTCGTCCTTACCAAGGACGTGCTCTACCGACTGAGCTACTTGGGCCTGAATAATTTTCAACCCTATAAATAGGCGTAACTCTCCAATTTGGAGAGCCTTAAATATATATAGCCGGAATGACTTGTCAAGGCATATTTTTAGCAAAAAAATAATTTTCTGGAAAAAATAACCCCCTGAATATTGACCAGTCCCCATATAAATCCTCCGGCGTATCCTTCGATTTTTCGGGCAATTTCAGAAAAACTTTAGCAAAATGTTTAAAAATTATACAAAAAATCCTGAAATCGAAAAAATTAAACAATAATCTAATAAAAATGTTCCAGATGGCATTTGCGTAGATTTAAAGCGGGAGACGGGACTCGAACCCGCGACCAACAGCTTGGAAGGCTGTGACTCTAGCCAACTGAGTTACTCCCGCTTAACAGGCGAGCATAATATTATACAATGAAAATAAAATTGGCAAGAAATAAAATCAGATATTAATCACTTCCGCGCTTTTTGAGAAAGTCGGCCTTTTTGAAATCGACTACCGGCAATGTCCCCCAGTGCAGTTTTGTTCGCAATATTTCATAAAATGAATTTTCGGCAAACTTGATAAATTTGACAACATGTTCGGCCCGGGATACGCGGATTTTTCCGGTCGGCGAGAATCCCTCGGCTACCTGACCGTCTATTGTCAGCATAGCGCTTCCGTGCTCAGAACGGACCCGCACCTCAAGTGCATGATCTGGAGGGAAAATCAGGGGGCGTGAAGTCAGTGAGAAAGGCGAAATCGGCGAAGCGATAAATGCTTCCATAGTCGGATTCAATATAGGGCCGCCAACCGCCAGAGAATACGCCGTCGAACCGGTCGGAGTGGCTATAATGACGCCGTCGGCAATGTATGATGAAATATATTCCTCACCGGCATAAAGGCTCAGATTAATAACACGGCTGATATTGCCTTTATCTATAACGATGTCATTAAGAGCGTAAGGCTGGTCCAGCGGCGGACCGTCGATGATTTCGGTCTTTAGAACAAGTCGATTTTCGGTTTGATAATTCCCGGCTACCATATTGGCCAGGGCAGCTTCCAGCTGATTGGGTGTCATTTGTGTCAAAAAGCCGAGATGACCTAAATTGATTCCGAGAATTGGGATTTCCTTTTCTCCTACCGCACGAGCTGTAGCAAGCATAGTACCATCGCCGCCCAAAGAGATGGCAACATCAACATTCTCACCTATCTTATCTCGCGGTATAAAATCGACATCGAGTTCCTCATCTTCAGGCAGCTTATCACAGATAAAAATTTGATGATCGTGCTTTTGGCACCATTCTACTACAAAATGAATTGTCTCAATTGCGTAGGGACGGGCGTAATTGGCGATGACTCCAAAGCGCATAATTTAATACTATTTATTGGAATATTTATGGCTGTTATTGTGAACAGCCGCAAATCTCTTACTATTTCCTCGTCGAAAAGCCAGCTTGGAAAACAGGCCTCCCCTGGCAGAATGAAGTTCTTGAATAAACTGAACCAGCGTTTTGCTATTAAGGCCGATTTCATCGAGAAGTACATTTCGTTTTCCATGCTCGATGAATTTATCAGGTATAGCGAATGAATGAAGGTTGCCTTTCCAGGTATTATCACAAAGGTATCCGGCAACCATCTGACCAAATCCGCCGATATGCGAGTTTTCCTCTATTGTGATTATATTTTTAAAGCTCTTCATACAGTAGTCAAGAGTGTCATAGTCCATTGGCTTTATAAATCGCGCATTGATGAGAGAGAAATCTATCTCGTCTTTAAGTTCTTCATGAGCCTTTAATGCAACATCAACCATAGAACCGACCGCCAACACAACCGTATCACCCATATATCTAAGCTGGTGCCACTTGCCCCACTCGACATTACTCATTTCGCCGGTCATTTCATATGGCACAGATCCGCGTGGATATCGTATCGCGACCGGACCATCGAGTTCCCTGTCGGAAACAGATTTCATCATAGAACGTAACTCATCTCCATCCTTGGGTATCATAACCGTTATATTGGGAACTGTCGACAGATATGACAGATCGAAACATCCATGATGAGTCGGGCCGTCATCGCCGACAATACCGGCCCTGTCTATACAGAAAATAACCGGTAACTTTTGCAGCGCTACATCGTGGATAATCTGATCATAAGCTCTCTGCAAAAATGTAGAATAAATCGCGACATGCGGACGTAATCCTTCGGTCGCCAGCCCACCGGCAAAACATACTGCATGGCCTTCGGCAATGCCGACATCATAAAATCTGTCGGGATATTTTTCAGAAAATTTTGTCAGACCCGTCCCGGAACACATCGCCGCCGAAATGGCAACAATCCGCTTGTCTTTTTCGGCGAGTTCAACAATAGTATCTCCAAAGACATTTGTATACGACGGAAGTCCCGATTTAGCGTTCGATTTGCCAGTAACTTTATCGAACGAACCAATTCCGTGAAAACGAGTGGCATCGGCCTCCGCCGGAGCGAAGCCCTTCCCCTTCTTTGTTACAACGTGCAAAAGGCGCGGACCTTTAAGGTCCTGAAGCTGATTAATTGTCTTTACCAAAAGCGGTAGATCATGACCATCGATGGGACCAAAATAACGAAATCCGAGTTTGTCGAATAAATACCCGGGTACGAAGATACCTTTGATGGCATCCTCAAGATCTGAAATGGTAGCTCGGATTTTGTCTCGTCGTTTAAATCTTCCGGTCAATTCCCAGATGTCATTTCTTAGTTTATTGAATCTTTTGTCAGTCAGAATATTAGTCAGATATTTTGAAAGTGCCCCGACATTTTCAGAGATAGACATCTTATTGTCATTAAGAATAACAAGCAGATCTTTCCCGGAATTACCGGCATTATTCAATCCCTCAAATGAAAGTCCACCTGTTAAGGCGCCATCACCAACGATGGCCACAACCCGATAGTCGTCATTGTTATGGTCCCGTGCGGTGGCCACCCCGAGCGCGGCAGAAATGGCGGTCGAGGCATGCCCGGCTCCAAATGGATCGGCCGGTGATTCGGAACGTTTCGGAAATCCCGATAAGCCGGCGTGCTGGCGAATCGTGTTCATTCTATCGGCACGACCGGTAAGCATTTTATGCACATAACTCTGATGACCGACATCCCAGATAATTTTGTCACGCGGAATATTATAACAATAATGGAGAGCCATGGTAAGCTCAACAATCCCTAAATTGGAAGCAAGGTGACCGCCATTATTGGATACAATAGTAATTATTTCCTGACGGATTTCTTCGGCAAGCTCAGGCAGTTTATCTTCTTCGATAATTTTTATATCCGCCGACTGCTTTATTGTATTAAGTAAACTCATCAGCTAATGTTCCCTTTGTCCGATAAACCGGGCAATGAATTCAAAGTGATTGACTCCTATATCAAAATGACGGCTGATATCAACCGCCTCATCTATTAAACCATCGGCATCCTGTCGGGCTCTCTCCAATCCGACAATATCAGGATAAGTCGCTTTCTGGTTTTTACAATCGGATCCGACTTTTTTGCCTAACTTTTTTTGGTCTCCTTTGATATCAAGGATATCATCAATAATTTGAAATGCAAGACCTATTTTTTCTCCGTAAGCTGTTAGTTCGCTTAGTATCGGCTCATTTGTTTCGGCCAGAATTGCTCCTATTCTTATCGAACCGCGGATCAGGGCCGCGGTCTTGTGCATATGAATAAAGCGTATTTCATCGATCGTTGTCTGGCGACCTTCCGCCTCGATATCTGCCATCTGCCCGCCCAGCATGCCATAAGTTCCTATTGCGCAGGCGAGTTCACTGACAGCAGCAGTTGACCCGGAACGGGCGATCAGATCGAATGCAATATCATGAAGAGCATCGCCGGCCAGAACCGCCGTAGCTTCATCGAATTTTTTATGCAGAGTCGGCATTCCTCGTCTTAAATCATCATCGTCCATACAAGGCAGATCATCATGTATCAAAGAATATGTATGGACCATTTCAAGGGCACAAGCCGCAGGGTTTATAATATCGGGATTATTTCCACCGAAAGCTTCATATGCAGTCATACAGAGGATCGGTCTTATTCTTTTTCCACCGGCCATGACTGAATAACGCATGGCCTTATGTAGTCTCTGAGGATAGTCCGAATCGGGAGGTAGATAGGTATCAAGGAGACGATCTACTTCTTCCCTTTTATATTTTAAATAATCTATGCCCGCTAATGCCATATTAACCGTCAATTTCATCGACCTCATCAAAAGGAACTTCCGTTAGCTCCTTATTCTTCTCTTTTATTAGAGTAATCTTTTTTTCAGCTTCATTCAATTTTTTACCGCAGAAAGCAGCTATCTCAACACCTTCAGTATAAAGCTTTATCGATTCTTCGAGCTTGGCTTCACCGGCCTCGAGCAATTCGGTTATTTCTTCGAGGCGTGCCAGCGCTGATTCAAAATCTTTGAATTTTATTTTGCTTTCGGCCATTATTTTTCCTGATTAATCTCTATATCTTCGATAATCGCCCTGAAAGTGCCGTCGGAGAGAACCGCCTCGATTTTATCCTTAGTTTTAAGCCCCCTTGCCGACTTCAAAGGCACCCCGTCGGGAATTGTCTTTATAACCGCATACCCCCTCTTTAATATCGCCAGCGGCGATAACGATTCCAATCGGGACAGCAACAAAGATAATGTGTTTTTATTTTTTTCAAAAGTGTTTTTTCCGGCATTCTCCAGAAGGCGAATCGTGTTATCGAGGGCCTGAAATCGCTGGGCAATAATCTCTTCAGGGCGACGAAAAACGGGACGCCCCAATAAATGCGAGATTCCATCCCTGCCCGATTCTACCTGGTCCTCCAGGTTATCAGTCAATCTTTCAATATACTCTCTAATTTCGCTTTCAAAATTACTTTTATCCCAGACAATCATTTCAGCGGCTGCCGAAGGTGTGGAAACCTGCAAGTCCGCGGCAAGATCGGAAAGAGAAGTATCAATTTCGTGTCCAACAGCAGATACAACCGGCTTTTTTGCCGAAGCCACTTTTCGCACGAGTTGTTCTTCATTGAAAGCCCAAAGATCTTCCAACGACCCTCCTCCCCTTCCGATTATAATTACATCGATATCATCGCGGCTATCAAAAAAATCTATCCCGGCCATTATACTTTCAGCGGCGCCATCGCCCTGAACGCGAGCCGGAAAAATGACCAGATTAACCGCATCATTTCGCCGGGTTGTAATGCGAATAATATCCCGTACGGCGGCTCCGGTTGGCGATGTTACAACACCTATTCTCATTGGATAAGCTGGAATCGGTTTCTTGATATCAGGATCGAAAAGGCCTTCTGCCGATAATTTTTCATACAACTGGCGAAAGGCGATTTCTAGTTCACCGACTCCCAAGGGCATCAATTTGCGGACATTTAGCTGGTAGTTACCCGCCTTATCGTATACGGTGATCGTGCCGAAAGCACGGACCTTCATGCCGTTTTCCGGTTCAAATTTCAAGGCCGCACCTAATGAACGCCACATAACCAATCTGATTACAGCATTATCATCTTTAAGACTCAAATAGCGGTGGCCCGATGAATGATGATGATAGTTGGAAATCTCTCCCTCGACCCACACTTCCGAAAAGGATTCTTCCAGAGTATATTTTATCAATCGAGTAAGAGCTGTGACAGTATAGACTTTCGGTTCGGCTGTTTCCATACAGGATAAATACGAAAGGTATATCAAATTGGCAAATTAATTTTGTGAATTACAACTAAGCTGTATTTTGAAGAGAAATATAAATTTTTTGCGCGACATTTTTGGGTATCCCTTTAACAGTTTGGAGGTCTTCCAGCGAGGCTTCTCTTATTTTCTTGACCGAACCAAAATGCTTTAAAAGAATTTCCTTTCTTTTCGGACCGACACCTTCGAGTTTGTCAAGTGAAGATGCGATAGTCCTTTTGCCGCGTACTTTTCTATTGTATTCAATGGCAAAACGATGAGCTTCATCGCGAATCCGTTTCAGTAACATCAGTCCCGGAGAGGATTTGGAAATCGTCAGCGGTTCTTTGTGTCCGGGCAAATAGACCTCTTCAAATTTTTTGGCCAGGCCAATTATACACTGGTCCTTAAAACCCAAAGAGGCAATTTCTTTTTTGACCGATGACAACTGTCCCTTGCCCCCGTCGACAACCAATAGATCGGGCGGAGTGCCATCCTCTTCCTTTAATCGATAGAAATACCGTCCGACAACCTCGCGCATCATGGCAAAGTCGTCCTGTCCCCTGACAGATTTTATTTTGAAATGGCGGTAATTGGATTTCTCCGGTTTACCGTTATTGAAATAGACAAGTGATCCAACTGCATCAGTTTCTCCTGTGTTCGAAATATCAACACAGGCAATTTTACGGGGTGATTCGGTCAAAGGGAGATCATCTTTTAGGGCCTGAACCGCTTTGGAAACTCTTTCTTCATAGCCCCGCCTTTGAATGAGAAGTTCATTTAGAAGAAGTCTCGCGTTTGCGGTTGCCATATCAACCAGCTTTAACTTCTCGCCTTTTTGAGGAGTAAATATTTTGACCGCCCTTCCAAGCTTGCCCGAAAGCCATTCCTTTATAAGCTTAACATCGGACAGCTCTACCGGAACATACAGCTCACTCGGAATATTGGGCTGATTATTGTAATACTGCCTGAGAAATCCTTCCAAAAGTTCCGGATCGTTTACTTCTACAGGAAAGGAAAGTTGAAAATCCTGTCTTCCGATGAGAATTCCCTCCCGCACCTGCAAAACAACCGCCACGGTATCACTGGCTTCACGTGCGAAAGCTATAATATCGCGGTTGACAATGGCACCGGCATCGACTTTCTGTTTATGACGTATCGATTCCAGCGCTTCGATCTGATCACGAGCCTCGGCGGCCTTTTCGAATTCCATCTCTTCGGCATATTTATTCATTCGTTCACGGAGACGCTCGATCAATTCACCGCCCCTTCCGGAGAGGACCATCAATACCGAATCAACAAGTTCAGCGTATTCCTCCTTAGATTGTAAATCTTCGCACGGTCCGCCGCATCGATTGATATGATAGTCGAGGCATACCTTTTGTTCTTTTCCCTGCGGATGAGGTATAACAAGATTACAGCTTCGGATTTTAAAAATCCTGCAAAGAAAATTTACAGTCCGCCGCATTCCTTTTGAATTGGTATAAGGCCCAAAATAGCGGGCACCATCGTTTTCCATCCGCCTTACAATAAGCACTCGTGGAAATGGCTCGTTAACGGTTACCTTTATATATGGAAAGTGTTTATCATCTTTTAGGTTTACATTGTATCGCGGTTTGTGCTCTTTCACCAGATTGGCTTCGAGAATCAAAGCTTCAATTTCGGTATCGGTGACCATCAATTCGACATCATCAGCCGCCTTAACAAGGCGCGCCGTCTTCGGATCGAGTTTATCACGGGATTGAAAATAGGTGCGAACGCGATTACGAAGATTCTTGGCTTTGCCAATATAGATATATTTCCCTTTTTTATCTTTAAAAAGATACACGCCCGGAGAATTGGGGAGATTTTTCAGTATTTTTTCCAGCCTGTCTTTATCCATGGCATTCTTTTAACGACGCAGAATGAAACCGGTTCCAGTTTTCAGGGAAGGATTCGCCTGACACCGGCCAGGGAATTGCTCCAGGGGTTGTCGTCGATATCGGAAATTATGACTCCTCGAGAAGAAGAGGCGTGGACAAATTCTTCATTACCGATATAAATACCGACATGAGACGGCCTGCTGCCTTCAAGGCGGAAAAAGACAAGATCACCAAACCTGACATTTTTGCGGCTGACTTTTGTCCCGGTTTCGAATTGTCTCTTAACAGTTCTCGGTAGTTTGGTGTTATTGTACCGGTCATATATTTCCATAACAAGCTGACTGCAGTCGGGGGCATCTTGATCACCGTAATGGCCTTTATAGGGCGAACCGAGATATGATTCGATAATTCTACCAAGACGGAGTCTGGCATTGGTTGGCAGACCCGGTTTGCGATATGCTTTGGATTCATTGGTATACTGACGTTCGGGCGGCTTTTGCTCCGGAGCTTCTCTTGTTTCGGGCGTGCCATAACGGGGTACAGGTTTGCAGCCACATAGAAATGTCATCGTCAATAATGCTAATACAAAATATTTCATCATCCAATCCTTGGATAAATCATTCCAAATCTCTTCTTATAATATAAACGTGTCACCAAAAGCAGGACAACCATAAAAATCAAATATTCGGGATAATAATACCCCGCCAATAGTGACATTAATAATATCGGCATCTTACAGGCGGTCAAAATTATTTTTTCCTTCTGATTAAGCAGGGCCGCCGTAAAAAGGGCAATTGCTGCCACACTAATAATAATGAGGAAATAATGTCTGATTAAAGCCGCCGAAACAAGACCAACAATTAAAGTAAAAATCCCGATTAGAATCAACGACCAGTCCGGCAAAAGAGCAGCCAGAGTAATCTTGCCCGACTTTTCGTCACCTTCGCGGTCGGGAATGACTGTTAAGATATACCCTGACGCTACCGCACTGACGAAATAGATTACAAGCAGGATTTTTTCGAAAGAAAAATATAGGACAAAATCTGGCACGGATAAAGGCAGCAAGATCCCATAACCGGCAGCATTGGCAATAAGCCCGGCAACGGGGCGGTCTTTTAATCGCAGCGGAGGAGCCGAATAGAAATAGCCGAGCAGTGCCAGCAATATGCAAACTGTCCCGATAATTATTTGACTGAAAAAACCTGCTGCAATGCCAATCAATGATGTGATGACAAAAGCTATTTTCATCGCAGGAAGGCCTATCATGCCTTTTTGAAGAAAACCGATTTTTTGGTTTATCAGATCGCTTTTATAATCATATACCTGATTAATAAAGTATGAACCGGCCCCTGCCAGGGTAACGCCCGCCAAAGCCAGCAATGTCTCTTTGCCAAGCTGCCCGTGATAACTGATATAATCTTTGGTAATAAGAAATATTGCCCAGACCGGCAGAAGTAACATCGGTCGGGCAGCAAAAATGAAATCGAAAAATTTCACGGTGCCCTCCCAAATTAAACTATAACGTAGGCGATATATAAATAAAGGGTCGGCGCGGCAAACAGCAATGAGTCAAAGCGGTCAAGAACTCCGCCATGCCCGGGGATTATATTTGAAGAATCTTTCAGGCCAACCGATCTTTTCCAGATCGATTCGACCAGATCGCCGCATTGTCCAACAATGGAGATCAGAATTCCAGCACCAAGAAGAGTTAGGAGATTAAAATCTGAAAGGCGCCAAAACGATAGAACCAAAGCGGCCAGCGGTCCGCCGAGGAGCCCGAAGAAAAAACCTGCAACCGTTTTACCCGGGGATATATTCGGGGCCAGTTTTTCCTCACCGAAGGCTTTTCCAAGCAGCATGGCAAAGGTATCGGTCAGCCACAGCGATACAAATAGAAATAGCAGCCAATCACCGCCGGGGGGAATTTTTCTGATTAAAAATACAAAGGGATAGAAAAAACCAATCCAGACGGCACCGAATGTTACGACTACAAGATTACGGGAGATAACTCCGGCGTTATCTTTTTGAGTCGATGCAGCTATTCCTGTCAAAATCACGAAGACTATAAAAACAAGTGCCGCCGCATACAGATTAATGTACATTAATATAATGGAAATACAGAGTATACCCAGCAAAGTCAGCCAGTAAAATATTGACTTTTTTTCGATTCTTGATCCGTGAAGATATTCTATTGCACTTACTCCGGCAAAAAGAATAATCAGGCCGAAAAGCCACCATCTGCCCAGATATGAAATAATAATTATAAGAGGGATACTAACGACGGCAACGGCGATTCTTTTTAATAGATTACCGCTCAAGATTGACGAACCTTTCCGAACCGCCTGTCACGTTTTTGATAGTCAATGATTGCCCGGAATAATTCATCGCGGCCAAAATCGGGCCACAGGACATCGGTTATATATAATTCGGTATAATATGTCTGCCAGAGAAGGAAATTTGACAGTCTCATCTCCCCGGAAGTTCTTATTAGAAGATCAGGATCCGGCAACCCGGCAGTGTAAAGATATTTTGAAAAGAGGTCTTCGTTTATTTCGGTCGGATCGATATGCCCGGCCCTTACACCCATCGCGATTGCTTTAACCGCATCAATTATTTCACCTCTGCCGCCATAGTTGAGGGCGAGATTTAGAACCAGCCCGGTATTATTACGCGTTTGTTTAACGGCATGAGCCAGCACTTTTCTACGGGCGGTGGATAATTCGTCAATACGTCCGGTTGTTATGAGCTTTACATTATTTTTGTGAAGTTCGGCCAGCTCGTTGCGAGTGGTTCGAGTAAGAAGTTTCATAAGGGCAGTTACTTCATCACGAGGTCTTTGCCAGTTTTCGACAGAGAAAGCGTAGATAGTCAAATATTTAATATCTATTTCCCCGGCCGCACGGACTACCCGCCTGACGGCATCGACGCCCGCCTCATGCCCCGCCGTACGTTCCAGATCTCTCTTGCGAGCCCAACGACCGTTGCCGTCCATTATAATAGCGATATGCTTTGGCAGGCGGGTCATATCGACTTGGTTTTTTAAATCGGTTTGTTCTACTGCCATATTCAAAATATATATAGACTGATAATTTCAGATGGGCAAGCTAATTTTAGACTTATTGGATTATATAATCATAAAATTCGAATATCTGACTGGAATATCTCTTGGCCAAAAAGCCGGATTCTACCCCCTGCTTTTTATATTCTCGAAGGATTAGATATGGAAAGACATATTCAAATGTAAAACTCTGTGACAGGCGATCGAATTCAGAGGGATTTATAAAATGAAGCAAGACATTCTGCATTAAGAATGTATCGCGGTCAAAAATTATCATCCCGGTTGGATTCATCTCGCTTTTGTATTCTTCCGGCTCGAATCCTATGGCCAGGTTTCCTGCCCCGGTATCATTAGGGAAAAAATAGAATTCCCCCGATTGTTTCCAGGGCTTGAAGAAAGAAAAACTATCAGGAAAGGTATTTTGTTCGTCATCGGCACTATCAAGAACATTGAAGGAATCAATCGTACCACCGTTAAAATACAATCGATAAGCGGCGGTATCGATCGACTGAACTACACCGCGGTAATTGGTGCGCGTAAGTATCGACTTTACAGAAAACTCGAATTTGTAGTCGGTATTAAACAGGTAGCGGTGCGCAAATGAAGAATCGATTCCCTCCAGGTAATATTCAATTACCGGGTCGATTTCAGGAGATTCCTGGGAATGAGTATTCACGCCAATTAGAATAAATGCAAATAGTACAGCAGTATATAGAATTTTAACTCTTTGTATATTTCGCAAGAAATTCATTTCTAAATTCTTTAAAACTCCCTTTTTCAATTGATACACGTATGTTACGCATAAGATTCTGAAAAAAGTAGGTGGAATGGTAGGTTGCCAAAACCAGAGCAGTAATTTCATGCTGATTATACAAATGCCTGATATAACCTCGGCTGTATCTTTGGCAGACCTTGCAATCGCAATTCGGGTCAAGCGGCTTTTCATCATGGGCATATTCGGCGTTGCGGAAAACAACCGGGCCTTCCGAGGTGAAAACCATCCCAGTGCGGGCATTTCGTGTTGGCAAAACACAATCGAACATATCAACACCATATGAAACTGCCATTAAAAGATCCTCGGGATAACCGACTCCCATCAGATAACGAGGCTTTTCGGACGGAAAATATTCAATAGTGTAGGCCAGAGTATCTTCCATTTCCCCTTTTGATTCACCAACCGCCAGCCCGCCAACGGCATAACCGGAAAAATCGAGAGATAATATTTGCTCGGCAGATATTTTTCGTAAATCTTCATATACCGAACCCTGCACAATACCGAATAAAGATATCCCGGTTGAGTCTACTTCTTCAGCCTTCTTGAAATATTCTAAACCTCTAACTGCCCAATCATAAGTCCTTTTGACGCCGGTTTCGGCCAATTCACGATCGGCAGGGTATTCCACACACTGATCGAACGACATAATAATATCGGCGCCGATATCTCTTTGAATCTGCACGGCTTTTTCCGCGGTAAAACGATGCGATGACCCGTCATGATGCGATCGGAATGTTATACCATCATCATCAATCTTGTTTAGATCACTCATCGAAAATGCCTGAAAGCCGCCGGAATCGGTCAGGGTAGGTTTATTCCATCCGTTAAATCTTGCCAAACCGCCTAATTCTTTAATTAGCTTTTCCCCGGGCCGGAGATACAGGTGATATGTATTGCCGAGAATAATCTCGGCGCCGCATTCTTCAAGATCGCCCGATGTCATCGCCTTGACTGCCCCCGAAGTGCCGACCGGCATGAAAGCGGGGGTTTGAAATTTGCCGTGCGGAGTAGTCGCTTCACCCCGGCGAGCCGGGCCGTCCGATGTAATCAACCTGAATGAAAAATTATCCGAAGTCATGAATCTCTATCGCGTTTTTATTCCGTCCATACGCCCCATATAGGTTCTCGCTCCGGGACAATAGACTAACGGCTTTATGAGATCAAGAATTGGTTTGCCGGTGTCGGTCATTTTGTCTTTGTCTGCTCTGACAGTCACAATTTCCGCAATAAAGATATCATGCGATCCCAGATTTTTAGATTCTATCACTTTGCATTCCAGGTTTATTGGACATTCTCCGATTATTGGGGTGTTGACCTTTTCACCCGGAATAGCCGTCAAACCAAGCTCTTTGAATTTGTCAAAATCTCGGCCGGATTTTGTGCCGCAGAAATCGACTTCCTTGAGGTTATCTTCGGAAGTTAAATTAACAACGAATTCGCCCGATTTTTTTAATATTTCAAATGAATGCCTCTGCTTTGTAACAGAAATCGAGAGAGTCGGTGGTTCCGAGCAGACGATACCAATCCAGCTGATAGTAATAATATTCGGTTTGAACCCTTCGGCGGCGCATGATACCATGACAGCCGGCAGGGGGAATAATAAAGTCGAAGGTTTAAGCGATATTTTTTCCATAATACTCCTGATTAAAATAAAATTTCCAGTGCTTTATCCAAAGTGGCAACACCGACCGGTTCTATATTTTTCGCGTGTATTTCATCTTTATTCTGCCGGGGTACAATAATTTTTTCGAATCCCAGCTTAGCCGCCTCAGAGACTCGCCGATCGATAAGCCCAACCGGGCGGACCTCTCCTGAAAGCCCGACCTCCCCGGTCACGGCGATTTTTGAATCCAGCGGTATATCGCGAAGCGATGATACGATAGCACTCAAGACAGATAAATCAATCGCCGGTTCTGTCAATCTCAGTCCACCCGCAACCGATACGAAAACATCATTGCTTCCCATCGGGATACCAATGCGTTTTTCAAGGATTGCCAGCAATAAAGCCAGTCTTTTCCCGTCGAGTCCGCCGGCTACTCTTTGCGGTGTCCCGTATGATGCCGGAGATACAAGCGCCTGGATTTCTACCATTATCGGGCGATTGCCTTCGCACGATGCCGCGACGACTGCGCCTGATCTGTTTATATCTTCATAGTCTGTCAAAAACAGCGACGACGGATTTTCAACCTGCTTTAAGCCGGAAGGACTCATTTCGAATACGCCCAGCTCAAGAGTAGAACCGTAACGGTTCTTAATTGTGCGCAAGATGCGGTAAAGATGACGGCTGTCACCCTCGAAATACAGAACGGCATCGACCATATGTTCTAATACTTTGGGTCCGGCAACCATACCTTCTTTGGTAACATGACCGATGAGAAAAAGAGAAATATTTTCTTTTTTCGAAAGATCGATAAGTCTTCCCGCCGATTCTCGAATCTGTCCAACCGTACCGGGCGGAGAATCAAACGCTGCTGAGGAAATGGTCTGAATAGAATCGACAATCACTATATGATATGATCCATCCTGAACAACTGAAGTGATCTGTTCGAGGTCGGTTAAGTTAATGACCGAGATATTATCGCCACTCAGGCCGAGACGTTCGGATCTTTTTTTGAGCTGTCCTGGTGATTCCTCCCCGGTTACATATAGAATATTCAAATTATTTTTCGAATAGGCATCTGCGGCCTGAAGAATCATAGTCGATTTCCCAATTCCCGGTTCTCCGGCAAGCAGTATTGTACTACCGGGAAGCAGCGATCCGCCAAGCACCCGGTCAAATTCTTTGATGCCTGATGTATATCCGCCGAACCTCTCCTGACTGACATCGCTTAATCTTTTGGGCGCAGCGGTTACACTAACCCTTTTTTCTTTTCGGGGAGACTTAACAACCTGTTCTTCGGCAAGCGTGTTCCATTCGCCGCATTCATTGCACTGCCCCTGCCAGCGCGGGTACATGGCACCGCAGTTCGTACATACATAGACTGTTTTGAATTTAGGTGACATGGTCAGGTAATATCAATCGGGCCTTCCGCTCGCCCGTGAATAAATTGATCGACAATTTTATTGTCAGTAGACTTTATTTCTTCCTGTGTACCGTCAAACTCAATGTTCCCTTCGTGAAGCATAACAAATCTCTCCCCTATCTTGTATGCCGAGGAGATATCATGGGTTACAATAATTGACGTGACATTTAGTTTATTGTGAAGATCCGAAATTAGTTCGTTAATTTTATCCGCCGTTATCGGGTCCAGCCCGGTCGTCGGCTCATCGTACAGCAATACGGCGGGTGACGCCGCTATAGCTCGCGCCAGGCCGACTCTTTTTCTCATTCCTCCGGATAGATTGGCCGGATAAATTTCACCTTTGCCGGAAAGCCCAACCATCTCCAGTTTTTCTTCAACATTTTCAGCAACTTTGTCATGCGGATATTGAAAACTTTCTTTTAAACCCAGCCCGACATTTTCGGCAACGGTTAGTGAATCCAAAAGTGCTGCCGATTGAAAAAGCATTCCAATATTTTTTCTGACTGCAACAAGATCAGAACCTTTTAATTTCGCTATGTCATTGCCGTCAAAATATATTGTACCCCTGTCTGGTTCAATAAGCCGGTTTATATGTTTCAGAAGAACCGATTTACCGCATCCGGAGCGGCCGATTATGACCAGTGACTGCCCTTTTTGAATATCTAATGATATCCCCCTGAGAACATAATTGTCAGCAAATGATTTATGTATATCATCTATTTTGATATAATCTTGCATTGCCTATAACCTGAAGACTATTATCGCGATTATGTAATCCAGAATCAAGACCATCACGGCGGAAATTACGACTGCCTGGGTTGTTGATTTCCCCACTCCCTTGGCACCGCCTGTGGCATAGAATCCTTCATGACTGCCAACCAGGCCAATCACAAGGCCGAATACAGTCGATTTTATAAGCCCGGCAAACATATCATTAAGTGTAAATGACGATCGTACGCCGAGAAGGAAAGTTTCATATGATATATCGACGAAAGCGACAGAGACTATTAAACCGCCCGCAATAGCAACAAAATTAGAAAAGACCGTTATTAGCGGCAGCATAATTGTCGAAGCCACAACTCGGGGCATAACCAGGTAACGGACCGGATTAATCCCCATCGAACTGATAGCATCAATCTGCTCGGTCACCCGCATTGTCCCCAGTTCGGCAGCCAGCCCCGCCCCGACTCGTCCGGCAACAACCAGCGCGGTGAGTACGGGGGCCAATTCAATCACGACCGCTTTACCGACCGCCGATCCCAGATATCTCAGCGGAGCACCTATAAACTGGAATTGATAGGCCGCCTGCCACGATGATACGGCGCCGACAAAAATTGATGTTATGACAATCAATGGTACAGAACGATTACCGATAAAAAAGCACTGTTCGGCAATAAGTCCCAAAGATCGGGGTGCCGATTTTAGATGATATATCGATTTGAATAGAATTAAAAATATTGACCCCAGCCGATTAATAAATTCAATAGTGTATCGGCCCAATAAATCTATGCCTAATTTCATAACTTAAAACGGGGCGTCAGCGTCCTCTTCCTGTTCAACCATTCCCTGGTACTGTGTCGACATATTTTCAAATCGGATAAACTCTTTAACGAACGTCAGCCTGGCCGTTCCGGTCGGACCATTTCGCTGTTTAGAAACTATAATTTCCGCCATTCCCTGCACTTCAAGTCGCTTAGGGTCATCTTCTTCCAGATGCATAAGATAAAACTCGGGCCGGTAAACAAACATGACAACATCGGCATCCTGTTCAATCGCGCCGGATTCTCTCAGATCGGAAAGCTGGGGTCTCTTATCTCCTCCCCGTTGCTCCACCGCACGCGAGAGCTGACTGATTGCAATCACCGGGATTTCCAGTTCCTTGGCCAGAGTTTTCAATGACCGCGAAATCAGAGCCATCTCCTGCTGCCGGTTGTCGAACTTTCCGGCGGCGTGCATCATCTGGATATAGTCGATAATAATCATTCCGACATTATATTGCGCTTTCATCCTTCGTGCCTTAGCCCTGATTTCCAGTGAGGATAATGTCGGCGAATCATCGATTATAATATCGGCATCACCCAGTTTATCCATCGCCAGCGGAAGCCTTTGATAATCGGCATCTTTGAGCCTCCCGGAGCGAAGTAGATGTTGACTGATTTTGGCTCTGCCGCATAAGAGTCTCAGGGCAAGCTGCTCTTTTGACATTTCTATTGAAAATATCCCTACCGGCAGATTTTTATCAATTGCAATATTCTCAGCTATATTCAAAGCAAAGGCCGTTTTCCCCATCGACGGACGTCCGGCAATAACGATTAAATCTCCATTGTGAAGGCCGCCCATGATTTCATCGAGCTTATTATAACCTGTCTCGATACCGACAATGCCGCCTTTTGTCTCCTGAAATTCTTCAATCTGCTCAAATGTTTTGGGCATTAAATCTTTCAAGGGAGTAAACTCGGTGCGAAGATAACTTTCGGCGATCGAGAAGACTGTCTTTTCGGCAAAATCAAGCAAATCGCCGATTTCAATCTTTTGCAGATAGCTGCTTTCAATTATATCATTGGATGCATTTATCAACCTTCTCAGCAATGATTTTTCAAGAACGATATTGGCGTAGTATTCTATATTTGCCGTGGAAACAACAAGACCGACCAACTCGATTAAATAGACTCGCCCACCGATTTTTTCCAGCTTACCCATCTTGGTGAGTTCATCTGCAACGGTCGTTATATCGTATGGTTCATTTTTTTCGTAAAGATTGAGAATAGATCTGTAAATGGTTTCATGTTTGGGGAAATAAAAATGTTCACCGGTTTTGAAGTAATCTATTATTGTAAAAAGGGACTTTGAATCTTTCATTACCGCGCCGAGGACTGCCTGTTCGGCATATTTATCCTGAGGCGGGCTGTAAGCATCACTGTTTTTTCTAACATCTGTCTCGGGCATTTAATCACCTTTTATTTCATCATACCGCTCACGGAGCATCTGTACATCTTCCCAGCAATCTTTTTTATACTGCTGAAACCTGAGAAGCGCCGCCGGGTGATATGTAACTATAAAATCGATCCCCTCGAACTTATGCCATTTCTGGCGTAATTTGCCAAGCGGTGTCGAGGTCTCGAGGAGCGCATGAGAGGCGATTCTTCCAAGGGCACAGATTATTTTCGGTTTAATCAGACGAATTTGCTCTTTTAGATGGGGCATGCAGGTTTCCATCTCGTCGGGCTGGGGGTCACGATTATTTGGCGGACGGCATTTAACGACATTGGCAATATAAACATCCTCGCGTTTAAAGTCTATTGCCGCCAGTATCTTGTTTAAAAGCTGACCGGCTCTTCCCACAAACGGTTCGCCCTTTAGATCTTCTTCCCGTCCCGGGCCCTCGCCGATGAACATGACATCGGCGTTTGGGTCGCCTGTACCATAAACAAAATTAGTGCGCCCTTCACAAAGACGGCAGTTGTTGCAGTCCTTTATAGCTTCTTCATGCTCCTTAAGCGATTTATATTTTTCGGTCATTACATTTTTCTTCCCTGAAAGAATCAATTTATGATTGGCCTCCCGCACCCGGTCACCATTGACAACAATATCATCGAATCCCATTTCGAGTTGATGCCGGGTGGCTTGAGTCAGCAACTCCAGAGTTTTTTTACCAAGTTTTCCTTTGGATATCCCCACTGGAAACTCCCCCGTTACAGCAAGGCTATTTTTCCTATCAACTTACGTGCAAGAATATCCTTTGTCATCGACTGCCATTCATCAATTTCGCCGTCAGGCGAGATTACGGTGACCTTATTATCTTGCCCTTCAAAAGGCACTCCTTCCTCAAGGCTGTTTAAAACAATAAGATCAAGGCCCTTTTCCCTCAATTTAGCTTTTGCATTCTCTAAACCATTGTCTGTTTCGAGAGCAAAGCCGATTATTTTCTGAGTATCCTTTTTAACTCCCCTTAATCCCTTCAATATATCAATAGTATTCCTTAAATCAAGCTGCAGATTATCCAAATTTCCCTTTTTTATCTTTTTGTCCCGGATTTCCGAAGGTCTAAAATCTGCCGGTGCGGCGGCCATTATTAAAAAGTCTGTTGTGCCAAATTTCTCCCGTACTGCATTGTACATCTGTTCTGTCGATTCAACATCAATGCGCTTGACTCCATAAGGTGTTTCCAGGTTGGTCGGGCCGGAAACAAGATTCGTCTCGGCGCCGGCATCATACGCGGCACGCGCCAGAGCAAAACCCATCTTACCCGAAGATCTGTTCGATATAAATCTGACCGGATCGATATTCTCCCGGCAGGGTCCGGCAGTAACAAGGACTCTTTTATTCTTTAGAGGCTTTTTTTTTTCGAAATACCGGCTGACGTATTCAAATAATTCCTGAGGCTCCGGCATACGCCCCGGGCCTTCGGTCTCGCAAGCCATTTCTCCGGTATTGGGATCAAGGATAGTATAACCCAGTGATTTTAAATACTCAATATTCTTCTGGGTTATCGGATTAAGATACATATTGGAATTCATCGCCGGTGACAGCATTATCGGCGCCTTGGTGGCACAAATGACTGTCGTTAACAAATCATCGCACAATCCGGCTGCTATTTTTGCAATCAGATCGGCGGTGGCCGGTACAACGACGATAATATCAGGCCATTCGGCCATATCAATATGATGAGTAGCCACATAGCGGTCATTAGGAAACATCTGCCTGCCAACCGGATACTGGCAGACAGATTCAATGGTAAGTTCGGTAATGAATTTGGTGGCGGCTTCGGTCATGATTGCCCGAACTTCGGCCCCGTCCTTCTTCAATAGCCGAATCAGGTTAGGCGTTTTATAGGCAGCTATGCCGCCGCTTATACCTATAGTTATCTTTTTGTTTTGCAAAGACATTGGGGATGTTTAGAAAACGACAACTAATTCACGAGGCCGTCATCTTCAGGTGCGATAAACAACTGCATCCGAGCATTTTCGTTTGGATCGGGCTCTTTAAACAACATCGAGCCAACAATCATCTTGATCTGCTCCAAATCGACTGGAGTAGAACCAAGAAGGGTCGCACGCTCGAGAATTAATTCAATCTGGGAATCATGAAGCAAACCCAGGTATCTCATTTGTAATAGATAACCAACAGCCTCTATAGTAAAATTCCGCCTGTCCCAGTCAGAAAGGATTCGCACAGAATGTTTGGCCTGACCTTCCGCGACCAGAAAATCATCATCGGTCTGAATCTGGTCCAAAACCCAGGAATAAGCGGAACTGATTTCGTTATCGGTAAATCCGTGGCTTTTCAAATACGAGGAAACATCGTCAAGATTTTCCAATTGCCCCTGATGATCTTTAATATGAGACATCAGAAATACGACTATTTCAAGAACTCTGTTACCCAAGTAGATCCCTTTCCGCTGTTGTCGGTCTATTCGGTAAATTTAGTCCCAATCTTTATTTTAAGCAAGGACATTCTTAAATAAACGTACAACCTCAATGCTTAAAATGCCTTATGCCAGTAAATACCATCGCGGCCCCGGCCTTATTACAGGCCTCTACGGCCTTGTCGTCGCCTTTAGAACCTCCGGGCTGAATTATGGCTGTAACACCGGCGTCAGTAGCCACTTCTATTCCGTCAGGCATCGGGAAAAAAGCGTCTGATGCCAATACAGCTCCTTTGGCGCGCTTTTTAGCCCTTTTGACCGCCAGAGCCGAAGCATCGACTCTCGAAGTCTGTCCCATTCCGATACCCACCGTAGCTCTATTCTTCGCTATGACTATGGCATTGGATTTGGTATGTTTCACAATCTTCCAGGCAAAAAGCAGGGTTTCCAGCTCTTCATCGGTCGGTTCTCTATCCGTGGCTGTCTTAAGTGATGATTTCAATGTCTCCATATCATCGGCAGTCTGGTATAAAATACCGCCACGCACGAATTTGGTATACATCTCCCCGCGCGGTCGTCCCTTTTCAATATCGGGCAGGACTAAAAGGCGGCGGCTTTTTTTCTTTTTCATCAACGCAAAAGCGTCTTCATCATAACCGGGAGCAAGAACACATTCAACAAAATGAGTCTCATGTATAAGCTTGGCCGCTTCTAAATCGACTTTTTTATTCAGTCCGATAATAGAACCAAAAGCCGAAAGCGGGTCAGAAGCCAGTGCCTCGCGATAGGCATCGGTCAATGTTTCACCAATAGCTGCGCCGCATGGATTGGCATGTTTTAAAACACAGGCAAATGGCTCCTTGAAATCCAGAAGCATATCCAGGGTCGCATCGAGATCGGATATGTTATTATACGACAACTCCTTACCGGAGAGGACCTCGGCCTGTGAAAGAGACGGTCCGCCGAAATCATCATCGACATAAAACGAAGCTTTCTGGTGCGGATTTTCACCATATCTAAGTGATTGCTTCAAACTATAGGCCATTTCCAGACGATTGGGGAATAATTCGCCCTCTTCCTGGCGCCCGAATGTAAAGTAGTTCGCAATTGCCCGATCATAATGATTGGTCAGCGCGAAAGCTTTGGCGGCCAATTTGCGGCGAGTTTCGAAACTGACTACACCATCATTTTTCTGGAGCTCCTCTATAACAATATTATAATCTTCCGGGCTTGTCACTACAGTAACGTCTTTGAAATTCTTTGCCGCCGCGCGAATCATGGTCGGGCCGCCGATATCGATATTTTCTATTATTTCCTCTTCGCCCGATTTTAAATCTGCGACTGTTTTTTCAAATGGATACAGGTTTACCACGACCATATCGATTGGTCTATATTCTTGTTGTGTCATGGCAGCCTGGTCATCCTCATTGTCACGGCGGAACAAAATACCGGCATGAATTTTTGGATGAAGAGTCTTGACTCTTCCACCAAGAATTTCCGGTGCTCCAGTAAAGGTTGAAACCGACACTGCCTGAATACCGGCCTTTTTCAGAGCGGCCAGAGTTCCACCGGTCGAAAGAATCTCAACATCGTTCTTGGCCAATATTTCGGCCAGCTCAGTAAGATTGGATTTATCATAAACCGAAATTAATGCTCTTTTAATTTTTGCTGATTCACTCATTTTTTTCCTACCCCATAAGTAATCTGGCCGCTTCTCGGTATTTGGCGGCCGATTTTACCACTATTTCCTCAGGAAGTTCCGGTCCCGGAGGTTTTTTGTCCCAATCAAGACCGGCAAGATAATCGCGAATGAACTGCTTGTCAAATGAGGGCTGGCCCTTCCCCGGCTCGTATTCGGCAACCGGCCAGAAACGTGATGAATCGGGAGACAGGACTTCATCTATAAGGATGAACTTACCATCCTTGAAACCGAATTCAAATTTGGTGTCGGCGATAATAATCCCTTTACCACGGGCATAATCCGCAGCTTTGGTATAAATCGCAATCGATTTTTCCCGGCAAAGATGAGCCGTTTCCTGGCCAACTATATCAACCATCTGAGCAAATGATATATTTTCATCATGTCCTGTTTCGGCCTTGGTCGAAGGAGTAAAAATCGGCTCCGGAAGTTTGTCCGATTCACGCAAATCTTCAGGGAATTTGAAGCCGTGAACCTCATTGGAGCCTTTTTCGCGGGCCCTTTTTAGTTCTTTCCACATCGATCCGGAAATATAACCCCTCACAATACATTCAATATCGATCCGTTCGGCCTTGGTGACAATCATAGAACGGCCCTCTAAAACCTCCCGGTATTTTTTCAAATTATCCGGATATTCATCCATATTGGCAGTTATCAGATGCGAATCAACGACATCTTTAAGAAAATCGAACCAGAAAAGAGACATCTGGGTCAGCACTTCACCTTTTCCCGGAATTCCATTCGGCAGGACAACATCAAATGCCGAAATCCGATCACTTGAAACGATCAGGAGTTTATCATCAAGATCGTAAACATCACGAACCTTCCCGCGGCTAAACAGCGGATATTCCTTAATATCAGTTTCCATTACAATTTTTTCCATGCTATTCTATCTCTCCTTTTATCAGCTTCTCCAAAGCTTCAGGGTAAATTTTATGTTCAATTTTCAAAACTCTTTCAGCCAGCGTTTCAGGAGTATCATCCGGCATGACCGGCACTTTTTCCTGCATCAATATTTTCCCTTCGTCGTACTTCTCATTGACCAGATGAACGGTCGGCCCGGATTCCCGATCTCCCGCTTTTAAGATTGCCTCATGAACATGATGGCCATACATCCCTTTTCCACCATATTTTGGAAGCAGTGCCGGGTGAATATTGGTAATCCGGTTATTATAGCGAGAAACAACGGAAGACGGAATAAGTTTCAAATATCCGGCAAGGGCTATATAATCGATTTCATATTCCTCGAGCACTTCCAGAAGGTCATTTTCTGCCTTTTCTTTGGAAGGATAATCCTTGACGCGGTATATAAGCGTATCGATTCCATGATTTTTGGCTCGCTCCAGGCCATATGCATTTGATTTACTGGAGACAACAAGAGCAATATCGGCCGAAAGCCGCCCCTGCTCAGAGGCGTCGATGAGCGATTGAAGATTACTTCCGCCACCTGAGATAAAAACGGCTATTTTAGCTTTTGAGCTCATTTAGCCTCTCCCCTGACAACCGAGTATTTTTTTACATTCCCCATTTTATTTGAGGATAATATAATAATTTTACTGATATAAGATTCATTGGCGATTTATACAAGCTATTTTTTTAATTCGGAAACAGGCGAGACTATAATTTATTTGGATGTGATTTTATTCAAGAATTGATCAAAGGCGGAATTAAACTCATTTGGTTTTTCCAGATTAACCATGTGGCCGGCATCGGGAATTATTTCCAATGTGGAATTTTCTATTTTTTCATGAAGGGTTTCTGCAAGGGATTTGAAATAGATATCATGCTGTCCTACTATAAGAAAGACCGGTACTTTAAGGTTGTTTGCCAGCTCTATATCATTGCGCTTTTTATACTTACCTTTCATCGGATCCAGCCAGGGCATCCCGGAAAATCTTAGCATTATATTTCTAAGCCGCTCCTTAAGTTCAGGATACCGCTTGTCATAGTAGATTAAAATGGAATTTATATAAATCTCTTTTGCTTCTTCAATCCCTTTTTTCCGAGCCATTTCTGTAAAATCTCTATATCTTTTGGGAGGCTGCCAACCGGACGCGACTGTCCCAATCAGGATCAATGATTTCAATCTCTCCTGATTGTCGATGGCAAAATTCAGAGCATCCCCACCACCCATCGAATGTCCGGCCAGATGAAATTTATCTATATTTAATTGATTTGCCAGATTCAATATGTCCTGTGCCCGGTCTTCACGAGCGTAAGCGGTCTTTGGAGCATCAGATTGCCCATGACCCCGAGCATCGGTAACTATAACACGATATTTTTTTGAAAAATAGTCAAGTTGTTCTTGCCAAACAGAATGGTCAAGCGTGAAGCCATGAAGAAAAACAAGCGGTGTCCCCTGCCCTTTTTCCAAATAAAATATTCTTATTCCATCAGAATTATAATAAGGCATGATACCGGGAGCCAATAATCTCTTTCTGTAACCGCTTATTATACCGGCAGCTGAGCTTGCCCGCCGGTAAATCGATATTACTACCCATTAAAGGAAAGGAAGATACTTTTCCATTTCATAATCGGTAACGCGGGAGCGATATGTATCCCACTCAACCCGCTTATTGTCGAGAAGAGTACTGAATACATGTTCGCCAAGTGTTTCTTTCATGTGCTTGGAATTAGCCATTTCACGAATTGCATTTTCCAGCGAGTCGGGAAGGGCATCGATATTCACCTTCCGGCGATCTTCGGCGGACATAAGAAATATATTTTTTTCGACTGCATCAGGCAGCTCATAATTGTTTTCGATCCCCTTAAGCCCCGAGGCCAGCATCACCGAAAAGGCGAGATATGGGTTACAGGCCGGATCGGGCGACCGTAATTCGATACGGGTGCTTTTTTCATGTCCGGCCTTGAATTCCGGGACTCTAATAAGGCTTGACCGGTTTCTTGTTCCCCATGAAATATAGACCGGTGCCTCATAACCGACTACCAGTCTTTTATAGGAATTGACCCACTGATTGGTGACAAGGGCGAATTCCTTGATATGTCTCAATATTCCGGCCAGAAATTTCTTGGCAATGTCGGAAAGATGATTAGGCGAATCGGGATCATAGAACAAATTTTTGCCATTTTCAAAAAGCGACATATGAGTGTGCATTCCCGAACCATTCTGCCCGAAAATCGGCTTGGGCATAAATGAAGCATAGACATCGTTCTGGAGTGCGATTTCTTTGACAACGAATTTATAGATCTGAACAAAATCGGCCATCATTAGCGCTTCCTGGTACTTGAGGTCTATTTCCTGCTGGCTGGGCGCAACTTCGTGGTGCGAACATTCCACCGGGATATCCATCTGCTCCAAAAGAGCGCTGGTTCTCTTCCTTAGCTGGGTTCCAATATCTGCCGAGCCGTAATCAAAGTATCCACCCTGATCGAGAATATCTGGTGAAGAATCCGAACTGAAATAGAAATATTCCAACTCCGGACCGGTATAAAAGGTCCACCCCTTATCGGAGATTTTATTCAAAATTTTCTGTAATACCCATCTCGGATCACCTTCATAAGGCTTACCGTCCGGGGTCTGAATGTCACAGAACATCATCGCCGAGCGTTCGCCGCCGATATCCCAGGGGATTATCCTGAAAGTCCTTAAATCGGGTATAGCAACCAAATCCGACTCTTCAATGCGCACAAAGCCTTCAATTGAAGAACCATCAAAACCCTGACCGTTTGATAAAATCGTCTCAATCTCAGAGCCGGTAATCGTCATCCCTTTCATTCTTCCAAGAATATCAGTAAAATTCAGCCTGACATAATTCACGTTAGCGTCGCTCATTATTCTTAGTATATCTTCCTTGGTCTTGGTCACGCCATTATCCTCCAGAAAATTGTTTTCGGTGGCTTCAAAAAAATTATCAATCTATGAATACCTATAAAACACCCCTTTTATAAAAAAGTTGGCTAAGTTTTTATCTAAAAAATAATTTCTTATAAAATCAATAAAAAACTATTGCTAATGGGGATATATTAATTTTATTCTGAAATCTTTGGGGCTTCGGGACCCTTTTTTAGCCAGGCTTTGACCGATACTATTCTCTGACCCTCAACCCTCTCCACTTCGAAGATAACATCCTTCCACCTAAGAGTGGTTCCAGCCGTTGGCACCGAGCCGACCAGATCGTAAATCATCCCCCCAACCGTTTCGAATTCATCGGTTTCATATTCGAGGTTGAGTTCATCAATAAATTCTTCAATCGATAATCCGGCATTGACCCGAAAAGAACCATCCGGAAGTTTTTTCAAAGGTGCGATTTCATGGTCATGCTCATCCTGAATTTCCCCGACAATCTCCTCAAGAATATCCTCGAGCGTTACGAGCCCCGAAGTCCCACCGTACTCATCGACAATAACAGCCATATGAATTTTGTTCGATTTGAATTCTGCCAGTAGAGCGCTTATTTTCTTTGATTCCGGGATAAAATACGGGGTCCGCAAATATCTTGTAATATCAAAATTGTTATCTTCATTAGTGCTCAAGCCGGTAAAAAGATCTTTAATATAGAGTATCCCGAGAATATTATCCGGGCTCCCGTCATACACGGGATACCTCGAAAAGCCCAAATCTTTTGTATATTTTCTGATATCTTCCACCGAACAACTTTTTTCGATCCCCTTCATATCTATCCGCGGTACCATGACTTCACGCACCTCGGTTATATCGAGCAGAAATATCTGCCCGATCATCTCTTTTTCATCTTTATCGACTATTCGTCCCGCCACTCCCGATTGCTCGGCCAGTGTCTCAATCGCTCTTTCGATTAAGTCTTCTTTTTGATCTTCAGGGACGTTCTCGAGCTTCTCCGACTGGAAAGTGCTGTCATATATTTTTATGATCGGTTTGAGTAAAATATAAATGGAAACAAATAAAGAAATAAACCTGAATGTGTGCCTGTCATCACTTCCCAGGACTCTGCGCCGCGGAAATATCTCAACGAATATTAAATTTAAAGCCCAAACAAGAAATAGTCCAATAATATAAAAAATATCCCGTGGAAGGTTAAACCTGCCCACCAGTCTCTCCACGAGTAGGATCATCAGCAATGAGGCTACAATAACAATCAGTGATTTGCAAATGACTGTCAACTGAAGAGAAATTTTTGGCTCTCCGGAGAGTTCCTTCAGATATTTTCGACGAAAACCAGAAACACTGAGAGATAATTCCTCGATTTTTTCCGGCTCTATATAGGTTGCTGTCGAATACAATGAAATTAGATAACCAATATACAAAACAAGTATAATTAATACGCCGTATATAAACTCCATTATGACAGCACCCGGTTAAGATAATATTCCTGTTTTTCTCTCATCAATTTATTATCCTCGTCTTTTTCATGGTCATAGCCGAGAAGATGCAAAAACCCATGACAGCATAATCTCAACAGCTCTTCCTGTAATCCGGCTCCGTACTTTGCGGCGTTTATTGAGGCTGTATCGGTTGATATATATATCTCTCCAAAGATACTATTAGTGCCGGGGGTATCATCGATATTGAAAGAGATTACATCGGTGGGGCCATGATGCCCCAGATATTCTTTATTCAAAGCGGTGATTTTATTGTCTTTGACAAAGATAAAATTGACCGTACTTTCCGGAGGTTCCTCTTCTTCTTCAAGAAGAGAAATAAGTGATTTTATCTTTTTCCGTGGAATCCTTCGGTCGGTTTCGGAAATGATATTTACCCTCACTTTTCTTCCTCTTCCTTATCCGGATAATCTATCCGCTGATGAAAAACACCCATCAGGATTTTGGCAAAAGATTCTCTTATTTGTGCCAGGTCTTTTAATGTCAGTGGGCATTCTTCCAGTTCGCCTGATTGAAATCTATCATTAATTATATTTTGCACAAGGTTTTTTACGCGGGCCGGTTTTGGGTCAGTCAGTGTTCGACTGGCAGCTTCAACCGAATCAGCCAGCATAACAATTGCTGTCTCACGGGTTTGGGGTTTCGGACCCGGATATTTAAATTCGTCCGCCGAAGGTGCCTCAACACCCATCTCTTTAGCCTTATTATAGAAGTACGTCATCGTCATCGTGCCGTGATGCTCTTCGATAAAATTCAACACCTCATCGGGCAAATCGGCGTCCTCCCCGATCAATCTACCCTTTTTGATGTGGGACGATAAAATAATCGACGACATCGTTGGCGTCAGGCTTTCATGTTTCGATTTAATGCCGTACTGGTTTTCCACGAAATATTCCGGTATTTCCATCTTCCCAATATCATGATAATAGGCCCCTACTCTGGCAAGAAGCGGATTCCCATTTATCGCCTTAGCGGCCGATTCCGCCAGATTGCCGACCAGAATCGAATGATGGTATGTTCCGGGGGCCTCAAGCGCCAGTCTTTTGAGAAGCGGATGATTCAAGTCGGATAATTCAAGAAGTGTTATATTAGTTGTAAATCCGAACAATGATTCAAATATTGGCAGTATCCCCATTGCCAGAAGCGGAGACAGAACAGCATTAACTAATCCATAACTGATCTGGCCTGATAAATCATCGCCTGGTGTCAGTTCAAATGAATCGAGAATTACTACAAGCACGATATAGGTTATCATTAAATAAATAACAGAACGGAAGAATTCCGACCTCTGTCGAACCCTCTGAGTTGAAAAACTTGCGACCAAACCCGCAGAAATAGTCAACAACAGTATTGCAAAATCGAATCGGTGTAATAGACCGAGCAGCAGGGCAAGAATAAATGTATTTATAACTCCGATTTCAGAATCAAAAAGAACTGTTACCAAAATCGAGAAGATCGCCACTGGATACAGGTAGATAGACAGTGAAAATCTAATACCTATAAAATAAATAAAGAGCAGTTCAAGACCGTAAATCAAAAACAGCGCGAGTATCTTTGGATTTGAATAGTATACCTGCCGTCGGAAATAATAGAGATACAAGTAAAGTGCGGCAAAAATCGCCATGACGAGGACAAATCTTGAAAAGATGGGAAGATATCTTTCAAGAGTATCAGCACCATCGGACCTTAATCCCTCCAACCGATACATTTCCTGCAGGATATCAGCCTGGCGAGCCGATATCTTTTGGCCTGAACGGACAATAACATCGCCCACCTGTATTACTTCCCTCGTTGGACTTAATTCGGCCATGACTTCATCGCGTCGGGCGTTCATTTCCTTGAGGTTCACATCGAGATTGGCAACAATAAAATGTCTACCCAATTCATAGTATTCTTCGACATCGATAGTATCGGTCAGAGACCTGGCATTGAGAGCCGCCAGATAATTCATGTATGCCTTGGACAGATCCATGAGCCGGTTGCGGTTGACAAATATTTCTCTCTTACCGATGCGTACGATCACAGACCTGTTCGAAGTTTCGGGAATAGCCTCGAGATTGGGCAAGACTCCAGTAAAATATATTTCATCAACCAGAATCTGCTTTATAATCTCAGCAGCTATGTCAATATTTCTATTATCGAATAGCATATCAACCGTGCCGGGATTAACTATCGGGAATTGTGAGACAACAACCGCTCTAAGAGAATCCGACAATGAATCGAGCCGAATAGCATTAATTTCGTCGCGGTTGGCATAATTGCGGTAGGTTTTTGAAACGTCCTTGGCCAGATCAATAAAACGGTCGAATTTTGATAAAATTGAATCCACCAGTTGTTTATCATAGTCGATTACAATTGGCACCGCTTCGGCCATTGACTCCCTTTCCTCGGCAAGTTCTTTTTCCGATTTAGTAATGACAATCCTGAAAGGCGCAATTATATCCTTAGTTGCGATTTCACCTCGCCTGGGCACATCGACCGGATTGAATAAATTTTCAGCGGGGTACAAAAATCCGACTAAAGCTGACGCGATTAAAAGCATCAGAATTTTGCGGAAATTCGATAGCGGCCGGACAGCTTCCGCCTGGCGTGTTTCAGCCTTTATCTTCAGGTAACGTTTCAAAAAACGTTTAATTCTTAAAAGGATTCTATACATAATAATGGAGGGCCGGGATTATCCTTTACTTCGCCCTTTCTCATACTTTTCGTATGCCCGGATAATTTTTTGAACCAATTGGTGCCTGACCACATCCTTGTCGGTTAAATAGATAAATTTAATCCCGGGGATATTTTTCAATATCCGCTGTATTACCACCAATCCTGATTTCTTAACCGAATCCAGGTCAATCTGGGTAATATCGCCGGTTATAATGGCCTTTGACCCCTCGCCCAGCCTGGTTAAAAACATCTTCATCTGGGCCGGGGATGTATTCTGGCCTTCATCAAGAATTACGAATGTATTATTAAGGGTTCGTCCGCGCATAAAGGCGAGCGGGGCGATTTCTATAATTCCCAATTCGATCATCTTCTTTATTTTTTCGGCTGGCATCATTTCATGCAACGCGTCATAAACCGGCCGAAGATACGGGTCAACCTTGGCACGAATATCCCCTGGAAGGAATCCGAGCGATTCTCCGGCTTCGACCGCCGGTCGCACAAGAACAATTCGATTGACCCTCTTATCCTTCAGGGCGGCAACCGCCATAGCGACCGCCAGATATGTCTTGCCTGTTCCCGCCGGACCGATACTGAAAACGATATCATTTTTATTGACCGTATCCATATAGTTTTTCTGGCCTATCGTTCGCGGTCGAATTGGTTTTTTCAACGATGCATTCAGTTGCGTTTCCGGGGAAAGAACCGCCGCCGCACTGCCCTTGCCGTCTTTCACCATATCAATAGAATATCGAAGGTACTGCTCGGTAATAAAATCTCCCTGTTTGAGACGAGTTGTGAGGTCTTTAAAAAGGGATACGACCTGTTCTACTTCTTCAGGGTCTCCGGTAATTAAAAGACTATCACCGCGGGCGACAATTTTCGGCTCGAATGCATTTTCGATTCTTTGGAGAAAAGAATTATTCTGACCGAATAATAAACGAGGATCGATTCCTTCTATGGAATATGTTTTGGAAATTTTATTAGATGATTCTGAATCCATTTTCACCAGTAAATATATCCTTCTATCACGGAATACGCAAGCCCAGTTCTTTTAATTGTTCAGGATCGACTTCCGACGGGGCGCCGTCCATAAGCGACTGAGCGGTAGCGGTTTTGGGGAATGCTATAACATCTCGGATTGATTCCCTCCGGGTCATGAGCGCAATTATTCGATCAAGCCCCGCGGCTATACCGCCATGAGGGGGCGCGCCGTACTCAAAAGCCTTCAGGAGAAAACCAAACATCTTCTCAGCTTTTTCCCTGGAGATGCCCAGAATACCGAGAACACACAGTTGCAGTTCCGGAATATTTATCCTGATACTCCCCGAAGCCAATTCAGTACCGTTCAGTACCAAATCATACTGCTCGGCCCTGATCTTTCTCAGCGGATGATTGACATCGCTGACTGGAACATCCGATTTATCTGCTTCATCAAAATAATGCATATCTTCTTCAAGCGGCATCGAAACGATATTATGCATAGCATCGAGCCTGCTTTCATCTTCGTTATACTCAAACAATGGGAATTTGTTTACCCATAAGAATTTCCATTGCGATTTATCGATTAAATCATGCTCTTTTCCGAGCTTCAATCTCAATTGTCCTAAAATTGATTCGGTCTTTAATTTCTTATCCGAGATAATAAAAACGGCATCCCCGACTGCAGCTTCAAGGCGATGATTTATTTTATCTTTGGTTTCTTCTCCGATAAATTTGACTATCGGGCATTTATCTCCGTCAGGATGTCGAATAATGTAGGCCAACCCTCCAGCCCCGAAATTTTTCGCTGTCTCGGTCAATTCATCAACCTGCTTGCGGCTGTAATCTCCACCACCCTTAAGACAGATCGCCTTGACAACGCCGCCTTTCTTAATAGTATCGGAAAAGACCTTGAATTCACTACCGGCAACAACATCTGAAATATCGACAATTTCCATCCCGAAGCGGAGATCCGGCTTATCGATTCCCCATCGATTCATGGCTTCATCATAGGAAAAAACCGGAAATGGCCTTTCTATATTAACATTGAGAACTTTACTGAAAACATACGCCATCATATTTTCTGATACAGAAAAAACATCCTCTGGCGAAACGAATGACATCTCGATATCGATCTGGGTGTGCTCCGGCTGCCGATCGGCGCGAAGATCTTCATCCCGAAGACATTTGGCCAGTTGGAAATATTTATCGAATCCTGATATCATCAAAATCTGTTTCATCAATTGCGGCGACTGCGGAAGCGCGTAAAATTTTCCCTTGTGGACCCGACTTGGGACTACATAATCACGAGCGCCTTCCGGTGTCGATCGCATCAATAGCGGTGTTTCTATTTCTAAAAACCCCTGGCCCGAAAGAAACTCCCTGACCGCCATCGTCGTTTCATGCCTTATCCGCATTGATTCCTGAAGCGGTTTTCTTCTTAGATCAAGATACCGGTATTCAAGTTTCAGAACTTCGTGTGCGTCGGGATTATCTGTTATCTCAAATGGCGGTGTTTTAGAGTGGGCTAGAAGAAGGAATTTATCAGCAGCAACTTCAATTTCGCCGGTTGTCATTTTTTTATTGGTCGTTCCTTCAGGACGCCGCTGAACAACACCTTCAACTGCAACCACGAATTCATGTCTGACTTTCGATGCCGCCGCGAAAACTTCTTTTTTTATATTCTCGGGATTAAATACAACTTGAGTTATGCCATATCGGTCTCTGATATCAAGAAAGAGCAAACCGCCCAGGTTACGGTATTCCTGGACCCATCCATTTAGTTTTACCCGGTCACCGACATTATCAACAGTCAATTCACCGCATGTATTACTTCTTTTTATTTCTTTGAAAGCAGTCAAAGCTTCTCCATTAAGTTTATACCGGTTTTATATTTAGTTCGGCAGAACAAGTTTCATAATATAGCCGCCTTTAATGGCGTGCGGTCGAAATTAACTAAACTCAAATGAATTGTCAATAGGAACCAAGTATGCAATAATTTGTTTGATTATGTTACATGGATGATAATATTTGCTTGACAAAAGCGCTATCCGAAATATAATTCGTTCAGTTTTAACGGCTTATAGCCGATTAAATTGAGTATATTATGAATATTGGGAAATACATGTCTGAAAATTTAATCGTGCTCGATTTTAATGTCGAACTCGAACCGGAACCCGGAGAAGCTACATCCGACAAATGGCGCGAAAACAACAAAGAGAAAATCCTTAAATCACTGGTTGATATTCTGGCGCGATCCGGCAAAACGGTCAATCAAAGCAAACTCCTGACAGACTTCATAAATCGCGAGCGCAAGGCGACAACCGCACTGGGAGACGGTATTGCAGTGCCTCATGTCCGAACCATGCAGGCCAGAGATTTGATTATTGCATTTGCCCGAAATAAAGACGGCTTCGATTTTGATTCAATCGATGGCAAACCGACTAAAATGTTTTTCGCTATGGCCGCCCCACCATATGATGACAATTTATACCTGAAAGTATTTAAAGAACTATCTGAAAAGTTGATATATGAATCTTTTCGCGAAGAATTAATGGAGGCCGAAGAACCTTATGATATAATTCATTCTTTCAGGATGATGGCATAATATCAAAATTATATACTATTAAAAAAGGGACAGTCATTTACCGCTGTCCCTTTTTAATTTTATAAAATCCCAAATTATTCGGCTTCTTCTCCACCTCCGCCCTCTTCAGTGGCAGTCACTTCCCGGCTTTTTATAAACGTCTTAATCATATCGAGAGGAATCGGGAAGATAATTGTCGAGCCTTTATTCACCGAGACTTCAGTCAGAGTCTGCAGGTAACGCAGGATAAGTGCGTTTGGTGACGTGGAAATAACATCCGATGCATCTTTAAGCATCTTCGAAGCCTGGAATTCACCCTCGGCATGAATAACTTTCGAGCGTCTTTCTCTCTCCGCTTCGGCCTGGCGGGCGATTGCTCGGGTCATTTCCGGCGGAAGGTCGACATTTTTAACCTCGACCACTGAGACTTTAATACCCCACGGTTCGGTTTGATGGTCGATTATTTTCTGCAATTCCTGATTAATTTTTTCGCGATTGGAAAGCAGTTCATCGAGATCGACCTGACCGAGTACCGACCGTAGCGTGGTCTGGGCGATCTGCGATGTTGCTTCAAAATAATTGGCGACAGCTACGACCGCTTTGTTGGAATCCATGACCCGGAAATACACAACCGCATTAACTTTGACCGAGACATTATCCTTCGTGATAACATCCTGCGGCGGGACATCAAATGTAATTATCCTTAGATCAACCCGGACCATTTTATCAACAAGCGGTATGAGGAATATGATACCCGGCCCTCTGGAACCGACCAATCGGCCCAGTCGAAAGACAACACCGCGCTCATACTCTTTTAAAATCCTGATTGCATTGGCCAGGATAATCAGGATTAAAAATACACCTACAGCAATAGGGGCTATACCCATTTATTAATCCTCCTTGATAATTAACCCTTTTTACGAACTTTTACCTTTAGATTCTCGACATCAGTAACAACTACCTGCTCACCAACATCGATTACTTCATCAGCCAGTGCTTCCCAGAGCTCCCCGGCCAGGAATACATAGCCTTTTTTATCGATTTTTTGTTTTACCTCGGCGGTAAGACCGACCAGCCCTTCATTGCCGGTCATTGGCCTGGAAAGCCTCGCTTTAAGAGCCAGCCAGAAGGCAAGGAAAATAAAGCCGCCGATTACAAGTGCCACCGAGATGATGATCCCGGTTGAAATTCTTAAATCCGGATCGGCGGTATCAATGAGCATCATGCCGCCGATTCCCAAGGAAACCACGCCCCCGACTGTTAGAATTCCATGCGATACCACTTTTATCTCCAGAATAAATAATATAATTGCAAATAATATCAGAGCGATGCCGGCATAATTAATCGGCAGCGTCCGCATCCCGTAAAAGGCGACAATAATGCAGATTCCCCCAAAAACGCCGGGAAATATCGCGCCCGGATTATATAATTCCATTACCAGGCCAAGGCCCCCTAAAGAGAGCAGTATAAAAACAACATTCGGATCGGTTATTATTTCCAAAATCGACTGGATCGCTGTCTTTTCAATTTCGACCTTGACCGGATTAGTCGTTCTGATTGTCTTTTCGCCTTCAACCGTATTGACAGTTTCCCCATGTACCTTCCCAATTAGATCATCTATATCATCAGCGATAAGATTGATTACATTGAGTTCCAGAGCTTCCTGAGCCGTTATCGATTCCGATTTTTTGACCGCCTCGGCAGCCCAATCGGCGTTTCGATTATGCCGCTCGGCCATTGCTCTAAGTGATGCCAGAGCATCCTTGGTTACCTTTTCGGTCATGACCGAATCCATCTGACCACCGGCAGCAACAACATGGGCGGCGCCGATATTTGTCGACGGTGCCATCGCAGCAATATGAGCCGCATAGGTTATAAATACACCGGCGGAAGCCGCTTTTGCGCCGGCCGGAGCAACGTACACGGCGACCGGAACACGGGAATTCATGATGGCTTTGGTGATCGGCCAGATCGAAGTAACAAATCCGCCGGGCGTGTCCATGCGGATAATCAGAAGTTCGGCATAATTATCCTCGGCCTCCCCGACAGCATCTATCACCATATCGGCGACAACCGTTCCAATCGCACCCTCTATATTAAGAATATAAATTTGACTCTGCTCTAAGTTTTCCTCTTCGATAAACTCTGACTGCTCTTCTGGAACCGGAGATAAAGTATCACCGGCGGCATACAGAAATAGAGCAAATATTGTCAATGCTATATATATCGATAATCTTGTTCCGGATTTCATATCTCTTCTCCCTGAACGCAATCAAATTTATTGCGGCGATATTGCCTATTCAATTTACGGATTTATATTAAATTGTGTCAATGTAAAATTATTTATTCTGGACAATGGACGCAATCTTATAATTCAGTAAGATAATGCGCCGTTTTTCATATATACCGGCTGCCCATCGAAAAATGTTGCGTCAATTTTGATATTTTTTAATCCGGAACGTTTTGAATTATATATATTTTCTGATAATACGATAAAATCAGCTTTATATCCCGGAAGTATCTTCCCGGTGTTATATTCTTCGCCGACAGCATAAGCCGGTCCCGCGGTAAATCCATAAACCGCTTCGGCAATCGACAATCTTTCATCAGGATAGAATATCTTCCCATCCGAACCTTTACGATTGACAGCGGCGTCTATACCTGCAATCGGATCGAGCGGCTCTATCGGGGCGTCCGAACCGAATGCCAGCGGGACATCTTTATCATACAAGGTTTTGAATATATAGCAATTCCTTCCCCGTTTACCCCAGTATTTATTTATCATCTTTATATCGGAGGGGCAATGCGAGGGCTGCATGGATGCTGTTATATTCATTCTTTTCAGGCGGCCAATATCTTTACGCCGAATCATCTGGACATGCTCAATCCTGTGCCGTCTGTCAGATTTCAATTCCGGTGATTTTTCAATTGAGTCCAGAACATTGGCGACCGCCTTATCACCAATGGCATGAATTGCCGCCGGTAAATTCAGCGATGCCGCCTTTTTGAGACCGGCAATTATATCACTTACAGGAGTTACTTCCACGCCGTAATTATCTTCTGAATCTTGGTATTTGTTGAAGGTTAGGGCAGTCTGGCTCCCCAGTGAACCGTCGGCAAAAATTTTTATACCGCAAATTTTAAAATAGTCATTTCCGTACCCATATTGAATTTTTCTTTTACGTAATTCCCCGAGACTATTAACAGGCGGATAATAATAAATCCTTAAGCCCAATCTATTCTTTATTGCCCTTCTGTCAAAATAATCAAAAGCATTTATGCTATCGAATGAATGTACCCCGGTAACGCCTTTGGAATATGCATACTCGAGTGCTTCTCCGAACAGTTTATCGAGCCTTGCTTTCCCGGGTGGAGTCAATTTGGCAAGAACAAGCTCCATTGCCGGTCCTTCCTTTAGAATACCGCTCGGCTCGCCGTTTTCCCGTTGTTCTATAAGTCCCCCATCAGGCTGGGGAGTCGAGGAATTAACACCGGCAATCTCCAGTGCCTTCGAATTGACCCATATCATGTGCTGATCTTTCGAAAATATTAAAGCGGGAAGATTGCCCGATATCTTATCAAGCATATATTTATCGGGGAGCTGAAATTGTTTCCATCGGTCGGGAGAGAATCCCTTCCCAACAACCCATTCCCCCGGGCTGAGTTTTTCAACATGCTTTTTTATCAGGACGAGGGTTTCCTCAAGAGAATCAATACCGTCAACATCGACCATACCGAGCGACTGCGCAAGAAATAAGAAATGCGTATGAGAATCAACAAATCCGGGAATGATAGTCTTGCCTCCGGCATCGATTTTTTGATATTTCTTGAAATCAGGATCGCTATCGAGGTTATTCCCCACTGCAACTATATTTCGGCCGCTTACAGCCATTGAATCGACTTTCATCGGGCGACTATTACGGATATCTCCAGCCTGGGTATAAATGACAGCATTATAAATGAGTTTATCCTTTTTCAAATCTGTCTCCTTTGACACGGACATCACCGGTACGCATGGTTATTTTTCTACGGTCCGTTTCTTCGAGTATAGGTACAATATATTTCCGCGTGCTGTCTATACGGTCGCGCAAATCACCAACAGCCAGTTCATTCTTTTCTTTTAATATCTCTTTTATATTATCAACTATTTTACCCCAGTACTCTCGGTGAAAGGCAAGTGTACTTCCCGTTTTGACCGCTTTGTCGGACACGACCAGATAATCAAATGCCTGCCGCCTTGTCTCATCGTCAGCAAGAAGCTCCTTTAAAGCAGGTGGAGAAAATGCTCCCTTTTGAAGTTCTTCTTCGATATTATCTGCAGCCATCTTTATATCCCCCCGAACCGTAACCTCACGACCGGGAATATCGAACCGATTACCTTTTTTAACTATTAATCCCTTTGCTTCCATCAATTCAAGGATTAACTCAAGATCTTCCGGCCTCCTCCCGGAAACAGAACTTACCCGGTCAATAGGGATACCGTCAAGATGCGGATGTTTTTCAAAATATTCGGTCATGGAAGAAACAATACTACCTGTAACCGGCTCCAAATCGGCCGCTCTGTAGTATAGACCGCTGTATTCCTGTAAATCGCCCTGCTCGAGCATTTGCTCGAATTTATTGTCAAATGAATCCTGACTACATATAGAGAAAATAAAATCTCTGTCCTTTTTAACAAAAGTCTTCTTATCCAATTCTGATTCGATAAGATTATCAATATTCAGGTCTTTTCTTTTATGAAGATATTTGAAATTCCCAAAATTTTTCGACCGGGGCATTTTTTCGAGTATATCTATTACCTGCCCCCCTCCTACAGTTATCTGAGGAGTGGGCAGGCGAAGAATAAATTTATCACCGATAAATGCCAGTACTTTTTCGAACGGTTTAAAAAAGATAATTCCCTTTTCGCCCGGTGACAGGGCTTCCTTGTCATACAGTCTTATCTCCCCTTCGAGTTCAGTTGTCCCGGTAATCATAAGCAGCTTTCTACGGTTTTCTAAAATAATCGGAGACTCTTTTAATACTTCAATATCGACAGTAAGTATTGGTGCTTCGGGAAATTCCCTGACTATCCGGGGAATACTAACGACACCTCCTCTGGGAAGATAAACTTTATCAATTCCGGTAGTACTTATCGAAGTGCGCGTTCCGGGATTTACCGAATCGACTTGTTCATTATGAGACTGGATAGTCCGAACCTTGCCATACCTTTTTTCAGGAAAGACACCGATCTCCTGCCCCGTCGAAAGCGAGCCGTCTCGCATGGTCCCGGTAACTACGCCACCCAGTCCAGGCAGTACAAAAGATCGATCGATATACAATCTCGGTTTACCGATATCCTGGCGGCGTTTCACCTTCCCGGCAAGGCTGTTTAACTCGTCCTTGAGCTTATCAAATCCTTCGCCATTCGTCGAAGACAGCCTTACAACAGGCGCACCCTCGAGGAATGAACCCCGCACCTTTTCACGGATATCTTCCTCGACCAGGTCAATCCAGCTATTTTCAACCAGGTCGATTTTAGTCAGGGCAATTAATCCGAATTTGGTATCAAGCATGCGGATTATATCAAAGTGTTCCTGGCTCTGCGGCATCCAGCCGTCATCGGCGGCCACAACCAGTATAACAGCATCTATACCACCAACCCCGGAAATCATATTTCGAACGAACCGCTCATGCCCGGGAACATCAACGATACCTATTCTTGTACCGTCGGGAGTATCATAAAATGCAAACCCGATGTCGATAGTCATTCCGCGTTCTTGTTCTTCCGGAAGGCGGTCTGGATCGATATCTGTCAGCCTTTTTATTATTGACGATTTGCCGTGGTCTATATGACCTGCGGTACCGAGGATAAACATATTATAATTTATTTAATATATTTTTAATAATATCAACCAATATTTCGTCGTACTCCGAATCGATTGTCCTTAGATCAAGCATAAATCTGTCTTCTGCAATCCGACCGATCACGGGCGGTCTGCTGCCGCGAAATATTGAAGCTATCTTCTGCGCTGATTTATTGCTTTCAAAGACCAGTGCCACCGAGGGAATCTTTATTTCAGGAAGTGAACCGCCGCCCATCTCCCCTTTAACTCCCTGCAAAGAGATTTTATCGCCGGCCTTTAACTTTTCCAGAAGATTTCTTCCTCTTTTATAAAGTTCCGATTCTTTAACGGCTGCAACCCGCCAGAGTTTGATGTTTTCGCGATGTGTATCATCTAGATAATAACCGAGCAATTCTTCAATTGCCGAAAAGACCGTTTTATCGACCCGCATTGCTCTATAGATGGGATTCTTTTTGACCTTTGTTACATATTCCCTGCCTCCGACAATCAATCCAGCCTGGATACCGCCCAGAAGTTTATCACCGGAAAAGCAGGTCAGGAAAGCTCCATCCTTTACCGACTGTTGCACCGTTGGTTCAGTTACACCTGTAAATTCAGCTGTATCTATAAGAACGCCGCTTCCAAGATCATTCACCACCGGGATATCATTTTCTTTGCCCATTTTCACCAAAGATTTTATATCAGCCTCATCAGTAAAACCGTCCATAGCGAAGTTGCTCTTGTGAACCTTAAGAATCATGGCCGGTTTTTCTTCGATAGCCCTGCGGTAATCCTCGAGCGATGTAATATTGGTCGTCCCGACTTCCACCAGTTTTGCGCCGGCACGTTGAATAATATCGGGAATTCGGAATCCACCGCCAATTTGTACCAGTTCGCCTCGTGATATAAGTACTTTACGGCGATTGGCGAATGTATTGATTATTAGAAATAACGCCGCGGCATTATTGTTGACAATTGTACCGGCTTCGGCACCGCTTATCATGGCCAAAAAATCTTCAGCCAGTTCGCCTCTCCTGCCGCGCTTTCCCGAGGCGACATCAAACTCCAGATTCCCATAACCGGTAATCTGCTTTTTTATTCTATCGAATAATTGCTCGGATAATGGCGCCCGACCCAGATTTGTATGTACCAGTATGCCGGTACCATTGATGACAGGACCGATTTTTTTCAGCAACGCCTGCTCTATTCGGTCAATGATATTCTCGATTAGATCAGTATATTTTAGCTCTGACTTTTTTTCGACAAATTTCGATTTATAAAACTCTATTGACTCTCGAATCAGTTTGATGATATAAGGACGCGGCAAACCCTGTCCGGCGTTTTCTATATTTTCATTCGATGCCAGTATTTCCACCGAAGGAAAATCCCGTCTGGATTTTATGAACTTTTCTTCCATGTTACAAACGGTACAGGAGATTGGTGACGACTCTTCCGACCGCCGCTAGCGACTGTGGAGAACATTTATCAACTGTATCTTCAGTCGTATGCCAGTATGGATAGTCAAAATCAATGATTACCGCTGCCGGCAGACCAATTGTCATAAACGATAGATGGTCATCATATATGGCATGACCAATTGAGTCAATAAAGCTGTCCTCACCAAGCTCATCTGCCAGCTCCCAGATTTTTTCGGTCAACTTGGTTGAATATTTGGTAGAAAATTCCTCTTTATATATTTGCTGAATGGCATCACCAATCATATCGACCACCAGCGCAAATTCATATTTTCCTTTAATTCCCCTTGTGACCATATGTTTGGCCCCGAGGAAATATTCATCGAGCCTGCCCGGCGGGCCGTAATCTTCTCCATCAAACATAACCAGATCGACATTTACCGCCGGTTTTTCTTCGGTGAACAATGCCCCCAGCTCCATCGCTACGGCAACGCCCGAGGCACCATCATTGGCACCGTCGATCCAGGCATCGCGCTTAGCCGGATCGGGGTCATATTCGGCCCGGGGGCGGGTATCATAATGAGCTCCGACAAGAATGGTCCGGGTAGTATCATATCCCTTAAAAGAAGCAATTACATTGACCATACGTATTTCTCGACCCGTCGTCTTATCAATATGCACGAACTGCATTGTATCATATTCGGCCCCAAGACTGTCGAAATACGTAATAAGATATTCACGGCAGAGCCGGCTTCCTTCAGAGCCGGGCACCCGCGGACCGAATGAAACCTGTTTTTCGAGAAATGAAAAAGACCGATCACCGTCAAATTCTGGTACGCGAGCGGGGCGTTCAGAATCGCTGCACCCATAAATAAATAATGCGGGTGCACCAAGAATGATTAATGCAATATGAATTATTTTTTTCATGCTGAGTAAAGAAGGTAAGTTGTCGGCAATTGTCAAATAAATATTTTAGAATCTAATTTCCACCCAGATTCTCAGTTCTCTGACATGTGAATTTCGTCGCGTGACCATATCCTTGGTATCCTGCCACAATCCGGTAAGACCTCCCTTGATCTGATTTGAGAATGAATAGGACACACTCGGTCTTACCTCGAAATTCGAACGTTCGCCTTCGGATACCAACGGTCCATCACCCTCGGAACTTTCTCTTTTTGATTTACGCATGGAGACATCGACTGACATCGATACCTGCGACTTAAACTTTACCGTTCCCAGAATCGGCAGCTTAACACCGGTTGGCCAGGAGAAGGAATATCTTGTCTGGACCGCAATATTATTTTGAGTGTTTTTCGACGTCCTTAGCAGACTTCCGTTCGTGGATTGGAAAGTTTTATCCTCTGTAATCGAACGATTCAGTCTGAAATTGAGCGACAGGCCTCTCACAAGATTGAAATCAACGGAAATTAGAGGATTGTAACTAATGGTCTCTTGTTCCTTCGTTGTATGACCCGTTGTCAGGTTTATTGTCTCATCGGTATCACGTGAAAACTTTGTTCTTGGATTGAACTTCCTGATCAACGGATTCAAAAACTTGAAGGTCTTTAATTCCCTTATGCTAAAACTAATATCCGGAAAAGTAGTCTGTTCAGTTTTCTGAGGATTAACCGATTTGACAACATCCTCGCGGATCGCACGGTTGAAACGGATATCGGTTTGTATTCCACCCAAAAATCTGGTTCCGGATCCGAGACCGTAACTGATAGAACGACCGACCGCATTCGTCCGTCCGGTTGCCCTGACCTCCGGGTCTATTTCAGCTCCGATATCCTCAGTAAAACCAAAACGGAACTGTGCCCGGGCTCTTTCAGTTAAGCCAACATAAGAATAACTTTGTGATTGCTTAAAATCATAGCTGACCGGTTCTATCCAGCTTGTTAAGAATCTCATAACAGAAGCCGGCGGGTCTATAATAGTCTCAAAGAAGCCCTTTTCCTTTTCGGCTACGGTTACTCCCTTTTCTTTATCACGGTTTACTACATTGCGGCGACTTGGCCTTCTTGAACGAGACCGATTACCACCGCCGAACATGCGATTGATATCAAATGAACCATTAATGCCGTATGATTTGGTTGAACTCATATTCAAAGTATTGTTGGCAACATTCAGGTTATCACGGTAATTCGTCGTGAAGCTTAAGCTGTGCGTAAGCCAGCTGAAAACAGCCGGTTTGTATGTTGCCGAAAAAGCCTGCCTGTAATCTGTTTCCAAACCGAGTTTTAGATCTTTTGGATTAAACGATAGATTTACAGAGCTGGGATCGGTCATATCCCGACGCGTACTGTATGAATAATTCGCCCTTAACTCATTGGAAATCTTGTAACCGATTTGAAGATCACCGGTGAAATCCCTGCTCAGGTTATTAGTCAGCGTCCCTTTCGAATTGCGGTTCATGTTGAAGGAACGATTTAAATTGGCCTTGGCGTTAAAAGACTCAGGAAAGAAATAGAACTTGGACTCGCTCAATTTTTTCAGAAGTGGAATCGGCTGTGTCCAGAAAAACGGTTCAATATACGGAACCTTCTTTATCGTGAAATTATATGATGACGAAATACGATATGATTCCGAAAAAGTCATCGGCCTGGATGGTGATCGTCCTTCGGACTGATTATAAGAGAAATTAATCCTTTGATTATTCAGGAAAACCGTAAATATGGGATTCTTGGTTCTTTTAGAGAAACTTTCCGAGACCGATAGCGACCGCGTGACATTAATTGTCGATTCATCAGAGCGATCTTCTTCAGGGAGAATTATATCCGACTGGAATTTTAGACGCGGTACCTGACGGCTCTCTCCATAGCGAAATGACACCGGAATATTCGCACCAAGTGCCCGAGGCAAAAACTTATCGAAACTGAAACTTACACCGGCGCTCAAATTGGAGGTTGTCCTGCCGCTTCCCAGGTTGTTCTGTCCGCCGCCCCTGGTGGATGAAGATATTCTCCGGAAGAAGCTGTTTTCATAATCATATGAGAAATTATAATTGAACAGGTCGGCAACATTGCCATTTAGAGACACTCGCCCGGCCAGACCGACATCACGGCGGACATCGGTCAATCGAAGTTCATCGACCCAGATATCCCCCGTTATAACGGTATCCGGATTGGTGTTGATTACACCCATAGCCAGATATTTTACGCGCGATATATTGGGCCTTCCGAATATGCGGTACCGATTATCCTCGGAAACAATTGTATTGGTATCCGAATCGGCTTCACGGGCGATTTCGAGGTCCTGTTTCAATGCCGTAATTTCATTAAAGTCCATCGCAACATCGATCCAGCCGGAGCTGTTTATCCAGTCATTCGGTTCAAGCCTTTGAGCTACCTCATAATAATTCAGGCTGTCGGCGCCAATACGGAAGAAAAACTTTATATCTGTATTCGAAGAATCGGGCGCTCCCTTGACAAACATCTTTATCTTTTGATAGCCCATAAGATTGGGCGTATCGAGTAGAAATTTTTCGACCAGACCGGTGTCGGCCGTTGACGAATCTAAAACCCTGAAATTCTGATAATGCAAAACCAGCGACTGCTCCGGCTCAGTGATACCACTGGCGGCGTCGTAGTTACCGGTTACACCAGGCGGAGGATCATATCGTCCCCCGTTTTCCTGAGTATTGATAACCGCCACGTTGAATAATGGAGCATTTTCGCCTAATCCCGATGTATCGGTTGTCATTAATGAGTCTTCCCAGTTGGAGGATATTATATCCATCGAAGCGACGGCCAGTGTACATACCTCACCGGTAGGACTTTCCATCCATAGCCTGACATGAGTTATCTGGGACCATGACGGGAAGTTAACCGAGTCGGCCACGGCCTGCGGTTCCCTGATTGGTATCCGGTAAGTTTTCCACCCTGATTTATTTTCCGAAGTCTCATCAAAGAAGTCGTCATTAGGATCCGACAGGTCGATTTCGAATGAATAATAGTTATTTTGAGCGTCTAAAACTCCATTGCGGTTGAAATCCTCGGTGTCGGGGCGTCCCAGCGTTTCAGGATCCTGTTCGTTGCCTTGTGAGCCATTTATGCGAGAGACATTATAAGGATCGGTTTCGCCGTCATAGGCCCAATTATCGCCGGAAGGGTCGGCAGAATCTACAATAGCCTCGGCAACATAATAGGCCCTCTCCTGTTCGTCTGTCATAAGATCAAGACCTATATCTTCACCGGGGTCAAGGAAGAAAGCGTGATCATTTATGGTGTTTTCGGTCGTCTTAAAACCATTATTATCTATATCCTCACTTATCTTCCCGAAATCAATATGGAGGACTCCCTTGCCACCCTTTACCCTCATTTCAAAAAGTTGAGCCCGATCCTGATTAGCAGCACCGGCAGGCAGGTAGCGATATACACCGCCCCAGGAAAGTGTACTATCTATATTGACCAGATCAGAATCGGTTTTTATACGACGATCGATAACATCAGGATAAAATATTAGATTGAGCGTATGCGAAAATCCGGCCTGTCCTGTTCCGACCTCTCTGTCCCAGATCTCCTGTGTGGCGGTTTGGTTATAAGGATTATACCATACCAGCCTGGCACGCCTGCGGTCATTGTGCAATCCGTACGGCGCCGAGGAAATAACCCAGTTAGACCGATAAACGCCCAAAGAATATGCATCGCGGCTTCCTTCGAAATCGTCGAGAAAAGCGACACCATCAATGTTGGGATCCGGATACGACTGGGCCATCTCTGCCGAAACTGTTATTTGGGATTCTCTATCAGTAGTAATCAGCGGCAGGGCATTGGCGAAATCGGTGAGGAAGTTCATGCCGGTCGTGAATTTTGTATCGGCATCCCAGATCATCATGCGAGATGTTTCCTGGCCGATTTTCGGTTTGCGCTCGGTTGCTTTATCCGATTTGTAAAGGAATGTCGCACCAGCCGTGAAATTTTTGCTGAATTCATATTCGCCCCTGACACCGAAAAGCGTCTTCTGCTGAGCGAGAATGAACGGCGAATACTCAAAATCGATATTCAGGCTGGAATTAGGATCAAGCGCTTCTTCTTTCAAAAACGTCACGCGGCCGAAATCATACTGAATATTATAGTCTTCGCCGCGTTGCAGCCTGCGGCCGTTAAGAGTAATAACCTCCGACCCCTCAATAATATTGGGTTTACCGAGATTTATGTTGGCATCCCTGGTACGGCTGGTTACCGTTATATAATATTTTGAAGAGGATTGTATATCAGGATGGCCTCGTCTTAAGCGATATATTTGCGGTATCTGGGGATCGAGAGGATCCAAACCTGAATAGGTCTGATCGGTCGCAAATGGTTCCCGAGTGGGAAAGATCAAAAGCCCCGCATCAGCTTGAATTATATTCGTGTTGACGTCGACTTTTTCATCCGGCTGCACTGCCCCGGAAGTATTATTATATCTATCGAGTCCCAATATTTTAATATACTTGACGCCGGTTTCTTGTTCATAATCAAGATTGTCATCACGGTTTTCGGTCCCCGCTTCACCCCTAAACACATTGATTTCAAGACCTTCCGGGTTAACCTGGCCTGACCCGAATTGATTTCTTCGTATGGAATAAACATTTCGCCATTCATAATACCAGGAAACCATTGAGGAATCCGGATTATTATGACGAATCAACTTCAGGCTTAAAGTATCACCTTCCAAACTGCCAATTTCACGTGTATTTCCGTTTATAGTATCACGAACCACCATGTATGCGCCGACATCGGCATTTGGCCTTATCGACGTATAGAACATAATCCACTTTTCCCTTTTATCTACGAAATAATTATTGGCGTCAATTTCCTCGACAACAGCCGGTCTAAATTCATTCGGAAACAGTTCCGGATTATCCGGTTCAACAAACAACTTGGCATCTTCTCCCTGCTCAGCTCCTACGGTCGAATTGGTCGTCGTAGACTGGTAGATGTAGATTTCATCAATGACTTCAGTTGGTTCAAAATGGCGATTTGGCCCACCCAAAACACCTAGATCGAATATCCTGTTCTGAGCATATTCCCAGTCACGAAGAACCACCCTGCTTCCGGCGGCTCCGGCATCGAGCGATGTCCTTTCAGTGCTCCCTTTTTCCTGGCTGGCGATCGCGGTCAGTGACAATCCCCCGACCTGGGCTTCCGCCTTAATGCCAAAGAGCCCCTGAATACGACTGGAATAGCCGACAAAACGTGTATTTGGCAGTGACAGGGTCGTATTGCCGGCCTCGATACTTTTCAATATTTCATCTTCCCCACCCTTATAGCGAATCATCAAACGATTCTCAAGCGGGATTGTTGTTTTGGAATCCTGGCTGACGGCGACGGTAATCTTGGAACCAATATTACCATTGATATCGAAACGGGATATCTGCTCCATATGAAGCGATGGGAATTTATTCTGGCGGAAGGTCGCAGTCGAAGCCCGGTCATCCCACTGTGAACGCCCGGAAAATTCGATCCGATGGTACCCGGCGACCTTCAACCCGGCCCCACCTTCGCCGAAGATCGATTCAAAAGTTTTATTCTTAATATCGAGATTCAGTTCAAACAGACCGCCTCGCTTATCGCGTTGCTCCTTTTCAAGAGCCTGCTCGCGGATTTTGCGAAGGTTATTTTCAAGAAGTCTGTCGCGCCTGAAGAAAAAATATTTCTCGGCATCAGAAGACCTCGGCGTGTACGTATATTTATAGTTGCCCTTATTGTAAAAATTAGAGCCAAAGGTTAAAGAACTGTCTTCATAGCTTGAGCGGAGAGTTGACGGCGAGGTCGTATACAGCCGCCTGAATTTGGGTCGTTCATCATATGAATATGAAAGAGAAACAACGAAATTATCATCACCGCGTACAGATAGCGGAGGATAATCAGAGATGTACGCCGGCGGTTCATAAAGATCACCCTTCACAGAGGGTTCCTGGGCGGAAGCGACAGGAATCAAGACCGCCAGAAGAAGTAAAAACGAATATGTAAGTTGCCTAAACGTAGTTATTACCGAATATGGTCCGGTTCATTTTAAATCTTTAAAAAGTGCTTATAGGCTTTCCTCCTCAAAATCTCCAAGTAGTATAACTTCTTCGGTCAGGTCAATATTAAATTTATCTTTAACCTTATTTTTCAAAATAGCAGCCAGCTTCCTTATATCAGACGATTTCGCCTTCCCCTTATTTATAATAATATTTGCGTGATTTTCAAAGACAGAAGCGTCTCCAAAGCTAATTTTTTTTGCTCCTATATCTTCTAAAAGTTTACCTGCCGGAAGTTTCCCAAACTTTTCACGTTCATCCAAAATATTCTTAAAATAGCATCCGGCCGAACGAGTCCCCGAGGGCAATTTATCCCCCCGCATTGACATTATTTCATCACAACGCTTCTTAATAAGGTCTTTTTTGCCCAATTCCAGGGCAAATTTTGCCCGCGCAACAAACTCACCGGTCTTTTTCAGCCTTGACCAGCGGTAATCGAACTCCAGGGAAGACGCCGGCTCAGTCTTTATATTTCCCTGCCTGTCAACAAGTTCTACGCTAACAAGAATATCCTTTACTTCACCGCCGTAGGCACCGGCATTGCCGTATATCGCGCCGCCGACGGTTCCCCATATACCTGTCGCAAATTCTAAGCCGGTTAATGAGTTTTCTGTCGCGAAATCTATTAAATCCTGGAGATCAACACCCGCTCCACACGAAAGTTCGCGTCCTTTAAGCTCGATACCTTTTATGGAATTTTTAATTACCAAACCTTCATAACCTGAATCAGAGACCAATAGATTCGATCCCCCGCCCAGCATAAAGATCGGCAAACTTAATTCATTGGCGCTTTTGATGACTTCGGCAAGTTCATTGACCGTCGAGACGTCGGCAAAAAGCCTGGCCGCTCCACCGGTCCCGAATGTCGTAAAAGGGGCCATAGGTTTGTTTTCTTCAACAATACTTGGAAACTTCATTTTCAATAATTTATACGTATGACTAAAGTCAATTGAAGTATTATTGGATTTGTTCATTACTAATATACTCCGGCAAAACAAATCTGGCAAGTCAAAACGGGATTTACACTTCCGCTATTTTTCTTCACCCTTGTCGGCTTCTTTATCATTTTCCGCCGGTTGATCTTTCCCGGTTTCACTCTTTTCAGATTTTTCAGATTCGCTATCGCCCTTTTTAGACTCATCGACAAAATTCATTCGAAGCTCATATAAGACACGGTCCAGAAGCGATTTTTCTTCCTCAGTGAGATTATTTTCTGTCTTTTCCGAAATCATCTCCAGCATATCAATGCTTGCCCGGGTCTGCTCCAGATTACGCTCCACCTGTCCGCTGACCGGCGAAGCGATCTTGCCCATACTCTGCATCGCCGCCATCTGAAGCGAGACTACCAACTGGAAAAAATTGGCATCTATTTTTTTTCGTCAACCATAGGTCCTCCATTGCATTATGCATAAATTATCTTTTTTCTCGCAATTATCAACACCATTATACAAAGTTTATGCGAGAAAACTCACCCGAACCTTGCCAGTGATTCCTTTTTGGACGTTTTGGCTTTGAGATATTTTAAAAGACGTTTATCCTCGCGATCAAGCTCCTCATCAGCCAGTAGATTTAAAACCAGCTGTCTGGCTCCTGGAAGCAGGTCGGTATCGGTAGCCAGATTGGCTATTTCCAGCTCCGGGAGCCCGTGCTGTCTGGTACCGAAGAACTCTCCGGGTCCACGAAGTTCCAGATCGGCTTCGGCGATTTTAAAGCCGTCCGACGACGCCTGGAACATATCCAGCCGTTTTCGGGCATAGTCCGATATTGGAGGCGTTGCAACCGCTATCGCCATCCCCCGCCTACGCCCGCGGCCGACTCTTCCGCGAAGCTGATGCAACTGCGAAAGCCCAAAGCGCTCGGCATGCTCGACAACTATAATCGTCGCCGATGGTATATCGATACCGACTTCAATTACCGTCGTTGCAACAAGGATATCTATTTCTTTATTGCGGAAAGCTGTAATAGTCTTATCTCTTTTATCGCTTTTTATACGGCCGTGCACGAGGCCTAATTTCAAATCAGGAAAGACATCTTTTTTCAACCGTTTATATTCCTCTTCCGCTGACTGCAGATCGAGCTTTTCCGATTTCTCAACCAGCGGATAGATGATAAATACCTGGTCGCCTTTTTCAATCTTGTTTTTCAGATATTCGTAAATTTCTTTTCGTGAATTGGCTGTCCGCCACACAGTCCGGGCAGGCTGACGTCCGGGCGGGAGAGTCCTTATTGAAGTTATGTCAAGATCACCGTACAAAGTAAGAGCCAGCGTTCGGGGTATGGGCGTAGCGGTCATAACCAGGACATCGGGATATATACCTTTTGAAATCAGACCGCCTCTTTGCATCACCCCAAAACGGTGTTGCTCGTCTATTATAACGAGACCCAGATTGGCGAATTGAGTCGATTCAGATATAACCGCATGGGTCCCGAAAACGATGTCTATTTCGCCCCCCGCAACCGCTTTGTCAATTTTTTTCCTTTCGGTCTTATTTAGCGATCCGGTCATAAGTCCGCATTTTATACCGTGCTTATCCAGAATTTCCGACCATGTCTGATAGTGCTGCTCAGCAAGAAGTTCCGTAGGAGCCATAAAGGCTGTCTGGAAACCGTTTTCTTTTGCATATACTCCGGCCAGAATCGCAACAACAGTCTTGCCACAACCGACATCCCCTTGAAGCAGTCGATGCATCGGCCGGGATTTCTGCAGATCCTCAACTATATCTTCCACAGCTTTTTTCTGATCGGCAGTCAATTTGAAAGGAAGATTACGAATAAACTCTTTTAGATTATCGCCCGGCTTTTTATACGAATGACCCTTTTCAATTTCGCCATGCTCTTTGCGGCTTTTTAATATTAAATACTGTAATTGAAGAAGTTCATCGAATCCCATCCTGCGCCGGGCCAGTTCCGCCTGGCTCAGACTGTCGGGGTAATGTATCTGCTTAACGGCGTGGCGAAGTGAAAACTGAACCACCTGACCGATATATTTCTCCGGAAGATAATCAGGTATTTGATTGCCAAGTTTTTCGAGTGCGGTATTGACCATCTTGCGCATAATCCGTCCGGTAATTCCGGCCTTTTTAAGCTCCGCTGTTGAGGGATATACCGGGACTATACGGCCGACATGTATAAGCTGTTCTTCGGCTGATTCTATCCGTTCAATTTCCGGATGCACCATCTGTAATTGCTGAAAATATGTAACGGGACCGGTTATTGCGTACATATCACCCTTTTTGAATATTTTTTCGAAATAGCGGTAATTCGAAAACCAGATAAGTGAAATATAGCCGGTGCCGTCAGATAAAACAACTTCGAGCCTTTGTTTTCTGCCTTTTAATATCCCTTTACCGGCAACTTTTCCGACGACAGTCGCATTGATATTTGCCCTGAGTGATCCAATCGGGACAATATCGCTGCGGTCCAGATAGCGTCTCGGAAGATAGTACAAGAGATCGCGAACGGTGTATATGTCTACTTTGGCCAGTGCCGCTGCTCTTCTGGGACCGACACCTTTTAAAAACTGAATTTCTGAATCCAATTTAAGTTCAGGCATGATATAAGCTTACATGCCCAATAGAAAATTGTCAACAACAATCGAAACGGGGTAGTATCATAAAAAAAACCGCCGCCGGGATAAGAAGAAATGGTCGAGTCACTAGATAGAGCCCGAACGGCGGTATTTAATTTTGCAATAAGCACATTATCAGGACTTTTTGCCCCGAATCTTGCGGGCAACACCCATTCCTGCTAATCCCGCACCGAACAAAACCAGGGTAACCGGTTCAGGCACGGCAGACGCCGTTACGCTTATTTCACCTGGTGCGCTGAATTGACCGTAGTACTGTGATGGAACGCATTCCGGAAGAAGAGTCGGATCGACAAAAGTGGCCATATTGAACATTCCCTGACCGCTTGTCGGCGTTATAAATTCATAATCAAATTCCCAAGCGAACTCCATCGGGATTTCATCGATCAACATCTCGGCCTTGTGAATACCGGCTGTTATGTCATTATAAGAAGCTCGGTGTGAAAAGGCCAGCGACGGAAGAGCTGATCCGTCCATGGGATTTTCAAAGCCCCTGAAAGAGAATACCCAATGATAATCCTTGTGGGCGTTCATCATGATTTCCTCGGGCGTCGGTGATGTCGGCATATAATCGAAAGCGAAATTAAAACCGGCTGAGGTGTTGAAATAGCCGGGCATATCGCCGTAATCAATGCCATTTTCATCATAAGCGAGATAACCGTTGAAATCAGTTGCAGACAGCGTAAAAGCTGAAGCGCTGCTTCCAAACGCGAAAAGGGCCAGCAGTATTACAGCCAGAGCTGCCATACGAGTTGTTTTGAGCATAATCGCCCCGCATAATTACAGGTTAGAGGTTTAATTTATCGATACCTTTTCCCGCAAAAATCCGGCCAAGCTTGATAGATATCGCAAGTTATTATATAACAACAATATATGCCCGCGGCACCTGAAGGACTTTGAATTATTCTGCAGAAATATTATTATTGATTTTAAATTATATAATAGTAAATTTGATACCTTGAGTTCTTGAATATAAAGGTCTAAAACTTTTTAATGGTAAACAATACAAAATAAATCATTCATAAATAAGGGAATTCTGTAATGAAGCTCCATACCATCATTTCTATTTTTTCGGTTTTTCTTTTTATGAGCATTACAATTGGTGCCCTGGCAAATGATAAGGAAGAAGAAGAAATCGAAAACTTTCTTGATTTTGGCCTTGGCGTCGCCCAAACCTCGTACTCCGATAGCTGGACAGGAGGTGAAGCCGGTACATTTACCTGGGTCGCTACCGGCGCAGGAGTTATTACATCCGAGTTGTCACCAATGATCACACTGCGAAACACGATCGTTCTCGCATTCGGTCAAACGGCCACCCAGGACAAAGAAACGAAAGAATGGTCAAAGCCGGAAAAATCGACAGATAAAATCGATCTGGAAGCGCTGGCGCTTTTCGACCTCCATACTTTCATTGAACCATACGCCGCCTTCAGATTCGAAAGCCAGTTTCTCGATGCATCGGTGGCGACCAATGAGCGCTATATAAACCCGATCCAACTGACCGAATCGGGAGGTATTGCAAGACAACTAATCAAAAACGATACTAAAAATATAATCACCCGACTTGGTCTGGCGCTTAAACAAAATATAAATCGTGATATGATCGACCCGGTTACGCAGGAAAAAGAAACAGAGTCGCTCAATGACGGCGGCATAGAATCTGTAACTGATATCAAGCTGGCCGTCAATGACAATTTGAGATATATCGGGAAATTATCATTATATAAGGCGCTCTTTTTCTCCGATAAAGAACAATTCGAGGGTACAGAGGAAGAGGATTACTGGAAAGCGATCGATGTCAATTTTGAAAATACAGTCACAGCCTCAATTTCAAAATTTATACAGGTGTCGCTGTATTTCCAGATACTGTACGATAAACAGGTTGACCTTCGCGGAAGATTCAAAGAGACTTTGTCACTGGGCGTTACATATAAGGTATTTTAGGAATGGACGAAAAAGCCATCCGTGAAAATCTGATTAAAGTCCTCGAAGGGCGGTTTGCCCATATCTCTCTTGATAGCGCTATCGAAGACCTTACGCCGGAATTATATGGAAAAAGGATAGATGGCTATCCGCATACAGCCTGGCAGATTTTGGAGCATATTCGTATTGCCCAATGGGATATGCTCGAATTCAGCCGTAATCAGGAACATAAATCACCCGGCTGGCCGGATGAATATTGGCCTGAGAATGATGCTCCGCCGGACCAAAAAGCATGGGATAAAAGCGTTGAAATGTATCATAGGGATATGGAAGAGTTTATCGAACTATTGAAAGATGAAAATATTGACCTAACGAAACCATTTGAACATGGTACCGGCCAGAGCCTATTTATTGAAGCCCTTCAATTAATGAAGCATAACTCATATCATATTGGGCAGCTGGCATTAATGAGAAAAGCACTTACTGCCTGATAAAAAGATACCTTATAAATAAGGCACCCGGCCGGACCGACTGGGTGCCTTTTTATTATCATGATTTATAGACGACCTTCCCGCCCAAAATTGTCATGAACACCTGGCCCGAAAGCTTCCATCCAACGAATGGAGAATTTTTTGATTTGGAGCGGAATTTCTCCTTTTTAACGGTCCATTTCTTATCCGGATCGACAATGGTTATATCTGCAACCGAATCATCTTCAAGAGTCCCACCCGCCAATTTTAAAATTCTGGCCGGGTTATAGGTCATTTTCCGAATGGCATCGGCCCAGCTAAGGTATCCCTTATCGATAAGGTATGTCTTTACCAATCCAACCGTCGTCTCCAGTCCAATCATCCCGGGAGGCGCATGATCAAATTCTACGTCTTTTTCTTCTTCGGAATGCGGCGCATGATCAGAGGCAATGCAGTCGATTGTACCATCAACAAGCCCCTCGATGATCGCCTCGACATCCTGTTTCGAACGAATCGGCGGATTGACTCTTAAATTGGTATCGAATTTTTGACCGATCATATCATCCGTTAGAATAAAATGATGCGGCGTTGCCTCGGCGGTTACATTAACACCCTGTTTCTTGGCCTGCCGGATAGCATCTACAGCTCCAGCCGTCGAGACATGGGCAATATGCAGCTTGCTTCCGACAAACTGGCACAGTTTGACATCTCTCAAAACCGCAATTTCTTCACCCACCGCCGGTCGTCCCTTAAGACCGAGACGGGTCGCCTCAAATGATTCATTCATTATCCCGTCGCCGCATAGGAAATTATCCTCGGCATGCGTTATTATGGGGATATCGAACATCCGTGCATACTCGAGCGCCCTTCTCATAATCTCGGGATTTTGAACATAATTACCGTCATCCGATATTGCCACCGCCCCGGTTTTGACAAGGTCGCCGATTTCAGCCAATTCCTGACCCTGAAGTCCTTTAGTTATTGCCCCGATCACATATACCCGGGAATCGGCATACTCGGCTTCCGAGAGGACAAATTTCACCGTCTCCTGGTTATCTATGGCTGGCATGGTATTGGGCATACAGCAAACCGAAGTAAATCCGCCGGCTGCTGCCGCATTTGTACCGGTTTTGATCGTTTCTTTATCTTCTCTCCCCGGTTCTCTTAAATGCACATGCATATCTATCAACCCCGGCATAACCAACTTGCCGTCAGCATCGATAATGTTCTCTTTGGTAAGAGAATCTATAGTCTTTTTGTCATCTTTTAGTTCGGTCGATATCTTTGCGATGCGGCCCTCTTTTATGAATACATTGGCCTGCTTGGAAAACCCGAGAGCCGGATCGATGACACGTCCTCCGGTAATAACCATATCATATTCTGTTTTTGCCATCTATTCACTCTCCTCCTTCTTGCCGGACAGAAGATACAAGACCGCCATACGAACCGCCTGTCCATTGGTTACCTGTTCCAGTATCACCGATGCTCCGCTGTCGGCAACCGCTGATGATATCTCGACTCCCCTATTCATCGGGCCGGGATGCATGATCGTGTAGTTTTTATTCAAAAGATGCAGCTTATCATCCGTTACTCCGAACAGGTTGGTGTATTCCCGCATCGATGGAAACAGCCCGGCCTGCTGCCGTTCCAGCTGAATTCGCATTATATTGACCACATCCGCACCGTCGAGAGCATCATCCAGTTTCGTGAAATAATCAACGCCGAATTTCTCGATCTCATACGGCAGAAGAGTCGTCGGTCCGCAGAGGGCTACCGATGCGCCCATCGCCTTCAATCCCCATATATTGGAGCGAACTACTCGAGAATGTTTGACATCACCGATCAGCACCACTCTCAACCCATCGAGTTTACCGTACTTCTGCCTAATTGTCAGCATATCCAGAAGTGCCTGGGTCGGGTGTTCATGTGGGCCATCACCGGCATTTATCACATTGGAATTCGTACATTGAGTAAGAAAATACGGAACTCCGGGAGAAGAATGACGAACCACAATCATATCAATTTTAAGCGCTTCAATATTCTGCACCGTATCACGAAGCGATTCCCCTTTGGTTACCGATGACGTCGCTTTGGTAAAATTAATAGTGTCGGCTGACAAGCGTTTTTCGGCTAGTTCGAATGAAATCCGGGTTCTTGTCGATGGTTCATAAAAAAGATTTAAAACCGTAATACCTCGAAGAGTCGGTACCTTTTTGATCGGCCGTTCAATAATCTCCCGAAAGCTGTCGGCAGTATCGAGGATTAGTTTTATCTCTTCGCGGGTGACACCCTCAAGCCCCAAAAGATGCCTCGATTTTAATTTCATTTTTTATTCTCCTTTGCATCTTTTGAAGTTTCTTTTTTATCGATTACCTGAGGTGCTCCTTCGGGAATAAAAGGCCTTTCAATCAAGACCATCTCTTTATCATCCCGCTCCTTCAATCTTACCATGACTTTATCTTCTTTACTTGTCGGGATATTTTTACCGATATAGTCCGGTCTGATCGGATATTCCCGGTGTCCCCGATCAATCAAAACTGCCAGCTGGATTGATTTTGGCCGACCGAAATCGATTACGGCATCGAGTGCCGCCCGAATAGTCCGTCCGGTGAATAATACATCATCAACCAGAATTACATTTTTATCGCGGACATCGAAAAGAATCTCGGTTCGATGAATAATCGGTTGGTCGAGTTTAGAATGAACATCATCCCGATACAGATTAATGTCCAGAAAGCCTACCGGGACTTCATTATCCTCGATCGATTTAATCTTCTCGGCAATTCTTTGGGCCAGAACAGCCCCGCGTCTCAGAATTCCTATCAAGACGACCGTCTCAGCACCGTTGTTATGTTCGATTATTTCGTGGGATATACGAGTTATTGCCCGGGATATCCCTTTGGCATCCATCAATGTTTCAGTTATTATTTTATCCAAATGACCTCCTTGTCAGGTATATTACATAAATGCAGAATAAATTTATGAGAAGTTTTTCTGAAGTTCGTTACAAGATGATTTTCGAAATAAGACACATCAAAATCCTTTTGCCGCCTCACCGGACGGCTTTAAAAGGTCAAAGCTCGGGACATTATATGAATTTATTTTGGGTGGTCAAGCACAAATTTGGCAGTTAAAGTAATATGTAAGACTAGCCGGTCATACCATACTCTTTCAACGAGTTATCAGCACCCCTTAAATATTGAGTAAAAGCTCTCTTTCTGAAAAAAACCTAACCTCTCCCCACTTTTCACGTTGATAACTAATTATATCAGGAGTCGACAAATAAGATGAATAGTCTTCTGTGCTAAAAAAGTCCCTTTTCTCGCGGATCGACTCAATTCTCCCACTATCCATTGCAATAATTTTGTCAGCCAGTTCCAGAATTATATCACCATAGTGTGAAATTATTAAAACGCCGATCCCCCGGTCGGCGAGATTACGCACAAGCCTTTGAAATTTTATTATTCCGGGATAATCGAGCGCCGATGTCGGCTCATCGAAAAATATGAATGGCGGCTCAAAAGTAAGAACTGTCCCGAACGCAAGCCTCCTTTTTTCACCTCCGGACAGCGAAAAAGGATAGCGATCATGGTAACGCTCACGCTCGATCCCGACCAGCCCGTAAGCATTTGCGACTTTTCTATCAATATCAGAAAGTCCCATATTATCCGGAGCAAACCGCATTTCCTCATCGACTGTTTCAAGAAAAAATTGTCTTTCGGGATGCTGAAAAGAAACAGCTATCTGAGCTTGATCTTTATCAAATCCTTCTCTATTAACATCTCCGCTCTGCGGCTTTATCAAACTGGCCATCAATTGAATCAAGGTAGTTTTGCCGCACCCCGATGGGCCAACCAATCCCCAGATACTATTATTATCGATGTTAATGTTGATATCCCTAAAAAGCTGCCTTTCTTTTTCATAATGAAATTCAATGTCTTTTAGAGTGATTGCTTTATATTTGTCTCTTCCGGATAAAATATTTTCAGAATTACTGACTTCAGGTTGCTTTATTGAATCGAATCCTCTTCTGTACTTCAGCGGTGCACCTATTCCAATTTTATCATGCATCTCTTCATCTGAAAAAATATTTCCCGGGCTGTCATCATCGACAATAGTACCCCTACGAAAGACAAGCATTCGAGTATAATTTTCCGCGACCAATGGATATTGCGTTATATGAATAACCGTCAGATTTGGCTTGCTATCAAGAAGATTATCCAGTGCCCGCTTTAAAAGATCCTTTCCGCTTTCGTCAAGATATGATTCAGGTTCATCGAGAATCAATATATCCGGTTCGGCTACCATGACTGCCGCCAGGGCGAGCCTTTGTTTTTCGCCGCCGGATAATTCGGAAGTCAGCCTCGAACGGTAATTTTCAAGACCGTAGAATCCGAGTGACTTTGCGAGCCTGTTTTTCATTTCCGCACGGGGCATTTTCTGGTTTTCCAATGAAAATGCTATTTCACGCTCAACAGTAGTTGAAACCAGTTGATTATCGGGATTTTGAAAAACCAGCCCGATTTTCTGCTTTAATCTCTGACTGTCTTTTGACAATTGAGGATTGAGGCCATTGACTTCTATATTTCCCGAAGTCGCTCTATAAATGCCGTTTATCAGCAACGCAAAAGTAGTCTTGCCGGAGCCGTTTTCGCCGACGACCGCAACTTTCTCGCCCGATTCTATCTTGACCGAGAGGTTATCGATTACTTTTGAACCGCCCGCGTATTCATATGTGACTTTATCGAATTTAATCATAAAAAATGCCGCCGCAGGCTTTAATAATATCCCGGGCGGCAATAATCAAGTTAAATGTCTTCTATTGAGTATAATTGATATCGAGATTCCTGGCCGCACTGACTTCATCAAGTCTTCTAACAGGTGTATTGTGCGGCGCATCTTTGAGATGTTCCGGATTTTCACCAGCCTCTTTGGATATGTTAATCAGTACTTTGGCAAATTCTTCGAGTGTCTCCCGGCTCTCGGTTTCGGTCGGTTCAATCATAAAAGCTTCAGAGACTATAAGCGGGAAATACACGGTTGGTGAATGAAAGCCAAAATCCAGAATTCGTTTGGCCAGATCGAGCGCCCGAGCACCCTGTTTTTTCTGGCGGCTGCATGAAAGTACGAATTCATGCATGCAAGTCCTGTTATAGGGTATCTCGTATTCGTCCTTAATTAATGCTTTCAGAAAATTGGCATTTATAACAGCATATTCTGAAACTCGCCTAAGACCTCTCTCGCCGAGATTTCTTATATAAGCGTACCCTCGAACGCTGTTGGCGAAGTTGCCGTAGAATGTATGCACCGGCCCGATCGATTTCGGGCGGTCAAAATCCATAAAAAATTTACCTTCTCCCGATTTATTGACGACCGGGGCTGGAAGATAGTCGGCCAGTTTTGCTACCACCCCGACAGCACCGGCACCGGGACCGCCCCCGCCGTGCGGAGTCGAGAAGGTCTTGTGGAGATTAAAGTGCAATATATCAAAACCGATTTTGCCCGGCTTAACAATACCCATCTGGGCGTTAAGATTGGCACCGTCCATATATATCAATCCCCCGGCGCCATGGATAATATCGGCGATTTCTTCAATATTTGACTCGAATAAACCCAGCGTATTGGGATTTGTAAGCATCAACCCGGCCACTTCTTCATCCATGACCGATCTGACTTCGTCGGCTGAAATTATTCCTTCCTCATTGGATTTTATCTGAACTGTTTCGTATCCGGCCAGGGCAACCGAAGCCGGGTTGGTCCCATGAGCTGAATCAGGTATAAGGACCTTTTTGCGAACATTTCCCTGATCCTTATGATAAGCCCTCATTATTAAGAGCCCGACAAATTCACCCTGGGCCCCCGCCGCCGGCTGCAGAGAGACCGCGTCAAAGCCGGATATTTCTTTGAGATACTCGCCGAGATCATACAAAAGTTGCAAAGAGCCTTCAGCGGTATTACATGGAGCCATCGGGTGTACATTTACAAACCCGGCAAACGAAGCCGCTTTATCATTGAGTTTGGGATTGTATTTCATGGTACAGGAACCGAGAGGATAAAATCCCTTGTCGATATGATGATTTTTAACCGACAACCCCACATAATGACGCATCACTTCGCCTTCGGTTACTTCCGGAAATGCCGCATCTTCGCTCCGATGATATTTCTCCGGGATGAGCTTTAAGAGTTCCTCCTCAGAGCGTGAAGGTTCCGGCATGGTCGAACCGGTTTGCCCAGGCGATGATTTTTCGTATATCAGTATTTTCTCAGCCATTAATTTTCGCTCTCATTAAAGCAGATTTCTATGATGCCTTGCCTCTAAGGGCCTCGAGTTTTTCTCTCGCATGCAGAGTATCAGGAGATTCCGGATGTTCTTTCAAAAATGATTCATAAACAGAAATAGCATTTGCTGTATCGTTGGCTACACGGTAGGCATAGCCTTTCCAGAGCTTTGCTTCGGCTTCTATTTCATCGCCGTCGAATTGCCTGATAACTTTATCGAATTGCCCCACCGCTTTATCTGTTTGCTCCGCTCGAATATAGGCGCTGCCAATTGATATTAGTGCATCTCCAACTACTTCAGCGCTATCAGAAAACTGGTCGATGATCATATTATAGGTCGCAATAGCGTTATCATAATCACCCTGCCTTGTATAGACATAGCCGAGTGAATTCATTGCCTCCAGAGTAAACCCCTGTTCATTTTTTGGATCTTCTTCAATAACCATCTGATAATATTTTACCGCGTCGTCGTACATGCCGCGTCCGTAGTACTTTTCGCCGATAAGATAATTGACCTCGACTGTCGCGTTGGTGTCAGCCTGTGCCAGATAGGCGGCCAGCGTCCCCTTGCCTTCCATGTAATTATGAACCGTTTCTATGAATTCATCGGGGGGAAGATAGCCGCCGATACGATCTACCTCCTCACCTTCGGAATTTATCATGACAATTGTAGGATACCCCTGTACTTTATATTTCTGCGCTACCGCTGTGTCAACCTCGGCGTTGATTTTGGCAAAAATTACCGAATCCGACATCGCTACCACCGCCGGATCAACATAAGTCACCGTATCGAGAACCTTACACCATGTACACCAGTCCGTATAGAAATCGATTAACGCATACTGGCCCGTAGATTCGGCTTTGGCCAGCACCGTTTCATAATCAGTCACAAAATCGATTTCGGCACTTTCGGTGGGCATCTGTTCATCCTTGCCACAGCCGGCTAATATCAAGGCTGTTCCCAAAACAGCTATTAAGCCAATAATTAAGAGATTTTTTTTCATTTTTGGTTTCACCTGTCAATCTAAGTGTGTGTTTATTCTATTTTTTCCCAGTTATTGCCTAGAATCATTTCCAGAATCGATTCCGCCTCTTCCCGATACTCCGAAGGAACATGAACCTGAAACTTTCCGATTCCCTTTCCGGACAATGATGGCAAATTCAAACCGACATGACCGAAAAATCCCGATTCCGAAAAAACGGCAACCGGTACTTTATACGATTCAAGAGTTTCCTTTGCAAAATCTGCCGATGTCTTATCATTAATTTTTGCAATCATAACCCAATTCTCCTCAAATTCGGAATCGTCTTCTTCGAATTCAAAGTCACATTTGGGGCAGGCGGTTAAATCCCCGGGAAAATAATTTTTGCATCTAGGACAGTACGGCATCGGTAACATACTCCCGCAGCGATTTCTGCAGGGCGTTTAGCTCCTCTTCGGTTCTTTTCTCGGTTGCAGTTACTAACAGGGCATCATCCATGCCGGGATAAAATCTACCCAGATTAATACCCGGCAGAATATTGTCCGATTCGACCATTTTATCTATTAAATCCCTGGCAGGAATAGGCGTCTTCACCACGAATTCCCTTACAAATGGACCGCTATAGTAGGGTTTGAAACCGTCCTGCTTAAATATTTTTTCAGCCAGGCGGTGACTCTTATCCATGCAGAGCAGGGCCACCCGCTTAAATCCCCGCTTCCCCATAAGCGAAAGATAAACGGTAGCCATTGTTGCGCACAGCGCCTGGTTGGTGCAAATATTTGAAGTCGCTTTTTCGCGCCGAATATGCTGCTCGCGAGTCTGCAGAGTCAGAACAAATCCCGGTTTACCATCGACATCCTGTGTCCGTGCTGCAAGTCTTCCCGGCAAAAATCTCACTAATTCTTTCTTTACAGCAAAAAATCCCAATAACGGACCGCCGAAATTTAATGGAATACCCAACGGCTGTCCCTCACCCACAACAATATCGGCTCCCGATTCAGCCGGTGTTTTAAGCAGCGCCGCTGACACCGGGTCAATCGCGGCAACCATAAAGCCGCCCGATTTGTGTATGACTTCTGCCGCCTCATCGATATCCTCTATCAATCCAAAGAAATTCGGCTGCCCCATTATTACGCAGGCGGTCTTGTCATTTACGGCATCTTTCAATTTCTCAATATCGGTGACGCCATCCTTTTGCGGCACCGTAACAATTTCTGCATCGCGCCCTGAAAGATATGTTTTTATTACACTCCTGAAAATTGGATTCAATGTTTCTGAAAGCACTATCCTTGTTCGATTGAGACGCCCCAGCGACAGGCTGGCCGCTTCCGCCGCTGCCGAAGCGCCATCGTACATCGAAGCATTAGCACTATCCATACCGGTCAGGCGGCAAATATGAGTCTGGAATTCATAAATTACCTGGAGTGTCCCCTGAGAGACTTCTGCCTGGTACGGTGTGTACGCCGTAACGAATTCAGGCCGACTCAATATATTGCCGACCGCAGAGGGAATAAAGTGATCGTACACTCCGCCTCCGGCAAAAATTGTCATATCACTTTTATTTTTACGGGATAATGATTCTATTTCATTTAGAAGCTCCAGCTCGGTAAGAGCTTCCGGCAGATCCAGTTTTTCCTTTAGTCGAAGAGTGTCCGGAATGGGGGCGAGAAGTTCTTCGAAATTTTTAACGCCGATGCGTTCCAGCATCCGGCGACGATCATCGTCGGTATTGGGTATGTATGGCATTTATTGTACGGGTCCTAACTTAATCTTCTATACTGCTTTCGTAGCTTCCTGCGGTCATCAACTGACCCAGTTCTTCGGGATCGGCCATCTCTATCTTGATAATCCAGCCGTCACCATAGGGATCACTATTTATGGCCGTGGGGTCATTATCAAGAGCATTATTGACTTCAACAACTTTTCCCGTCAATGGAGAGTAAAGGTCAGATACCGCTTTTACCGCTTCAATGGTACCAAAAGGCTCCATTATTTTAACTTCCGCGCCCACTTCCGGGAGTTCGACAAAAACAATATCACCAAGCTCGCCCTGCGCATAGTCGGTAATTCCAACGGTGGCCACACCACCTTCGGTCTGGACCCATTCATGTTCTTTTGTATATTTGAGGTCTTCCGGGATATGCAACTTGATACCTCCAATGGTTTCACGTTACTTCAATGTATTTATTTATATTTTAGAGGTTTCGACTTTTTTCTCATTCATCCTGGTAATAAAATTAGTATCGAAATCACCCGCCTTAAAGGCTTCATGATCGAGTATTTTCTTATGAAAGCCGATTGTAGTCGGAATACCTTCAATGATAAATTCATCCAGGGCGTATCTCATTTTTTGAATAGCCATCTCACGAGATTTAGCCCTGACGATTAATTTGGCAATCATTGAATCATAAAAGGGCGGAATTATATATTTCGCGTATGCTGCCGTATCGACCCGCACTCCACGTCCACCCGGAACATGGAACGAAGTTATAGCTCCGGGAGCAGGGCGGAAATCTTTTTCAGGGTCTTCGGCATTAACCCGGCATTCGATTGAATACCACTTGAGCATAATATCTTCCTGCCGGAATCTCAATTTCTCCCCGGCCGCCACTCTTATCTGCTCCTCGACCAGATCGACATCATAGGCTTCCTCAGTAATCGGATGTTCCACCTGTATACGGGTATTCATTTCCATAAAATAAAAATTTTGCTCATTATCGACCAGAAATTCCATCGTCCCGGCGCCGAGATAATTTATTGTCGCGGCTCCGCGAGCCGCCGTGTTACCCATCAATGTTCGAAGTTCGGGAGTTACGATAGGCGATGGTGCTTCCTCGATGAGTTTCTGATGGCGCCGCTGAATAGAACAATCGCGTTCACCGTAATGAATTATATTTCCAAACTGATCGCCCATCAACTGTATTTCAACATGGTGCGGACGCAGAATTACCTTTTCGAGATAGACATCCTTATTACTGAACGCTGTTTCAGCCTCGGCCTGTGCCATCGGGAAATTGCGTCTCAGCTGCTTTTCATCATCACAAATGCGCATACCGCGTCCGCCGCCGCCGGCGACCGCTTTTATCAAAACCGGATAGCCTATTTCCGCAGCAATCGATACTGCTTCATCAACCGTCGCGATGACGCCTTCCGAACCCGGAATTACCGGAATACCGGCTTCCCGCATAACCTGCTTAGCTACCCCCTTATCGCCCATCTTGCGAATCATATCCGGAAGGGGCCCGATAAAGTTGATATCGCATGACTGGCAGATTTCCGCAAAATCGGCATTTTCGGCGAGAAAACCGTAACCCGGATGTATCGCATCGGCATTGGTTACTTCTGCCGCAGCAATTATTCGCTTGGGATCAAGATAACTTTTAGAAGCAACCGGCGGACCGATGCAAACATCCTCGTCAGCAAAACGGACATGAAGCGAATCGCGATCAATTTCGCTGTAAACGGCTACTGTTTTTATGCCCAATTCACGGCAGGCGCGGATCACCCGAAGGGCAATCTCTCCTCTATTGGCAATCAGGACTTTCTTAAACAACTATTTTCCTCACTTAATCCTATTTATCAGAATTTTGTAAAATCCGATTTCTTTTCCTTTTGTTGTTCCTCTTCGTCCCCTTTTTTCTCCGAAGCCCATCTATCGGCTGCACCGGTGATACCTTTTACTCTAAGATCAAAATCATCCGGGTTGGAGCACTGCGATATCGCTTCTTCAAATGAAATCAGCCCGGTCCGGTATAGTTGCATAATCGACTGATCGAATGATATCATACCATACTGCTCACTTTGTTCAATCAAATCTGGTATTCCGGTCGTTTTTTCCTGGCTCATCAGACATTCGCGAATAGCCCCTGAATTAACCATAATCTCCAAAGCCGGAACACGGCCGGGCATATCGCATCTCGATAATAATCTTTGACAAACAATAGCCTTCAAAGTTCCGCTTAATAAAAGCCTTATCTGCTGATGCTGGTGGGGCGGGAAGAACGAAATAATACGGGAGATAGTTTCCATCGCATTTAATGTATGAAGCGTAGTCAGCACCAGGTGACCGGTATCGGCCGCAGTTAACGCGATTGACATCGTTTCGATATCACGAATCTCACCGATCAAAATAATATCCGGGTCCTGTCGGAGGGCGTGACGTAGGGCGGTGGCAAATGTCTCGGTATCCGCTCCAACCTCTCGCTGTGCAATAATACACTTTTTATCTCGATAAATATATTCTATAGGATCTTCAACCGTCAGGATATTTTTGACCCGGTTGGCGTTCATATGTTCAATCATCGACGCCAGCGTTGTCGATTTACCCGAGCCGGTCGTTCCGGTAACAACGACCAAACCGCGCTCCGCCATAGCCAAATCTTTTATCGTATTGGGAAGATTTAATTCTTCAAAACTGGGAATGTTGGTGTTGACCGCACGAATGGCCACACCGGTTGTCCCCCTTTGGCGAAACAGATTAATACGAAATCGGCCCAGCTTGGCTACCGAAAGGGCCAGATCCATTTCATTTTTTCTGCGGAAACGATCCTGCTGCTTTTCACTCAATAATTGGTTGACAACATTTTCCATGTTATCAATTGTCATGGGATCGGTATCAATTGATTCCAGCCGGCCGTTAACACGAATATGCGGACGAATACCCACCCGAAGGTGAATGTCGGACGCCTTACGGTTGAGCATTTCAACAAGCATCTGCTTGAGATTCATATCACCATCTCCCCGAAAAAGTTTTTATCCTTCCGGGTCGATCAGGAACAGTACTTGTCCAAATTCAACCGGTTGGGCATTTTCAACCATTATTTTGGCTACCTTACCGGCTACCTCCGATTCGATCTCATTCATGAGTTTCATCGCTTCCACGATACAGACTACCTGACCGACCTCAATTTTCTGACCTTGAGTCACATATGACTGGGCATCAGGCGCAGGCGCGGCGTAAAATGTGCCCACCATCGGTGACTTGACCTCTACATATTTCTTGTCGGCATCGGTCGGCTGAGATTCAACCGCTTTCGGCGTACTTTCCGGCTGCGGGGCCGGGGCCGGTTGAGGCGGTGGAGGTTGCGCCGGGGTTACATTGCGAATAACAGTCGGCTGGTCGGAATGCCCATTCCTGCTCCCTGCAAGGCGCTTGGTAATCCGTACCTTTCTTCCCCAGCTGGTGATTTCAAGCTGGTCGATATCGGAATCTTCGACCATCTTGATTAACTGTCTTATTTTACTTTCCCTCATAAATCTATCTTTCCACTCAAGCTTTAATAACTAAACAAGATAACAAATTACAATTATACTTCCAACAAGTTTTTTGGCGCTTTGTTCAATACTTTACCACTTACATTGGTAACATAGACATCATCTTCAATCCTGACTCCGCCCCACTTGGGGATATAAATACCGGGCTCCACCGTAACGACCATTCCCCGCTTTAAAACATCCTCGCTGCGCGGCCCTACACTTGGTCCGACATGGACATAAACCCCTATCCCATGGCCGGTTCCGTGACCGAAATATTTATCATACCCGGCCTTCTTTATTAAATTGCGGGCGGCGCCGTCAACCTTCTTGGCTTCTACCCCCGATTTTATTTTCTCAATGGCTGCCTTTTGAGCCTTGAGAACTGTATTATAGATTCTTTTCTGCTTTGACGTCGCTTTGCCGACTACTATCGTCCTTGTAATATCCGAGACATATCCCTTATAAGTCGCTCCAAAATCAAAGGTTACAAAATCGCCCTTGTCAATTTTCTTGGTTGACGCCACTCCATGAGGCAGGGCCGAACGATGACCCGAAGCTACAATCGTATGAAAGGCGGGCTGTGAGGAACCGAGCATTTTCATCTGGTACTCGAGCTCAGCAGCCAATTCAATCTCCGGAATGCCCGGCTTGACCAGATTTAAAACCCGCTCCAATGCCGTTTCGGCAATATATATTGCTTTCTTTATATATTTTAATTCTTCCTGATTTTTTATAGTGGAAATCTGACCTACCAGTTTTTCACTCGGAATAAGGATTACATCAGGTATTTTATCCTCTATCATTTTCTTCTGCTGACAGGTTATCAAATCAGGATCGAAACCTATTCTAATATTCTTTTCCTGGAGTTCCTTAATTCCATCCAATTCCATATGAGGCTGCGATTTAGACTTGACGACCTCAACTCCGGTAGCCTCATCTTCGGCCTGGGTATGAAATCTCGAATCGACGATTAAATACCCTTTATTTCCGACCATAACGAATATGCCGGTATCGCCGGTAAATCCGGTCAAATATCGGACATCAGCGCTATGAGTGAGCTCCGAACGACAGGATGAAATATACCCATCGAGGTTTTTATCTTTTAATATTTTCCGAAGTTTTTCCAGTCTCTTTTTAGACATTTTTTCCTTTTCCTCTATTTAAAGCTTCTCGAGCCCTTTCTAATTTCTCAACTATACGGGGATTTTTGTTTTTTCCCGTCAGTTCTTCAAAAATATTTATTGCCATACGCGGATGTCCCTGTTTTAACAGCAAATCCGCTACGGTTTCTGTCCTGAAAGGAATGTCCCGCAGTCGAACATCGGCCTGAGAGTCTTTTTCCTCACCCTTTTTAAGCGATAACACCCTTGTTTCCTCGGGCTCTTCACGCTTCAATTCGGATGTAAGCCCGTTCGAACGCTGATCAAGTTTTTGTACCCTTCCATAATATGAAAATGCCGATGATTCATCTCCATTCTTGAATCTAATATCGCCAAGATATTTCAACGCGACCATATTATCAGGGTCTATACGTAACACCCGATGGAATTCTTTTTCCGATGATTCAATCTGTCCCGAATGGAAATATGCTCGCGCCAGGACTACTCGTCCGGAAGTAATGTCGGGGTATTCCTTAAGTCGCATATTGCAAAGCTCTATCACACGCGAATATTTACCCTCGTTATAGTACTCCATCGCAATGGCGGGCCAATATCCTTTTCGAGACAATTCAGAGATCATCTTTCCATTCATTTTATCTACCGCAATTTCAAAAAACAGCCCATAGGATAAGGCCGACTTCAAATTATGTCAAGAAAATGTCCTCTCCCTAAAACCAGTCAAACCAGTGCCAGAATTCGGTTCGAATAGTACGGAACAACTTTCTATAAATAAGAAAACTAATCTTTTTGTCACCGGCATAAACATAGGCCACCCCCGTCATACCCGGTTTAAGAAGGTGGTTTTCATTGGGCACGTCGCAAAAGACCTTAAAAATCCGCCGGTCATTCATATCGATAAAAATCTTCTGGCCGATAACAGAAATGTTGCCCTCGAATGTAAGCGAGGGATACCCTCTTGCCTTGAATTTAACCCGCTGGTCAATAGCAATATCAGAAAGTTCTTTCTCCGATAAAGTAATCGCCGCCACAACCGTATCCAGAGGAGCCACCTCGCAGACAATTTCGCCGGTATCGAGTGTCAGGACAACACCGTCAATAGTTGATTTTATCGCAGCCAGATCCTGCTGTTGCTGATAAAATTCTATCTTGCCTTTCAGTTCTTCAATCTCGGCTTCTTTCGCACGGATTGCCTCAGGACGAGAACCGGCCAGGAGCAAATCAAGTTCGTTTTTTGCTTTATTCAGGCGGGCTGCCTTTACCACTGAATCTGCCCTCGCATCTTCCCACTGCTGCGGTGCCACCACCTGCTTTTCCAGCATCTCATTCATACGATCGAGATTTCTCGACGCCTGCTCCAGCTCGGCATCGAGTTCCTCGACCGTGTTGCGTGCCTGTCGGATTTCTTCCGGACGTGCTCCCTGCTTTAAGATAGCCAACTCTTCTTTTGCCCTTTCCATCTGGGCACGGTATTCATTTATAAAACGACCCGTCTCCGAATTGGCCAGCCGGGCGATTGTCTCTCCGGCCTTAACTGTATCATGCAGGCTTACCAGCGGAACCAGGCTGGTCGTAGTATACTCCCCGCCAAATACCGAGACTTCTCTTTGCTTATCCGGTGATGTATTAAACGGGTCAAATCGAATTAACTGCAGGTATCCCTGATTATCGTATTTTAGAATTAGTGAATGAATTGGCTCTATAACAACTTCACCGCCGATTCGAAGAGGCAGTGATCCCAGGAAAATCACCAGTATCAGAATTACCAAAATCGGCAGGCCGATAATTATCGTATTTTTTCTTTTCAAAAGCGTCCCCAGTAAATGTGCCCCGTCAATCAGCACATTACGGAATAAAAACAGCATCACCGCGGCAAAGATTATAAAACCTATGCCGCCCAGTTCGGATACCAGAAACTGCTCCAGCAGAATAAAAAAGTATCCAAGCACGAATACTATATAAATAAATGATAGAAAACCATAATAAAAGTAGATTTTTCTCTCGCGCGAAGTGAAATCATCGAGCCCCTTTTCTCCTCCCGTAAACAGAGATTTCAGTTTTGCCCGCCAGTAATTTTTTGCCTTGGTGCGAAGATTCGGTATTTCGACATAATCGGACAACAGGTAGTAACCGTCATATCGAAGCAGAGGATTAAAGTTGAAAAGTGTAGCAATCCCCGAGAAGGTCATAACAGCCAGCGAGACCTTATTGATAAATAATTCCGGCGCGGTTATACGCCAGACAATAACCGCCAAAGCCCAGATAAAAATCTGGAAAAACCCGCCTGAAAAAGAAACCCAGAGCCGCTGACTCTTTTTGGGAAGCATCCAGGCATCGGAGACATTGCAATAAAAGGCCGGCTGAAAATAAATCAGAAGAAATCCGATCTCGCGAACTTCACCGCCATAATATTTTAAAGTCAAGCCATGCGCAAATTCATGGAACAGCACCACAAACGGGATGCAGACATAAAGTAATATGATACCTTCGACACTTAGCAGCTTCGCGATCCCCCGCGCAATATCGGGCCCATTATAGAGTGTTATCAAAAAGGCGATAAATATCGCTATGACTGCCAGCCATACAAAATAGGGAGTAAAAAAAGGCCTGACATAATTTATCAGACGGTCAAAGAGCTTTCCCGGATTAAAAGCCTTAATACGGACAAAAACGAGTTTCCCGAGAGTCGTTTCCGGTTTTTCGAAAGAAGCTTCTTTCTGCTTTTTGAGAAGTTCCTTTCTGGTAAGTTCATTGTCCAGAAAACAGAGCTCCTGCATCTGTTCGACAAATCCGGCAAGCTCTTCTTCTGAAACCTCTTCCCCTAATTTTTCTCTGACTTTGGCAGCGACTTCCGGGAGAGTATTGGTACCGTCAAATGACGAAATAATAAAATACTCGGCTTCACCTACTTTGAAATAGGCGTGCGTAATCGGATCCTTGATGACGTAATGGACGTCACCCTTTTTGGCGCTGATCTCCTGTATTACCAGATCGCTGCGAATTTTCGGCCGATCGGACATATCAAAATATAGTCAGGACAACCGGACGATGTCAAAAAGAATAAATTGAAGGGAAATCGCTCAGATAATCAAAAAATCCTGTTGAATAGATAAATCAGAACAACCATTATCGCCACGCCGCTGTAAAGACCCAGCATGTACTGCGTCCTCCAGCGTGGAATTTTCTTTTTTCTTTTATGGATTTTGAGCGATGAACCGCAGTGCCTGCAGATAACGGCACCAGGATTGATTGTCTCCAGGCAGTACGGGCATTTTTTTGATTTGGTCTGCGTATTTTCTGCCATGCCCCAATTATGGCCGATTAGATATATATTTGGCAACAAAAAAATTATGCCGGAAACTCAACCCGAGCAAACCATTCCAGCTCGATTTCCTCAAAAAGATTATCCCGAATTTTACAGTCGGCCAAAAATTCCCATTCACCCGCGGAAAGATTTTCTCCGTCAATTAGCTGTTCAGCCATTTTGGATAATTTACAAAAATCACTATAGTGCTTCGTCAGGCGCAATTCGGCGTAATCGCGGGCCGCCCAGCTCGAAATTAGAAACTGCCAGTCTGATGCCGACATAAGCAGAAGCTCCCTTGCCGCCTGTTTCATGATATCTGTCAACTCAGGATTTATGGTGTCTTTATGATCAATATAATAAACAGCAAGCTCATGCATCTTCCGTTCACATTCATAGATATGTTTCCAGGTCCATTCGGTGTCTTCGTTGAGCCAGATATAATGATGTCCGCCCTGCCCCCATGAACCTTCCGATATTGAAATTACCTCCGATGGATCAACCCGGTCGTAATGTTCTCCGAGAAAAGTCGATTCAATATCCTTATCATTAGAAATATTGCGGATAACTTCTTTTAGGAAGTATGGCCCCTCAAACCACCAGTGCCCGAACAGCTCGGCATCGTACGGTGCCGTCAAAATCCCGGTCTTTCCTGTATCATTATGATAAGCGGCCAGTTGATCGTGCACCTTCTGCGCGAAATGTGCCGCGTTCTCGGGTATTCGCTTTATTGCGGCATCATAATCATATTCTACCTTTTCCCCGAGATCGGATTTGGGCGAAGTCACCGCCCAGTAGCGAAGTCCGCCGGGGAATCTTTTCTTGTGAAATTCAAGATAATGACTGTCACCCGGATAACCCCACTCCCCCGACCAGACAAGAATACCTGTTTCGGCATCACGTGCAAAAATCCCGACCGGATTTTTATCATCCCCGCCGGAATTTACAAGATAGACTTCATAAGGCGATTTTTCGGTATCTTCAGGGCGCGGCTCATAAGCATCTTCAAATTGATGCCATAATTTTTTGAGAGCCTCAAAACGGGCAATATACGCCCCGACCGACTCGCCACCCTTTAGAAGGACGGTATCCACGACAAAAAATTCCAGTCCGTTTTCGGCTAAAAATTCTTCGGCCCCTTTTCTGAGATAACCTTCCCTTTCTCTTTCTATTTCTACCGGGGGATGCCAGGTATACCGCGGACGGTATCCGCATTCCGGCAGCCATATACCTCGGGGACGGCGCCCGAAATGTTTTTCGTAATTTTTCACCGCCAGTTTGGTCTGAACCTGAAGCGATTCATCGCGGGACAAAAGCGGATAATACCCATGCGTCGCACCGCAGGTCAATATCTCCAGATATCCCGAATCCTGCAGCTTTTTTAATTCATTTATTATATTTCCATCGATCGCTTCGAACCGGTTCAATGAATCGCCATAGAATTTCTCCCAGAAATGAGCCAGCACGAGCATATCTTTCTGACCGTACTTTCGAAATTCCCGGGCGTCTTCTCTGGCGGCCTTAGTCTTTTGCTTTAGATAGGCTCGAAATTCGTCTTTGAATGTATCATCGGCCAACTGCTCAGTAAGCACCGGGGAAATATCAACTGTCAATTTTGGCTTTGCGCCCTCGACAATAAGCTCGTTCATAATTTTAATCAGCGGCAAATAGGTCTCTGCGGCCGCTTCGGAAAGCCAGTCCATACCGTGCGGCCAGCGTCCATGAGAAAGAACATACGGCAGGTGCATATGCAGGACAAATGCGAAATAACCTTTAGTCATTTTTTTCGCCTTCGGTTTTAACCGATGACTCAAATCCGATATTCTTGGAAAGCATCTGCTCCTGACCTTTATGAATCTTAATTTCCCCGAACTGCTCCTCGAATTTCTTTAGATTTCCCTCGAGTGTTTTCAAAAGCATCTTTGCGTGCGCCGGGGTCATTATTATTCGGGACTGCACTTTTGCTTTGGCCGTCCCGGGCATCATACGGATAAAATCGAATATTATTTCCGTCGGAGAATGCCCGATCATTACCATATTGGCATATGTCCCGTCGGCCTTGTCTTCCGGTAATTCGATATTTAACTTCTGTTGTCTCATATTCATTTCAAATCCCTTCAATAAATCTTGTAAGAAAAATCATATTTTCATATATTGGCAAAAATTTTAAGCATAAATGGTAAGGTTAATAGCTTATGCCAATTACAATTGACAGAATAAACAAAATAACAGCAAATATAGGAAAAGCAAGGATATTAATACTGGGCGATATAATGCTCGACGAATATCTTTACGGCCGCGTCAATCGAATCTCCCCGGAAGCCCCCGTACCGGTGGTCGAAATACAGGATGAAAATACGCGCCTGGGAGGGGCTGCCAACGTCGCCAATAATATAGTCGCGCTCGGTAATGAGCCGATCCTGATTGGAACAGTTGGAACCGATGATGCCGCAGTAAAACTGGTACAACTCTTAAAACAAAAGGATATCGCACAGGATAACATTATTGAAGATCCGCATCGTCGTACTACGATAAAAACCCGTATTATCGCCAACGGTCAGCAGGTGGTAAGAGCTGATCGAGAAGATATAAATGAAATTGAAGATGTGATTGAGAAACGGGTATTTAATATGATTGGCTCCCTGATAGATCGCGATCGAGTCGATGCAATTATCATATCAGACTACGGCAAGGGAGTAATTACCGCATCTCTGCTCGATAAAGTCATCCCCTTATGCAAAGAAAAGGATATCTTTGTAGGTGTCGACCCCAAAGAATCACACTTTTTCCGCTATAAAAATGTTTCCGTCGTGACACCCAATCATGTCGAGGCCGGCTTCGTTGTCGGAAAGAGAATCAGAACCGAAGAGGATCTCGAGAAAGTTGGCAAAGAACTCCTGGACAAACTAAAGGCCGACTCTATTCTTATCACCCGCGGGGAGCAAGGCATGGCATTGTTCTCATCTGATGGAAGTCTGGAACTTGTTCCAACCGTTGCGCGTAAGGTGTACGATGTAACCGGTGCCGGGGACACAGTGATTTCTGCCTTCGTTTCGGCGGTCGCGGCCGGAGCAAGCTTGAAAGAAGCCACGATTTTGGCCAACTCCGCAGCGGGAGTCGTCGTCGGCGAAATTGGCACGGCTACCGTAAGCAGAGAGAGGCTTAAAGAAGAATTGATTGAGAATTTTACGAATAACAAAGAAGACGATTCTGATGAATAGTACAATTCAAAAAATAGTCGGCTCGAAAAATATCGCCTTACTGGGAGCATCCCCGAGCGGGAAAAAATTCGGCAATGGAATATTTAAATCGCTTACTTCGAGGGGCTATAATGTATTCCTGGTACATCCGACGACGGCGACCATCGAAGGCACTCAAACATATTCCGATATCAATGATTTGCCTGAAGAGGTAAACACGGTCATTTTTTGCCTGTCCCCTGATAAAGCTGAGGGGATAATAAAAGAAAACGACTTGCGCAATATAAAGCATATCTGGTTCCAGCAGGGGGCCGATTTTACCGGGGCCGAAAACGCCGCTAAGGATAAAGGAATAGAAACAGTCAGCAATAAATGTATTCTGATGTATGCCGAACCGGTGCGGGGTATTCATAAATTTCACCGCACACTGGCAAAATTATTTCACAAATTGTAGGCCGAAACCGACAAATAATATGTTCACTGTATCAAATCTAACCAGCTATGGGACTATTTCCATACGGTTTTGCACCATACAAGCTTTAAATTTGAACATTCGACCCGGGAGTAGTATAGATGCCGGTTAAAATGCCCGAAAATGTCTACATGACGTTCACGGTAGAAAAAATAAACCTGCTTGTCGAGGGCATCAGGAAAAAAGGCAAAAAAATTGTCTTCACCAACGGTGTTTTCGATATACTCCATTACGGCCATGTCGATTACCTGGCCAAAGCTCGTTCTTTGGGCGACGTCTTAATAGTTGGTGTCAACAGAGATAGCTCTGTCAAAAGAATTAAGACAGATAATCGACCGATTCAGGACGAAAAAGACCGGGCAAGGATTCTGGCCGCCCTCAAAATGGTCGATTATGTGGTTATGTTTAACGAAGAAACCCCCGAAAAGTTGATCAGATTGATAAAGCCTGATGTCCTGGTCAAGGGCGCCGATTATAAGATATCCGAAATAGTTGGTGCCGATTTTGTTAAATCATATGGCGGCGAGGTCAAACGGGTCAGGCTTGCCGAGGGCCGCTCAACATCGCATATTATTGATAAAATAAAAGGCGATACAGATTGCTGATTCTTCATTATGATTAAAGCCGATGACATTGTCGAAGATCTGATTGAAAAATATCCCGAACTCGACGCCTTCTTAATTCGTCGTGGAATCCGATGCGTTGTCTGCGGCGAACCGGTCTGGGGTACAATCGGCGAACTTATCGAAAGTAAAAATATGGATGTCGATGAAGTCCTCGCCGAGGTAAATGAAAAATTCGGGAATCAATGATCTTCAAAAGAACTGCAAAAACCCAACCGCAAATTTGAACCGAACTTTTTATCTTTCTTTATAGACTGCCGAGCTCTATTTGGATTCGGTAAATTTCCGACTTCCCCTCTGGGTAATCGGCATCCCTTCCTTGCACAGCGGACAGACCTCCGGTGCCCAGGCGGAAGCGGTCACTGTCGCCAGCGGTTTAAACGGATACTCGAATTTAACCACTCCCCCGGACCGATCCAATAATTCACCAATCCCTACAATTTCAGCATTGTATAGTCTTATTAAATCGACAACCTCAAACATCGACGTCCCGGTAGTAAGAACATCGTCGACAATTAGCACTTTTGTACCGGGATCAATCGTAAATCCCCTCTTGAAAATCCGTCCTTTGCCGGAATCCGACGGCTCGGCATAGATCGAATCAACTCCAAGATATTTGGCTACTTCGTATGCAATAATTATCCCACCGGTGGTCGGCCCGACAACCAGCTCAACATCATCATTTTCAAACTTTTTGGCCATCTCCACGCAGACTTTTTCGCAGAGACGCGGCGAACGCAAAATATTGAATTTTTCGTAATATATATCGCTGTGCTTGCCTGACGTAAGCTTGAAATGTCCTTCCAGTAATGCTCCGGACTCTTTGAATATGTTCAGTATTTCATTATCACCCATTCTAATCTCCTGTCAAGACGGCAACCGCGGCGGCCATTTTTCTTTCGTGCGTTATAGAAATCTTAACCTCTTTATCTAAAATTCGCTCGCGGATTTTATCCTCAAGATGCACATAAGGCTTTCCATAAAGGTCATTTAGAATCTGTATTTCTGTCAGGCTGACACCCTTTTCGAAAAAGGGCCCCAGTGATTTTATAACAGCTTCTTTGGCCGCGAATCGTCCCGCGGCGAACTGAGTTTTATTCTTCTTTTCTCTGAACAGGTTACGCTCTTCTTCTCCCATAAACTTTCGGATAAACCTATCGCCCCACCGATCAAGCGCGTTTCGCATCCGGTCAATTTCGATTAAATCAATACCGACAGAATAAATCATAATAAATATTCTCCGTTGTGATCAGACATATTATTTGGCCGATATAATACAAATAATGAGGCTTTTTTGCAATAATATAGAAAAAGCGGTTGCAAGTTTGATTTGGTTCGTATAACTTGAGCATAGTTGAGTTGGAGTGGGGTCGGATTTGAAAAATCTCTAACAACTCAATGATGAGGGTCGTCTCTATTCGGTTGCGCATACGCCGCGACCCATCTTAACGATGGCAGCGAACGCTAAATGCCGAAAGTGGCTGTAAAAATCCTTTAGTGTACAGAATTGAGGAGTTTTTATCATTTTCGCCCCACCCCAATATTAAAAAAGCCCCGCTAAATGCGGGGCTTTTTGTATGAGCATTATATCGCAATCTATCCGTATTTTTCCAGAATTTCAGAAAGGCGAGTTTCATAATCTTTATCATGAGCAATCCTGCGAGCCAGCACAAAATAACACTCTTGCCCGCTGGAAACCAGATACAATCGATTTTTCTCCAGCCGGACAACTCCCTTCTGACGCTGCCCGCCCGGAAGTTCATCGAAAATACTCATAATTTCATAAAGACTTTTGAAAACCGGCGAGAATGATTTCTTAAAATCGGTCGAAACATGCGGACTGTCGAAATTGCCTTCATTGTCCACTCGATACACTTTCTCTACCCCGGCGAGAGATTTAATCTGGTCTATTAATGTTAATGTGCGCCGCTCTATTTTGGGCTTTTCTTTTATGGTAATGTCCGTCGAAAAATTCTGACCTTTGACGACTTCTATAACTTCCAGATGCTGTTTCTGAAGCAGCCTTTCTACTCTGGATTTTTCATCCAATGAAGAAATCGGTGAATCAAGGTCTTGCTGAATTTTATGTATAACCTGCCCGCGGGAAATAACCGACGTCGTCAGCCGCGGACCTGGCCGGTAGGCGTATTCTGTTTGAATCTGCAGCTCGGCCGACCCTCGCCTTATCCGCGAGGTTCGCCCGGCAGGTATTAAATCTGTCTGTACCATAATAAGTTACCTTTGGAGGGCAGTCTTTTAAAACCACCCCCCAGTGTAACTTATCGGCATTTTTAGCACTTAGAATAACCACAACTGTGACAAACTAAACATCCGGATTCATGTTCAATCTTGTCACCGCAGTCGGGGCAAAATTCATTGGTGATATCAATTTCGTGTTCGACCGATTTGCCGTTCCCGAAGTTGGTGTGCAAAACATGCGCAATGGCATCGGGAATCGAAGAAATCATGGCTCCGTTACCGAATACCGGTGCCGCTCCCCCAATTCCTTTAAGCTGCTTGACAACCGTATTGACCGGGACCCCCGAACGAAGTGCCAGCGATATCAAACGGCAGATTGCTTCCGTATCGGCCATCGTTGAATAACCTGATTTACCAATCTGCGCAAAAACTTCGAACGGTTTTCCGTTCATCATGTTGACCGTCACATACAGGTTACCATAACCGGTCTTGATCTTCTCGGTTATCCCCTGGAGGACCTGCGGACGATCTTTTACCTCTCTTTTCTTATCGGATATCTTTTTCTCGGGCGTATTGGGATCTGCCGTCGACTTGGTCGATAGAACCTGCTCAGAGCGGCTTCCATCTCGATAGATCGTTATCCCTTTGCATCCAAGTTTGAAAGCCTGGAAATAGGCCTTCTCAACATCATCCGGTGTGGCGTCATGCGGCAGGTTGATAGTCTTGGAAACGGCGTTATCAGTACTCTTCTGGAATGCGGCCTGCATCCGCACATGCCATTCCGGTTCAATATCATGAGTCGTAACGAATAATTTTCTTACGTCCTCAGGAATTTCATCATATTTAGCGATAGAATTCGTTTCCGCAATTTTTTCCATCAATTCCTTCGAATAAAATCCTCTGGCTTTGGCTATCCGTTCAAAAAGCGGATTCACCTCGACCATCTTGGTACCGTCCATTACCGTTCTGATATAAGAAACAGCAAACATCGGTTCTATCCCCGAACTGCACCCGGCAATAATCGAGATCGTACCGGTCGGCGCAATTGTCGTAACAGTCGAGTTGCGCATTCTGGTTTTGTTTTCACCCTGATAAAATTTCGATTTCCCCCAGTGAGGAAAAACTCCTCTCTTCTCAGCCAGATGGTGCGATTCATCGTGAGCAACGCTCTTTATCCGCGACATCAGTTTATCGGCCAGTTCCAGAGCTTCATTGGAACTGTACTGGACATTCAAAAGAACAAGTAAATCGGCCCATCCCATAATACCGAGACCGATCTTTCGGTTTTCCTTGGTGGCAATATCTATTTCCGGAAGCGGGTATTTATTGGCTTCTATGACATTATCGAGGAACCGAACGCAGGTTCTGACAGTTCGATCAATCTTTTCCCAATCGACTTCATAGCGAGTTAATTCCTGCGAATCAAGATCAACAACTGATCGAACCATCTTACTCAGGTTAACGGAACCTAAATTACAGCTTTCATAAGGCAGAAGCGGCTGCTCCCCGCACGGATTGGTCGATTCGTAAAGCCCGACTCGCGTTACCGGGTTGCCGTCATTCATACGATCTATAAACATCAACCCCGGTTCACCGGTTTGATGAGCGCTTTCTATAATCTTGTCCATGACTTCGCGGGCTTTCAAGCGCGGCGAACGTCCTTCCTTGTCATAAATATTTCCTGTCCGCGGATCAATCAGGTCATACTCCCGATCCTCGTCAACTGCTTTCATAAATTCATCTGTTATGGCGACCGAAATATTGAAATTCGTCAACTCGGCCAGATTATTCTTGCAATCGATAAATTCGAGTATATCGGGATGATCCACGCGCAAAATACCCATGTTGGCACCGCGCCGTGTCCCGCCCTGCTTGACAGCCTCGGTGGCTGAATTGATTACCCGCATGAAAGAAACCGGACCGGAGGCAACACCTGAAGTCGATGCCACTACCGAATCTCGCGGACGAAGTCGCGAAAATGCAAAACCGGTACCCCCTCCCGACTTATGAATCAATGCAGTATGCTTGACAGCATCGAAAATGGATTCCATAGAATCATCAATGGGCAGAACAAAACAGGCCGAAAGCTGCCCCAGCGGCCGGCCGGCATTCATCAGAGTTGGAGAATTGGGCATAAATTCCAGCGAGCGCATCAGCTGGAAAAACTCATCCTCCCACCGCTTGACCTCTTCATCAGTAGCTCCAAATTTTGATTCCGGGACGGCGATAGTTCGGGCCACACGACGGAACATTTCATCCGGCGTTTCAATAACCTTCCCCTGTTTGTCTTTCTTTAAATAACGCCGCTCAAGAACCTTCAAGGAGTTTTCGGTTAGCTCGGTGTCTTTAATTACTTCTTCCATGATTGTCCCCTCTTAAGATTCCGAAATTTTCACACACTCATTTTCCCAATCGATTTCATAGTCATGGAACACGATGGGAGCTTCCGCTTTCAAAATCTCCAGCATTTTCAAACAAATTCTCCTAATTTCCCAATGGGCCCGCGGATTACAGCGAACCTGGAAAATATGACGAAATTCGCGGAAATTGGCCGAAATAACTATTTCCGAGGTCGATCCTCCCGGCAGAATATATCGAGCATCTTCTTTCGGCAGGCCTTCCTTGACCATTTCCGAATAAAGTGCTTCGCAATCGTCGGCCAGTTTAAGAAAACGCTCTTTGAATTTCGACTCTTTTATCGTATCCGGCAAAACAATATCATAATCACGAGTTTTGCCATATTCGACATACCGCTGCGATTCTTGAGACGGCGACATAAGCCTGTGTCTGACAAGCTCATGCGTAAAAGTCCTCGAACCTCCCTTGATCCTGAATGTCGCCAGGGCATGTTCCAGGACGGAGTGGTGTTTCTTTCTTATTATTTTTTTGATTAACTCCTCGGTGGAACCCGGAGGATTATACCTGTGAAAAGACAGGTAACAGGTCCGGCAGGCCCGCTCGATAACATCTTCAGCCTCCGGCGTAATAGCCATCAGCTCCACCGATGGTTCGGCAATTAGCTTTGTTAGATCCTTTTCTTGAGTCACTGTAGAACTTTCCATTGTTAGTTTACCCTTAATTTAAACAAATGAGCATCTTTCTGTATCACTTTCCCGCCAAAAAGGGCAAAAAATCCCAGCTGCTGGCTAATGCAGGGGGGGATAATTATATGTAAGTCAATATGTTAAGTAACCGCAACCCGGGATGCCCTTAAGCCCGAAGTTGTTTAAGTAAATCGGCGATTGCAAGACTACATATTCTTACGAATTATGTCAACAAAAAAACAGTGAAAAATTTAAAAAAATTACAATATCTTGTGTTTCAATGCCTTGACCTCGCTTTATATAGTATAACTATGCCCTGCCTAATGTTGCTCAAAAATACATCTATTTTGTCCTCTTTTACAGCTTCTTGAAAGTCAATACTATAGACATATATTTTCAAATAATGTCTCCTTAAAAAGACCTTGACTTAAAAGATATATTTATGGATTTTCATTATAAATATGATGTTACTTAGAAATTTAACTTGTCGGTAACATTTAAAGGATGTGTCCGTAAATTATATAGTTTTTTGGAGGCCTTGTGCCAATGGATTTGAATAGTTATGAAAAAGACGACGTGGCAGTTCTGGAGCCGGCCGGAAAAATTATGGGTGGTCCCGATGCCACTGTTCTTCATGAAAAGCTCCATGATCTAATAGAGCAGGGCAAGAAAAAAGTCGTTATCGACTTGTCTCGCGTGGAGTGGATGAACTCAACCGGACTGGGCATTCTAATTTCCGGGTTGACAACATTAAAAAACAATAATGGCGAATTAAAGCTGGTAAATGTTACCGAAAAAATTCAGTCATTACTGAAAATAACCAAATTATTTGGTGTCTTTGAATCTTACGACTCGGTTGAAGATGCTGTCAAAGCCTTTTAGGGGCCTAATATAAACTGGGGTAAACTTGCTGGGCGGGTTGGATCTGCAACCTGCCTTTTTTGCTAAAAACAGGATAATTATCTATGAAAAAACCGGTGATCGAAAACAACACCATCAAAATTCCGTCGTCACAGGATTTTTTGCCCGATGTTGATGAATTTATCGAGGGCAGGTTGAAAAAATTCGGTCTGGAAAAGGCAGCCATTGCCGATATCGCTATTTCCGTGACTGAAATCGTAATAAACAGCATTGTTCATGGAAACGACAATGATATCTCAAAGACTGTCACGGTTCAACTGATGCGAGAGGATTCGGAACTGGAAATCACAGTCACTGACCAGGGATCGGGATTTAATCCGGACGAAATCGAAAGTCCGATCGAGGAAAAAAATCTTCTGAAAGAAGTGGGGCGGGGGATTTTTATTACCCGGTCGCTTATGGATAGTGTCGACATCGAGACACTCTCGGGCGGCGGCACCAGGGTTACATTGAAAAAGCAGATCTAAAAATCTTTTAACTTAAAACAGGTCAGATGCAATTCGTTCAGCCGCTCATAACCGCGCTGTACTTTATCTCCGGCGGAGTCCTGCTGTTTCTGGCATACAGCATTCTGCGGGATAATCTTCAGAACAGACTAAATCGCATTACCAGTACAATGCTGTTCTTTGCCGCACTGGGACCTGTTTTCATTGCTCTCGGTGAAATAATACCTCAAAATGTATCCGCCGAAGCACCCTTCGAAGAGTCCATTATCTATAATTTATTTTATATCTGGGAGTTGTTTTTTCCCAGCCTGCTTCTCTTTTCATGGGTTTATCCCGTCGACAGACTTTCGCGATTCAGAAGATCCCGCCTTCGGTTTATAATTTTCTTACCCCATCTCTTTCATATTCTGCTTGTCGCCCTGTTCAAAAATCCGGAAACCGTGCTCAATATTCTCGATATAGAATCGGGAGAAGGCTTTATTTCTCTAATAGTTGAACCCCTGACATATCTCCTCAAATGGGTGGTTCTCGGATTTACAATGATACTCAGCTACGAAGGCACCATATTCTCTGCGATAAATCTGATATATGTTGCGGCAGCAGTATATTTCATTGTCCGCGGCCGCTCTTTACTGACAAATGAACAACTCAAGAAAAATTCAACGACATTAATTATTGGCGTCTCCGTTGCCGTGGCCCTTTATGCTATTGCATATCTTTTCCCGGTCATATTGGGCTACGAAGTATCGGAAAATCTCCAAACCATATTGACAATATTGGTTCTTCTGGTCGGTGGTGGAGCGATTATATTTTCAATAATCAGACACAAATTCCTCGATGTCACCGTCCTTGTTAGACAGTCGCTGGTTTACACGATAACTTCTGCCATTCTTGTCGGTCTCTACATCCTTGTAGTGGGCCAGGCCAATAAATTTTTGACATCATTCTTTGGCGAAAATACAACCATAGTCAATATAGCCTTTATCGTATTGGCGCTGCTGCTTTTCCAGCCGATCAATATCCAGCTTGATAATATTATAAAGAAATTTTTTATGAAAAGCCGGGCCGATTACCGAAGTATCATGGAAGAACTTTCCCGGCGTTTTATTTCTGTCCTCGATCCCAAAAAACTGCGCGAGATGATCGTCAAATCTCTGCAGACTGCGTTGATGGTCGAGAAGGTGTACTTCGTATTATTCGATGACAAACTAAATGAATACGTCCTCCTCCCCGACCCGGAACATCCCCGTCAGAAAATATTGAATCGAAGTGACCTTTTTCTTCGAGGTGCCGGTCAAACCGATAAGCCAACGTTGATCGATGAGTTAAATATGTACCGTGACGACAGCGAGCTTGCTGAAGAACTCGATCGCCGCCAGACACAATTAATTATACCGCTTAAAGACGCCGATCACCTTCTTGGATTTCTGGCACTCGGTCCCAAAATGTCCGGATTCCGATATAATGCCGAAGACATAACCATGCTGCAGGTCATATCCAACCAGCTCGTGACGGTGTTGACCAACGCCCGCCTGTACCAGGATTCACTCGAGAAACAAAGACTCCACGAAGAAATCACCATGGCACGTCAGATTCAACTCGACCTGCTTCCCAAAAGTCCGCCGAGTTTCGAAAATCATGAAATTTACGCGAGTTCGATTCCGTCACGCATGATAGGTGGCGACTTTTATGACTTTATCCCCAAGAGCAACGGCGATTTTGCCATGGTCATCGCCGATGCATCGGGCAAAGGTATGCAGGCAGCCCTGATCGTCGCCCAGATTCAGGCTATGCTTCGTTCGGAAGTGGGAAACAATAATGAGATTATTAAAATCATAGCCAATGTCAATCGCCACGTAACCGTCATGACTTCGTCTGAAAAATTCGCGACCATGTTTTACGGAGAATACAACCCGGCCAAGAGAACTTTCCGATATGCCAATGCTGGTCATAATTATCCTGTTTTGGTAAGGGCCGATGGTAGTCACCAATTTCTGACCGAAGGCGGTCTACTGATTGGGGCCTTCACATCTGCTGAATACGCTGAGGATACCGTTCAGCTCGCTGAGGGCGATTTGATTTTTATCTATACCGACGGTTTATCCGAGGCTATGAATGAGGACGGCAATGAGGAATATGGGGAACAGCGAATTATAGATTTTGTAAAAGAACATAGAACCTTATCAGCCGATGATATTGCCGGTGGTATCTTAAAAGATGTAAGAGAATTTGATCCGACAGATCCGCCGCGGGATGATACAACCATTGTTATTTTGAAAATTAGGGAGAATAAAATTGAATCGAGTTAGGCCGGATGAAGAATCTCTGTTCAAGCGCAAACACGATTTTATGGGTTTTAAATTCTGTCCGAGATGCGGTGAACCTCTGGAGAGGAAATATATTGATCACAGCGATCGGATGCGGTGCTCCAATAAAAATTGTGATTATATCTATTACCATAACCCCATCCCCGCCGCCGGTGCTATTGTCATAGAGCAGGAGAAAATTCTCCTCGTTAAAAGAGCCGTAATGCCCAAAGTGGGATGGTGGTGCATTCCGGCCGGTTTTATGGAATGGTCGGAACATCCGACTCAAACGGCGGTTCGGGAAATTCAGGAAGAAACCGGTCTCGAGGTGGAGCTAAAATCGCTTTTTGAAGTATATTCGGGCGAAGATGATCCCCGGATGAATGCTGTATTAATACTCTATCTCGCAAAAAAAATTGGAGGTAAATTGACCGCCGCCGATGATGCTCAGGATGTAAGATTCTTTGGTTTTGACGAAATCCCGGATAACATTGCGTTCATTTCTCACCGCCAGGCAATAAAAGACTACTGCGAAAGATATTTAAAATAACCTTTGCTTTAAAAAACCAATTTAATTAAATCTTGGTATGAGTAAATTGACCATTAGAATGAGATACCCTGTAATGCGCAAAATTGGACTCTTAATATTATTGCTGCTTTTCTCCGGACAAGATTCTATAGGCCAGGATAAATACAAAAGCTACGATTGGGAAGCCAAAGAAAAAGAGTATATCAAATTCGAACTCGCCGGGGAAAAGACGTTAATGACATTTTACGCTAAAGATACATCGCGCACATATGAGTTTGATTACAGCGATGTCGCTACCTCCCCCGAAGGCATCTGGATTGATGACAAACAGTTGTTTCAAAAGGAAGCCTTTATTTTCGATGACAGCCTGTATCCTCTCGAAAATATTGATAAAGTCGAAATTCTGGCCGGCCGCAAAAGAACGGAAGTCACTTTCATAAGGACCACCCGCGAGATTATTACCAGATTCAGTAAGGGCAAGAATAATCTAATTTCGACAATTGACCCGGTAATGATAAGCGAAAAACAGTTTATCCGGGGTTCGGTAATAAATTTCTGGGGAAATATTACTATTAATGGCGAAGTCAATGAAGATGTCGTCGCCGTTTACGGTGACATTACAATCGGACCGACAGCAGTCATCCGAGGCGATGTCGTCGCAATAAATGGCCGCATCGACCTCGACCGAGAGGCTTCAATTTACGGCGAGGTAGAATCTGCCGACAGCCGGGATGATTATTCGTTTGACCGGCTTACCCGAGGCTCCCCGGGACAGAAAGTCTTTTCAACCTATGCCCGTTTCTATTATAACCGGGTTGATGGAGCGGCACCATATCTGGGCGTCCAGTTTATCGACGAAGATTCTCTTCTACCCCGGTTCCTTATCTATGGCGGTTATGGATTCGAATCGGAAAGATGGCGCTATCATTTCGGATTCGAGCATTCCTTTTTCAAATATAATCCGCTTACTTTTGGTGCATCGTACTATAAAAAATTAAAATCGAAAGACGACTGGATTGTCAACGAGGGCAATAATACTGCCTATGCCCTGATTGCTGGAAAAGACTACCGTGATTATTATGAAGCGACAGGCGGCCGCTTTTTTGTCAGGTATCACCCCTATTCAGCGATGTTTTTCGAACTGGGCGGTCATATAGAAGAACATAAGTGGCTTGAGGGACACCCCAACATGTGGGCCTTTTTTGGCGGAGATAAAAAATTCCGCAAAAACTTCAGCTCGGTCACCGATGCGATAAGGACAAATGGCATAGAGACAACCGATGGGCTCGAAATAAAATCTTTAATCGGCCATGCCCAATTCGACGACCGCCGCGAAATTGATATTTATGATGAATCCTTCAACCTCGCTAGAATACAAATCGAATATGCGCCTGAATCATGGAATGATAGCGTCCATTTTTCGCGATATATGATTAGACTCGGCCGTCATCAGGCCATCACAGAAAACCTCGGCATATTTGGAATGGCCACCTTCGGCGGCTCCGAAGGGAATCTTCCAATGCACCGAAAGTTCTTTGTCGGAGGCTTGAATACAATTCATGGATATGACTACAAAGAATTTATGGGCGATAAATTTTGGCTGACCGATTTTCAAATGCGGATGACTATCCCCGGGACCAATATAAACGGATGGTTGTTTCATAATGCCGGGCAAATCACTCTGCAGGGTCTGAATTTGTCAGATTCCGACATCAAACAGTCGGTTGGTGTCGGTGTTTCATTTGAGGATAGCTTTCGTATAAATCTCTCACGGCGTCTTGATTCCGAAGATGCCAGCCTGAAACTGAATGTTCTCCTGGGATTTTTCTGGTAGCCCATATTCTATTGACCCTCAACAACATATAAAAACACTCCTCAAATCCGGGTCCTTTTAACAGATCCAATCTTAGCAAAAACTATCCAAATCTATCTCGATTTTAAAGACATTACAGCCCTTTGCCGATAAGTTTATAGAACGAAAACTCCTAGATGGATTGGTTATGGCTGAAAAAAAAGAACAAAATTCGCATGAGTTTCCCACCACTTTTGCCTACGATGATCCCGTTGAAGAGGACGGTGTAGACACAGATCGGATTAAAGTATCCGATGCCAGCGACGCCCTTGAAGAAATGGAGGCGGCGCTGGAGGAAATCGCCGGCGAACATCCGAGGATCGAATCAGAAAGCGCAGGGAAATCAAAAGTCAATGAGGATCTTAAAGCGGTTCTGCAAGTCTCTCTTGCCATTAATTCCCTTCTCGGGCTCGATGATATGCTCAAAGTCGTCATGAGCAAAGCTATTGAACTTTTATCGGCCGAGCGAGGATTCATTATGCTTTTTGATTCCGCTGGTGAGTTGCAGGTACGCATCGCCCATAATATTGCCAAAGAATCTATGGTCGATGAAGATTTTAAAATTTCAAAATCAGTCGCCAATGAAGTCGCATCAACCGGAAAATCCGTCTATACCTCCGATGCCATGTCGGATGAAAGGTACGCCAATCAGAAATCCATTATGGAGCTCCATTTACGTTCAATCCTTTGTGTACCGCTTAAAATACAAAACAAAATGATCGGCCTGATTTATCTCGATAACTCATCCCAGGCCAAACTGTTTTTGAAATCCGACCTGTACTTATTCGAGCTTTTCGCGCAGCAGGCGGCGCATGCTATACATAATGCCACGCTCTATAACCAGCTTATGAATCTGAAAGTATTCAATGAGAAAGTCGTCAACAATTCGCCGGTGGGTGTCGTCGTCATAGATTCCAATAAAAAATTAGCATCGGTCAATGATGCCGCACTCAATGTCCTCGACCGCAATCGAGAAGGTATTAACCTGATAACATCATCATATGAACCGAGCAAATTCGGCGAACTCGTGCCCAAAGAAGAAGAGGGCAAATGGAACCGGATGATTGAAACCGCCCTGACCAATGATCAGCCTTTTGAAGATCCTCGCTATTTCCACAATACCGGCTACAGCGAGAAGGTGCTTTCCATAAAAATTTCGCCAATCAGCAAAATTCCATATGACGGCGACGGCCTCATCCTGGTTATCGAAGATATCACCGAAAAGGTGATTATGGAAAAATATGTTATCCTGTCCGAAAAACTGGTTGCTCGCGGCGAAATGGCGGCATCAATCGGTCACGAGATGAATAACTACCTGGCGATTATTGCCAACAATGCTGAACTGCTGGCTTTCAATATCGACAAAGGGAAATACGACAAGATAAAACAAAGTGCCCAGCACATTACCGAAGCAATCTCGAAAATGAAACGGTTCACCGATGGACTGATGAACTATTCCAAGTTGGAAACCGAAATTATATCGTATGATGTCAAGCGCCTGGTCGAAGAACTTCTCTTCACGATTAAAACGCAAAAAAGATTCCGCAATATTGAATTGGAAATCGACATAGAAAGTAATATACCGAGTATAGAAATTGATGTTGGCCAGGTACAGCAGGTTCTATTGAATCTACTTATCAATGCCGCCGACACCCTGAACGAAAAATTCGATCGTGAACTGGCCGATGGCAATGTCGACTATGTCAGGAAGATCAAAATAACTGCGCGATATGATCATCATTTATCGAATGCCGTCCTATCCATAAGTGATAATGGTATGGGTATTCCCAGCGAGCACCTGTCGAAAATCTTCCAGATGCATTTCACAACCAAGGAAGACGGTCATGGACTGGGCCTGGCAAATTGTAAGAAAATTATTGCCAACCATAACGGTACTATAAAGGTCAATTCCAAGGCCGGTGAGGGGACGACATTTACGATAACCCTTCCGGAAAAGCAGTTGGAAACAGCACCGTAAATGAATGAAAGTGCATTCTGCCCCGCAGGTTTTAAAATCCTTAAAAAACTGGGGCGCGGCGGCACCGCCGAAGTATACCTTGCTGAAGACAAAAAAAGCGGTCGCGAGACCGCTTTAAAAGTACCTCTGTACCAAAGAGCCGAACTCGATGAGTTTCGATCCATAATAAATCGTGAATACCAGATTATCGGGAATCTTCCATACCCTGGTTTATTGCGCGTAAACCGGGTCATTTCATATGACGCGCAAACTCCGGCACTGGACCTGGAATTCTGCCCCGGTAAAACGCTCGACGAACTCAACGAGGTTAATTCAATACCGGCATTGATGTCTATTATTTCATCAATTTCTATAAACTTGTATTACCTTAAGCTGGCCGGGATAAGTCACGGTGACTTAAAGCCTCACAATATATTCCTTACTTCGCCGGCAGACGAATACTCAGACGGCAGACTGCACTACACGAAAATTTCCGATCTCTCTCTTGCTTTAAAAAGCGATGAACCCAAATCCTCTCGGCTTGGTGTCGGAACAATCGGATACATGGCACCTGAGACAATTGAAAATGAAATTCTCAACCACCGGTCGGACATCTTCGCCATGGGCATAATAGCATACCTGCTGGCAACCGGACAGCATCCATTTATGGATAAAGATTCTGATCCGGTCAGGACAAATTCCAGAGTCAAAGAGCACGATCCTCCGGAACCTGATAAAATAAATTCCAATATTCCAGATGAATTATCCAAATTGATAATGTCCATGCTCGAAAAAGAACCGGATAAAAGACCTCGTGATGGCTACGAAATCTGCGAAAAATTGTCTCAACTGGACTGCAACTTCCCTTATCAAAAAGCAATTCGCCCTAAACACCTGATAAATGCGCTTCAAATTGAAGATGCCGCTCAATTGCGTAATCATAATATCCTCGTGTGTAAAGAAGACTGTAATGAGAAATTGGTAGATTATTCCGGCGAAAATCTATGCGATCTTCGGCATCTACTGGAGATAAATTTCACCGCCGGTTATCTTGGCTGGAACAGCTGGAAATTGCGCTTCCGATGTGATATAGATGATTTAATCTATCCCCGGCGAATGAGAAAAGAAACATGCCGACAGTTTCATCAGCTTTCATATTCCAAAAAGAAAAAAATCATTTTGACATCGATCGCCGGTTCAAGGGACAATGCCCGAGCAATAAAATTGATTGACTATGAAAATCCTGATGATTACATTACCCGACCGTTGATGCACTATGTCAAAAAGAATATTTCCGATAATACCTTTAAACGCTTTTCCAGGATTCTGGCCGACCGTGCAAAGGAAACATATTACAATAATTATGTTGCAGCTTCCATGTATATACAGGCCGGAGAAATAGACAAGGGCTATACTGTTACTCTTGATGCGGCCACCGAACTGATTAATGAAAATCGCCTTAATGACGCAGTATCGCTTCTGGAAAAATTCGCCGAACTATGTCGAAATCATAATGACTTTGAAAAGCTCTCCATTATCCTGATGAAGACCGGTGATACACAAAAACTGCTCGGAGAAGCGACTGAGGCCGAAAAAACCTACCTGACCTTGATTAACCTGTACGAAAATCACCCTCATGACAAACTGCTTGCCGAAACCTATAAGGATCTCGGTGATCTTTATAAAATGAAAAATGATTTCGATGCGGGTATTAAGGCTTTAAAAAAAGCCAAACGGCTATATAGAGAATTGAACGATGAATTGGAACTGTCACATACACTGAATAATATCGGCAACATTCTTACGTTGGACTCAAAATTTAAACAGGCCCTCCATAATTACCGCAAAGCTCTTGCAATCCAGCGCCGGCTTAATGCCCTCGAAGATATGGCTTCGACCTTGAATAATATTGCGGCTATCTTTTATTATCGAACCAGGCTCGGACGGTCGCATAAAATACTGACAATAGCTCTCAAAATACAGCGCGAAGTTGCCAGTGCCGGTGAAATCGCTCGCTCTTTGAATAACATTGCATATATAAATTATGAAATGGGTAATTTTGACGAAGGTATCGATTTACTCGATGAATCACTATCGCTTAACAGGAAAATCGGCAATAAAAAGGAGCTTCTTTTCAATTTACACAATTTCTCGACGATTCTCTACTCGGCGGGGCACCTCGAAGAATCTCTCAAATACCTTAATGAAGGCCGTGAACTTGCCCTGGAACTTGAGGATCCCGCGCATACCGCATCATCATATTATATCGCCGCTCTTGTTAAAAAGCGCCTGGGGCAATACGGTCAGGCCGAAAAGGACTTTTTGAAATCTATAGACATATTAACGGAAATAAATAATCAATCGGAACTGATTTCAAATAAATTCGACATTGCCAGGTTTTACATAGAATTGGATGATATGGCATCAGCCGGAAAATTTCGCAATGATATCGAAGAGATTTATAAACGTACTGGCGAAAAAAAGGCGCTGATGAATGTCCATCGATTGAACGCTAGATTGGAAAAAAATCCGGAATATTACCGTAAGGCCATTGAGATTGCCGAAACCGCGAAGGCCGAACGTGACAAGCAGCTTATTCAGTTAAGCCTGATGCGGGTTTCGATTGAAGAGGGTCAATTCGATGATGCCGGTCAATTATTAGATGAGTTATGTGAAATCTTTTCAGCAGGAAGATCTGATATTGAAAACGCCTTTTTTGCATATTTGAATGGTCGATATCACAGCCTGTTAAATAATACCGATAAGGCCGAGGAATTTTACATGCGGGGCCTGGAAATTGCCGGTAAATATGGTATGCTGCCCGAAATTATCGACATAAGTATCGGTTTGGGTCAGCTATATAAAAACCTTAAAGAATATGAAATGGGATTTAAGTACTATAAAACGGCCGTACGCAGCCTTAAAAAAGTCGCGTCCGATATCGGCAATGTATCATTGAAAGAAAAATATCTCAAGAGTCAGAAAATAACCGGCCTGATGAGGGCTATAAACGAACTGAAAAAAATAATGGCCTAAATAGAAAGCGGGCCGCATTGCAGGGGCCCGCTTTCACCGTCAACTTTCAAAGGAGCTTATTGTCCACCCAAGCTGATGTGTACGGGTGCAATCTTCTCCTCAAGTCTCTCGATTCTCAGTTTCATTGGAACCTCCCTTGAGGACGGTTACATTTCCGGATTATTCCGGAAACAAAATAACGCACTGTACATACTGAGAGAAGGTGCTCTCATCTGTACAATGATATCTTAAAAATAGGCTAAATCGAAGAAAAAGCAAGCGAAATATAATATATTTTAATGAGTGACAGAACTTGTCAATTTTTATAAGTTATTATGCAACAACATGCTATAGCATCGGTCAACACACTGGGAAAAATTTTCCACCCTGTATCTTTAATTCCAAATAAAAGATTAACTATTCTATATTATTTTTTCGCCGTCTTCCCTGTTTTTATTCCTCACGCATCGATTCAACAAGACGCTGATTATAAACCTGCATCATATTATCACGGTGCAGGACTCCGAGAATAATAGAAGGATCATTCTTGTTTACAACCGGAAGTAGTTTATATCCCTGGACAGCCATTAAATTCCGCGCCCGTTCGAGATCTTCATCCGGTGTAATAGTAATATAATTGGTCGATGCAATATCTTTGGCGATCACCAGATAGTCGAGTGTATGTTTGGTCATAACACCGAGTAAGTCCTGGTTGGAAATGACACCAAGATATTTGCCGTACCTGTCAACGACAATATGCGTTCCGCCGCGCGCCTCTTCAACGATTTCAAATATTTTTGCCAGAGGTGTATCGGACGGAATTGTATCAAACTCAGTATCCATGATATCTTTGACCTTGATCGAACGGAGTATTGCGGTGTCCCTGCCACCCTTGATATCAATGCCTCTCTTGATCAACTTTATTGTATAAATAGACGGTTTATAAATATGGCGGGCCACAAGAGTCGAAAACACAACTGCCACCATTAGCGGCAGTATTATTCTATAATCGAGTGTCATTTCATATATAATTAAAATAGCCGTGATCGGGGCATGAGTTGTCCCCCCAACCATCGCCGCCATACCCACCAACGCATATGCCCCCGCGCTGGCAGTAACTCCCGGAAATAGCTGGTGAATAAAAAATCCGAAAGTCCCTCCGGTAACGGCTCCGATGAAAAGAGATGGTGCAAAAATACCTCCCGAATTACCCGATCCAAGAGTAAGGCTTGTCGCAAGGATTTTTAAAAATATCAGTAGAAGTGTCACCCAGACAATCATCTGCCCGTATATCGTCAATTTTATTGTCTCGTAACCATCGGCAAACACCTGCGGATAAAAGACACCGATCACACCAAGAAGAAGCCCGCCAATCGCCGGTTTAAGCATCGGCTGAACCTTAAGCTTTTCAAAGAAATCCTCGAACTTGGCCAGCACTGTTGTGAAAAGAACTCCAACCGAGCCGCATACTCCACCCAAAACCATATACAACGGAATTTCCCAGGCTGAAACGAGACTGTAACTGGGAACATCAAAAGCCGGGTGATCGCCGAGAAATGTCCGGGTTACGACCGAGGCAACAACCGATGATAACAATACCGGCGAAAATGTCTTAATCGCAAAATCACCGAGAATAATTTCAAGCGAAAAAATAACCCCCGCGATCGGTGCATTAAATACTGCCGATATGCCGGCGGCGGCACCACAGCCAACCAGTATCTTAACGCGGTTGGGCGACATCTTGAAAATTTGACCTATAGTTGAGCCTATCGCCGACCCAATCTGGACAATCGGCCCCTCACGTCCTGCCGAACCACCCGAACCGATACAAATTGCCGAAGCAACAGCCTTGGCAAGAGCCACCCGGGGACGAATGATCCCTCCCTTTCTGGCCACGGCCAGCATAACCTCCGGAACACCATGTCCCCGCGCTTCGGATGCAAATTTATAAACGATCGGTCCCACTATAAGACCGCCCGCCATAGGAATAAGTATTATCCAGTAATCGCTCCCTCCTGCTAATCCTGATAGAACCTGCTCGGAATAGCCAAAAAACAATTCGCGAAAATACTCGATTAGCCAAATAAAAAAGAGCGCCCCGAAAGCGGTTCCCAATCCCACCACTATCGACATGGCTATCAATATCTGCGTTTCCGACAGATGAAATAGATACCTGAAACGTTCTTTTAACTTCTGATTCATAAGGTTATGAAATAAGGGTATAAAAAGTCAAAGGCAAGTTAATTTTCAATTGATATTGTTGTTTCATCTTCAGATCTAACTAACTTGACAAAATCCCTATTTATATTAAATTGCTCTAAATTACAAGTGAAATATTTCACTAACTGAAGATGGGGACAGCCTAAATAAAGGGGCTTTGAAATTAGTCATCCAATCACAGGATTAATTCGCTAACCGCAAAGATAAACTTAACATATGGAAGACAATATATCGCGGCCCCTTCTCGCCTGGACACAAAAAACCGGCTTTACAAAGTGGGGTGTTTTTATTATAATTTGAATCTTTGATAAAATAAGGCGGGAAAATGGACCGCCGCATCCTGAAAAAGAGGAAACTCTTGGGGGATATAGAATAACAACGAATTATTTATAGAGCGGGTAAATTTATGGCAGAAATGAAACCTGAAGATATCAAGGTTATTGTAGCAACCGACTGTGGGTCCACTACGACCAAAGCAATTCTAATTGAAAAACGAGGCGATGAATACCGCCTGATTGTCCGCGGCGAAGCCCCGACAACGGTTGAAGCGCCTTTTGAAGATGTTACAATGGGAGTTCTAAACGCCATTAACGAAGTTGAAGAATTATCGGGGCGGAAGATCCTCGATGAAGATCACAAAATCATCTCCCCTTCCAAAGGTGACAAAGAAGGAACCGATGTATATATATCTACTTCGTCGGCAGGCGGCGGCCTGCAAATGATGGTGGCCGGAGTTGTCCGATCAATGACGGCAGAATCGGCCGAACGTGCCGCTCTCGGTGCCGGTGCCATCGTTATGGATGTTATCGCATCCAACGACAAACGCCTCCCCCACGAACAAATCGAACGAATAAGGCACCTCCGCCCGGATATGATTCTTCTTTCAGGCGGCATTGACGGCGGGACAACAACGCACGTAGTTGAAATCGCCGAGCTAATATCCGCTGCCGATCCGAAACCGCGTCTCGGCTCCGGATATAAACTTCCCGTTATATACGCCGGAAACACCGAAGCCCGAAACGCCATTACCGAAACTCTGGGCGATAAGGTCGACCTTAAAGTAGTCGATAACCTTCGACCCGTCCTCGAGAGAGAAAATCTCGGACCGGCGCGAGAGGAAATCCATAATTTATTTATGGAACACGTTATGGCTCAGGCTCCCGGGTATCGAAAACTGATGACCTGGACCGATGCTCCCATCATGCCGACTCCCGGTGCCGTAGGACTTATCATAAAAACAATAGCGGATATGGAAGGTATCGAGGCGGTTGGTGTCGATATTGGCGGCGCCACCACCGATGTTTTCTCGGTCTTCCGTCCCGGTGAAGCTGGTGAAGTCAATGAAGGCGTGTTCAACCGGACGGTGTCAGCAAACCTCGGCATGAGTTATTCCATTTCCAATGTATTTGCCGAAGCAACTCTTCCCAATGTCATGCGCTGGGTTCCATTCGATATGGATGAACGCGATCTTCGCAACCGCGTCAAAAATAAAATGATCCGCCCGACTACTATTCCGCAGTCAATGCAGGAACTGGTATTCGAGCAGGCAATTGCCAAGGAAGCCCTGCGTCTGGCTTTCATACAGCACAAAAATTTCGCAACCGTGCTAAAAGGCGTTCAGCAGCAGCGAACTATCGCCGACGCTTTCGATCAGGCTCAGTCAGGAGCAACCATCGTGAACATGGAAACTCTGGACATTCTGGTTGGCTCTGGCGGTGTCCTGTCGCATGCCCCCCGGCGTAACCAATCGGCTATGATGTTAATCGATGCTTTCCAGCCGGAGAGTATAACCCGTCTGGCTGTCGACTCGATCTTCATGATGCCGCAGCTGGGTGTTTTGACCGAAGTTCAACCTCAGGCAGCAACTGAGGTGTTTAAAAAGGACTGTCTGATTCATCTGGGCACTTGTATCGCCCCCATTGGTGAAATTAAAAAGCCGGGTCCGTTAATGAATTATAAAATCACCATGCCTGACGGAAATGTGGAACAGGGCACTCTTAATTCCGGTGAGATGAAGCTTATAAAGCTGGGAATGGCAGATACCGGTATCCCGGCTACAGCCAAAGCTGAGATGGAGCCAATGAAGAACTTTGATCTCGGTGGCGGTAAAGGCCACAAAGTGACGGCGGAAGTCTCAGGCGGAGTGGTGGGTCTTGTTCTCGATGGACGCGGCCGCCCGTTCGATATTTCGCAGGTCGATAAAAAGACCCGTGTCGACAGTCTGATTAAATGGATGACCGAACTCGAGGTTTATCCGGAAGATGCACTAAGGATGTAAATGGGGTTATCATGTCTAGACGGATTATTTATACTATTATATTGGCATTGATTTTGGTTCCTGCGTCCGGTATCGCCAATACATTTATTAACTGGGTTGGGGAATATTATATCAGCTATCCCGACGACTGGTATCTGGTAAGCCATCCCGTTGTGGCCGAATTTCTGGCGACTCAGGGAGTCACGCGCGAAGAATTCAACTACCAGGCCGTCCTGGCCAAAAGAATCGAAGGCAAAACCGAACCCGATTTTATATATGGTCCATATATCTTCGTGACACATCAGGCAATCGGCCCCGCTACCGAGCAAAGAATCGATTCGGTCATTTTGTATACTGAAGGCACATACGACAAAGATGCTTTATATGAATCGCTTGGCGATGGAACAGCCGTATTGGGCTTTGAAACGCCCATTTATGATGAAGAGTACAAAATGCTGGTCGTCAAAACCCGGATTTCATCCGAGTTTATGGATAAATATCTCCTGGAAATAAAAAGGTTTTATGAAAACGGTGTCGCATTATTCCTTTGCTACGCTCCCAAGGAGATTTATAACGACGCACAGCCCGATTTCATTCAAATCGCGCAGTCAATGTCCACCGAAAATATCGATGAGGTCGGAAGGGACTCTCTCAATCAGGGTACCGGAACATTTGAAGATGCTGCTTCCGAAGCTAATGCAGATTTACCGGAACCGGGGCAGGAAGGAAAAATGTCAGACTCGACCAGGATAATTATATATATCCTGATAATCGTGGTCATCCTGATTTTGATATATATATTGTTTATAAAAAAGAAAAGATAGTTCATTTTAATAAATGAGGCAGTTGTTATGGGACACGCATACACACCAGGCTTAAAAGTAACCGATAAAATACACATTACAAAAAACAGAATTCTTCCGTTAAAAGGCGAAGTTGTCGTAAAATCCGGCGATAAAGTCAATCCCGACGACATCGTCGCCCGAACTCACCTCCCGGGACCGGTCGAACCGATGAACGTCGCCAATATTCTTGGTATACCGCCGGAAGATATAGATGAAACAATGCTTAAAAAAGAGGGTGACGAGGTCAAAGAAGGCGAAGTAATTGCTTTGTCAAAATCGTTTTTTGGCTTGTTCAAATCGAAATGCCCCGCAAAAATCGGTGGCACTATTGAATCGATCTCCCAGGTAACCGGACAGGTCCTCCTCCGAGGTGAGCCTATCCCCGTTACAGTTAAAGCTTATCTGCACGGCGAAGTTGTCGACGTCTTCGAGGAAGAAGGTGTTGCTGTTTCAACCTGGGGTTCATTCATACAGGGCATTTTTGGAATTGGCGGCGAAACACACGGCAATATCAAAGTTGTCGTCCCCGATAACAAAACTGTCCTCACTGAAAAAGAAATTACCGACGATTGCAAAGATCTGGTCATAGTCGGCGGTTCACTGGTAACAGCCGACGCCATCAAAAAGGCTGTAAAAGTTGGTGCAGCCGGTATTGTCGTCGGAGGATTCGACGATCAGGACCTCAGGAATTTTCTTGGATATGATATCGGCGTCGCCATTACCGGGTCAGAGGACCTCGGCATTTCCCTGATTGTCACTGAAGGGTTCGGCCAGATCAACATGGCCGAGAAAACGTTCGAACTTCTAAAATCCAAAGAAGGCGAAATGGCCTGTATCAATGGCGCCACCCAGATAAGAGCCGGCGTTATTCGGCCCGAAGTCATAATACCTTACAGAGGTGAGGTCCATAAAGAAGAGGCTAAGGGCGAATATGCCGAACAGGGGCTTGATGTCGGCACTCCGGTCCGCGTTATCAGACACCCGCACTTTGGTAAACTTGGCGAAGTTACCGATCTCCCTCCGGAACTGCAGGTGCTCGAATCCGGCTCAAAGGCACGTGTCTTGAAAGTAAAATTCAAGGATGGTTCAGAGTCGATTGTGCCCCGTGCCAATGTCGAGATGCTCGAATCCTGATGAAATAATTGCTGTCGATAAATTTTAAATAACCAAAAATCCGGGAGAATGGTATGAAGTCCATTTATATCCTGTTAATCTTTGCTTTTATAATTGTTATCCCGACCCACGCACAGGAGATTATTCAAATTAAAAGCTTTGATGGAGAAATTATAGAAGGCCGGTTAAATGTCCCGCACACCGGATTTAAGGATAAAATCGTAATCGATATTCCCGGGACCGGACCCCATACCTATATCAATAGGAGGAAAGTCGGCCGAAGTCTCGTCTTCAATTTTCACGATTATTTTGCCGAAGAATTCAACAAGAGAGGGATTGCATATTTTAGTTACAGCACGCGCTACACTGAACCTGATACAACCCCTCCGAATTTTGACAGGGTCGACAAACAAAAATTCCTGTCCTGTACTCCATCAATAAAAGTAAAGGATGTCGAAGCAATAATTAACCATCTAAAAAATGATGAAAGGCTGAAATCAAGCCAAATAATTCTCCTCGGACAAAGCGAAGGCGCTATTATCGCCACCCTCGTTGCCGAAAATAAAACAGTTCCGGTCGATGTCCTGCTCCTGACCGGGGTGCCATCCGAAAATATATATTCCACGATTGAATGGCAGCTCAGCGGTGAATCTTCTATGATAAACATGAGGAAATTTTTCGACGCCAACGAAGATGGCATCGTTCAAAAGGATGAATATGAAAATGGCGACCCAAGAGCATTAGCTCGGGTCGGCAACATGAATTTTGGAGACCTTGATCTAAATCATGATTCTGTCCTGACGTCGGACGACTATGCTATAATGCTCAAACCCAGTCTCGAAGCGATACTGAATGCCATAGAAAATAATGACGACGAGTGGATTTGGAATAATTTTTTCCGAATCGGCACAAAATGGATCAAAGAACATAAAAACCTCGAACCGAATATATCGAGAATCCTGAGGCTGGATATCCCGGTCTTTATATTTCATGGCGAAAATGATGCTAACTGCCCGGTTACGGGCGTTATTGAGATTAGAAATAAAGCCGAGAAACTTGGCAAAGATAATATCCACGTTTTTACATTCCCCGAGCACGATCATTCATTGGAATTCCTCGCCTGGGTAATCCGCGATTCGATTCCGGACGGCCTAAAAGCGCTGTTTGATAAATCAGAAGAGCTGTAAATTAGAAAAGGCCACCCGGTTAGGCAGCCTTTTTAACGCCATTGATGCAATAACAATTAATAACCGCCTGTTTCCTCTTCAGCGGCTCCTTCCATTTCGCCCTCCATGGCTTCAACAGTGTCTTGCATCATGGTTGTGTCTTCGACCATTCCGGTATCGGCCTCCATTTCAGTTTCGACCGCCGGTTCCTCAACCATCGGTTCTTCCTTTTCTCCACAACCAAATACCAGGACCACCAACAATAAACCTGCAAAGAGAATTGCCAGCAGTTTTTTCATAGATCAACTCCCACATAAGGTTAAAATGGCCTATCAAAATCCCATGTAATCTTTTTTTTTACCCAAGTCAACTAATTTATTTTTTAATGCCAATTTAGCTTTTTGTTGACGCATAAAAGACCCCTGCGTATAATTGTCTACAATTTAATTAGAGGGGAATTATTTTACGGCTTGTAACGGGACCTTTCAGTCGTTTTAATAGTAAAAAGGATAAAAAATGCAGGATATTATGATATTGCCCATGGGATTTCTATCCGGTGGAATTTGGGATATTATTGCCCAAACTTCTTTCTTTGGTTCACTGATCCTCATAATTCTCGTGTCTTTCTCCTTGATATCATGGGGAATTATGTTCAACAAATGGCGGACTTATCGAAGGGTAGAAAATGAAAACGCAGCCTTCCTGAAACTTTTCAGAACCTCAAAAAAAATGTCTGCCATAGCCAATCAGGCAGAATCATTTGGTTACACTCCGCTTGCCGACGTCTTTATGCAGGGATACAATGAAATAACCGACCTTTTAAACCGCAAGGAAAACGCCGGCGAATTGAAAGAAGGAGAAAAGCCGCTGAATGAGACCGATATCGAAACAATCTCCATGACTCTTGAGAAAGCGGCTTCGGAAGAACTGGGCGCCCTCGAGCGAAGAGTCGTTTTTCTGGCGACGACCGCCAACGCCTCCCCTTTTCTTGGCCTGCTTGGAACAGTCGTCGGTATTATGGATTCTTTCTGGGCCATCGGTGAACGCGGCAGTGCTTCACTCGCCGTCGTTGCCCCCGGTATTGCCGAGGCTCTTCTGGCGACTATTGTCGGTCTCGGAGCCGCCATTCCCGCAGTTATCGGCTATAACTGGGCCACAAATAAGTTAAAGTACTATTTCGATGTCTCGGCCAATTTCGCCTTAGAATTCCAGGCACGCGTTAAAAAGGACCTCTCCAAATGAGACCACGCAACTACAGGGCCATGGCCGAAATCAATGTCACCAATCTGGTCGATGTTGTCCTGGTGCTTTTAATTATCTTTATGATTTCGGCGCCTCTTCTCCAGTCGGGCATTGAAGTTGACCTGCCCAAGACAAGAACCGCTACTATATCCGAGGAAGCCGAGGGTGTCGTTATTTCAATTGACCGAAAAGGCGGCATTTTTATAAACGATGTCTGGTCCCGAGGGGAAAATCTGGAAACCGATCTCGATGAAGAGCTGCGACGAGCCAACACCTCTTCGGTTTACCTGAGAGCCGATTCACTGGTAAATTACGGCGCCGTTGTCGACGTTATCAGTCGTATAAAGAATATGGGGATAGAAAACCTGGGATTGATAACGCAGCCGTTGGAAGCGGGTGAGTAGAAGGCAATGAAACGTGATATAATATTATCAGTCATACTGCATGTTGCATTTGTCGCTGTATTTGCGGCGGCTACTCCATTTCAGGATAGGCCCCGCATTAATCCTGATGATGTCATAAATGTATCATTAACATCAATGCCGATGCCTTCGGCACAAAAGAGCGCGCCCGTGCCGGAAAAAATTGCTGTCCCTCAGGCGATAGAACCCGAAGAGCAATTTACGACCATACCGGATCCGACCTCGGTCACCGAATCCAAACCGGTCAAAAAGAAAGAGCCGCCGAAACCGAAAGAAGAAAAGCCCGACACATACCAACCGGAGGTCCAAACCGGTGAACAGGAACAGGTTGGGGCCGAAGAGGGCACCACAGATGTCAGCGAAAATCTCGGTATCGGCACAAAATTCGGAGGAGCCGCAGTTGATAACGCCTCTTTCGATTATCCATACTGGTTTATTCAGGCCTTTTCAAAAATTGAACGCAATTGGTCCAACCCGATCTATGCCAGCCAACCGGTAAAGTGCACGATCTATTTTCAGGTTATAAGTTCGGGACGGATCTTAAAAGTAGAAATCGAAGAATCATCGGGGATCCCGGCCTATGATCGGGCTTGTGTTCGCGCGGTCCGTAACTCGGAACCGCTCCCTCCCCTCCCGCCGGATTTTGCCGATGAAATTTTAGGCATTCACCTTGTATTTCCTTATGAGCCATGATGAAAAAATTATTTGCAGCACTGACATTCATATTAATTACAATTTTGGGCTTTTCAACCTTTGCCCAGTCACCAATTAAAGTCCGTGATGTATACGGCACGCTGAAACCAAAAAAGGATTTCCAACCTACCAAAATTGCGGTTGAAGAGGTCCGTTATGTCGGCATCGAATATATCACTCGCGCTGATTCAATCATGATGCGCAACTGTCAGCGAATACTATTAAATGATCTCGATTTTACGCCCCTTTTCGAAGGTGTCCCCATCGATACTTTCTTTATGCGCCATATGGAACTGGAACAGATGACTCTCCTCGGCTGGCAGTATCTCGGAGTCGAATATGTTGTCAAGCTGGAAGCCGAATTCCCGCGGGACCAGATTCGACTGAGATACCGGCTGTACCGAACCGAATCGGGTCGGGAAATCCATACCAACAAGCTCCGCATCGAAAAAGACGCCTATAGAACGCTGGTGCATGAAATCGCCAACGAAATTGTCAAATTCTTGACCGGCAATGAAGGTATATTTCGCACCAAATTAGTCTATTCAAAACAGATCGGTCAGGCCAAAGAATTATTCATAAGTGATTACGACGGCCACAATGAACGGCCGCTGACAAATAATGGATCAATAAACATCCTGCCGTCGGCAACGCCAGATGGTCAATACATATATTTCACGAGTTACAAAGACGGTGAACCGAAAATTTACATGATAAACCTCGAAAACAACATGGTCGATTTGATCGCCGGTTATCCGGGGCTTAATACAGCTCCGGCTGTCTCACCCGACGGCAAATATATCGCCTGTGTCCTGTCAAAAGATGGTAACTCGGAAATATACTTGCTTGACCGCAAAGGAGAAATAGTCCGCAGATTGACACGAAGCTGGGCAATCGAAACCGCTCCGACATGGTCGCCCGATGGCCGCGAAATTGCCTTTACCTCGGATCGAACCGGTAATCCGCAGATATATGTTATGGATGCCGAAGGCACCAATGTTCGGCGCCTTACTTATCAGGGCTATTACAATGATTCGCCCAGTTGGTCACCCAAAGGTGACCGGGTAATGTTTGTCACTCGTTCCGGCGGTTTTATGGTATGTACCATTGATGTAACCGGTAAGGACTTTAAGATACTTACCGAATTCGGCAGCAATGAAAACCCTGACTATTCACCCGATGGCAATAATATTGTGTTTTCATCGAATAGACTCGGCACAAGAAACATCTATCTGATGGATGTTTTCGGGGATAACAAGTCTTCCATTACCAGCGGCGATGGATATACCAATCCCATCTGGCTTCCGCAAAAAAAATGGTAACGAAAGGAGCGTTAAAGACTTATATATCAATATATTTTAGTTGACCGCTCTATAAAATTTTTTTAGAATTGGTCTGATTAGAGAAAATAACTGTATAATTATATAAGGCCTTATAGGAGGAAAAAATGAAAAGGTATCTCATCTATCTGCTGTTACTCGCACTTCCCGTATTGTTTATTGCCGGTTGTCCCGGACCAGAGCCAGAGGAAGCCCCTCCGCCGGAAATAGAAGTAAAGGATACTGTCGTGGTTGAAGAACCGGAACCGGAACCCGAGCCGGAGCCGGAACCCGAACCTGTGCAGGAATCGGATTTCATGAAAGTATATTTCGATTTCGATAAGTACAACCTGGTCGATTCAGCCAAGGAAGCGCTCGAACATAACGCCGGGATCTTAAAAGAAAACCCCAATGTCATTATCAAAATCGAGGGCCACTGCGACGAACGCGGTACAATCGAATATAACCTTTCGCTCGGTGAAAAGCGCGCCCAATCCTGTTTCGATTATCTAACCGGACTGGGTGTAGATAAAGGCCGTATGGCTATAATAAGTTATGGCGAGAATCGTCCGGCTGTTGTGGGGCACAATGAAGCGGCTTGGGCGAAAAACCGTCGTGCAGAGTTTACAATCGTATCACAATAGATTGCTTGAGTGATGTATATAAGAAATAGAATAGCATTAATAATTGTAATTGTGCTGATCGGGATAGTTATATCCGGATGTTGCACCAAGCGCGATATCAAGGTTCTGGAAGAAAAAATCGACCGCATCGAACAGAGACAGAGTAATATCGAAAGCACGGTCGAAGAACTTGAAGTTGTGATTTCGACCGAATCCGAAGAATCAATCAAGCTCCGCGCCGAGATTCGTAACTCGGTCGGAGACCTGATCGAGCAGTTCCGCATTATCCAGGCCAACATGACCGACCTGCAGGCTAAAATCGATGCTATCGCCGCCAAGGGCAGCGGACGGATTATACCGCCGGTTATCTCGACAACCGATACCGCCGATACTGTCGTTTCCGATCAGCCGATGGCACCCGGAATCGAGTGTCAGGAATTGTACGATGAGTCCTTTATTAATCTCCGTCGGGAAAAATACGATGAATCGATCCAGGGCTTCCAGGATTATCTTGAATACTGCGGTAAGCAGGAACTGGCTGACAATGCCCGGTTCTGGATTGGTGAAGCGTACTATTCAACCGACCGCTTTCAGGACGCCATAACACAGTTCCAGACTATGCTCGATGAATACCCGGCTTCAGAAAAACGCCCGGCCGGACTATATAAACTGGCGCGTGCGCACGAAGAGCTGGGCGAAAAAACCGAGGCCAAAGAAATCTTCCAGAACCTCGTCGACGAATTCCCGCAGACGCTGGAAGCGGCTCAGGCGAAAGAAAAATTGAAGGAACTTTAGTCTATGCCTTCCAAGGCACTAAAGACTCGGATTACAACCCCGACCGGAATCGTTCCCTACGGTCGGGGTTTTTATCAGCTGGAAGAAGAAGAGTTGTATCTTCCCATTGAATACCCCGGGGAACGTCCCCACTTTTTCTCGTACCTCGAATCGGATACTGTCTCTCTTCATCTCGATAGAGACGGTCGATTGATTTTCGTAGAATTGACTCTTCCCCGCCGTCGATGGCGCGTCAAAGAAAACCTTGTCGGTCCGGAACAGGCCGCCCCGGCCGATATCCGTTTCCTTGATTTTCGTGAAAATTACGAAAAACCGACCATCCTGTGCGACCGCCGACGGGAAAAACTGATGATTCGTTTCAGCAAAGGTCCCTCGACCGGCAATTATTACCTGGCCGAAAACCTTATCGGCCAATTCGATCGTCAGGACCAACTGGTTGCCATCTGGGTTTCCGATATAACCGATGACCTCGCCGGTCGTGAAATCGCCGCCTGGCGTAAATTGATGCGCAATCGCTCCCTCGACAAAGCCCTGATACCTTCCCGGTAATACCTGCACATATGCGACCTGTATGTGATACCCATTTCTATTTATCTGCCGTTATTTATGGCGGAGGTAAAGAATGGGTCTTTTTCTGTATATAGATGTTGACGCCTTCTTCGCGACTGTCGAGCAGGCCGTAAATAAATCTCTGCTGGGCCGCCCGGTTATGGTTGGGGGTCTTAAGCACGAACGCGGTGTCGTCGCCTGCCCCAGTTACGAAGCGCGCGAGAAAGGAGTCCATACCGGAACTCCCCTCTGGCGCGCCGCCGAACTCATCCCCGACGGTATCTTCCTTAAAGGTGATTTCCAGCGCTACCAGTATTATTCCGATCGTTTTTATGAAATCCTCAATCGCTACTCCCCCGATATACAAAAAATATCGCAGGATGAAGCTTGTCTGGATATCAAGGGCGCCACCCGCCCCTTCGGTTCCGCCCGGCAATTGGCCGAGGCTCTGCAAAAAAAAGTGCACGACAGGCTAAGCCTGTCAACCTCAATCGGCCTTGCCCCCAGCCGGGTCGCCGCTAAAATCGCATCCGAGCACAAAAAACCGATGGGCATCACCGAACTCACGCCGGAAAACTTAAAGGATTTCTTTTCCGAACTGCCTATTCGTCGCCTCCCCGGAGTCGGTCACAAGACTGAAAAGGTCCTGCATGAAATGGGCATCCGTACCGCAGGTCAATTGGCCGAAATCCCCGAATATTATCTGAAACGTGTTTTTGGAATCAACGGTCTCAAAATCGCCGGATATGCGCGGGGCGAAGATGGCCTTCCACTCCGCGACTGGAAAGCAGTCCGCTCGGTCAGCCGGGAAACCGGATTCGCCGACGATATCACCGATCATAATATCCTGCTCTCTCATTTCTTCTACCTGCTCGAACGGGCTACCGCAAAACTGCGAACTCTCTCCAAGAAAGCTGCGACTGTCAAAATTAAATTCCGCTACGCCGACTTTCAGACCGTTGAGGCCGCCGGGCGAGTCTCTCCGGTATCCAATGACGAAAACCAGATCTTCCCCACTGTGGAACATATGTTTCGCCGCACCTTCACCCGCCGTCAGGGGATCCGCCTGGTCGGCGTCACTCTCGCCGGACTGAAAAACTACATTGACTCCGAAACCTTCCTTAATGACCGCATCGAAAAAGACCGCAAACTTCTCAAGGGAATCGATTTCGCCCGCAGCAAAGCCGGTTTCTTCGCCCTGACCACCGGCCGAACCCTGTCCTTATCAGAACGCTACAAAAAGAATGACACCGGTTATGAACTGCGTACTCCCAGTCTGTCACAGTAGCTATTCCCTGCTCTATGGAACGACTCCGCCCGAAAAACTGGCGCAGGCTGCTGCCGATTACGGTTACCCGGGGCTGCTTATCGCCGATCGCAATAATCTCTATGGGACCATAGATTTCTATCAAGCCTGCCGCGATCGGGGGATGTATCCCTTAATAGCTGTCCGGCTTGATACATCGCTCGGCCCTTTGACATTGATAGCCAGAAGTTACGAAGGATACAAAAACCTTTGCCGATTGGTTACCCATTACCAATTGCACGATAATCCTTCAAAAGATGACTTAGATAAATATCACCGCGACATTATCTGCTGCGCCCCGTTCAATAGCGAGCTTAATCAGTTGAACGACATTTTCCGCAATCTTCTGTACCTCCAGATCGGTCTTGAAAATACGACCCGCGCTTACCGTATGGCTGAAAAGAATGATATCAAACCGATGGCTCTCCCTTCCGTTACATTTTATAATTCCGGTGATTTCTCACGGCACAGATTGCTTCGTGCTATCGACGGCGGCTTCTTGCTGAAAAACCTCCCTGCAAGCGAAACCGCCGACCCCGGAGAATATTTCCATGAACCGCAATGGTACAACAGGTTTTATTCCAATTTCCCCGATGCAGTCAAAAACAGCAAAGTACTAATTGAACTTTGTTTCTTCGAATTTCCGGCTCGGAAAAATATCCTGCCAGATTTCGACTGTCCCGGCGATAGAATGCATCTTTTAAAACAAAAATCACTATCCGGTCTAAAAAGGAAACGGCCCGATTTCTCCGGAAAACATCTCGCCCGGCTGGAGTATGAATTATCGGTAATAGAACACACCGGTTTCATCGATTATTTCCTGATTGTCTCCGACATTGTCGAGTTCTGCAAAAAGAGCGGGATTACTTGCGTCGGTCGCGGTTCGGCCGCCGGTTCGCTGGTATCATACAGCCTGGATATAACGAAAGTCGACCCAATCGGGGAGGATCTCTATTTTGAACGCTTCTTAAACGAAGCCCGTTCCGATTGCCCGGATATCGATCTCGATATCGACTGGCGCCGCCGGGATGATGTTCTCGATTATGTATACGAAAGGTACGGTCATGACCACGTTGCCATGATTGCATCATATATTCATTTTCAGCCTCGTCTGGCGATCAGGGAAACCGCCAAAGCACTCGGTCTCTCTCCCGATGAAATCGACTCCTTTATAAAAAAACTCCCTCTTCACCCGCTGGAGAGAAATGATTTCCCCAAACCCGACGGTGTCCTTCGCGCCGACTGGGAACGGTACAAAACTGTATTCGATTTTGCCCGAACTATATACGGTCTTCCCCGCCATCTGGGCATTCATACGGGTGGGATTGTCATCACCCCCGAGCCGATTACCGATTATGTTCCTTTGGAGCGTGCTACCAAGGGACTTGCCGTAACCCAGTGCGACATGTATCAGGCAGAAAAAATCGGCCTTGTCAAAATCGACATCCTCGGCCAGCGCGGTTTGGCTGTTATCGCTGACTGTCAGAAAGAAATCTCCCGCCTTAAAGCAAGACCATTCGAAGTCCCTCCGCTGGATAAGAAAACCTACGAGACTCTCCAAAGCGGCCAAACCATAGGTGTCTTCCAGATAGAATCCCCGGGGCTTCGGGCGCTCCTGAAAGATCTTAAACCGAAAGAACTCAACGATATTACCCTCGCCCTGGCGCTGATTCGGCCCGGTGCTTCCGAATCGGGCATGAAAAAAGTTTTCCTTGACCGTTTCCACGGTAAAGAGAAAACAAAATACCCGCATCCAAGTCTCTCGGAAATACTCAAAGAAACGCACGGCGTTTTTATCTACCAGGAACAGGTTATCCTCGCCGCCCGGAAAATCGCCGGATTCAACCTCCCCGCCTCCGATATGATCCGCCGCGCCATCACAAAAATGCGAAAAAAATCAGATCGCACCAGATTACAAAAACGATTTATGCGTGGCGCAAGGGAAAACGGCATCGATAATGCCACCGCCGAAAACATATTCAATCAACTCGGGCAGTTTGCATCATTCGGTTTCTGCAAAGCCCACGCCGCTACATATGGCCACCTTGCTTACCTTTCAGCGTACTATAAAACTCACTATCCGGCTATCTTCATGACCGCCGTTCTTCAAAATGGCGGCGGGTACTATCCCTCCGCCGTCTATGTCGCCGAGGCCCGACGCCGGGGCTGTACCATCATGCCGCCCGATATCAACCTGTCGGAACCGGAAGATTCCCTGAAAAACGGCCGTATTTATTTGGGAATTGACCGTGTCCGTGACCTGAAATATTCTACCCGCGAGCAAATCATAAAACACCGCCCTTTCAAAAGTCTGGCGCATTTTCTTGGACAAATTAAACTTTCCGAACGCGAAATTGAAAATCTAATAAAAGTCGGATTTTTCGATTCTCTTGAAACATCCCGGCCCCGCCTGCTGTGGGAATACCGAATCTGGGGCAGAAAAACCGACAGCGATGATGACAATCTCTTCGGAACCGCCGTCATCCCCCAAGATATTAAACATCTCCCTCAGTTGACTCCCTTTAGTCGCTATGAAATTTTCAAAGCCGAACGCGATATCCTCGATATTCCGGCTTCATTCCATCCGCTGTCAATGGTTTCCAATGACAATACCCTCGACACCAATATATTGAACAACATGCACGACGGACAGAAAATTAAAACGGCCGGGTGGCTCGCCGATCGCAAAAGAATCAAAACCTGCGAAGGCAAATCAATGGTCTTTCTTACTTTCGACGCTCTCTCAGATACTTTCGAAGTTGTCCTCTTCCCCGAAATATACTACCAACATAGTGACACAATCAGAAAATACCGCTATCTCGCTGTCGAGGGAACGGTCAACACCGAAGGTGAAACACGCGCCGTTATCGCTGAAAAAATATACCCTCACCCAACCGGACTCGCGGAAAGACCCTTCATTTAGGTTGACAGTTATAACCCTGCCGCATTTATTAACAACATGCCTATACCGGAAAAAATAAAAAGGGAATACAAAAAGCTCAAAGAAGAGATTACCTACCATAATATCCAGTACTACAATTATGACAATCCGGTTATTTCCGACGCCGAATACGATCGGCTCTTTGACCGCCTTCTGGCAATAGAAAAAGAGCATCCGGAAATTATCGCACCCGATTCACCATCGCAGAGAGTCGGTGCCGAACCGCTATCTAAATTCGAATCGGTCACTCATCGTGTCAGGATGCTTTCCCTCCAAAAAGTAACCACCGAAAAAGAATTCAGCGAGTTCGACCGCCGTGTTCGCGAAGAGCTTGAGCGTGACAAACCTGTTCATTATATCACTGAACCGAAACTCGATGGTTTGGCAGTAGAACTGGTATATGAAGATGGTGTCTTCACTCTCGGCTCAACTCGCGGTGACGGCCTCAAGGGCGAAAATATAACTCAAAACCTGAAAACGATTCGCAATATACCGCTTACCCTTTCTGAAAAGACGGCCAATAAATACCATCTTTTAGAAGTGCGGGGCGAAGTCATAATTCGCAAAAAGGATTTTCTTAAATTAAATGAAAAAATGAAAGCCGACGGCGCGCAACCGTTCGCTAATCCTCGCAATGCCGCTGCCGGTTCACTGCGTCAGCTAGATTCTAAACTTACCGCCGCCCGCCCGCTTGTGTTTTTCGCCTATGGAATTTCCGCGACCGACCTCGAAGATCTTCCGGATCAAGACAGTGTCATGCAGTTCTTACAAAAAGAGACCTTTCTTGTTAACGAAAATATCAAAAAGGTCACCGGAATTGAAGCTGTCTCAAAAGAATTCGACCGGTTGGAAATTGTCCGGCCGGAACTCGATTATGAAATCGACGGCATGGTTGTCAAAGTCAACAATTTCTCCGACCAGGAAATCCTCGGCCGGATTTCGCGCGCACCCCGATGGGCCGTTGCCTGGAAATTTTCCGCTGAGGAAGCCGAAACCGTTGTCCAGGAGATCAACTTCTCGGTCGGACGCACCGGCGTTGTAACTCCGGTCGCGAAACTGAAACCGGTCCATGTCTCTGGTGTGACCGTATCCAACGCATCCCTGCACAACGAAGACGAAATGCAAACTCTCGGCATTAGAAAAGGCGACACGGTGGTAATCAGACGCGCCGGCGATGTAATCCCGCAGGTTATCAAAGTGATTGAATCGAAGCGAACCGGAGATGAAAAAGAAATCCCGTTTCCAAAAAAATGCCCCTCCTGCGGCACCGAGATTATTCGCCCCGAAGGGGAAGCGGCCTGGCGGTGTATTAACAATGCCTGTCCGGCGCAAATTGTCGAACGTATCTTTCACTTCGCGGCAAAAGATGCTATGGATATCGAAGGCATGGGCGGAAAACTGGCCGAGCAATTGGTAAGCAACGGGCTCGTACATGTCCCATCCGATATATATTTCCTGACCAAAGAAGAACTTCTCCCGCTCGATCTTATGGCTGAGAAAAAGGCACAAAACCTGATCAGCGCGATCGAGCAATCCCAAAAAAGACCGCTTCACAATATCATAATAGCCTTCGGTATTTTTGGAGTCGGCGAAGCCGCCGCCGAACTCCTCGCAGAAAAATTCGGCAGCATTGATAAACTTATGGCCGCTTCATTTGAAGATCTGGTCGATATCGAAGGTGTCGGTCCGGTCATCGCCAATTCAATCGAGGAATATTTCGCCATTCCGGGCAACCGGGAAATGATAGATAAAATGAAAAAAGCCGGCGTTGAGTTTCCTCAATATACAAGAAAAACAGCCGATGGAAAATTATCCGGAAAAACCTTTGTCATAACCGGAACGCTTTCCAAACCTCGCGGACATTTTAAAAAGATCATAGAATCGGAAGGAGGCAAAGTAACTGCCTCGGTCTCCTCAAAAACCGATTATCTCCTTGTCGGCGAAGATCCCGGAAGCAAACTAAACAAGGCCAAAAAGTTAAATATTGTGATTTTGGAAGAAGACTCCTTCACTGAGCTTATAAAAAATTGATATCCTGATATTTTATTTTCCATTTTAATAAACGAAACCATCATGCTTGTTTTTCGTATTGAAAAATAGTTATACGAAAATCTTGACCCGCTGGAGGTAATAATGAAAAAACTGGCAATACTTCTCTTAATTGGGGCATTTATCCTTCCGACTGCCTTTGCCTCGGATACCGAGTCCCGATTTCACCAGAAAAATACGAACAATGACTTTGGATACAAATACAGTATAAGCTCGTGTTTCGATCATGTCAGTGTTGACATTGTTGAAAATAATATCCTAATATCCCCGAACCACAGTCGCCACGATTTTGAGCTGATTATTACAAATGACTATGAAATTATTATCAATGACACTGAAATCGAACTTAACTCCGCTCAGCGCGAACTGGTCGGTGAATATTATGAGCTGTTCATCGAAGTCATTGATGAAGCCCATCAAATTGGCATGGAAGGAGCCAAAATCGGCGTCAAGGGCGCTGGACTTGGCTTGGCAGCATTGTTCAATTTAACGAAACTACTCAGCTCTAAATATGACATGGAAGACTATGAACAGGAAGTTGAAAGCGAGGCAGCCAAGATAGAAGCTGAAGCCGAGAATCTTGAGCAGCGAGCCGAACTAATAGAATTGAAGGCCGATAAGCTGGAAGAAATCTTTGACAGAATGCTTGTTGAAATTCCTGAACTCGAAGAACTCGAAGAGCTTCAAAAATTGCATCGCTAAGACTCTACATTACCTCCATAAAAAGCCCGGAAGCCTTTGTGAGGGGAGCTTTCGGGTTTGTTTTATAAAAAAACCGCCGCGGAAATCGCGGCGGTTTTTTATTCAATATTGTTATAGGCCAAATTACAGCTTATTAGCTATTTCATTGGCAACATCGAGCGTCGACGAAGAACCTCCCATGTCGTAGGTGCGGACCTTGCCTTCCTTTATAACTTCGGCAATCGCGACTTCGAGAGATTCCGATTTATCGATCTCGCCCAGCCACTCGAGCATCATTCGTGTGGTCAAAAGCATCGCCATCGGATTAACCTTGAACTGCCCTTCGTACTTCGGAGCCGAACCGTGCGTCGGTTCGAAAACGGCGTAATTATCACCGATATTGCCCGAAGAAGCAAAACCCAAACCGCCAACCAGCTGGGCGCAAAGGTCGGAAACGATATCACCGAACATATTTGACGTCGCCAAAACCGAATAATCATGCGGATTTTTTATCAGCCACATGCACATCGCATCGATATTCGTCTCCCAAAGTTCGATACCAGGGTAATTCTTGGCAACCTTCCTGGCGGTACGTATCATCAGGCCCGAAGTTTCCCGGATAACATTCGGCTTTTCGATGACCGTAACCGATTTACGATCGGTCTTCTTGGCATACTCAAAAGCATCGGTAATAATGTTACGGCATCCGGTAACCGAATTGATCCGCAGAGATACGGCCAGTTCGTCGCTCGGATGTTTATCGAACTTACCCATCTTGGGATTATGCTTCTTGACTACTTCACGAACCTCATCGGGGAGAGGATGAAACTCCACACCGACATACAGGTCTTCGGTATTCTCTCGAAAGACCACTATATCGATCCCGTCCTTATAATTCAGCGGGTTACCCGGATAGGCCTTACACGGTCTCATATTGGTTCGTAGATTGAATTCCTGACGAAGACGTACGATTGGTGAAGAATAGACATGACCCTTACCCCGCAAATCCGGGATAAGCTCTTCTTCTGCCTCTTCTTTCGGTTTGGATGTAATCGCTCCAAACAGAGCACAATCGGTGTTTTTCAGGATGTCGATGGTTCGCGCTGGAAGCGGATCGGCCTCTTTGCGCCAGAATTCCCAGCCGATGTCGGCATGAACATACTCTGCATCGAAAGACATGCGATCCAAGACGATCCTCGCTGCTTTCATTACATCAACACCAACCCCGTCGCCGGGCATCCAGGCAATTTTGTACTTAGCCATTGCGACCTGCCCCACTCCTTTCTAAATAGAGAATGTTAAATTAAATAGATGTGAATCATTGAGTTCATTTTTATAAGGCATGAATGAATAGTCTATCCGAAAATTGCGTTTCGAAAAGCCGAAACCGGCCGAGAAATCTCTCGAATCATAGCCAACCCTGTACCCGGCCCGAAGAATAAATTCATCCGTCAATTTAAATTCTTCACCGAGGTGGAAATAAATATCGCTGTCAAGATACACTATATCGGCTGATGTTAGCGACGGCCCGTATGTATAACTGGCCCCTCCCCGATATGTGGTGGGAAGATCATACGGCTCATCAACCAGTTTAATGGTCGAACCGAAATTAAGCACCGCCAATCCAACCATAATATCAGGCGTCGCTTCAACCAGTAACCCGAGATCAAAATTAAATGCCATACCGTCATTTTCTTTGATCTTCTCATACATCATCCCGACAGCAATGCCAAGATAACTCTTTTTATCGAGCTCAAACGCCGCCCCCAACTTCAGGTTTATATCGTGGGCCGCAAATGAATAATAATCGGCCGTCGGATTCTGCCGGCCTTCTATATCACTGACTCCGCCGTACTGAACACCGGCAGTAAAAACAATCGACTCTTTACCAAGTGATAAATAACCTGTTTCAAGCTGAGTATTTTCCCAGTGAGTATTATAGCCGAATGAACCGCTGACTGTCTTTATCCCCCAGGTGGCGGCAGGATTATATGCCGCCGAAATGGGATCTCCTGAAACCGATGTAAAAGCGCCCCCCATTCCTGCCGGACGGGCACCCATTTCAACGGTTAAAAGTTTCAATCCGACTTCGCCGAATGAACTCGAAACCGCAAGCATTGCAAATAGAACTGACAAAATAATATTTTTTTTCATGGCTGTTAACTAATATCTAAAAACTTAGGTTCAAACTGAATATATGGTCCTCTCCTTCTTCGACTTTATCATTCGAGAAGGCATAATCTATCGAGATATCCATTGTTTCAATATTAAATAAAAACCCGGCTCCCGCGGTTAAAGTTCCATTATTCAGGCCGACTCTTATAAAGAGCAATTCATCGTAGTTGTATTCTCCGCCTACACGAAGTATTATATCCTGTTCGACATTTTTTTCAATATCCGCAGCTATCAACAGCTTTTTATTGAGCGCCATTGCCGAGGCACCAAACCCGAATGAAAGCGGGAAGGCATCCTCCTGCGTAGCCTGGAGCCCCTCTTCATCGGTGTCCCAGGGATATTTCGCTGCAATATTGCTTACAACCGCGCCCAGCCTGATCTCACTGATTGGAAGTCGCTCGAATGTACCATAACGGAACAACGAATCGACGAATATTGATGCCCCGAGATTTATGCCAACCGAATTGGCGTCGAGATCTTCAATTTTCATCAGGTAGTAATTAAGTTTCGTTCCCAGCGCCAAAAAACTTTCGAAACGTTTGGCAAACGAAATTGAAAATACATTTTCACTTGCCGAAATTGTATTACCGGTCAAAGAACCCGATCTATTCCGCCCCTCTACACTTCCATAACCTACATATTGCCAGCTCACCCCGAGAGCCGATTCGAGCTTCGTGGGAACTATAAAAGTCAAATATCCCATCTGACGATCCAGGTGCATTGCCCGGTATGACGCGCTGAATGATGGCTTTATTATGGACTGGATACCCGATGGGTTGAATGACTGGCCGGCGGGATCATCGGATACTGCCAGATAAGCTCCGCCCATCGCCGTTGGCCTCGCCTGCATCGGAATTTTCAAAAAGGCACCGGCATAACCGCCGTCTTCGGATTCACCCCGTGCACAAGGTGAAAAGAATATTGCCAGTAAAACTAATATAATCGCCGCTTTTTTCATATTCCCACCTATGGTACAATCAATAGTTTGCCCCAGAGATCATCTCCGGTTGAATAAGATACCTTAAAATAATACATCCCTACCGCCGCCCTTTCTCCTTTGCCGTTCAAACCGTTCCAGAAATCTGTATTATAAAATCCGGCTGCGCGATATTCATTATCTATAACCCGTTTTACCAGGTCCATTGCGAAATCATAAACTTCCAGGGTTACCCTCGAATCCTGCTCAACCGGGTAACGGAAAAACACCTGATTATCATTAGCGTGCGAAAATGGAACCGGGAAAGCATAGACGACCTGCGATGAATCGAAAACGCGCATTATATCCCAGCCGCTGCTTCCGATTTCAGCCAGTGCAATCCTCGCCGCACCGCCTTCGGTACCAACCCAGAGCGAATCCCCAATTACTCGCACAGCCGTCACCCAGGTTTCCGGGTCAATTGTATAAGGCACCGGTGGTACGGACGTAATCTGAGTCCCGCTGATCGTCAATGTATCCCAGGTGCGGCCGGTATCTGGCGAATACAGCAGGCCCGATGTACTGGCCACAAAAACCTCAGGACCATAAAAATCAAAATTCCAGCATTGCACATTTTCCAGCCGCGTTTCCCATGACAATCCATCGATCGTGGATACCGAGATGCCGTTAAACTGTCCGGCCGTATCGCTCGGCCTGGTTCCTGCCCAGATAAGGCTTTCCCCGAAATCGAGCTCCTGAATCCCCATGGAATTAACGAAATTACCCGTTAAAAAAGGATAGGCGAACCGGTCGCGCCTGTCGAATTTAAAGGGATCATGATTGGCCAGGACAATATTCCACGTTATTCCGCCAATACCGGGACCGGATACCGCAAAGCCGTCTTCCGCTCCGACATAAAGAGTATCTCCAACAAGCGCGAGAGCGTTTAGCATCATACCGTCAAATGATACCGCCGGATCTTGTGATTCATCGGATATATCATCCGCTGGATTGGTCAGCCAGTTGACCCTGTCAAGCGACTGTGCGAAAACGTTATTTCCGGCTATATATGTTAGATTATTGAGAAAACCTATATCATAAAGAGCTGTATCGAACGGAAATCCTGATACCGTCATTCCATCCGGCGCAAAATTCGGCGTATACCAGGTTGCACCCGAATCGGTAGTATAATATGTCATGTAATTGCCGACCGCAGTATCCATAGGGTGATTCAACGACCAGACAGCAATGGAATCCACATTATCGGCCGTATCGACATAATGCTGCACTGCCACCTTGTAGGACCGCACTCCCGATGTATCATCTTCCGGGAAAACGAAATTTTGACGTGAATCAATTGCTCCCGTTTCATCGAATCTTATCAACACCACCCCGGAATCGGTTCCGACCCAGAGATCGCGCCCTTCTGCTGCGACAGAATTTACTATATTCCGATGATTTGCGATTGTCGTATCATCAACGGTCGGGTCAACCGTATAGACTTTTCCCCATGTATCACCGCTGTCCTGCGACATATATAGACCGGCCTGGCGTGCCGCAGTGAAAAGCATCGAACTGTCTATCGCGGCGAATTCCCTCACATAACGATCGGACCCTAGAAGATCATCGAGTCCGGTGTACATTGTATTGAAACTTTCTCCATCATCCTCAGAAATAGCGAGTCCGATTCCATCATCATACCTTATATATCCATCCATTGAATCATAAACAATTGAATCTATGGTCCCGGCAAACAGACGATCCCCAAAACCGAAAGCCGTCGTCACCGCTATGCCCGGCAGACCATCCGTGGTAAATGACGTGTTATAGGTCGGAAGATACGCCGTTCCGGCAACGCTGTCGAACTTGAGTCTCGTTATTCCGGAATCTCCGCAGATATAAACAAAACTGTCCGCGCTGATAATATCAAAAATGAAATCCGACTTAAGCTCAGCATAATCGGGGGACCAGATATACCGCATTAAGCCACCGGCGGTCCCGGCCCATAGTACCAGCGAATCCTGGTGAAGTGTATCGGCCACCGCAGAAAAATATCGGTTGGTTAAAAGCTGGTAGGTATATATGGAATCCAGTGTCGATGCATAGATGTTTTTCCAGTTCTGTCCGCCGTCAAAACTTCCGACAAGTCCCCCGACAAAATCAGCACAAAATATCGCACTGTCGCTGCCGGTAATGTCGTAGATAATTTCCAGGGGGCCTTCGAGATTATCAACCTGAATTGTATCCCAAATCTGCCCGTCATCATCAGTGACAGCCAGTCCATCGGAATACACATAACTCTCACCATTATCTTCCACAACATGATTCATTGCAACCCAGAGCGTTTCTCCGGAGCTGTAAAGCGCCGAAATATTCCGCCCCAAAAGCCCGTTGGTATTGTCATAGATATTCCACACCGAATCATTGAAATATGAAAACGATACCCCCCGGCTGGTCGCCAGCCAGACAGCCCCATTGTGTTCAATTATATCGATTACGGAGTTATTGGAAAGTCCCCTTCCCTGGTAAGGATCTTCCGCCGGGATCATGACCAATGCGGAAACAGCCATGGGTAGCAGGCTCATAAGAACAGTCAGATAAATTCTTCGCACGATTCTCTCCCAAAAAAAATAGCCTGAGACTCGCTCGGCGGTCCGGCTATAAATTTTCTTCAACGTCATTATTTTCTACATGCCCAAAATCAAATTAAATTTATCTTTATCTCTAAAGTCTATTAACCACCTCCAAATTGCTAAAAATACCTATTATTCCCTTCAAGTCAAGTTATATTATATACGAATTCGTATATACTTTTACAAGTCAGAATTGCATTTGTTTCCCATATATATACCTCCAATCTGCCAGAAAAATATCAAAAATAATTGACAAAACAGGGCCTCCTGCGTTTCTTCCCTAAATAAATAATGTTTCTATAATTTCCCGCTGAGGTAACTTTTTATGAAAAATTTTGCAGTTTTGGTCTTTATATCACTCGCCGCTGGAATCGCCGTAATCGGCCTGACTCCCGGTTGTGATGAGCTTGTAACCCAGGAAGTTTTCCGTGATACGACAATAGTAGAAACCATCCGCGACAGCGCCTGTATTGAGTTTTGCCATTCCGATGCCAATACCGCTATGGACATTGCTATAAAGAGATGGGAGAGCTCAGACCACGCCAATGCAGAAATATTTGAATATTTTCTTGCGGGCCAGGAAGCCATCGATTGTGGTCCGCAATGCCATACAAGGGAAGGATTTGTTCAATCCGTATCCGGAGAAACTGTTGATGTCTCTTACCCCACTGAACTTGACTGTTTCAGCTGTCATCAACCTCACACTACGTTCGATTTTGCGGTCCGAGACAGCTCTTCTATCACTTTGATAGATGGCGGAGTATACGACAGACAGGTTTCGAACCTGTGCGCCAACTGCCATAAATTGATTATGGCCAAAGCCGATGTTGTCTATGACGGTGTTACCATACAGGAGCTCGAATGGGGACCTGTTACGAGCCATGCCACTTCTGCCAGCGAATTGTTGCTCGGGCTGGGCGGTCACGAATACGAGGGATATACTTACGCAAATTCTCATGCCGGCGCCGTTACAGGTGGCTGCTTGACTTGCCATATGGACAAAACCAAAGAGTTTACCCTCGGTGGACATACATTCAACATTCGCTCCGAGTCGGCCTATTTAACCGAAGGATGTAACATCCCGGGCTGTCATCAGGCCGTCCCTCTGGATACAGTTACAATTGACTCAATGCAGGCATATTTGGCCGTCAAACTCGATTCATTGAAAAATAAATTGATTGAAATCGGTTTACTCAATGATATTACGGAACTGCCTCAATCAGAGGTAACAGTGCCAAATGCCGACTCCGCGGGCGCCATGTACAACTATTTCCTTGTTTCACGAGATGCCAGTGGCGGTATGCATAACTGGGAATACGATACCATGCTGGTAAGAAGCTCCCTTGACTACCTCTATCAGGACACCCTGCCGCCGGCTCAAAATGATTAGATAAAATAAGAAAAGGCCGCCCTTAATTAGGCGGCCTTTTTATTTACAATATGTTTCTTTCTATTTTTCTGCTTTGAACTTGTTTGTCAAAGCCGGTACAACCTCGAAAAGATCCCCCACTATTCCGTACGATGCAATATTGAAAATCGGAGCATCCTTATCACGGTTGATCGCGACTATAGTTTTTGAAGTCTGCATTCCGACCAGGTGCTGAATAGCTCCGGAAACACCAATGGCAAAATACAGCTTGGGGTTAACCGTTTTGCCGGTCTGCCCCACCTGATGCTTGTACTCAATCCAACCGGCGTCGACAATCGCCCTCGATGCACCGAGCGCCGCGTTTAAGGTATCTGCCAAATCTTTTACCATAGGTATATTTTCCGGGCCGCGAATCCCTCTGCCGGCAGTGACTATGACATCAGCCTCTGTTAGAGATATCTCATCTCCGGCTCCGGTAAACATCTCCTTGACTTCCATTTTGGCATCTATACCCGCAACATCAACGGATTCCGATATAACTTCGCCGTCACCCCCATCCGACTCGGAGAATATCTTCGGTCGAATTGTCGCAAAGAAAGGTTTTCCGGAATCACTGGTTATATCGAGCAGGGCATTACCCCCGTAAGCCGGACGAGTAATCGTTATCTTATCACCTTCGGCCTTAATGCCGTTTATATCCGACGCCATCGGCCCGTCATTCAAAGCCGCCAGCCTGCCGAATAGGGCCTTTCCATAAAAAGACGCGGCCCCGATGATAAAATTGGGTTCATATTTCTTTATTAACTCGGTAATAACCGAGGCATAAACCTGGTCATTAAAATATTTCAACTTGGGATCGGAGACCGCCAGGACTTTGCCCCCACCGTGCGACTTCAGCTCTTCGGCGAGACTGTCGGCAGACTCGGCCAGAACCGCTGTCATAATCTCACCGCCGGCCTTTTTGGCAACCGTAATCAATTCATAACTTAATCTGGAAAGTTTTCCATCCTTCTGTTCCGCAACAACCAGTGTCTTAATACTCATTGAGTTCACCTTCCTCTATATTGTATTTTTTATTCAACTTGAATTTATTAATATAATAATCGCAGCACTGACTTTCAAGGTTTTTAACAACCATACGGTTACAGTCGGGCTGCTAATCCGATTGTACAATTTCTTCGTTATAATCACGCAGAAGATTTTCAATCTCTTTATATGATTCAACCGACATTAAATTCTTCCTTAGCTCACCACTCTCTCTCATTCCCTTTGTGTACCAGGCCAGATGTTTCCGCATCATCTTGGCTCCAACCTTTTCACCGTAAGTCAATGTCGTCATCCGGGCATGTTCCAGGGCCAGGTCGATTTTCTCCTCGGTTGATAATCCGGGTGGCTCCTCCCCGGTTTCCAGATACTTATTAATTTGATAAAAAATACGTGGATTCCTCATCGCCGCCCGCCCAATCATGATCGCATCACAACCGGTCTCGTCAAACATTGCTTCTGCATCCGGACCGCTTTTAACATCACCATTCCCTATGACTGGTATTTTTATCTGTTTCTTCAATTCAGTAATCTGAGACCAATCTGCCCGATCGCCGTAATTTTGATTTCTGCTCCGCGGATGAAAAGTAATTGCACTTATCCCGCAATCCTCGGCCAACTTGCCCAGTTCCAGGTAAACCGCATCATTCGAACTCCAGCCAGACCTGATCTTAATCGTAACCGGAATATCTGTATTCTCAGCAGCCGCCCGCATCAGCTTTTCGGCCAATCCAAGATCCTTTAAAACCGCGGCACCACCGTTTTTCCTGATTACTTTTTTTACAGGACAGCCGAAGTTCAGGTCAATTACATCGGGTGAAAATTTGGCCAGTTTTTCTACCGAAGCTGCAATATATTCCCGCTTTGCTCCGAACAGTTGCACGCCAACAGGATGTTCATCCGGTTCAATATCTATCATGGCGATCGTTTTTGCCTGGTTTCTGGCCAGAGCATCGGCTGATATCATTTCCGTATAAGCCATCGCCGCTCCGAAACGTCTTGCGAGTAACCTGAAGGGACGGTTGGAAATACCGGCAAGCGGCGCCAGAAAGATTCCCCCGCTTATAGTCAAGTTTCCAATCTGCATGCCGACAATATAATTAGGTAAATTGATGGAGGCAAGAACCTCGACAAAATGATTGCTCTGGCCATATAATAGCATGCCCGGCAATCAATTACGTTCGTAAGGCCTATTTGAAAGGAGTCCCGTATGCCAGAGATTATCGTTAAATACGAGGACAAAGTCATAGAGAGGGTGGTTTGCGAGAAAAAAAGAATATCCATTGGACGTACCTCCGACAATGACATTGTTCTTGAAAACCGTGGAGTTTCACGCAAACACGCGCAAATCGAACTAAACGACAACGCCGCTGTTGTCATCGATAATGAATCGCTCAACGGGACATTCGTAAATAATAGAAGAATAACCGAAGAAATACTTCGTGATAACGATAGCATTACAATCGGCAAATATAGCCTCATATATCGCCACGAGGTCGATAAGGAAGAATCTACCGGTGAACTTGATGGTACGATGATCCTCAAGACCAAAAAGCAAAAAGAAATGGTGCGCAATGATGAACGGGAACGGAAGCTGGTCCAGCGCGCTGGCGGGTCACTTCTTGTGGGCGAAGAAAATGCCGACTTTTCAGAGTACTACATCGACCACAATGTGACCACTATCGGCAAAGCAAAGTTTGTGCATATTCACGCCAGGGGATTTATGTTATCGGGAATACAGGCCAAGATCGTAAAAGAAGAAGAACAGTTTTTGGTTGTAAATCTCGGCAAAAAAGGTAAAACTAAGATTAACGGCGAACCGGTCAGTCGTCATGCGTTAAAAAATGGGGACCTGCTTCAAGTAGGCAAATCGGTATATAAATTCGTGGAGGGCAGATAAAAAGTGAAAGTTGCCGTAACATCGGACGTCCATGGTAATCTCGAAGCACTCGATGCCGTTTTCAGGGATATTGAAAAGCAGGGGACGGAAAAGATAATATTTCTTGGCGATGTCGTTGGCTACGGATGTAACCCGAACGAATGTGTCAGGAATATCGACAAATATTGCGAAATAAAACTGCTTGGAAACCACGATTATGCCGCTCTTGGGCTGGAATCGACAGAGCATTTCAACGAAGCTGCTCAGGAATCAATGGACTGGACTCAAGGCAAACTGAAAAATGCCACTATTCAAAGGCTTTCAGATTTTGAAATGGAAGCCGATTTTTTGGACTACCATCTGGTTCACGCTACACCCGGCCAGCCGGAAAAATGGCACTACATTCTTAATCCGGCACAGGCCCTACGTCAATTCGACAATTTCAGCCAGAAAGTCTGCTTTGTCGGACACTCGCACCTCCCGGCCATCTTCGAAATGGACGATGAAGGGATTCTATCGCACCGGGCGGAAAAAGAAATGAATATCAAGCAAAACTGCCGATACATCATAAATGTGGGATCGGTAGGACAGCCAAGGGACAATGATCCCAAAGCCTGTTATCTTCTTCTGGATACGGAATCCGAACTGATTCAATATCGCCGGATCGAATATGACATCAAGAAGACACAGGAGAAAATGCGGCGGGCCAAGATGCCTGAATTTTTGATTGATCGGATCGCTGTCGGAGTATAAGGAGTACTCGTGTTGAAAAAATACTCGGCATACATCCTTTGTTTTTTGATCGCACTTTTTGTAGTCGCGCTCTATTCTAATAATTTCTCTCCTATTCAAAGCCTGGAATGGAAAATTCAGGACTTGATGTTTTCCCTAAAAGGCGATTCCGACCGGACGTCCGAAATCATTCTTGTTAATATTGATGAAAGAGCCCTGGCAGAATATGGCGAATGGCCCTGGCCGCGCGATAAAATTGCCGATCTTGTAGCCGCTGTTGGTAATGGCAATCCGCGCACTGTTTTTCTCGATATTACGTTTGACGATGACCTCGATGAGGATACCGCCGGGCACACCAGAATTCTTGCCGGGCAAATGTCCTGGATGAATAATGTCATCCTGCCTTATGAATTCAGCCGGGCCGATTTTATGACTTCGAAAGTATCAATGCCCGACTATCTAAAATATTCCGCAATGCAGGTTAATAGCGAGGTGGGAATTCTCGACGAAAACTCCACCCTGCTGGCTCAAAATATTTTCCTCCCGCCCGAACTGCTTTGCCAGTATGCAACCGGTCTGGGCTTTAAAAGAGATATTTTTGATAAAGATAAAAAAGTCCGCTGGGCCCCTATGGCCCTTTATTACCAGGGGTACTATTACCCGTCAGAGGCTCTAATTGCGGCCGCTCATTTTATGGGTATCGCACCAGAACTTGTTACCCTGTATGAAAATGAAAAAATCGATCTCGGCCGTTCTCAAATACCGATAGACGAACATGGTCGAATGCTTATTAACTATAATACACCGAACAAAACTTTTACAAGCATCTCCGCTGTGGATATATTAAGTGAAAAGTACAACCTTGCCGGACTTAAGGCACGTCTTGTCATCATTGGCAAATCCGCCGATCAAATATCATTTGCCTATAATACGCCGGTTGCCGATAATCTCCCGGCAGTGGAAAAAACTGCTAACATTATTGAAAATATTGTTCACTCAAATTATCTGAAAAGGTACGATAATATCCCTCTGATGGATGTCATGATATTAATCGTCCTCGGCGGTCTTTTTGCCTTTATACTGCCTCGGGTCGCCCTCATGTATCGCCTGATTATTCTGGCCGGCTCAATAATTGTCGTAGCCAATGCCGGATTTATACTGTTCAATTCACTCGATATTTTGACTCGAAGCACATATATAATATTGGAACTTGTCCTGTTGATGATCGCCACTCCATTCTTGGATCATGCATTCCTGTCACAATTCTCGTCTCTCCGGATTGGAATAGAAACTACCGATTCTAATCGAAAATCATCCAGGGCTGAAAATCCAAAAACCAAGGTTGTCAACGAATCGACGCCGCACGAAACAGCCGGCGTCAAAAGAGACGAAGCGACGGTGGCCATGTCTCCGTTGAAACCACCCGGTTCCCGCGATAAATATGCCCCCGAAGAAACGGCCCTGAATAACGATCAGCATAAACCCTCTCAGGAAGGTCTGCCCGAAGATCATTCTGCCAGAGATATTAAGGACGATTCCGCCGGAATTATAGCGCCGGAACCGATGCAATCTCAAGCCTCTTCGAATAATAATCAATCAACGGATGACGAGCCATGGGTACACGATTCAAGTGCCATAAAGCTCGAGGACGAAAGAACGGATATACCGCCTTCAGATACCTCCGATAATGAAAAAGCGGAGACAATTGAACCGGAACCCATTAGTAAAGAACCATCCGATTCAAAGCCAATTTCTTCGGCAGATGATGATTCCGGCCCTCTTTCGGATTCGCAGCAGATCGGTGCTGATACCGGAAAGATTCCTTTCCAGAGACTAGGTCGATATGAAGTTATATCTGTATTAGGCAAAGGTGCCATGGGCAAGGTATACAAAGGCCGTGACCCGGCAATCGACCGAAATGTCGCCCTCAAGACAATCAGGCTCGACTTCGTCAATGACCCCGAAGAGCTTGAGGAATTAAAAGAACGCCTCAACCGCGAGGCTAAAGCGGCCGGCATGCTGTCACATCCTAATATCGTGACTATTTATGACGTCGGGGCCGAGGGCAACCTGCAGTATATCGCGATGGAGTACCTCGAAGGACGTACTCTGGAAGAAATGATCCGAAAGAAAACGAAGTTCAATTATCGGATCATCGCTCAGATCATTACGCAGATTTGCACTGCCCTTGATTATGCCCATAGTCAGGGAATCGTTCACCGCGATATCAAGCCAGCCAATATTATGGTACTTAGTGATTGGCGCGTAAAAGTTATGGATTTCGGTATCGCCCGGGTCGATTCCTCATCAATGACCCGAACCGGCATTGCTATGGGAACGCCCAACTATATATCGCCCGAACAACTTCAGGGTAAACCGGTCGATCGGCGCTGTGACATATTCAGCCTGGGCGTCGTCATGTATGAAATGCTGCTGCAAAGAAGGCCGTTCCGTGGGGAAAATCTTACATCGCTCATTTACAACATTGTCAACGGCGATCCGGATTTGCCGTCGAAAATTAATCCCACTATCCCGCATCTATTCGACAGGGTAATTACGCGCGCCTTGAAAAAAGAACCGGATGAAAGATTCCAGCACGCTTCCGAAATCTCGGCATCATTATCAGATTTTATTGAATCATTCGGCCCGAAACGAACCGTCTAAGATAAGAACAGCGGAATTTATTCTTCTTCCTCTTCTTCCAGATCTTCGCCGCCCTCGAATAAGTTTTCTGCAAGCGACAAGGCCACCCCTGACAGCATAACCTCCACACCCAGCTTTGTAAAATCGGATGAAATTAAATCCCTGTCCAGGCCGGCATAAAGAGAGCACGAAGCCCCTCTTTCGACGACCAGTCCGGACAAACGTTCTTCGGTCTCCGTAATAAATGTTACCTCACCCAATTCTTTCGAGATAACATAGCCGGAGCAATTATGCAGCTGAAGATGCGAATTGCCGGTATAGATCACTACCAGCATACCCCGATCGGTCCCCAGAAGAGTCTCGGGATATATTTCCAAGACCAATACCCGTTTTTCTACCGTATTCGATACTTTTATCCGGTAGTGATCCTTCTCGAACGAGCTCTTCTCCGGCTCTAAAACAGCACTAATCTTTTTAATATCTTCTTCAGAAAATGAACTCATCTTATTTGCTGTTGTTCTTTTTCGCGGCCGGCTTCTCGTCGTCTTCGACACCCGTTTTTATCTCTTCCTGGGTATCTTTTACGGCACGCTTAAATTCTTTTATACCTTTACCAAGCCCCTGGGCTATTTCCGGAAGACGGCGGGCGCCAAAGACCAGAAGGACCACCAGGAAGATAATGATCCATTCCCACATACCTGGCATACCCATACTAAACACCTCCTGAAAGGGTCATAAAATTAAATATACCACCATCTGAAGTATATTATCACTATTAATACGCCCAGTACGGACATAAAGTTTATTTTAAACATCAAGCCGACTGTAAAACTAATTGCATAAAAATCGACTCTGGTGGTTTCAAATCCGACTTTGACCGATTTGGTGAAAAGCGTCTTGGCCGCCCCCGGCGGAAGATACGACCCGATTACTTCTCCGATAAAACCACCCAGGATTGCACCCAAAAGAAGCGCAATAATTATGAATGTCAACTCACGCTTTTTCACTTACAACTCTTTTGGAATAATATAATCTAACCGACTCAAATATTTTCGTCCCGTCTGATGAACCCAGCAAATCCTCAACCGCTCTTTCCGGATGTGGCATCATGCCGACTACATTGCCCTCTCTATTGCTTATTCCGGCAATATTGAATGCCGAACCGTTTGGGTTTGCCTCATCGGTAATATTCCCATCGGCATCACAATACCTGAAAAGAACTTGACTATTTCTTTGTAGCTCTTCCAGTTCGCCTTCAAAATTATAATAATTACCATCCTTATGCGCAATCGGGATTTTGAGAATTTCGCCCGGCCTGCAGGCGGCAGTAAAAGGATTTTCACTGTGTTCAACTTTTATATAAACAAATTTACACGAAAATCGCAAATGTCTATTTCGAAGAAGTGCTCCCGGCAAAAGCCCCGATTCAACCAGCACCTGGAATCCGTTACAAATACCGATTACCAGCCCGCCGTTATTGGCAAAATCAATAACAGACTTCATAATGGGCGAAAAACGCGCAATCGCTCCCGAACGAAGATAATCGCCGTAAGAAAATCCACCCGGAAGCACGATTACATCGCAGCCGTTTAGGTCTGATGACTGATGCCACAAAAAATCGACATCCTCGCCAACCAGCTTGACAGCCTGATACGCGTCATAATCGCAGTTCGAACCGGGAAATGTCACCACACCAAATTTCATCATTGATACTCCACCCGATAATCCTCAACGACCGGGTTGGCCAGTAATTTTCTGCAAATTTCGTCCACCTTTTCACGGTCCTCCCCATTGCCGTCCAATTCCAGCTCAAAGAACTTCCCCGATCGAACTGATTCAACCATATCATAGCCCATATTATCAAGAGCCTTCATTATTGTCTTTCCCTGCGGATCGAGGACTCCCGGTTTCAGCTTAATATAAACCACTGCTTTCTTGCTACTCATTTACTCTCTCCAGCTCGTCAATGTCTACAACCTCGAGATTAGCCGATTTTCCGGGCGTAAAAAACCTGTAGAGCGCCCGAATAAGCCCAATTATAATATATAAGGTGACCAAAGGAAATAATAAAAGTTGTGGCTCAAGAATAATTGCAATTACAGCGGCAAACAATATAATAAACTTGATTCGGCTGGCCTTGGTCTGAAAATTATCCGGAAAAGCATCATACTCGAAATGTGACACCATCAATGCTGAATAAAGAACTGCCATCGAAATCAAGGGCTGGCTAAATTTGAGCTCGCCCCACAAATGAAAACTGAAAATAATAAACGAGACTATTCCCATGGCAGCGGCCGGCGAAGGTAATCCCAGAAAAGCCTTTTTTTCGCTTGTCGTTGCCAGAAGATTAAATCTTGCCAGCCGATATCCTACAGTGGTCATATAGATTATAGCAATAATCCAGGCCCATTTGTCCATAAATTGAAGATGGACTATATATATAATAATCGCCGGGGCAACACCGAATGACTGAAAATCCGCCAGCGAATCGAGTTCAACCCCGAATCTGCTAGTGGCCCCCGAAAGCCGCGCAATCTTACCGTCAAGTGCGTCAAAAACGCTTGCCAGAAATACCAGCCAGCAGGCCGCTATAATATTTCCCTCGAAGGCCGAAAGAATTGAGGCAAAGCCGCAAATGACATTGCCCATCGTAAATATTCCGGGAATAACCCCTTTTATATTCTTAGAGTTCATAATAAAGTTCTACGGGGTCCGCGCTACGACCGATAAACCTGCTTTTATTTTATCACCCTTTTTGACATTGATATTATACCCCTTGGGAACGAATAATTCCGCCCGTGAACCGAAATGAATCATCCCGAATATCTGTCCTCCCAGCACAACCTGGCCCTTCTCGAGATCACATTCAATTCGTCTTGCCACAAGACCCGCTATTTGTTTAAATATTATCCGATCATGCCCTCTTGCCAGCCCAATCTCGGTCCTTTCATTTTCAAAGGACGCTTTATTCTTGTAACCCGGATGATATACTCCGGGGGAATAATCAACATAATCGATTTTGCCGGAGGCCGGAACGCGGTTGATATGCACGTTGAATAACGACAGGAATATCGATATCTTTTTGCCATTACCGCCTATATATTTATTGTCGATATCTTCAATTGATAGCACCGTCCCGTCTGCAGGAGCCACAATTGTATCATCTTCGTAATTTAATTCACGGTACGGATTGCGATAAAAATAAGCGAGGAACCCGGCCGCTATTATGCAAATGATGGCAATGTAAAAGAGAAGCTCTATGTTAAAGACAACAGCAAGAACAAACAACAGCACTGCCGCCACCAGAAAAGGCAGCACAAATTTGAGACCGTATGATACGATCATCACTTAAATACCCGTTTGAATATTTTCTCGACATTTTTTAAATAGTAATCGAGATTGAAACATTCATCAACCTCGGCCTCACCCAAATACTCCAATATCTCCTTATCTTTTCTGGCCAGTTCCTTGAAATCGCCTTTGCCCTTATGGGCATCCATGGCATTTCGCTGAACCATCACATAGGCCTTGTCTCGATTGCCTACCCGCGGAGTCAACTTTAGCAAAAGACGCTGCGAAAAAACAACTCCGCCGTTATAAAATATATTTTCCATCATTCGTTTTTCATCAATAACCAGCCTCGATAATATATCATGCAATAGATTCAAGCCATAATCGACAGCGGTTGTACTATCCGGTATTATTACCCTCTCGGCGGAACTATGGGCAATATCCCGTTCATGCCAGAGCGGAATATTCTCCATCGCCGTAACACTGTACCCTCGAACCAGCCGTCCCAATCCCGCCAGACGTTCCGATGCTATCGGGTTTTTCTTGTGCGGCATAGCCGAGGAACCCTTCTGACCCTTGGCGAATCCCTCCTGGACTTCAGCTATTTCGGTCCTGTGCAGATTGCGAATCTCGGTCCCGATTTTTTCCATGGTCGTCGCCAGAATCGCCAATGCCGCAACATACTCGGCATGGCGATCACGCTGGACGACCTGCGTTGAAACCTTATCGGTATCGAGTTTCAAAAGGCGGCAGACCCGGCTTTCGATTTTCGGATCGATATTGGCGAAATTCCCGACTGCCCCCGAAATAGCACCGACCGCCGCCCGCTCCGCTGCGGTTTTAAACCGCTCTCTACCCCGATCCATTTCGGTATACCAGATTGCGAATTTCAAGCCGAGCGTTGTCGGTTCGGCGGCGACACCGTGAGTCCGCCCTATTATCGGCGTCATTTTGTATTTAAGCGCCAGTTTTTTGATCCTATTAAGAACTTTGACCAGTTTCTTATCGATTATACTCGCCGCCCTCTTCATCTGGAGAGACAGTGCCGTATCGAGCATATCCGAGGATGTCATCCCGTAATGAATATATTTGGCATCATCCCCGACAAAATCGGCAACCGATGTCAGAAAGGCGATAACATCATGGTTGGTCTCTTTTTCGACTTCATTGATACGGTCGATATCGAAATCGGCCTTCTTCACAATATTATCGAGAGATTTCTTGGGGATTATTCCCTCCTGGGCCATTGCCCGGCAGACTGCAATCTCTACATCCAGCCAGTGCCGGAACTTTGATTCTTCGGACCAGAGCTGGCCCATTTCAGGAAGAGTGTACCGTGCAATCATCCTTTATTGACCTTCTTCCAGTCAGCAATGAATTTCTCGAGACCGATATCGGTCAGCGGGTGCTTCATCAGGCGGTCGATTACCTTAAAAGGTACAGTCGAAATATCCGCCCCGATCAGGGCCGCGTCGACGACATGCATCGGGTGACGAATCGAAGCCACAAGTATCTCTGTCTCCAGTGCATAATTACCGAAAATTGTCGATATCTGACCGATAAGATCCATGCCGGCAGTCGAGATATCATCGAGACGACCGACAAACGGCGAAACTACCGTCGCTCCGGATTTCGCTACCAATAGAGCCTGCATCGATGAAAAGCAAAGCGTCGCATTGGTCAAAATATTCTTATCCGTCAAACGGCGAATTGCCTTGAGCCCTTCTACCGTCGACGGAATCTTTACCATTATATTATCTGCGATCTTGGCGAGGTCCTCGCCTTCCTTGACCATGCCGTCGGCATCAGTGGCGACCACCTCTGCCGAAACCGGTCCATCTACTAAATCGCATATTTCAGTAAGTATTTCCCTATAGTTACCCTTTTCTTTGGAGAGAAGCGACGGATTAGTCGTGACACCGTCAAGGACACCCATATCATTTGCCTGTTTTATTTCATCAAGGTTTGCTGTATCGATGAATAGTTTCATTACAAAACCTCACTTTTTAATAACCCGCCTCAACCAGGTATAATCCCCTGGCCGGGGCAACTGTTTTTATTCTTGTATGGTCACCGGATTGAAAAATATCCCTAAATTGGTCCAAAGTCAAGTAATCCTTCTCCTTCGCCGTATCGCTCATAAGACCCACCAACGATCGAACCATCGTATGCAAAAACCGATTGGCCCGAATATCTAATATTATTTCCTCTTCATTTTCAAACCAGTCGGCTTTCATTATATCGCATTCATTATTTTCTTTTTGCGAGGAAACCACACAAAACGCCTTGAAATCATGAACGCCCGAAATCTCACCGGCAGCCTTTTTCAATCTGCTAATATCAAGCCCGAATGGATATTCCCATCTTAAATTCCGATACAAAGCTGATCTTCTCTTCCCGATTATATACCGATAATGCCGCCATATGGCAGATTTTCTGGCATGAAAATTCCCGCCAACTTCGCATGACTGCTTAATCAGTATATCATCAGGGAGATAATAATTTAAAGCGTCTTTATATTTTGCAGGTTCCAGATAATGATCGATCCAAAAATTAGCCACCTGCCCCAGTGCATGCACTCCGGCATCGGTTCTTCCCGCCGGAATCATATTAACATCGATACCCGTAACGCTTTTTACCGCATTCTGAACCCTTTCCTGCACGGTCATGGCATTTTCCTGTATCTGCCATCCGGAATAAGCTGTTCCCTCATATTCGATATCGATGCGAATATTCTTCTCAACCATCATTTAATCCCAAACCGGAAATAAAACCACGAAACGAGACCAACGCCAAGTATTAAAAATATCCAATCATTAATACGCCAGATAATCTTATTATACGATGTCCGTTCAGCCCCGCTGACATATCCCCTCGATTCGATCGCCACCGCCAGATCATCGGCCCTTCTGATTGCCGATTGAAAGACCGGAATCAGAAGCGCTACCATTTTCCTTCCCCGTTTGATCAAATTTCCGGAAAACTCCACTCCGCGCACCATCTGAGCCTTCTTAATAGTATCAAATTCTTCTGCCAGGACCGGGATAAAGCGCATCGCGATAAAGATAATCAATGCGATATCGTTGACAGGAATTCCAATTTTTCTAAACGGTTTCATCCAGCTCACCAGCGCGTCGGCCATATCGGACGGAAGCGTCGTCAGCGATATTAAAAAAGCCAGACCGACAAATACCAGGACCCGGAGCGAAAAAGTAACCGCCATCCGCAAGCCGTCCTCGGTAAGACGTAACTTCCAGACCGAATACAATACTTCGCTTTCTCTTCCCGAAAATACCAAATGATACAAAAATGTTATCGCAATTAGAATTACAAACGGCCGAAAATTGCGAGCCATATCCCCGGCCGATATTCTGCTCAAGACCAGAAGCAAAATCACCAGGGCAAGCGAGGCCACGTAGAACGCAATCGAAGCGGTCATAACCGCAAACACCATAAGAGCGAAAGCGAACAATATCTTTGCCAGCGCATCCATTCTATGCATCACCGAATCGGCCGGCTTATACTGCCCTATCATAATTCTACTTGTCATCTATTAAACTCCGCTAAGTTGAATAATCTACGGATAGTTATTCTATCTGTCAAACTACAATTATCCATAAAAAAAGCCCCGCTTTTGCGGGGCTTTTGGGCGGCTAAATTTTGAAGGTTTTATTTGAGGAGAACCATCTTTCGAGTCTCCTTTGAGTCGCCCTTTATAAGTCTGTAAAAATATATTCCGCTGGATACCTTGTCGCCGTTTCGGTCGGTTCCGTCCCATTGAACTTCATAAGACCCCGGACGTTGATAATCATCAACCAGAGTCTTTACTTCCTGACCCAGCGCGTTATAAATCTTAAGCTCTGTTTTATCTACCGGAGCATTCCCGGCCCGGTGAATCGTATATGATATCGTCGTGGTCGGGTTGAACGGATTGGGGTAATTCTGATTAAGATCAAAACTGCCCGGCTTAACATCGGCGACCGGATCGTCAACGACATCGACCGGTTTATCGAGGAAGAAGGTTAATATATTTGTCAAGAGCGAATCTCTCGACTGATAATTACCGCCCTCATTAGCCAGTGATTCAAAGCTGAAATTAAAGAAAAACAGCCTGTAGTCTCCGGCATAGCTTAGTGAGTTGTAACCACCGATTATATCGTATTTAAACTCCGGAACCGCCGGACTTATAATTTCTATCTTCTCCGACTGCATGAAATCTTGAACACCACCCGAAGATTGCAGCCTTATCTTCATACCCTGAGCTATCGGCGTTACATTCTCTGTATTTCCGACCAGGTCAGGGAAACCCATTCCCCGACTAATATGACGCGCAAAAAGATAATCGCGCAGAAATGCCGAATCATCGACCGCCAGCTCTCCGGAAAGCCACTGCCCGCTTAAAAACAGATTTCTCCCCGAATCCATGATATATTTTAAGGCATCTATATCCTCGGTCGAAATTAAATCCTGCCCGGTATCACCGGTGAACCAGAATACACTGGAATATTTATCTATAATATCCGTTGTCGGAGTACCTTCGGATGAACAATCCCAGATCGTTACCGGCCGGCGTTTCGTATAAAAATCGTCATAGTACACATTCTCGAGCGTATCTCCCCGGTCATCATCCACAATCAGGAAATCCGGTGTCCCAACCGCTCGTTCAATCGGATAAACCTCAATAAACTGACCGCCGTTTGATTCTACCGTAACAAAAAATGTATCAAAAGCAGGTTCCAGCGGACTTGGCATCTGAAATACAATGGGATCGAGCGTATTATTAACCGGCGCGCCGCCGCCCGCGATTACGGTATAATTGACGCTCGGATTAGAATAGCTTATATTGTCATTCGTAGAACTCAGCGTAATCGACGCTGCCGTAGCATCGAGCCAGTAATTTTCCAACTCAAAATAGAATTCAACGGTCTCGCCTGCCTCAAAAAGCTCATCGTCGTCAGCATCCGAGAAAGAACTGGAAATAAGATTGAAATACGGCCGCGACCATGTCACATCGAGATTGGCCGTCATCAGCGAATCGGAATCGGATATATTCCAAACCGAAACTCTGGTCTGATAATCGCCATACCCTCTGCTGTTTGGGATCGAGAGGTCATCAAATGAGCGCTTATTATGTCCACCCGGCCAGGGATCATCGGCATCACCGTTATTACCGATTGTATATTCCAGCTCAAACTGGCCGTCAGCCTGTTCCAGGGCAACATGATAATGCTCCACGTCCAGGTTGCCGTACCCAACACTGTTATCAACATGGAATATCAATAAACCGGCGGCCGGAATATATGAATCAAACCCGACTTTCTGACGGTTTTCCACCAAAAAGTACTCTGCACCATAAATCCCGTCTTTCCAAATCTTATATACAACCGGCTCCGATTCAACCTGCGGGAATTCCACGTTCTCCATATTGGAAACAACCTCGATAGGATCAACAAAGCCCAACTGCTCTTTGCACCAGGCATCAAAATGGGCCGGCTGGCGAGAATTTCCATTATAACTACCTGACGCCATCAGCGACCAGTCGCCCAGTCCATCCGATGATGCCGGCTCATAATCATAGTCATACAAATCCGGTAAGCCCAGGACATGCCCGAACTCATGGCAAAAAACTCCAATCGGGGCCACCCCGGCCTGCCCGTTTTCCTCCGGCTGCATAGAGTATGGTTGTATTTGAATTCCGTCAATAAACATTGTATATGATGTATACCACTTATGCGAATGTATCATATTTTCGTTGCCGGTTGTTTCGTATCCGGCACCGGCGTGAATAAGCATCAGACCGTCTATTTCACCATCAGGAGAGCCGCCTGGTCCATACTTATCGAACTGGCCGAAATCCAGACCGAGAAGTGTATCGGCCATTATTACCGCATCCTCTACCAGTTTCTGCACATTTTGAGGATAATCGCCAAATCCTTTTTGACCATCAACATAGTAAGCATAATCCTGTTCCATAGGTATCCACGGTGTCACGAATCCCTCGATATGCAGCTTGCCGTACGAGTTTTCATGATAAAATTCTGTCATCGAACCGGTCGGATTAATATAATCCGTCGAAAATAAAATTGAATCGAATGTCTCCCATGTAACACCCTCTACATTCCCGCCATCCGCCAAATTATCCGGGAATTCAACCAGTAAAACCAGAACGCTTAAAGTGTCCACGGCATCTTCATTGTATCCGGCTGCAATTTTGGGGACAAACTTCTTCGGCGATGGAACATTTACCCCTTTGAGTTTGGCCTGTTTCATGAATTCATAATGTTTATCGAGTCTTCCCTCCTCCTTGAGTTTTTCCTTAATCTCAGGAGAAATCGGGACGGCCAGTACCGAACTGAATAAAAATGTCGTGATTAAAAATAGTGCGGCCAAAAGCTGTAAATATCGTCTTGTTTCCATTCTTTGTATACCTCTCCGATGTCTTCTATATTCTACGATGCTAAAGCTCATTTCCCTAAACCTATTTTACCATCAACATCTTTTTTGTCAAGACTTCATTATCAGTTTTCAGACGGTAAAAGTATATCCCCGATCCCACCTGGACACCATCCTTGTCGAAGCCATCCCAGTTAATCCGATAAACACCGGCATCAGCATCATTATCGAAAAGGGTAATAACATTTTGCCCAAGGATATTCAAAACTTCCAATTCCACACTCGACCGGTGCGGAAGTTCGAACATGATTGTCGTCGAAGGATTAAACGGATTGGGATAATTTTGGTGAAGTATACTTTGTTCCGGAAGAATCGATCGCCCGAATGGAATGTCCGTAAACCCGTTAAATTTTTCGTGCGCCCGAAGCGCGGCATCCCGGATATCCCCCTCATTGCTCCCGGCGGCGATCGCCAGAGCGATTTCAACTGAATCATGCGCCGCAATATTATACGGGCCAAAAGACAAAACCGACATCCAGTCACCTGAAATCGAATCATCGATAATGATACCGCTGGCGCTGATTAGATTATACTTCTCAATATCGGTTAACGCAATCTTCTCGGTACCATTATCAATATTCACAATCGAAGAATTATCAGTCAGAGGGAGTATTGCCACATGCTTATTTCCGTCAAACTGTGAAAGTATATTGTTATCTTCTATAAAAACCGACTGGTCTCCGGCAGTATCCAGATCAAAATCACTCATAAAACCGAAATATAGTCCCGTAACCCGGTCAAGCGAATGATTCACCAGGCGGAACTTAATTATTATGATATTATCATAACCGTATTCATCATATGTCGTCACCGACTGCTGAACAGTGATCGGGATCGGAATCTCCGAACCGGTGTCGACAAACCGGCAATAACTCCGATAACCGCCATCCGGGTCGGGATAAACCGAAGCCATCGGATCAACCGGCGTAAAATCGCCATTATAACCGCTGCCCAGGCTGTCACGAACCGATGAAGAAATCTGCAGCGAATTCCGGCCTACAATTATGCCCGATTCATACAATATATTTTCTATTCCCTGATACTTGAAACCGGCTCCGCCATTGGGATATATCGAACCGGCACCCATGCCGTACATCCCTATATCTGAAACGGTGAACTCAATCGATGATGTCATATGAGTAAACATTGTCCCTGTGAATTTTTTGCCGACCGTAATCGTAAATATCACCGTATCCGGATTTTCGTGAGTCGGGTCACTTACGATCAAATCGAAGACAACGTCATAACCGTTCGGTATTGATTCATCGAATTCGATTTCGAAAGGAAGCGTGCTCGTAGCTGTCGTCGATTTATTATAAAAAACAAAATTTGATTCATTATTAATAATATTGACGTCGGGGTCAGAAGTCTCCAGAATCGCCGTGGCCGAATCGACATGACCAAGGACAACCTCAAGACCTACATAAAGCTCTATCTCTTCACCGGGAGCAGCGATACCGTCACCATCGATATGCTTTCCAATAATATAAAACTGAACCAAATCAGGGCTGTCAATGTACTGTAACGCCGCTTCGGCATCGGGAAGACCGTACCCGTATGTATTATCTTCCCCCTCGACACCAAGATCGAGACACGACTGCGCGATCGCATGTTTGATCTCATAAACGGTGGCGTCCGGATTATACTGCCTCAAAAGGACGGCCAGTCCGGCAATAAGCGGCGCCGACATCGAGGTCCCGCTTTTAATTGTGTACCCACCGTTTTTGGAGCATGATACAATGTTGACACCCGGAGCCACAACTTCCGGTTTCTTCTGGGTCGGATCACAGCTCGAGGGTCCTCTGCTCGAAAACCCGGCTATAAGATTGCTGCTGTGATCAATTGCCCCTACCGCAAAAGAATTATATACCGAACTTGCTCTGTTGGCCGGAATACGGAGAGTCTGGCTGTCCGGACCGTCATTGCCGGCAGCGAACACCGTTACGATCCCGGCCGCTTCGACATTATCTATAACCGTATTAAAAGTCTCATCACAGGGAGCCATAATCGAAATCGGTACCCCCCAGCTGTTCGAGATAACATCCGGAACGTCGCTGACCGTAGCCGGATTGCCGTCGGGATCCATTGCCCATTCAAATGCCGCCAGTATCTCGGCAAAAGTAGTCTGAAGGTTATTTCCCTGGTCGACAACCGCCGCGGTGATCCACTTTGCATCAGGAGCAACGCCAACCGTATCGACACCATCGCTGCCGACCATCAATCCCATTGTATGAGTCCCATGACCGGTTTTATCGTACGGTATCGTATCCGGCGATGACGGCGCAAAGAATGAGGCATCATAACCGGCTGTCAGTCCTCGCCAATTGGCCAGTAAGGCCGGATGGTTGCTTTCCACTCCGGTGTCGAAACTGCAAACAAGACGTCCCTTTCCGGTCAATCCGCGTCTCCATAAGGCCGGAATATTAAGAGCCGTCAAATGGCTCTGCGCTCCCGCAGCGACCTTGCCCGCAACGGGACTGCTCTCGATTGGCTTAATCAGGTCAACTGGAGCATTATCTATGATGGAAGAAACCCCCGGCAGTTCGGCAATCTTGTCCAAAATTGATGCCGGCACAGTAACCTTAACGGCGGGAGCAACCCAGAACCTATCAACTTCCGCGTCTCCATACAGCCCCTTAATATTATCAGCCAGATTCGCGGTTATATTTTCATAACCGCTTTGGATTGTATTTATGACAATTTCATGGCGCTCCCGGCGCGAAAGCCCGGGACGAATGGCCGCTTTCTGGATCATATCTTGGGCGGTATTATTTGAAGCAAAGACAACCACTGTAACCAGTGAATCAGAGGCATTATTATTGAACAGAAGATTCTCCAGAGAGGGAGACATGCTGGCGCCGTAAAGACTTATAGTAGAGAATATTACAATCGCGGCGAGGAAAATAATCGTTTTATATTTTATGACCTTTGACATCTTTGCCTCCTCAAATAAAACCAATAACCCTTTGAGCAAGGCATATGCCGCAAATTGAACCTGCATCATAACTGAATATTAAGCACTCATTTGCATACTTCCAACCGCCCGAATGGACGTAAGGCGTTGTAATGATATTACTTACAGGTTATGCCAGAAATGTATGGGGCATGCACAGCGCTTCCCACAGCTCATACGAAGATTGCATCTGTATGCAAACCGATGCTTTTCAGCAGTCCATTGCATATAAACGAAATCTTGTTTTTGACACCTCCGATACGTATTTTGGGATAATGAGCAAACTGTGGCTGAAGATTAAAGACCATCCGCTCCCTGCTATATTAATCATGGGGCTCCTGTTCAGACTAATATATCTCATCCATTATATAAACCTCCCCGATTGGGACCAGCTCCTGGTCGACTCCCTCTTTCATTTCAGGTGGGCTTCGTCAATCGCCGATGGCAACATTCTCGGACATGAACCATATTTCCGGGCGCCGTTCTATATCTATCTTCTGGGAGGGATCTTCAGCATCTTCGGAAAATCGATTCTCGTCGGAAGAATCTTCGGTCACCTGATCGGCCTGGCGGTAGTCGCCCTGACATACTCAACCGCCAAAGATATTTTCTCTAAGAAGGTCGCCGTAATTGCCGCCTTAGTATACAGCCTGAACCCCATTGCTCTTTATTTTGAAAGTGAATTATTAGTCGACTCACTGTTTGCGGCCCTCATTCTTCTATCTATAAACTTTTTCTTCAAACAATTCGAAGATAGCCGTATCCGGTGGCCAATCCTGACAGGTATTGCCCTCGGTCTGGCCGCCATAACAAGACCGCTAATTCTCCCCATGATTCCGCTCTATATAATCTGGCTGGCAGTGTTCAAATGGAGCTCCGGATATTCTATAAAGAATCTTGGGGTGATGATAATTTTCATAGTACTGATAATTACTCCTGTAACTCTGCGAAATTACATCATCGGCAATGATTTCGTTCTTATTGCATCATCTGGAGGCATAAATTTCTATATTGGAAATAACGAAAAAGCCGATGGTCTCTCGGCTGTCATGCCGCCGCCGCTGGGTGCGGACTGGACAATGGAAGATATCGAGTACCTTGCCGAAAAATCTATCGGACGCAATTTATCCGCCTCCGAAATCTCGGATTATTGGCTGGGACAAGGATGGCAATGGATAAAAAATAATACCGGCGATTTTTATGAATTGTACATTAAAAAATTGTACTACCTTCTAAATGCGAGAGAAATTTCAAACAACCGAAACATAGACCTTTTCTTCGGCAAATTCCCATATTTTCGATACAACCCCATTAAGACGGGAATCATCTATCCCCTCGCTTTAATTGGTATTGCCGGGCTAATTCTATCAGGCAGAGCGTCAAAAAAACGCTTATTCCTTATTTTATTCATATTGCTGTACGCGTTAACTATTTCATTTTTCTTTATCAATGCCAGATTCCGATTACCCATTCTCCCGATAGCCGCAATCCTGGCATCTTCCGGCATCTATTTTATTATAGATATAATAAAATCGCGCACTTCCATAAGTACGCTTATTGTTACCGGCGCCATTGCAATTGCCGCCTTCTTAATAGCTAATTCTAATCTGTACTCATATCAAAACGAAAATGTCGCCGGGGGCTATTTCAACAAGGGCAATTTCTATCTTTATCACGGTTCATATGAACGGGCCTTAGAAAACTACCGCCAGGCACTTAAATATAATCCTTCTTATCCCGATGCCCGTCTCAATATCGGGGCGGCATATTTGAAGATGGGCGAGATCGATTCAGCCGATTACTATTTCCGAAAAGAACTCGAATACTTCCCGAACAATGCCGAAAGCCATATTAATCTTGCATCATTATATTATCTTGAAGAAAAATATGATAGCGCCCTGATCGCATCACAAAAAGCGATTGAAATTAAACCTTATGATAATCAGGCCCGGCTGATCCAGCTGAGAGCTGTTGCCGCTCAGGATGACACCACCCTCTTCCGGTCGGCCCTCCAGCAAGCCGAACTTATGACCGATTCCATCCCGGCTGTTTACCTCGAAGCCGGTTTGCAGTATTCACGATGGAAAATATATGATAAAGCCGAATTTTATCTTAAAAGAGCTTTGCAATCAGAAAGTGAACCAATCGAAACCGACAGCCGTACTTTTACGTACGACATCTCGAGAAATCCGCGTGAAATTCGTGCTATGGCCGCCTATCAACTGGGATACATTTACGGCCTTGCCGGGCAGATGGAGAAATCAATTGAGTTAAGCAATACTGCCATAAATTACGACTCCGCCCTGGTCAACGCATACATTAATCTGGCCAGCGGATATATAAGTATCGGAAGTATCCAAAAAGCTCGAGAAATTCTCCTGATCGCCGATAGAAAATTCCCCGAAAATGAGACTGTCCAGAGATTTTTGAACCACATAGAATAAGGCCGGGAAATACAATTCCCCGGCCCTTTTATTAAAAACCTGTATAATCCGGTTATTCGCCGGAAACCGACTGCAGGAGCCCTTTCGCTTTCATTTCGTGCAGCTCGTTTGAAATACGACGCAACTTCTGTACATCGAGCGGTGCTTGGGCTGCGTGGTTCAACTTTCCTGACTGTATATATGTCTGGTCGGAAAGCCAATCCATCATATTATTAAAGACCACCTGAGCCGAATCCTGGTCCATGGCCAGCATGTTAAATGAAAAATGCGAGGTCTTGAAAAGCGGTGTCTCGTATGCTACGGCAACAACACCACCCTCGAATTTCGCAATATTCCCTACCTTGATACCGACACTGTCTACCAGTCTCGGCGTTCTCTGACCATACTTCGAATGATACAAATAAAGTGGTTCTGTTAGCGGCGAACGCTGCACATAGCCGACTTCAGGATAAGCACCTATAATAGGCTCATCGGTTCCATTAATGTAATAGGGGAAATGAAGCGGATATGCATCCGGCGGCCATAGATTGGCGAACCAGTACCAGTAGTAATTGGTCGGTAGCAGTTCCAAATCAATCGGAAGATACGGCAGATTATCGGAATTGGGCCAGTCATTATCCTCGGATCCAAGTGCCCAGGCTCCGATAAAGTCCTCTGTCCGTTTCATATCGTATCCCAACGGACCGGCGTCGGTAACATTACCCCACCAGGCCGTATGAACCATACCCTCGATTCCGAAATGCGCTTCGTAGGAAGTCGGAATGCTTGTCATCTCGGGAATCGATGTCTGGTAGAAAGACTGGAAAGGTGCCCTCAATATCGACCAGCAGCTCATTCCGGCATCTATACCATCAACAACCGCGAGCATTTCCGGACTTGTCATAATGAGGTTTCCGCTCCCTGCGTTATCCTTGACAACAATAATGATCTTATGTTTTAAGATCTCACGCAGATTAACCGAACCGATACCCAGCTCGGTAATAGCCGCTCTTTCCACCATGACGACCGGATAATAATCCTGGGTGGCTTTATACCTTGAAAATGGAATACGTCCTGTTCTTCCGTCTTCGAGTGTATATTCTTTATCCGAAAGAACATTATCATTATCGAATTCTGCGCCGCCCCAATTGTCTACCCATTCAGCTATCTTTTCCCTTACAAGAGGCTTTGTGGTATCGACATTATAAGGGGAAGTCGGAAACACCGGCCAGTTCCAGAAGTTAAAATCGGGGTTCTTATAAGCGGTAACATCGATCACGATAATATCGCGCTCATGCTTCGGATCAATAACCGATATCCATTTAAACGCTGGAATTGGGTCAGGTACTTTAGCATCATCCCGCGCCTGTAATTCGAATAGGAAGAAGTGCCTGACCGTAGTATCGGCCGGGTTCGAATAATTGCGATACACATCAAAAATCGACGTTTCCTCGTCGTATACCCAGCGTCCGCCCGTCAAAGCATCTATGGATGAATCGACCGGCCTGAAATGGGCATCCCCGGCATCGAGAGTATCCAGATAAATCTTTTCGTTCCAGGATCCATACGGGTTATTGGCCGGCAATCCATTGACCGCCAGGAAAGTGGTGTCCACCACGATTGTCGTCTCCGGCGGAGATACTGTTGTATCTATGGTGGTATCGACATCGAACTCGCTCGGAAGAGAATCGCCGGGATAATAGAAATCCCCGAAATTATCTACAAAAACCGAACCCACATAGGCCGAATCTATATATTCAACCTCGAGACTGTCGTACGGCCCCCACATCTTCCATTTATATTCGAATGGCGGCGGGTTACGCGGATAGTCGATAGGATCGACCGCTCCCCACTCGAGATGCACTCCGGCCAAAATCCCCGCACCCGAAACCGCATTAACATACGGATCAAGAGTTCCGCGAACACTCGATGCTATGACTGTATTCGGAAAGTGGTCATTTTTCTGGAAATGTCTCCAGACAACCTGGGATTTCGCCCCAAGATTATCGATAGCCTGTAAAAAGATATAAGATGTCACATAACTGCGGACCGGATCACTGACATCGGCAGACATCTGAACGCGGTCTGATGTTTGTGGGTCATCCAGACTGACCTCAAGGTTTATCCAGTCAATCTGATCATCTGGCGTACTTTCAATATATGCCGCAGGACCTCCGGCTTGTATAACAAAAGAATCAACGATAACGGCATAACGGAAATGAGTTATAAATCCATCGACATCTGTGCCGTACCAGTTGATTGCCGTATCCGAAGAAAATTTGGCCCCTTCCACCGGAATGTTCACGAATTGCACCACCGGCGGCTGGTTAACCGGATCCGGGCCCTCGACCTCGTGGCTCTGACAGCCGTAAAAGACAAGACCCCCGATCATCAATAATATGAATGTAGTAAGTAACCGCCTCATTTATTTTCCTCCAGTAGTTTGCCTGTTCCAACCATGTTAAAATACCATTCCGATGGAGAAGCGATGCACTTCATCCAAAAATCCAAAGTCTTGATATGCATAATCGACTGTTACATCGAAACCCCCGATAGGCACAAGTACACCACCTCCGGCGGTTAAACCGTCCGAATCATAATTGAATCGCTCACCGATTCGAAGACTGAATCTATCCATAAACCAGTATTCCAGCCCTATATTATATTTCTCGAGGTTATCGGCAGGGTGCGAACCCTCGGCAGCAAATGTCATCAGATGATTATCAGAACTGATAACATCGATTGAAGCCCCGAATTTAAAATTGATCGGTAGCGGAAATTCTTCCTGCTCGAACTTCATATCCGGACCGAAGTTGGTAATTGCCATACCAATCTTGAAATTGCGGTAGCCGGAATTATAACAGGTCCCGATATCAGCCGCCCACGAACTGGCCTCCGAAAAGGTCAAATCCTCCCGGATAAACTTGAACGTGAATCCAATCGAAAAACGATCCGTCAAAAAACGAGCGTAACTCAGACCCAGAGCGAAATCTCCGGCTGAAAAATATTGATCGTTTCCATACGGGTAAAAATAGTCCGTAAGGAGTATATCCCCGGTATTCAGGCTGTATACGCCGACACCCAGAACACCCCCCAGCGCGTCCGACGGATATGCCAGGCCGACGAATTCATAGTTAATACCTGCCGGCATTTCTATATGCGTGAACATTACTTCTCGGCCATACGCATAAGTCAATCCGGCCGGGTTATAAAAGACAGCCGATGCATCGGTGACATTCGCGGTAAAGGCCTCGGCCATACCCATCGCACGGGCTGAAACACCAAGCTCGAGGAAATTAACACCGGTGGTACCGACTTTCGCCTGAGGAAGGGCTGTCATAGGCAAAACCAATAGCAGAAGCCCGAGAATACCTCCGTATAATTTATTTAATCTCATCCGTACCTTCTCCTGTTTATTTTATCCATCTTTTTCCTGTTATAAACTAACCTGCAAACCAACCTTGATCTGACGACCATACAGGTAGTTGGCCGGATTATTATCATATTCGGTACCGCCCTTGATGTTGTTACCATCATTGTTGCGGGTATCAGCACGGCCCGTTGTCGAATAAACACCATCAACATTCTGGTTGTCGAGAACATTATCGATCCAGAGGATAAACCGCCAGTTAAAGCCGACCAATTTAAAGTACTTTTCGAATCGAATATCTATGTTCAGGACCGATGGTTTACGAAGTGAATTCTCGTCGATTTCCTGGTCATCGCTGACATTCAGGTTAGGATATGTACGATCGGGTGTAAACGGTTTACCAGTGTGGAATTTACCCTGAACCGCAAGCGTCCAGCCATTGGGAATGCGAATTCCGAAAAGTCTCGGCTCCATCGTTTCCGGAATAACCAGCTGAACACCGCAGTTGAACTGGTGACGGATATCATCATTGAGCGGTTTTTCGGAAAGTGATTCGCGGCTCAGATAAAACTCATCAAAATAATCGGTTCGTGTCTGAGACTGCTTGCCGAATGCAAATGCGTAAGTGTAGTTTATTTCACCGTTTATAAGGCGTCCGCCGCGCTTCTCAATAGTAACCTCGAAACCGCGGCTTCGACCATAGTCTCTATTCTCATATCTCTGAACTCTCAGGAATCCTTCACCCAGCGGCACCGAGGCGCTGTTGATCTTGTCGAACTCATCCTTGAAATAGCCCGAGATATCAATCGAGTAATCTTCCGACATAGCGTATTTAACACCGAAAGAATACTGAATTGTCTTCTCATAATCGAGGTTGTAGTTACCGACAACATCATTGGCCGCGGCAGCAGTCGTATTCCTGTCATACATGTAAGAGTATGAGGGAAGCTGATAGAAGTGTCCGTAGTTGAAGTGAATCTTCGCCTTGTCCGATATCGGGTAAGAAAATCCGATACGCGGAGAGAATTTATTGCGGTCACCCCTGATAATTCCACTGCCGAGGTCATCCTGCTTGGCTACTTCCTCGAGCCCATTTGTCTGAATGAAATAGTCATAGCGGAATCCGAGACTGGCAATCATGGAACCATATTCGAGGTTATCGCGGAAATAGACTGCACCGCTTAAAGGCTGATAATCATAGAAATCGCGAAGAGCGCCGCGATCCGCGAACACACCGCCATCGGGACGACCCGTATACGGCTGCTCAAGAGAACGAATATCTTCCTTCGTCAGATATTCCTTTTTGAGTTCAAGACCGGCCTTGAGCTCATGGTTACCCATCTGACGATAAACACGACCTTCGAGAACATACTGTTCAATCTTACGGTGGTGCCAGACTGTCTCTTCGGGATAGCTGCCCACGTTTAAGAAGTTTGTCGAACCGCCAAAATCATACTGACCGTTACCGTTGAGATCAGTAAATTTCTCCCCGGGGTCATAACGATTGTTCGGCGGGTCATATATTCCATTCCCGTTACGGTCAATATATGGAATTCCAGGACTCCACTGATCGAAAGGCCCGGTATATCCGGAACTGCGATCCAAATCCTGGTTGCTGTCATCGTTCGACATAATAAAGCCGTCTATACCCGGATCATATACACCATTGTTATTTACATCGCTGAAAGGCTCACCCAGGTTTATATCACCGTCTTCATACGGTTCCGGCTCGTGCTGGTTAATAACGCTGGCGCGTTCAGGATCGAATTTTCCGTTACCGTTAGTATCATATAGATAATCACCGCGATCCCAGACACCATTTCCATTCAGGTCCACAAACGGTTCACCTTCGAGCATGTCACCATGAGTACCGGTATTGAATCGGAAATCAGCTATCCCGGTAAAACCGGACTGAGCATCCTGGTAAAACGGATAATTTCCGAATGTATATGCCGGCCCCGGAAGATCCTTACCATAAAGCATGGAATCCGGGAAAAGGTTAACCAGAGGCTCCGGCTCGTCATAAACTCCATTACCGTTCAGATCATCGTAACGTTCGAATTCATACCAGTAGAGAAAATCATCGGGATCAAGGCCCTCTCCGGGATTGTTTGGGTCACCCGGACGAATCCTTACATCACGATGATAATAAGAAGCCTTCAAATAGTAGTGCATATTCTTCGATAACTGGTGTGTCCACTCCAGTGCATAAGTCTGCCATTTCGTTTCGCCGACTTCGGCTGTATTCGGAGTGTAACGATACAGCCAGTTGAAGTAGGTATATTCATAAACCGATGATTTAATTGAGCCGATCAGTTTTGTATTACTGCTCGGCTTCATCATCACGTTGAAGTTAATTGAATAGTCATTCTGCTGTCTGTCCGGAATACGGATCCCGAGCAAATTGAACTCATCGAACCGCGGTGTCGTCGAAGGCGACGCATACTGGGAATAACTCCAAGGCGATCCAGTCTTGGTAACTTCAGCATAGAAGAAATAAGTAACTTCCTTATCTTCAAGGAAATTCAAACCGAGCGCCGGTAGAATCCTGGTGCTGAAAATCGGATCCGGACCGCTGATCGTAAAATACATATTATCGTAATTCTGAGAATATTCATTCAATGCGTCATTACCGAAATCATCCGTGATGTACTGCATCGTCACGTTGGTGTGCTCCGGAGAACCGGTCTGGGTCGTAATCTTAATAATACCGGATAGAGCATTACCATACTCAGGATCGAATCCGTCTTTAATAACACTGATTTCCTGAATTGAACCTGACGTCAATGAAAGACCGAGGTTCATCGGGCCGTAACCGCCGAGCGGGTCATTAATCGTAACACCGTCGACAATATAGGCCACCTCACCGGCGCGACCGCCGCGGATGATAATTTCACCTTCGGACGAGGTCACAACACCGGCCGTCTGCTGCAAAAGCTTATCGACATTCTGTACCGGCATTGCCTGAATTTCATCCTTGGTCATCTTGACCTGGTTGGCAACCTCGAATTTGTCAATAATATCTCTGTCCGCAGTAACTCGAATGGTCTCGCCAAGATCCTGTACCGAACTCGTCATGGCTACATTTTGTTCCGTGGTAAGGTCCGTCGATACACTTACACCGGTAACTTCTACCGCACTGTATGAAACAGAAGTAATCCTGAGCGTATATTCGCCGGGCGGGACCAGGGTAATCATGAACTCACCGTCAGGATCCGTCATGGCACCTTGCTGCGTTCCGACGAGGAAAACGGATGCACCCGGAATCGGCTCTCCACTTTCCTTGTCTGTAACCACACCCTTGATCTTACCGGTTGTCCCGGCCAAAGCGGCTGTGGCAAAAACCAATAGCGCAATCAAAGCAAAATTAAATAACAGCGCTTTTCGGGGCAATCCCGTCATTCCCAAACCTCCTTATATGACAATCGTTTATTACTTTTTTCCCAACTTGTATTTATTTTCACAAAATACTCGTTTATTCTTTTTTAACCTATGGCGGTATTGGTGAGGATTTATTCTATGCAAGACGTTAGCTCTCAACAACAAACAGCTCTCCTCTCATCCCCTGTTCCTATCTCACAACAAGTTTACAAAATAGTCCCAAAACAGCCGGAAAGTCAAGCGATTTTTTCCTTTTCTCCCTCTCTTAAAAAGGTTACAAACTTTGCTATATAAAAGACTTACTTAACACCCAAAGCGTTTAATCAAATCCCCGCTTTTCAAGAGATTTTTCAGCAAATTTTTTAATGAAATTTTTAATATCAACCTGCTCTTTTTCGCTTGGTTTCCAATAATTAAACGAAACTTTCAGTCTTTTTTCGAACGCCTTAAAAAAAATCTTCTCAAAATCTTCACAGCCGTAATTCCGCGCCCCGCCGAAAGGAGGTGGTTTTTCAACTTGCCCGATTGCTGCACATGAACTTACACCGTTTATTTTAATTGAACCCTGGTGTATCATATAACGGCCGATTCTTCTCTGTGCCCCGCCCGCTATTTTTGATAGTCCGGAAGTAATCTCATGCCGCGTAACCGATTCAAAACACGCCTTCAAGGTATTATTGGATCCGCTTTGATAATCTTTCGATGTTTTCCCGCTTTGCTCGGCTGTAATCCCAAACTTGCCAATGACTTTTACCAATGCATCCGAAATTAGAAAATTGGTTTGCCGGAGCGATCGCGAGCCCGGATCCAGTATATCCAAATTCAATGAAAGCGAATAGGTTAATTCACCCGGGTCATGATAAATCGCCCGCCCTCCTGTAATTCTCCTTATTATTGGAATACTCGTATGAATTTGCGAATAATCAATCGCTTTCTCCGGCGATTGATTATAACCGATCGTTATTCCCGGAAATTTCCAGCTATATAACCTCAAAACCGCCGAGACACCATTCTCCCCTGAGCGAACCTGCCCAAACAGCCACTCGTCGAAAGCCATATTGAATAGCGGCTCGCAGGAAGGAGTAACAATGTACAAACCCTTGATTTTCCTTTTCTCTCCAACCATCGAACAATCAATATATAACGCTGGCGGTTAAAAGCAATAGGGCGCCCCGACAGTTTTTTATTGCCATTAAAACTATAAAAAAATATAATTGTACTTATGAGAGAACGCGCCTTAACCCCAATCCAAAAACTGATTATATCCATTTCCTTGATAATATTCCTCATCATGATAGGGACCGTCGGTCTTACCCTGATGGAAAAGCAGCTGACTCTCTTCGAAAGCCTATATTTTACTGTTATTACTATCTCCACTGTCGGCTTTGGCGAAGTTGTCGAACTGCATCAGCATTCCCGCCTGTTCATCATATTCCTGATTGTCTTCAGCGTAATAACCACGACATTCGCCGTGTCGGCCATTGGACAAATTGTCCTTGAAGGTCAGTTGCGAGCTATACTCGGGAGAAGAAAAATGAAATCAAAGATAAGCAAGCTATCAGAACATTATATTGTTGCCGGTTTCGGACGGGTCGGGCGTCAGGTGATTGATGCCTACAGACGTCGTAATGTCCCCTTTATAATTCTTGAGAGCGATGAAAATGTTATAAACCGGCTCGAAGAAGAGGGGATTCTCTATGTGCAGGGACGGGCCACTGAAGACGATGTCCTCATCAAGGCCGGCGTCGATAAAGCCAAAGTCCTTGTCTCTACCCTGCCGGTCGAAGCTGACAATGTCTACCTTGCCCTGACCGCCCGCGATATGAACCCGTCCCTTTATATCATCTGCCGCGCCGATAACCCCGAAGGCGAGAAAAAACTCAAACGAGCCGGAGCCAACAATGTTGTCTCGCCGCACATCCTGGGAGGCAACCGCATGGCGATGGCATCGCTTCGTCCCAATGTCGTCGATTTCATGCAGATGACCGCGATGGGCGAGGCCGGCTTGGGGATCGAAGAGGTCCGCCTCCCGGCCGAAAGCCGTTTCTCAGGCCAAACCCTGATCGACTCCAAAATTAAACCCGAATTCGGCGTTACTGTGATAGGTATCCGTAAACCGGACAAACGGATGATTATAAACCCTTCCCCCGATGAAAAAATGGAGGCCAACGATATCCTTGTCCTTGTCGGCAAGACCGATGAATTGGAAAAATTCACCGCCGAAATGGCTTGAAGCAGTACAATAAAAAATACGCCCAGGAGGAGTCGAACCCCCAACCTTCTGGTCCGTAGCCAGACGCTCTATCCAATTGAGCTATGGGCGCATTACTGAATCTTTATCAGGCTTTCAAATATATTAAATTATACACGCTTGTCAAATAAATTTCCATCCATTTTTACTGCATGTATCAAACCCCTTCCTTAAAAACCCCTCCGCACTATTACTTGGAAATGAGATGAAAAATACTGGGACAAAAATCGCTATTTAACAAAGAAATAGAATATCAATAGTGCTATCAGCACAAACGCCATGAACATTATCATCAGCGGCCAGATTCCCGCCTTTTTCGATGTTTTTTTCTCTGATTTCTCCTCCCCCAGTGCGCGGAATGTCTCTATGGACCTTATGATTTCATTCTCGCGCATAATCGCACTGTCTGTTTCCTTACCGATTGTTATTGGATTAATCGGTTCAAACTTCCTATCCCCTTCAGCCTCCTTAATCTGGAGCGCCACTACCGTAACATTATCCTGCCCCCCGCGCTCATTGGCCAGCTTTACCAGATTATTGGCAATATTCGTCACATTGCCCTTACTCTGAAGGGTTACATCGAGAATAACATCATCTTCAACATATCCGCACAAACCATCGGTACACAATATATATAACTCGCCCGGATTGAATTCATCGGCGCGAAAATCGACTTCTATACTATCATGTACTCCAAGCGCCCGAGTAATGACATTTTTATTGACCATCTGCTCGGCTTCCTTGGCGGTATATGTCCCCGATTTCTCCAGCTCCGCCACCCACGAATGATCGGATGTTAACTGCGTTATAGAATCATCAACCACCCGGTAAGCACGGCTGTCGCCGGCATGAGCAATGCAGATCAGGTTTTCATCCAAAACTGCTCCGACCACAGTCGTACCCATCCCGGTAAGTTCAGTCCGATTTCTCGATTTTGTATATACTGAGCGGTTGGCTATTCGAATGGCCTTGATAATCAAATCCCCGCGCGGAGGAAGTTCCACACCCGGATCGAGAGCTGTATCAGCGGCGAGTTCAGCGGACATACTTGAAAAACATAGATCTATTACATCACAGGCCTCTTTCGATGCGACTTCCCCGGCCTGGTGTCCACCCATCCCATCGCAAACAACGAATAAGTTTTCCTCTTCGTTTATGACGAAATTGTCCTCATTGATGCTCCGCACCAATCCGACATCGGTATTTCCGGCAACTGCTATTTTGAACTTCACGGACCCACTCGAGTTTTTGTGCTCAATTTTAAAATATATAAACTATATACTTTACCGCTTCAACAAAAATATAACATAAAATGGTTTTATTCAACAGGCAATAAAAAACCCCCGTTACTGGCGGGGGTTTTATAAATCAAATATACATTATCACTATTTCATGAGGACCATTTTACGAATTTCCGATCTATCTCCAGCCGTTAGCCTGTAAAAGTATACTCCGCTGGCAAGGGATGAACCGTCAAATCCAACTGAATGCTCGCCCGCTCCAAGACGGCCGAGATTCATTTTCTCCACCTGCCGTCCCAGCAAATCGAAAACCTCGAGTTCGGTATCCGAAGTTTTCGCCAGCGAGAAAGTAATCGTTGTCGTCGGATTAAACGGATTCGGGTAGTTCTGATTCAATTGAAAAACATCCGGTATTATCTGGTCACCATCATCAACATCGGTAGGGATCCTTACCAGAGCCATAACCGATCCTTCAACGAAATATGAATCATCTATGCCGGACTCAACACGGAATGTAATCTCCTCATCGATTTCATATGCGATCGCCGTTGGAGCTACAAATACGAAATGAAGCGTCACCGTCTCTCCGGGCATCGCGTAGGCAAATCCGAACATCGGGTGCACCACCCAGCTGTGCGCGGTAGAAGCGTCAATCGTATAGAAATCCAGTCCTTCGCCGGTATTACGAACCGTTACCTCGAAACGGACTGAATCACCCCGCATCACAATCTCGTCTTCCGGCATATCGACCGCCTCAATACCGAGAGTTGCCGATGCCGAAAGATTGACATGTTTCACCGCTCCCATACTGCCCGAATAAGTCGGTGAATCGGGACCTCCCGGAACCGCCAGGCGCTCATTAATATAAAATGTAATCGTTTCGCCTTCATCGGCTCCATCGGTATAATCATCATTGCCGTAAACCGGCATAAAACCATAAGTACCGCTGGAATCAACCGTCCATGTTCCGACATGAATATTATCCGTTGTGTAGGCATCGATGACCGATCCGATCGGTATCGGCTGACCGTTGTATGTTGTCGCCGAACCGTAAAAATTATTCCATACTGAAGTCGGCGTCACTTCGGCCCATGCCGCTCCCATCAATGTCAGGCTCAAAACTCCGGTTACCAAAATCAGTAATATTTTTTTCGTCACGTGTATCACCATCCTCACCCGGCCGTTTTTTAAAACGGCCGGGTTGAAGTTATTAATTTCTATATTACTTCATCAGAATCATCTTGCGGGTCTTCTCGAAGCTGTCGGCTTTCATCCGATAGAAGTAAATACCGGTAGCAACCTGTTCGCCGGAAGCATTGGTGCCGTCCCAGACAACCTGATTGGTACCCGCTTCGGCAGCACCGTCAAAGACCGTCCTGACCCGCTCACCGAGAATATTGTAAATCTCGACTGAAACATCCATCCGGCTCGGGACAGAAAATTCAATCGTCGTCGTCGGGTTGAACGGATTCGGGAAGTTCTGGCTCAGACCAAACTGATCCGGAACAAGCCCCTCAGTATCGGTCGAATTCAGGCTGGCCACCATTACACGGTCACCGCGCTCGGTCCAGGTGAAGGATTCTTCGGTCTCGACACCGCCAACCACCAGGTGGAATTCCTCACCGATCGCAAGTCCTTCTCTGGTATCGGTCGACGGATCATCACCGTACACCGGAACGAATCCGAACATACCGCCGGTCTTAACAAGCCCGGCCCCGACAACTTCACCGCTGCTGTTGACAGCCGTAATCTCGGTTCCAGCCGGAACAGCTTCGCCGTCAAGCTCAATGCCGTATGAATACAGATCGATCCAGTACAGGCTCTTCTCAACCTGATCGAGCGACTGTGCCTTGGCTATCATATCCTGCGGCGGTTCATAGGTCTTGCGGAAAACAACACCCGGACCCATACCCGGATATTCAAACACCTCGGCAATATAAGTCTTCAACCAGTAACCCAGACCGGTCGACATCGTCTCCAGATTGCTGTATTCCGGAAGGGCCGGATCAAATGTCAAACCGACACTGTCAAAGCCGAGAGCAACAATCAGGTTACTTGAATCAAGTAGATCATGAAGAGCAACGCCGACATCATATGTCTCATCCGGCAGATAAGAAACAAGGTTCCAGCCTGTCGTTAGCGGGATTGATGTATTGGCCGCAACCGGGGTCCCGGTCAGGTTCAATATCGCCGGACCATTCATTTTGACCCAGTAACCACTGAAGTGATCGGTTGTCCAGAGCGTTGAGAATTCCGGAAGATCCGGATCATAGGTGTAACCACCCTGCTCGAATCCAAGAACCACTTCGACCTGATCCCAGACTTCGGCCAGTATCGTTTCAATATCATCATCCGGCGTGTCGACATTCCAGGAAATCAGGTTCCAGCCGTCGCGCAGAGCAACCTGCATTTCTTCGACCGTAAAGATTTCCAGACAAACCTGGAAGTTGTCGCCATTTTCCGTCCAGACTCTATCACCGGTGGCATTGGCCGGATAACCGTTGATGAAGAACGAAATCGTATCACCCGGCTCGGCTCCTTCATCATCGGTCGTATAAATATCATCTCTGTAAACCGGCATAAATCCATAACTGCCGGCTTCGGTTACAAAATAGGTCCCGCAATGGATACCGTCCGGATCGTAGGCATCGACCACCGAGCCGACCGGAAGCGGAACATTCATGAACATGTTATTATCGCAGTAGAAATCAACCCATTCAGGCGTCGGCGTTACCGGCGAGACTTCTGTCAATACTATCTCGATACCGATTTCACCGAACTGAATATCTTCAACCACGCCCGGATAATAACCTTCTTTATAAGCATAGGCATCGAACGGCGAAACACCGGTCGTATGACAGGCAAATTGACCGTTAATATCGGTCATTTCCTGCAGCATCATCGAACCGCCCGGGAAATTATCCCAGATCTCCACCGTTGCACCTTCAATTTCATTTCCTTCCGTATCAACTACCCGGCCGCAAACGAATCCGTCGGTGGTATCCACGACAACTCCACCCGGGATGAAAGTTGGAACGGTGACATTAAGGTCACTGCCGATAAACTTAATTCCACCCGAGGGTTCAATCCTTGTCGTGTCAATCGCCACGAAGGCCTGCGTGATACCGGTACTGATACTGAAATGCATCCTGGCCATCATTCCGCGTCCCGGAGGAACATCCGGTGTATAAGTCGGAATGATACCTATCTGCACTACCTGTAAATCATTATTCGGAGCCACGACCTTGATATCGACATCCTCGACCCGGGTTCCGTCAAATGTGACCGAGTCCAGGTAAAGCGCATCCGAATCCCACATCAGCGGGAGATTTATGGTCGAAAGCGAATCGAAATTCCGGAAATAGACAGGTACCATGACATCCGAACCCGGAACACCCGGTACCGTAGAAATCCAGACCGAATCCTCTTCCATCGGACCTTCCGGCAATACCTCGAGACTTACCGGTATACCCAGCGGCGGGAAATAACCCGCAGGCGTGGAATCCAAAGGCATTATCCATAGAGTATCGGTATAAAAGCCCGGAAGAAGACTGGCTGCACTGTAATAAATTGGTACATCAGCGGGAGTTGGCCAGTGCGGAACCTCCGTCCAAACAGCCTGAACCCACGGTTCGCTGTTCTCAATGAAAAATGGAACTCTGCGGTCTAATTCCTCCACGACACTAAGCGTATCATAGCCGCTTTCACCTTCGGTAAGTGTCCAATCGAACAAAGGCGGTGTAGCAGTAATATCGATCGGCTCCGGAGCTTCCATCACATACAGCATCACCGGCACCCAAACCGAATCATAATTCAAATCGCCGGTATTATCATAAATCAATATTGTATCGATATATGTACCCGCCGTCAATGCGGTTGCATCCAGGTCGAAAATAACCGTAGCCGGGGTCACATAAGGGCTCATATCCTGGATAGACAGCCATTCAGTACCCATAATCGTGGTTACTCCGAATCCCACATTCATATCGTGTACTTCGTCGACAAAGATCATCCGCCCGATCAGCGAATCGCCCTCAAATAATGTATCCACCACGAAGGTCGGCGAAACATCGAATTCCGGAATAATCTCTTCGACCGTCATCGTCACCGGAACAGCCACATCTTCAAACTGCTCGCCCTCGGTAGTCGGGGTGATCCAGATCGAATCATGATATGTTCCCGGAACCAATCCGGCCGCATCGACCATAACATTGTAAATACCCGGCGTAACATCCAGCGGAGGATCATTCAAACGGGTCAACTGAATCCAGGAAGTATCATATGTTAGATTAAAATCAATTGCTCTATCATAAAATTCGCTAATAATCAGGCTGTCACTCGCCGTACCATCTTCAAAGACTGTAAAATTGAACATACTCGGAACCGTCTCTATGACTGCCGGTCCGAAATTAAGATCGACCGATACATATATCATCAGAGAATCATCGGTCGCACTCGACCAGACCCAGATCGTATCGGCATAGAAGCCGCCCGGATCCAAACCGGCCGTGTTAATCATAAACGGTACCGTATCCGGCGTAATCAGCGGTGAGACTGCAAGAGTATCGAGTAGAAGCCATCCTGATTTATTGTAAGTCCAAAAATCAATATTGCCGCCCTCCACCTCGAATATAATCACCGAATCCTCAATTATATCACCAGGAGTTACATCGGTATATTCGAACATCATCGGATCGGCCGCGAGTACCGGCTCTTCCGGAGTCGTCACATGAAGTAAAATCGGAACCTCGACCGGGCTGTTTCCGGCCGAATCGGACATGATCCAGAGAGTATCTTCGTAATCGCCAACGGCAAGCCCGGAGCCATTGATCGAGAAATATCCCCAGCCGGTAGTAGTATATGTTACATCGAAAGTCTCAATCCAGGCAGCGCCACCCGTCAGGGTAAACGGAATTGCGCGATCGGACTGCTCCATAACATAGATTGAATCATTAATCAGATTATCACCCTGGACAAGTGTATATTCACGCAGCTCATTTGAAACCACCAACTGCGCCGGGGCTGCAACATCGACAACCTCGACTATAACCATGACCGAATCATACAAAAATCCGTCGCTTGCCTTGAAAATAATTTCGTAGGTTCCGGCCTGTGTCGTATCCGGCATAAATGTGAATAATGCATCTCCATTGCCGAAATCTTCCACCGATGCATTCTCCGGCAGATTTTCACCAATTATGGAAACTATATCACCATCCGGATCAAAAGCGTTTACAACGAATTCCAATGTGTCATTCTCATCCACAAACCTCGGGTCCATTGGATAATCTCCAAATTCCGGAGCCCGGTTGGAATCCGCAACCGTAATAACTACTGTCTGCGAATCAAACAAGGATGGATCTATTTCATCAAGGGCATAGAAAATGACCTCGTATGTCCCGGCATCCTCAAAGTCGGTCTGCCATTCAAAACTGCCCGTACCGTCACCGTTATCGGTAAACACCGCTCCTGTGGGAACATCTATCGCATCAAATGTCGGTGTCGTACCATCGGGATCACTCGCGGTAACGCCGAATGCAATCAATTCGGATTCAACCGCCGACTGATCATCGATAGCCGCCAAATCCGGTGTCCGGTTCACATCCGAAACGGTAATCAAAACCGTAATCGTATCCGCCAGCTCACCGTCAGTGGCAATGAAGTCGACAGGATAATCCCCGGCCTGGTCGAAATCGGGTGTCCATGAAAAAGTCCCCGTACCATCTCCGTTATCCGCGAAACTGGCTCCCGTCGGAACTCCCGTCGCCGTCAGTGCCGGCACATCAAGATCAGGATCAGTGGCTGTTACGCCGAATAAAAGCTCTTCGCCTTCGGCTACTGTCTGATCATCAACTGCCGAAAATTCCGGCGCACGGTTGACATCATTGACAGTAATGCTCACTTCGATCGTATCGGCAAGAACACCGTCACTGGCATAGAATTCAACCGGATAAATCCCCGACTGGTCAAAGCCCGGTGTCCAGGAAAACGTCCCGGTACCGTCTCCGTTATCAACAAATATGGCTCCGGTCGGAAGACTGCCTTCACTCAGGGTCGGGGTATCACCGTCAGGATCACTGGCGGTCAAATCGAAAGTCAACAGAACGCCTTCATCCGTTGACTGATCGCTCAGCGTACTGAATTCCGGAGCTCGGTTTGTATTGTTTACCGTTATTGTAATTTCTGTGGAATCGAAATCGGTTCCATCGTTAGCATAAAATTTTACCGGATAGGTACCGGCCTGCTCAAATCCCGGCGTCCATGAAAATGTCCCGGTATTGTCACCGTTGTCGGTAAAATTCGCACCCGTCGGCAAGGTGCCGGTTGTCAGTGCTATGGGGTCGCCGTCGACATCCGATGCCGTAACGCCGAATGTTAAAAGTTCACCCTCGTTTACCGTCTGGTCATTTATTGTGCCCAGCTCGGGAGGCGTATTGGCGACCTCGGTCGAATCCCATATCGTCCAGCAATACGGACCGTTGAACTTAACCTCGGTGTCCCATAGCCAGTCATAGGTCCCCGATTGATCGATTTGGAAAATCGAGTCCACGCAAAGGGTCCCGGCATCATCAGCCTGTAATGCAAAGCTAATGTACTTGGTCGGCGATGCTGTCGTCGGCCAGCCGTTCAAACCGGCACCAGACCAGTTTACAGAATCCGGAAGAACCCCGTCCCAGCCGTCGGGAGCCTTGCTGTAAAAGAAGTTTAAAAAGTTGAAATATGTGTCCCAGCTGTTGTAGGTCATCGCGGAACTGTCTTCCCAGGTTGCTCCAAATGGAACCTGGGCAACGTTCTTTTCGCCTACATTACGATGTTGTATATTGGAAATACTCCCGTCAGGGCTGTAAAAGACCATATTCATACTTCCCCCGACGATCACACCAAAATCATTGTAACCGTACAACTCAATACTGAAAGTATCTCCAACAATAATCGTATCATTGGCATATAAATTAGTTGCTTGCGCTGAAAAATCGACTGCCTGTGCCTGCTGTCCCCATGACAGCGCCACAAAGCAAATCAGCGCGATAAGAAGCCATTTGTGTTTCATCCTGCACTCCTATACTTGGGATTAATTAAATGAAATTTGTAATTTTTCTTCGGTGTGAATCATTGAGCCTTATCATTCGTCTGCAAATATCAAAACCAGCAAACATTTCGGTCATACAAAACCCCCGAAGCTCTCCATAGCACGGTATTCTAAATATTCGATTCAATAATTTAACTTTAGCAAACCTAATACCGGTAAAGACCTTATTGTATGCCAGACGTAAGTAAGCCCATGTCGTTTAACAACAATAAAATATCCTGATAAATCTTTTTGTCAAGTTAATTAATTATTAATTGATGTGCAATTTCATGCATAAAATAAGCATTCCGAAGCATCATGCATTTGACTTGTGAATCCGCCAAAAGCCCATAATAAGAAGGATTATCAACGCGCCGAATATATCAAAAATAAGGTCATACATATCCGGTTGACGCCCGGGTATATGCGATTGATAATACTCATCGAATACCGCGAAAAGAATCACGAATAGAAAAGACAATAATACCACCAGACGCATCTTTAACTTTTCTGATATATGCGAAAATGAGCGAAATATTAATACGGCAAACAACGCATACTCTATAAAATGGATTATTTTATCGAGTCCGAATATCTCCGGATGCTTCTGCCCAAGATAGGGTATCGATGATAAGGTGACCACAAGCGCGGCATACAATATTGCAGGTAAATGATACAACACGAAATTCTTCAATATCAGTCCTCCATTGCACTGCCAAGACTAAGAAATTCAAAACCAAAGTGCAAGGGCTTTATTATTTTTATAACGAATCCCGTAAACAATGAACTAAATTATTTTTGTTGAAATCCTCAATGGAGGAATTTTATATTTATCAAAATTTACGGGGAGTTTATGAAGAAAAAAATCGAAATGGGCGAATTCGATACGATCCCTTCTTTGATCGGCAAAGAAGTTTACCTCCGCCCTATGGCTCCGGCCGATGCTGAACTAACCCATAAGTGGTTTCTTGCCGCCGATCCGCAGTCCCAAACATGCCACGAAATACCTCTGCGAACTTCCGCCGAGGTAGCCGAAAGGCTGAAAAAGAAAGAAAGATCAATCGAAAGAGGAGATTTTATTATCTGCGATATCGAAGATCATAATGCTGTCGGCAAAGTCTCATATTTTCATCTCAATATGTTAAATAGAACTGCCGAACTCGGCTATATCGTCGCCCCCGAAGAGCAAAAACAGGGATATGGAAGCGAAGGTTTAAAACTGCTTATCGCCTACTTGTTCAACGAATTAAACCTCAATAAAGTCTATGCCCAAACCGCCTCGTTCAACAAGGCCTCGACAAAGCTCCTTGAATCACTCGACTTCAAGCTCGATGGGACCCTGCGTCAGCACCATTATTATAAAGGCGATTTCTATGATGACCTGATCTATTCGCTTTTAAAATTCGAAGCCAATTTTTAGTCATATAAATTCCGAGCGTTTATCGCAACCAAAACCATATCGAACAATTCCCGGCGGCAGTTGTTATAGAATCATAATATCCTTATATATCATCCAAGGAGGCCAAATGAAAATAAAAGATATTCTTGAAACAAAAGGTGCCAACAGCGAAAGCATTTCTCCAAATGCAACTCTCAAGGAAGCTATGGATAAAATCGTCGATAAAAAAATCGGTGCCCTGCTTGTAATGCGCGGCGAAGAACTGATCGGCATCATAACCGAAAGAGATATCTTCCGAAGAATTGCACTGGAAGGCTCCGGTGTCCTGGATACCAAGGTCGAAACATCCATGACAACTAATCTGATTGTCGGTATCCCCGACGATAAAATCGAAATAGCCATGTCTTACATGACCAATAACCGCTTCCGGCACCTCCCCATTATGGACGGACAGAATATTGCCGGAATCATTTCCATCGGCGATATCGTCAAAGCCGAGGTTCAGAATCTAAAAGTCGAAAACCGATACCTCTATGATTACATCACCGGCAAATATCCGGGATAAATTCTCCCGAAATTCGAAATATGCCGCTCTCCGCGGCATATTTTTTTGCCCGTTTCATTCCTAAACACTCCGAAAATCTGTTAAATTTTTGAACAATCTGTCGATAATTCCCAATAAAGGGAGCTAATGCGACTCCCCTCTATCATTAAAATTGGACGCAGACAACAGATCTGCCCGTTAAAATATTAATCTCGCCTGTTGGAGGCATAAATGTCGACAAAAACTACCGGAACTTATGCCCTTGATGAAAGTCGGCTGGACCTGTCCGACCGTAATATATCATGGACCGACGCCGCCATCGACCGCAAACGAAGACAAAAGCAAAATAAACACCGAAGTTCCATAATCTGGCTGACCGGTTTAAGCGGTTCAGGAAAAACCACTCTCGCCCGCGAACTCGAAAAAATCCTTTTCCAGCGCGGCTACCAGGTTGCCGTCCTGGACGGTGATAATATCCGCCACGGCCTGAATTCCGATCTCGGCTTTTCGATCGAAGACCGCGCCGAAAACATCCGGCGGGTCGGCGAGGTCGCCAAACTGATGATGAACTCCGGCCTCATAACCATCGCCGCCTTCATCTCGCCCTACTGCGGAGACCGTGACCGTATTCGGAATATTGTCGACGACGGCGATTTCATCGAGGTCTATCTCCGATGTCCCGTCACCGAATGCGAACGCCGCGATGTCAAAGGCCTCTACAAAAAAGCCCGCGCCGGGCTTATAAAGAACTTTACCGGCATCGATGACCCTTACGAAGAACCGCTCAACGCTGAAATAGTCATCGATACCGAAAACATGACCGTTAAAAAGTCGGTCGATAAAATTTTACAGTACTTAGCCAATGGGGGTTATCTATAATGCAGGCAGCCGAACAAAGAGTGAATATTAAAGAACTGGTCACCGACGAAATAGGTAAAAATGAACCCCGACCAGTCGAAGATATCGCCTTCAAAAAACCGATCATCCTTGGCGGATGCGGCTCCAGCGGCACGACTCTACTCAAAACCATGTTCGATGCTCACGGCAAAATTGCCTGCGGTCCCGAAATATCTATCTTCGACCGCCCCATGCTCTACCGCACCGACCTTGACGAACTCCACAACATGTTCAAGCAGCAGTCATTTGACCGTCTCGAACGAAACCTCCACTTCCCCGTCGTCACCCGGATCGGAACCTACTTCGGCCTTTTCGCCCCCAACGCCGGTAAACAGTATCACGATTTCGCCACCATCGACAAAATCTTTCAGATATCCAAAAATCTGAGGCATTTCATCGACCTCTTCTTTTCCAATTATGCTAAAAATCAGGATAAAACCCGGTGGGCCGAAAAAACCCCCAACAACATCTTCTGCGTCGACCAGGTCCTTGACCTGCTCCCCGATGCCAAATTCATCCACGTCATCCGAGATGGCCGCGATGTTGTCCTGTCTCTAACCGAAAAACGAAAATTCGATCTCCGCATGGCCGTCTACCGCTGGCTCATATCGGTCGAAGCCGGCCTCAGAAACCGCGGACATGAGCGGTACTATGAAGTCAAATACGAGGACCTCATCCTCGACACTGAAAATACTCTCCGCAAACTGATGGATTTCCTCGAAGAAGATTTCGATCCCGCCATGCTGAAATTCTGGGAAAAAGGAAAAGATAATTTCAAAGGTTACGGCTCAACACCGATCTTCACCGACAGCATCGGCAAATGGAAAAAAGAGCGCAGTAATCCGACGATTCTGGAACATCTCGACCTGATGCTCGCCGACAAACTCAATAAACTCGGCTACGAAACCTGAGACTGAGATTCCAAAGATACCGACTTCTTATCTTCTGTATGCCATAGACCGATCAGCAAAATAATCATATAAATCATATTGCGCCCAACCGTCGCCGGGTCACCCTGCACCGCCTTACCGAAAATTAAAAGTATCATCAAAAACCCGGTCGTAATCAGCGCCGTGCGATACTTAAACCCGGTCAAAAACCATATCCCCAGCAAAAACTCCACCACCGGCAATATATAAGCGAACGGCTTAACCAGTATCATCGGCAGCCAGCTGTCGACAAAACCCGAAGATATCCCATCCACCACAGCCGCGTAATTTACAAGTTTGTTTATCCCGTAGATCAAAAAGACAAGCCCGAATAAAAGTCTGATAAATAAATTTATCCACGCCGATTTACTCACGCCGCACCTCCTTAATATGGATTATAATAGTCTGATTTAATTCTATAATCCCTGTATGGATATATTGTTCCCGAAACGGAAATCTAAATCGACCCAATAAAAAAATCGGGGTGAGAGGATTTGAACCTCCGACTCCTTGCTCCCAAAGCAAGTGCG
>CAZDPY010000008.1:0-146631 GCA_964507455.1 uncultured Ignavibacteriaceae bacterium
ATTCATATCCCCTAAAACAAGACTTTTTCAACAAGCCCTAAATGGTGGGGCACCCGGGCGGAGGTCCTGAAGAATGAAGGATACAGAGCGAAGAAGGTTCCGACATCTTTATCTGGAGAAATCCCTGAATGCCGAAAAATTTCAGTTTCGACCCGTACCTGATGCAGCCCGAGACGAACGCGCCAAAGGCGTGTTCAAAAAAGGGACCGAGTCCCCACTTTCCCTACCAAACCGATGGTGATCTGTTAATCGCGTCCCATATATAGAAGGACTATAATTATATCCGGGAGGGACACTCGTGTCTTTATTCAATTATCGCAAAATTTGCAATATTAGCAAAAAGGGGCTTCTGCCCCCACAATTTTACTACAAAGTTGATGGCCCCAAAAACTATTTTTTGAGGAAACGAACCCATTTTGATATGATTAACTGCCGACGGCAAGCATGTAATGCAGGAGTTTGGTGACGTTTTCTTTGCCGCCCTCGCCGACCTCCATCTCCGGCCCGACACACGACGGGCAACCCGACCGGCACGGGCAGGTCCTGACCTGCTCCAGCGACGCCCGGAAAAGATCATCGGAGATATTGAAAAGCTTTTCGCTGTACCCGACACCATCGGGGATGTTTTCGTAGATGTATATGGTCGGAAGTTCGGTAAAGGGCGAGCGGACCTGCGAGATAGAACGAAGATCGTGCGGGTCACACATCATCCAGAGCGGTGCAATCTTGCCGAGAATATTCGAAAGCCCCCTCAGCGCCCCGCCGAATTCATCGCCCTCCATCTTGACCTTGAAGCGAATATCGCCGGGGAAAGCGAACCACCATGAGTTGGTCGAAAGTTCCAGTTCCGGCATGCGGAGTTTCCCCCAGCCGACATTTTCATGGGTGTGGAATTTTATCTTTTTGTAGAGAACAGTCACCGAGGTTACTTTTACCTCGCCCCACGACGAGCGCGAATCATGCAGTGCTTTTTCATCGGCCACGCTCAGCACCTTCAAATCGGTCTTGGTCTCGGCATCGGTATAGTAATCGACCTCGACTTCCTTCACGTACGCCTTTTTGCCGTCCCAGTCGAGATCGGTCACCTGGTACTGATTGGCTTCATGCAGGTAAATGGCATCGGGGTGCAGAAATATCGATGCCGAATAATAATCGACCTCGCCGATAACGCGGTTGTTGTCCGATTCATTCAGGATGACAAAATTATCCTGCGCCGCCGACCGGAGAGAGACCTCCTGCGCGGGGTACACCTCGGATGACCAGTGGTATTTCCCGCCCGCCTCGCGGACGACTTTTTCGGATTCGAGGTAATTGAGTATTTCCTCGGTGCCGTCGGGACGGAAACTTTCACCCTTCTTGAGGGGCAGTTCAAAAGAGGCGCATTTGATATGATTGGCGCTGATGATCAGGTTGTTGGGATCGACAATGCCCATCTCCGGCGTTTTCCTGAGGAGGTAATGGGGGTCCTTGGCAAGAAACTGATTGATCGCCGAGCTGTTGGCGATAAAAATGGTCACCGATGTACTGCTCCTGCGTCCGGCCCGCCCGGCCTGCTGCCAGACCGAGGATATCGAACCGGGGTAGCCGACAATGATGGAAACATCGAGCGCACCAACGTCGATACCAAGCTCAAGAGCGTTGGTCGAAACGACGCCGGTTATGGTGCCGTTTCGCAGGCCCTGCTCGATATCTCTTCTTTGATTCGGGAGATACCCGCCGCGGTAACCGGCAACTTTGATGTTTTTGTCCATCGGTTCGGCGAATCTTTCTTTGAGATAGGAGAGGAGCACCTCGACCTGGAGCCGGTAATGCGCGAAAATGATGGTCTGGATTCTCTCCCGGATAAAAAGCTCGGCAAGGTTCATGGCCTCTTTTATGGCCGATTTGCGGATACCGAGCTGTTTGTTTATCACGGGCGGGTTGTAGATGATAAAATGTTTTTCGCCGGATGGAGCGCCGTTGTTGTCGACCAGTTTCACCTGCTTTCCGGTAATCTTTTCGGCCAGTTCCGACGGATTGGCAATGGTTGCCGATGAGCAGATGAATATGGGGTCGGAGCCGTAAAATTCGCAGATACGCTTGAGACGCCTGATTACATTGGAAAGGTGGGATCCGAAAATCCCGCGGTAATGGTGTATCTCGTCGATAACGACATATTTCAGGTTCTCGAACAGTTTGATCCATTTTGTATGATGGGGGAGGATTCCGGCGTGCAGCATATCGGGATTGGTAACCACGATATGCCCGGCAGAGCGAATGAGCCGGCGCGCCGTTTGCGGGGTGTCACCGTCGAAAGTGTAGCTTTTTATATCGACGTCGAGCGTATCAATGAAATCATTTAGTTCGGTTAGCTGGTCGCTGGAAAGAGCTTTGGTGGGGAAGAGGTACAGTGCCCGGGAGGATCTGTCTTTCAATATTGTGTCCAGGACGGGAAGATTATAGCAAAGCGTTTTACCGGATGCCGTCGGGGTAACGATGACAGTGTTATTATTTTCATGAATCGAATCGACGGCCGCTCTCTGATGGGAGTACAGTTTATCAATACGCCGTTTTTTGAGGACATCGACAAGGCGCAAATCGAGATAATCGGGGTAATCTTCATATTCGCCCGGGCGCGGCTTGTATACTGTCCAGCTGGCAATATTGGCGGCAATGGCCCGGTCGGTTTTGAACGCTTCGAGTATTTGGGTAAGGTTCATCGATATATTAATTTTTGCCCATTAGTTTTCGTTTGCAGATATCGCACAGCTTTATGCTTTTGTTGTCGATATCGAACATTTCCTGGCTGTAGTAGTTTACGCATTTGGGATTCTTGCAGGCCGATATGTTGAAGAGGAGGGATAATTGATGCACCGCTTGTTTAAAAAGCCGGCTGTAGACTTTCATTTCATCTTCGGGAAGGCCGTAAAATTCCTGGCGTATTCTAAAGAGGGAAATAACGGTGGTACCGAGCACCGGATCGGAATGCCCGAGAACATAAGCTTCGTCGGGGAGGTATATATCCTCCTCGCATACTCCCAGAACCAACTCCCGAGGATTGGCTTTGATGCGCTCGAGTTTGGAAAATATTATTGAAGAATAGTACTGGTTGCGGATTACATTGTAAGATTCCTCCGGCAATTTCATTCCTTTGAGGATATCGACAGAGCGCCCGAAAACCGGACCGATACTTGTTGCCAGCCGATTGATCATCATGAAATCGACATCACCAAGAGGGACGACGACTATTTTTGCTTTTCTAAATACCATATCATTCAGCAGAAAAGAAGCGACTTTTTGATCCGAAGGGCGATACGATTACCTCCATTTTGGCCGAGCATTTCGGACACCACCCGACGAAAGCATCACCCTTTTTATTCAGATAAATGCGTGAATAAACTTTGCAGCACTTAAAGACCACCCCGATATGAGGTCTTGCTTTGCTGTTTGTAATCTTTCCTTTGTTTTTCATCGCATCCGGGAATCAGCAATAACCGCTTTATATTCTTTAAATATCCTAACTGAAGCCGAAGACCCGATCCGGTCTGCTCCGGCCTCGATTAAATTAATTGTATCATCGAGTGTCCTGATGCCGCCGGATGCTTTCACTTTAATATTATCCTTCGCGGCTTCCTTCAAGCGTTTTACCATTTCAACCGATGCTCCCCCGAAGAATCCTGTGGCAGTTTTTACGAAATCACCGCCGGCATTTATTATTGCTTTAACAGTTTCGATTTGTGTTTCCGGGGAAATTTTTGGGCACTCTATAATAACTTTCAGTATTATATTATCGGGCAGGTTTTTTCTGACCCGCGCTATTTCATCTTCGACTTTTTTATACTCACCGCCGGCAAGGTATCCAATATTGGCGACCATGTCGATCTCATCTGCGCCGTCTTCGACACCTTTGACCGCTTCGGCGATTTTAATTTCTGTAGTGTTGGCTGAAAGGGGAAAGCCCGAAACCGAGATTATTTTTATATCCGTTTCACTGAGCATCTTTTTTGCAATCGGCACCCAGCACGGATTGATCGCAATACCGAAAAAATTATTTTCGATAGCTTCGCGGCATAATTTCTCTATTTCATTCGGGCCTGTTTCCGGTGTCAGAAGAGAGTGGTCAAAAAATCGATTTAAATCTTTTATCATTACTATCTGCTGTCCTTATCTTTCGATACTAATTTTTATTTCATCCAAAAAACTTTTGCCAGGGAAATTATAGTCCAAATTATAGATTTCCGCAAGGGTTTGGGCGATATCGGCAAAAGTATCGCGAACTCCCAGGTCGGCGCCGAAATCAATTCCTGTATGATGTGCCAACAGCGGTACATATTCCCGAGTGTGATCGGTCGAGTGCGACAAAGTAGGGTCGCAACCATGGTCAGCGGTTATAATAAGCAGGTCATTTTCGTTCATTTGCCCGGTGATCTCCGGCAACCGGGAATCAAAATATTCCAAACCGGCCCCAAAAGATTGATAATTATTGCGGTGTCCCCAGAGCATGTCAAAATCGACCAGATTAGCATATATCAATCCATAATCGGTTGCCGGCATCTCCGCAATCACTTTGTTTAGAACGTCTTCATTATTTTTTGTTTTAATAACCTTACTGAATCCCCGGTGGGCGTATAGATCATATATTTTTCCGATAGATACGGTCGGAATTCGGCTTTCATGCATTAAATCTATAAAGGTCTTTGTCTCAGGTTTTCGAGAGAAATCTTTTCGATTAGCCGTCCTTGAGAAATTTCCCGGCTCACCGACAAATGGCCTGGCTATTACTCGTCCAACAGCATGCTCGCCCTTTAATAGATCCCTCGCAATTTGACAAATTTCATATAAACGTTCAACTGGAATTTTATGCTCATGGGCTGCCAACTGAAAAACAGAATCAGCCGATGTGTAGAGAATTATATTTCCTGTCTTTAGATGTTTTTCTCCAAGTTCTTTTATTATTTCGGTACCGCTTGCAGGTTTATTACCTATGACCTTTATATTTGCCTTATTTTCAAATTCTTTTACAAGATCGGGCGGGAATCCGTCCGGGTAGGTCGGGAACGGATCCTTGACAATTATGCCGCCTATTTCCCAGTGTCCGGAAGTGGAATCTTTGCCCGCAGATTTTTCGGCCATTTTGCCATAGCAGGCACGCGGTTTCTGGGCGGGGTTGATTCCTTTTATCGGCACAATATTCCCGAGTCCCAGCAGGCGGCAGTTTGGCATATCGAGACCATTCAATGCCTCGGCCACATTTGGCACGGTGGCAGCACCTCTATCACCGTATTGCTCGGCATCGGGTAATTCCCCAACACCGCACGCGTCCAAAATGATTATAATCACTCTCTTGAACATACCGCCAATTTATGAAACTGTGAAATCGAATCAAAATAAAAAAGCGGCCTTCAAAAAAGGCCGCCGTATGCGCGGAAAGGGTAAAAGAGATTGAATTTGCTATTTTATGACCAAGACCTGCTAAAGCTTTCTTAATTTTATAGTAAAATCCCGGTTTTCTTCAATTCTAAAATCGGTTTCTTTTCCGTTTTCCCTCACGGTGCCCCGACGGACTAAATGAGATGTACCATTTTCTTTGAGCATTATGCCTTCTTCATAGGCGAAATGCATGGTTCCGCTAAGCTTTATTTGATCGGTTCCTTGACTAATTAATATATCTCCAGTAAGACATTGGCCTTCAAGAGGGATGATCATAGTGCCGCTGTAATTTATAACGGCACATTCATACCCATTTTCATTAGCAAAGCCGGTTACCTTATAATTTGTCGTGGCATCGGTCATTCCATTTTCCTGCAGTACTTTTACCGTATGACTCCAGACAAATCCCCGGGTTATTTTTTCGGCGGGAAACATAGGTGCTGCCTGTTCGAGCATCTGTCTTGAATAGTTCTCGCTTAATTGCGGGGCTGCCGAAGAAGCAGTATCTTCACCATAGGAAATTTGTCCATTTGTGTTCATTATAAATTCGGAGGACCAAGTCTGCAATTGTTCTCCGGTCGGATTTTTGAGAGTATATTCGAATGCGATTTTAGCTTTGCCCGTATCAATCATTTGTACAGTTCTTTGTCTATAGGAAATATTCAGGACGCTGTCACTTCTGGCGACAAGATTTCCCGCTTCATATGCGGAGTATTCTATGACGCCGTTATAATCGTAGCTGTAAATATTATCCGGATTAAACTTATATAATAATTTTACTTCTTTTTGTCCGGAACCGCATCCTGCTGCGATTAACGAAAATAGAACTATCAAGCTAAGTTTAATTGAAAAGCTGCCTCTCATGTCCAACTTCCCTTTAATTTAAAATTGTCATACGGCTTATATATATATGTCCTCCGGCAGAACCGGGCGGTAACATTATTATCGACTGGAGATATATCGGCTCCGGGCGATCCTGGAGGCACAGCTTTGTTTCGGCGGAAATAAAATAGTATTCTTCCACCGGTTTTTGGGCTATCATGTCTGATGGCGGCATTGATACCGGAGATAGTGTCGCTATTGCGATTAATAGTGCCGCGACTGCTGCTGCGGCCGGCAGGAAGTACTGAAGAAAGGATCCAATTGGAGATTTTTCCCGGTCTTTTTCGACTGGATATGCCGGTCTTTTTACCGATTTGGATACTCTGCCAATTATATTCTCTTCGACATTTTGCCAGTAATTCTCGCCTGGATCAGGTATTTCATCGGAGCGCAGAAGTTCAAGCCATTTTTCTTCGGCTTTGGCGGCTTCCTTGTATTTCGGATTATCATTCAGAAATTGTTTAAATTCTTCCTGCATTTTCGGACTCAAGCGCCCGGTAAGATAATCGTCGATATAGGTTTTGTAGTACTTATCTCTCATTATATATTCGCCTTTTATATATATTTAGAGACGTTTCTTCAAGTATTTTCTTAACTTTGTCCGGGCGATATGAAGATTGGAACGAACGGTTGCCTGGGGGCATCCGAGGGTCTCGGCTATCTCCGTTTTGGTGTATCCTTCGATATCATGTAAAACCAGCGCGATTTTCTGTCGCGGCGGCAGCAGTTCGACACCTTCCTTTATCGCTTTCATAATTTCTGCGTTCTCGAGGTCTCTTTCAGGACTGACAATCCTTTCGGCAAGCTCTTCCTGCACTTCCGGAAGAAAAGCCAGTTCGTCAACATGTATATGTTTCTTACTTTTTTTCCTAATAAGATCGATAGCATAATTGGTGGCAATCCTCAGGATAAAGCTCGAGATGTAATTAACTTCCCTTAGATCACTTCTTTTTTCATATACCCTTACAAATGTTTCCTGAGTAACCTCGTCGGCGTCTAAGTGATTGCCCAACATTCGGAATGCTACCGAGTATACCTTTTTTTTATACCTCCTCACCAGCTCAGCGAATGCATCGCGATTGCCGGCGGCAATTTTGCCAATTAGGTCCTTTAGTTCTTCGTTCATCAAAACCGGCATTTGTTGTCGGCATTTAACAGACGCCCTAAAATGCCGCATGTTTAAAATTAATTAATTGACATAAGAATGGAGAAAGATTATGATTGATGACTTATATGTCAACCCTTTTTATTACAATAGCTTGAGTTTGATAATTACCCGGGAAGATGAAAGACATTCAAAAATATAAGAAAAAGGCGCTTTTGATTACCGGATTCGGGACATTCATGGGGACTCTGGATTCTTCTATAGTCAATGTTTCTCTCCCGACAATCAGCGACAGTCTTAATACGTCGGTCCAAATGGTCGGCTGGGTAGTTCTTTCATATTCCATTGCGGTTTTTTCCCTGTTAATGGTCTTCGGGGCGATTTCTCAGAAAAAAGGCTATCAGTTTTCATATACCTATGGTTTCAGCATATTTTTTGTTGGTTCTTTGCTGTGCGGAATTTCGCCGAACATCTATATGTTGATAACATCGAGAGTCATCCAGGGTATCGGGGCGGCAATGCTTGTATCTGTCGGTCCGGCTTTAATTACAAGGACTTTTCCAGCGGAGGAAAGGGGAAGAGGTTTAAGTGTTATCGCGATGGTCGTATCGGTCGGGCTCATGCTGGGTCCGCCTTTAGGTGGATTTATAATCGGGTATCTGGGATGGCGGTGGATATTCTTTGTAAACCTCCCGGTTTGTATTATGGGAGTAATTGCTACGCGGGCCTACTTATCGGATTTTCCGGTAGCCGATCCGAAAAGAAAAATATCAATCCCGAGCGCAATTACTATTGCATTAGGCTTTCTGGCCCTGATGCTATCTCTTTTATTATTTAGCCGCCAGGTGATAGAGCTGCCTGTTATGTTTGCCCTGCTGGTTTTATCCGGTGTATTGATTGCCGCATTTTTCTATCTTGAAAGCAAACCGGGCATACAGCTTGTGGGAATTGAAATCTTCAAGAACAAGACTTTTGTTTTTTCGGGTTTGGCGATGCTTATGGTTTTTATCGCTCTGATTTCTGTTACAATTTTATTGCCGTTTTATCTCGAGGATGTCAAGGAATATAATCCTGAGCAGGTCGGTCTGTTTTTGATGACAGTTCCGATTTGCATGTTTTTTATGGCCACTCCTGCCGGTTACCTTGCGGACAGATTTCAGGCGAGGGCTGTATCCTCGATTGGAATTGCGCTTATGATTTGGGGATTGTATCGATTCAGGGGATTGACTCCCGAAGCCAGCGATCTTTCAATTGTTTTATCCCTTGTTATTATGGGTGTGGGGATGGCGCTGTTTGCGACACCGAACACATCGAGTATTATGGGCTCGGTGCAGAAATATCAACTGGGCTCGGCATCGGGTATGATAGCGACAATAAGGACTCTGGGTATTACACTCGGGGTCGGCTTTGCGATTGCTATTTTCAGCTTTTTTAAAGACCAGTATTTAAACAAAGCAGCCAGTGAAACCGAGGCCTTTATGATCGGTTATCATCGTGTTTATACCATCATGATATTCATCGCTGCCCTGGCGATTATTATGAGTATTTTCAGGGGAAGGAATATAAATCGGAGCGATTAACCGGTTTTAAACAGTTGACAAACCGGGTATAGTTGATATTTTATCTCTCTAATTTTACAAAGCTGGGGTTATATATGCATTCCATGACCGGATATGGAAAAGCGGAAAAGTCTCGCAAGGATATTTCCGTAGCGGTTGAGCTTTTTTCTGTCAACAGCCGCTTCCTTGAATTTACGATGCGGCTTCCGAAACAGATTATGTTTTTGGAAAGCAAGATTAAGGAGCTTATACAGTCAAAGATCAGCCGCGGCAAGATAACTATTGTCCTTAATTATGAAGACCGGGGGCTGGGTGTTGATCGGCTGGTGGTGAACAGAAACCAGGTTGAAGAAGTTCATAAGACCCTTTCGGATTTGAAGAAAAAATACAAGTTATCCGGAGATATTGAGATTGGTCATTTTATTTCGTTCCCGGAAATTTTCAGGATGGAGAAGGCGGCAGATATTGAAGGCGCTATCTGGCCGGTGATGGAAAAGGCTATCGGCGGGGCGGCCGATGAACTGGTTCGTATGCGCAAACGAGAGGGTGATAATTTAAAGACCGACCTTGATGAAAGGCTTGGATTTTTGTCAAAACGGATCGAGAAAATAAATAAACTCGCTCCCCAGAATGTAGAGAAATACAGGGAGAAATTGACAGAGCGGGTGCAGAAAATTTTGGGCGAAAATTCGGTTGATTCAAAGAGGATGGAAGAGGAAGTACTCTTTCATGCCGAACGATCCGATATTACCGAAGAGTGTGTCAGGTTTGAAAGTCATATAAAATTATTCAAAAGAGCTCTCGGTAAGAAGGAACCAATCGGCAAGAAATTGAATTTTATACTACAGGAACTGAATCGCGAGGCCAATACTATAGGCGCCAAGGCAGGGGGTACGGAGATATCTCATCTGGTGATGGAGCTAAAGGAAGAAATCGAAAAAATGCGCGAACAGGTTCAGAATATCGAATGATCATGGGTGCAAAGAAGATAAAGGGCAAAATAGTAATCATCTCTTCTCCCTCCGGGGGAGGTAAAAGTTCAATTTGCAGAGAGCTTTTGAAGCGTCATAAAAAAGACAATTGGAAATTTTCTATTTCGTATACGACAAGGAAGAAACGCCGGGATGAAAAAAACGGAAGAGAATATTTCTTCGTTGACCGCAGCGAATTCGTAAAATTAAGGGAGCAGGATAAATTCGCAGAATGGTGCCAGGTGCATAATTATTTATACGGCACTCCGCGAGAGCCGCTGGAGAAGGTTTTGTACGGCGGCGGAGTGATGCTTCTGGATGTCGATGTCAAAGGGGCAAAGAAACTTAAGAAGGAATATCCGCAGGCGGCGACGATATTTATTTTACCGCCGGGACGGGCAGAATTAAAACGTCGATTAAAGAAGAGAGGAACCGAAGACGATAAGCAATTAAAAATTCGTCAGACCCGGGCTTTAAGCGAAATGAAACTTTTTAGGCAGTTCGAGTATACAATTATCAATAAAGAACTAAAGACAGCGGTCGATGAAGTTGATATGATAATCCTGACTCTTCACTGCCGCAAAAAAAATTTAGATATGGAACAAATTAATCGCATAGTCGGTTAATAAAGTGCTTTCATTGGAGGAGCCATGTGTCGAGAATCATTTGAAGAAGTTGACAAACTGACCAGGAATCGATATGAAGCGGTGTTGATTGCCGCACAGCGAGCGAGGCAGATTAATTCACTGCGTCTTGCCAAGCTGGAAAGAATGGCGGAAGAGCATGTCGATATCGACAGCCGTAAAGTAACGTCGATTGCCATGCAGGATCTTGGCGAAGGCAAGATAAAATTCCAGCGCCGCGATGAAACAGAAGAATAACATTTTTTATGGCCAAAAATTTACTAATTGTCGAATCCCCAACCAAATCGCGAACATTAAAGCGTTTTTTGGGCAAGGACTTCGAAATACAGGCAACTATCGGACATATACGCGACCTTCCCAAATCGAAACTCGGGATTGAAACCGAAAATGGATTTTCGGTTCAATATGTGACTATTAAGGGGAAGGGCAAAGTACTCAAAAAATTAAAAGAATCTGCAAAAAAATCAGAAAATATCTATCTTGCTCCCGACCCCGATCGTGAGGGCGAAGCTATAGCCTGGCATGTGGCATCGCAGCTCCCGGATTCAAAAAATATTACCCGGGTAACCTTTAATGAAATAACCAAAAATGGGGTTTTGCGGGGTCTGGAAAATCCAAGAGAAATAGATATAAATCTGGTTAACGCTCAGCAGGCGCGAAGGGTTCTGGATCGCCTGGTGGGTTATAAAGTATCTCCATTTTTATGGAAGACGATTACTTATGGTTTATCAGCCGGAAGAGTGCAATCGGTTGCTCTTCGGATTATCTGCGAACGCGAAGATGAAATAGAAAAATTCGTAAGTGAAGAGTACTGGACAATAGAAGTATTGCTGTCCGGCAAGGACGGGATAACCTTATTATCCCGGCTGGTAAAGGTCGACGGCAATAAACCCTCGATCGGCAACAAGGATGAAGCTGACAAAATTGTAAAGGAGCTCAAAGAGCTTGCCTTTACGATTGAAAATGTAAAGAAATCGGAGAAGAAAAGAAATCCGCTTCCGCCGTTTATAACCAGTACTTTGCAACAGGATGCGGCCCGTCGATTTGGATTCACGCCTAAAAAGACCATGATGGTTGCGCAGCAGCTTTATGAAGGAATTGAACTGGGAGATGAGGGTCCGACCGGTTTGATTACTTATATGAGAACCGATTCCACCCGAGTTGCGGAGTCGGCTTTGCAATCTGTCCGAGGGTATATTAATGATACATATGGTTCGAAATATTTGCCACCACAGGCGGTGCATTACAGATCAAAAAAAGGCAGCCAGGATGCTCATGAGGCTATTCGCCCGACTTATACCAAGTATCCGCCGGATTATCTGAAGAAATATCTCAGTCGAGATCAGTCTAAATTGTACAGCCTTATCTGGGATAGATTCGTCGCCAGCCAGATGAAACCGGCTGTTTATGATACAACTACGGTTGATATTAAAGCGGGCAGGTATGATTTCCGATCGACCTCACAGGCTTTGAAATTTGACGGATTTCTTAAGATTTATCAAGAGTCCAAAGATAATGGCGAAAACGGTGACAATGAATTTCTCGACTCTATTCCTGATCTTGAAAAAGGCGATGAGATGAATCTTAAGGAAATCAAGCCGGATCAACATTTCACCAAACCCCCGGCGAGATATACTCAAGCTTCACTTGTGAAGACTTTGGAGGCCGATGGAATTGGACGGCCGTCGACCTATGCGACGATCGTTTCAACCCTGCTCGAGCGGAAATATATTGAGACGGTGGAAAGAAGGCTTCAGCCAACCGAGTTGGGTAAGACCGTGAATAAAATATTGGTAGATTATTTCCCGTCTATCTTCGATGTCAAATTCACGGCTGAGATGGAAACCGATCTTGACCAGATCGAAATGGGTAAGGCCGACTGGATCGAAGTGGTCAAGGAATTTTATTATCCGTTTGGCAAAAGACTTGATGAGCTTAAATCCAAGCAGCAGGAAATAAAAGATTCGCTTACTGAAGTGACCGGAGAAACCTGCGAAAAATGCGGTTCACCGATGATTATAAAGTGGGGGCGCAACGGTAGATTTCTGGCCTGTTCGGCCTATCCGGAATGCAAAAATACGAAGCCGCTGGCTGACGAACAGGAAGAGCTTGAAACTGATGAAAAATGCCCCAAATGCGGTTCGGCGATGGTTGTCAAGACCGGGCGTTTCGGCAGATTTTTGGCCTGCTCGGCATATCCTGAATGCAAAACCACCAAGCCGATCCCGACCGGCGTAAAATGTCCCAAGGAAGGCTGTGAAGGTGACGTTGTTGAAAAAAGATCGCGCAAGGGCCGGGTCTTTTACGGATGCACCAATTATCCCAAATGTGATTGGGTAAGCTGGTACAAACCGGTCGATAAGGAATGCCCGCAGTGCGGTAACAATTATATGGTCGAAAAGGTATCAAAGCAGCGCGGCCCATATTATGCCTGTCCCTCATGCAAGCATAAAATATATATCGAAGAAAAATCGGATAAAGAATAAGCTTTGTACTGCCGCAATTCTCGTTAACATCCGGTTAGCTCAATTAAAATTCTCAACGTTCAATTTCAATTGACCGCGAAATAATTTTATCCTATTATTCGCATATGTTAAGAAGTGCTCTCAAGGAATATTTCAAATTTCTGCTGGAGAAGAGACGTCTCGCACCCGGCAGTATCGAGACATATCGCCGAAGCCTGGAACCGTGGGTTGATTTTTTTGAAAAAGAACTGGAATCATCATCGCCCGATTCCCAGATTAACTCTATAATTCTGCGGAAATATTTGGCTGCAAGAAGAAAGGCGGGTATTTCTGTTAGAACGCTGGCCGGTTTTATCTCGGCCTTGTCCGGTTTTCAGCAATTCCTGACTCAAAAAAAGGGTGGCTGGAAATATCTATGCAAACTCAGTAAGATAAAATACTCGGAAAAAATCCCCGATTTTCTTTCGCAAAAAGAGGCCGACGAAATATTCGATTTTCTGAATAAGGACAATTACCTTGGGTGGCGAGATTATATTATGGTATCATTGTTCTATATTTCAGGTATCAGGCGTGCGGAAATGGCCGGGTTAAAGGTTGCTGATATCGATCTTTCAAGAAGAGTTATCACTGTAATCGGAAAAGGCAACAAAGAAAGAGTCGCGCCATTTGGAGATACTCTTGAAAGTGATATAAAAATATATCTCGAAATCCGTGATAGTTTCGTATCAGGAGATAAGAGGCACCAGGGATATTTATTTCTTAATTATCGCAAAGAACCGCTGACTGTACGTTCTATTGACCGCGCCGTAAAAAAATACTGCGCGAGTTTGGGGCGCAGGGTAACGCCGCATATGCTGAGACACAGCTTCGCGACACATATGCTGGAAAATGGGGCGGATATTCTTGCTATCAAAGAAATTCTGGGGCATAGTTCTCTGGCAACGACGCAAAAATATACTCATGTGACTACTGAGCAGTTGAAAAAAGTATATAACAAATCTCACCCGAGGGCGTAGAAACGAGGTAAATATGGAGATACATTCGACGACAATTCTTTGCCTCCGATACAAAGACAAGGTTGCAATCGGCGGTGACGGGCAGGTTACATTTGGCGATACGGTCATGAAATCGAAGGCGATAAAGATCAGGAAAATATATAATGATACAATTCTCTCCGGATTTGCCGGGGCGGCTGCCGATGCAATGGCTTTATTCGAGCGATTCGAGGGCAAGATTGAAGAGTATTCCGGGAATCTTCCGAGGGCAACGGTGGAGCTGGCCAAAGAGTGGCGGACAGATAAATACCTGCAAAAGCTCGAAGCCCTGTTGGCGGTTGCGGACAAAGAACATTCATTTATAATAGCCGGTTCCGGTGAGGTTGTCGAGCCGGATGACGGTATTCTGGCGATTGGTTCCGGCGGGCCGTATGCACTGGCGGCGGCGCGTGCGATTATGGATTTAAAACCGAAACTTGCAGCCGATGAGATTGTTCGAAAAGCAATGGAGATTACGTCGGAAATTTGTGTCTATACGAATAATACAATAACTGTGGAAATGATATAATGATAGAAAATAATCTGACCCCGAAGGAAATTGTTGAGTATCTCGATAAATACATTATAGGACAGGATAAGGCCAAAAAATCGGTGGCTATTGCTCTTCGCAACAGGTGGCGAAGGCAGGCGGCCGACCCCGATATCCGCAAAGAAATCCTTCCCAATAATATTCTAATGATCGGTCCGACCGGTGTGGGCAAGACTGAAATTGCCAGACGGCTGGCGGAAATGGCCGGGGCGCCTTTTATAAAGGTGGAAGCGTCGAAATTTACCGAGGTCGGATATGTCGGCCGTGATGTGGAATCGATGATTCGTGATCTGGTTGATCTGGCGGTTAATATGGTCAAGCAGGAAAAATCGGAAGAGGTCAACGAAAAAGCGGCAGTAAATACAACCGAGAAACTGCTCGATCTCCTTTTGCCGCCGCCGCCTCCAAAAGGGAAGCCTCTTCCAGGTGCCGAGGCTGTCGAGGCCAAAGAGGAAGAGGGTTCTTCTTATGAGAAAACTCGCGAAAAATTAAAAAAGAAACTGCTCGATGGAAAGCTGGAAAAGCTGACGGTTGAACTGGAAACGCCGCAGGATAAATTCCCGGTCGTGGAAATTTTTTCGCCGATGGGTATGGAAGAGATGGGGATAAATTTTCAGGAGATGTTTTCCGGGCTCATGCCGAAAAAAACCAAGCGGCGAAAAATGACAGTTGAGGAAGCCCGTAAATTTTTGCATTCAGAAGAAGTTTCGAAACTGGTAAATATGGATGAGGTCACCGAACTTGCCCTTGAGCGAGCCCAGGAATCGGGGATTGCTTTCGTTGATGAAATAGACAAAATAGCCGGTGAACGGTCGAAGAGCGGGCCAGATGTCAGCCGCGAGGGTGTGCAGAGGGATATACTGCCGATTGTCGAGGGCTCGGCGGTAATGACCAAGTACGGTATGGTACGTACCGATCATATATTGTTCATTGCAGCCGGTGCATTTCACAGTTCGAGGCCGTCCGATTTGGTGCCGGAGCTTCAAGGACGTTTCCCGATTCGGGTTGAGCTCGATTCACTGACGGCGGATGATTTCGTACGGATATTATCCGAGCCGAAAAATGCTCTGGTTAAGCAATATACGGCATTGATGGCATCCGAAGATGTATCGCTTTCATTTGATAAAGGATCGCTTGACAGGATCGCCGAGATTGCGGAAGAGGTTAATAGTTCTACGGAGAATATCGGCGCGAGGAGGCTTCATACGGTGATGTCGACTCTTCTGGAGGATATAATGTTCGATGCCCCGGGCAAAAAGAAAAATATAAAGATTACCAAAACAATGGTAGATAAGATGCTCGGTGATATTGTTGAAGACGAAGATATAAGCAGGTACATATTATAAATAATTTTATGAGGAGACGAAATGGCTGAAGGGACTTTCGCGACAGCGGTAAACTGTATGGACGGCCGGACTCAAATTCCGGTCATAGAATATATGAAAAAGACTTACGGTGTCGATTATGTCGATGCGGTCACGGAACCGGGTCCGATAAAAATCCTGGCTGAAAAAAGGGATGAGAAACTTCTGGAGTCAATCAAAAGACGGGTTTCTATTTCGGTCGAGAAGCATGGTTCAAAAGTGCTGGCTATAGTCGGGCATTATGATTGTGCCGGCAATCCGGTGGAGAAGAATGTCCAGTTGGAGCAGCTTGAAAAGGCGGTCAAGACAGTACAAGATTGGGGATATGGAATTGAGACAATCAAAATCTGGGTTGATGAAAACTGGCAGGTGAATGTGGTGTAAATCTCATCTCAGACATGAAGATATAAAAAAGGACAGATTAGCTCTGTCTTTTTTTTATTTAAAACAAAGAGATAGGATACGTATTTTACATATCATGGATAATCAGAAAAAAGATATAGATAAAGAAGATATCGAGATAGAAGAAGAGGAAGAAGAGCTCGAAGAAGAGGGTTTCGACGAACTTCTCAAGTTCACCATTCCCGGATATATTGCAGCTATTGTTACCGGACTGGGGCTTGATTATCTCGGTTTTCATAAGAGCGCGGTGGGGCAATGGATTGTTCGGACGTTGGCGGGGGAGGGCGAGTCAATATTCGAGGGGATATTTTCGATGCGCCAGCGGTTCCGGCGGAAGGCCGGGTCGATGGCTGAAGCTTACGGTTGGGGCAAGTTTCTCGGTCTCTTTTTTCCGTGGATAATTGACTGGGGGAGCCGCCTTGTTGGAGTCGATGTTTATGCCACCGGGGCGTTTTATATTCCTTTCTTTTATGCTATGTCGGATCAGATCGGGGCGAATATTTCCGGATCGATATTTTTGCGGAGAAAAGAGGGTTCGTGGGGCAGGGCGTTTAGAAGATATTTCCGTCATCCGGTCATGATAACCAGTTTATTGGTGATTTTGTTTGTTCCTGTTGGATTATTGGGTGTACGGATGCTCGGTTTTGTGCCTTCGACTCAGACGAAGACTGCTCTTGAAACGGTCGCGGCGAATTTATGCTGGCTTCCGGTGGTGGTCGGCTGGCTGGCCGGAAGATTACGCTCTTAAGACTTTAATATCTCCGAAAACAATGTTAATTGAAATTGCCAGTTTATCGGCGGCGGTGTCGTAGTTATCCGATTTTACGCGAGCCTTGCGAAAGATGCCGTCTTCCTTGCGGTCAAATATTATTACGGTTCCGATAACATTCGAACTATCCACCAGAATTTCCATCTGTTTGGGGATAATAATCAGGATATCTCCGAAAACTCCGGATATATTTATTTCGTTTATGCCCGGTTTGAGTCTTGCGCCGGAAAGGTTAAGCGATTGGTCGCCAAAGACGGTTGATAATTTTAGATTGCCGATTTCCATGTTTTCGGCATTGATATTGAGATCGCCGAAAACTTCAGAAAAATCGCTTTTTTGATATTCGGCAGCTCGTGTCCAGCCTTCAACGTCAATATGTATCTGATCTTTAGGTTTTCGCCGGTGGCCGATTATCATGGAGAGGCCTAAAATAATAAGAATAATTGGCCAGAAATCGCTGATAAGCTGGCCGAGTGAATAGTCGAAAAGATCGACGTTGTTTAAGAGAATAAAGCCGCCAATTGCGATTAGCAGCAACCCCCAGAACCATCGATTAAAAACCATAATTTATCTCCGCTTTTTAATTGACTACGCCATTTATACAGGATAGTTTCGCCGGGCAAAAATATATTGTCGCAGATAATTTACTAAACTTGACATACGGTTGTCAAAGGTGTTATATTCGGCGGCTAAAAAATGGTATAGAAGTCAGAAAGGAGGCGCAATGCCCAGGTCATTTGTCGAAATAACCGATTTATCCACCGAAGAAATATTCAAAGTTTTCGATCTTTGCAAGAAAATGAAACAGGGAGAAATCGCTCCCAAACCGCTGGCAGGGAAATCTGTCGCCTGTATCTTTACGAAGCCTTCGCTTCGCACCCGAGTGTCATTCGAAGTTGGTATCAACGAGCTCGGCGGCAATGCTTTATACATTACGGGACAGGAAATTCAACTTGGTGTCAGGGAGACGGTAAAGGATGCGGCCAAGGTGCTGTCGAGATATGTGGGGCTGATTATGATCCGGACATTTGCGCATTCGGATGTGACCGAACTGGCGAAGCATGCCGAGGTCCCGGTGGTTAACGGCCTGACCGATCTGACCCACCCATGCCAGATAATGGGTGATTATTTCACAGTTTTGGAACATAAAGATAAAGATAAATTCAAAGTAGCTTATCTGGGGGACGGCAACAATATTGCCAACAGCTGGTTGAACCTTGCCAGTCTGATTGCCATGGATCTTCGGATCGGGACCTCGCCCGATACTCCGCCGGATGAGGAGATACTCAAAAAAGCTAAAGCCAACAGCAACAGCACAATCACGGTGACCCACGATCCTAAAGAAGCGGTTAAGGATGCCGATGTTATCTATACGGACGTATGGGCCTCTATGGGTCAAAAAGAACAGTTCGAGGAGAAACAAAGAAAATTAAAACAGTTTCAGGTTAACTCGACGCTGTTGGCCAAGGCGGATTCTGATTGTGTTGTTATGCACTGTTTACCGGCGGAAAGAGGAAGAGAAATCACCGATGAGGTTATGGATGGTCCTCATTCCATTATTTTCGATCAGGCCGAAAACAGACTTCACGTTCAGAAGGCGATTATGGCTTTTCTGATGGAAAGCTAAAGGGGGCAATCGATATAGCCGGGAAAGGCCAGGGCGTCGACGAAAGGAGTTTTAGTAATGCGTCGAATGAGCTTCCTGTTGTTAGGGTTGTTCGCCCTGCTCGTCTTCCTGTTTGTTGCCGGATGTTCGGGTGATGATGACAAGGGTTCCACGCCCAATCAGCCAAATGCCGGCGATTTGGAAGATCCCGATTTCGCTTTAGTCCAGCAGCATGTCAATAGCTATATTGATTCCACGCTGGAAATTTTCGCGCTCGGTCTGGAAAATATATACCAGCTTCCTACCGACACCGATCAGGTCGCCAACCAAAAGGGCCCTATCGGACCAAACGATACTGTCGCTTATGCCTATTCGGATGGCTGGCATATAACGTATGTTGCCCGGCATAATGATAATTTCGACGATTTCTTCCGCGATTCAGTTAAATTCATGAGCGATTCGACCGTTATTGAAGACCCCCAGGGTCTGGATTATATGAACTATATTCGCTATTGGGCATTCAATAGTAATCTGACCAGTCAGACCCACACCAATTTATCGGGGAATCTGAATATTGTATTTTCTGACCTTGATCAGAATGAGTGCAGTATTGATGGCTTTAAAAACGCCATTTTTGTCTGGAATTATGTCAGCGCCGATTCCACAGTGGAGGCGACTTTCGATATGGAAGTTGATATCGATAATGTTGTCCTCCGGCAGACACCCGGGTACGGCTGGATTAACGGCTGTCCTGTTTCCGGAACGTATACGATGACGATCGATGAATCTTACGAACTTACGACCGGGCTCGATTCCGATTTTAATGTCCAGCAATGGCAGGTTTCAGTTAGCATTACTGACGGTGTCGCGACTATTGAAGTTACCAAGGATAACACGCTCTGGTCATATACTTATGATTTCTGTGCCCCATATGGATCGTAAATCTCTGAGTTTTTTCTATTAATACATACCCGGTCCTGCCTATCAGGACCGGGTTTTTTATGGGGTTGACAGACCGGTTTAAATTACTTAATTGCCTGCTATGAAAGAGGTAGCCAAGTATTCCGGATGCTTTGTTTGCGGCGGTAATAATGATATTGGCCTGAAAGCCCGCTTTTTTTATGATGATGAAAAGGCGGTTACCGAATATACCGCTGAGAAAAGATTTGAAGGTTACTATGATATCCTGCACGGCGGGATTACTTCGGCCCTTCTCGATGAGGTCATGATCAAGGCTCTTCTCGCCAGAGATATTTATGCCATGACTGTTGAAATGACAGTACGCTTCCATAAGGCTGTCTTTATTGGACAAAGACTTTCATTCGAGGGTTATGTCACAGAGGAAAAGGGCAGATTGTATGTAACCGAAGGCAGGGTATTGAATCAGGATCGGGAAATAGTCGCTACGGCCACCGGCAAATATCTTTCGGTAAAAAAAGAGATGAAAGAAAAACTCCGGCAATCACTTGATGTTTGATCCTGCTTATCCGTCTAACTAAATAAAATTCTTTTTGACATATTCGGGATATCTCGTATTTTATATATGGACTACAAATACGCAAAATGTCTTCTCAATTTATATAACTGGAGAGAAATATCATGAATAGCCGATCTTTGGTTTTGGCCTTAACAGTCCTATTAATCACAGCCGCGCCGCTTTTTGCGGGCGATTTGTATCTTCTGGGAATTAACAGCTATGATGAATTGAATAGAGCCGAAAATATTATCCCAGTAGCACACGGCAGAATCGATGGGAAATTTATCGTTGAATTGAACGACACCCAAGTTGGCCAATTAAACAATGAAGGCTTTAATCTGGAAAAAGTAAGTTCTAATGTAAATCTTGACAATTTATATCTGGTTAATCAAGTGCATGACAGGGCGGTTAAATCGGGTTATTTGCAGGAGCCGGTTTATTCCGACGGAGTTTCTAATCTTGTGGAGCTAATGGAAAGCGATTTGGATTATCTTCGGCGAAATGGATATATGACTATTCCGGTTGATATAATTCAGACGCCATTGTTTTATAATCCTCCACAGATAACCGCTCCTTTCAGAGTGGATTATCCCTCTGATTCGCTGGCAGATCTTGTTATTCAGGATTCCCTGTATAGTTATAATACTCGTTTTGAGGCCTTTCAGACTCGTCATATATTTACTGATTCCATAGATGCCGCCATGAACTGGGTCAAATCCAAGCTTGAGGAATTTGGCTATTCAAATGTGAAGATTGATACATTTTATTACAATAGTACAGTATGCCACAACGTTTATGTCATTAAGGAAGGATCAGAAGAGCCTCAGCAGTTGATTGTAATTGGCGGGCATTATGATTCGATAAATTTCGATTCTGATTATACCGTATATGCACCGGGCGCGGATGATAATGGCAGCGGTTCGTCAACGGTACTGGAGCTGGCTCGCATTTATGCGAATGTCGACAATAAAAAGTCTATGATGTTCACTGTTTTTTCTGCTGAAGAAGTGGGATTGTACGGATCGAATTACATGGCATGGAGGCTGACCAATGGAGATTTGGGCAGCTACAATATCGAATGTATGCTAAATTGGGATATGGTAGCCTATAACGGGAGCGGTTTTAATGAAGTTGCTTTTTTCTATGCCGACAGCCGGGTTTACGCCGATGCTTTGTACGCCGCCACCGAACGCGTCACTTATTTAAGCCCTTATTATGCAGGGACCTCGGCCAGTTCTGATCATGCTTCATTCGCCGCATACGGCCACCTTGTCGCTTATACTCAGGAAGGCGAATTCAATTACGATGGGTGGCATACCGACCTCGACATAAATTCAAGGCTGGATTTCAATTATTTCGAACAGATCTTAAGGCTATCGGCGGCCACCTTAGGGCATATTGATAACGCTGCCCATTTGACCCCGGTGGAGTATGTAATCGATGTGGGTGACGGTCAGTCGCTGAGAGTTGTTTGGGGTGATTATGATCCCACTTATACATACCAGGTATTATATGGAACTACTTCGGGGAATTACACGGATACGGTCGACGCAATTCCGGGTCAGTACTGGCTGGATGTTGGCGGATTAACTGAAGGCCAGGAATATTATTTTACGGTTCTTGGTATTAATTCTCTGGGTTATGGACCAATTTCTCTGGTAGAGCAATCGGGAATACCTTTGCTGGAACCCCGTCAAGTTACATCTGTAACCGCCAGTCCGGCGTTAAGTCGAGTAGCTCTTGATTGGCAGCCTAATGGGGAGCTTGACCTTGATCATTACCGGATAAAACGAAGAATATTTGGCGAGACAGAATGGCAGGTAATCGAAGACAATATTATTGATTCGGAATATAATGATTTCGTAGTTGCTGCACACACCCGTTATGAATACCAGGTTTTTGCCGTCGATAATGACGGTTATACGTCTGATACAGCAAGCATTGTTTCGGCAATTCCTGCCACATTTGATTTACCATTGCTTTTTGTTGACGAAACCGGCGAGACCGGCTCTCTTAATCCGTCCGAAGAGGAGCAGGCGGCGGTTTATGATTCCGTTCTTCTCTTTGGTACCGATTATGATAAATTTTATATTGATAACGGCCCTCAAAAGCTCGACCGTTCCGAAGCCGGACAATATGAAAATCTGATCTGGGTCGATGATGACCTGTCAGGACAACTTCTTAGTTCTTCGATCGATTCCCTTGAATGGTATCTGAATAATACTACGAATATTTGTATTGCAGGATGGCAGACATTGACTTGGTATGCCGGCGAGCAGCCCTTAAATCCGGGAAATTTCCTTTACGATTATTTCGGAATTACCCAGTTAACCGAAAATATAAATTTCGATTTTGTCGGGGCTACAGGGGATAACGGATGGCCCAATATAACCAACCGGACAGACAATATGTTTAACGGCGTATTTCTTTCGATCCCCAAGCTGGATCATCTTCCGGGAGCGCAGGTTATTTATAGATTTGATTCACAATCAGATGATCCTCAATTCGAGGGTGAACCCTGCGGTGTCATTTACAACAGGGGAGACGGCCTGGGGATAGCCTTGTCCTTTCCGCTGTATTATCTTACGGAATCTTCCGCCCGGGCGTTGATGACGAAGCTTTATGATACATTCGGTATTGAGATTGAGACTTTAAGCGGCGATGTCAATGGGGATGGCAGCGGAAACCTGTTGGATATTACATATCTGATAAACTATCTTTACAAGAGTGGTCCGGCCCCGGTAATCATGAATAACGGCGATGTAAACGGCGATTGTGCAATAAATTTACTTGATGTTACCTATTTCATTAATTATCTCTACAAGGCAGGTCCGGGATTACAGCCGGGTTGTGTTGAGTAATTTGAAAAAATAGGTTGCCGTGATAATAAAGTTACTATCGATTCTGATTCTATCTGTCCTGATCTTTTTCTCCGGTATGGCTGAAGCTGTACGCCTGAAAGAAGAAAAAGAAATAAAAATAAATCCTGAGGCGGTAGTACATGGGGCAAGTACGGGCAATATTGTCATAGAAAGCCCCGATTCTGTTATATTTCTCGACAGGTTTTATAATCCGGATTTTGTCATTCCTGCAAAGGGCGATTCTATTCCTGTCATTTCCGGGGGCGGCATTTTTTATGCTATCATGTCTGAATACCGGTTTGGAGAGGACTCAGTTTCCCGGATAGCAACAATATATAATAATCAACGTGAACCATTGTATTCCTTTTATGATATTCCTGCGGGTGAACATTATCTTTCTCCGTCGGGAAATTATCTAATAACGATCGGCGGAAATATAATGGCATATGAGGGCAAATTATATTTTCAGCATAGAGAGTTACCGTTGATAATCGATGATATCGAATTTTACGAAGGGCTTCTAATAGCTGATGAGGGGCGACATTTCTTCATAGATAGCGGAAATAGGGGGTTAAGGCTTTACAACTCGGAGGGAAAACTTATAAGGGCATTTGAGGCGCAGAGCGATTTTACGTTCGGAAGAGACTCCGAAAAGTATGTCGTATTCAGACGTGGAATTGTGCAGATATTTGATCAAACCGATAAAGTTATCGAAATCGATGTTCAGAAAAATATAGTAGATCAGATTCTCCTTCGCGAAGACCTCAATATGCTGGTTATTTCATTTCATGATGAAATCGCCGCATACGATATTGAAACCGGTGAAGAGTTATGGAGAAAATATGCGCGCAAAGAGGGTGCAAATTTCCCGACTTTGGATATTGCTCCGAATGGAAAATTCCTTGCCTGCGGCGTTGATATAAACAGGGGGAATATGGTTGAACAATGGGAGAGACATATTGAAGGCTTCCTTTACCTTTTTAATATAAAGGGGAGAAAGGAAGCGCAAGTCAGATTTACTTACGAATCATATGTTTCAGGACTTCCGAGAGTATGGCATCTGCCCGATAATCGAACGATCCTTGTCAGAAACAATGCTTCGCTCCACTTTATCACGATGTTCTAAACCGGCTTATTCGAACATCGGCAATAAATAAAACAATTATTATCGACAATAATAAATGAGCAAAAATATATTGTCTCTAATTGTCCGATTATATAAATTAACCGGGTTATGTTAAAAATTGATGGAGCGGTTTGTCTGGAGTGCGGCGGCTGTGTCCCCCTGTGTCCTGAAGAAGCTCTTTTTTTGTCTTTTGATTCACTGGAATGCGATGACGATCTTTGCACCATGTGCGGTATTTGCGTCTTATTCTGTCCGGTAGGAGCTCTGGAGGAATCCGATGCTGTCGGAGTATGATGCGGTAGTTATAGGTGCCGGGCCGGCGGGATCAAAGGCGGCATTTGAGATAGCCTCTGCGGGATATTCGGTTCTGCTCCTAGAAAAGCACGAAAAGCCGGGTGTTCCGCTTTGTTGTGCAGAAGGTGCGACAAAGCCTTCGCTGGAAAAAGTCATCGATCTCGAACCGGGCTGGATCTCTTCAAAGATTGAATATGCCGTATTGGTGGGTCAGGGAGGTTTTGATATTGAGGTTCATCATCCTGATGCGGGATACATCCTCGACAGAAAAACTATCGATAATGATTTGGCGCAAATGGCAGTTAGGGCAGGGTGCGATTTGCAATGTAATGCAATAGGATTGAATTTGAATGGTGGAGAGGAATTATTTGATTCCGTCAATATCCTCAGGTCGGATGGCGGGATCGTTTCGGTTAAGGCACGGATTTTCATTGCCGCCGACGGGGTAGAATCAAAAATAGCCCGTCTGGCGGGGATCGATAATTTAATTGAATTGGATGATATAGAATCAATTTTGCAGTATCGGATTGAAAATATAGATATTGATCCTGCCAGGGTTGAATTTCATGTCGGGAATGATATTGCCCCAAATGGATATTTGTGGGTATTCCCGAAATCATCTCACTCGGCAAATGTTGGTATCGGAGTGACAGTGAGTGGCGGCAGAAGTGAAATATGCCGAAAGCTGCTGGATAATTTTGTAAAGAAAAATTTCGAAAGTGCCCGAGTCGTCGAGGAGATGTGCGGCCAGACACCGAAGTATCAGGGGCCGAAGAAACTGTTGTTAAAGAACCTGCTGGTTGTCGGCGATGCCGGTCGTGTACTTGATTCGCTTACCGGAGCGGGAATTGTCAACGCCCTTTTATCGGGTAAGTTTGCGGGGGTGGCGGCGGCAAGGTATTTGAACGGGGATATAGAAGATATAAAAAAAATAAACCGGTTGTATCCAAATCGATTTTTGAAAGTAAAAGGTGAGGAATTGAGGAATTATGCAAGGCTTCGTCGGGTCTACGAGAAAATGACCGATAAGGATTTCAGGGTTATAATAGAATCTCTTCGCAGACAGTTTCCGGACCGAAAAACGACCGGAGTGAATGTTCCCAAGCTGTTGATACGAATAATAAAAACCAGGCCGCAGCTGCTGCGCCTGGTCAGATATTTAATATAGTATGCGAATATTATTTGGAGAGGCCATGATAGAAAGCCATCAGTTTCGATTTGTCTCGAGCGGCTTTGTTTTCATGGATAACATTCTTTTGAGCGGCTTTATCAATAATAGAGAAAACATCATTTATGATTTTATCCGCTTCTTCTTTGGTAGAACAATTCTCCAGGGTTTTAATCGACTTTGCCATATGCGAGCGCAGGGCACGATTTCTGGCTCTTTCTTCGGCCGAAGTCCGCATTCTTTTTTTACACGACTTATGCTGCGGCAATGTATATTCCTTTCTTGCTTACAATTTTATTGGCTGATAAATATATGATTATTTTCGGCATTGTCAATGGATAAAAACAGCGAAAAATCGCTCGCGGCTTCGGCCGGAACCGTATCGGGCGCAACTGCTTTATCGCGGATTATGGGTCTTATCCGGGAACAGGTGGTGGCCTTTTTCTTTGGGGCCGGGATGGCGACCGATGCCTTTTTTGCGGCATTCAGGATTCCGAATCTATTGAGAGATCTTTTTGCCGAGGGCGCATTGTCATCTGCTTTTGTACCTGTTTTTAAAGATAAAATGGTCAAAGAAGGGAAATCGTCGGCATTTCACCTGGCCCGTCTGACAATTTCGGCGCTACTTTTAATTGTTGGAATAATCGTAGCCACCGGTATTATTCTTGCCCCGGCCCTGGTTTATATTTCGGCTCATGGATTTACGGCCGATCCTGACAAGTTTCGGCTGACTGTTCAGTTAACCAGGTTCATGTTTATCTATTTAATGCTGGTTTCGGTTTCGGCGGTCTTTATGGGGATTTTAAACTCTGTCGGCAGGTTCGGGGTCCCGGCGTTATCTCCGGCTTTGTTTAATATCGGCATGATCCTGGCGCCGGTTCTTTTATATGAATATTTCGATGTTCCTATTTATACCCTGGCAATTGGGGTTGTAGTGGGCGGTATAGGTCAGCTTGTCTTTCAGATACCGTCGCTGTGGAAAATTGGATTCAGGTTCAGACTGGTATTTAATTTCGCCCATGAGGGGCTGCGGCGTATCCGAAAGTTGATTACACCAATGATCCTGGGGCTTTCGGCCTCTAGAATCAATATTCTGGTCAATACGCTACTTGCATCACTTTTAATTGAAGGAGCGCTGTCTTATCTGAATTTCGCCTACCGGTTGATGCACTTTCCACTGGGGGTTTTTGGTGTTGCCCTGGGAACGGTGATTCTGCCCAAGGTTTCTGACGACGTTGCGCGGGATGACAAACATCAGTTGGCCAGAACATTTCGCGAGGCGCTGGGATTGTCGCTCTTTTTAATCGTTCCGTCGGCGGTTTATCTGACCGGTTTCGGGCAGGACCTGGTAAGATTGATTTACGAGCGCGGCGCATTTACAGGAATTGATACATCGCAGACTGCAAGAGCGCTTTTCTTTTACGCTTTCGGTCTGGTCGGGTTTTCGGGAGTACGTGTTTTAGCGCCGGTATATTATGCAATGGGTGATTCGAAGTCGCCAATGTACTATTCGATTCTATCTGTAGCGATAAATATTTTGTTGAATTTTGCTTTTATCCCTTTATGGGGCTTTGCCGGACTGGCGGCGGCAACTTCTTCGGCCGGGCTGGTTAATATGGGATTATTATTATATAATTTAAAGGGACGCATCGAGACTCTTGATTATAAGAGCATATTTATTCTTCTGGCGAAAGTAATTCTCGGGGCTATTGCAGCATACCTGATAATTGACTTAATACCATTCAATAAATTAATTGAATTGGGTCAACTGCCTGAAAAGATATTGATCGTTGTACTACAAGTGATTGGTATGGGTGGATTATATCTTGTTTTTATGTGGCTCTTTCGCCTTGAAGAAATGAAGAAATTACCGGAAATTTTGCGCATGAAAAGATAGCCGATGAATCATTGATGGTAAAGAAATATCCTGCCGTAGCGGCTCTCATGGCAGTTATTGCCGGAATCCTTTTCGCAGATTTCACGACGGTGTCGGCAGGCCTTTTCCTCTCCATTGCTCTGGTGACAATAATTGTCACGATTTCACTTTATTTCAAAAGCAGACCAGTTGCGACGGCAATTTTTGCCTTATTATGCCTCGGTTTGATCTCTTCGTATAGCTTTGCATTCAAATTGCGAACATTCCCTCCGGGACATGTCGTGCATTTTGTAGATGATGATAATGTATACACTATATATGGTACAATCGATGACTGGCCGGTGGTCAGGGATCAACGGACCGATCTGGTCCTTACACTGGATTCAATAGGGTATAAAGATAAGAGAGTCGAGGGGAGGGGAAGATTGGTTATTCGTTTGGGTTTGGAAACGACACGTTTCCAATATGGCGACAGGATTTATTATGATGCCCGGCTTTATTCAATAAAAGGAGGCAAAAATCCATCGGGTTTCGACTACAGAAGATATCTGAATCTCAAGGGAATATTCGGCGTAAGTTATCTTCCGCACTTTTTCAATATACAAATCGATCCCGTCGAACAGAGTAATTTCCGGGGAATTGTCAGGGATGTTCGCGATTATATTACCGATGTTTTCTATTATTCACTCGACAGCAATTCCGCTGCTTTGGCTTCAGGTTTTCTAATCGGTGAAACCAGAGATATTCCGGAATCAATTTACAATTTATTCCGTGATACCGGTACGCTTCATTTGCTGGCTGTTTCCGGGTCCAATGTCGGGCTGGTGGTTATTATTTTCGTTTTTCTGCTAAGAGCATCACCGGTGAAGAGGGGGGCCAGATTGATAATTCTGCTATTGATTATCGTTCTTTTTTCATTTTTGTCATACAATCAGCCCTCGGTCGTTAGGGCCTCGGTAATGGCGTCATTGGTTTTGATCGGTAAATATTTTCAAAGACGGATAGAGCTTAATAATATTATTGCGGCGACAGCTTTAATTATCCTGTTGTTCGATCCGGCACAGTTATTTGATGTCGGTTTCCAGCTTTCTTTTATAACGGCATGGTCGCTTATTTTCTTTGTCCCTCGAATTACAGCGTTTGTGCACCCCGAAAGATACCATCCGGTTTTAAAATATGCATTATTCCTTTTGACAGCCTCGGCCGTCGCTCAGATAGTCTCGCTTCCCTTGTCGGCCTATTATTTTCAACGCATGCCCATGGTATCGTTTGTCTCCAATATATTGATTGTTCCTCTGGTTTCTGCCATAGTAATAGGAGAAGTATTAATTTTGCTGGTGTCTTTAATCCTGCCCATTCTGGCCGTCTTTGTCGGTTCCCTTTTAAACCCATTACTTGAATTAACGACGAGTATTCTGGAGCGACTCGGGTCGAATAATTTTGACCTGATTATTGATTTCCGCCCGGATACGGTTACACTTTTGATCTATTACGCTTTCCTTATATTTCTGGTTTACAGTGTTAGATCAAGGCCTGTCAGGCGAGGTGCTGTGATTTTTATTTTTGTGGCCGCCAATGTTTTATCGGTCAGAAGCCTATTTAAGGAAAGGGATTATTACAGTTTCGAATTGTTTTCAATACCGGGTATTCTGGCTGTTAATCATCTAAATACCGATCATGTGGTTCTCGGCGAAATCCCGGAAAGGTCCTATTCAGTAAGTGAGAAAATAATCGTTCCATTTTTACAAAACAGAAGTATTGAAAGTTTTAAAATATTCGTTCTTTCATCGGATTATAATACCATCAATGAAGCAATCGACCTTTATGCCGAATTTCCTCGAAGTCTTTGCTATGTGCCATCGGTCGGCAGGAATTTGGCTACCGATATAATCAATCTTCGTCCGCCGGGACGTTCGGAGGACAGTATATTTTTCTACTCGGGAAATGAAGCGGTATATAATCCGGGAAAGGGAGAGATAGTCCTTGACCGCGGTAATATAATTTATTCTATTGATTCTGCTAAAGTGTTGTTTTTAAATAGTGAAACAACTGTTGAAAATTTGAACAGTACATTAGGGACAGAGGGGACGCTGGCCTTGTATAGACCGTCTATTGATGAGAGTAATCTGTTGTCTTTATTACGCTTATCCGAAAAACGGAGCCTCTTTTTAATTTGTAACAGTTTCGAGCGGGAAGCGTCGATTATTTTGGAAGAATCTATCGAAGAGCGCGATGACAGGATTGATCTGTTTAAAACATCGCAAACCGGTGCGGTTAAATTGGTTGTCGAAAATGGAACAATTCGTGCCCGCATTTATTGAAGATTGCGGAACGGTAGTGTTAAGATTGCCCCTGATTATCCCGATAACATAAAAGAAATAGAAGAATTAGCTAATTTCATTAACCCCTGCGATCAAGAGGGGTAGATGGTGCCTGATTTATGAGCTTGACAGGAAATCTTAAGACAGTTTCTTTTCCAGATATTCTGCAATTACTATCTACCGGTAAAAAGACCGGCGTATTGCAAATATCTACCGGTACCCGCCAAAAGGAAATAGCTTTCCGCGACGGTAATATAATACATGCATCTTCCATCAATTCCACTGAAGACCTTTTGGGAAATCTACTTTTGAAGCGCGGCAAAATATCCAAGGACGATCTTGAAAAAGCGATTGCCATGCATAAGCAGACGGGACGTCAGCTGGGAACGACACTTGTTGACATGAATCTATTTGATAAGGAAGAAGTTCTTGAATGCCTGAAGCTTCAGATAGAAGAAATCGTCTATAACCTGTTTAGCTGGGAAGAAGGTGAATTCAAATTCCTCGAGAATGCCGCCCCGAAAAAGGCGCCGCTATTAGTTGAGCTCAATACGGTAAATATCATCATGGAAGGTACAAGACGTATCGATGAATGGGTCGAGATACAAAAAGTTTTGCCTCCCGATGATGTCAAGCTGAAGTTGAACATAAAGCCAAAAACGAACAGGGAAGAGATAACTCTTTCGCTGGATGAATTCAAGGTATTGTCACTTATAAACGGGGAAAGGACTCTACCCGATATCGTACAGGCATCCCCGATAGGTGAGTTCGTTACCTATCGCTCAATCTATGGTCTTATTGTGGCGGGTTTTATTGAATCGGCCGGCCGTGCCAAAGGCGATAACCAGGAACTAATTAACGAAGAGGAAGTTGTCCTGTCGATATTATTCGCGCTGTATAATAATTGTTTTTATCGTATCCGAACACTGGTTGAGAATGTTATCGGCGATAATAATCCTATGTTCCAGAGATATCTGGCCGGATTCCGAAATGGTTTTTTAATCTATTTCCCGGGCTTTGATCCGGGCGCCAATCTGACGCCGTCATTTGATAAATTTTATACTGAGATTTTGAAGATACCCCATTCGGTGAGGATGCATAAGGTAATGAGCGCGCTTGAGAATATGCTTAGTAATCAGCTCGAATTTGTTTTTTATCTTCTGGGGCAAGGTATTTATCGGCAGGTGGCTACACGGGTTAAAAAAGAAGTTTCCGAGCCGCTGGCGCTGAAAAGAGAGCTGGTCAAAAGATTTCAGATAGACGATGCTCTTCTCGGTTCAGTCAAAAAGGCTGATCGGGTTGTTAAACTGGTAAAAAACGCAACTTAAAAGATAGCTTTAAAGGCGTTTATGAATACATTAATGATTAAATTGGCATTCACCAAGCAGGTCCTCGGCGGCTTCAACGAGGAAAATATCTACGAGCCATCCGCCATAATCAGCCTGGTGATATTACTATGCGCCGTAATCGGCCTTGCCTGGGCATTGAAAATTCTTTCACTGGTCCGGGGTGGATTGATGTCAAAAAGCTGGCAGATGTTCGGTCTCGGTTTCGGCTTTTTAATTGTAGCCCAAGTACTTGCACTTGGTCAAGACGTTCAGATTTTTGCCATACCGCATTTTATAGTCTCTGCAATCTATTTATTGATGGCAATAATGTGGCTAATTGGATTATATCAGACCAGAAAGGTGCTGGGTTAAAAAAGGGCTCTTTGTAAGTCAAGGCAGCGATTATGGTTGCATATTAATGAAAAATGGTATATTTTAATACGATGTTTTACAATGGCTTGTCGGCCATAATGGAGCGGTAACCATGGCCCATACAACCGAACTTGATGATAGAATTGCCAAGTGCAATAAAATTCTGAGTTCGAATCCAAATTCGCAGATTTTCGCGGCTTTAGCCGAAGCGCACCGCAAAAAAGGCGAAGTGGATAAGGCTTTTAGAATTTGCCAGAACGGCTTAAGGATACATCCGGATTATGGTTCGGCTCATCTGGTAATGGGCAAGATTAATCTGGATAAGGGGCTATACGACTGGGCTGAAATGGAAACCCAAAAAGCGATTGAGCTCGACGGGCATGCATTGGCCACTGATCTCTTGCTGGCGGAGATTTATATTTATAAGGGTGAAATAGTTAAAGCGATAAAAGATCTCGAGAAGCTCCATCTGCAGGATCAGCACAACCAGCAAATAACAAAATTACTTGAATTAGCCCGCAAAATACAGCGTGAAACCCCAGATAAGAATGAACCTCCCCCACAGCCAAGGCCGGATGAAATTGCTGAACCGGCGCCGGCTCCTATTGAAGAAAAAGAAGAACCATTGGACGATAGACTTTCCATCGCCGATTTGATGGATCAAATAATTGCCTTGAAAGGTATTGAAGGAATCCTTTTTATTAACAAAGAAGGATTGGTAGCAGAAAACCGCTGGCATGATGAGCAAGATCCTGAGCTCTACGGAGCGATGGCTAAAGAGATTGAAAAATTGATTCAATCTCAGATTGAACTTTCGAAATTCGGTGATTATGATAATATTCTGCTCGAAGCGGATAATTTCATGGTTTCTTTCCTTCCGCTGGGGGATAACCTGCTACTGGTAAAAGGTAACAAACAGGCGAATTTGGGCACACTCAGGATGAAATTAAATAGTCTTCTGAGTCAACTTGCCGACGAATACAAGTAGACGGCGGGGAAAATATTATGGTTAACAGCAGAGATTTTATACAGGCGGCGATTTTTTCGCTGGTTATCCTGGCAATTTCAATTCTGTTTTTTACGATGAAAATCGGGATGAGTCCGGCTATAAATTCAATCCGTTTTTTCGCATTTGAAGTGTTTTTCTACGGGCTGGTATTTTATATTTTCAGGCCCAAATCATCGTTACTTCAATTGTTTGCGGGCGCGGGATTGACATTTTTATACCGCGTCATAATGGGGATGGCTTTCGGGCTCTGGGTATGGTTTTTTTACTCTACAGGCTCATTGGCAGCAATGCTCAAGCTGGGCGTATATGCTTATCTTCCGGCTGTAATCTTATACATCGTTGTTTCTCCGTTCATTATGAGACCCTTCTTCAGCGGAATAATGGCCAGTACAGAACCGAAGAAGCGGCCGTATCGGGCCTACCGTGAAGCGGTTGCCGAGAAAAAAGAAAGAGCGACTGAAGATGTCCCGCAAGAGATGGAGCAGCCTTATTTGCCTAAATCTCAGGAAAAGCCCGCTACCGAGCAGAGATCTAAAGATGTTGATGAGATGCATAAACGGCCAGCACCTAAGGCAAAGCATGAATCCAGAATGTATACTGAACCCACGGTGGTACCAACTTCCGACGCCGGTGCTAATGGATACGATCGCGCCGTAAGTTATCTCAGTGAGCATCATGCAGTCATGTTAGCGGTTGTTGTGGATCACGAAGGGCTGACACTGGCCTCATGGAGGAAGGCCGATTATGATCCAGAGGAATGGGCACCAATGGCGCGGCTGATTCGTGAATCCAATAGAAGCGCCCTCAAGCGCAATGAAAACGATCCGAAGGTAACCAGTCTGGATATGATTTACGGGAATAACCGACTTTCCATAATAAATGCAGATAAGTTCGATTTGCTTGTTCTGTCCAATCATGAAGAAGACGAATTGCTTCGCATAAGGATTGTACAGGCGGCCGATATTATCAGAAAATATTCATCCGAACGTTACGGCAATCTTTTGTCGTCAGCAACGGAGGAGCGATATGTATCAGATACTCGAAGAACTGAATAAGACCAGCGGTATTACCGGCTCAATGCTTGTCGGTAATGACGGCATTGTTATCGCAGCCGACCTGGATACATCTTTTGAAGAAGAAGCGGTCGGTGCGCTGGCGGCATCAATTACAAGTAATATTCAAAAATCGATGGACAGGTTGCAGCAATCGCCGTTATCTCAGGTGACCATTGAGGCTACCTCGGGCAAATTATTCTTTTCCGACGCCGGAATAGGGTTACTGGTTGTTACGGCTGAATCAGATGTAAACATCGGTTTGATTCGCCTGGAAATTAAAAACGCCGTAGGGAAAATAGAAAAAAATAACTGAGGATAGAAAAAGGACGCTATGGTTTCTATAAACTATGCAACTCGTGAAGTAACATGCAAAATAGTCTATTATGGGCCGGGTCTATCCGGCAAAACGACTAATTTGCTTTACATTCACGAAAAAATTCCTTCAAATACGAAGGGGAAGATGATTTCGCTGGCGACGGAAGCGGATCGGACTCTCTATTTCGATTTCCTTCCGATCAATATCGGTACCATTAGCGGCTTCGCAGCTAAATTCCAGTTGTATACTGTCCCGGGACAGGTGTACTACAATGCCACTCGTAAGCTGGTCTTAAGGGGCGCTGACGGCCTCGTCTTCGTTGCCGACAGTCAAGCTGATAAGATGGACGAGAATATTGAGTCTTTGAATAACATGAAGGAAAACCTGGCCGAATATGGATATGATATCAATGAGATGCCGATCGTCATTCAGTATAATAAGAGAGACCTGCCTAATATACTTCCTGTCGAAGAGCTCGAAGCCAAATTGAATACATACGGCTGGAGATCATTCACCGGGGAAGCGGTCAACGGCAATGGTGTTTTTGACACTTTAAAGATGATTATAAAGCTCGTACTGGATAAAGCCCGCAGTTCACAGACAACAGTCAAAGAAGCGCGATTGGAAAGGCAGGTCGAAAAACCTGCGGGGGCTGAAAAACGTGCGCAGGCCGCCGGAGGTGTTTCTTCGCAGCATTCGGAGTCGCCGCAGGCAAGGACCGATACTGCTCCGCAAAAGCCGAGTCCGACTCCGGCAGAGCAACCTTCGCGGGAAGCCGCTTACGATGCCGAATCGATGCAGGACGAAGAGCAGTATAGCTCTGAAAAGAGTCCTGACAGTTCTTTGTATGAGCATAATGTTTTAAAAGATGAGCCGGAAACTGATAATGATAAATCCAAACCACCGAGTGAAATTCCACCGGAATCTTCCGAGGAACCTGATGAGGAGCCTGAGCAGGAATTAAAACCTCCGGAGCCCGAGCCTGAACCGGTATCGCGGCCTTTTCCCGGCTCATCCGGGAAGGTCCCGCAGCGTGCGCGTAAAATTTCGGTTTCTGATTTTCAAGGCGGTTCGTCTGAAGATGATGAAGATACTCATGTTGAAAATAATGCTTCGGATGAGGACACCGGACATCATACCGAGAGAAATGATGGCATGGCGACCCCGAAGATGGCGCCTTCCAACAGAGTGATTAAGAAAAAACGCGGTTTCTTTAAACGTCTGTTCGGAATGAAATAGTTAAAGGAGGTGACAGTCGTGAGCGATGATAATCTGATTATTTACGAGGAAGAAATCGAAAAAATCGATGCCATTCTGGCGAGAATGCTGAAAGGCGCCGAAGCCAAATGTGCACTCTTGGTCGATAAAGACGGTCATTTGATTACACGTCAGGGTTTCACCCAGTCACTGGATACAACGGCTCTGGCGGCCCTGCTGGCGGGCTCTTTTGCATCTACCAAGGAAATTGCCAGACTTGTGGGCGAATCTGAATTTTCGGTACTTTTCCACCAGGGCAAAAAGGATCATATTCATATGTCGATAGTTGGCGATCGATCTATACTGGCGGTTATTTTTGATGATCGGACGACTATCGGTATGGTACGGTTATATGCCCGAGAAACATCGGTAGAGCTGGGTAATATATTCGAGGCTCTCAAGACTCGTTCGACGGGGGGCGGAAAATCCGGAGTTACCGATGAATTCGCGGCCTCCGCCGGTGATAAGCTGGATGACATATTCCAGGATTAATCAAGTCTGACTTTAAACACAATTTCTCACGGGGTTTTATTTGATTCCTCGCCTGAGGTTTATGGAGTATGGCAACTGAATTAGGACAAGTACTGGTAAAAGCAGGTAAAATTTCCCAGGAGCAGCTGGAAAAGGCCATGGCGGTCATGAAGGACAAAGAGGTCCGCCTGGAGGCCGCTCTGGTCACTGTGGGAGCGATTTCATCTGAAGAAGAGGTTACCAGTTTTATCGGAAAACAGTTGAACATGGGCACTATTCGTCTGGCCGATGTTGAATTGAATCCGGAAATTGTCAAATTGATTCCCGTAGATATTGCCCGAAAATTCAATGTCATAGCCATCTCCAAACTCAACAAGAACTTAATTGTCGCCATTTCCGATCCCAATAATATTTATGTCCTCGATGCAATAAAATTCATTACCGGGTGTTCCATACAACCGGTAATATCGCCGGAAACCGCCATACAAAAGGCGATCGATACTTATTACGCCGATGATAGTGCCTTTAATGAAATAATTAAAGGGCTTGAGGATGAAGATGGTCTCGAGGTCGTTGAATCGGGCGATGATGCTCCATCGGTTAGCGATCTGGAATCAGCCATACAGGAAAAGCCTCTCGTAAAACTGGTCGATTCAATTATTGCCGATGCAATCAGGATGGGTGCTTCCGATATTCATTTCGAGACTTACGAAAAGCGAATCAGGGTAAGATTCCGTGTCGATGGCGATCTCCGGGAGATGGCACCGATACCGTTTAAATATCGCGCCGCTATTGTATCCCGTTTGAAAGTTATGTCGGATCTCGATATTTCCGAAAGGCGGTTGCCGCAGGACGGACGAATTAAGATCAAAATGGGCGAGCGAACCGTTGATCTCCGGGTTTCGGTTCTTCCGACCATCTTCGGCGAAAAAGTCGTTATGCGAATTTTGGACCCGAAATCGCTTATGGTCGATATGACAAAGCTCGGATTCGCTTCGGATTCATTAAAGCGCTTCGATGAAGCGATTCACCTGCCGTACGGCATTATCCTGGTAACCGGACCAACCGGTTCAGGTAAAACGACGACGCTTTATTCGGCCTTAAAGCAGATTAATACTACAGACATTAACATCATGACGGCTGAAGACCCGGTGGAGTTCAACTTTGATGGTATCAACCAGGTCCTTGTTCGTTCTGAGATCGGCCTGACTTTCGCTTCGGCATTGAGGTCGTTTTTGCGTCAGGACCCTGATGTTATCATGGTTGGTGAGATTCGAGATACGGAAACGGCCGAAATCGCGATTCGAGCCGCGCTTACCGGCCACCTGGTATTTTCGACGCTGCACACCAATGATGCTCCATCTTCGATTTTAAGGCTGGTGGACATGGGTATCCCGGCCTATCTGGTCGCCGGCGCAACCAGGCTTATTATGGCTCAGCGTATGACGCGCAAAATATGTCCCAGCTGTAAAGAGGAAGTAAAACTCACTGAAGAGCAGATTCAGGCTTTGAATGTTCCTGATGACTGGATTCCCAATCTGAAGGCTTATAGTGGAGTTGGATGTAACGAATGCAATGAAACGGGGAAATCCGGTCGAACCGGTATTTATGAGGTTATGCCGATTTCAGCGACACTCGAGAGAATGATATTAAATGAGGACTCGGAATCCGATCTGCAGGAGCAGGCTATAAAAGAAGGTATGCTGACACTTCGAATGGCCGCTGTTGATAAAATGAACAAGGGAATAATATCCTATGACGAGGTAATTGCGGTTACTTCCACCTAATTGTTATTTATCATTAAATCTTCGATTTTCAAAGACTTATCAAAAAATATACAGTCCTTATCTTCAAGATTGGCCGGATTAATCCGATAATGATAATGATGGTCTCTCGGTAAGGTAACGAGTTAATATTGGGAGTATATATGGTCGGATTACGACAATTACTTGAAGAAATGGTAAAGATGGATGCCTCTGATTTGCATCTAACTGTTGGGGCTCCGCCGGTAGTCCGGCTCGATGGTAAGCTGGTTAAGATGAATTATGATATTTTAACTCCGGATGACACCAAAAAACTCGCTTATTCAATCATGAATGAAAAACAGCGGCTGAAATTCGAAACCGCTTCAGAGCTTGACCTTTCTTTCGGTATTGAGCAAATGAGTCGATTTCGCTGCAATGTATTTATGCAGCGCGGTAACGTTGCGGTCGCCCTGCGGCAGATTCCTTATAGAATAAAATCATTTGAGGAACTCGGCCTGCCAAAGGTTGTTTCGGAGCTTGCCAAATTACCCAGGGGATTGGTTCTTGTTACCGGCCCTACCGGTTCAGGTAAATCGACAACTCTGGCGGCCATAATCGATAAGATCAACCGAGAACGATCCTGCCACATAATAACTGTTGAGGATCCAATTGAATATCTGCACCGTCATCAGACTTCAATTGTCAATCAGCGTGAAGTTTACAGCGATACCCAGTCATTTTCGTCGGCCCTTAAGTATGCACTGCGAGAAGATCCCGATGTCGTTCTGGTTGGCGAGATGAGAGATCTGGAAACAATTGAGTCGGCTCTTAATATTTCGGAAACCGGCCATTTGGCTTTTGCGACTCTCCACACCAATAGTACTGCTGAATCAATCAACCGTATTATCGATGCATTTCCGACCAGCCAGCAGGAACAGGTCAGGGTTTCATTGTCATTTTCACTGCAAGCGGTTATTTCTCAGTGTTTAATACCTCAGATTGGGGGTGGAAGAGGGCTTGCGCAGGAAATTATGGTCGTTACGCCGGCCATTAGGGCGCTAATTAGAGATGATAAAATCCACCAGATTTACAGCATGTTACAGTCAGGGCAGAAGTATGGCATGAAGACTATGAACCAGGCCCTGGCGGATCTTTATAATAAAGGCAAAATAACAATCGGTGATGCTATGAGTTTTAGCTCCAATGTAGCCGAGTTAAATGAAATGCTTTCGAAAGGAAAGGCAGCGGTGACTGTATAGGCGCCGAGTCCTGGAAAGGTTTTTACAATGCCGGTTTTTGAATATAAGGGAAAGACTCTGGCGGGTGCCCAGGTTCAGGGCGAACTCAATGCCAAAGACCGGGCAGATCTCGAAAGAATACTGAGGAAAAATCGTGTAATTATCAGCAGTATTCGTAAGAAGCCGACCGATATTCAGATAAAGATCGGAACCGGTATCAAGAAAGTTGAAATCTCCCGGTTTACAAGGCAGTTTGCAACCATGATCGGAGCCGGCCTTCCGATGGTGCAGTGTCTTGAAATTATGGCGGCTCAGATAGAAAACAATGAGCTGCGAAAAATTATCAATAATGTCAAAGAAAGTGTCCAGGGAGGATCGACACTTTCGGAGGCGCTTGCCAAGCATCCGAAAGTATTCGATCAGCTGTATACAAATATGGTCGAAGCGGGCGAAATGGGCGGCGCCCTCGATACCATTCTTGTACGGCTTGCGGTTTATCGTGAAAAAGCCGATGCCCTGGTCCGGAAAGTAAAAGGTGCAATGGTCTACCCGGCTGTCGTCAGTATCGTGGCGACAGGGGTAACTATCGCCATGTTGACTTTTATTGTGCCGGTATTTGCAAAGATGTTTGGCGGTCTTGGAGCCGAATTACCGGGCCCCACTCTTGTTATACTCGGAATAAGTAATTTTTTGAAAGCTAATTTTCTTTTGTTATTTGGCGGCTTAATCGTACTGACTATTGTATTTATCTACTGGGTGAGAACACCAGGAGGACACAGGACATTTGATAAAACGATGATAAAGACCCCGGTCTTCGGTAATCTGATCAGGAAGTCGGCAGTGGCTCGATTCACAAGGACTCTCGGGACGCTATTGTCTTCCGGTGTTTCAATTATCGACGCCATGGAGATTACAGCCAAGACGGCCGGAAACACCGTTGTATCGGATGCAATCAAGAAATCAGTATTATCTATCGCCGAGGGTGACACGATTACCGGTCCGCTTCGCGAATCCGGCGTCTTTCCACCGATGGTAACGCAGATGATTTCGGTCGGTGAAAAGACCGGCGGCCTCGACGAAATGCTGGGCAAGATCGCGGATTTCTATGATGAAGAGGTCGATGAAGCGGTCAGTGCCTTAACATCGCTTATAGAGCCGGTCATTATCGTTATTATGGGCTGTGTAATAGGTGGTATTTTGATTGCCATGTATCTGCCTATGTTCGATATCATCGGCAAAATCGGATAGAAAACAGATTCTTCAACGGGCGTCGATTCCGGCGCCCGTTTTTATATATCATGAACAATAAAGCGATATCAATTAAAATAGGCTGGTTACTCTCCTTTCGGCTTCTAACTTATGTTTTGATTTCGGGTATGGTTTTGTACTGGATGCAGGCTCCCCGATTTTTAAATCTTCCTTTTTTTATATACTCTTTACTGACATTAGCCCTGCCGGTTCTAATTATTGTCAAAAGATGGGTAAATATCGGTTTCCTTTTAAAAACACTTCCAATTGTACAGATACTCTTTGAAATAATAATAGAACTGGGCATTATATATACAACCGGCAATGTGAACTCGGCCTTTTCCGGATTATTCATCCTGACGATTATTTCCGCGGCTTTCGTAACGCACCTTATCGGAACCCTCAGTATTGCTTCAGCGGTTTCGGCCGGTTATGCCTTTGTTGTCTGGTTTGGTTTATATGGAGGTGACACTCCCGGCATCGCCATGAGAGCTATGGACGAGGCGTTTTCATCGGGAGATGTCGCGTTTTATAATATTTTTCTACATATACTGACCTTTTATCTGGTTGCCTTTATTTCGGGTTATCTGGTTGAAAGGTTAAAGATCAAGGATATCCAGCTCGAAAACACCTCTCAGGCATTGAAGAAAGCGCGGCTGGAAACTGATGATATTTTAAGACATCTGAACTCCGGCCTGTTTACTATTGATCGGGACGGCAGAATAATATTCTTTAACAGAGCTGCAGAAGAAATACTCGGATATTACGAAGAGGATATCGGCGGAAAAAACTTCAGGGAAATATTCGGTAAAAGGATGCCTCAGTTAGTGGAAAATTTAAATGATGTAATTATTAATAATCGCCATAATCAGAGAATTGAAATCAGTATAGAAGGTCCTGATGAACGTCTTATTCCTCTTGGAATATCAACATCACTGCTACGGGAGCCCGATGAATCTATACGTGGCGTAATAGCCATTTTTCAGGATCTCACCGAAACTAAAAAACTTGAGGAAAAAATCAGGGAGGCCGATCGGATGGCCGCTGTCGGTGAATTATCAGCGGCAATTGCTCATGAAATTCGTAATCCCCTTGCCGCCATTTCCGGGTCGGTAGAGGTTTTAAAATCGGATCTTGATGTCTCAGACGAAAATTCCCGACTGCTGGAATTAATAATAAAGGAATCTAATCGACTGAACTCAATACTTTCTGATTTTTTGATGTTTGCCCGCAATCAGCGATCGAGCTTTGTAAAGATTGAATTGTGCCGCCTTATAAGCGATGTCTGCGAAGTTGTCCGCCATCATAGCTCTTTTAAAAAGAACATTGAACTTAGTTTTTCATCAGAACATTCAATTGTCTATATTTTCGGAGATGAGGACCAGATCAAGCAGATTTTAATAAATCTCATTGTAAATGCCTGCGAGGCTCTTGAAGGTTGTCCCGGTAAGGTATCTGTTAAAATCGTAAATGAAGATGATTCTCCCGTAATAATTGTCAATGACACCGGACCGGGTATTCCCGATGAAATTCGTGGGGAGATATTTAATCCGTTCTATTCTACCAAAAAATACGGTACCGGACTCGGTCTTGCCATAGTTAAACGCCTGGCGGGGAATCTCAATATCGATCTGGAACTTTCTTCGGATAAATACGACGGCACCTCATTTTACCTGAAATTTCCCACAATTCAGGCCTCCGGCGCGGACGAATCGGTTCTCGAGTCCGTAAAGGCATAGTATTCTATATATTTCCATTTCATTTGGGCTTGATTTTCCGGGTTATTTGTATAATACTATATGTTTTGAAACTAACAGCGGGGAAAAGAAGGTATGAAATTTTCTAAATTGGCAATATTCATTATCTTATTAGTTCTTAGCGCAGCAATATTCGGCTGCAAACCATCGGTTCTCGACCGTGAAACGATTATTGAAAATGATTTTCCTATAGTTACAATTGACACTACGATGCAAATAATGGCATCGGATTTATATTTTCGTCTGGCCGATTCGGATTTATTGGAAGAGGGTGGCTATATAGATTCTTCCATCTATATGGATACGCTTAAGGCTATTGTTCTGGATTCGATAATATCCAAAGAAGCCCGAGATATAAAGTTGAAGGATGATTACCTGGGGCTTTATTATACCTATTTTCTCAGGTTTACCGAATTTTACATGACATATTTATTCCAGAAGATGGTTCTTGATTCGATAACTATTGATTCCGCATCGGCTGACAGTTTTTTTCGTGCTAATCAGGATATGTTCGAAATAAAAGAACAGGTCAAGGCAAAACATATTGTGATATCCGCTAAAGGACTGAAGGAAGGTAAAGATTCACTGGTTTTTGAAGATTATTCAATGGAACAGCTGGATTCAATTGCAAAAGCGAAAATATATGAGTTAAAGGCCAAGGTCGACAGCGGGACTGATTTCGGCTATCTTGCCAGTGAATATTCCATGCATTCCCAATCTGCTCGCCACGACGGCAGCCTGGGATTCTTTTTTAGAAAAACATATAATGACGAATTTGAAGAGGTTGCTTTCAATTTGTCCGTTGGGGAAGTGTCGGAGCCGTTTAAATCACCGGATGGATGGCATCTGATTTTGGTTGAAGAAAGAATTGAGGAAGGAGTTCCGGAGTACGGCCCGGAGCAGGAAGAAAAGGCAAAAGTAGAGTTGAGTAAAATTGAATCATATAAATTGAGTAAAGCATTGATAGACTCGCTGGATCGGGAAGCTGAAATAATCTATAATGATTCGGCATTGATGGAAAATCCGTACGAAGTGCCTGATACGACCTGGGCCGCCATAGTTAATGAGGTCGACACTATCGATTTTTACAGAATGGGTGATTATTATCATCAGATTTCATCGATGATCGGATTTAAAGAGCCGACTCTGGAAGACAAAAAGAACATGCTGAAAACAAGGGCAAGGACATTTTTGCTAATGCAGACCGGCGAAGATTTGGGATACAGCGATGATTCTGCTGTTGTTGAAAACCGTGAAAAGTTATACCATAAATATGCGATGGACGCTTTTAAACTGGGAGCATCGGACCCTGATTGGCGCCCATCGGACAGCCTGATTGAAGACTATTATGGCAGGAATATAGACAAGTTTATTATCGAACGGCCGTTAAATGTCCAGCATATTATTGTCGAGGATTCCGCTTTCGGCGAGTTTCTTCGTGACCAGGCCTTGTCCGGAATCGATTTTCTCGACCTTGCCGAACAGCACTATCCGGGAACCGAGGAAATACGCAGAGCAGCGGCGGACCTTGGATGGATCGGTCCTGGAGAGATGCCGGTAGAATTTTATGAAGCGGCGAAAAACACGAATGCAAATGACATATCCCATCCGGTAAAGACTGATTGGGGGTATCACATCATAAAGGTTCTGGACAAAAAATATAATAAAACTATTGAGCAGGCCACTCCGGAAATTTTCGAGATACTAGTAGCGAAACACAAAAAGGATTTCCGAAATGAATGGAAACGGCAGCTCTTTAATAAGCATGATATAGAATATCATCTTGAAAACCTCAAACGTGTAGAGCTTGCATCGAAAAATCGTCGCTAAAACAGGCATGAATGGGCCCTGGATTACATGAAGAAAAGCGCCTGTCGTACAAGGCTGAAATTCTAAGAAAGATAGTACACATCGGCGTTATCATTATACCGGCCTTATACTATTACCTGGAGTTCAATAAGATTGAAATGCTGGCGGTTGTCATACCCGTCGGCATTTTTATTTTTATAATTGACCTTGCCAGGATAAAAAAATGGAAAATCTGGAATATATTTAAAAAATCGCTTGGGCCGCTTCTGCGTCAAAGTGAGAGGCGAGGCGGTATATCCGGCGCCACTTGTATTTTTATCGGGGTCTGTCTGGCGGTTGCACTGTATTCCAGAGAAATCGCTATAACCGTAATTGCTTACAATGTCATTGGTGACCCTGCCTCGGCTTTAATCGGCAAGCGGTTTGGCTATCATAGATATGGTGAAAAATCCGTGGAGGGATCGATCGCATTTTTTATCGCGGCATCGATCGTTGCTTTTATTTCATGGCATATTTTCGGAAGTGTCGTGATGCCATTATGGATTGCTGTGGCAGGGGCGTTTGTGGCAACTCTGGCTGAGGGGCTTGTTGTCCAAATAGACGATAATATAACGGTTCCGGTAGTCAGTGGTGCTGCAATGACTCTATTTGTCTATTTGACCGGAAATCCAGCCGGTTAGTTCATAGAGATAATATATAATAATCCAAGTCTGAATCCCCATCCTGATGCATCGAGACCGCCATTGATTGAATAATCGTCGTAGATTCCCTGCACCGAGCTCATTCGTGTTGGCCGGTAATAGGCTTCGCCGAACATTGCGATTCTTTTATGCATATAATATTTCGCGCCGCCGCCGATTTTCATCCCGAGACCCGAAAATCTGGCATTATCAGCCAGAGTTTCCTCCGGCATGACAGCGAATGCACCATCCTCTATAGTTATCCAGGGCAGAGAGAGACCTATAAGAGCATAATAATGGGCTCTTCCCGCCGATAAAATGCCCTTAAAGGTAAAATCGACCGTTGTCAGCCAGGCGTCGCCGTCAAAATGTTCGGCAGCGTCCTGAAGGTATGATTGACTCATTCTGCTGTAACTGAATTCCAGTGTATAACCGAGATCTCTGGCCGTGACACGCGTATATCCAATAGAGGCCCCAAAACCGAAGCCGCCGTCAATATCCGGAATTGCTATGCTTTCATCGACAGCGCCAAACATGTTTTGACCTTTAAAATCGCCGCTTACAGTGCCATAGGGCACATGAAGGCCGAAATATATATCGCTGTATGTCCTGGTCTTTGTTACGGCGCCGGAGTCGACGGCTGTAATGAAGATAATTAAAATCAGGGAAGCAATAACCTGACGTAAATGTAATAGCATTAATTCCTCCCATGCCTGGATTGTCAAATAGTCATATTACTTACATGATATATTTATAAAGAAGTATCAGCAAGTTTTTTACCATATAAATGCTCCAGCATTATTAGATGCCTATATAATAAACGTGGCGTTGTTAATTATAATTAATTATATATTGGGAATATGAAAAAAATAGATTTACGTTCGGATACGATTACAAAACCATCTCAGGCTATGAGAAAAGCGATTGCCGAAGCCGAGGTGGGAGATGATGTTTTCCGCGATGACCCGACTGTTTTAAAGCTCGAGGCCACTGTCGCTGAATTATTCGGTAAAGAAGCATCGCTTTATGTTCCATCGGGCACGATGGGCAACCAGGTCGCGCTGAAGACCCTGTCTCAGCCCGGGTGGGAGATTCTTTGCGAAAGAGAATGCCATATAATCAATTATGAAACCGGCGGTCCGGCGATTCACTCCCAGTTAATCGTAAATATGCTGGATACAGATCTGGGCACCATGACCGCTGAACAGGTTGACGCCGCTATTCGCGAGGGATCGGTCCACAGCCCCCCGACCAAAATTGTCGCTATTGAAAACACGCATAACAGACATGGCGGGACAATTTATTCAATCGAGGAAATTAAAAAGATAAGAAAGATATGCGACCGCCGGGGGCTTTATATGCATCTTGACGGTGCCCGTATCTGGAATGCACATGTTGCCTCGGGAATTTCCCTCGCCGAATGGGCCGCTCCTTTTGATTCTATCTCGGTTTGTCTTTCCAAAGGACTGGGAGCGCCTATTGGCTCTATGATAATTGGTGAAAAGGGATTTATCGAAAAGGCCATTCGAAACCGCAAGCTGTTCGGAGGAGGCATGCGCCAGGCCGGTATTGCCGCCGCCGGAGGGCTATATGCTGTTGAGAATAATATTGACCGCCTTGCCGAAGACCATAATAATGCAAAAATCCTGGCCGAAAAATTAAACCAGATCGACGGTTTCGAAATAGATTTGCGGCGGGTTCAAACAAATATTATTATTGTTGAAATTGATAAGCTGGGAAAAAGTTCGGTGGATGTGGTTAAGGTATTGGCTGATGCCGGAGTACTGTGTGTTCCGTTCGGACCGACCAAACTTCGCTTTGTGACGCATCTGGATGTTACAGAAGAAGACTGCATAAAGGCGGGGGAAATTGCGTCCGGTTTAGATTACGCTTGATATTAGATGTTTTCGGGAAATATATTTTTCTAAAAATTAAACAGCCTGCTGGGGTCAATGGAAGACAAGAATCCTGATTCGGCTCTGGAAACCGGAGTATCCGATAATAATATCGAAGACCTGACTCTAACCGGACCGGTAAAAAAGGCCGAAAGAATCGATTCGGTTGATATTCTCAGAGGGTTTGCCCTTCTGGGTATACTGGTTATCAATATTAATACGTTCGCTTTTCCTCAGGTGGCCATGGACAATCCATCGGTTTACGGCGGGGCAACCGGGGTCAATCTTTTAACCTGGGAAGTAAGCCAGCTGTTTTTCTTCCAGAAATTTATGGCAATATTTTCTATGCTTTTCGGAGCCGGGCTGATCCTTATGGGAAGAAGGGCTTCGGAAAGGGGAGTTTCTTTTATAAAGGTATATTATAGAAGGCTAATAATCCTGCTCGGTTTCGGTATTATTCATGCATATTTTATCTGGTGGGGGGATATATTGTTTTATTACGCTGTCAGCGGGCTGATTCTGTATCCACTCAGGAAATTGTCTCCGCGAACTCTGATAATCATCGGCCTGATGGTTGTCCTGGTTGCGGTACCGCTGACAACAGGGATGGGATTAATATTCAATTATTTTAAAACTCAGGCAGAGCAGGCAGAGGCGGCCAAGGTTCGGGGAGAAGAATTATCCGGGGATCAAGAATCGGCGATTGAAATGTGGGAGCAAATGCGCACCAATATGATGCCATCCGAAAAGACCATAAATAAGGAATTGGAAGCATATCGAAGTGGATATGGTGAGATTTTTATCTTTCGCCTGATAAATCTGCTGTTTATGCAAACACTGGGATTCCTTTTTATGATTTTCTGGAGGGTGGCCGGCCTGATGCTTGTGGGCATGGGGCTTATGAAACTGGGTATATTTTCAGCCGATAGATCAAGGAGTCTTTATATATGGATGCTAATAATCGGCTATGGCGCGGGGCTGCCGATTGTCGGTTACGGTAATTACCAGATCGTGGCCAATGATTTCGACTGGATTTTCTATATGATGCAGGGCAGTCATTACAATTATATCGGCAGTATTCTGGTGTCGATGGGGCATATCGCTCTGGTCATGCTGTGGTGCAAGTCTTCCTTCTGGAAAGATATGAAGAGACGTCTGGCGGCGGTTGGAAGAACCGCTTTATCGAATTATATCGGGACTTCACTTGTTATGACAACCATATTCTACGGATACGGGCTGGGTCTGTTCGGTTATTATGAGCGGCATGAGTTGATACCCTTCGTATTGGGGATGTGGGTCATACAGTTGATTGTAAGCCCGGTTTGGCTGAACTATTTCCGTTTTGGTCCGCTGGAATGGTTATGGCGAACAATGACCTATATGAAGCCCCAGCCGATGAGGGGCCAGAACTAAGGAATAATTATGAAAACCTCACTTACAATACTGGGATCGGCGGCGGGGATACCTTCGCCGGACAGGTCCAACGCCGGATATATTCTCGAGACCGATGATGATCTCTTAATGGTTGACTGCGGTTCGGGGGCGACCTCGGCTTTCCTGAGAGCAGGGTTCGATCCCGATAAGCTGGAGGGAATTATAATCACCCACATGCATTCGGATCATGTTTGCGATTTGCCGCTTTTTATCCAGATGCTGAAACACTCACGGGGGGAATTTCCGGTTACAATATATGTCCCCGAAGAGGCTCTGGAGATTTTGAAAAAATATATGATTGCCTGTTATCTATTCCCGGAAAAGATGCCATTTCGCGTGATCTTCAAACCGGTTGAAGAGTTAATGGAATTCCATTCCGGGAAATTGAATGTGAATGCGATACCCAATAAGCATTTCATAAATAATGAAAAAGTTATTCGGGACAATGATTATCCTAACCGGATGGAATGCTACAGCCTCAGGTTTACAATTGAAAATAAAGTGCTTTTGTATTCATCGGATGTTTATTCTCTGGATGACATAAAAAAGTATATAGACAATCTCGATCTTCTGGTAGTAGAGTCCAGTCATATTGATCTGGATGAGCTGCGCAGTATTTTAAGCCAAAAGAGAGTCGAAAAACTTGTGTTGACCCATATTGGTGAAGATGATAAAGACAGGGTCGAAAAGTTTATCTCGCATCCACCCGGAGTCTCCAGGGTCATAAAGGCCGATGATAATCTGACGGTGGAATTTTAGTATCAATCTCCTTTTAAATTAAAACTTGACAAGCCGCATAAAAACCCGGCAACTTGTACCAACAAGAGTACACGATCAATGGGGGAGAAGTTGCCGCAGACATCGACACATCATGCAATCACCTGGTTTCTACAGAGAATATTCGGGATCTTCCTCGCCTTTTTTCTGTTGACCCATATAAACTTTCATCATCTTCTTCACGATATCGGCACCCAGGGAATTATTGACTTTGAGTATGTTACCGAAAACCTGCACGGTTCATTCTGGTGGAAAATTTACTACATTTTATTTGTACCTATAGTTTTGTTTCACGGACTGAACGGTATCTGGCAGATAATTGTCGATTTCAGGCCCAATCCCAGTTACGCGGCGTTTATCAAGCTAATGCTGTGGGCGGCCGGTATGGTATTGGTGATGATCGCTCTTTTAACTCTATTAAAATTATTTTAGATCGCGATGAATGATCGACCTCAAATAGGCGGAATAAGGGAAGATTTCCGGCTCAACAAGACTATTGGAACAATTGCTTTCTGGATACACCGAATAACCGGTATCGGGCTGGCATTCTATCTGGTAGTACATTTTATTGTATTATCCTCGGCTATTGCCGGCCCTGAGACATTCGATGAACGGATGGCGTTAGTCCAGAGCCCATTTTTCGCCGTGTTGGAATTGGTACTTATCGCCGGAATTCTCATACATATGCTTAATGGGCTCAGGATTACTGTTGTTGATTTCTTTGGGCGAACCCGTCTTCATAAGACTCTTTTCTGGATTGCACTCGGACTATTTGTGATACTATTTATCGGGGCTGTACTGATGCAGCTGGCGAAATTCGATCCTGCTAATTATGCCCTCTGGGGGACACTTTATGTTTTATGATGTCCTTGTTGTGGGTGGAGGGCTGGCCGGGCTCAGAGCGGCCATAGCAGCCCATGACGCCGGGGTCAAAGTTGCGGTTGTTTCTAAAGTTCACCCGGCGCGGTCACATTCGGTTGCGGCGCAGGGCGGAATTAACGCTGCGCTGGCTAATCATCCAGAAAGCCGCGATGATACACCGGACCGGCATGCCTATGATACAATCAAAGGGGCTGATTTTTTGGCCGATCAGACTGCCGTCGAGGTTATGACTTCGGAAGCGCCATCGGCCATATATGAGTTGGAGCATTGGGGCTGCCCTTTTTCCCGCAATCGGGATGGTACAATAGCGCAGCGACCGTTCGGCGGTGCGGGATACCCAAGAGCCTGTTACGGTGCTGACCGCATCGGCCTGTATATATTACATACCTGCTATGAACAAACAATAAAAAGAAATATAGAGGTATTGTCTGAACGATTTGTGGTGCGTCTATCGGTGGAAAACGGCAGTTGTGCCGGAGTCGTGGTAATGAATCTACATACTGGAGAATTCGAAACAATCGGTGCGAAATCGGTTGTTTTTGCAACCGGCGGTGCCGGCAGGATTTATGCTCTAAACACAACCAATGGATATACATCGACCGGTCATGGTATGGCCGTTCCTTTCCGGGCAGGAGTTCCTCTAAAGGATATGGAGTTTATACAATTTCACCCGACCGGACTGGATAGATCGTCAATTCTGATAACCGAGGCTGCCCGCAGCGAAGGGGCATATCTTTTGAACAATGTCGGCGAACGATTCATGAAGAATTACATTTCCGAAAAGGTCATGGAGCTTGGCCCGAGAGATATTGTCGCTCGCGCCATGCAAACAGAAATTAACCAGGGAAGAGGCTTTAAGGACAGGTATCTTCATCTCGATTTGCGCCATCTCGGCGAAGGACACATCGATCTGCGTCTTCCCGGGCTGAGAGAATTGGCCATAAAACACCAGGGTATGGATCCGGTGAGGGAGCCGATCAGAGTGCATCCTGCAATGCACTATACTATGGGCGGCATTGATTGTGATATTGACGGTGCAACCGAGATCGAAAATTTTTATGCTGCCGGAGAATGTGCCTGTATTTCGGTGCATGGAGCCAATAGATTGGGAGGCAACTCTCTATTGGAGACAGTCGTTTTCGGTGCAAGAGCGGGAATTACCGCGGCCAGGAATACGAAAGGCAAATCGGGCAAAGCCAATGAAGATGTATTGAAAGGATCACTCGAAGCAGAAAAATTGAGATTCTTAAGACTGAAAAAATCGGAAGGCAAAGAAGATCCTTTCAAAATTCGTGAACAACTGGCGAAATTAATGAAAAGCAGGGTTGGAATATATCGAAATAAAGTGGATGCGGAATCAACCGTTCTGGAGATCAGAAAGCTAAAGGAAAGATATAAAAAGCTCCGCCCAATCAAGGATGTCGGCAAATTTAACTTTGATTATATATGGGTCAATGAAATACAGGGTAATCTTGATATCGCTCTTTGTATCGCTGCCGGGGCCGAGGCTCGTCAGGAATCTCGCGGTTCCCATTTCCGTATTGATTTTAACAAGCGGGATGATGAAAACTGGCTAAAACACAGTTTATACAGATATGGCGAGCCGCTTCCGGAGATAAGCTATCATGATGTTGACATGGACAAATACAGGCCGGAAAAAAGAGAATACTAATGCCGTTGTTTAAAATTTTCAGATATGATCCCAATCGACCAGATCGAGCCGAATTCCAGGAGTTTACGGTTCCGTCGGTGGAGTCGATGACGGTCCTGGAAGGGCTGTATCATATTCTCGAAAACGATGATCCCACACTTGCTTTTCGTTCTTCCTGCCGACAGGGGGCGTGCGGATCGTGTGCCATGCATATAAACGGCCAGTACCGCCTGGCGTGTGAAGCGCAGGTTTCCGGGCTGGGGGAGGAGATAATTATCCGTCCTCTGGCCCACCTCGAGATAATTCGTGACCTGGTGGTTGATATGGAGCCGTTTTACCGTCAGTACGAAGCTATAAAGCCGTACTTAATGCCCGAAGTCGAACCTCCGGAGCATGAATATCATCAGAATATACCGCAGAGAGCTAAATTAGATACTTATATTGATTGTATTCTTTGTGCCGCCTGTTACGGTTCCTGTCCGGTTGTTGCCACCGATGAAAAATATCTGGGCCCACACGCTCTATTGAAGGTGCTTCGTTTCGTAAATGATAATCGGGATGATGCGACTAATGAAAGGCTGGCGTATGTATCGGACGATTTCGGTATATTCAGGTGTCATACTATTTTCAACTGCCAGCAGGTATGTCCAAAAGATCTGGACCCATCCGGGGCCATTGCAAATTTAAAAATGAAATCAATCCGGCAGAAATTGGTTGTAAAGTTTAAATAAAAATAGCAATGAAAAATATATGCCGCCCGGTTAATGAGCCGGGCGGCTTTTTTAGCACTCGAGAAAAGAAGTTGTTTTATCTAGCGTAAAGTCCCGACATAATGTGCCGTCAACTGGCGTTTACGAATACGAGGATCGGTGTAATCAGGAAGTACCATTGGTGCCACCCGATCGTCGTCGACTCCGGCTTCTTTGGCTTCCTTATTATATTTAATGACATGTTCGAGAGTGAGTTTGCCGTCTTTAGCGCCTTCTTTGGCATATACAGCTGCGTTTTTTCCCGCAATACGGCCATAAACCATTATATCGAGCAGTGAATTACCCATGAGACGGTTTTCACCGTGCGTACCGCCGCCAACCTCCCCGGCAACATACAGGCCGGGAACAGCAGTTTCGCCGGAGCTCTTGAATTCCAGCCCGCCGTTCTGGTAATGAAGCGTCGGATATATTAGCATCGGCTCTTTGGAAATATCGATACCAAAGCGTTTATACAAAATGTATTTGCCCGGGAATTCACTGGCAACAGTACCTTCGCCCTGAAGCATATCAATCATGGGGCTGTCGAGCCAGACGCCGAGCTTTCCAGTCGGTGTCGGGACACCCTTGCCCTTGCCGGTACATTCTTTTACGATTGCAGCCGCTTCGACGTCGCGGGGCTCACGTTCGTTGACAAACTGCTGGCCATCGATATTTACAAGATTGGCTCCCGAGCCTCGGAATTTTTCGGTTATGAGAATGCCCTCGGCCTGTTCCGGGAAGACAATACCGGTGGGGTGATACTGCACCGTATGAAGAAAACAAACGGGGATACCGGCCCGATAACCCATGACGATACCATCGGCTGTGGCGCCGTAGTGGTTGGTTGTCATGAAGCCCTGAATATGAAGCCGTCCGGAACCGCCGGTAGCCATAACAACTGATTTGGCCTTGACGATTGAATATTCTTCAGTTTCCATGTTATAAAGAACTGCCCCGGCACAATGACCGTGTTCGTTCAATATGATCTCAACAGCGGGAGCGAATTCTATGACTTTAATATCCGCTTCACGGTTACGGCATTCATCTCGAACGGTGCGCATCATTTCAGCGCCGGTAATATCGGCGGCGAAATGCATACGCTTGCGGCTGGTCCCACCGCCGTGGATGGTTTTCAATGTGCCGTCAGGATATTTGGAAAAATTGCATCCCAGGCTTTCGAGCCATTTTATAACATCGGGAGCTTCGTTAACGAGTGTCTCAACCAGTTCCGGTGTGTTGACAAAATGACCGCCGCCCAAAACATCAAGATAATGGAAATAAGGTGAGTCCTTGTGTCCTTTGGTTGCGGCCTGGATTCCGCCTTCGGCCATCATCGTATTGGCATCACCATGACGAAGTTTGGTTGCAATAATAACTTTAGCGCCCTGTTCCTGCGCAAGAAGAGCCGCCGAGGTGCCGGCTCCGCCGCCGCCAAGTATTAGAACATCTGTCTCATAATCGGGTTCTGACAGATCGACATCCTCCGGTTTGACACGGCTGTAAGCTTCCAGAAGATCGCACATTTCATGAGCGATTTTATATCCCTTGCTGGGGCCGACCATTAATTCACGGCGCCCTTCTTCTTTGAAGTCGGGGTGATTTCTAAGCATCTCTTCGCGCTCATCGAGAGAGAGGAACGGCACTTCTTCATTGTTTTTCTTTCGTTCCACTCTTTCGGCGCGGGTGCTTTCAACGATCTTTATTAGTTCTTTCAATTCATTTGGATATGGCATATCTAACCTCTTTTCAATTCATTTGGAATCGGTGCCTATAAACAGCTCGATTCTTTCGGTGTCCAATCCTCGCCTCCTGTGGCGGGCTCCATTTCACGGTCGGAATACACATTCTTGAGTTCGTCCTTGCCCATTGATTTGAGCTTCTCAAGACATTCCTTGAAACGGCCCTCTTTGATATTGGCCACCATTGTTTTGAGGTGTTCGGCTCGGGGTGTCAAATAGGCCCCTTTTATGCGCCTTGCCAGTTGCCCGATATGATATTGCGGAAGTTCGCCCATGCAGCGGCTGGCACACAGGCCGCACTGGATACAATCGAATGATATCTCGGCGGCTTTTGCGATATCCCCGCGCTTTAAGGCGGCGATATAGTCCATGACCTCGACATCCATCGGACACACCTTGGTGCAGGCATTGCATGCGACACAGCGAAACAGCTCGGGGTACAATTCGAAAATTTCTTCCGGTGTTCCTGTCAATTCAGAAAAATCGTAGGTTGCCCGGATGGCCGGGTAAAATGGAAGCTGTGTCAGATACATATCCGGTTCGACCACTGTCTGGCAGGCCAGGCCGGTGTATATCTTGTAATCGCCCGGTTTGCGGTAAACGGTGCTGCAGGCTCCGCAAACACCGCCGCGACATCCGCATCCGCGAATATACTTGTACCCGGCATATTCCATCGCTTTCATGATGGTCAATGTCTCGGGTACTTCGTATTTTTTCCCCATGATATAAATGGGAATCAACTTAGCTTCTACTTTGATTGTCTTGTCTTCTGTCGTAGTGCTCATGTTGACCTCTTATTTTAAATTCACTTTATTTCTGTGTTTCTATGCTGAAGCCTTAACGATATTTTTCGATTTCAAAAGCTCCAGAGCACTATCACGATTGAGTTCAAAATGCGATTCTTCTTCAGGGACGCCCAAAGCTACGGCCAGAAGTTGAGTAAAATAATAAACCGGAAGTTCTTTGGTTCCTTCGAATTTCGCGAGCATATCGTCCTGCTTGCGCCCAAGGTTATAGTCACAAAGGGGACAGGTCAGGGCCATCGCTTCAGCACCGCTTTTGACGGCGTCGTCAATAATATCATGAGAAACTTCCAAAGCCGCATCAGGATTGCCGATAACCTGATAAGTCCCGCAGCAGGTAGTCTGGTTTGAAAAGTCGACCACTTCGGCGCCGATTGTTTTCAGGAATTTGTGCATAGTTTCGGGATTATCCGGTCGATCAAGAGCAACTTCTTTAGGCCGCAGGAGAGTGCATCCATAATAGGGAGCAACTTTTAGACCGTTGAGCGGGGAAGTTATTTTTTCGGCGAGTTTGTCAAAGCCGTATTCGTCACGAAAGAAATCGAGAAAATGCATGACACGAATTTCACCCGCGTAATCGGGTTCTTCATCCATGAAGTCATTTATCGTCTTACGCTTTTCCTCGTCGTTTTTCATCATGTCGTTGGCCCGTGCCAGCGTGTTGTAACACATCGAGCAGAGGGTGACGACCGTGTCGGCTCCTGTTTCTTTTACCCGAATCAGGTCACGAACCGGAGCCACCAGATGAATCAGGTCATCATCGGCGAGCGAATAAACCGCACCGCAACAATTCCATCTTTCAAGCTCTTCGTATTCAATACCGAGCTTTTTCAGGCAGGCAATCGCCGATAATTCGAGATTTTTCGCCTTGGTTTTTAAGGTGCATCCGGGATAATAACTTAATTTCATAATTTACCTCACGATGTCAGTTTGCGGAAACCGGAGACCATGGCAATCTGCGGCATATCTTTTAAGTTCTTCTTTTCGATTCGGTTCGGATGAACCTCATCGAGGTTCTGCCGCAGTTTAACCAGCCTGATTGCTTCCATAACTTTCGTGATATCTATACCGCGCGGACAGCGCACCATGCAAGTATGGCAGGAGGCGCATACCCACGGGGTATTGGCCTGCTCAAGGGCTTCCCGTTTGCCCAATTGCAGAAGAGCCATAATTTTGCGGGGCAAGACCGTAATATGGTCGGCCATCGGGCAGGAACCTGAACAAGTTCCGCACTGATAGCATTTCTGGAAATTCTGCCCGCTAATATCGGCTACTTTCTGCCGCAGGCTTTCGTCTGATTCACGTTTTGATATAATAAACGCCATCAAAACCTCGCAAGCTTTGGTTGATTGCACAGTATTTACTCGATTGGAGTGACTTGAATTTATATAAATCTTTTCCAGGCATGACATTAGTTAGCAAAGTCGGCAAATTCAAAACCCAATAAAGTGAATAAATTCACAATGTTATACGTAACAATCTACCAATATATATAATAATCATAGTTTTTACAAGCCTTGCAGCAATAATTTTCACTAATTTTTTTATTTTTGGATTGCGAAAATTTTACTTTTTTTTATAGCTTTATTGTCCTGCGGCATACAGTTGATTCGGATGGGGATAAATCGCTGCAATTCAAATAAATATCATATGATGCCATTGATATCGGTGTTGACTTTTGGGCGCAATCTATTAAATTGGCGCAGGCTGGTGAAAAAAGTAACAAAGTCCATATAGAAGGAGCTCTAAATATGAGACTCTACGAACATGAAGGCAAAGGGCTCTTTGCCAAATTCAAAATCCCGATTCCATCCGGAAAAATGGTCGAATCCGCAGATGAAGCATCAAAGGCGGCCGGCGAATTAGGCATGCCGGTGGTATTAAAGGCGCAGGTTTTGACCGGTGGAAGAGGTAAGGCCGGAGGTATTAAGGTCGTTGAAAATCTAAGTGATGTAAAACAAGTCGCAAATGAAATTTTCGGCATGAAAATTAAGGGTTTTCCGGTCGAAAAAATTCTCGTCGAGCCTAAACTGGAGATTGAGAAAGAATTCTACCTTGGTGTAACTATCGACCGTCTGAATTACAAGCTGGTCATTATTGCATCTGGAGAGGGCGGTGTTGATATTGAGGAAACCGCTGAAAAATCGCCTGAAAAAATTTACCGCAAGGCATTCGATATAGACCAGGATATATATGGATTTGAAGCAATTGAAATTGCCAAGAAGGCCGGATTCAGTTCACCTCAGACAAAAGTCGCGGCACCAATAATAAGATCTCTTTTCCGGTTTTTCAAAAAATATGATGCCAAACTGGCCGAAATAAATCCGCTGGTGGTTACCGGTGACGGCCAGGTAATTGCAGCCGACAGCCGGGTTTCGATTGACGACGATTCGGTATTCAGACATCCGGAGCTGGCCGAAATGGGTATCGAGAAACGGCACGAAGAAGGGGAGATGACACCTCGCGAACAGCAGGCCAAGGAATGGGGTATTCCGTACCTTGACCTCGATGGCAAAATCGGCATGTTCCCGGGCGGTGCCGGTTTTGGCATAATGGGCAATGATTTCATTCATTATTATGGCGGCAAACCGGCAAATTTCATGGATTCGGGCGGCGGCCCCTCTCCGGAGCGGATTGCCAAAATGCTCGTCTTGCTCGACGACAACCCCAATGTTAAGGCTATTTTCGGGGCCCGGTTTGGCGGTATTTCCCGCTGCGATGATTTCGCCAAGGGCGTTATCAAGTTCCTAAAAGAGCACGGCCTGTCCAAACCGATGGTTACCCGGATGACCGGTAATATGTGGCAGGAAGGTGTTAAGATATTCGAAGAGGCCAAAAAAGAAGATCCTGAGCTGTTTAAGAATTTTGAATTCCATGGAATCGAAACCCCGATCGAGGAGATATCGAAACGTGCGGTTGAACTGGCTGAAGAAGCGGAAGGGGGTAAGTGATGGCTATTCTGGTTGACAAGAATTCCAAAGTGATGGTACAGGGTATAACCGGCGGAGCCGGTTCGTTTCATACCAAACGGATGATACAGTATGGGACCAATATTGTCGGCGGGACATCCCCCGGAAAAGGCGGTCAGGATGTAGACGGTAAACCGGTATTCGATACCGTTACCGAATGTGTAGAATCGACCGGCGCCGATACTTCGGTCATATTTCTTCCGGCACAGTTCGTAAAGGAAGCGGCTATTGAAGCTATCCGGGCAGGGATTAAGTTCCTCGTCGTTATTCCGGAACATATTCCAATTCATGATATGCTTCTGGTCAGAAAAGAAGCAATGGCGCATGATTGTACGGTAATCGGCGGAAATACGGCCGGTATTATTACTCCGGGTGAGGCCAATCTCGGCATTATGCCCGATATTGCCTTTAAGCCGGGGCGGGTCGGGACGGTCAGCCGGTCCGGTTCGATCACTTATTATGTTGCCGATACGCTGACCCGAACCGGTTACGGGGAATCGACCTGTGTCGGATTGGGCGGTGATCCTATTCTCGGTTCGACTTTTGATGAAATCCTCTGGAAATTCGAGCAGGATGATAAGACCAAGGCTGTTGTTATGACCGGTGAGATCGGCGGTGTTTACGAAGAACGCGCCTGCGATACAATCAGCAAGATGAAAACTCCGGTGATTGCCATGGTCGGCGGAATATTCGCTCCTCCGGGAAAACGGATGGGTCATGCCGGCGCGATTGTCGAAGGCAAAATGGGCACAGCCAAAGAAAAACTGGATGCATTAGCCGAAGCCGGAGCCCATGCCGCCAAAACATTTTCCGATATTCCGAGGATATTGGAAGAGCAGGGCGTATAGCAAGGTCTTGTTTTAGATACTATTAAAAACGGGCTGCTATTGGGCGGTCCGTTTTTTTATTGTGCAAGATTGCGTGCGGATTTAATATGTCAAAACAAGACTCTTTTTATTTTTTAAGGAAATCAGATGATTACATATAAGACCTCGCTGGATAATATCAGTCCTGATATGCTTAATGGATTCTTTGTCGGGTGGCCGAACCCGCCATCGCCTGAGAAACATCTGGAAATACTGGAAAACGCGGATTATATGGTCATTGCCATTGATTCCGAAAGTAATCGAGTAGTAGGGTTCATCAACGCCATAACCGATAATATCTTGTCGGTATTTATTCCATTGCTGGAAGTCCTTCCTGAATATCAGGGTAGAGGAATAGGCGGTGAACTGGTGAGACGGACACTTGATAGATTCAAAGATTTCTATATGATTGATCTCATTTGTGATGAAAAATTGATCCCCTATTATAAAAGATTGGGTATGATACCCTGCCAGGGTATGACAATTCGAAATTTTAAGACACAATCGGGATTATAAAAAGGCCCGGTTATTAGCCGGGCCTCTAAATAAGAAATTATATCGCGATTCTCTATTCTTCGATATAGATACAGCCTTCGGGGCAGCTTTCAGCCGCTTCGCGGACAGCATCTTCCTGATCGGCAGGAACTTCATCGACGATGACGATCGCCTGATCGTCTTCATTCATTTCAAAAACTTCCGGGCAAACGTCGACGCAGATTCCATCGCCGCTGCAAAGTTCATGGTCAACAGTTACCTTCATCTATACCTCCTGAAAGTTAGGTTTTGAAAGTTCGGTGCCTTTTTCGGCGTCCAATATTCCAACAACTATTTATAAACCTATACGCAATAAGTTCCCCAATATCGTAAACCTCGGATAAATCTAAATGATTTTGCAAAAAGTCAAGCAATAAATGAATTTATTTTAGGGTAAATCTATACCGTTTAAGGACAGATTAAAACTTGGGATAAAAAGATAAATTTTGAATTAAAATGAGGAAAATTAATCTTCCAATAGACCGGCTTCATCCAAATATTTGGTCTGAGGATTATTTTGCTTCCACTCTTCCCAGTCAGCCAGGGTGGCATTGAAGGCATACAGTTTCCGGTCGGCATATTCGCCAGCGATGCACAGAAGCTGCCATCTTGAGCTGCCATCCTTAACCGGATACCACATGCTCTCGGTTTCCATATCATATAGAATAAATCTTGTGTCGTAGGTCCATCCACTCGGTCTGATTGTCAGGATTTTGTTATCGATTCTCCGGCTGTTCACGACAGCCACTCCCTCGAGCGGTCAGTAGCCTACCAAAATCGGGTATGCCCCGAATCGATCATTTATCGCTTCGTGGCGCGACATAATTTGAATGGAAAATGCCTTGTCGACATTATTGACAGATGCGCCAAGTATCCTTTCGCTATGTGTCGGAGAAGGATATCCATCCTCACCTTCGCATATAAAATCGGGTTCGATAATTAATGGAAATGCTTCAGGTCCGAGACCAAAATTAAATCTCTCCGGATCCATACCGTATTTGGAAACGGCGTGAGTAATGTCCCATTCCTTTCCTGTCCGATCGACAATAGTGATGGTATCGCCGGCATAGATTGGATGGTTCAGTTCATTGCCGGTGCTTGAATCATCGCTGCATGAAGTAAAAGCCAGGCAGAAAATTATTGAAAAGACCGATAATATTTTAATATAACGTTTTCCCATAGATTTCAGTAATAAGCGTCTTTTTGAAGTATACTATCTAAATATATATTAAATACGCCTTTTTGCAATTATTATTGGGTTCTTTCCGGTAAATATTTACGAATTATTTAGATTTTTTAACCCCTGTTACGTCAATATTATGCAGGGGATAATATGTATAAAAGACCAATAATAATTTTGCTGGCATGTATTTTTCTAGCGACCGGATGTGAAGAGGATTATAATCCAATGATTCTCCCTGAACCCGAACCGCCCGGGCTGCATGGGTTTGTATTAAGCGAATTTAATGAAAAAATAGAAGGGGCCATTATAAATGCCGGCGGATTGTCAGATACAACCGATTCTTCCGGCTATTACAGCCTTGTAGATATTCCCGAAGGAAATCAGGCGGTAGAGTGCATTCATTCAGATTACGATTTATTTTCCAAAAGCATCAATTTTCCTCTTTTTGAGGAAAGATTCGATATAACTTTGTTTAAGCCGATCCGGCTTTCCGGGACGGTTTACAATGAAATTGACGGCCCACTTTCAGGGGCGGTTGTGAATATCGGGGGGATGATTGATACTACAGATAACACAGGCTATTATGAGATAAAAAATATGAAAACGGGTCGCTACAATATCGAATGTCATTATCAGGATTATTTTACGGATATAAAGACGGTCCAAATATTGAATGCCGAGAAAAGGCAGGATATTCAGATGAAACGTACGCTCGAGACCTACATTTATCCCGAAGAGGACGCGACTGTTATGTATTCCACGATAAGGGATGAATGGTCGGAGAGTAATTTTGGGTACACATCTACGTTGATTATTGCCAGCGATTACCGGGCGACTAATTCAATGCCGAATAATATAAGAGAACGAATATTTATTAAACTGCCGCACTTGCCTGATTTTATAAAAAATTATATGATAGATTCAGTATTATTTCAGATAAAAATGAATGAACGCTGGCAGGGCTACGATTGCTGTTTTTCCATAAGAAAAGTAAAGCAAAACTGGGAAGAGGAAGATATAAACTGGAACAACCAGCCGGAAGTCTCGGTGGAGAATTTGGCCGTTCCGATACCATCTCAACCTGGTTGGCTAGAATTCGATGTCTCTGATTATTATCCTATAAATATGTATACATATGGAATGCGAATCGCTTATTCATGGGAAGAGAAAAACTATCCAAGTCTGTTCGGGTATTTCGAATTTGTATCCTGCGAGGCGGCATATATTGATGATCGCCCGCGTGTTTATATCAAATATACCTACTGAGTTTCAAATTTCCATTAGCTTTTATTTTAAATTCTTATATCTTTCGCTCTGTTAATTTAGAGTAATTAAAAGATATAATTACAGCGAGTTTATTATGCCAGATATTGTAGCCAAAGTATATCGGGGAATGCGGGAAGAATCGGTTCATTACGGCTCGGTTGCCGTTGTCAATCATGAGGGGAAATTGACGCATTACTGCGGCGATCCAGAATTTTTTACATTTGTCCGATCTTCGGCCAAACCGATTCAGTTAATGCCATTGATTAAAACAGGGGCGGCCGATAAATATGAATTTTCTCAAAAACAGCTTTCGATAATGTGTGGTTCGCACATTGGTACCGATCATCATAGAGATGTTGTCATGGCCAATCTTGAAGCGGCGGGCAATAAACCGGAATATCTTAAATGCGGAACCCATGTACCAATCTATATGACGATGGCCGGAGAGTTTCCTCTTCAAGAGGAGAATAAAGATCCTGTTCGCCACAACTGCTCCGGAAAGCATTCCGGATTTCTTGCACTGGCGCAATTTCTGGGGGAAGATGTTGCGAATTATCTCAGACCGAATTCACGAGTGCAGCAAATGGTGCTTGATTACATTGAGAATATTTATGAAGTCCCAAGGGAGAAAATTGTGATTTCGGTCGATGGATGTTCGGCTCCTAATTTCGGTATGCCATTACTAAACAATGCGGTTGCATTTCAGAAACTGGCGAATGGACGCGCCGATAACAGTGAAGACTCTCGCATTTTAAAGCGTATAAAAGCGGCTATGAGTGAATACCCGGAGATGTTCTCCGGCGAAGGAAGATTTGACTTGGCACTTATGCGGACATTCCCTGGCAATGTGGTCTGCAAGGTTGGAGCGGAAGCGATTGAGGCTATTGGGTTTGCCGATCCGCCAATAGGTATCGCCGTAAAAATCCACGACGGCAATCAAAGGGCTTTATATCCGGTCTGTGTCGAGGTCCTTCATCAGTTGGGAATAATTATAGAGCCTGATAGGCAGGAACATTTGGGGCCATTTCGGAATCCGGAAATACAAAACTATATGAAAATCGTCACCGGTTCGGTAAGGGCAGAATTCGACTTGAAAAAGGTCTAAAGTTATTGTATTTTAATTATTTGAGGGTAATACCAATCTTCTGGAGGAGCAAGTGGAGAAACATCCGGCCGAACCTTTTCGAATAAAATCTGTCGAACCGATATCGCTGCTTCCGCGAGAAACTCGAGAGGAAGTTTTAAAAAGAGCTAAGTACAATATTTTCAAGGTAAAAGCGGAAGAAATATATATTGATCTGTTGACCGATTCGGGCACCGGGGCGATGTCTTCGGAGCAGTGGTCGGCATTGATGCGCGGGGACGAATCTTATGCCGGGGCGAGATCATTTTACCGTTTCGAAAGTATCGTAAAAGACATTACCGGGAAAAATTACATTATTCCGACTCACCAGGGAAGAGTGGCAGAGAATGTTTTCTTCTCTTCGGTCTTAAAGCAGGGCGATTATGTCCCCAACAATACACATTTCGATACCACTCGTGCTAATGTTATGCATAAGGGGGGAATGCCGGTCGATATGCCCTGTCCGGAGTCTGACGCCGATGACGAAATGCCTTTCAAAGGCAACCTGGATGTCGACCGCCTGAAGAAATTCATAGAGCGAAATGGCAGTGAGAATATCCCGGTAGTTTTTATGACGGTGACCAACAACTCTGCCGGTGGGCAGCCGGTTTCGATGAAGAACATCAAGGAAGTCGCTGCAATTTGCCGTCAGAATGGTATCAGGTTCTTTTTTGACTGCGCCCGCTTTGCAGAAAACGCCTATTTTATCAAAAAATATGAACCGGGATACGAGGATAAAACGATAAAAGAAATCGCTCAGGAGATGTTTTCTTATGCCGATGGTGCCTTGATGTCGGCGAAGAAGGATGGTTTGGCGAATATGGGCGGTTTTGTCGCTCTAAATGACGCCGAATTAATGCGTAAAATTACCGAACTGCTCATTGTAATTGAGGGGTTTCCTACTTATGGCGGGATGTCCGGACGGGATATTGAGGCGGTGGCGGCCGGTTTAAAGGAAGTTTTAAATGAAGATTATTTGGCCTATCGAACCGGTCAGATGGAATATTTCGGGCATATTATTGAAAAGGCCGGAGCTCCTATTGTCAAACCGACGGGGGGACATGCGATATTTATAGACGCCGGTAAGTTTTTGCCGCATATTCCGCCGGAGCAATTCCCGGGGCAATCCCTGACGGTGGCGCTTTATCGGGAGGGTGGAATTCGCGGGGTTGAAATCGGGTCTCTTATGTTCGGCGGAGTTGATCCGGAAACCGGAAAAGTATATAATGCCCCTCGAGAGCTGGTCAGGCTGGCGGTCCCCAGAAGGGTTTATACCGGTTCTCATCTGGAATATGTCGCCGAAATTATTGGTAGAATAGCAGCCGGAAAAGAATTGCTCAAAGGTTTTAAAATCGTGCGCGAGGCGAGATTGTTGCGGCATTTTACTATTGAATTGGAAGAATTTGCAGGGGAAGAGATTAAGGTTGAACGGGAGTAAATTAGCCCGTATTGCAGCAGAAATGATTGTTTCCTAATAAATTGTGAATATTTTTGCGGTATTTATTGATAGTTATGGGACAAATAATATCGATTTAAGAGACGTAATTTAAACGGTATTAGGAGATTATAGGAACACTACTATTGCCGATTTAATTTTGGCCGATAATTTGCATAATAAAAGTAATTGCAAAAATTTGATTATATTGACAAAATAGACGGAACCGACTATATTCTCGAAGGTTATAAAGGATCAGGAGGAAATATCGAATAAACGGTTAAAGGATATAGTTCTTTAAAGGAAACGACAACTTAATATTTTTAGCAAAAGCGGCCTTTAACCGTGGATACGATTATATCTTCTATTGCCAGTCATTATAAACTGATTTTCCATCGGAAAATATCTTTTATATCAATTATCATTCCTTTTTTGATAATCATACTCTTTTCCGTTTCTACTGCTTCGGCTATTTATCATAATGTGGAAATTATTGAATCGAGCAATGAAGGCATTCACTTCAAAATTAATATTGACAGCCCATATGATTATATACATTTGAATCGTGAGGATTCATCGATACTCATGCAGGGCTCTATTCTGATCGGACTGCCCCCTGGGAAGACGGCTGTCCTTGAATCAGTTCAGGGTGGTATGGTGCGACCGCTGCATGGCATTAATGGTTTTAAGCCTGCCATGATTTCAAATAGTATCGTTGAAACCGGAAAAATCAAGAAAGTTCGCGGGGCCCGGCTGTTGACTGTCAATGTATATCCTTTACAGAATAACCAATATTACAGCAGCATTGAAGTTTCAATAAGCTTTGAAGGGGCCCGACTGTCGGGGCAGGAAAATTTATCGTCTTCTTTCGATCCCCGTTTTGATCGCATTCTTAAATATTCTCTTCTAAATTATGACCAGTTCCGCAATTGGCCCTTAGAGGCGGAAAGAAAACCTGCTTACAAGCCGGGGCAGCATCCGTTCGATTTTTCCAATGAATGGTATAAAATTGGGGTCAGCACAGATGGGTTTAAAAAGATTACCGGTGCCGATTTGGCCGCTGCGGGTGCGACTTTATCCGGAATTGATATAGATGAAATAAGGATCTTTTACGGTGGAGGGAAGCCGCTTCCGGTAGAAAATGCTGTTGATAGGCCGGATTTTTTGGAAATCGCAGCAGGAATATATGATGATGGCGACGGTGTATTTGAAAGTAATGATTCTTTAATTTTCTATGCAGAAAATATCGAGCGCTGGATATATCCTTCGGACAGTAATCCGTATTATAGTCAACACCCTTATGCCAAGGTGAATTACTACTGGCTTAATATATCTGGTTTAATTGATGGTGAAGCCGCCCGTATAACCGCTATTGACGGGAGTCCATCGGCCGCTGATTATACCGAAATTACAACCGGTAAATATTTAGATCGTATAGAACAAAACAATATGCTTTTAATGAAAGCAGATAATAAGATTGATAATTACTTTACCTGGCACTGGACTGATACGACCTCATTTAGCTTCTTCAATGCAACGCCCAACCGTGTGCCCGGGATTGATGCCAATATACGACTCCGGGCGGTTGCCGATACGTTGACAGTTCGCATTAACGGTGCGCCGCAGGCACCGGTCAGCCGCAACCGCGATTATTATTATTACAATACAAGCAATCTCAACGGCAGCGGTCTTAATACAATCAGCATTACGCTTGACAGCAATTTGTATCCGCAATCGGCACCGTATTTTGATTTTTATGAAATAGAATACACCGGTTATTTAATTCCAACAAGTGATGATTTCGGTTTTTACATTGAGGGAATCGACGGTGTGGGGCGAATCAATGTAAATGATAATTTTAGTACCGCGCCGATGATATTTGAATTAAGCGACCCTTTAAATCCATTGATGATAGAAAATGCTCAATCACTTGCCGGATCGATTACTTTTGAACTTTCGTTTGTTTCCGGAGAATACCGGCGCCTGTATATGGCGACGGCAAGCGAAATAAAAAACGTGGCATCGATTACGAAGACCAGTTTGAGGAATATTCGAGCCCAATCGGAGCAGAATGATCTGATTATAATTGCTCCGGAAACGCTGATACCGTCACTTGAAAATTATGAAAATTACCGGGAAGCTCAAAGCGGCATTAATGCGGCTCGATTTTCATTCGAAGATATTATTGATGAGTTTTCATACGGTGTCTACGATCCGACAGCCATAAGGGACTTTTTGAAATTTGCATATGAAAACTTCCCTTCCCCGGTACCCTCGGCGGTACTGCTTATCGGCGACGGCGTATATGATTATAAAAATTATATGACATCGATAAATTCACTTCTTCCTCCTTTTCTTCATCCGCTCGATTACACGGCATCGGATGACAACTATGTCTATTTCGGGAACTTCGGTTTACTTGATTCGGATTCATCATATTGCGATACCTGCACAACGCGCGGCTATGATATGCTTATTACCCGCTGGCCGGTTAAAACCGCCGGAGATATCGCGACTATTGTCAATAAAATTATGACCTATGAATCGGCGTCCAATTTCGGGGCCTGGCGATCCAGGATAACGCTTGTTGCCGACGATGAATATGCAGGAGCAGATGATTACGAGCATATTATTCATACCCGCCAGACGGAAATTCTTCAAAATTATCATCTGCCCGGGGTCTTTCAGCGAGATAAAATCTATCTTTGGGAGTATGAATATAATTCCGAGGGTAACAAACCCGAAGTAAACGATGCCATTATAAATTCTATTAACGACGGAACCCTGCTTGTCAACTATGTCGGTCATGGAAATCCGGATACCTGGGCTCATGAACATGTTTTAAACCGTACAACGGACCTGCAAAAAATGACTAATGCCGATCGACTGACGCTCATTTTTACTGCATCCTGTTCTATCGGGTTTTTTGATAATCCTGAACGAGAGGGGATGGCAGAAGATTTTCTTCGTATGCCGACCGGAGCAATCGGAGTCGTGGCGGCAACCAGATTGGTATATTCCAATGAAAACGCATTTTTCAACCGCCAGGTATTCGATATTATGTTCGGAAGCCCCGAATTGTCAATCGGCGAGGCCTTTTATACATCCAAACTTATCAGGCAATACAGCACCAGTCATCCCGAAAACAAAATTAATGATCGCAAATTTGCTTATTTCGGCGATCCCTATTTAAAACTGGGTATTCCTAAATATGACGTCGCCTTTACAGAATATCCCGATACATTGACCGCCCTGGCGCCGCATCATGTGGAAGGCCGAATCCTTGATAAGTCAAGCGGGCTCGTCAATTTTAACGGGACCGCCCGCGTGACAATATTCGATACCGACATTGAGATTTTCCATAAGGGGATATATGTCAACGATACAATAACCTATGCCAAAGACGGTCCGATAATTTATCGTGGCGGGGTCGAAGTAACCAACGGCCATTTTGATTTCAGCTTTATAGCTCCGGTCGATATTGGTTATGGCGGCAGGGGAGCGCGTTTATTCGCTTATGTATATTCGGAACAGGCGGATGCTTTCGGCGTGGCCGATTCCCTGGTTGTATCATCCAGCATTGCCGACTTGACAGATTCTACCGGCCCGACGATCGATTATACTTTTTCAGAACGAAACAAGTTTATTTCGGGTGACATTATTACTGCCGATGAGACCCTAGTCCTTAACATGAGCGATTCATCGGGGGTAAATTTGACAGGCGGGACCGGGCATGGAATAACTCTCACAATCGATAATAATGTGGAGAATCAGGTAGATTTGACCGATTTATTTCAATATAACACCGGAAGTTATACTTCCGGACAGCTGCGGTATGAGCTCGCCGATTTATCCGTGGGCAACCACAGTTTTAAGCTGAAAGCATGGGACAACGCGAATAATTCGGCAACCGTTGAATTTGATGCCGAGGTTGTTGCCTCGGGGCAGTTTATGCTGACCGAAGTGCTCAATTATCCCAATCCAATGGAAGAGCAAACCATGTTTTCGTTTGTATTGACATCTCCCGCAAACAGGGTAACACTGGAAATTTTTACGCTGGCGGGGAGAAAGATATTTTATTATGTTGGCAATTCTTTAAATAATGATTTTCATGAATTTTTCTCGTGGGACGGACGCGATTATGACGGCGACCGAGTGGCTACGGGAGTTTACATATACAAGGTTACCGCGTATGCAATGGAAACTGATGAAGTCGCGGAATCTTTTGGTAAGGTTGTAGTGGTAAATTAACTCTGTTCGGAGGTCGATTGATGCGAAGATTATCCGCAATTACTATATTAGCGCTGTTACTTTTTGCCTTTGGCGCCAATTCTTATGCCCAGGTTTCCAGTGCCGCCGTACTCTTTCTGCGTATTGCCGCCGGAGCACGAGCAGCCGGTCTGGGCGAAGCATATGTGGCTATTGCCAATGATGCAACCGCAACACACTGGAACCCGGCCGGTTTGGGGAAATATCCTCTGGCTCCCAAGTGGTTTCAGAATGATATTCCGGAAGAATATCAGCCGATCGGAAAAATCGCGCTAGTAAGGGGAGAAGGATCACCCAGTACCGATATAGACTTCGATATCTGGAGTTTTACTCGCAACGGCATTATCCGCTATAGCAATGACAAATGGCAAAGAGCGAGCGGTATTGAAACTAAAGCGGATGACAATCTTGAGTCTATTTTACGCCGATATACTGGCTTAATTGGTGAAGGAACTGATGAGCGTGTCAAGAATTTGATTGACGAGATTGCGAGATATAATAATAAATATCCGATCGACCGATTAGATTCCCTTAAGGCTATGATAATGAAGAATTTAGATGATGGTTATTCTGAAAGTGATGATTTCGATAGTACTTTTAATGCTCTTTTTGACGCTTATAATAAACTCATTATTGATTGGCGTCAATTTGATGTTTCGTGGGAATTGACGCATAAGGCATTGCGCGACGGGCAAATAGGCGAGATAGAGGCCGACAAAATATTATTCAATTTGGAACGGGCGGTATGGTATCTTATTCCCGAAATTGAGTTACCTTTTCATATCGGTTATGAAGGCCATGTCAGAGAAATCGCCGGAATGGATGATGAACTATGGGTGGCTACAGATTCAGGCCTTTATAGATATAATGCCAATGAATTTCAGTGGCAGAGATTTACCGGAGAAAACAGCCCGTATAATCTGGGTGTCCGTAAGATGGTTCCTTATAAGAAACAAATCTATATTTGTACCGATTCAGGTATAGTTCTCTATGATGGAGGTTTCTTCAATCATTTCGGACCCGATCAGGGGCTGCCGCATCGTCCGGCCGCGGGTGTCGCGATTAGCTCGGTTGACAAAATATGGGCTGTCGTTGACGACGATTTGTACCAGTACAACGGTGTCATATGGAAAAACTACGCCGAAATCCCAGATACTTCCGTAGAAGCTGCGGAAACTGTCTATGATCGATTGAAAATATATGATACACCTGCTGAGCGGGAAAGATATATTGAAAAATTTAATGCTCTAAATCCTCAAGTCCCCGATTTGTCGGGCGGTTATATAAATCTTAGGGACGATGTTGGCGAGGTAAGTGAGAGTAATATCGATTCGCTTGTTGATTCGCTGGGCGTTCTCGAGACGGTAAACTTGATGACTTCCAAAGAACCGGCAGAAGAGCCGCAAGGGGAAGATCTGAAAAGTGAAGCTCAAGTTCTGGGTAAAGAAGATTTGGGCGGCGAGCAGATAACATTGAAGATTCCATTTACGGCCGGTTTCGAGTTCCCGGTTACGGCGATGTTAGTTGATCAGTTTGGGATTCTATGGATCGGAACCGAGCACGGACTGTTAAGTTTCGGCCGCGGCAAATGGAGACTCTTTGGTTTCCGGCAATATACTTTTAAGCCGGAAACGAGTGATACCGTTGCGGTTACTTCGGCTGAGCCTTCGGAATCGGGTGAGTCTACCCAAATTGAAAAGCCTATTGAAAAAGAGGCAATTTTCGATATAGCCTTGCGGCGAGTACGGGGCGATTCAACTCGTGCGGAGCGGTTGACGCAGAATATAAAAGATGTTAATAAACTGGAAAAAGACTCCATTGCTGCCGGAGAAACCATTTATATTTATGCCAACCCCGCCGGTGCCCGTATTAACGATATGCTCACTTCAGGGAGCAAGACCATTTTCGCCACATCAAGCGGTACCATTTATTTTGACGGTATGTGGGCCCGAATGAAAGAAAGAGGGCTGGGCAGTACCAATACCTATGTGGTTGCCAAAGAGGGTAATTCAACGATATTTGTAACCCGTGACAGGATGGCTATTAACGCCGGCGCACGATCTCAGATAACCGGAATGCATGTCAATTGGCTGCCGGAACTTGCTGATGATATTTACTACGAGTTTTTGGGATACACGAATCATGTTGAAGGATGGGGAACCATCGGCGCTAATATAACTTTTCTCTCTTATGGTAGAATTGCCCGTACTGATGCCCAGGGCAATCCTCTGGGTGATTTCAGCGCCTATGATTTTGCCTTTACTCTTTCGTACGGAACAAAATTTACAGAGGACCTTTCCGGTGGTATATCTGCCAAATTCATATACTCACATCTTTCGACACTCGGTGCGGGGCGAGAACTTGGCAGCGGGACTTCGACGGGACTCGCGATTGATTTTGGATTGCTGTACCGGATCAGTTCAAGGCTGACGATGGGAATGGCCGTTACCAATCTGGGTCCGGAGATTTCCTATATCGATGTTTCCCAGTCGGATCCTTTGCCGAGTAATCTCGGTATTGGCGTTGCATGGAAGATGATAGAATCACCGTATAATGAGTTACTTTTCACGATAGAGGCCAATAAATCGCTGGCAGGAAGGGAAAGGACAATTCTCGAAGACGGCCGCGATGTGGTTGCGACTCCGCAGACCGAGCTCAAGGGACTCTTTATCAATCCGCTCACGCTGGGCGGGTTGACGAAAGAATTCCGAAATGTTATTGTTAATGGCGGCCTGGAGTATCAGTATGGATCATTCATTGCCTTCCGGGCCGGATATATTCATGATGAGGTCGGTTTCGTAAAAACTCCGACACTCGGTGTCGGCATATCATTTGACCGGTTTAAATTCGATTTCGCATATATACCGTCGAATGACGATGTGCCGCTGGCCAATACCATGAGATTCTCATTAACAGCGGACCTGTAAAAAAATTGGAGTGATGAAATTGCATCGGATATTATATATCATCGTATCGCTTATAGCGCTTGCTTTTATTGTTAATACTGCAGGAGCAGATGAAGGCAAACTTTTGGTACCTCAGGGCAAAGTGAAGCTCGATAAAGACCCTGAGGATGAACGCATTATGTTACATGGATTTCATTCCAAACCATCGCCTCGTAATCTTCTCGGGCGGGATCGAGAAAATCCATGGTCACTGCCGAAAGCTTCATCCATTAATGCCAACGGTGTCGATACACTATATGTTCTTGGCATGAGGTTTGATTTTTTGTACGAAGACCCCGATGAAGATTCAACAACCGGTCGGGGGAAATTCGATTATCGCGATACTATTGCATTTTTCAATGATTATGGACATATGATTGACCCCTCGCCCCACGATCATGCTTATTTCAGTACTCACATGCAGGCTTTGAGAAATTACTATTATTTCGTTTCCGGCGGCAAACTTGAACTGGTCTGGGAAATCTGGCCCCCGGGAGATACCGATGTTTATCATTTACCGAATGAAATGAGATATTACGGGGAGCCTAATCCATATATAGGTTTACCGAATTACATGATCGACGCCTTCCAGGCTGCCGATACCGTTTATTCCGGACGTGGATCGGCCGAGTTGATTTCATCCGGGACGACCGGTATTACCGATATTATTGGGCATTATTATGGTGCCAGCGGAACACATGAACTGGTTATAACAGGCGATCAGGCAACCCGGTCGACATATCTGGGGAACAATTACTGCGATAACGGGTCCGGTTTTCCGCTCGGATCGAACCTTACCGGGGATATGTTATTAGGTGATCTGGGTGTAAATGTTTTTGATGATTTTTCCATTGCTGTCGATGGTGGGGCCCTCCAGCCGATCAACAGTTTAACAGCTCTATCTTCGGTTGATGATCTCCTGATGGCGATTAACGATATTGATGGAACCCAAGCGGAGCTGGATAATGGTGAAATTAGAATAACACGAACATTTTACGGCGACGGCTCGCTGTATTATATCCAGTTCTCCGAAGCAAAACGCAATCTAAATGTAAATGCTGTTCCGGACCCGGCTTTCGACAATAATATTCAGGGAGTATTGTTTGGCGTGGCGGATGGAGTGCAGCTTGCGATAGACAATGGGCAGGCGCATACCTTCGTATGCACCGACAATTTCTATCCGAGGTACCGCAATGAAGCTCGCCCCGGTGTAGAGCTTGATATAATTGTAAATGAATCAACCGGCCTGGTCAGCCGCGTAGAAGGAATGGGCGATCCCGACAGCACCCAGGTAATTATTCTTGCATTTGAAGGACTGAGCGGCGGGACGGCGACCATCGAAAGTGATGGCAATAGGATCGGTTTTGCCAGCTTCGATTCTTACTTTCTTTTCCATGCCGGCTCAGACAGGCAGAATGATATATTCCCCGATGCATATCCGCCGGGGGGAGATACTCCTTTTGATCTTTTCACGGGGTATATTTTCCTGATCGATACGGCGCTTTACCTTGATAAGACCGCCAGTGATTCGGTGGCTGTAATAGATGCGCTAATTATGCCGGAGCAGGCCAGTCAGGATAATCGAGCGGTGGCTTTAAATTCTGTTATGGCGCACGAATTTGGCCATCAACTCGGGCTTATCGATCTTTACCGAACAGACAATTTCTTTACCCGCATGGGCGATTTTGCACTGATGGACAATAATGGTCACGGCACGGGAGTTGATTTTGGTGCGGAAGTTGGACGAGCTTTCGGGACAATACCGGTATACCCAATGGCCTGGTCAAGAGCATATCTGGGGTATGAGGAACCGGTGGTTTATCGTGAAGGAACCGATATTGAACTAATCGCCGGCGAAATGCAAAAAGAAGGTGTTAAACTTGCGAAAATTCCTATTAGTGAATATGAATACTTTTTGATTGAAAACAGGCAGATCGAAATCGACGGCCAGCAAACATTTTTATGGGCGGATAAGGAAACCTCGGTTATTTTAGGCCCTTCCGATTTTAATAAGGATTTATCGGGCGAGTATGATTATCTGCTGCCCGGTTCGGGTATGCTTATCTGGAAAGTGGATGAGCGAGTAGCCTGGATGGATTATAATAATAACGGGCGAAACAATTATGTGGATAATCAGCTTCAGATAAATCCCGATCAGCCGTTTGTCAAATTAATGGAGGCCGACGGCCTGGTTCACTTCGGCGGTGAATATTTTTCAGGCTACGGCAGGTCCGAAGATATGTATCGGGCCGGGAATAATACATCGCTGACACCACAAACGAATCCTCCCGCAATAGCCTATGGCGGAGCTAATACTCATTATTATATTACGGACATATCTGAATCCGATACGGTTATGACTTTCGACCTGGAATACGAGTTTTATTCTACCGGTTTTCCGCAGCGGGCCGGAACTCCGATTTACGGCCTGGCTCCGATTGCGGCCGATATAAATGCCGATGACATGCCTGAGATCATCGCCGCCTCGGGTAGAAATCTGATCGCCGTGACTGAAAATGGTCTCGATTATACGCCCGATGGTGAAGTCGTTTATGATACATCGGATGTATTAAGAGAGCATGGTGACCAGCCGTTTTATCCGGTACCTCTATTCGCCCGGACGCAAGCTCCAATCACGGCCGGACCTGTTGTGGGTGATTTTGGTACAGAAAGTGATTCGCAGTATATCGCCGTTGGTGCGGGGACAAGATTATATGTGTTCAAAGCGGAAGATGCCGACATGAACGGCCGTGCTGATTTGCTATTCGACTCCCTTTTCGCCGGTGGGGATATTCTCTGGATGTCATTTGGGGATGAATTGACCCTGGCCGTCTGGCGTCCGGTTGAACAGGAATATTTATTGAGACGGGTCGATATGTCAGGCAATATTACCACGATATCTCCCGGCATCGCCGAAGATGGTCTGTATGGAATTTGTCGGATAGGGAATGATTATGCTGTTATAGCCGGAGATACCGCCAGCACAAAATTTTATTATATAAGAGGTAATACAATTCAGATCAGCATGGATCTTGATGATTATTATTTTTACGGTCCGGTGGCTGGTGATCTTGACCGCGATTCCATGCCTGAAGTGGTTGTGGCCACAGCCGACGGGTGGGTGAAAACAATCAGCGTTGATACTTCGGCTCTGACCGCCACACAGCAGTATGATACCATAAACGATTCAATATTCGTAAATCCGGTTATTTCCGATATTGATCAGGATGGATTTCCTGATATAATTCTCGGCGGCAAGAATAAGATATTGGCGTTGAATTATAATCTGTTAAATGTGCTAAATTTCCCGATTACAATCGACCAGGCCTATCCCAACGGCATCGTCGTTTCTTCGCCGGTTGTCGGCGATATTAATAACGACGGTGTCAAAGATGTCATAGCTATGACATCAACCGGGACTTGCTATGCATTTTCGGGCCAATATGATATCAATTATGAATTGAATTATGGATTCCCGGTTTCAGCCGGAGGATTAGGGATTGGTCCAGCGGTACTTTATAAAAAAGGCAACGGCGGCGGTCTGGGATTTTTGGGTGCAGATGGATGGTTTTATTCATTCGATGTCGGCTATGACTCGACTTTGCTTGATTGGCCGATGGGTGGCGGGGGACCATCCGGACTGTATACCCTTCCTTCCGGGCGTATTTCGACGAATCCATCGTTTGCAGAAAATCTTCCCGAAGATCAGTTTTTCTGTTATCCAAATCCTACTTATGATGGACAAACAACGGTTAGATATGTCCTTGGAAAAGATGCCGATGTCGAATTAAGAATTTATGATATGTCCGGCCAGGAAGTACACGCCCTCGATATTCAGGGGGTACAGGGGACTGGTGAAGAGCAGGTTAACCTGTCGTTTCTCCCTTCCGGAGTATATCGCTGTATTATAAAAGCCGATTTTATCGGCGGTGGTGAAGAATCAAGTTTTACCGATGTGGCAATAGTAAAATAAGAAAGGATAGATAGGCATGAAACGACTCCTTTTACCCACAATATTTATTATAGCATTGTGCTGCAGCTCAGTTTCGGCCGTGGAGATAGCAAGCGGCGAATTGGAACTCACAGTACAATCGCTAAAAATAGGTGCTGTCGAAGCCGCGGTGGAGAATGAAACATCCGACCCGGCCGGGGGTGACGATTTTGGATTCGATTTCGGCTCTGAAGAAGGGATATATGAGTTCGATTATAAATCGCCCCAGAAAGCGTTTTTGTACTCATTAATTATACCCGGTTGGGGTCAGAGATATGCCAAAGCAAGCACACTCAAGATGGTTTTCTACCTGGGCGTTGAAGCGGCCTCCTGGATGGGTTATTTCAATTATCATAATGAAGGCCTGAAGCTAACCGATGCTTATGAAGGATATGCCGACGAACATTGGACCGAAGGCCCAATTCCTTCAGGCGAATCTTATCGGGATTGGCTTGCCGCGCGGGGTGATGATGAAAGCGATTATACGCATACGCTGCCCGATTATAAAAATCAGCAATATTATGAAATGATCGGTAAATATGATCAGTTCCGGGGCGGCTGGGATGATTATTGGGATGATCCGGATTTTTATGAAGAAATGAATGAAGCGGATCAGATAATCAATATATCTCCAAACAGATTAAAATATGAGCAGATGCGAAAAGATGCCAATGATGAACTCGATATGGCCAATAATTTTATCATCATATCGGTAGCTAACCATTTGATATCGGCATTTGATGCCGCTCTGGCGGCCAGAAAGTATAACAAAAACCAATCGGCTGAATTCTGGTTTTCGATGCGGGCCGAGATGAAAAAATATTCGGCGACCAAATCGATACCGATTCTTAGATTGACCATGACATTTTAAAGGTGATATCCGTGAGTAAAAAAGCGATTACATGCTTATTTGTTTTACTTTTTGCCGTTTCTATCCATTCTTCGGCCGATGCTGGTGTTGAAATTCCATTGACGCCGATAAACTACCCGGTAAATGCCGTGACTGTTTCCAACATGGATTACCCTGCCTATGACACCCCGGAGATTACCGGCAGCGAAGCCGGATATACGGTTAAAAGGAAATCAAAAACAACAGCCTTGTTGTTGACTGTCCTGGTTCCAGGCGCAGGGCAGTTATATCTGGGAAGGAGAGACAGGGCAGAAATTTTTATGGGTGCCGAGGTTTTGACATGGGCCGGATTCGCCGTATTTTCAATAACAGGTAACTGGAAGAAAAGCTCCTATAAACAATTTGCCGAGGAACACGCCGGTGTAATTGATCCCGATGATAAAGATGATGAATTCTGGAAAAATGTATCTTTTTATGAATCGCGCGAGCAGTACAATGAATCGGGCAGAATAATCGACCCGGGCGGCCCGTACTATACCAATACACCCTCAACCTACTGGCAGTGGGACAGCGATTCCAGCAGGCTGAAATTCAAAGAAATTCGCGATGACAGCAAAGCAATATTCCGCCGGGCAACATTCATGATCGGTGTCGCCGTCGTCAACCGTATTATTGCCGGTATTGATACCTTCAGGCTGGCCGACAGAATTATCAAGGACAACGAAAAGAGCGAATATTCAAAGAAGATCAAGGTAGATTTCAAAGCAAATCCGTTCGGCGATAATCCTCATGTGAATATAAAGTTTTCGAAGAAGTTCTGATGTACCGCCGTTTTTTAAAATTATCCTTAATTGCCTGTTTGATACTGGCCGGGTTGATAATTTTATCTTGCGGTTCAAAAACAAAAACAAATCCTGAAACAATAGAAATAAAAAATCCGGCCGGATTAGTTCTTGTTTATACAATTGAAGGCACAATAGGAGGGCTCGAGCTTACTCAACCGAGGGGAATAACCTCCGATCAATCCGGCAATATATATCTGGTTGATGGCGGAAACCATAGACTAATCTGGCTAAACAGGGATTTTGAAGTAATTCGCGATGCCGCCGGATTTGGCCGGGATGAGGGGCTTTTAAATTCTCCAGCATTTCTGGCACTTGATAATAATCTGAATCTCTATGTTTCCGATGTCGGCAATCAACGAATTGATATATTTGATTCGAAGTTAAATTTTGTCGATTACATAAATTTGATTGATGAAGACGACCCCCTCAAATTTGGTCCTCCCGGTGGTGTCACGACCAATCAGCACGGGGAGATATGGGTGACTGACCCGGAAAATTCACGAATAATGGTTTTCAATAATTACGGAAACTTCGACAGGTTTATCGGAGATGTAAGATCTTATGCGGGTGCCATGACGACACCCCAGGCGATTTCTCGAAGCAAAAGCGGGTTTGTATATGTCTCGGATATAAAAAAATCGGAGTTGATTGTATTCGATGAGTTTGGTATTCTTGAGACATCGTTTGGAATCGACCAGACGAGAAAACCGGGTGGTATAGATTTCGATCGCTTTGGGAATATCTGGATTGTCGACAGTGAACTCCCGGGTGTTCTTTGTTTCGATCGGGATTATTATTTGTCATTATCACAGGGCAGTTATGGAAGCGAAGGAGACTATGCTTTCAGACAACCCTTTGATATAACGATACTACCGGACGATCATCTGGCCGTTTCCGATACCGGCAATGACCGGATATTGATTTATAAGATTTTGTATCCTTAGAGCTTAATGAATGCACGATTTACAGCAAAATTCCCCGCCCTCATCCTCTTTGTAATTATAGTCTTTTTTTTATCAGGAAATTCATTCGCTTCCAGGAAAATATTTTCCGGCGATAATCTTAAAAAACAAATCAAAATATATTACGGGCAAATTGTTCGAGGCTCTGATAGCCTGGTTCTGGAAGGTTCTCTGCTCGTAAGAGGAACCGATTATACGATTGATTATAATACTAATCTATTGAATTTGAACAGGGAGACTGAGTCTGATGATACCTTGATTGTACATTATCTGCCACTGCCGAATTGGGTGAAGAGATCCTATGGCTTTATACCGGAGGCCAGGGAGGTGCCAGATGATTCAAGAAGCGAACCGGCGGGGACAGGAATACAAAGGCAACCAGTGCGGCGGAGTACGACTCTTAATATCAGCGGCGCCAAAAAGTTTTCAATTATATCTCAAGCGCAGGGCTTATCACAATTTAATCAGACTCTTGAACTGACAATCGGTGGAGAATTATCTCCCGGACTGACTATTTCCGGCTCGATTTCCGACAGGGGATATGATCCGGCTTACGGGACGATTAACAGCCGCATAAGCGAGCTTGACAAGCTATATCTGAAAATTCAATCAACTAGATTTTCAACGGAGATTGGGAATCTCGAAATATTACAGCCCAATAACTACGGTACACCACAGGTCAAACAAATAAGCGGTGTTAAAGCTAATTATGCCGATAGAAATCTTTCCGGATCGGCCCTTCTGGCTCGCCCCCGCGGCAATTTCCGTACAGCTCGATTCAACGGCAATAATCAAATGCAGGGACCGTACAGGATTATTGCTGAAAACCAGCTGACTGCAATTGTCCCCGGTTCGGAGAGAGTATGGCTGGATGGCGTTCTTCTTGAACGCGGCGCAGAAAAGGACTACACAATGGACTATCCGGCAGGGACGATAACTTTTACTCCTTACAATATAATTGATTCCCGTTCCCGAATAGAAATCGATTTTGAGCCGTTAACTACCGACTATGAAAAAGAAATGTATCAGGCGGGCGCGGGGTATTCATTTTCGGATAGTATTTTTTCTGCGAGACTAATGATCACTCGGGAGGGTGATGATCGCGAGCAGTTAAAGACGGGAGAATTGAGTGATGATGATATTGCTCTTCTTGAGTCGATTGGGGATAATGATTCTCTTAACTTCATAAGCGGCGTGCTTGCTGATACGAATGGGGCATATATTGAGGCTTTTGACAGTTTGGGAGATAGATACTTCGAATATGTCGGTGATTCACTGGGTGAATATAGGATTAATTTTTCATCGGTAGGTTCTGGAAATGGCGACTATGTTTATGAAGGCAGGAATGTATACAGGTATGTCGGCTCCGGAAAGGGTGAGTTTCTGCCTGTTATGAGGGTTCCCATTCCAATTCGCGAAGACTTCATTGAGGCCGATTTTGAATATCATCCATCGGAAGCAGTACAACTGAGGGCTTCACTGAAGCAGTCGAATTTTGATAAAAATTTATATTCCCCGATTGATGATAACGACAACCGGGGAGGGCAGTATGTATTTTCAGGAGTATTTGGACATGATCCTGAATTAAAGACCGCCCGTTCCGGATTCAAGTTCAATGTCGATTTGGTGGAAAAAAACTTCAAGGCTCGTACCCGCCGGAATAGACCAGATTTTCAAAGAACATATTATATACCTTTTGCAGCAATTGGGTTTAATAGCCATCGCGATATGAGAGGTTTGGGATCTGTAGCCGCTCCCGGACCTTATAATCTGCATGCCGGGGCCGGTTATTTTTCTTATGGTGATAAATTCAATTCTTACCGCGGTACATTCGGAATCTATCCGGATTCGTCGTTGCGGTTTCTTCCGGACTTAAGCTATACCCGACTGCAATCCGAATTCGATACTTCCGGTATAATCCGCGAAGGTAAAGTTGATATTTTCAAGGCGCATTCGATAGTGAGTCTAACTAAGAAAATAAAGTTGACAGGGAATTTCAGGTTCGATCGCCGCACCAATGAATATAGCGGCTTCAAAAGGGGAACGACCGAAAATGAATACATATTGCAGGCAGGTTACGGTGCGGCGGCAGTAAAATATCAGCATTTTCATGAAGATACTCTTATCGCCGAATGGCGGGAGCGCTACCGGCGTGACAGGATTACTCTTTCGCACAGCCAGACTATCGGAAGCATTCGATCGGATATTTATGTCGCGGGGCAGAGATACCGCCAGGAGGATATTGAAGAAGACCAGTTACTCATGAAATTGAAATTATCGTATAACCCTGAAAGTATTCCTCTCAGAATTAGCACCGATTATGCTCTATCAAGAGAAAACAGGTATGAGCGCGGTATCCGTTATATAGAGGTCGAACCGGGGCAGGGGACTTTTATTTTTGAAGACAGTCAGTACATCCCGGACCCGGAAGGCAATTACATAAAGGTCGAGGAAATTCATTCCAATCAGGCCCCGGTCAGCCGGGGAGAGAAAGCGTTTGCGCTCAATTATTCACCATCGGGTGTCTACTTACGACTCAATGCAATAATTACCGAAGAGCTGCTGCCCGAAAGCTCACGCAATGCCCTGTGGACAATCCCGTTTTATTCCGACAAGGGAAACTCCTATCTTTATCATAAGCTTAATTATACCGGAGATCTGAAGCTACTGAGTTATCCGGGGTACTACGCTATCAATTTATCGGTATCTCATAATTATGAAGACCGCACACTTGGCGGGGTTGAAAACAAAAGGTATGAAAATGTCTACCGCATAGTTTTTAATGAGGAATCCGGCGGTTTGAGATTTGAACAAAAAGCTTCTTATTTTCAGTATTTCAGAGATGCATATTATACCACCCGAAGCAATCTCAGCGGTTATCGTGTTGAGGGTCGAGTTATTAGATCTCCCGGTTTTGGCCAGGTCGGCGGATTTGCCGCATTCCGTTCCGCTGAAGATGAATCAGGTGCGTTTTCAAGACAGTACATTATTGGAATAGATATTCTCCTTCGGGCCTTTGAGGGGGGAGAAAGTGAATTTAGTATCGAACCATATTACCAGGAATTAGAAGAATTATCCGGGAGTTCATATCTTTTGACAGACAATCGCAACGGAAGCAGAGGCGTTGTCTGGTCGGTCAGGTCAAATTACAGAATAAGCGGTGATTTGAGATTTACACTTTCATTTTCGGGCAATCACAGTAATGAGCGGGCACCGCGAATCAGCGGAAGGGGGGAACTGATTGCGAGTTTTTAGCTTTGTCATAATCTGGATTGTATCATTTTATTCTATTACCGTATGTGCCGCTGAACTTAAATTTATCGGCGGCAGTAATTCAATAGAAAGTGAATTGAGCCATATTATTGAAAATGCTGCGATGAAGTCTCCAGACTCTTTGTCACAATTTTTGGTAAACGAAGGATACTTGGATAATGAAGTGATTTACAATCTTGAAGATGACCTACTTGTAATCAATCTGGGGCCAAAATTTTCAGTAGGAAATTTTATTGTCGACAGTGAGCTGGAAGATACGATTCCCTGCCATTGCTTATTTAATGAGAGAATTATAGATAATGCAGCAGATTCGGTTTTGTCGTCATATCAGGCCCGGGGGTATTACTATACGTCGATCTCAAGTGAAATATTCCGTGCCAATGATACAATTCTAAATGTCCATTTTGTCCTGAATACCGGGCCGGTTGTGGAAATATCAAATATCCAGATTTCTGGTCTAAAGAGGACAGATAAAAACCTCATTAGACGATATATCCCAGCAGAAGAAGGCGATACGCTTCGGCCGAGTTTGCTAACAAAAACGGACGCGTTGTTTAAGGATTTATCTTTTATAAGGTTACTTCGGGAGCCTGAAGTAATACCTGAGCCCGGGTATAATACTGCAATTATTCAATATAGCTTTGCCGAAAAGGCTCCATTCTATTTTGAAGGTTCCGGCGGGTATATTCCGGAAAATGACGGTTACTTTATATGGTATCTGGATTTTATGGCCCGCAATCTTTTCGGCGGCGGACAGCGCGTTGATCTCATGTATGATAAACGTGAAGAAAACAACTCTGTCTTTAAAATCGCCTACGGTCAGCCGTTATTTATTTTGGGCAATGGATATGGGCAATTAGCCGCTGGAGTTCGCGACTACCGCGATCGCTTTTATGAATTCGGGATTGAATCTTCTTACAGGTTTTTACTAAATCGTGACATTTCGCTTAAATGGAATTTGGCGTGGAAGAATGTTGAACCGGCAAATGATGCGGAACGTCATTTTCAAGCCTATGAAACCGCAATCGGAGTTCAGGCCGGTGATATCGACAACACCCGGGGCGAATCAGCCCTTGCACTCGAATGGGAGATTAGATACTCAGGGCGGCATTATGATAACGCCGACTCAGTAGAAACTATTGGAAGAGCTTTCTATAATGATACCAGAAACCAGCTTAAATTTTCAATCGTGTATCCTGTCTGGGGATTTTTGAGTGATTACCATCAGCTGATTCTCGGAGATGTCGAAAGCTCCGAAGAACCTTTGCCGTTGTCTGAGCAATTCTTGTTTGGAGGTCCAACTACATTGAGAGGTTATCGAACTGACCAATTCGCGGCAAATAGATTTGTCATACTTCGCAATGAATGGCATTTCTTCTTTTCGCGGAGAAATTACATTTACCCATTTCTTGATGGCGCATGGTATGAAAGATTTGAGCAGGTGGAAGAGGGCCGAGTGGAAAAAGTGGATGATCTCAATTGGGGATTTGGTATCGGTATAAATCTGTCGTCAGAAGACAGAAATCTAAGATTCACATTTGCCTGGGAAGAAGGTGCGCCATTCGATCAGCCTCGGCTCGGTATAGTCCTCGGCAGTCTCTTTTAATATTGACTTCACAGGTTGCGAAAATTATCGTAATTCCGTGCAAAAAATATATTCTCTATTAAAACTGGTTCGTTTGCATAACTGCCTTATGGCCGGACTTGGCGTCTGGCTGGGTGGGTTTCTGGCAGGTATTGGGCAATATGAAGTCGAACTGATACTGGCCTCTATCGCCGCGGCACTGGTAAGCGGGGCCGGGAATGCTATAAACGATTTTGCCGATATCGAAAGCGATAAAATAAATCACCCCAATCGGCCGCTCGCGCGCGGTGATCTTCCATCCTATTCGGCGATTCTGATTGGCATTGTTTTCAATATTTTTGCCCTCATTTTGGCTGCCTTTGTAAATGTCGAAGTTTTAATCCTTGTAATAATTGCCCAGATAGTTCTTGTCATATATAATTTTGGTTTAAAAAGGACACCTGTTATTGGCAATATTATTGTTTCTTTGCTGGGGGCGCTGACACTTATTACCGGAGGGCTTGCGGCGGGAATGGAAAATGTATTCCAGACGCCCGGTCCAATTATACCGGCCGCATTCGCTTTTTTGATTCATCTTGGCAGGGAGTTAATCAAAGATTTTGCCGACATGGAAGGCGATCGAATTGCCAATTATAAGACTCTCCCGGCTATACTGCCGGTACCGGTTGTCCTTTTATTTGTGACAATTCTCTTTTTAATCTTAATATTTTTGACATTTATCCCCCGATATTACGGCTGGTACAATCCCGCCTATATCTATCTGGCTGTCTTTGCGGTAGATTTGCCGCTAACGGTGTTAATATTCTGGCTCTGGATCAGTCAAAACCCGGGGAGGTTTAAAATCGCCGGGAGCCTAATTAAGTTATTCATGCTCTTTGGTCTGGCGGCCTTTTTTTTCGGGAAAATATAGGAATTTTTTATGAAACTGTTTTTTCAAAGAAAAGTATAAATCAAAGATTGAACTGTTCGTTTTGGTATAAGTTATAATGCTTTAATAGGTTGGAAATATTGGTTTGAACTTTGGCAAGGGTTTTATTATGTTCACAACCAATTTAGTATGAAACAGAATCTACGAACATATCTTCTCGGGCCTGTTCCGGCAGCAGCATTGGCTGCTCTTGTCTTTATAATTCCATTTTTATCTCATGCATCAAATTTAACCCTGTCAGCGTCGATTGATAAGACCGATATTCCCTATGAGGGCGAAGTCACACTATCGGTTGAAATTAACTGGCGGGGGACACTGGAAGACTATTCTTTTGGGCTCATGCCGCTTCCGGAAACTGATAAATTTAAAGTCGCCGGAACGAGCTCTTCGATTTCCACTGAGGAAGATTCTCTGGGGCAGGATATAACAATCCGCCAATTTAAATACACTCTTAAGCCGGTTGAATTCGGTATCGCGACCATTTATCCAATTACCCTTGATTATACCGCCTTCCCGGATTCAATACCCGGACAGCTGACAACTCAGCAGTTCCAAGTAAACATCGAGCGCCCGATACCCAAAGATGAAAAATCTCAGAGCAATACGGGTCTTTATTTACTTATTATATTAGGGGCGGCTATTGTAATCGCTGTTCCTTCAGTATATTTTATTTTTATCCGCAAAAAAGAAATTCCCGAACCGGAATTGTCCCCGGAGAAGAGGTTTATCGAGGATTTTCGGGATGTCAAAAAAGAATCTATAAATGACCGGCGGCAATTTTTTGCCAGATTGCACAAAATAATCGTTAGTTATTTTTCGCAGAAGTATGATATAAATCCTACCGGGAAAACCGCAGCCGTGATTATTGAAGAGCTAAAGGAGCGGGAAATTCCGGAAACAGAATTAGCCCGCCCGGCCGATTGGCTGACTATTGCAGAAACTGAAAAATATGCTCCAACAAAGGGTGAGCCGGGCGATCTATTAAGGCTTGCTGCCGAAATAGAAGCCCATTTTGAAGATGAAAAAGACAATACAAGTAATAAACCGGAGGCAAAATGAACCAGGACATTGAACAAATACAGGCTGTTGTTGAGAAGGAATCGGTCTTTCTGCAAAAACTGCTGGAACAGATTGGGACTGTGATTGTCGGCCAGACCAAGATGGTTGAATCATTACTGATCGGTATCCTGGCTAACGGCCATGTGCTTCTCGAAGGGGTCCCCGGGCTGGCCAAGACGCTGTCGGTAAGAACATTATCCGATGCCATCGATACGAAATTCCAGCGTATTCAATTCACTCCCGACCTGCTTCCGGCCGACCTTGTCGGGACCATGATTTACAATCCGCAAAAGAGTGATTTCTCTGTCAAGAAGGGACCAATTTTTGCCAATATTATTCTTGCCGATGAAATCAATCGTGCTCCGGCCAAGGTCCAATCGGCCCTTTTAGAAGCCATGCAGGAGCGGCAGGTGACAATAGGCGATAAAACCTTTAAGCTCGAAGAACCGTTTCTGGTTTTGGCTACGCAGAATCCGATTGAGCAGGAAGGTACCTACCCGCTTCCGGAAGCACAGGTTGACCGCTTTATGCTCAAGCTTAAGATTACTTATCCGACTCCGACCGAAGAGCGGGTTATCCTCGATAATATGACTTCAGGTAAGGTAATACAGGCGCAGAAAGTGATATCACCTGATGAAATACTCAATGCTCGAAAAGTCATTACTGATATTTATGTCGATGATAAGGTCAAAGAATATATTTTAAATATAGTTTTCGCCACTCGCGAACCGGATAAATACGGCCTCGGCGAGTTGAATGATTTGATTTCGTACGGTGCATCACCTCGTGCTTCGATTTATCTGACTCTGGCGGCCAAAGCTCATGCCTTTATTCGCGGTCGCGGATATATAACTCCGGAAGATATCAAGGCGGTTGGCCCCGATGTATTGCGCCACAGGATTATCGTTACATATGAAGCGGAAGCCGAAGAGAAAACATCGGATGATATAGTAAAACAAATCTTTGATACGATTGAAGTACCATAATCAATATGCCGGATATAGATCAAAAAGAGCTGTTTAAAAAGATACGCCGGATTGAAATCCGTACCCGTCGGATGGTAAACGAATTATTTTCGGGCGAATACCATTCGGCTTTCAAGGGGCAGGGGATGGAATTCGAAGAGGTGCGCGAATATCAGCCGGGCGATGATATCCGTCTCATTGACTGGAATGTAACCGCAAGGACCGGGTTCCCTCATGTCAAAAAATTCCGTGAGGAAAGAGAGCTGTCGGTGATATTTTTGGTCGATGCCTCTTCATCGGGGTCATTTGGTACCCGAGAGCGTTTCAAAGCCGATGCTGCTGCAGAATTATGCGCCGTACTTTCCTTTTCTGCGATTAAGAATAACGACAAGGTGGGGATGATTATATTCACCGATAAGATAGAGAAGTATATTCCGCCGCAGAAAGGACGCGCGCATGTATTGCGGTTAATCCGGGAAATACTGTACTTCGAGCCTGAAGGAACCCGGACTGATATCTCGGGGGCTTTGGATTTCTTCAACCGCGTCATAAAAAAGCGCTCGGTGGTTTTTCTGGTTTCTGATTTTCTATCTGAAGATTTCATGAAGCCGCTTCAAATTGCCAATCGGAAGCATGATGTAATTGCGCTCAAAATATCCGATCCAAGAGAGCTTCGTTTTGATGATGTCGGATTAATTGAACTCGAGGATGCCGAAACCGGGGAGACGATAGTCATCGATACCGGTTCGGCGGCTTTCCGAAAGGAGTTTGCCCAAAAGGCCGAAGAAGACAATTTCATATTAAGGCGTCAGTTAAAATTAATAGACCTCGATTTTATCCAGATTATCACCAATCAGCCTTATACCGTACCCCTGATCAAATTTTTCAAGATGCGGGAAAAGAGAAGATAGGAGTGATTATATGGCCAATAGATCATCTGCGGCAGTAATCTTACTTATTATTTCGATCTTCACCCTCGGCGGGGTAGCCTTTCTAATTATTGCATCGCCGGGAAATGAAACAGAATACGATTATAGTACAGTTAAAAAGCTTGCCGGTGAACTGGCCGATAATAATTTGTATGAAGCGGCAATTGATGAATATAAAAAAATTCTAAGTGACCCGCAGACAGATTCCGAAATGAGGGCGAATATCAATTACCTGGTCGGGAAAATTTATTTTGAAAATCTCGATGACTATAAAAATGCTGCGGCTCATTATATAAAAGCCCGATCACTCAATCCGGACGGGAGCTTTTACAGTGAAGCCGGGAAAAATCTCATTACGTCTTTGGAAAAAATGGGAAGAATGGTCGATGCCAAGCGCGAGCTGGACAAACAGGTTGATATAGATTCAATATATGTCGAGCATGAGGGTGAAACCAGGGTTGCCCTTATAGGAGATCGGCCGGTTTTCCTGTCTGATATCGAATCCGAAATTCAGCTCCTTCCGCCGGAGGTACAGAAAGAATTTGTAACCCCGGAAGGCAAACGGGAGTTTCTTCAGCAATATATCGCCACTGAACTTCTTTATCAGGCCGCTGTCAGGGAAGGTTACGAAGATGATCCTGATGTCGCTGAAAAAAAGAAGGCTCTGGAGAAGCAGTTACTGGTGGAGAAGTATGCGGTGGAAAATGTTCTTCCGAAAATAAATATCGATACCGCTGATATTCGGAACTATTACGCAGCCAACAAAGAGAGATACGGCGATAAATCGTACGATGAGGTTAAATCGCAGGTCTTTATGGATTACCAGCAGGAAAAAGCTCAGCGGGCGTTCCAGGATTATATCCAGAAATTATCTGCGGTTGAAAAAGTACAAATATTTGAAGAAAATTTAAAATGACTGACAGGGCTTTCAAGGTCGGCATTGCATTGCTGCTGACTCTTTATGCAGTGATGCTGATTATAATGGTCTTCAATCGGATAGCCGATGCCGATGAAGGTGTTTATGCAAATGCCGCGCGCATGATTAATGAAGGTATGGTTGTCTATGAGGACTTCTTTTACACTCAATTTCCGATGATGGTTACACTATTTGCACCGCTGGCCGATGGCGGATGGGATTCATTTTTTAGCCTGAGATTAATTTCGGCCGCATTTGGTTTCCTGGGGGCTCTTGTATTTTTCGTTATTGCGCTTAAAATAACGAGGGATAAATTCGCAACTTTGTTACTTACAGCCCTGTATGTTTTTTCCGGGATGTACCTTACTTGGAACGCGACCTTTAAGCCCTTACCTTTTACGCACTTTTTCACTCTGTCATCATTTTTGTGCTGGATGATATACAGGGAAAAAGAGAACCTGACATATTTGATACTGGGCGGCCTGATGATTTCAGCTGTATTTAATATCAGATCTATATTTATAATTCTTGTGCCGCTTTATTTGATATCGTTTGTGGTTCTTGCCCGCAGCAGCAGGATACGCTCGGGAATTATATTTTTATTATCATTAATTCCGCTCTCTTTGCCGACCTTCCTAACATTTTTGCGCGCTACGGACGGTTTTATTTCGGGCAATCTGTTTTTTCAACTTCAGCGGGATAATCCTGAATTTACATATATTCTATTAAGTAAGCTATCTACGATATTCCGGGCGCTAATCGATCCGCAATTAATCATAATATTCGTTTTATTAATCCTATCCGTACGATTCTTGATATTGTCGGGTCGCATAAAAACATGGAAAGATATTGCCGCTAATCCTTCTGGATTTGCACTGGCCAACTTTATAATGATTTTTTCAGTTTATTTACTACCGAACCCGATGTCCCGCCAGTATTTCCATCAAAGTCTGCCGTTCGCAATGATTGTCGGGGCCTTTTATATAGTGCATTTGTTAAATAAAGAGAAGATAACTTTCGGAAAACGCCGTTTTAATTGGTTGATAGCATCAGTTGCTGCTGTATATATTGCATCCCTTGTGCCATATGGCGTAATATTCCTTGGTGGAATTCGTGATCATGATAAAAGGTATAAAATAAATGAGATAAAAAGCGTAACTTCGGAAATGCTGTCTGTTTCTGATAGAAGCGATACCGTTCTCTCGGAATGGCCCGGCTATACCTTTATTACAGAGCAAACACCATTGCCATATACGGAAATTATCGGCGGGGAATATAAACTCCCATTGACACATACTGAATATATGAAACACAGCCTGGCTGATTGGGAATACCTGGAAGATATGGTATTGGCCGGCACACCTGAGCTGATTGTTACACTTAATGAACCGCCTGATCAATATGCTGCGGCTCTTGGTCAGAGCTATAAAAAAACCTTTCAATCTGATGTAGTTAGAGTGTATAAAAGACAATGAAGTATTCTGGCAGTATCATAATTGTAATTTTGTTATTGAGCTGCGTTGTTTTTGCTCAGGAAACGGCCGCGCCTGATACCGTAAAAACAGCTGCCGGAATTAGAATCGAAACGGAAGTCGATAAGGCCGAGGTTTATATCGGCGATCTTATCAGCTATCGTGTGGCTGTGATTTATGATACTGCTCTAAATGTTACGCCGCCCCCGATCGGAGCCAATCTCGGGTCCTTTGACGTAAAGGATTACAGCGCCGAGGAAGAACAAACGCTTCCCGATGGTACCAATAAGATCGAAACGACTTTTGAGTTGACTACTTTTACGACCGGGGATTATATAATCCCTCCTATTCCGGTCGAATTCATGACGCCGGACAGTGCAAAAAAGATTCTTCTGTCTGAACCGGTTCCGATAAAAGTCAAATCACTTCTGGCCGAATCGGCAGACACAGCTGATATTCGCGAAATAAAAGGGCCGATTGAATTCGAATCGGTGTGGCCCTGGTGGTACTATGCCTTAGCTGGGGTTCTGCTTGTTGTAATAGCGTACTTTATTTACAGCTTCTACCGCAAAAAAGAAGAAAAACCGAAACAAATGCCGCTAGATACCCGGGATCCCTGGGAGATAGCATTTGAAAAGCTGGCATACCTTCGTGAGAAAAATTATATCAAGGCCAACGAATATAAGGCCTTTTATATTGAACTGACCGAAATAGTGAGGGATTACTTAGGGAGAATGTACCACATCCCGGTTCTGGATATGACGACTTTCGAGTTTTTGACGACAATCCGCCAGCAGGATATCGATGAACCAATGTTTAGCCGGCTGAAAAAATTCCTCGAATATGCCGATCTGGTAAAATTTGCCAAATTGATACCTGAAGAAGGAAAGATGCAGAGGGATTTCGAGGAAGCCCGGGAAATGGTCGGTGATATACGGGATGCCGAAAAGGCCAAATTGCCGACGGAACCGAACCTCGAGCGGGCCGGTAGTGCGGAGGATTCTAATGTTTAGATTCGCCGGTTTTCATATTACTCTTTTTGAGCAGGATATTATTATTCCGGCGATGGCCATTTTTATAGCCGCGGTCATAATTATCGGCTTGATGCTGTATTTCCGCATTCGCGCCAAACGTCGATTGTCAGCTTCGATCAGGTATTCCGATCTTTCAATAGTCAAGAGGGCCGCCCGGACCGGGCGTCAGAAATTCAGATTTTTGCTGACGATTTTCAGGATCGCTGCGGTTATTTTGCTGGTCCTTGCTTTTGCCCGTCCGCAGGCCGGCACTGAAAACCGTGAAGTCACTACCGAAGGTGTTGATATAATGCTGGCGCTTGATATCTCCGGTTCGATGAAAGCCGAGGACTTCAAACCGCATAATCGTTTATATGTCGCAAAAGAAGAAATAAAAGATTTTATCGATAAACGCACCAATGACAGGATAGGCCTGGTGGTTTTTGCCCGGTCGTCTTTTACCCAGTGTCCCCTGACACTTGATTATGGTGTTTTACTTAATTTCGTCGACCAGGTGCATTTCGGTATGGTTGAGGACGGCACAGCAATCGGTATGGCGCTGGCAAATTCTATCAATCGGCTCCGCGACAGTAAAGCTAAATCGAAAATTATTATTCTATTGACCGATGGTGTCAACAATGCCGGTGAGATTGATCCTCTGACCGCATCTTCGATTGCCAAGACGATGAATGTCAAAGTATATACTATTGGTGTCGGAAAACCTGGCAGAGCAATGTATCCGGTCGATGATCCAATATTCGGCAAGAGGTACCGGTACCTGCCCAACGAAATCGATGAAGAGATGCTTCAGGAGATAGCCCAGAAAACCGGCGGACAGTATTTCAGGGCAAGGTCCGAGGAAGAACTGGAGCAGATATACACTGAAATAGATCAGCTCGAAAAAACGGAAATTAAAGTAAGTGAATATGTTCAATATAAAGAACTATTCCCGAATTTTGTATTCGCCGGGCTGATTTTACTGGTGCTGGAAATTATTTTGGGACAGACCATATTCAGGAAGATTCCATAAGGTAATAAGCTATGAGATTTGCATCACCTGAAAATCTGATTTTGCTTCTGCTGGTTGTAGTCCTGGCAATCTTTTTTGCATGGTCAATCAGCAGGAAGAAAAAAATCCTGAATAAATTCGGCGATATGTTTCTGCTTTTGAAGACATCGCCCTATATCTCATTTGCCCGACTTGCCGGGAAAGCGGCTGTAATTTTATTCGGATTGCTTTTTCTGGTACTGACTCTTTCTCAGTTTCAATGTGGAACCCATATGGAGATGATGAAACGGGAAGGGCTTGATATTATCGTCGCCGTGGACGTATCCAATTCCATGCTGGCAGAGGATATGAAGCCGAACCGTATTACCAAAGCCAAACAGGAAATACGGGGGATATTGGACAGGCTTGAAGGAGACAGGATCGGCCTCGTGGCTTTCGCCGGTGAAGCCTTTATTCAATGTCCGTTAACCCTCGATTACCGGGCGGCGGAGATGTTTCTTGAGGTTATCGATGTCGGGTTAATACCCCAGCAGGGAACAGCACTTGGAGAGGCAATCGAAAAATCTATTGAAGCTTTTGAATCTCAGGAACGTAAACACAAAGTATTGATACTCCTTACCGATGGAGAGGATCATAAGGGTAATGCCGTAGAGATAGCCGAAGAGGCCCGTGAACAAGGTGTTAAAATATTCACTATCGGTATTGGCTCACCTGCGGGGGAACCGATCCCGATCGTTAACAGGCAGGGAGAGAGAGTTGGATTTAAGAAGGATCGATCCGGCGAAGTTGTCGTGACCAAACTGGATGAAGTTTCTTTACAAAAGGTCGCTCTGGCAAGCGGCGGGAAGTTCTATCATGCGACCGCCGGTGAAATGGAACTCGATAAGGTATATGACGAAATCAGCAAGATGGAGAAAAAGGAACTCGAGGGCAGGCTTATGATGCAATACGAGGACCGGTTCCAATATCCGCTGATTATAGCTATTCTGCTGATTATATGGGAATTTTTTATTCCTGAGAAAAAGAGAGTAAGAAAAGCAAGAGAATAGATATGAACAGACTATCATTATTATTGGCGATTTTTATATTCTTTGGAATTTCGGCTCAGGCTGATGATTTTAGCAAGATGGCTCGCAAAGGTAATGAAGCCTTTAAAGAAGGACGCTTCAGTGATGCTCTGGATTATTATCATCAGGCTGAAGTCGAAAGACCGGAAACTCCGGAACTCGATTATAATATTGGATCGGCGCTCTATAAAGAGAGCAAATATGAAGAGGCTCTCGACAAGCTCGACAAAGCTATGAACACCGATGAAGTTGAATATGAAGCCAGAGCGCTTTATAATAAAGGTAATGTCTTTTATAAAATGGGTGACTATAAGCAAGCGATTGAATCATATACGGAAGCATTAAAACGCAACCCTGATGATCTCGATGCTAAATTCAATCTGGAGCTGGCCAGGAAGATGTTAAAGGAGCAGACCAAACCACAGCAGCAAGAACAGCAACAACAACAACAGCAACAACAGCAGCAGCAACAGCAGGACCAGCAGGAAGAAGAACAACAGCAACAACCGCAGCCGCAACCTGAGGATGAAGAACAGGAGGAACAAGACCAGCAGCAGCAACCTCGCCCGGAAGAAATCAACGAAATGACTGAAGAAGATGCTGAAAGAATTTTAAACGCCCTTCGCGACGATGAGAAGGAAGCTCAGGAGAAGCAAAAAAGATTCCGGGGGCGGGGCGATTATAGCGGGAAGGATTGGTAATAATGAACAGGCTGTTTCTGACAATCTTGGTTCTTTTTGGTATATTCTGTACTGTTCCTTCTCTGGCACAGGATGATGATATAAAGGTTGAAATGTCTCTAAGCCGCAGTCAGATTAATATGAACGAGACTACTTATTTGAGAGTGACCGTTTCCGGCCCGATGCGGAATATACCGGAACCGCAGATGCCCAATCTTTCCATGTTTGATGTTTATTCACAGGGGACATCAACCAATTTTTCTATTGTAAACGGAAAGATGAGCTCATCGGTTACTTATACATATTTGATAACGCCGCGGAAAGAAGGGACTTTTGTTGTCAAGCCGGCTGTAGTCGTGCATAATCGTGATCGATACGTATCGAATGAAGTCACCCTGACGGTATCATCATCCGGTACAAGTTCCGGGACTACGCCGGGTACTCAGACCCCGCAGCAGGGCGGCTCGGATGGTTATGATGCTGGTGAGTCTCGAGACGTATTCCTTACTGCAGAAGTCGATAAAAAGAATCCCTATGTAAATGAGCAGGTGACATTGAAGATCAAATTTCATCATGCGGTTCGTCTTTATTCCCAGCCTGATTACACGACGCCTCAAACGACCGGGTTCTGGGCCAATGTCATCGAGCCGCAGGAAACGTATATCGAAGTTATAAACGGAAGACGATACAAAGTTATCGAAATTAATACGGCGTTATTTCCGACAAGGGCCGGAGACTTAACAATAGGTCCGGCAATGGTCGAAGTGATGGTGCCTGAAAGAGGACAAAGGAGAACCGATCCCTTTTCGGTATTTGACGATTTTTTTCAGCGCGGCCAACCGACCACGATTCGCTCCAAAACAATCAAAATCAATGCCAGGCCGCTGCCTGCCGAAGGGAAGCCGGATAATTTTACAGGAACGGTCGGTGATTATAAATTGACATCTTCGATAGATAAACGCACAACCGATGTTAATCAGCCGGTGACGGTTACATATAAAATCAACGGTACAGGGAATATCAAGACAATCGCTGAGCCGGTTATAGAGGAAAGCAAGGATTTCAGAGTTTATAGAGCATCATCGAATGAAAATATTACCCAGATTGGCGGCACGGTGGGGGGGACCAAGACTTTCGAAGAGGTATACATCCCGAAACGAGCCGGGAAACTGACCATTCCATCGGTTGAATTCAACTTCTTTAATCCGAAAAATAAAAAATATGAAGTTCTTAATTCCAAGGCCTTTGAGATTAATGTCAATCTTCCTGCGGAGGGAGAATATGCCGATGTTCCCTTGCAGTCAATCCCCGGTCGAGTTGTTGATACCAAGGCCAAGGATATCAGATTTATAAAATACGATACCGGTAATCTGAAAAAAGAAAAGCCGCTCATTATTCAGAGGCCGATTTATCTTGTTATCAATGCTTTGCCGGTTCTGGTCCTTGCTTTCGTCTTCATAAATCGCAAGCGCAGAGATAAATACAGCCGTGACATTGGGTATGCCCGTTCCCGGACGGCCCGCAAAATGGCACGGAAAAGGCTGTCGACAGCTCGTAAGCTGGCCGGTTCAGGTGACAATAATCGATTTTTCGCTGAAATTCGTGCGGCGATATTTTCTTATATTGCTGACAAGAAAAATATTTCGCCGCATGGTCTTACAGGCGATGATATAATGGCAATTGTTCGCGAAGCAGGTGCCGGCGAGGAACTTCTTGACAAAATAAAACGCCTGCTACGTAAAGCTGATTTTGCCCAATATTCTTCAGCGAGCGTTTCCACCGAAGAAATGCAGGAATCGCTGAAGATGGCTGAACAAACTCTGGTTGATCTGGAGGATGTTAAGATTGATTAAGAAGATAACCATACTCCTGGCGATAATTATAATTGTTGGAGCTATCGACAGCTATGCCATAGACGCGGATTCTCTTTTCGCATATGCAGGGACACTGTATGAAGATGGGAAATACAATGAAGCTTTAGAAGTATATAAAACTATTGAGCAAAATAATTATAGGTCGGCACCACTTTTTTTTAATATCGGCAATTGTTATTTTGAATTAGGTGAGCCGGGTTGGGCAATTTTATATTATTTGAAAGCGCGGAGGCTGGACCCGGCCGACGATGATATAATAAACAACCTTGAATTCGCCCGTCAGTTTATGCCGACCCGCCTGGTGGGTGTAAAAATAAATCCATTCGCTGAATTTATGGATACAGTCGTAACGCCGTTTACATTGGAGATGAGTGCCTGGCTGGCCTCAATTGCATTTATACTTTTGATTTTATTTTTGGCGCTGGCAATCCATCTAGGAATGCGGGGGACCGGAACGAAGATTATCGGTTATTCTTTATTGATCCTGACTATTGCGACATCAGTCGTAACAACCTATAAATATAAGACAGAATATCAAACCGATTATGGTGTTATTGTCGAAGAAGAAGCCAATATATTCAGTGCCCCGTCAGAAGAAAGTGATTTGGAATTTGTCGGGGCTTTCGGATTGACTTTCGAAATTGAAAAATCATCCCGGGAATATTATCTTGTAATGTTCGAAAATGGTCGCAAAGGGTGGATAAACAAATCAAAAGTCGGTATTATTTGATATGTATATCCTGACTATTTTGTTGACAGGTTTCTTTTTTAATTCTATTTTCTTAAGTTGAAAGCCGGCCTGGGCCGGTTTTAATTTTATAATACTTTTTACTATGCCCGGTTTCTTCAAAAGAAAAGAATTATGGGGCAGTATCATAGCCCTCGTACTGCTGGCCTATATACTCTATGATGTTGGCTTACAGGACCTTCGCTCTGTGTCCAAAAAGGCCAATTTCTATTATATGATACCGGCTCTACTGGCGCAGTTCGCGGTCGCAATAATCAAATCCATTCGCTGGCGAACAATTGTCCATAAAACACAGGTTCTGAAATTTTCTCTGGCGATACCATTATGGTCGGCCGGACAGGTTATCAATTTCGCTCTCCCGGCTCTTACGGGACAGGTTGGAAGAGTCTTGCTTTTTTCCAAGAATACCGGGCTAAAAAAATCATTCGTTTTTTCGACTCTTCTTCTGGAATTAATGTTCGATGCGATTGTGCTTATAATCCTTGTAATAATCGCCTCAATGGCCTTTGCCTTTCCCAGCGAATACAGATCTGTCAGTTATATCATTGCCGGAATCACACTGGTCGGCTTTATTTTGCTCTATCTGCTGCTTCAATATCGTGACCGTCTTGAAGCAATAGGTGAAAGGACTATAAAAAAACGCAGGCCCGGCCTTTATATAGCTCTTAAGAAATTTGCCCGCTCTTTTTCGCGCGGTATCAGCCTGTTGCAATCAACCAATTATTGTATAAAGACCTTTCTTCTCTCGGCAGCGGCCTGGATCTGTCATTTACTTGTCGTTTATTTCATTTTTATGTCATTTGGCTTTGATCTGCCGTTCATTGTTGCTCTGGCTGTTTTGGTCATTAATACCATTGCCGTTCTAATTCCTATTACTCCTTTAAATGCCGGGACTTTTGAGATAGCCGTTATTGCTCCTTTGATTGCATTCGGAATACCGAAATCAGAAGCGGCTCTTTATTCAATATCATTGCATTTAATAAACTTTATCCCGATATTCATATTAGGGTGGTTTTTCCTCCGCGCCGATAAAGATGCACTGGAAGAGATTAAAAAGGAAGGTAAAGGCGAACTCCTCGATGAAGTTACTGATGACGAGGATGAAGAAGATTCTTCGGAAGAAATTACCGTTGGAAAGGGACGAACATGATCCGGTCACTGCTATGGAAACCAGATGAACCTATCCAGCAAATAGATGGTATCGCCGATTTCGATGCTCTTTTTGCGGATCCTGATGCTGTCCTCTGGATTGATATGCTTGATCCCGATGATCGTGAGTCGTACATTTTAACCCATGATTTTCATTTCCATCCGCTTGCCATCGAGGATGTTATCGAAGAAGAGGATGCAATTTCGGAACGCCCCACATCAAAAATTGATGATTATAAAAAATATCTTTATGTTGAATTTTCATTTGTGGACCATATAACGCTGGAAGATGGTATCGTTTTGCAGGAAGTATCTATCTTCTTGACCAAAAATGTGGTTGTTACTGTCAGGGACGAGGATCATAAAATATTTCGCTATATATTTAATCGGGCGAAAAAAGATGAAAGAATGCTGTCGCGCGGGGCGGAATTTCTGTTTCATGGCCTTCTGGATGTCATGGTCGACAATTACAGCAATATACTGGAATACTTTGACCGTGAGGTTGACGAAATAGAGGAAGATGTACTTGAAGAGCCCGACCGTGAGACAGTAAAGAAAATTTTTACTCTTCGCCGTGATATTTATGACCTCAAGCGTATAGTTTTGCCGCAAAAAGAGATGCTTGGGCAGATCAGCCGTAACCAATTTCCCCAGATTTCCGAAAGAGCGTCTCTGTATTTCAGAGATATTTATGATCATACCAAGAGGATTATCGAATTATCCGAGTCTCATCGTGATGTTCTTATCTCGGCGCTCGAAGTTTATTATTCCAATGTTTCGACGAAGACCAATCAGATTATAAAAATCCTGACTATATTTACCGTAATCCTGATGCCCCCGACATTTCTGGTCGGCCTTTGGGGGATGAATTTCAAGTATATGCCGGAGATAGACTGGAAATACGGCTATATGTTTTTCTGGATTATAGTTATAGTAATTACGGTAATAATGGTCGCCATTTTTAAGAAGAAGAAATGGTTTTAGGGGCTGTATTACTTTTCAACATTTGGTCTATATCTCTTTAAATCATATAAACTTGTAAGTTTAATGCCCGATAATAAGGGTGACCGAAGAGATAAAATATTGCGGGGCATTTATCCTAACAAAATTTTAACAGAATTTTTAAAACTTTTCCTTGATTTCTTCGTAGAACGGCCTATAATGCATACCTGCCGGTAGGTATAAAGCTACATACTGACCGGTAGGTATATAAAGAAAGGGCGGGAGAGACCGTTATTATGAAGCAAACATCGAAACAGCCGGCTGAGAAAAGACGCACTCAGCTGATTAACGCGGCAAAGAAGATTTTTGGGAGAAAGGGCTATGCCGGGGCCACGACCGAGGAAATCGCCAGGGCCGCCAAGCTTACGAAAGGGGCGCTGTATTTCCATTTCAAGAGCAAGGAAGACATTTTTTTCGAGGTGGTAAAGGACCTCTCCGAGAGGGAAAATACTGCAGTTATGGGGGTTTTTGAAAAAGGCGGGGATCCTGAAGAAGTAATTGACGAATCGATTCATATAGCATTTGAGATGATCGAAAAGGAAAAGCACTTCACAATGGAATTCTGGCAGCAGGCTCAGAAGATTCCCCGCATCAGGAATTACATTACCGGCCAGCACGATAAGCTTGAAGAAAAAATTACTGATTATCTCATGAAACATAGTGATTTAAAGCGGAAGGAATGTGATTCATTTTTTATCCTGTTGAATGCTATATTCGATGGGGTCATTATGAGGCGCATTATGGGGCATTCTCATTACGATCTTATTAGATTGGAAGAAGAAGTCAAAAAGCTGGCAAAATTATATTTCAGAAAAAATAAACTTCAACTGGATTAAGGCATGACATATAAAATTACAATTTTCGTTATCCTGATAGCCCTGATGGGAGGACTTGCCTCCGCGGAAACGGTTTTAACCGTTGAAAAAGTCAGAGAATTGGCTCTCGAGTATAATCGTGATCTTCAATCGGCCAAAGAAGAACTCAAGAGTGCACGAGGTGAGATTGTTTCGGCTCGTGCCGGAGCGCTTCCCCAGATAACTCTGGATGGGCGTTATACCAGAAATATTAAAAAGCCGGTTATCTTTTTCCCGGAATTCGATGATACCGGAACGCCATCCGGTGATTATCAAAAAATCGAATTGGGGCAAAACAATGATTTTAATCTGGCCATCAATGTTTACCAGCCACTGTTCAATGGGGGGCAGGTATGGACGGCTCTATCTATTGCAAAAATTTACGCCAGATTATCGTCTACAGTTGTCGAACAGGTCGAATCTGAGATTATTTACGGTGCCGAAGGGCTGTTTTATAACGCCATACTTGCAGATTCGGAACAGGATGTTCTCAAAAGCTCATTGGAGCAGTTGACCTTGAATCTAAATAATGTAGAAAAATTCCATGAGCAGGGGATGGTTTCTGATTTTGAATTACTTCGTGCCCGGGTAGAAAAACTCAATCTCGAGCCCCAAATAATAGCCGCGCAATCAAGAGTAAATATTGCGCGCAAGGAGCTAAAGTCATTTCTGGGGCTTTCGCTGGAAGAAGATATCGTCCTCGAGGCTGATTATTCCGATACGGTATATTCCAAACTGCCGCCGGTGGACAGCCTTGTAAATCTTGCCTATGAGCATCGCCCTGATGTTAAAATCGCGCGCCTTGAGGCGAGAGGATATGATAAGGCCATTGGTATTGCAAGAAGTAACTGGCTTTATCCACAGTTGAATCTGAGCACAAGTTATAGCTGGACTGCTTCATCAGATGATTTCCGTATAACCGATCGTAATTTATCCAAGACATGGACTGTCTCGGCATTACTGACAATCCCGCTATTCGATGGCGGACGTACAATTGGCGAGGTAAGAAAGGCCAAGACTGATTATTACCAGGCAGTATTGAAAGAAGAACAGATGATGGATGATGTCAGGTTGGAAGTGGAAGCCGCTTATGATGGCTTGATTCAGGCCAAAAGGGCATTGAGTGTACAGAAAGAGACAATTGACCAGGCCGATGAAGGTTTGCGTATTGCCAATTTGCGTTATCAGACCGGTATCGGGACGCAGCTGGAAATCCTTTCGGCGCAGACAGCGCTTACCGATGCTCGAACCAATCTGGCGCGAGCAGTCTATAATTTCCGGCTGGCAAAATCTGCTTTAAAAAAGGCAATTGGATATGATGTCATTGAAAATAAATAAAGGGACCACGCACATGAAGACTTCATTGAGATTTCTTGCAGTATTATTATCGGGGATAATTATCCTCGGATGTTCTGAAAAACAGGATAGTAATTCAAGCGTACGCGAAAATAGAGTTACTGTAAAAGGTGAGTTGATTACGTCGACCGATATGGAATTGACTAGAGTATTTACCGGTACTCTGGAGGGTGAGCGCCAAGCACTTATTTATTCCAAGATTGCCGAAGCGGTCGAAGAGATTGTTCATGGTGAAGGTAAAGATGTAAAGGCAAACGATATTATTGCTAAGCTGGACAGATCGGGTCCGACATCGAACTATATTCAATCGCAATCGGTTTATCAGAATGCGGAAAAGAACTATAATAAGATGAAATATTTATATGAGCAGGGTGCCGTTTCGGAATCGGAATTTGATGCCGCGGAGACTGAATATAAAGTAGCGCAGGCCAATTTCGATGCCGCCGCCAGACTCGTAAATCTCAAATCGCCAATATCAGGAACTGTTACTGCTCTCAATGTCTCTGAAGGTGATTATTTATATCAAGGGCAGCCGGTTGCGACAGTAGCAGCGATCGACAAACTGCGTATGAAAATTGGGGCCAGTGTGGAAGAGGTAATGAATTTTGATGTTGGCGATAAGGTAAAAATTTATATTGGTGTCACTAAACAGCAGTATGCAGAAGGTAAAGTCATAACTGTATCAGAATCGGCCGATCCGGTCACAAGGACTTTTCAGGTCGAGGTCGAAATAAACAACAAAGAGCATATGTTTAAACCGGGGATGTTTGCCAAGGCCGAGATTACAACTATGAGTTTTGATGATATTATCGCTGTCTCTCGCCAGGCAGTGGTCGATAGAGGTAATCGACATCTGATCTTTTTGGTAAAAGGTGATAGTGTTGTATCAAGGGAAGTTGAATTGGGGGTCGGTTTTGATGGTATGGTACAGATAGAAGAAGGTTTAATGATTGGAGATACGGTTGTCACAGCCGGTCAGGATTACCTTGATGACGGCTTTAAAATTAATATGACTCGCTTTGTAAATGCTGAAGGGAAGGAGATTGTTCTGTGAAAATCTCTGCCATATCCATACGGCGACCTGTTTTTACGGTCATGATGATTCTGGGCCTTTTGGTCCTTGGATATACTTCCTTTACCGAAATGAATATTGACCTCATGCCCGATATTGATTTCCCTTTCGTTATTGTTGAAACTATTTATCCCGGAGCCAGCGCCGAAGCGGTCGAATCGGAAGTTACCAGAAAGATCGAAGACGCTATAAACCCAATTGAGGGTATTAAACATGTAACCTCGATTTCACAGGAGGGCTATTCTCTCGTTTTCGGAGAGTTTATTCTGGAGAAGGATCCTCAGATCGCGGCGCAAGAGGCCCGTGAAAAAGTGGCAGTAATACGTGATGAGCTGCCTGATGATATCGAAGAGCCGATCATCTCACAATACGACCCTGCCAGTCAGCCAATTATTTCTCTGACTGTTTCCGGTGAGAGATCGCTACGGGATATCACAACTTATACTGAAGATGAGATTCAGAAGCGGTTGGAGTCTGTTCCCGGAGTGGGTTCGGTTACTCTTGTCGGCGGTTACAAAAGAGAAATCAATGTTTTTCTCGATATCGAGAAGCTGGAATCATACGAAATTTCCATAGATAAGGTAAAGGGCGCCATTCAGATGGCGAACATGGAGATTCCCGGCGGGCGGGTAAATGAACGCAACACCGAATATATTGTCCGAACGATGGGAAAGCTTCAGAAGGTTGATGATTTTAGAGACATCCCAATTGACAATCCTCATGGGCAGCCGATTTATTTGCGGGATGTCGCGAATGTCGTCGACGGCATCGAGGAAAGGCGCTCGGTGGCCAGAGTAGACGGGAAAGAAGCTGTTATCCTTGATATCTCCCGGCAGTCAGGTGCTAATACTGTTGAGATCGCTGAGGAGATTAAACAATATGTAAATCAAATAAAGGAAGAGCTTCCCCCGGATATGGATATAGATATAATTGTCGATAACTCCACTTACATTGAAGAGGCAATTAGCGAAATATTGACGAATATTTTATATGGTGGAACTTTGGCAATTCTTGTTGTATTCCTATTTTTGGCTGATATTCGATCGACACTGATCACTGCCGTTGCTTTGCCGACATCGATTATTGCCACCTTTACGTTCATGAATATTCTCGGTTTTACGATGAATATGCTATCATTGATGGGGTTATCTTTGGCTGTCGGCTTCCTGATTGACGACGCTATCGTCGTCATCGAAAATATTTTCAGACACCTCGAGGAAGGTAAAAAAGCTCGTAAAGCTGCATTTGAAGGTGTTAAGGAAATCGGCTTTGCCGTTTTGACAACATCATTTTCTATAATGGTAGTTTTCCTTCCGGTCGCATTCATGGAGGGAATCGTCGGGCGCTTTTTCTACCAGTTTGGTATGACGGTAGTTTTTGCCGTGGCCATATCGCTTTTCATCGCCTTCACGCTAACGCCTATGCTTTCGTCAAGATATCTGAAATTAGGTTCGGAAATCAAGGCTTTCAAATTTGTTGATCGAATTCTCGGCAAGGTACGTGTTTATTATAAGGCCTCGCTGGCATGGTCGCTTCGTCACCGGCTTGTCGTAATGACAGTAGCAATTATTACATTTTTAGGCGCCCTTGCCATTGGAGGTATTGTCGGTCAGGAATTTATGCCTCAGGCTGACCGGAATGAGTTATATGTCATCGTGGAAACACCTCCCGGGACAGATCTCGAAACAACCTCCGACCGATTCCGCGAGATGGAAGAGATCATTGAAGATCGATTCGGGAATCTTGTCAGGCTGGTATTTACTACTATTGGTAAAGGTCAGGACCCGGTTAACCAGGGACGAATCTATGTTAAGCTGATCGATCAATCCGAACGCGATGTCTCCGCTATGCAATTGGTCGACTCTGTTCGTCAAGCTGTAAGTGTTGTTCCCGGCGTTGACTTTTTTGTCCGATCCGAGGAAGCTGAAGGCGGGGAATCGAAACCGGTTACAATCTCGGTCCGCGGCAATGATCTGGATATTCTGGAGCAGATAGCCGCGGATGTTCAGAAAATATTCCGGGAAACTCCCGGTACTATTGATATCGGTAATTCTCTCGAAGAAGGCAAACCGGAGCTCAGGATTGTTGTCGATAGGGATCGAGCTAATGATCTGGCGGTCAATATATATGGTATAGCCTCGACTATTCGTGGATTCATCGAAGGGGAAGAAGTTACCCGGTTTAAGGATGGCGACAATGAATATGATGTCCGTGTTCGTTTGAAAGAAGAAGACCGGGCGGATACATATGATGTCGGTAGATTGCTTGTTGCCAGCGGAAAAGATGTCGAGGGTAAACGGACCTTTCTTGTCCCCCTTTCTCATGTGGCAGAGATTTTCAAAACCGAGGATATCGGCCGCTACAACCGGCGTGACAGGCTCCGGGAAGTTAGTGTCAGCTCTAACGTAACGGCTGATGCTTTTGCCGGAACGGTTACCAACGAAATCTTGGCAAAGGCGAAACAATTGGACCTTCCTCCCGGTTATTCAGTAGGAGTAGCGGGAATGGGTGAAATACAGGCGGAATCGTTCCAGAACATTTTCAAGGCTTTGGCTCTGGCAATTATATTTATCTATCTTTTGCTGGCGTCGCAGTTTGAATCGTTTTTCGATCCGTTTTCGATTATGTTCTCCCTGCCGATGTCTCTTGTGGGTGCTTTTGTGGCCCTTTTGATAACCGGCAGCTCGATTTCGATTGTTTCCCTTATTGGGATTATATTATTAATGGGTTTGGTGACTAAAAATGCTATATTATTGGTCGATTTTATTAAACAGAACCGTTTTGAGGGCAAACCAAGAACGGAAGCGATTTTAATTGCCGGTCCAATTCGTCTACGGCCGGTTTTGATGACCGCCATTTCGACGATTTTCGGAATGCTGCCGCTGGCCCTCGGAATTGGACCAGGTGCCGAGTTCCGTGCCCCGATGGCCCGCGCGGTGATTGGAGGACTAATAAGTTCTACTGTATTGACATTGATTGTTGTTCCGGTTGTTTATACAATTGTTGACGATGTAGTAGCTTTCTTCCTGGGAAGAGAAACTGTACAGATTGAAAAGGATGATTTAGAAGATGCTGAAGGAAGCGGTGAAACCGCAGAACAGGTTTAATTACAGCAAATTGTTTCGAGATTTTCTTCAAAATGAAGGAAATATCAACAAATATGTTAATCTTCACGGCCCGGTCCAAATCGCCTCAGATATGGTGCCGAACCCGAAGATAGACCGAGGGCAGGTTTGCGATATTCTATTTGAGCAAAATAAGGATTTCCTCTCCAAGTCGAAAACATTCGATAATATCGAGAGGCTTCGGGATGAAAAGGCTGTCTGCCTTTTTACCGGCCAGCAATCGGGTTTGCTCGGCGGCCCGCTGTTAACATTTTATAAGGCCATTGATGTTATCAAACGGGCGGCTCTTCTCGAACAGGAACTGCACCGCCCGGTAATACCAATGTTCTGGATTGCGTGTGATGATCACGACTTTCAGGAAGTAAATCATACCTTTTCGATCGATAATGATAATAATGTTCAGCGCATCAGTTATGAGCTTTCCGATGACTCCCCGGTGGCGATAGCCGAGGTTGCCCTTGAAAAGGGGAAATCTTACGATGATTTCAAGCGGCAAACGAAGGAAGCCTTCGGCGGGACCGATTTCTCGGATGAACTTTTAGAGAGGCTTTTTAAATGGCATTCCCCGGGAATGAATATCGTCGAGGCTTTCGCCAAGAATATGAACGATATTCTTCCGGATTTGGGCCTTGTTCTTTTCTGCCCGCATAACAGGGAAATAAAAGATATGTCCAAATCCTTCTTCAAGGAAATTGCTGAGCGGTATTTTTCTTTGAAAGAAAGACTGGAGGAAACCGAGCGAAGTCTCGAGGAAGACGGCTATCATATACAGGCGGAAAAGAAAGTATCGGCGGTGCATCTTTTTTATCATGATCCGGGACGCCAGCCGATTCATTATCTCGATGACACCTATCATGTCGGGGATAAAAAGCTTGGGTTGACCGCTATGCTTGACCTGATTGATAAGTTCCCTTCGATGTTTTCTCCGGATGTTCTAACACGTCCTTTGTGGCAGTCTTACTTATTCCCGACCATAGCCCAATCGGGTGGTCCGGCTGAGATCGCCTATTTGTGTCAGATTTCCGATGTATTCGAGATGTTCAATCTGACGCAGCCGTATTACTATCCTCGCGCCGGGGCGACAGTAATAGAAAAACGTGAAGAAGAGCTACTGCAAAAGCATGACCTTCAATTCACTGATCTATTGGGCGATATTGAACAGACGATCAACGATATTGCTTCCAAATCATTTCCGAAGGATCTCGAATTGCGAATTAAAGGCTTTAAAGAGACTATCGGAGATCAATATTCCGATTTTGCGGCGCATGTTGTTAAATATGACAAGAATCTGGAGGGTATGGCCAAACAGACCTACAGCAAAATTGATTACGCATTGAATAAATTTGAAGAAAAAATATTCACTCAGCATAAGAAAAATATAAAAAATACCCGAAACCAGATTTACCGGCTCAGGGATTCGCTGTACCCCAACAATACATTTCAGGAACGGACCGTTAATATTTATTATTTTATTTCCAAGTATGGGTACGATATTGTGGAGTTTTTTACAGATAAAATCGATGTGTCGTCAAAAGACCATCAGCTTATATACTTGTCGGAATTTTTGAATCGATGAGAATTGGAATCACATGTTATCCCGTTGCCGGCGGGTCGGGTATAGTTGCCACCGAGCTTGGGCAGCAGCTCGTTACTCGCGGACACCAGGTGCATTTTATAAGTTACGCCCTTCCTTTTCGCCTTGATCGCTACCAGCCAAATTTGTTTTTCCACGGGGTCGAAACTACGGCCTATCCGCTCTTTAAACATCCGCCTTATGCGCTTACACTGGCAGCAAAAATGGCCGATGTTACCTGTCAGTTTGAACTCGAAGTTCTGCATGTTCATTATGCGATCCCTCATGCAACATCGGCATTCCTCGCCAAACAACTGATTACATGCAAAATTCCGAAGATAATCACGACTCTTCACGGTACGGATATAACTCTCGTCGGATCTGACCCCTCATTTTTTGATATAACACGCTTTTCGATCGAGGCTTCCGACGGAATCACGGCTGTGTCTGATTACCTCGCGGATGAAACCAAGACAATTTTCAAAATTGACCGGGAGATAAAAGTCATCCATAATTTCTTCGATGGCGGTCGATTTAACAATAATAATATTGATATGGCTCGTCGCCGAGAGTTTGCCGATGATAATGAATTTATCATATCGCATATATCTAATTTCCGGCCGGTCAAAAGGACAATAGACGTTATCGATATTTTTGACCGCATCGCCCGGAAGCTTCCTGCAAGACTGCTGCTCATTGGCGAAGGACCCGAAACAATTCTGGCCCGCCGGCAGGTAACCAAAAAGGGGCTGGTAGACAAAGTAAAATTTTTGGGTAACCAGAGCCGGGTGGAGGCTGTTCTTCCATTATCGGATCTGTTTTTACTCCCCTCGGAAGAGGAATCATTCGGTCTTGCGGCACTCGAAGCATTGGCCTGTGGTGTGCCTGTCATAGGTACAGAAAAAACCGGATTGGTCGAGGTTATTGAAGACAAAGTCAATGGATATCTCTTTCCCATTGGAAACACATCGGCTATGGCAGATGCCGGAATCGCCCTTTTATCGGATAAGGAAAAACACTCCCAATTCAAACAAAAAGCACATCAACTGGCGTATGATAAATTTAATGCTGATAAAATTGTTTCCGAGTACGAGCATTATTATCAGAAAGTATTAAATGGCTGATGACAAAAAACTGGATGTTCTGGCAATCGCGGCGCACCGTGATGATGTCGAGATAACCTGCGGTGGAACTATTATAAAACTGGCCGATATGGGGCGCAAAGTTGGTGTTGTTGATTTGACCGAGGGTGAAATGGGCACGATGGGCACCTCTGAGGATCGTGAAAAAGAATCTATCGACGCCGCCGAAATTATGGGTCTGGCCTGGCGCGGTAATCTGGGAATGCCCGATGCCATGATCGAGGTCAATATTGAAAATAAACTGTCAATTGCCAGAGTCATCAGGAAATTTAAGCCTGAACTGGTCATCCTTCCTTATTGGATTCAGCGGCATCCCGATCATCTGGCTGCTTCACAATTGGGCTATGATGCCTGTTATCTTTCCGGATTAAAAAAGCTCAAGCTCGATGGTGATCCGCACCGGCCCAGGAAAATTATATATACCTCGTCTTTTCGAGATGTAAAACACTCGTTTTTTGTAGATATATCCGATCAGCTCGAACGAAAATTAAATGCGGTGCGCGCTTACAGGTCCCAGTTCGAGGGCAAAAGCGGAGTGAATCAAATCTATAAGCCGGGTGTGGATTTATTCGAATTTATAGAAACAACAGCCAGACAGTACGGTTATCTGGTAGATGTCAAATATGCCGAGGCCTTTACGGTAAAAGAAAATATTCTTATAGAAGATCCGCAAAACATGCTGGTCAAATCGATTTAACTCGAACTTGGAGGCTGCTGATAACCTGCAGCCGATCCATATCCGTAACGTTCCCGTTCCAGTTTCATCATTTCATCCGCGAGCTGGGCTTTTGTCAACCCTTCCTTGCGCGCTCTGAGATCAATATACATATGGGTAACCATAACGGACAAGATCGGCATACTGAATATTGAAATCAGAAAAGCGCCGATGAAGGGAATCAATGATGCCCCAATACTGACAACGAACAACATCAGCCAATAGGCGAACAATGTCCCGAAAATGCGCCACCAGTTTTCTTTTATCAATTTAAATGATCTTCGCAATGCTTCAATCGTATCTACCTTTTCCAAAAGGGCAACCGGCAAATACAATATCCATGATATCCCCAGAAACAAAGCAACCGGCAGACCGATTATAGTCACAGACAGGATTATCACAACGAGCATTATAATTACCCGCCCGATTGCCAATGCCGATATTTTGTGCCATGCCAGACTGTAACATCTTGGTATCGATATTTTCCTTCCGGTATAATACCCCAGAATCGAACATGAAACAGCGGCTTCCATTAACGGCTGGCCTATAAAAGTGATTATAAGCCCCGCGATTATAATAAATATGATAAAGCCTGCTCCCGGCAAGGCAGGATTATCAGCCATTACTAGAGGTGGAATGAACATGGCCATTATTATTCCGAATATGATATAGGCCGGAATAAGATACAGGAGTGTTATTCCTATCATATTCCCGAAGTTTTTCCCGAAAGCCCTGAATGTCAATTCAAAGAAATCACCAAAATCCCAGAATCCAATATCAGGTGTGAACGTTTGTTGCTGCTGGTATCCTGGCTGATCCTTCTGCCATGAGCTCTGCTGATAAGATTGCTGCTGCCCCGGTGTTGTTTCTTCGGCAATCTCTTCGGCATTTTCCGGGACTGTATTATATCGTCCGCACCTTTTGCACATTGCAATTTCGCCCGGTTTAAGATGTTGAACAACAATCGGCTCATTGCAATGTTCACATGAAAATCTCCTGGCCATAACACCCTCTATGTCTAATTAAATTCATTACTTGGGGACAAATATTATAAGAGTCATTCCCGATTTTATTGTATAATTTTATGTATCGGCAGTCAACAAGATACTTTTTGGCATTAACTTGCCAGAATGCCAATATTTTTTTATGTTTGGCTCGGAAGCGGATAGGGTCTGGTGGCCCTTGCGGTCTTCAAAACCGTGGGGAGGCGGTAAAGCCGTCTCCGGTGGGTTCGATTCCCACCCCTTCCGCTTTTTTTATTTATGAGTTTTATAGAAGATTGTTTTAGAAATCAGCCTTTTCCAGGGCTGATTCAATTTTCTCAATCAGGGAGCCTTTTCCGCTATGGTAAATAAAGGCCGCTTTTAAATCGGCCTCCGCATACAGTTTCTCTTTAAATCCGGTGCGGTCGCGATAATACGGCATATGATTGTATCCGCAGATTTCAATGAAAAAATCTTCATCGGGAAGGTAAAAATCGGGGCGGTATTGTTTCCCCCGGATAAGCATTAAAGGCTCATAGTAGAATTTTATCCCATTTTCAAAAAGATAGTCGGCGCAAATTTTTTCATATTGGGATCTTACAAATACTCCCGATTTGGTCTTGATGCCCGGACCATCTATCTTTTCTCTTTTTATTTTGGTTCCCCGCGGGATCGAAATCTTTCCGTCCTTTTTGAAATGCCTTCTTTTCTTCATATTTTTATTATAGCATAACGAACAGGAAAAAACAAAGGTTGTTAAAAAGATGTATGATTCTTGTTTCTTATTGAACGGCTGTTATTTAGGTCTTGATTTCTTGGAAAAATCGAATATATATCCGGTGTCAAGTTTGTAATGATTAATAAAATGAAAGACTGATTGAATATGAAAATAATAAAATCCGCTGATGAAGCAGTAAATCCCGATGTAATAAAGCCCGGAAGTGTCATCTATACCGCGGGAAATGCTGCGTCACCTCAAGTTCTTCTAAAACAGCTGGGTGATGACCATTCGATCGAACATGTTGCCCTCTATTCGGTGCTTCTTTTGGGTGATCAGTATGATTCGCTATTTACCGAAGAGCGCTGCCAGACATTGACTCACCGCGTAATCTTTAACAGCGCCCTGACCCGAAATGTTGTTAACAAGGGATGGGCCAAATACCATCCCATGCACCTTTTTGAAATTCCGCGATATGCCCGACAGCCGGGCGGTCCGAATGTCGTTTTTTGCTCTGTTACGGGACCTGACAATGGTGGTAATTATAGCCTTGGTACCACAGTTGAGGCAGTTCTGGCGTCGATTCAGACAGCTAAAAAGCGCGGGGGAGTGGTTATTGCGGAAAGAAATGCCAAGATGCCTTTTGTTATGGGTTCGACTATACCCGAAAGCTATATCGATTACCTGATCGATACCGACTATCCATTGCCCAAGAGTCCGGTACATGATCCGGATGAAACGGCCAGCCGGATTGGGGAAATTATCGCGGCGCTGTATATTCAGGACGGGAGCGGCGATGTTCCCGGCTCGACTCTTCAATACGGAATAGGTGAAGTTCCTGAGGCGGTAACCAACGCCATCATCAAAAAAGGTGTCGGTGATCTGGGAATCCATACCGAGTTATTCGCCGGGGCGATGATACGCCTGGTGCAGAATGGAATCGTCACCAATCGCTGGAAGCCGAGTATCAATTTTTCGATTTCGTCAATCTTTCTTGCGGAAAACAGAGAACAGTATGACTGGCTGAATTTCAACAGCTCTATCCAGAGCCGTCCATGCGACTATACTAATTCAATATTTCGGATTGCCCGCCAGCCTCGGATGGTGACAATCAACAGTGCAATCGGTGTCGATCTTCACGGCAATATCTGGGCCGATTCATTGGATGCCCGCCGAATTTACAGTGGCGTTGGGGGACAGGCTGATTTTATTCGTGGTGCCCAGCATTCCGATGGCGGGGTGGCCATAATCGCCCTCAAATCGACAACAAGTGAAGGTATATCCAAGATAGTCGACAGATGTCCCGCCGGAATAACGACAACGGCCATACCGGCCGATAATGTCATTCTTGTTACCGAATATGGCGCTTTTGATCCCCGGAAACTGAGTCTTGGAGAAAGGGCGGTGGCGATTGCCCATCTGGCTCATCCGGATCAACGAGAAAACCTGCTTCGAATCATCCACGAAGATCCGGCTTTCCATAAACCGTATAAAGTAATGACAAAGGGCATTCCCGGTTTTACCCCGTACGAAAAGGCGATTGAGCTGCTTTAGCTTTTGCCGGGAATTGCGCTCCTTGACTATAGCCGGGCTGTTGATTACATTATTTTGAATTATTTAGAGAGATATCATGCAGATAAAATTCCTTGATCTAAAAGCGCAGTATGATTCCATCAAGCCGGAAATAGACGCCGCTATAATGGAGGTAATTAACAACACTGCCTTTGCTCTTGGTCCGGCTGTCAGACGATTCGAAGAAAATTTTGCAGCCTACTGCGGAGCAGATTATTGCATCGGGGTCAATTCCGGGACTACCGCTCTGCATTTAATATTAAAGGCGCTCGGAATAGCGAAGGGCGATGAAGTTATCACTGCCGCTAACACTTTTATTGCAACCGCAGCAGCTATAATGTATACCGGCGCGAAACCTGTTCTGGTTGATATCGACCCAAAAACACGAAACATCGACCTGAATCTGATTGCGAAAGCAATTACTTCGAATACAAAAGCGATAATTCCGGTCCATCTCTATGGATCTATGGTCGATATGGAAGGATTAAATAAAATCGTCCCGGATAATATTCCGATCATAGAAGATGCCGCTCAAGCTCAGGGGGCGAAGTTGAACGATAAACCGGCAGGTTCTTTTGGCCTTGCCGCGGCCTTTTCATTTTATCCCGGAAAAAATCTCGGGGCTTATGGTGAGGCGGGCGCCGTAGTGACATCGGATAAAAATCTCGATCGAATAATCCGCAAACTGCGCGATCACGGTTCCGAAAAGAAATATCATCATGATATTATTGGATACAATGCCAGAATGGATGGTATTCAGGGGGCAGTTCTTGATGTTAAATTAAAATATCTCGAAGATTGGAACAGGGCCCGCAACCGGATTTCCGATTTATATACTGAATTATTGGAAGGTCTTCCTGTTAATCTGCCCGGCAAATTTCCCGGCCATTATGATGTGTATCATCAATATGTAATCGAGACTGACAGACGCGATGAGTTGATCGATTTTTTACAGGAAAATGGCGTCCCAGTCTTGATACATTATCCAATCCCGATCCACAAACAATATGCCTACATAGATTCAGGTTTTACTTCGGGACCGCTTCCGGTTACAGAGAAACTGGCTGGTCGGATATTATCTCTTCCGATTTATCCGGAATTAGAAGAAAGCCACATAGAGTACATTGCTGAGAAAATAAAAGAGTTCTTTAAATAGCAGTGCCCTCCCAAGTTGCACATAAACAGGAAATCCCGCTACGTATCGAGCTAATTGCATTTATTATTCTGGCTACGACAAGCTTACTTCTCAGGCTTAATAATTTATCTGCCGATCCTCCAATTGGTCTGTCTATCAGCCAGGGGATATACACCGATCCGGCGCAGTACACTCATTTTGCCCGGAATTTCGCCCTGTATGGGTCATTCAATCCAATGCATGACTTCAGGTTTATTTTCTTTTTGAAATCTTCGGTGACACTGATGGCACTCTTTGTTTTCAAATTATTCGGTGTTGGCTATATGCAGTCAAATCTGGTCGGCATATTTTTTTCATTTCCGACTGTAATCCTGTTTTATTTCGCCCTGCGCAGGGTAGCCGGCAATTTGTCAGCATTAATCTTCCTGATATTTATCTCGCTCAATTATAACCAGCTTTTTTATGGGCGATTATCATTTCTTGAAAATGCCCTTAATTTTTTCGCGATACTGGCCTTTACTATTATTGTCTACGCCAAAAGACCCCACGCCTTCTTCCTTTCGGGTGTTTTCCTGGCGGCGGGAATATTTTTCGGGAAAATTATCGGGATGATTTATCTGTTTCCATTTGCATGCTTCGCGGTTTATGGCTATTTCTATGATCGCAAAATAAGTCCTTCCCGTTACCTTTATCGCTACGGTTATTTTATCGCAGGTTTTTTGGGGCTTCTGGTCTTTTGGTACTATTTCGCATATTTGCCTGCTACAGAGAATGTAGCGGGCTATGTACAGGAGCAGGCATTGGATTTGTACGGGGCGCCTCTTGCATTCGAGAGATTTGAATATTTTATTCACAAATATGTTTCATTTGGGCTGGGGAGCAATTTATGGCGCCGGATGCCGGTTGAGGCAATTCTGGCAATGGGCATGATTTTAATATTTGTCTTTCGAGCCGGATTCAAAAAAAGCTGGAAAAACGGACTGTATGGTATTAATCCGGGTATAATATTTATGATTGCATTATCCCTTGCAGCTTATGGTGCTCTCATGATATGGAACTACCGACCGCTTCGTTATCAGACAATTTTATTTTATCCCGTTACCGGGCTGGCGGCAGTCTTTATTAATACGATAATTAGTAATTTCAAGACCGGTCTTGAAAGGAAGCCCAAGGTCCTTTTTCTCATATTACTATTCATATTCTCTTTAATTCCCATATATCAACTGCTGGCCGGTATTCATTATATTGTTGAAGTTCCATTTTACTTCGAAGATAATGTATACCGCATGTTGATTATCGGTATTCTGGTAATTCTAATTGGTGTGCTGATGATAAGGTTCGGCAAGAGACTACTATATCCGTCGCGGAATCTAAAAAATGTCGTCATAATTACAGCCCTTCTTTTAACGCTTATTCCCAACGGCCTCAGATATACGAACTGGATGAAGCATACGACTTTCAATATCGTTGCCAATTCGAAAGATCTGGCCATGATTTTATCACCGGAAGCGGTAGTATCAGGGCCCTATGGTCCTGTTTTCAGTCTTGAAAATCGCCTGATGGGCGTCATTCATATGTTTGGTACGGCCGGAGTCGATCCAACATTGTTTGAAAAATTTCCGATTACCCACCTTCTTATGGATATTTCGAATAAGGAACTGGCTGAAGAATCATATGAGGAAATATTTGAGAAAGCGGGGATGCAGGTGATTTACAATGTGGGAAGTCGTGATGTAACATTAATGAGGGTCGCCGGAAGCTCTCCAAATATTACCGCGCGGAATTATATTCTTTCAGACTATGAAGCTGCTTTATATCAATATTCTAAGAAAAATATGCAGGCGGCCAATAACTTTATGCTATCCTTTCTTGAAAAGTATCCTCAAAGCCCCAGTGCCAACAAAACATCGGCAGTAATTGCGTTCCAGAATGGTTTTCCTGAAGATGCTGTCTATTTTTACAAAAGGGCGCTTGAATTTTCCCCAACCGATTTTAACTTGCATTTTCGGCTGGGCGCGGTCTATATTGAACTTTACCATCGGTCACGAAATGCCGAATATTTAGATAAAGCCAAAGAACAATTTGACTTGGCTGTGAGATATAATCCCGAGTCGAATACGTTGAAGAAAGAAATTGATGAATTTCTTAGAGGAGTGAATGCAGGATAAAGAAAACAGCCATATATCGGTCTTAATTCCAGCTTATAATGAAGAAGGAAACATCGAGGAATTATGCCATCAATTCGATGAAATGACCCGGAAAAGCGATTACAGTTTCGAACTGGTATTAATTGATGACGGCTCTACCGACCGAACTTATAATATAATCCGGGAAATGAATAAAAGATACGATTTCATCCGGATTGCACACCATTCGGTTAACAGAGGATTAACCGATGCCCTTATGACCGGCTTTGAAACTGCTACCGGGAACATCTTTGTTTTCTATCCGGCCGATCTTCAATATAGACCGGAAGATATACCGGCGCTGGTAGAACCTATCGTTGAGCGCGATGTTGATGTCGTTGCGGGCTGGAAACAGGGCAAATATTCCAAGAAATTCGTTTCGTCCGTATATAATCTTATTTCCAGAAAAATTTTCGGGCTTAAGATACATGACATGAACTCTGTCAAGGCATTTAAGGCTGATGTCGTCAAGGATATGTTTCTCCGGAAAGACTGGCACCGCTATCTAATAGTCCTGGCCGCGGACAAGGGGCACAGAATTGACGAAGTAAAAATGCCGTTGTACGAAAGGGCCTGGGGGGCATCGAAGTTTTCATCAATCTGGAGGATCCCGGTCGGAGTTCTGGATATGCTGGCTGTCAAAACACAGTTGACTTTCTTAAAAAAACCGTTGCTGTTCTTCGGATTGCTGGGGTCAATTTTCGTACTTCTGGGAATTGTAGTCGGATTGATTGCAATTTATTTAAGGTATTTTGAGGGTGTCGGTTTTCGGCCAATGTTATATTTAGTCATACTTTTAATCGGCATGGGTATGGGGATGTTTATACTCGGATTCCTTGCCGAAGGTATGGCCTCACAGAAAGAAGAATTGGCCGCAATAAGGAGAAAGCTCGACGAAATTCAAAGATAGCCTGACGAAAAAATTTTTGTATATAATCGGAGTTTAGACTTTGGCCAAGAAAAAACAGACTAAGAGAGCCGCTGCACCAACGGCACCAAAATTTAATCTTGAAGATTCAAGGTATTATTTCCTGGTCGTAATTGCTGTTATGGCAATAGGAATAATAATATTATTTAGCGATTTTCTGTTTTCCAACCAGATGCTGTATGGCTCTGATACGATTAACGCGGGTATTTTCTTTCGCGAGTATTTGGTTGATTATTTCAAGGAGCATGGTCAGGTCCCGGCATGGAATCCGTTTATTTTTGCAGGCATGCCGTATGTAGATGCTTTTCATGGGGATATATTTTATCCACTATCGGTCTTAAAATTCTTCGGTAACATTTTTAGGACCTTAGGATTGAGTCTTGTGCTGCATATATTCTTAGCCGGGATATTCATGTATCTTGCCGGCCGCCAATTTAAATTATCAAAGATTGCCGCGACTCTCGCCGGATTTGCTTATATGTACTCGGGCTATTTGGTATCGCTTGTCGCTCCCGGTCATGATGGTAAGATTTTCGTTACGACCTTATTCCCACTGACATTACTTTTTCTCGATAGAGCTTTTGAAAAGAAACCTGTCCTTAATTTTACTCTGCTCGGTCTTGTTATTGGAATTATTATCCTCAGCCCTCATCCACAGCTATCATACTATACCCTCTGGGCATTGGCTTTCTATGGTGCCTATAGATTAATTCTTCTCTTCCTCGATACCAAATCAGCAGGCAAAGTAATAAGGCAAGGTGGACTGCTGATTTACGCCGTCGTAATAGGTCTGTTTATTTCGGCCGTTCAGTTTTATCCGGGGTATGTTTATACTCAGGAATATTCTCCTCGAGCGGATACGAAACGGGGGTACGACTGGGCAACCTCGTGGTCCATGAACGAAGAAGAAGCCGTTTCACTAATAGTTCCGGAATTTGCCGGAAGTCAGAGCACCGAGGGGAATGTGTACTGGGGCAAGAACGCCTTCAAGGACAATTCGGAATATGCCGGAGTTATCCCGTTATTTTTGGCAATAGTCGCCGTTTTCTTCAGGAGAAGTAAAAAATCGATTTTCTTTGGCGCCCTGGCGCTATTTACATTTATATATGCACTGGGAGGGACAACCCCAATATTCAGGCTGTTTTATTACATAATCCCGATGGTGAAATCCCTTAGGGCACCATCGACGATTATGTTTGTCTTCCTGTTCTGCGTATCCCTGCTGGGCGGGATGGCTATTGACTATTTCAGATTTCATTACAAGAAAGCCTCGGCGATTTCGCAGAAAAGAGCCCGCTATTATTTAATGATCGTGCCCGGTATAATCCTGCTGTTTGCTATTCTATTCAGTATAGACGGTGAATCGATGCTGTCGCTGTATACGAGCATTTTTTACAGCAGCGCCGATACAATACAGGTAGGGCAGGGGTACACGAAATGGAATCTGGGCCTTATGAATCTGCCCAATGTCCAGTCCGGCTTATGGATCCTATTTGTTCTTTTAAGTCTGACTTCGCTTTCAATATTTGCTTATCTTAATAAAAAGATGAGTGCAGTCATATTACTTGTCATTCCCCTTTTGGTGATGATAGACGGCATCCGTTTTAACAGCCGGTTTATCCGTTCGTATGATTACAGCCAGCAATTTACTCCCAATGTCGTGACCCAGTTCTTAAATGGAATAAAGGAAAAATTCCGGGTTTTAAATCTAAATGTCGTTTCTGAAGACTATCTGCCGTATTTCGGCATTGAGGTCGTTTCCGGCTATCACGGCAACCAGCTGAGGTGGTACGATGAATTTCTCGGCAGTATGGGACAGAGAAATAAAACGAATCCTCATTTCCTGAATCTCGTCAATACAAAATATCTCCTGGCACCCACGGAAGCCCAAATGCCTGAAAATTATTTTGGTGAAAAGCCCCTTCAAGTTGCCAGAAATTTCGGAAATGTCTCTGTTTTCCGAAATGATAATGCCCTGGATCGCGCTTTTATAGTTTATGATTATCAGGTATATCCCGATCGAAAAGATATCTATCCTTATATTCTGGAAGGAGCTGTTGACCCGTCTGAAATCGTACTCCTCGAAGAAGAACCCCAGTTGGAAATAGCCCCAATAGACACTTTGCCGGAAGATACGGCTGATTTCACACCGGGCGGGGCAGAAGTTGTATATTATGCCGATGATTCTATTGTGGTGGATGTCGAAACTGAGCGAAACGGCATTCTTGTTCTGACGGATAATTATTACTATAAATGGCAGGCGTTCGCCGGTGGCAAAGAAAAAGATATCCTTCGTGCTTATGGTTCATTCCGGGCCGTGCCTATTGAAGCCGGCACGGATGAAGTAATATTCAGGTACAATCGTGATGCTAACAGCACCTCTCGACTGATTACCTTATTGACTCTTATATTTGTCGGAGTTATATTGGTCCTCCATCTTGGGCTGTATGTGAAAAATAAAAGACAGACTGCGGAAGAATAAATGAGCAACCAGAAACGAGCCCTTATAATATTCCCTACTTATAATGAGAAGGAAAATATAGAACGGATAGTCGCCTCGGTACTTCCACTCGACGATAGAATCAACATCCTGATCGTCGATGATAATTCACCCGACGGAACCGGCAAAATCGCCGATCGTCTGGCGGAAAGCGATAGTCGAATTAATGTTCTTCATCGCGATAAAAAGGAAGGCCTCGGGAAAGCGTACATTGCCGGATTTAAATGGGCCATAGAAAATAGCTTCGATTATATTTTTGAAATGGACGCCGATTTTTCGCATGATCCGAAATATATTCCGGATTTTTTAATCGCGATCGAAAAGGCCGATCTGGTACTCGGCTCCCGTTATATCTCCGGAGTTAATGTGGTCAATTGGCCTATGAGTCGGCTTTTGCTTTCGTATTTTGCAAATGTATATACAAGAATCATAACCGGTCTTCCGGTCAGGGACGGTACCGGTGGTTTTAAATGTTTTCGCCGGGAAGTGCTTGAGGCATTGAATCTTGATGCCATCAGGTCAAATGGCTATATATTCCAGATAGAAGTAACTATGCGAATCTGGAAAAAGGGATTTAAGATTAAAGAAATCCCGATTGTCTTCACAGATCGTCAGGCCGGCAAGTCGAAGATGTCGAAAAAAATAGTCCGCGAGGCAATCTGGAAAGTCTGGTACCTTCGATTGATGTCTATGTTAGGCAAACTAAAATAGGAGTTTTAAGATAGACCACCCAGTCCAAGTCTCGGCCATAATCGTTACATATAATTCAGCCGACAATATTTTAAAGTGCCTGGAATCGTTGTATCCGGAAATTTCCTCAATCGGGGGCGAAATTATAGTCTATGATAACAATTCCACCGACAGCACCGTAAAAAGTATTCGAGCGAAATTTCCTTCAACCAAAATAATTGAATCAGAAAAGAATCATGGTTTTGGAAAAGCGGTTAATATCGCAGCAAAAGAAAGCTCCGGGGAATTGCTCCTGCTCGTAAATCCCGATGTAATTATTGATCAAGAAAGTATAAGGATTTTGGCTGAAGAGCTTCAAAAGCGTCCTCAGGCTGCTGCCGCGACTGCCAGACTTCGTAATCCGGATGATAGTTTTCAGCCGAACTGCCGCAATTTTCCAACTATCCAGAATATTTTCTTTTCGCGCGGTTCGATACTTTCGGGAGTTTTCAAATCAGCGGGGAATTATACAATTGAAGACAGCGGGCAGACCATTGAAGTGCCTGCGGCATCAGCGACCTGTCTTATGATCAGGAAAGCGGTATTTGATTCAATCGGAGGATTTGATGAACGCTTTTTTATGTTCATGGAAGATACCGATCTTTCACTCCGTTTGCATCAGAAGGGGTATAAAATATACTTCGAGCCGTCGGCAGGTGCTATACATCTGTGGGGGAAAGGAAGTTCAATCTCCGGGACCAGAAGACTTTACTACCATCATCTGGCCACCTGGAAATATTTTTTAAAGCATTTCCCCAACGGTTTTTCATTAATATTGCTACCGCTGCTTTTAATTTTTAACTTTGCCCTGAAAAGTATCGCTAATTTGATATCGGCAAGATCTAAGCACGGAAGCGATTAAATGTACCATCTGGCGTCCTTTGCAATTTCGTTCATTTTCTGCCTGGCTCTGGTCCCGGCGGTCATCAAAATAAGTAAAAAATATTCGTTACTCGATTACCCGCTTCTGCATAAGAGGCATTCGAAACCGACTCCCAATCTCGGCGGAACGGCGGTTCTCATTTCGGTGTGGGCCGGCATATTTTTATATTTTGTCTTATCAGGAGAGATACTTGCCGATATAAAACCGTATTTACCATACATCATAATTGGTTCCCTCATAATTTACGGTTTGGGAGTGGTTGACGATATCAGGGCGCTTTCGGCCTGGGCAAAGTTGCTCGGTCAGATTGCAGTAGCCCTCGTTCTTTATGCCGGCGGGCTGACAGTTGAGCTACTATCCATACCATTTTACGGTACAATTTCTCTTGACGGCTGGGGTATGCTGATAACTGTCCTGTGGGTTGTTGCCCTCACCAATGCAATAAATCTGATGGATGGTCTTGATGGACTGGCTTCCGGTGTCTCCGTTATCGCTGCCGCCAGTATGACTGTTATTGGCCTGATGTATCAGGTGACGACGGCAACACTGATTTCAATAACGCTTATGGGGGCATTGTTCGGATTCTGGTTTTATAATAAATATCCTGCCAAAATATTCCTTGGCGATTGCGGGTCTCTTCTCATCGGCTATTTCTTTGCCGTACTGTCGTTACTTATACCGATTAAGTCATTTACCACGGCAGCTTTGTTTGTCCCTCTCGTGGTACTTGGAGTTCCTCTTACGGAAGCGGTCTCTTCCTTTATACGCAGGCTTGTGGCCGGGAAGAGCGTCATGAAGGCCGATCGGCGTCATATATTTCACTATTTGAGTTTTATGGGTTTATCACAGCGACAGATAGTTACTCTATTTTATGTTTCAGGACTGTTTTTCGGCGGTCTGTCAATTGCTATGTCGCTATACCGCCAGTCTTTAGTTTTAACCATTTTAGTCCTTTTTATGGTTGTAATTTTTATATTATATTTTATCTTTATCAGTCGTATTAAAAAGGCGAAATTGGAAAGATGATAAATATAAGGTAGATATGGCAGACAGACAGATACTGGAATTCGAAAAGCCAATCCTGGAGTTGGAAAAGAAGATCTCCGACATGAAGGATTTCGCCGCCGGGGCCAATCTTGAGCTTAGCGGAGAAATCAGCTCTCTGGAAACTAAGCTTGAGAAAATGAGGGATGAGATCTATTCCGGCTTGAGCCGCTGGCAGAAAGTCCAATTGGCGAGACATCCCAGGCGCCCCTATACTCTTGACTATATTAATCTCATGACAACTGATTTTGTAGAGCTTCATGGTGATCGAGGATATGCTGATGACCGAGCTGTTATCGGGGGATTTGCCAATGTGGGAGACCAGCCGGTGATGATTGTCGGTCAGCAAAAAGGGCGCGATACCAAGCAGAAGCTTATGAGAAATTTCGGCATGATGCACCCGGAAGGATATCGCAAGGCACTGCGGCTTTTTAATATGGCTGAAAAGTTCAATAAGCCCATTGTAATATTAATTGATACTCCGGGCGCTTTTCCAGGGATCGGGGCGGAAGAGAGAGGGCAAGCCGAGGCCATAGCAAAAAATATTAGAGAAATGTCGGTCCTTACGGTACCTATTGTGATTGTTATAATAGGCGAAGGTGCTTCGGGTGGGGCTCTTGGTATTGGAATCGGGGACCGGGTTTATATGCTCGAATATTCATGGTATTCGGTTATTTCGCCGGAAGGATGCGCCGCCATTTTATGGCGCGATGCCGCTCACGCTGCAGAAGCTGCAGAAGCTTTAAAACTGGTATCGGACGATCTAATGAACCTTGGTATAATAGATAAAATTATTCCCGAACCGCCCGGCGGAGCTCATAATGACCACGCCTCTGCCGCTCTGACGGTTAAAGAAGAGATTTTAAAGGCAATTGATGAATTGAAAGAACTGCCAACCGATCAACTCCTGAAAGAACGGCTGGATAAATTTCGAAAGATGGGCGTTTACCGGGAATAGGAGGCAAAATGGTTTTAAAACCCAAACTACTGGAAATTTTGGTTTGCCCCAAATGCAAGGGGAAACTTATTTATAAAGAAAAAGAGAATAAGCTCGAATGCGAAAAAGATAAATTACTTTTCCGGGTAGAAGGTGACATCCCGGTTTTACTCCTGGAAGATGCGGAAAGTTATTAAAATATATATGGTGGAGTTATGAAATTATCTAAATTTTGTTCCGAAGACCTTATTACATTTGACCTCAAATCAGCCGATAAAGATAATGTATTGAAGGAGTTAGTCGAACTGGCGTCGAAGTCGAAACTGGTTAAGGACCCGGAACAATTGATTAAGGATGTCAAAGACAGGGAAGAATTGGTAACAACCGGTGTTGGATATGGGGTTGCCTTTCCGCATGCAAAAACGAAATCGACAAAAGGTATCGTTATCGCTTTTGGCCGATCCGACAAGGGTATCGATTTTGATGCCATGGATCACAAGCCCGTCAATTTGTTTTTCCTGATAGCGGCGCCGGAAGATGCGATCGGAGCGCATCTCAATGTGATGGCTCGGCTCTCCTATATAATGAAATCTGAAGAAAACCGGAAAAAACTCATGGAGGTTACATCACCGGGTGAACTACTTCAGATGATAGACACGGTTGATTAAACAAAACAATGTTTTGAGCACGGAGGCTCATAGAGTATGGCAGTTTCTTCGGCGGTTTTTTACCGGAATCGCCGCCTACTGAGTCTGATAGTCGTCGCACTTATATTTATCCTTGTTACTTTCTCCCCCCAGAAAGTTCGTCCCCTGCTTGGTGATTTCGCCGCAAGGATATTCTATTATCCATTTTCTGAGCTAAAATCATACGTTGTAAATTTGCAAAATGTCGCGCAGGAAAACCGCCGGTTAAAAAGACATTTGACCGAGGTGGCTTTGCAACTCGACGCAACTTCGGAAGCAAGACGAGAAAATCGCAGATTGAGAGAATTCCTTGGATTTGAATCGCCGGAAGGATTCAAGGTCGTTCCGGTCAAAATTGTCTCTTTGGTCCAGAATATATATCCGGTTGCTGCGGTTATAAATAAAGGGAGCGATGATTCAATTATGACCGACTTGCCGGTAGTAAATCGTTTTGGGTTAGTTGGAAAGATTAGTGATGTATCGGCTGATTTTTCAATAGTCACACTTTTGACCGATCCCACCAATGCTGTATCCGGACGGGTTGCCGAATCAAGGCAAATTGGAATAGTTCGTTATTCGTCGAGGAAAGGAATGTATCTCGATAATCTTCCTGCCGACGCCAATATTCAGGGAGGTGATTTGATAATTTCCTCCGGGCTTGGCGGAGTTTATCCATCGGGCTTATCGGTTGCTATTGTCGACTCGGTCAGAGCTGAAAAAGGAGCAATTGTTAAGGATGTTTGGCTCAGGCCCACTGTCAATTTTTTTGAAATTGATGAACTCTATGTTTTGATCAGTGAGGGGCAATGAGGATTTTACCGTATATTCTATATCTTTTTCTGTTCGCATTCTATCGTACTATACTCGTCGATATTATAGAAATTTCCGGGGTTGGGATAGATATGGCAGCTTTGCTTGTCGTCCTAGTTGCCATATATAAAAGCGAGACAGTTACATTATGGTTCGCCTTATGCATGGGAATTATGGCCGGAGCCCAGCAGTTTGAGCTGATGCCCTGGGAGATTCTCTTTCTTACAGGACTTGCCGTTTTCGCAAATGAAGTTAGCGCCAGAGTAAATCTAGAATCAAAATCATCGAGGCTCCTGATTGTAGCCATTTTCGTTTTTGTTCATAAAATAATCGTGACGCTTATAATTGAGTATAAAGATATAGTATATTTGTTATGGAGAGATATTTTACCGACTCTTCTATATACGTCGATTGCAGCCCTGATATTTTTCGGTATTAAGGACGGAAATATCAGTTGGAAAAAAGTGAAAGCACTGTTTTAAAATGCCTCGCACCTATATTGAAAAAAATATCCGAGCGACAATTGCCGGGCTTGTAGTCGGATTGACACTACTGCTCCTTATCGGAGGGCTCTTTTACCACCAGATAAGTAGACATAGTCTGTTTTTACAGAAATCAGAAGATAATCGCATTCATATTCAGCCAACCGTCCCCAAGCGCGGGCTAATCTATGATCGGAACCTTAAGGTAATTGCAGATAACAGATTGTCTTTTACGGTTTCAATCGTTCCGGCCGAGCGGGTCGATGATGTGACAATCCCCAAATTGGCTAAATTGCTCAATACCGATACTGCGGTAATCAGGAAAAAATTTAAAACAAACTATATCGGTAAATATATACCTGTTCCGGTAAAGCGCGGGCAGCGAATGGACGTCATCTCGGTTCTTGAGGAGCGGGGCAGCGATTACCCCGGTGTGACCTATACGGCTGAATCTGTTCGTCGTTACGAAGACAACATGTCGGCTGAGACATTCGTTGGTCATGTTGGTGAGGTTTCCTCCGATGAAATTAAAAAATACAAATACGATGAATATCGTCTGGGCTCGCTTATCGGCAAGAAGGGGATAGAAAGAAGTTACGACCGAAAGTTACGGGGGTTGGAAGGGACCGATTTTATCGAGGTTTCGGCTCGTGGTCAGATTATTGGGCTGTACAAGCATAAAGAGCGGATACCGCCGGTTCCGGGCAATGATATCGTCCTTTCAATCGATAAAGATTTGCAAAGATTTTGCGTCGAAAATTTCGATTCGGTTCAGTGTTGCGGAACTGTTGTGGCGATTGATCCTCGAAATGGAGAAATCCTCGCGCTGGCCTCATTTCCTCATTTCGACCCCAATATTTTTTCAGGGGTTATTGACACCGATACCTGGCAGGCAATTGTCTCCGATACCAATCACCCGCTATTAAACAGGCCTATGGCCGGGATGTATACTTGCGGTTCGACTGCCAAATTAATAACCGCCGGAGCGGCCCTTGAGCTGGGTTTGATTACCGATGAATATCTTCTAAAACCATGCTACGGCGGCATGCAGTTTGGAAACAGGTTTTTCAAATGCTGGGAAGGCGGCGGTCATGGAAAACTGAATTTGTACCACGCCATTGAGCAGTCATGCAATGTATATTTTTATCAGGTAGGGCAGATGCTCGGTGTCGACAAATGGGCCGAGTATGCCAGCGGATGCGGCTTCGGTCAAAAATCGGGGATCGATATCCCGGGCGAAATGGCTGGCCTGGTTCCCAATTCAGATTATTATGATAAACTATACGGCCCCGGGAAATGGTCTCCGTACCTCGTCTTGAATCTCGCTATTGGCCAGGGTGAATTTACGGTTACTCCGCTGCAGCTTGCTCAATTTTACTGCGGTCTTGCCAATGATGGTGTCGTATACAAACCGCATCTTCTAAAGGAACTAATTCGTCCTGATGGCTCTTTTGAGAGAAATGAGCCGGAAGTGTCATTTAAGCTGCCATTTAACGCCAAAACGCTCGATGTTTTGAAAAAAGGTCTGGTAATGGTTGTGCATGGAGAAAAGGGAACAGCCAGGGCCCAGAAAACAGATATGTATATGACAGCCGGCAAAACCGGAACCGCTCAAAATCCCCACGGTGATGAGCATGCCTGGTTTTCTGCTTTTGCACCGGCCGATGATCCACAGATAGTATGTATTGCACTCGTTGAAAATGCCGGGCACGGCTCTGAAAAGGCAGCCCCGATTGTCGGTAAAATTTTAAAATATTATCTTTCTAAAAAGATCTCGACATTCGCTGCGGCAGATTCGGCCGAAACGGAATAGTAAAAATGGGTATTGCCTACAGACATATTGACTGGTGGCTTATTATAGCGGCGGTGCTGCTATCTATAATGGGGATAATGCTGATATTCTCAGCTCAGTTTGATGCCGCAACCGGAGAATCTCTTGGATTTTATAAAAGGCAGATTTTATGGCTGGGAGTTGCATTATTGACTTTTGCCGTAATTATTCATCTACCCCTCCGGGCTGTTGATTTCATGGCTTATCCAATTCTCGTCATTGCTATATTAATGCTCTTTGCCGTCTTTTTTATTGGCCATAAAACCTCAGGCGCGGCTCGATGGATTTCTCTTGGTCCTTTTAATATAACGCCATCAGATGTCGCCAAACTGGCGGTTTTGGTAGCGCTGGCCAGATTTCTGGCATATACCAAGTTTCCACCGAATTCTGTTGCCCGGATATTCGTATCCTCGATCGTTACTTTTATACCCTTCGCACTGGTTTTACTGCAACCCGACCTGGGGACCTCGCTTGTATTCGTAGCTTTATTGGTCAGCCTCTGGTTCTGGGCCGGTTTGTCACCGTTTTATCTGATACTTATAATCTCTCCGGTAATTTCTCTGTTGACTGCCTTTCACTGGATTACATGGATTATTTACCTGGTAATATTAATAGCCTATATGCTTTATTTAAGACCTGGGCCGATAATCGGGTTTTTAGCAATGGTTGTTAACCTTGTTGTAGGTATTTTTACGCCAATTATTTGGAATGGGCTTGCTGATTACCAAAAATTGCGAATTATGACATTTCTGGACCCCGGCCGCGATCCGCGCGGTGCAGGTTATCAGATAATTCAATCCAAAATCGCACTCGGCTCCGGAGGGCTTCTGGGCAAGGGGTATCTGGAGGGCTCCCAAAGTCAGCTGAAATTCCTGCCAGAGCGCCATACCGACTTTGTCTTCTCTGTATTGGGAGAAGAATTCGGTTTTGTCGGAACTATCATTGTTATCATGATTTTTACTTTCATTTTTTACAGAGCCATAAGAATTGCCTATCGATGTCGCTCCAAATTTGCGTCTTATTTGGCCTGGGGTGTTTTGACTATCCTGTTTTTCCAGTTTTTTGTCAATGTCGGCATGACCATCGGTCTTACGCCGGTAACCGGTCTGCCTTTACCTTTTTTGAGCTACGGCGGGACATCTCTTGTCCTGACCTGGATTTTGATTGGTCTTCTTGTAATCGCCGACTATAATTGGACCGAATACTAATTATTCCCGGGAGATATATAATGAAATTATCCAGAATCGGCTTAATACTGATTCCACTCTATTTGGCAATTTTTGCATATTCTGTCTATGGACTGGAAATTAAAGATGTCGTGAAAAAAGAAGATATTGAGGCGGCAAAAAGGCTCAAAAGTTTCTGGTCGGAGGGGACAACTGAAATTTCCGGTCTTAAGGGGAAATTCCAGATGGCTTATGCTGTTCCTGACAAAATCTACCTGAATATTGATATGGCAATTATCAGTATTATGCAGGGATTCGATGGCGAAACAGCCTGGATGATTGATCAGAATGGCCAGCTTATGGAACTTACCGGAAGTGAAAAAAAAGCCATGATCAACACCGCCTATACGACAAGCATGTCGTACCTTTTACCGGGCAGGATGGATGCGAAGATTAACTACCATGGTGATACGCTGATTGATAATATTAAGTACTCCGGTTTTACCGTGCAGCCAGTGGGCGGGGATTCGCTCAGACTTTATTTTAACAGAAATAATGGGCGCCTTGAAATCACAACCACCTGGCTGGATGAAATAGCGGTTCATACTTACAATAAGGATTTTAGAGGTGTCGAAGGATTCAATATCCCGTTTAAAAGCGTATCCATATCTTCTATCCCGATGCTTAATTCAACCATGACTTTTACCGAGGTTGATGTAAATACCGATGTCGATTCTTCGCTATTCGAGATGACCGCTGAGAGCGAAGGCGGCTTTGCTTTTCCGGAAGGTTCTGATTCGGTTGTGGTCCATTTTGAATTCAGAAATGGTCATATTTATCTTATCGCCTCGATTAATGACAACGAACCGGTTTATTTTATTCTCGATTCGGGTGCCGGGGTTAATATTCTATCTGATGAGTATGCAAAGAAGATTGGCCTGGAAGCATCCGGAGAACTCCCGGCAAAAGGTGTCGCCGGCTATGGAGCGGCTTCGGTTTCGAAGGTAGATTCCATAAAGTTCGGCAAAATTGTATTGTATGATCAGGTAGTTGGTACGATTGATTTTGGCGAAATTAAACTGGATCTTCCGGGCGAATTCGGCGGTGTCATCGGTTTTGACCTTCTCTCACGAATGCCATTCAAAGTCGATTATAATAATGAAATTATAACCTTTTATAGGGAAAATGTACTTACTGTTCCTGCTGAAGCTGACTCTATCCCGTTTGAATTTACGATGAAAATTCCGGTTATTGATGCAATTTACAATAAAAATATTCATGGCAAATTTTTACTCGATCTTGGAAATTCACTGGGCCTGATATTTCACCGGCCCTTTGTCGAAAGTGCGAATTTAAAGGAAACCTTCACTGATATTGAGGAGTTAAAAGGCGGGGTCGGCGGAATAGGGGGCATGACAAGAACTTATGCTGCGACTGGCACAATATTCGAGATCGGCGATTTTGACATTAACAGTCCGCCTTTGCTCGTGGCTGAAGCAAAATCAGGAATTGTTGAGTCTCAAATAATCGACGGAAATGTCGGTAATCTGGTTTTGAAGGATTTTGTGATTATATTGGATTATTCTAATAAAAAGTTATATATTGTCCCGCCAAAGGATTAAGTTTTTTGTTTCTGGTGCGTATAATCAGAATAGAATGTCTTTAAAATGAGAAAAAAATTGAATATTTGTAAAGCCGTAATACTAACATTGACATCGATCACAATCATTTTTTTTGCTGCAACACCCCAATTGTATGCCCTCGATTTAGTAAAACCGACTATACTCGATGACCATATGGCTGGAGCCCGCATTGGCGCTTATACCAGCACAGGGGATCAGGATGTCCCTGGCGATTCAGACTTTTCCCTCGAATTTTCAAAAAGTGCCATGTATATGGAGTTTTTCTATTTGCACCGCATTTCGAGATTTATATCGCTGGAAGGGAGTCTCGGGCTATTCAACCGGGGTGAGGCGCGGTATTTCAGTTCTACGGAAACTCTTGAACGGGCTATTTACATGTATCCTGTTCAACTTTCCGCAAAAATATATCCGTTGTATAATTCTCCTAACGCGCCCTTGCAAATATACTTGCAGCCGGGGTTGGAGATGGTTTATGGTCGCAGAGACGTTGTCGATTGGAATCCCTTTTACGGCTGGGTCGTAGTTGAAGAAGAAGACAGGTTCGAGTTTAACTACTTTGTTGGGGCCGGATTCGATATCCCTCTTTTTCAGCCAATTGCAGTAAATGTCAGTTTTAAATATATGCCTATAAAATTCGGCGATACTCTTGCAGGGATTGAGGATTATTCAGGATGGATCTTGACAGTAGGAGCCGGATATACATTCGGCAATTGATGCAGTCCAATCAAAAATACACGGAGGATATATGGCAGTAAAGGTAGGAATTAACGGTTTTGGACGAATTGGTCGTCTCGTATTTCGCGGAGCTAAGGCAGGTAATGTTGAGATAGTCGGTATTAATGATATCACCGATGCTGCCACGTTGGCTCATTTATTGAAGTATGATTCCATTCATGGCAAATATAATGGTGAAGTCGGCCATGATGAAAACAACTTAATTGTCGATGGCAAAAAGATCCCTGTTTCGGCAGAAACCGATCCGGCTAATCTCCCCTGGGATAAACTTGGTGCCCAGATAATTGTCGAGTCGACCGGGAGATTCCGGGATAAGGCCTCAGCCGGCAAACATATTTCAGCCGGTGCAAAAAAAGTCCTTATTTCCGCTCCTGCCAAAGAACCCGATGGTACATTTGTCATTGGCGTCAATGACGATGATTATGATAAAGGCAAACATGATATAATCTCAATTGGAAGTTGCACCACCAACTGTCTGGCACCTGTGGCCAAGGTACTTCTGGATAATTTCGGTATAGAACGGGGATTTATGACAACGATCCATTCCTATACCAATGATCAGCGTATCCTCGATCTTCCGCATAAGGACCTTCGCCGGGCGAGGGCCGCAGCTCTCTCGATGATCCCGACGACAACCGGCGCCGCCAAAGCAATCGCTCTGGTTATTCCCGAACTCAAGGGCAAAATGGATGGTTGTGCTATGCGGGTCCCGACGCCCGATGGGTCAATTGTCGACCTGGCCGTCATGCTCGAAAAGGATACCACCGCCGAAGATATAAATAAAGCGATGAAAAAGGCCGCAGAAGGCCCAATGAAGGGTATCCTGGAATATACAGAGGAGCCGCTGGTATCGACCGATGTTATCGGTAATTCACACAGCTCGATCTTTGATTCGCAGATGACCATGGCCGAAGGCAAATTTGCAAAAGTATTCTCATGGTACGATAATGAATGGGGCTTCTCCTGCCGCATGATCGATATGCTGAAAATGATGATGTAGCCTCCACCTGATTAATGGAATAAACTGAGGAGGAATCGGATGAAAAAACTTTCTGTATCTGATGTAAACTACAAAGGTAAACGGGTCCTGGTTAGATGTGACTTTAATGTTCCCCTTGATGATAATCAAAATGTCGCCGACGATAGTCGTATTGTGGCGGCATTGCCAACCATAAAGAAACTTATTGATGACGGCGCCCGGGTGATTCTCTGTAGTCACCTGGGTCGGCCAAAAGGTGAAAAAGATCCTAAGATGTCTCTAAATCCGGTCGCCGGCAAGCTATCGGAGCACCTCAATAAGGATGTTGTATTCGCCGATGATTGTATTGGCGACGAGGCAAAAAGTAAGGCTAATTCTATCGGCGACGGCGATATTCTATTGTTGGAAAACCTGCGTTTTCACGCCGGGGAAAAGAAAAACGATCCCGAATTCGCAAAACAGCTTGCTTCGCTCGCCGATACTTATGTCAACGATGCTTTCGGAACAGCCCATCGTGCTCATGCCTCGACGGAAGGTGTGACCAAATATTTCGATCAATGCGCCGGCGGTTTCCTGATAGAAAAAGAAATTAAATATCTCGGCGATGCCCTGGCCGCTCCCCAAAAACCTTTTGTGGCAATTTTGGGTGGGGCAAAGGTTTCGGGCAAAATCGACGTCATTGAAAACCTGATGGGCAAAGTCGACAGTATTTTGATCGGCGGCGGGATGGTCTTTACATTCCTTAAAGCCCAGAAAATGGAAATCGGCGATTCGTTACTCGAAGAAGACCGGATAGATATGGCTGGCGACTTACTGAAAAAGGCTGATGAACAGGGCTCCAACATGATTCTCCCTGTCGATATTATTGCCGCTTTTGAAGTTTCCGCTGATGCCAAATCTGAAGTCGTGTCAGTTGATAGTATACCCAAGGGGAAAAAGGGGCTCGATATCGGTCCCGATACAATAGAAAAGTTTAGAGATATTCTGCAAAATGCAAAGACGGTTGTATGGAATGGACCAATGGGTGTTTTTGAAATAGACAAATTTGCCAAAGGCACATATGAGATAGCCAAAATCCTCGCCGATATAACAGACAAGGGTGCAGTTACAATAGTAGGCGGCGGTGATTCGGCTTCTGCTGTACGCAAAAGCGGTCTCGAAGGTAAACTCAGTCATATTTCAACTGGCGGTGGAGCTTCACTGGAATTTCTTGAAGGAAAAACTCTTCCGGGTATTGCCGCCCTCACAGATGCATAAGGATAAATATCAATTATGAGACAGATTATTATTGCCGGAAACTGGAAAATGAACAAAACCAACCCTGAGGCCAAAGAACTGGCGCAGGCCCTGGTCGATAAAGTTGGCAGCACTGAAAATCCCAAGGTTATAATATGCCCGCCATATACGGCACTTACGGAGCTTTCGGGCCTCCTCAAAAACACCAAAATTGAACTTGGCGCACAAAATATGTATTTTGAAGAGTCCGGGGCATATACGGGCGAAATCTCGCCATCCATGCTCTTGACAACAGGTGTGACGTATGTTATTTTAGGCCACTCGGAAAGAAGAGAATATTTTTCCGAGAGTGACGACATAGTAAATAAGAAGGTCCATCTGGCGCTAAAATCCGGTTTGAAACCGATCGTTTGTGTTGGCGAGCAACTGGAGCAGCGTGAGAATGGCCAAATGGAGGAAGTTGTCGGAGAGCAGGTCGATAGTTCTCTTGCAGGTTTAAGTGCCGATGATTTGAAAAGTATAATTATCGCATACGAGCCTGTTTGGGCTATCGGGACCGGAAAGACAGCAACTCCGGAAACAGCGCAGGAGGTGCACCGCTTTATCCGAAATCGTCTTAAAAAGAAATTCGGCGATGTGGCCGATAATATTTCAATTTTATACGGCGGTTCGGTAAAGGGAGATAATGCACGTGACCTTTTAAGCCAGGATGATATCGAAGGAGCCCTGGTTGGCGGTGCCAGTCTGAAAGCTGATGAATTTGTGAAAATAATTAATTCCGTATGATGGAATAAGGAGTGGTAAATTGTTTACGGTAATGGTTATATTTCATACGATTATTTGTATTCTTCTTGTAATCGTTGTTTTGATGCAATCTGCCAAAGGTGAAGGACTCGCTGGCGCGTTTGGCGGCGGTGGATCCGGATTGACCGGGGCAGTATTTGGTGGCCGCGGTGCCGTTTCGTTTTTATCGAAAGCAACCACGATTTTGGCTGTTATATTTATGGTTAACTGCGGTGTTCTTGCCTATATGTCAAAAGGGCGCATGGAGACACAAGCTGTAGAAGAATCGGCTGTTTCGACCGAGGCGGCTCAGGATTTCCAGCAGCAGCAGCAGCAGCAGGAAGCTTTCCCGGGGGCTGGGTCCGGCCAGCAGCCGGGTACGATGCCGGGCGAAGGGGATACACAGGAAGGCCAGCCGGCTCCAACCCAGCAGCCTCCGGCAGAAGGTGGAACCGAACAGCAATCGGGACAGTAAAATAGAATTGTGATTATAATGCGGAAGTGGTGGAATAGGTAGACACACTATCTTGAGGGGGTAGCGGGTAAAACCGTGGGGGTTCAAATCCCCCCTTCCGCACCAAAATAAATGAAGCCCTGTTATTCAATGGCAGGGTTTTTTGTTGCATCATTGAACCCAGGCCGTATTTTGCTGGTAAAATAAAAAAAGACATCGGAGTAAATGTGAAGATAATTCATGCCATCATAATTTCGCTTGGTCTTATCCTGGCTTTTTTAATCTTTGGCAACTATTTTTATGCTGCCCGTGCCAACAAAGATTCGATTTCTGTTACCGGCGCAGCAATCAAGGGTTTTGAATGCGATATCGTCAAATGGCGATTGACTCTGCACCGGTCGGTCGGCATAGATGAAATGAATCAGGGATATCGTATGCTTAAAGAGGATCTTAATCAATTTGAGAAAATACTGGCCGAGAAAAAAATCGAATTCAAAGCATTTAATGTTCAGCCGGTTAATTCCTATGAGGACAGGGATAGAGATGGCAAAATAACCGGCCATAATATAAATCAAAATATTTTCATTATTACCGATAATATCGCGCCGGTCGAAGAGCTTGCACTCAATCCTGTCGACCTGATATCACATGGCATTGAAATACAAAATTCCAACCTGCAATACTATTATTCCGGGATAGATAGTCTCAAAAAAGAGCTTTTATCCCTGGCCGCTCAGGATGCAAGGGAGCGAGCTGATGAAATTGCCCTGGGAGATGATATAAATATCGGCAAGCCGCGCCAGCTCAGGGCAGGTGTTTTTCAGATCAAAGAACCATATTCGACCGAGGTTAGCGGTTATGGGATGTATTCAACCCATACCCGAAACAAGGAGATTATGGTAACAGTACACGCCACCTTTGAAATTTATTAGTATAACTTAAATATAAAGAACTGCTCATATCCTGCAAATATTAATTAAGCCAGTACCGCTAATCATTCCCTGACAAAATTCTTTACAAAAAAGTAATAATAATTCAAACGCCCGTTCGTTGGCGGCGTAATAGAATTTATCAATGAATAAACACGACTGAATTAGTCCGGTATTCAAAAAGGCGTATAAAATAGGGTATTTATTCGCCCGCTGATTTCAAAGGAGAATAGCTTAATAGACAGCTATTAGTTTTCACGCTAATAACATGCAAGCAAAATGCTCAGGTCCCTGAATTGCCTTTTGCCGCTGATTCATTTTGCTTGTGAAACCCGTAACTATATTCTTTAAAGGAGATGAGCTGATGAAACAGTTCAAGATGCGTTATTCCTTTGTGTTCGTTTTCATGGCAGTCATGGCACTGGCCTTTGGTACGGTGACCGCACAGGACCTCGATAACAAAGGAACCGATTTTATCCTCACATTCCTTCCGCAATTTACTTCCGGCAGTGATTTGGAGCTTCACCTTACTGCAGAGACGGCCACTGATGTTACTATTGAATGGCCAATGAATTCACCGACATTTTCAACTACCGAGACGGTTAATCCCGGCGCAATAACGATTGTTACTATTCCGGTTGGTGCCGATGCCTGGACTGCCGGCTCAGTACAAGACAATGCCGTACATGCATTTGCTGATGATGAATTCGTGGCCTATATGGTCAACCGCGCGCCATTTACTTCCGATGCCGCTTTGGGCCTCCCGACAGACATCTTTAATGTGGATTATATCGTGATTACCAACGATGGTACCGATCTCGGTTCGTTCGATGGTGGTGAGTTTGTCGTAGTTGCCTCGCAGGATAACACTCAGGTTACTATTACCCCAAGTAACGACCTGCAGGGTGGTTTTTCGGCAGGAGTGCCTTTTAACATTACGTTGAATCGTGGTGAAGGCTTTTTTGGGCGCTCGGTAGCCAATGGCGGTGATGCCGCTGACCTGACGGGTACCGAAATTGTCTCGGATAAGCCGGTGGGTATGACAAGCGGAAATGTCTGTGCCAATGTTCCGGCAAATGTTGCCTACTGTGATCATATTTTTGAAGTTGCCCAGCCCTTGCAGTCATGGGGCAACCAAGTTTTTGTTTCCAATCTGCCGAATCGTCCAAATGGCGTCATCTACCGCATTATTGCAGGCGCAGATAATACTACTATTACACAGGACGGTGCAGTTCTCGGAACTATAAATAAAGGCGAATTTATTCAGACCGATTATCTTCCGGGCAATCATGTCTTTGAAGGCGATAATGCCATTTTTGTCGTCCAGTTTATGACTGGTTCGCAAAGCCCCGGTGCTACGCTGGGTGATCCTGCTATGGGCAATATGGCCCCTTCAGAGCAGTACCTTTTTGACTATACTTTTTCAACTGTAGGGAATGAACAGTTTGTCTCTCATTTTCTTAATGTAGTTGCCCATAATGATGATATTACAGCCGGTTCGATCCTTCTTGACGGCGTTGCAATCGCCGCGGGTGACTTTGACCCAATTCCGGGAACAGACTTTTCTGCCGCAGTATTGAGCTTAAGTGAAGGCACTCATACGACTTCTTCAAACTTGTTCCCTCATGGAATTACCGTCGAAGGTATTAATGATGATGATTCTTATCTTTATCCCGGTGGCGCAAGCTTCGTTCCGATTAATCCGGTTAACGACCTGATCCCGCCGGTTTGTGACGTTACCTCCGACGACGGTTGTGTCGTGGAAGTCACCGTTACTGACGATCATGAAGATGCATCCGGCATTTTCCTCATTCGTCTCGACCGCGATAGCGAAAATCTGGTCTTGACCGTTGACGATTTTGAGCAGGGTGCTACTATGGTAAGCTACTCTGTGACAGTCGAAGATAATACAATGCCAGGCAGCGGATCGGTAACTACAATCGATGGTGAAGGTAATCTCTGCGTCGTCGAAATCGATCTCGACTGCGGCGGCTCCGCCGAATTTGCAGATCTCTCCGGGACTGTCTTTGCTGATGGCGTGGGCCTTTACGGTATTTTCGTCAATCTGTATGATGCCGCCGATAATCTGATTGGTACCGAAACGACTGATGGCGACGGCAATTATTTATTCGATGAACTTGCAAGCGGCGATTATACTGTATCTGTCCAGGTACCGCTTGGATTTATGCCGGTTTCGGACGTGATGGTGCCATTTACAATGGCAGGTTCCGATGTAGAAGTCAACTTTGAACTGGCATCGGCCCAGGATGGCGTTTGCAAGCAGAATTACTGGTGGTGGAAACAGCAGTTCTCACTCCTCGAGAATGAAGAGAAGAGAATGTACGCCATGTTTACAATGGAAGAAATCGAGATGTTTAGCGAAGGCATTTTCGAGCACTTCTTCAGCCGGCCGGATGATTATGCCGTCCAGATTGAAGACGTAACTTTTGCCGATTTTGCGTCGCCGCGACCGCTTTCGTACGAAGAGCTGCGTGATTTCTTCCTGGCCGATTTCGTTCATGAATGGGATTATAAATTCTACCGTCACTTGCGTTCAATCCTTCTGGGTATAGCCAATGGCTGCCGCAGCCAGCTGGCCGAGGTTTCGGAAGATGGCGCGACACTCAGTCAGGCGCTTAATTATCTTATTATGCTCTTCAATGAAGGAGACGAAAGAGATAAGTACTGGGCAGTGGTTAATATTCAGAGAATCGATGTTTCTCGCTTGATTGATGCGGGTGTGATTCCGCCGGAGACCCCGAACGTTATGTTCAAGAATGAGGACGGTTCGATTCTGGCAGACAATTTTGTTCTGGAGCAGAATTATCCGAATCCGTTTAACCCTTCAACGAGTATCAATTTCTACCTTCCGCAGGCGGGCAATGTATCGGTTGAGATATTCAATATAGCCGGACAGAGAGTTCGCACGATTGCCGACGGAACATATTCCGCCGGTCAGCATCAGGTTGAGTGGAATGGTATTTCCGAAGACGGCAGTGCCGTTGCTTCCGGAATTTACTTCTATCGACTCAGGACTGATGATTTCACCGCTACGAAGAAGATGATGCTTATGAAGTAAGAGATTACTTAGCGGAATAAATAAAAGCAGGCGGGGTCTTATAAGACCCCGCCTTTTTTTATAAAAGGTTAATAAGGAATAGAACAGGTGCCGGATTAACCGCTCCGGCACCTGTTATGAGCCGGTCAATAACCCATCAAGTTTTCATATTCGGTCAATTCCTTTTGCGCTTTTTTCATCGCATTATATGCCGATACCATTCCCTTCGATATATTGGGTGGTTTGCCTGACCGGCCCTTACATAATCTTTGCCATATATGAAGTTTATCGAGATAATTATCGATCAAATTTTGCCATTTATAATCCGGTTCGTCCATAACGATGATCCTGTTATTAAGGCTATCATGCATTGACGAAGATGTGAGACTGATTTCTTATATTTCAAACGCCGTTATTATACCAGCTATTTATTTCGAATAGATGGAGTATCTCATGGAATATTTTTGACTAAGTAAATTTAATCGCAATATGGAATTTTGTCAACAAAGTTATGCATTTTTATCCTCTTTCTTATTCACGAGATATCTTTTTGGTTGACCTGTCGGCTTCCCTCGTATTTATTGAATATTATGCGAAAACCCTTTAAATATATCGTCTTAGCCTGTTTGATCGCATATTTAATTCTGGCAGCCCATTTGCCGGCTGTGGCACAAACCAACGTCCCGCAGGGGATTAAAAAGATGGCAATAACATTCGACAATCTCCCTGCAGATAGAAATTATTCCAAAATCGATCGAAAAGAAATCACCCGGGATATCCTTGCCGCTCTCTCGAAGCACGATGTCAAAGCAACCGGATTTGTAATTGGAGATAATATTGAAGGTGACTGGGAACTCGTTGTGCAGTGGTTGGATAGCGGGCACACTTTGGGCTTTATGACATATAACGGTCAGGATATTAACAATGTCCCGGCAGAGATGTATATTGACGATATCAAAAAGGGAAGACAATCGATTGAAGACCTTCTGGAAACCTATCGAATAGATTCCAGATTTTTCCGGTTTACTTATCTTCATTACGGAGAGAAACCAAAAATTAAGGAGGAAGTCGAGCGGTTCCTTAAAAACGAGGGAATTTCCATAGCCCATGCTTCAATTGTGACCGAGGATTTTGTATATAATTTATCCCTGGAAAAAAATTTAAACGCTCAGGATTCGACAAAAATTCTTAGAATCGGAAATGAATATCTCAATCATCTTCTTGAACGACTTGCGTATGCTGAAACACTCGCGTTGGAACTTGCTGATAGACCGGTCAGACATATACTTCAGCTGCGCGCCAATCGAATTAATTCCTATTTTCTTGATGATATACTCTCATTGTTAAAAGAAAAGGGCTATAAATTTATTTCTTTAGAAGATGCCCTCAAAGATAACGTATATAAAATGCCCGATGAATATTATGAAACTCGCGGGGTTTCTTTTTTGCAAAGGATTAAATTCTCGAATCCCGACCTGATCCCCGCTGGTGAATAGAATTGCAGGAAGGAGTCAATGTGGATATAATCGCATATGCCATGAAAATGGAGAAGGACGGCAAAGAATATTACGAAAAGCATGCCGCTGAAATAGATGATCCGGAAATGGAGAAGATCTTAAAAGAATTAGCCGAGGAAGAACAACGCCATTTTGAGGTATTCAGGCGCTTACGTGAAAATCCCGTTGATATTTCTGGTGGAGCTAAACTAAAAGGTTCGGATACTCTCAAGAATGTAAAAAATCTCTTTGAAAAAATGGCAGCCAATAAAGAACGGAAACCTTACGGTGAGAATGCCATCTCTGTCTGGAGAAAAGCTCTTGATACAGAAATAGAATCTGAAGAGTTTTACAAAGAGAAAGCGGCGGAAGAAACCGATCCCGCCAAAAAAGAGCTTCTCCTGCGTATAGCCAAGGAAGAAAATAATCACAAGCAGATGATTGACAGCGTCATGATTTATATGAAAGATCCCCAGACTTTTGTTGATTCATCCGAATATAAAAATTTCCGTTCATTAGAAGGATGGGACCCGGGAAAATTTTAACCAAACAAATAATTTTTGATATTCAACCTGCGCTGTTATGTATTTAAGTGATAGTTATTTCAACCTTTTCTATACCTGCCTCGTATAACCTATTCGTGATATTTTTCACAATATGGACTTGACTTTGTCTAATATATAGCGCATATTGTGTTGTTGGATTTACAGATAGGGGCAGCAGAAAGATATGTCCCATCTTTGCAGCGAGAAGTTTGCTGATATAATGCGGTTTGTTACACCAACAGAGGAAGGCGAGATCATGGTAGAAAGCACCGGCCTTCGCTATCCTTCCATTTCCAATAAAATTATCGCCATAGTAGGCGGATTTGGAAGCGGCAAAACCGAAGTGTCGGTCAATCTTGCTAAATTTTTTGTAACTACTGAAAAATCTCCGGTCACACTTGCAGACCTCGATCTCGTCAATCCTTATTTCCGAAGTCGCGAAGCAATCAAAGAAATGGAAAAGCTTGGTGTCCGCGTTATTGCACCCAAAGGCGGCCACAGCTATGCTGACTTGCCGATATTGATGCCTGAGGTCAGAGGAGCGATTGGTAATCCGGGCGGACGTTTGATTCTGGATGTCGGGGGAGACGCGCAGGGTACTCGCGCGATGGGATCTATGTCGAACGAATTCGTTCCTGGTGAGTATGATATGTTGATGGTATTGAATACTCGAAGACCACAGACGGCGGATGTTGATACAACGCTGCGGACAATGGAGCGAATTGAGGCGACTGCCAAAGTGAAATTTACCGGCTTGGTTTCAAACAGCCATATGATTGATGAAACTGACGCTGAAGTTGTTCTCGAAGGTTATAATCTGGCCTGTGAGATACATGAGCGGAGCGGTCTTGACATTGCTTTTATCAGTGCCAAGACAAATGTATTGAAAAGCATGGACCTTTCCAAAATTGACTGCGCCGTTTTGCCGCTGACACGTTCCATGCTGAAGCCATGGGAAAGAAAAGAAGAACTTGAAAAAAAGTAATTTATTAATAAAGGATTAATTCATGCCCGGAGTAAAAATAGACAAAAATTATTGCAAAGGGTGCGAATTGTGCGTAATGGCCTGTCCCATGCAGATTCTTGAAATGTCCAAAGAAATCAATGTAAAAGGATATTTCTTCGCCCAGCTAAAAGAGCCGACCAAGTGTATCGGCTGCAGGATTTGCGCAATAGTCTGTCCCGATGTAGCCATTAAGGTCCACACGCATGGAACCCAATTTGCATTGTTTGATTATTAAGGGAGAACTGGAGTATGGCTAAAAGATTAATGAAAGGTAATGAAGCGATTGGTGAAGCGGCCATCGCCGCCGGGGCTCCCCATTATTTTGCATATCCGATTACGCCCCAGAGCGAGGTGGCGGAATATCTCTCATGGCGGTTGCCCGAGGTCAACGGTATATTCGTCCAGGCCGAATCGGAAGTTGCTGTGGGTAATATGCTTTTCGGTGCTGCGGCATCCGGCAAAAGGGTCTTTACGACTTCTTCATCGCCGGGTATTTCACTTATGCAAGAGGCAATCTCATATATCGCAGGAGCCCACCTTCCGGTAGTATTTCTAAATATCATGCGCGGCGGTCCCGGGCTTGGAGGAATTCTCCCTGCCCAATCCGACTATTTCCAGTCGGTTAAAGGCGGCGGTCATGGTGATTATCATCTTATAGTACTTGCACCTTCATCGGTACAGGAAGCTGTCGACCTGATGATTCTGGCATTTGATCTGGCGGATAAATATCTGAGTCCGGTGATGATTATAGGTGACGGCATGATAGGTCAGATGATGGAATCGGTTGAATTTCCCGAAAAATATCGTGATCCAGTTTCTCCCGAAGGAAAAGAATGGGCTTTGACCGGAGCTGAAGGACGGAAGGCACGGATCTGCAAGTCGCTCTTTTTAGACCCTGAAAAGCTGGAGGAAAATAGTTTCCTTCTGGCCAAAAAATACGAGGAAATAAAGAAAAAAGAACCTCGTTTTGAAAAATATAAAGTATCCAAAAAGAACAAAATTCTGATATGCGCCTACGGTACAATGGCTCGAATCTGCCAAACGGCAATTGACGAACTGGCAGAAGAAGATAAAATATCGGTTGGCCTCTTTAGACCTATAACTTTGTTCCCTTATCCCGAAGAGCAGCTATACAAGGAAGCCACCAAGGAAAATATTCAGGCGGTTTTGACGGTCGAAATGTCGACAGGTCAAATGGTCGAGGATGTTACCCGGGTAGTTATGGGAAAAAGGCCGGTTGAATTCTACGGCCGGACCGGCGGCATTGTCCCCAGCCCTAATGAAGTAAAAGATAAGGTCCGGGAAATTTTGAAACAGAAGAAGAAAAAATCATCGAAATAAAGCGAGGCTGATATGGCATACGAAGCATCGACAATATTCGCCAGGCCGAAGGCACTCAGTGATAATATAACCCACTATTGTCCGGGTTGTACTCATGGTGTCATTCACCGAATTGTTGCCGAATCGCTTGACGAACTCGGTCTTCGCGGTAAAGCGGTGGGAGTAGCTCCGGTAGGATGTTCGGTTCTCATATATAATTATTTCAATATTGATTTTCTTGAGGCTCCTCACGGAAGGGCTCCCGCGCTTGCAACCGGCTTCAAGCGCATTAGACCAGATATGGCTGTCTTTACATATCAGGGTGATGGCGACCTGGCATCAATCGGAATGAGCGAAATCGTCCACGCCGCAAACCGTGGTGAGAAATTTACGACCATTTTTGTTAACAACGCTATCTATGGAATGACCGGGGGTCAGATGGCGCCGACAACAATGCCGGGGCAAAAGACAACGACCTCACCCGCTGGCCGAGATGTGCAACAGGCCGGGTATCCGATAAGGATGGCTGAACTTCTTTCAAGTCTTAAAACCCCTGCATTTATAGCGCGCGGAGCGGTACACACGCCGTTTCATACCGTTAATGCAAAGAAATTAATCAAAAAAGCTTTCCGCCTTCAAAGCGAAGGAAAATGTTTCAGTTTAGTCGAAGTCCTTTCAACATGTCCGACTAACTGGGGTATTTCACCTACCGATGCAACCAGTTGGGTATCCAGTGATATGATGCCGTATTATCCTCTCGGCGTATATAAAGATCCTGAAAAGGAGGGAGCATAATATGGCTAAGCAGATAGAAGTTGTTTTCGCAGGATTCGGTGGACAGGGGGTTATGACGGCCGGTCAGCTTTTAGCATATACTGCTATGGAAGAAGGAAAACAGGTTGTCTGGATTCCCTCCTATGGTCCGGAAATGCGCGGCGGCACGGCTAATTGCACTGTCGTCGTTTCGAATAACAGAATCGGATCGCCGATTATTAATAACCCGATGTCGGCTTGCGTATTCAACCGCCCGTCGCTTGATAAATTTGGCACTTTGATAAGGAAAAATGGTCTGTTACTCATTAACAGTTCTTTAATCGATGTTACGTCTGAGCGCGAGGATATTACCGAAATTATGGTCCCCTGTAATGAGCTTGCAATCAAATCCGGTTCTCCGAAGACCGCGAATATGGTCATGCTGGCGGCATATGTTCAGGCAACCGATGTTGTCAAGTTCGATACATTATTGTCAATGCTAAATAAGAAAATGGGCCATAAGAAAGATCTTCTGGAAATCAACCACAAAGCCATTGAGGCCGGGCGGGAGGTTGCCCGCAAGGCCAAGGTTGCATGATAGGAGTTGAAAATGGTTGTGGACCTTACCGAAATAGATGAAATTTTTGAGCGCAATCCGCAAAAGCCGTCATCGCTTATTGCCGTTTTGCAGGATATTCAAAGGAAATATCATTACCTTCCTCGTCCCGCACTTGAGCAAACTGCTGAGATTCTAAGCGTGCCCCTTTCGAAGGTATACAGTGCGGCTACTTTTTATGCGGCATTTAGCCTTACTCCCAAGGGCAGAAAGATTATAAGAGTATGCAAAGGTACTGCCTGCCATATAAGGGGAGCGGAAAATGTCCTTGATCAACTCGATCTTGATTTTGAATTAAAGCCGGGCGATACAACCCCCGATCTGGAATATACTCTTGAAGTTGTCAATTGTGTCGGTGCCTGTGCAATGGCTCCGGTAGTCATTGTAAATGATAAATATCACGGCAATGTTCGCGCCGATAAAATATCCAAAATGGTTAAGAAGGGTTGACATGATAGTTGATTCTATTAATAAACTTGCAAAGTGGCACAAAGAGTGCGAAAAAAAGCAAAAGGCCATTAAAAGAAAAATAATTGTCTGCCTTGGACCGGGATGCCTGGCCGGCGGCTCCGACGAAATTTATGAAGAATTAAAAAAACTGGTAGCCAGAAAAAAAATAAAAGACCTGACTGTTGAAGGCATCAAGAAATGTGGATGTCATGGTTTTTGCGCCGCCGGTCCGCTCGTTATAATTGAACCGGAAGGAATTCTATACAAAAAAGTCAAAAAGAGCCAGATAAAAGATATCGTAGAAAAGACGCTGGTAAAGGGCGAGATAATAGACCGTATGCTGTATGTGCATAAGCAGAACGGTACCAAGCATACGTACAATGACTGGCACGATATTCCATTTTATGCCCATCAGCAAAGACTTGCTCTTCGTAATGTTGGCCAAATCGATCCCGACAACATTGAAGAATATATCGCCCGCGGTGGCTATACCGCCATTGCCAGAGTTCTGGAAAACATGAAGCCTGATGAAGTAATCGATGCCGTTTCAAAATCGGGGCTTCGTGGCAGGGGCGGCGCCGGGTTTCCTGCAGGACGCAAATGGGCAACGGCCGCTAAGGAAGAAGCCGACATTCGCTATGTCCTTTGTAATGGTGATGAGGGTGATCCGGGTGCGTTTATGGATCGATGTATCATGGAAGGAGATCCTCATACTGTCATTGAAGGAATGATTATCTGTGCGTACGCGGTCAATTCGCCCAAAGGATATATATATGTCAGGGAGGAATATCCTCTGGCCGTGCTGAATCTCGAAAAGGCGATTGAAGCCGCTCGTGAACATGGTTTGCTTGGTGACAATATTATGGGGACCGGCTTCAGCTTCGATATCGGAATAAGCCGCGGCGGCGGCGCTTTTGTGTGCGGTGAATCCTCCGCTCTTATGAAATCAGTAGCTGGCGAAGTCGGTGAACCACGCGCAAAATATATCCGTTCGGTTCAGAAGGGCCTTTGGGACAAGCCTACCGTTCTTAATAATGTTGAATCATACGCCTGTGTGCCGGTAATTATTGATCACGGCCCCGAATGGTTTGCATCGATTGGCACCAAAAAATCGACGGGTACAAAGGCTTTTTCGTTGGCTGGCAAGGTTAAAAATACCGGATTGATAGAAGTCCCGATGGGTATGACACTGCGGGAAATTATTTATGATATTGGGGATGGTGTCGATAAGGGGCGTGAATTTAAGGCTGTTCAAACAGGTGGGCCATCGGGCGGATGTCTCCCGGCCAGTAAGTTGGATCTTCCGGTGGATTTCGATACCCTGACTGAAGCCGGCTCGATGATGGGTTCCGGCGGTATGATTGTCATGGACGACAGAACCTGCATGGTGGAAGTAGCACGATATTTCCTTGAATTTCTGGTTAAAGAATCATGCGGTAAATGTGTACCTTGCAGAGAAGGTTTATTCCAGTTGCTGGATCTGTGCACAAAAGTCACCAAAGGCCAGGCGACAGAAGATGATATCGCGCTTATGGAAAAACTCTCGGCGACAATATCACTGACGTCGCTGTGCGGCTTGGGACAATCAGGGCCCAATCCATTTCTTAGCACTATTTACTATTTCCGCGATGAATATTTAACTCACGTTCGAGATAAAAAGTGTCCCGCCGGTGTATGTCGGGACTTAGTTACATTCAGAATAAATGAAGAATGTACCGGATGTATGATGTGTTTACGGGTTTGTCCTGTCGATGCTATCACCGGTGAGAAAAAGAAATTGCATGTTATCGACCAGGATATTTGTACCAGGTGCGGATCATGCTTTGATGTTTGTAAATATGAAGCCGTTGACATAGAATAGTTGGGTGTAATATGCCACATATAACAATAAATGGGAAGGTGGTCAAAGCCAGGGAAGGAGAAATGCTCCTTGATGTTATCAGGCGAGAAGGAATCGATGTCCCTGCTCTATGCGACCATAAGGCGATTGAACCGACCGGGAATTGCCGTCTCTGTACGGTAGAAATCACCAAGGAAGGCTGGGATGGTTGGAAAAAATATGTGACATCCTGCCTTTATCCGGTGGAAGAAGGCCTGATCATTTTCACTCATTCGGAGCAGTTGCTTGAAATTAGAAAGACACTGCTTGATCTGCAGCTGGCCAATTGTCCCAACTCGGAGGTTATTCAGGAGATGGCCGCCGATTATGGGATTACCAAAAGCAGCTACAAGGTTGACCCGGAAGGTGATAATTGTATCATGTGTTACGCTTGTACACGCATTTGCGAAGTCCTTGGAAAAAGCGCTATAAGTCCCGCCAAGCGTGGTCATGATAAAGTAATTTCACCGCCGCTGGGTCTGGATGAACCTCCACCGGATTGTATCGGGTGTCTCAGTTGTGCTCATATATGTCCGACCGATTTTATCAAATGGCATGATGAAAAGGGACGACGTACAATCTGGAATAAAGAATTCCAATTGATAAGCTGTAAGAAATGCGGCAAAGAGACAATTACTCTGGAGTTTGCCAAATATCTCATAGATCAAAAAAATCTCCCAAAGGATTATTTTGAAGTATGCGATGACTGCAAGCGCAAGGAGATTGCGGATAAAATGGGCGAATTGGTTGACAAAACCAGGGAGGTGGCACCATGAAGTTCCGTTTCATGATATATCCGGATAAATGCATCGGGTGCCGCACGTGCGAAGTTGCTTGCGCTTTCGCCCATTCCAAGAATCAAAAGCCCGGTAGAACGCGTATTTACGCCATCGGTTACGGCGAAGAGAAATGGGTCCCGGTTGCTTGTTTGCAGTGTGATGAAGCTGCTTGTGTCACCTCGTGTATGTTTGGTGCTTTAAGGCGTAATGAGGAAACCGGGGCGGTCGAAGTCGATTATGAGCGATGCGTTAAATGCGATGCCTGCGTTGCGGCTTGTCCTTTTGGTTGTGCATTGCGGGATGATGTCCATGATGAAATAGTCAAATGCGACCTTTGCAAGGGAACGCCGGCCTGCGCGGCGTTTTGCCCGACCAAGGCGCTGGAATATAAAAAAGTACCGGAATAATTTATTGTGAGGTTGAGACCTGTTGGTATAAACCGGCTTCTTTTTGAGGCCGGTTTTTTATTATCGATATTTGACTTTAAAATCAACTCCCGCTATATTTCAAAGCCAAATTGAAAATGAAACTATTATGGAGATAAAGCGCATGAATAAAGATGCTATTAAAGTGGTCGCTGTTCTTTTGGGGATCTTTTTTTCTTTGATTTTTATCGTGGGGTGCTCTTCCGATGATAAAAAGCAAGAAACTCTTCCGCAGATCGAGGGGTGGAAGACTTACAGTTATAAAAACTATGTCTTTCATTACGGGCCGGATTCGTTTTTCTCCGATAAGATGGATGAATTCGCCGACGCTTATCAGCGTTTTCTGACCGAAAATTGCGCATTCCTCGGTATTCCGGTGCCAGACGAAATCATACATTTTTATATTCATGCGGGGCCGGCCGAGGCCGAGCGGCTTGTCGGAAAAAGAACGCCGTTTCATACCGAAAATCAAATTCACTGGGGTGGCGTGACAGCTTATGGATTGGAGTTGATGTACTACCTGATCGATAAGATGGATATACGGCAGACTGATTTTGATTTTCTTTATGACGGGCTGGCTTATCTTCGGGATTACTCTAACACCGATTATCACAAGAGGACGGCGTCTTTGATAGAGTTGAAGCAGTTTCGGCCGCTCGACAGCCTTGTAAATAACGAAAGTTATGCGCGGATGACCGAGCCGCAGAAGTATAATGAGGCGGCGTCGTTTGTCGGATTTATTACATATAACTACGGCATCAATCGGTTTAAACTTCTCTGGCAGTCGACTTCGTCGTTTGACAAAGCGGTGGAAGAAATATTCCGGACCGATCTCGACAGCTTCGAACAGGAATGGATCGATTTCGTGAAAGAAAGATTCGAGGGGGTTGCGAGAGATACGATGAAGGCAGGAGAAGGCAACCAATAGCACAAAATGATGAAATCGTAAACTGCATGAAATATTGATTATAATAGACGGAGGAGTGATGGCTGACGCAGAATGGAAATCGGCGATAACCGATATCGGGCCGGGAAAGATTCGTGTGCGGGGATATGATATCACCGAGATAATGGATAAACTTTCGTTTGCCGAGACGGTCTTTTTGATTCTCAAAGGGGAACTCCCCAATAAAGCCGAGGCGGAGATGATGCGGGCGATACTGGTCTCGTCGGTTGACCACGGGTGTTCGCCGCCGTCGGTTCTGGGAGCGAGGAATGTGATATCCGGCGGGAATTCGCTCAATGCCGCGATTGCCGGGGGCGTGCTGGTGATCGGGGACAGCCACGGCGGAGCGATCGAAAATGCGGCGAGATATATGCAGGAATGGGCCAAAAAAGATGGTGAGCCGATGGAACTGGCAGAGCAGATGGTGGACTGGATGCGGGAGAAGAAGATTCGTATGCCGGGATTCGGGCATCGGCTGCACAATGTCGATCCGCGGACGGTGAAGCTGTTCGAGATTGCCGGGAAGCATAATTTCTCCGGGCGGCATATCGAGCTTTGCCGGGCGATCGAGAAGGCGCTGGAGAGTAAGCTGGGGAAGAAACTTCCGATAAATGTCGATGGTGCGATTGCGGCGGTAATCTCCGATATGGGGTTTGACTGGCGCCTGGGCAAGGGATTTTTTATCATCTCGCGCGTCCCGGGACTTCTGGCGCATGCGTACGAAGAGATGACTCGTGAAAAACCGATGCGTCAGTTGGGGAATCGCAATTACAGTTACGACGGTCCGGAGGATCGGGAAATATAATAAGGGGAGACGGGCTCTCTTTTTCGGACCATTGGGCCCGGTCACTTTTTTCAATCTTCATTGATATTCATTCTCGAGGGTGATTTAAATTATCCGATCATAAATGGTGGGGCATCCGAGGGGCACCAAGTAAAACATCCGGCAAATCGGTATTTATTTTTCCGTTTGTCATTTTAAAATTAACCCACCATAAATGGTGGCGCACCTGATCATCGAAATCATAATGGAAGAGTTTTGTCATCTCAATTTATCCTGCCCATTGTGTACAATCTGTATGCTTTTGCCGTTTTAGTCCTCTCACACCCTAAAAGGGCTTGTTGAAGAACCCCTATTTTCATGCATAGACAGTTAATGTTGATGGC
>CAZDPY010000009.1:0-142979 GCA_964507455.1 uncultured Ignavibacteriaceae bacterium
GATCTGCGACAATACACTTCGCGCATTGTCTCCGAGGATTCCAACCTACTCCTACCGGGCATTGATTTCCGACATATCATTTGTTTATCAGGCTCAAGATCGTCTAAAAAGTCTTGTTTTTTCGGAGATTGGGGCTATATTTAAATATCAGCCGAAAATCAGGCTTTTATCATATTTTAGATAGAATTTTGTCTTAAAATCTATCCTGGAAGGGCAGCTATTATGAAAAAATCATTACTATTTTTGACCTTTCTGCTATTGGTATGTTCCATAAATATTTTTGCGGATGTCTGGCAGAAAGATGTTTTCGACAGCACCGGGACAGCGACCGGTATTAATTGCGCTATCGCGCTCGACAGCCGGGGGTATCCGCATATTTCGTATGCCGATTTAGATAACATGTTTTTAAAATATGCTTACTATGACGGCACAAACTGGAATATAAGAACTCTCGACAGTTTCGGCATTACCGGGCTCCATACGAGTATCGCGCTCGATGCTGACGATAATCCGCATATCAGCTATACGGCACAGGTAAACGTGCTTCACTATATCTTCCAAGACGATACCGGCTGGGTGAATATGGAGATCGATTCGGGGATATATTCGACGATGCAGGGATTCCGGACGAGTATCGAACTCGATCATAACGAGATGCCGCATATTGCCTGGACGCTCGATACGGCCGGCGCGATAATGTATTCGGTGTATGACGGTGATAACTGGAATACGGAAATGGTTCAGGATATTACGATGTCGTACTATGTCAGTCTGATTTTGAAGGATGACAGTATACCATATATCGGGTACCATATTTTAGATTCTTCGATAACAAGGGATACTCTTCGGATTGCATATCAGGAACCCGGCAAGGCAGGCTGGGAGTTCGCTGATGTCGATGATGATATTTGCCCGTCGGGAGTATTTTATCACAGTTTCGATATGGATTCCGAAGGTAACTGCTATTTTGCCTATGAGACGACCTATATGCCGGGTATGCCGTGCATGAGTATGGGGGACAAGAAAATTGCAAAGTTCGACGGGTCGAGTTGGAGCTATGAGACAGTCCCGAAGCCTACTTCCGACCCATACGATGTCTATCCCACTTTGCCGCTGTATCTAAAAATGGATCAAAACAATAATCCGGCTTTTCTGGCGGATACTATTTTGTACTGGAAGAAGGACGGCTCGACCTGGTCGTATTACGGGCTGGGCAACCAGATGGGAAGTAACGGGGTTGCGGTTTATCAGCAGTTGATTTTCGATGAATTCAATTATCCCAATATGGTATTCGGGCAGCCGTGGACGGTATATTATAAAATGTATCCGGGTGATCCCCAGATATTAGTGCCTGAGACATCGCATATTTATACCGAAAATTATGCGACATGGAATTGTGTGATTCAAAACCAGGGCGAAGCTCCGGTTATAATAGACAGCCTGAAGTTTAAAAAGGATAATGGAATATTCGAGCTGATTATTGATCCCTCGCCTTTTTATATTCATTCGATGCAGTCCGATTCGATTGCGATCAGGTTTATGCCGGAAGAAGAGATAACCTACTACGATACACTCCTGATATACAATAATGATTCAAGCAATTCGATTGTCGAAGTGACGCTTGAGGGGACCGGAGTTTTCGATGAATTCTTAAGTGACCTGACGGTGTTTATCAAGGATTGTTATGCCTCGCCTGAATATCATGCACTAAATTATGATCAACCGGTTCAGCAGGCCAGTTTGTCATTGTACCAGGGAGGAGAATTGAAATACGGGCCGGTGCTTTCTGATTTTGTCGGGTATGCACTGATGTCGAATATCCTGGAAGGATTTTATGATGCGGAAATTCGGAAAATAGTGAGTCTTCCGCGTGATGACGGCAAGCCGGAGGACACCCTGATTTATACGACACCGATGATAATCGATACCGGGTTGAATGTGTATACGCTGGTTTTGCCGGAATCGCTGATGGTGCAGAGTTACCAGTGGGTTTATGATCTTTCGAATATGGAGTATGACGAGATGACCTATGTCTATGCGGCGGAATCATACAGTACCGAAAATATTCGGGATGTACTCGATTCGTGGCTTCCCGCGTTGGACAGTGTCAAGATAGAGAGTGCGTCGAGATTGATCCTGGCGCAGGAAATGTTCAACCGGATGTTTCCTCCGGAGCGGTCACTGGGAAGGAAGGGTCTGGAGGGCATTTCGGATATGCTGCATTATGTCATTAAGGCAACCGAAGGCGAAGGCGGATGGTTGATGAAGCTGTGGAAAGTGGTAAAAATTATCTGGAACTTGTATGCCGGCGATAAGGTGGCCGCGTTAATGGAGATCATGCAGTTTTTGATGGAGTATATTGTTATTGAGATAATCGACGGAGTTATCGATCGGGTGGGTGATGAACTTCCGTGTGTCCAAGATCCTTTTTCGGGGGCAGATTTAATTTGCGGAAAGGAGATAATAAAAGCGGCCTGGAAAGATATCAAGGCGGAGTATTCGACATGGCAACTTCCTGAATGGGAAGATGAAGATGGTCCCGAGAACTCCTGGAATCATGTCAAGGGTCTGGTTTATACCAAGGCGAAGGCGGCTTTTATCCAGGGAGTGTATATTAATATACTGACCAATCCCCAGTTGGATGACGCCCGTGAATATGCCGAGAATCTTGATTATTCATCCGATTTCGCGACAGCGTCGGAGACCAGTTATGATGATATTACGGCCATAAAGTATGATGCGGATACTTATAATGATATCGCGGGTAATTTTCTTTTGCAGGCCGATCTGCTCGGTAAGACAGTAATGATCCTTACAGCGATTGGAGAATTTTTGCCAACTCCAGGTTGGCTGGAAACGGTTAAGACAGCATGCATGTATGCCGCGATCGGGACGGCGGCGACAGCGACAGGAGTTGCATTTGGGGGATTTTTCTCGATTCCGGAAGATATGGATGATGTTATTCCGGTGATATATCATCCGGAGCTAAAGAAAATGCAATTGGAAAGACAATACGATCCGGAGCTTCCGACAGCAAAAGCCAATATGCAGTTGATTAATACAATAAAGCGAAAAATAGAAAAAAGCGCCGGGGAGTATGATTCGGTTTTGACAGTTGTTGAGGGGCATATCCAGAGTCACGAGATAGAAGATGCGATATTTACATATGATGATCTTCTGATGGCGGATGTCAATTTCGTAAACACGATGGAGATTTCAAGTGCGCCGGCATTTGCAGTGGCGCACGCGCTTTATGACAGCATCCCGGGATTTTCCAACCTGTATGACGGATATATAACCGATGGTTCCGCGGCGGCGATGACGAGGCTTTTCAGTTATATAAGTCTGATACAGCTTCCGGGGGATTCCTCGCAAAATATGAAAGATTATATCCTGGCGCATCTGGATACAGTCAGTATTAATAACCAGGAATGGACGGGAACGGCTTCAGAGTTGCTTGATTCTCTTTTTGGTGTGGAGATACCCGGAATCATCGCAGCGAGTGTGGCATCGCAGGATAAGTACGGTTTGAAGCAGGATGATACGGCTACAGTGACGGTCAGGCTGCAAAATGTGGGAGCGGTAACGGCTGACAGTGTCTGGATAAGTTTCGAGGTTAACGACGCGCTCGGGCTGCTTACGAGGAACGATTCAGTATATGTCGGGTCTTTGGCGCCGTTGGAAGAATCGCAGGAATATCAGTGGTCGGTAGTGGTGTATGATACAACATTCGGAGCAGGAATCTGGACGGCGGAGGTGTTCAGTTCGAACGCCAAGAATTATTCACCTGACGGTTATTTTAAGGTCGCGACCGAGCCAATGGTTGATGCTGAGGAAGATGGTCCGGACGCAGGTATTTATCCGGATAATTTTGTGTTAAAGCAGAACAGCCCGAATCCGTTCAATGCTGTTACGAAGATAGAGTTCGAACTTCCGCGACGGGCTCATGTGAAACTGGAGATTTTCAATACACTGGGACAGAGAGTTACAATTCTGGCAGACGAGGAAATGGTCGCTGGAAAGCATACAGTTAACTGGGATGCGGATGATTACGCCAGCGGTATTTATTTTTATCGTCTGAGAACAAATAATTATGAAGAAACGAAAAAGATGACATTGTTGAAATAATTCTGCCACAGCGAAGTTCCCTGCTTAGACGGGGAATTGATTCAATAGAAAAAAGGGCGCCTTTCAGGGCGCCCTTTAATTTTCGCAGACGTCATCTTATTTTATTAGAATCATTTTGCGGTTTAAAGTTTTGCTTCCTGTTTCAAGGCGGTAGAAGTAAATACCGCTGGGGAGTTCGGCACCATTGAACTCGACTTCGTAATGACCGGCACTTAGAGGTTTGTCGACGAGAATATCGACCAACTGTCCCAGAAGATTATAGATTGTAAGTCTGGTATGGGCTTTGGAAGACAGTGCGAATTCGATGGTGGAAGTCGGGTTAAAGGGATTGGGATAGTTTTGGAGCAGCATGTCGCTTTCAGGCAGTATATCAGGGTTATGGACGACAATATCGGTTTGTGAATCATAGAAATATTCGTACATCGATTTGTTGATCCATTCGCCTTCGGTGTAAATTTGGGTTGTCTGGCGAATGGGGTCGTCGAATTCATTATATTCGCGGGTTGTATATTCGCTGTCGGACCAAACACCGTTTTTCCAGCAGAATATTTCCCAGTATGATACCAGGCCTGATTCAAAATTGACCGAATGTCTTTCGACATTTTCCCACTCTTCCCCGGTATAGGATTATACTATAGTTTCGATATTATTTCCGTCCTGATCATAATCATAAAGGATACGCAGGTAGTAATCCCATCCGCCAATGCCGGCAGCGGTAGAATATGTCGTTTCGATTAATCTGCCTTCTTCATAAATGTATGTAGTCCGCATGGTATAGAACCATGAACCACCAAAATAGTATTGGTGTAGTTCCTGGAAAGGGTTGCCTTCGGCATCGTAGTATATTTCCATTTTCGATAAATGTTCCCAGTGGTAGCCGTCTCGATCATACAGGTTGATTCTAATCATTTTGCTATCCTGATCGTATATACATTCCTGTTTCATAGTCAGCTGCCATAGAGAACTGTGCCAGTCAGAATAACAGGTAGAATCAGGATTGAGTCCCGGGAGTGAATAGTAGTAGTCGTTTCTGCTGGAATTATGCCAATCGGAAAGTGAATCAACCCATTCCTGCGATGTCTGGTCGATGGGGCGGTCAAATTCGTCAGTGCTTATAAGCCATTTAGTATCATTATACCATCCGGTATCATTGCCCTTCCAGACGTAGCGGATCATTTCATCCGGATAGGTATAGGCGTTAGATTTGAAAGTCGTGTTTAGATTTTTTGAGGAGCCAAAATCGACCGGTATTATGCCCTCGATTGACCGGGTTTGCCCCTATAAAATTGATGGGATTATCAGCATTATTACAGCTGATAAAATCAGGATTTGATACAGGCTTTTCATTGCAAGCCCTCCCCGTTTGATTAAAAATAGATAGAAATTATTAGATTTTTTAACCTTTATTAATATATCTATTTTCTACGAGAATTCAATGAAATAGTTACAATTTTGGTGATAGCGGTTAGATAATGAGAACTGGTGCTTTTTGCTCTAACTTACCTTTTCCCGCGTTACTTTTTCATTTGAATTTTCCTGGGATTTGGCTTTTTCCCGCTCCAGATGGCGTTCGACCGAGGCGGCAATAAAATCCCTGAAAAGCGGATGGGCTTTAGTCGGACGTGATTTGAGTTCCGGATGGAACTGGACGCCAACAAACCAAGAATGATTTTTGACCTCGACAATTTCCACCAGGCGTTCATCGGGTGAAAGGCCGACGAGATTCATGTCGGTACCTTCGAAAAGATCACGGTATTTATTGTTGAACTCGTAGCGGTGTCGGTGGCGTTCGGAAATTCTCTTTTCTTTATAGGCTTCGAGTGAAAAAGAGTTGTCTTGGAGGTTGCAGGGGTAGGCGCCAAGACGCATGGTGCCGCCCATGTTGGTAATATTTTCCTGATCGGCCATTAGATGGATAACCGGGTGTTTCAATTCGGCATAGAATTCATAGCTGTGCGCTTCTTCGAGACCGCAAACATTACGGGCGTATTCAATGACAGCGCACTGCATACCCAGGCATATTCCGAGGAAGGGGATATTATTTTCGCGGACATATCGAATAGATTCTATTTTGCCCTCGACGCCTCTTTCGCCGAAACCGCCCGGTATTAGAAGACCGTCGACATCGGCCATGAATTTTTCGGCACCTTTATGTTTGATGTCTTCGGAGGATACCCAGATCAAATCGACCCGGGCGTTATTTTCCTGTCCGGCATGGATGAATGATTCGATTATGGATTTATAGGCATCTTTAAGATAGACATACTTTCCGCAGATAGCGATTTTAACCCGATGTTTGGGATCTTTGATCTGATGGACCATGTGCTCCCACTGTTCCAGGTCAGGTTCTCCATTTATCAGGCCCAGATGTTCACAGACGAGGCTGTCGAGCCCTTCTTCGTGGAAATTTAGAGGGACTTCGTAGATTGTCTGGGCGTCCCGTGCGGAAATTACCTGTTTTGGAGGGACATTACAGAAAAGCCCGATTTTTTTGCGGATCGAGTCATCGAGTTCCTTGGCGGTGCGGCATATAAGAATTTGCGGCTGGATACCAATTTCACGGAGTGCCTTAACCGAGTGCTGAGTCGGTTTGGTTTTCATCTCACCGGCTGTGGATATGTAAGGAACGAGGGTCAAGTGGATAAAGATGGTATCATTCAGGTCGCCTTCGAGGGCCATCTGTCTTATAGCTTCGAGAAAGGGCAGTGATTCGATGTCGCCAACCGTACCACCGATTTCAACGATGATGACGTCGAGATCGGGATTAACCTTGGCGGGCTGGCGGATTCTCTGTTTTATTTCTTCGGTGATATGAGGAATGACCTGGACAGTGGCGCCAAGGTAATCACCGCGCCGTTCTCTGCGGATGACGGTATCGTAAACCTGTCCGGTTGTGACATTGTTATCCTTGGACATATTTTTATCGAGGAACCGTTCGTAATGGCCGAGATCGAGGTCGGTCTCGGAACCGTCTTCGAGCACAAAAACCTCGCCGTGCTGGAAAGGATTCATGGTTCCGGGATCCACATTGATATATGGATCGCATTTAATGATATCAACGTTAAAGCCCCGCTTTTTTAGAAGCATCCCCATAGAAGCGCAGGCAATTCCTTTTCCCAGCGCTGAGACTACGCCGCCGGTTACAAAGATGTATTTTGTCTTTTTCTCGGGCACGTGCTTTTCTCCAGAAATTCTTAAATTTTTACAATCTCATTTTGGCCAGTTTTATATCTTTGGGGGTATCTATCGAAATTATCTTATTTTTAATCTTATATACTTTAATTTTGCCACCGTTCTCAAGAATTCTTAGTTGTTCGAGTGATTCGGCCTTTTCAAGGGGTGACTGTTTCCACGCGTGGAAATTCTGGAGGGCTTTTTTCCGGAAGAAGTAAACTCCAATATGGTAATAATAATCAAATTTGGACAGCGGATCCTTTTTGACGCCCTGGAGGTATGGAATCGGGTAGCGAGTGAACCAGAGGGCGTTGTCGTTTTTGTCAAAAACAAGTTTAACCCGGTGAGGGCTGTAGAGGTAGCTTTCGGATTCAACCTTTTTGGCAATAGTTGCATAGCGGATGGTGCGGTCGTCGAGCATCTCACGGACTATGCGGGTGTAATTGATGGCTTTTACGCCGATATGGTCAGCCTGAATATTAATGACTATATCGCTTTTGTATTTTTCGAGGGCTTCGGCGGCGCGGTCGGATCCTGTTTTGTGGCTGTTGGAGGTCATCATAACTTCGGCACCGAAATTTTCGGCGGCGCCGGCGACCTGGCTGGAGTCGGTGGCAATAATTACTTTATTAATCAGATTCGACTTAGAAGCTTCTTCATAGAGATGCTGTATGAGCATTTTCCCTGATATAAGTGCCAGCGGCTTGCCGGGAAATCTCGATGCCGCCATTCGAGCAGGAATAACTGCAAGGACTTTGGGTCTCATTTACCTATCACTCTCGGAATTGCTAAAGGTTGGCATACTGCCCCACTTCGCGGGGAAATTCGCTGGTATCATTGAAATGAATTTTGGTCGGGTAAGTCCGGCAATTCTTTTTATTTCATTTATCCCAACAGGCATAGATGAAATTAAGTGTCTGATTGAGGGCTGTCAAGGTTTTAATTTTTTTGGGCCTTTTAGAGCCGATTTTGTTTTTTGAGTCGAGTATTTCTCGCGAAATAATACCGAATAGCTGTCCTGAATTGAGTTAAATAAAATCTTTTGTAGATGTAAAGCTTTACTAAGGTTTGACCGATGATTATATTAGTTGTGTCAAATTGAAACAGACAGCCAGAATTATGACAACTAAAAATTTTAATCTTTTTTATGGGGCTGGTAATGGCAGAGCCAAATGAAAATTCCATGTCGTCAAAGTATTTATTATTCAGTCTGGCTTCTGATTTTTTGATGACGGGACCGGTTTCCTCTTATTCAAGAGGAGTTTTAGAGGAATGTGTACCGCAAAGAGGTAATTTTTTTATTCTGCGCGGTAAGGAATTCTATTATCCCGATGATGTTTCTAATTTGAATGCTGATTCAATCTGGAATATGATTGGTTGTGACCGTGCGGGCATTTTCGAGAGATCGCTTTCAGTATCGACCGATACGGGTGATATTGAATATCACGTGACGGTTGAATTTATTGGTGAAGATTACTCCGGGCATGAGCTCGCATTCGGGCTGGTAAATTTTGATAATGTTCCACCCGATGGTCAATTTCGTGACAAGTTGTATTCATTTATGGCTGAGCTCAAGCGGTTTTATGAGGTTTTTTCGGAAAATTGCGCGGTTAAGAAGGCACTTACATCGGATGACGTCTTTCGTTATATTGTCGATGTAAAGAGTTCAGAGATTGTATTGAGGAAGCTGCCAAAGGGGAAAGAGGTATCTGAAGAGGATGAAAAGATAAGTAAAGATATTTGTGAACGAGTTATTCCTCAGTTTTTGTTTCATCCTGAAAAACCTCTAAAAAGTTTCCCGCTTGACAAGTGGCTGGAAAATTTCAATATTTCAAAGACAATATTACTCGACACCGAATACATCATTTTTACTTTTAAAGTGTCACACAAAGAGCGCCGTCAAGACAACGAGATGGATAAAATTATTCGCAATTTTTCACATAAGATCAGGGGTAAACTGGGAGCGCTCCAGGCGGCAGCCAGTCAGCTGACGATGAAAGAGGGAGAACCGGTTAATTCTGATGATGTCGAACTGGTAAATATCATAAAAAGTGCAACGGGTAGTATAATAAAATTGGTCGACAGGCTTCACCAGTACGGCCGAAGTGCATCCGACGAGAAGGCTGAGATTGATCTCGACCAGATGCTTGGAAATATTGTGGAATCGAGAAAGGAAACGATACCTGATGGGGTATCGGTAAGATTAAAAACGGGCGGAGGTTCATCGACGATTACCGGAGACCCAACAAGAGTGCAGATGGCTTTAGAAGAATTGATTGAAAATGCACTGATTTCAAAGGGCGGGGATGTCGAGGTTTCTACCGGCAGTGAGGATGATAAAGTCAGGTTGATTATCAAGAATCGCGTATTTGGACAGAATATTGAGGCTGAAAGGAAGAAGGATACAGATTTTTTTGAACCGTTCTTTTCGCTCGAGTCGGAGCGGGCCGGGATGGGACTGACGATTGCGCGGAGGATTATTAAGGAGAATAAAGGAAGCATAAAAATAGAGGATGAAAACGACACAACTTTTAACGTATCGGTAGCTTTTCCTGCCGGTAAGTCTGGGGGCAAGAAAGTTGAGTGACCGTGTAATGAAAAGTGACGATATAAGGATACTGCTGGTAGATGACGATACCGATTTCCGCAAGACGGTGGAGATCCTTTTAAAGAAAAACAATTATGAAGTTCTTCCGGCCGGTGGAGTGACCGCTGCGACAGAATTTCTTCAGAAAGAAAAAATAGATATGGTAATAACCGACCTCAAGATGTCTGATGGAACAGGGCTTGATATTTTATCGCGGGCCCGTGATCAGCATCGGGAGATAGCGGTTATTATTTTGACAGCATATGGTTCAATCAGAAACGCTGTCGAGGCGATGCGGAAAGGTGCTTATGATTATATCGCCAAACCGTTTCGCAATGAGGAATTTCTTGTTCTGGTGGAGAAGGCCCTGGAGAATAAGAATATTCGCGAAGAGCTTTCGGTTTTAAGAGAAGAGATAGCCTGGAAGTACGGTTTTGACAGCCTGGTCGGGATTTCTCCTGCGATGAAGCAGGTCAAAACCCTGGCGGCAAGAGTATCCAATACTGATATAGTAATTTTGATAACGGGGGAATCCGGCACCGGTAAGGAACTTCTGGCCAAGGCGATTCATTATCATTCGAACCGGCGGAAAAAGAAATTCATGCCGATTGAATGCACCTCGATTCCGGAAAATCTTCTCGAATCGGAATTTTTCGGACATGTCAAAGGGTCATTTACGTCGGCTTATTCAACCCGTAAGGGTCTTTTTGAAGAGGCGGACGGCGGAACGGTTTTTCTCGATGAAGTGGGCGACATGCCGCTGACTCTACAGGGGAAAATATTGAGGGTTCTCCAGGAATCGGAGATTCGTCCGGTGGGAACGACAAGCTCCAAGAAAATTGATGTCCGGGTTATAGCGGCGACCAATAAAGATCTGACCGCGATGGTAAAATCGGGAGAATTTCGGGAAGATCTGTTTTATCGTTTAAATGTGCTCCCGATTATCATACCGCCGCTCCGTGAGCGAGTTGATGATATACCGATGTTAATCGAGCATTTTCTCAAGATTGAAAATGCCAAGGTGGATAAGGGGCGGATTTCCATATCAACCGAAGCGATGGAGAAGCTCATCTCGCACAAATGGCCGGGTAATGTACGGGAGCTGGAGAATACTATAAAACGAGCAATTGCACTATCGCAGGGCGGACGAATAATGGCCCGGGATATTATGTTTATATCTTCGAAGCCTTTGCAGAGGGGTCCGGAACCGACGGTTCAATATGATGATACTGAAACCGGAACGTTGGAGGAAAGCCTTAAACATCGAATCGAGACAATGCTGTATGCCAATAACTGGAATCTGACCAAGACGGCGAATAAGCTGGGGATTGGTCGGACGACATTATGGCGCAAAATAAAGAAATATGATATCAAGAAAAATGAGGAACTGCTTCAGAAGCAATCTTGATAACTTACAGTCAATATCAGGGGGCTATCATGACTGAAGTTGCCGACCGTAATAAAATATTCGAGAAATACGATAGGGATGATGTTAGCGGTGAAATGGGGGAACGCATCGCCAATGTATTTGAGAGATCATTCAATTCCCTGTTTAAAAACAATAATTCGCTTGATCATCTGTTTTTCTCGCTGATTAAGAAACTCAATAAATTTTTCTCAATTTCAAGAGCGGTGCTGGTCGTGCATTCCCCGCGTGATGAAAAATTAAAGGCGATTGCGCTTCGCGGGCGCAAGGCCCGGCAGGGATTGGCGCTGACGCTTCCAAAGAGAGATTCTCTCTTATATACGGTTTTTAATAAGGGTGATATTTATGCCGAAAATTACAGCGGTATTTTTAAAGGCAATTTTATTGAAAATAAACTTTTAATGATCGATAAAGCATCATCGCTCGTTATTTGCCCGATTCGTTTTAAGGGCAGGATAAATGCATTATTGTGTTTGACATCACAGACTCTTTTTGCCTTCAATATGTTTGAAAATGGTCTTCTGGACAGTGTTTTAGAGCAGTTGGGCAAGTTTATCGATCTCGAGTTACGTCGTTTACATATCTAATCTAAAATTAAGAACCGCTTTCAAGCCTGCTTTCTCTTTTTATTCTGTATTTGGCGCGATTATGGTCGCGAAGATTGGTCGTGAATATATGGCGCCCTTTTCCATCGGCAACGAAATATAGATAGTCAGTAACAGCCGGATTTATTGCGGCCCTGATAGCATCGAGCCCCGGCGAGTTTATCGGACCGGGTGGGAGTCCGTAATTTTTGTATGTATTGTATGGTGAATCTATACGAAGGTCGCGGTAAAGGAGAGGTCGATCGAGTCCGCCCAGGGCGTAAATTACAGTCGGGTCGGCCTGGAGTCTCATCCGTCGTTTAAGGCGATTATGATATACCGATGAGATGACCTCCATTTCGTCGGAATACATAGCTTCGGCTTCGATAATCGAGGCAAGGGTCAAGATCTCATCGGGGGATAGATTTAGTTTGGCCATTTCGTCGTATAGACCGGCAGTGCGTTTCTCGAATTCCGAGACCATCATCTCAATTATATCCTCGTTTTTCATGCCGAACCAGAGGAGATATGTTTCGGGGAAGAGGTAGCCTTCGAGACCTTCATAGCCGAATTTTTGGCGGGCAAAAGCAGTGTCATAGACAAGAGAATCAAAAGCGGTCGAATCATTACCGAGAAGACGACCGATAATTCCTGAAATTCTGTAACCGGGAAGTCCCTCAGGTATAGTGACCATAGCAGTGGCAATATCACGATTTTTGAGTTTTTTGAGGATCTCGTACTGGGAAACGCCACCCTTGAAGTCGTATCTTCCGGGCGCCAGAGATTTATCGATCCCCTGCCAGACAGCAAGCAGCTTGAAAAAATAATCGCCGTGGAGAATTTCATTTTCCTTTAATTTTTGCATGGCAGTGGCGAAGGTATCGTTCTCTCTGACCATTACCGATTTAACATCTTCGCCAATATCGCGCGGGTAGAATATTTCATAGGTGACGGCAAAGCCGGCCAGGATAATTACGGCCAGTATTACGGCAAGCAGGTGCTTAACAGATTTGAGAGGTGATCCCATTGCTTTTATCACAAACACAATAAATTTTATTATTACCAGCGGTATTGCCAGTATCAAAATGGCAATAGTCAATATCCAATAAATTATAATATCAACAACTCTGATTTTATACTATCCCCTTTTAATTTTGTTCGTCAAGAAATCTCTGAAGTATAACGGCGGCGGCCATGCGATCGAGACGTTCTTTTTTACTTCCAATTTGTTTTCCGTGTTTATGTATCACTTTTTCAGCTTCGGTAGTTGATTCTCTTTCATCGTACCTGTATATCGGCCCGGAATATTTCTTTTCAAGTCTCGAAATGAAATCGTCCACCATTCGGCACCGTTCGCCCAGAGCGCCGCCATCGGGCGCTACCGGATAACCGACAACGACCCCGGCGGCTTCGAGTATTTCTATTTCAGTGATTATTTCCTCTATGGCAGTCGTGATTGAACTGTAAGTGATTGTTCTGTGGGGGCTGGCGATAATGCCCATTGGGTCTGACCGGGCAAGTCCGATGCGCCTGAGTCCGAAATCGATGCCGAGCAGGGTCTTGCTTTTCATGCCGCTAATCTAAGTTGATGCCGGGCAATAGTCAATTTAAATGGTTATAGTTCGAACTTCGGATATTCCAGAGTGTTACAAACAAATAGGGAGCCTTGTGAAGAAGTGAGCTGCTTGCCCTTGACTTGAAAGTCCAAAGGGGCTATATTTTTCTGTTTTGATGCGAGAGTGGCGGAACTGGTAGACGCGCTGGATTTAGGATCCAGTCCTTCACAGGGTGGGGGTTCGAGTCCCCCCTTTCGCATAAGATTTGAACTTAAAGGAGTTGTGGTTTTGAAATCAGAAATAAAATCAGCCGATGGTCTTGCACGGGAAATCGAAGTTGAGATTCCTCAGGAAGAAGTTGATGCCGCATTTGCGGATATGTACAGGAAATACCAAAAACAGGCGAAAGTAAAGGGATTCCGTCCGGGTAAAGTGCCGCTAAATATTGTGAAGTCGATGTACAGTGAGGCGATAAAGGAGGAGATTCTTCAGGATTTGGTTTCCAAATCTTATCCGAACGTCATACAGCAGCAGAAGTTGAATGTTGCCTCGCCACCGGAGATAAAGAATTTCGAACTTAACGAGGGTGCTCCCTTCAAGTATGATATAAAGATTGAAGTTATGCCGGAGGTGGAAGAGATTAATCTCGAAGGGTTAGAACTTCCGAAACAAGAATACGAAGTAACCGATGTTGAGGTCGATTCGGTGGTGAAGCATCTTCAGACAAAAGCCGCGACCAAGGAACGGGTGGACCGGCCGGCGGAAAAGACAGATATTATTTTAATGGATCTGGAGAAGATAGAGGATCCGGATAATGCTCTTCCCGAGACGAAGTATGATGATGTCGAGGTCGATCTGGGTGCAGGGGTGACGGTTGAGGAATTTCGCGACGGTCTCGAGGGTGTTAAGGCCGGGGACGAAAAAGATATTACGGTAAATTATCCTGAAGATTTTTCAAATCCACAGCTGGCCGGTAAGAAGATTACTTATCACTGTAAGATAAAAGAAATCCGGGAAAAGGTGCTTCCAGAGGCAAACGATGCTTTTGCCAAGGCCCAGGGTGATTTTGAGACGATGCTGGAGATGCGGATGAAGATTCGCGAGGATGTTAAAAAACAGAAGGAAAACGAGCATCGAGACTGGGAAAAGAAGCAGTTGATGGATCAGATAAATGAGAAGAATCCGGTTCCGATACCGGCTGGTATGATAGAGAAGTATCTTGACTCGGTCGTTGAAGATGCTTTGAAGCAGGGACAGAAGATAGATGTGGAGGAGCTTCGTAAACAGTATCGTCCGATCGCAGAAAACGGTATTCGGTGGAATATTATTGCGGACAAGCTTGCAGAACAGGAAAATATTGAAGTTTCTCCGTCGGATACCGAAAATTGGATTAAGGGATTTGCGGCCAGCTATAATATGGAACCGGATAAGGCTAAAGAGATGTTATCGAAGACCGGCAAGCTGGATGAAATCCGTCACTCCATAAGAGAAGATAAAATATTTGACCATATAATGCAGAATGTTAACTATGTTGAGGTAGCTTCGCCGGAGCAGAATTCCGAAAGCGGCGGCGAAGGCAAAGAAATCATGGAAGAAGGAAACAACATTACGGAGGAAAAATAGATGACTTTAATTCCTATGGTGGTTGAGCAGACTGGACGCGGCGAACGTGCATATGATATTTATTCGAGGCTTTTAAAGGACCGGATTATTTTTATCGGGACCCCGATCGATGATCATCTGGCCAATCTGGTAATTGCGCAGCTTCTGTTTTTGGAAGCTGAGGATCCGGAGAAGGATATATATATCTATATCAACTCACCTGGCGGTTCGGTTACGGCCGGTATGGCAATCTATGACACTATGCAGTTTATCAAGCCGGATATTGCCACCACCTGTATGGGGCTGGCGGCGTCGATGGGTGCTTTCCTTTTGGCGGCCGGGAGTAACGGTAAACGCGCGGGACTTCCGAATTCACGGGTAATGATCCACCAGCCGATGGCCGGAACTCAGGGACAGGTTTCTGATATTGAAATAATGACCAAGGAATTCATTAAGACTAAAGAACGGCTGAATCATCTGCTGGTAAAACATACCGGCCAACCTTTGGAAAAGATCGAAAAAGATACCGACCGGAATTTCTTTATGTCGGCCAAAGAGGCAACCGAATATGGTATCATCGATAAAATTTATGAGTACAAGCGCAAGGAAAAAGAAATAGACTAGGGAAGGGGTCTTAATTGACTAAGGACAATTTTAATTCATCGGATGACGGCGGTACAATCGGGTCGAACCACCGCTGTAATTTTTGCGGTAAATCGGCCTCGAAAGTGAAGCGCTTATTTGCAGGTTACGAGGCATTCATTTGCAATGACTGTGTCAACCTGTGTCATGATATACTTGTATCATCGCCGGTTTATGATGATGCCGAGGGTCTTCTGGATTTACCGAAACCATCCGAAATAAAGGCGTTTCTGGACCAGTATGTTATCGGTCAGGATACGGCCAAGAAGATTGTTTCGGTCGCGGTATATAACCATTATAAGCGAATCAATGCGCTTCGCGAATCGAAGAGTACCGGCAAGGCAAGTGAAGTGGAGCTGGAGAAATCCAATATTCTGCTGATGGGTCCGACCGGAACCGGCAAGACTCTCATGGCGCGAACACTGGCGAAGTTTTTGAAAGTTCCTTTTTGTATTGCCGATGCCACGGTTTTGACCGAGGCGGGGTATGTCGGGGAAGATGTCGAGAATATACTGGTGCGGTTGTACCAGGCATCGAATTTCAACCAGGCTATGACGGAACGGGGGATTGTTTATATCGACGAGCTCGATAAGATTGCCCGAACCGATGGGAATCCGTCGATAACCCGCGATGTATCAGGAGAAGGCGTTCAGCAGGGGCTTTTGAAGATTCTCGAGGGGACAGTTTCGAATATACCGCCCAAAGGCGGCAGGAAACACCCGGAGCAGTCATTCGTTTCGATCGATACTTCGAATATACTTTTCATATGCGGTGGTGCCTTTGACGGGATTGATAAGATCGTAGCCCGGAGGGTAGGCAAGAAGCAGGTGGGGTTCGATGCCGAGAATCTTGATATTTCTGAACGCACTCCGGAAATATTGGAGCACACCGAGCCTGAGGATCTGCTTAAATTCGGGCTTATTCCAGAGCTGATCGGGCGTTTGCCGGTAAATGCTCCGCTGGCGGCACTTGATAAGAATACGCTGTTTACAATTTTGACCGAGCCAAAAAATGCAATTGTCAGGCAGTATCAGAATCTTTTTGAGATGGAAGGAATTAAGCTGACATTCGAAAAAGAGGCGCTCTGGGAGGCGGTCGCAATTGCCGAGAGAAAGAAAACCGGGGCGAGGGCGCTGAGGTCGATTTTCGAAAAAGCGATGCTTGAGATAATGTATGACACGCCGTCGAATGAAAATATTGAGGAGATAGTCATTACACCGGGAGTTATACTCGGTAACGGCGAGGCCAAGATTGTGAAGAAATCTAATAAAAAGACTGCCTGATGGGCTTGACAATAAATATTTTAAGATAAAGCAGGGTATTTTCGCCCTGCTTTTTTTATTGGCGTCTATTTATTAGTAATAATATCTATTAAGCTAACTTGTTGGTAAATCTATACTTTTTTTAAAAATTTTGCTGAAATTGGAACTTAGACCGTAATATAAGTGTTTGATGTGATAAAGGAGACGAAATTAGTCCTAATTTAATAGAAATTCAATAAAGAGAGCACTAAAGTAGAAATCAAAAAGTTCAAGTCAATTTAGGAGAGCATCATGAAAAAATTCAGTATTCTTTCAATCGCGATTTTATTCACGCTGGCAGTATTTGCCGCCCCGAACGCAGTTTTTGCATGCGGTGAGAAAGGCACCAGCGCGAAGATGACCGATGCTTCCTCCACTTCCAAAGCCGATGTTTCACTCGCCAATTCGACCGACAAATCCAAAGCCTGTGCTTCTAAGGCTTCCGCCACCACTGCCAAGGCTAAATCATGCGACGGTAAAGCGACCGCTTCCTATGCCAATTCATCCGATAAGGCCGAAGCCTGTGCTTCTAAGGCCTCAGCGACTACCGCCAAAGCCAAGTCCTGCGGCGACAAGGCGCATAAGGCGACAATGACGACCGCCAATGCCGATAAGAATTGCCCGGCGACCAGCGCCAAGGCGACCAAGGCTTCAATGGCCGAATGTCATTCAGAATATGGTGTCAAGTATGCCGATAACGGCAAGAGCGCAGTGGCTACCTTTGCGGTCAATGGAATGACCTGCGGCGGCTGCGAGAAGCAGGTTTCGGCGAAACTGGCCGGTGTTGACGGTGTCAACGACGTGCTGGTTGTCTGCCACAAGTCGAATAAAGCGATGGTAAAATTTGATCCCAAAAAGGTCGATGCCGACAAGCTGGTCGAGCTGGTCAATGGACTGGGCTACGAGGCTTTTCTGGCGAAGGCCGACAGTGAAGATTCAAAAGACATGTAACCCTCCGCGTTATATTAGTTAGTAGTAGTTTATAACCCTATGGTCCCAACCTGAAGGCGGGCTTTCCCAAAGCCCGCCTTTATTTTTGGGTTTTTTAACTATCAGGGCCAGATGTAATCAATAAAGTAGAAGGCCGCCGGAAAGACCAGGGCACACCACAGCACCGTAATTACGTGGTGATAAAATTTTCTTTTCTTTTTCTTTTCTTCCTTTTCTAAGGGTCCCCAGGGCATTAATGTCAGTATGAGTCCAAAAAATGCCCCTGTAATACCATGAAGCAGCCAATCCGCGGCGCCGATTTTGGCAGCGAGAAATCCTGCGAAAGAAGATGCGATCAGAATGAGAGTGATAAATATCAAGATTCGTAAAAACATGTTTAATTCCTCCCGGTTGGTTTCCCTCCGATGACTATTGAATAAAGATTTTGAATTTCGACAATTATTTCCCTCCCTTTATATTTTTTGACTTTGGCGGATTTTTGCAGAGAGCGGAAGAACTCTTCCGCTCTCCTGTTTACTGCCATATAGAGTGCAGCCCGGTCGTGAATTCGATGAAATAGAATAGTAAGGGAAATAGTATAGCGATTGCGATTATGATCAAAATATGATGATAATATTTTAAATTCTTTTTTGATGGCATCACAATCGTCCCAAGAATTCCGAAAAGTGCGCCAATAATTGCATGCACAAGCCACATCGTTTTCACTATATCAGCGATGAAATTTCCTAATATAAATATGATAATTATACCAAAGATGTAAATTATATAACGGACAAGCATACGGTTCCCTCCTATGCAATGTTAATTTAGTTCTAAATATAAAGATGTAAAGTATTAGTTTTGTTGCCTTGTATTTCTTTGCTCTCCTTATAATTTTTGGTCGGGAGGGCGGCGTCTCACCGCTCAAATCAAATTTTTCGCCGCCAGTCCCAACCTTGTTGGGCTGACATACGCCTCGCAGTATCAAGGCTTTCCGCCGTCAGCCTACCCTCTCACCCTTCACCGGAGGGAACCGGAATCCTTAGACACGGCTGTCGATTCCGATGCGGATCAGCGTGTTTAGTCCAGGTTATTGCAGCTTCGCAAAAAACTCTAAAATGATGTATTACAACCTTCGTGCCAAAAGCGGGGTAAGTGTAAAAGAAAATTGTAAGTGGTTTATTTGCAATGGGTTGAAGTGGGCTGTCAAAATTACGAGGGATTGCGGATTTGGCTGAAATTCGTAACGTTACGAGAAAATTCGTAAAATGCTCGTAAGCTTACGAATCTGGTTTAAGGAGTTATTATGTTCTAATTCGATAGTATCTTCTGCCTTGAAATTATTGTTCGGCTGCAATCAAGGCCAAAGCAATAAGTGTATTTTATCTTAAGATAAGAGCAAATCGTTTTACCATTTTCGACGGCAGGAGCAAAATGCCAGCCCGGAAGTGTTTTTATAAGATTATCAGCAAAAAACCAGCCTTTGGGATACTCATATATCAGCAGATATTTAACAAAATCAACACGGCCCTCTGCATTCTCATAAGGAAATCGAGATATTTCTCCGGAACTGTCTATAAATATTAAGATCGCTACTTCGCCCTCTTTTCCTGCGTCCAGGGCTACCGGTGGATAAGTCGGGTCGATTTTTTTAATGACCTTTGGTTCAATTGATTTAGCTAAATTGGATACTTTGATTACCGGATAGGCGGCGTCAGTTTCAATTACGAATGTCTGATCTTTGCCTTCCTGCACCGAAAAAGAAATGATCCCGCTATCAATAAAGGGCTTTTCAAGTGTCTCGAGAGGCAGACTGTTATCATAAATTTCAATTTTATTTTTCAGTTTGACTGTTCTTATTTTAATTCCATGTCCACATACAGGTGGATTTTTTTCAGTAATATTGCTTGGACGATTCAGCCCCTTTTTCTTGGGAGGATCGATTTTAAGAGGATCAAGGACAACTATATTTTTACGATTGATTATTACTACCGGCTCTCTATAACCTTGATTAAATAAACATAGGGCAACATATAGAATAAGCACAATTAGCGCGCTTAGTAATTGTCCTAATAACATATTTCTTTGATATGTCGTTTTAAGACGATTCTGCATTTTATCCAGTCACTTGAATTGGTTTGAATCCCTTTTTCGTTTAGTATTAAAGGGACAAGGGCACCCAATATCCCTAATTAATGCTAATACAGATAAGGATCAAGCCACCCTATTCCGACTTCGATAGCACATATCACGCCATAGTAATAATAACCCCAAGTGCCAACGCCAGTTCTAAGTGCAATCGAACATGAGCTAGGTATGCCTTGTATAAGTCTTTCTGGTGGGCCAGCATATGTTGGATAAAACGTAAAAAGACAGACAACGGCAAGAAGCACTAGGATGATGATCTCTCTGCGATAATTAATCATTAATTCTCACCTCCTTTCTATAAATATTTCGTTCCCAGGGAACAGGTGAATACTCAAGCCCCCTTGGAATAAAGGTTTTGTTAGTAAAAAAAACATTAAGACGCCATAATGGTATTTCTGGACAAGTATTGCAGGGAAAGCAATAATCATAGTATAATATGAAATTCCTTTGATCAGGGAATAGGTATATAGCAACAATTCTATCCATTAGTTGAAGATTGGAATCTCCTATTTTATTTCTGACTTCATTATAAAATTTACTCTCATAGTCTTTTTCTAGGAGATCAAAAAAATTTGGTACATTTTTAAGGCTATCTAAATTGCTGTATACCTGATCAACTTCCTTAAACCGGGTATCTATCTTGACCTTTGACATTTTATGCAGTTTTGCGACTGTTATTAGTATGAAGGCGAAGGCAAATAGCCCAATAGCGGCCAAAATATATATTATTGCTTTAATAAGTTGTTTTATTTTCTTTTTTGCATTTGCCATAAATGCCGACACCTCTTCCAATAAATGTATACTACTTATTCCAATATGATGTATTACAACCTTCGTGCCAAAAGCGGCATGTGTGGAGGAGAAAATTGTAAGTGGTTTATTTGCAATGTATTGAAAAGGATTGTCGAAATTACGGGGAAATGCGGATTTGGCTGAAATTCGTAACGATACGAGAAAAATCGTAAATTGCTCGTAAGCTTACGAATTCGGTTGATAGATTATTCTGGGGAAAGATCAAAAGAGCGGATACGATTTCTGACTGTGCCCTCGGAGATACCCAAAATCTGAGCGGCTTTGGTCCTATTCCATCCGGTGCGATTTAAAGCGGCAAGAAGCTCAAATTTTTCGTTGGAGAAATCGGATTTATAGATATCGGCCATTTTTTCTATGGAGCCGCCTGCCATTATATATAGCCGCTCTATCATGGTTCGCAATTGACGGACATTGCCGGGCCAGTCGTGGTCTTTTAAGAGATCAGTAAGTTCGGCAAGATGGGCCTGTGATTTTTGAGATATTTTGCCGTTGAGCGATTTGAGGAAATATTCAGCGAGGGCCTCAATATCGGAGGCGCGATCGGCGAGAGGGGGCATGTCGATCGGGATCTGGTTAAGTCGGTGGTAGAGGTCGAGCCGGAATTTGCGGTCGGCGATAAGACCCTGGAGGTCTTTATTGGTGGCGGCGATAAACCGTATGTCGAGCGGGCGGCCGCCATTGCCGCCTAAGGGACGGACAGTTTTGTTCTCGATGGTTTCGAGGAGTTTGGCCTGGAAAGCTTCGCTGCTGTCGGCAATTTCGTTAAGGTAGAAGGTGCCGCGGTCGGCTTCCTCGAACAGCCCGATGCGGTCTGCTTCGGCGCCGGTGAAAGCGCCCTTTTTGACACCGAACAGTTCCGATTCGATCATGCTGTCGGGGATAGCGGCGGCATTAACCGAGATGAAGTGTCCTTTACGCCCGGAGCGTTCGTGGATAAAGCGGGCAAGGCAGTCTTTGCCTGAGCCGGTGGGGCCGGTTAAAAGGACAGTCATACCGGTTGGGGCGACATGTTCGACCAGTTCGACGATTTTTGTGGTTTTCGGATGACGGGCGATGAATACATTTCTGGCTGAGGAAGGGGTCGGAAGAGTCGCGATCGGTTTGGAGGCTTTTTCGATTTTGTCGACCCAGGGTTTGATGTCTTCGGATTTGAAATATTCGCCGGCCAAATATAAAAGGGCGGAGCGCTCGCCGGAATCATACAGCCCGGAGACAGCCATCAGGTAGCGGGTGACCGCCAGTTCATAGCGGGATTTGATGAGCGAGTAGAGGTCGGCAGATTTTTTGAACCATTTACGCGCGGAATCTTTTTTACCGCGGTAGTGATCAATACGGGCGAATAGGCGGTAACAGGCGGCGATTTCGGCTCTTTCGTTGATTTTTTCTGCGACTTTTAGAGCCTCGCGGGCGGTTTTTTCGGCAAGGTTGTATTTTCGCTGTCCGAAATAGCTGTCTGCCAGGAGACGTTTTGTCTGGGAGATTAGGTCAGATTCGGGAGCGATTTTAAGAGAAATTTCGAGCCCGGTATTGAGGGATTTTTCGGCTTTTTTGTACTGCTCATCGAGATTGTATATCCATCCGAGATATTCGTAGTAGATGGCTCTTTCGCGCTGAAATTCATAGGGCAGTTTTTCGGCTTTTGCAATTAAGGAGAGGGCTTTGGAGATATCACCCTTAAAGGCATGAATTATACTGCAAATTAAAAATGTCTTAGACTTATTTTCTTGCTTAATTATTGATGTGGGTACAATACTCTTAATGAGTTTTAATGATTTATTTATGGATCCAGTTTTAAATAAAACGAGTAATAAATTAATATATACATGCTTCGATTTATCTTTACTGCCTAAACTATCAAAAAGGTCTATTGATTTTTTGTAAGAATTAATCGCGGAATCAAATTCCCCTGAAACAAAGCAAGCAAATCCAATTCGATTCATCACCTCTCCGGCCTTTTCTAAATTTTTGCATCGTAAAAAACTCGTATAGGCTTCTAACAATATTTCCCGGGCGGATATAAAGTTACCGGAAGAGATAGCCAATAAACCATGTGTGGCTTTTGCACGTGCATAGAGTTCGTTATGGTCTGAATTCCTCAAAATATCAATGGATTCTTTAATGAGTATATCGCCATATTTGCCATATTTATAATTGATCAGGCTTATCAAAATGCAATAATATGCATGAGCGTAGTCAGAAAGGTCTTGCTTATCAATTTTTAATAATTTTGAAGAGGCTAATTCATAGTTTTTGCTTTTTATTAGCCTGTCAATTTCGAGAAGTTTTTTAATATCTGATCTGTCAATATTTGTTTTCATTTAATAAATTACAATTATGGACTTATCAAAATTTCTGATAAGTAAATTAATAAGATGATCGAATACATTAGCGTCAATTGAGGGTTCAGTAGTATTGACCATGCCTAAGCATGAGGAATTTTTGTATAATACATTTGTTGTCGAATCGATATTTGGTTCAATGAAACTTTCTACATCTATAAATGGATCACCTTCACTTGGTTTTTCTATTACCAGTCTACCGCGGGGGTAGTCGGCGTATGATGGAATGGCGAGGAGAGGGATCAACAGGGATGTTAACAATGCTAAGATAATTATCTTTTTCATAATATATAACCTTATCTAAATTTTAATATACTCTTTAATCCCACCCTTATATTGTTAATCAAAAACTTATATGGTATTTGGTGCATCCTTTTGTATTGCCAGGGCCGCCGGGGAGCGACCCTGACCGCCTGTAATTAAATCCCTACCACCTAATTTATTTTATGTTACAATCTGCAACAGGAATGAAAACGGTTGAATAAAACCCAACGACGCGTTATTAACGCCGGTGTTTAAGATATTGATTTGTAGTGTTAGTTCCCAACCGTTTTTGGAAGCGTGCTCTGTCTCAAAGATGGCAATGGTGTCGGATGAACAGCCTCCTCCCAACATCCTGCCTTTTACCATGCGTAAAATATACTTCGTGAGATATGTTGTCAAGTAAAAAATGCTTGGGGGACAAAGAATTGACAGATCCTGTCAGTGAGATTTATTGTTATTATTTGCGGGCAAATGAGTTGACAGAAACGATATCGAAGAGGTATATTTTGGGTGCTCACCGTTCTGACATAAAAATTTTCTGCGATAAAGACTCTTTTAAGGAGGAGGGTGCATGGTACGATTTACGATTAGCTCGTGTGTAATAATTATCCTGACATTATCTGTAGTGCAGGCGGGGGTGATTGTCGAGAGTAAGTATTCGACCAATATGGCATCGATGTTCGGTTTCGAATTCAAAACAACGGCGTATATCGAGGGTGACCGTCTGCGGAACGATGTTGAGATGGATGGAGGGAGTATGGGAATGATGGGGGGCGATATGTCGGGCATGATGGGCGAGAGCTCGATTTTAAGGGCCGATAAAGGGGTGATGTGGAAATTGTTCGATGACAGTACATACGAGGAAACCGATCTGGAAACATTGAAGGCGATGCTGACTGAGGATACAGTCAACGAAAAATACCAGATATTCGAGACGGGCGAGGATTCTGTAAGCGGGGAGGATTGGGAGAAGGCCGAGGATAAGATCAGAAGGACAATCGAGGGTTCGGACAGTGTTTACAATATCAACGGCTATGAATGCAGGAAATACATAATTAATACGGTGGTGCATGATGATGAGGATCCGGATATGAAGCTGGGGATATTCGCGACATTGTATGTGACCGATGATATTCCGGGTCAGGATGTATATACCAATTACCAAAAAAATATAGCCGGTGAGTACGGGCTCGATTTCGGGGCGCAGAATTTCGGCGGGGATGAGTCTATGGGGAGGCTTTTGGGGACATACATGCAGTTTTACGACAGCCTGGTGCAGAATGATGAAGTGATAATGAAGAACATTATTGAGATGAAGATGTCGGTTCCGGACTCGCTGAATGAAGTGAGCGCGGCGGAGCTTCTGGGCGAAGATTCGGGTTCGGAAGATGCGGCGATGATGATGCAGATGATCAAGATGATGCAGTCGATGGCCAAGGAGATTCCTGAAGACGGGATGCTGACGATTATGTCTATGACGGGGGAGATCACCGGTATCAAAGAGGCGGCGATTGAGGAGTCGTGGTTCGAGGTCCCGGAAGGGTATGAAAAGAGGTAGGGGAGAAAGTATAGACTATAATATTTCGATAATTGCTGATATTACCACCGGGATGGCACCGAGGACAAAGGCGATTTTGGCGGCATTTATAAGCCTTTTGCCCTTTTTGGTATACGGGTAGGGGGCTTCTTCGGATTTCTTATACGAGGCGATTATAGCGAGGATGGCCGCAATCGCCCAGATAGCCAATTGGATTATCGGCATGTATGAGGGCATAGGTGGCGCTCCTTTTTTACCAATTATTTGTTTCGCAGTTTATTAAATCAGCAAAATAATATTTTCCGGGGTGGGGCGATCTTTTGGTTCTCACGGCTTTTGCCGCCCCATCCCCGGTTTTGGTCGCACGAACGAAACGGATTGGTTACGGCAATCCATCCCGATTCTTCACGCACGCTCCCGCGAAGAGAATCGATATGCCGTATATCTCGCACGCGACCGTCCTTTGTCCGGCAGGCCCTGGGCTATAAGGTTGGGAACCTGTCTCGGAAAGGAGCAATAGTCTTGAAAGTTATGTATGGCAGAAAGTGTGCCGGAATTTTTTTGGGGCTGAAGAGATAGGCATAAGCTGTTGATTAATTAGAGGATAGATCTTTTTGCGGGATTTCGGTTGAATTGAGAAAAGGGTGGAAATTCGTAACGTTACGAGAAAAATCGTAAAACGCTCGTAAGGTTACGAATTTGGAGTTTTATTATCTTTCTATTTTGGGTATATAATTCAGTTGACAAATTGGACTAAATTTGTATTTTTTAGCATCGAAAATTACTAACCATTATTTATTCTGGAGGAAAAGTAGTGCGAAAAGTATTTATGAGCATGCTGGCCGTAATGATGGCGTTTACCTTTATGTTCGGGATTGCCTTAGCCGACGATTGTGCCAAGACAGAAACGGCTAAAAAGACCGACTGCGAACCAACCCCGGCCTGCAAGAAAATTTGCCCTCATGGTTCTAAAGCCAAGGCAACGCTAACAACGGCGGAAGGTGAAGCAGAGAAGGCCGAAACTGTAAAAACCGCCTGTGCCGATTTGGCGATTGCGATCGACGGCATGACCTGCACCGGTTGCGAGAAGGCTATCTCGGATGCCTTGACCAAACACGAGGGCGTTTTGCATATGAAGGCTATCAGCCATAAGGAAGGGATGGCGGTGGTTTGCTATGATCCGGCCAAAGCCGAAATGGCCAAGCTTATTAGCGCAGTTAATGATATGGGCTATACGGCCAAAGAGATGGAACTTCCGGAAAAATACAAAGACTGCACGACTGCTGAAAAAGCGGCCCATGAAGGCTGTCCGCATCACAAGAGCGGCGAGGCACATTAGTTAGCAGCATAATTGATAGAATATTTTTTAAGGACGGGAATCTTCTCCCGTCCTTTTTTGTTTAATTTCAAATAGATATGGTTGTTTGGGGCGATAATTCGTAATATATTATAAGCATGCGGAAACTTTTGATATTGACAGCTTTGGTTCTGGTGCCGGTATTGGCCGGGGCGGAAAAATATGCCGGAGAGGCTTTCTCGCTCGGAGTGGGAGCACGCCACCTGGGCATGGGCGGGGCGACAATAGCGGGGCCTTTTGATGCCGCTGCCGGGTACTGGAATCCGGCCGGGATGAATGATCTTGTCGGCCATAATATTATGGCCATGCACGCCGAGACTTTTGGCTCTCTTTTAAATCATGATTTTGTCGGGTATGTCCGGAATCAGGGCAGTGATACCGGTCCGGTCAGGGCCTATGGATTTTATTTTTATTATCTCGGCGGAGGCGGAATCAAGATAACCGACCTTGATCCCTCGACCGGGCGGCCGTATGTTCTCAGGGAAGAATCTCACGGGGATTTTCTATTTGCAGGGTCATTGTCAGGAAAGATTAAAGATAAAATCGACCTTGGTGCGACGGTAAGGATTATCTATAGAGATATCGGAACGCTCGATGGATACGGCTTGACTCTCGATGTGGGGGGATTGTATGAGGTGAACCGGTATGCGAGACTGGGATTAGTCGTGACTGATCTGACTTCCGGATTTATCCGTTATTCGGGGGGGCATACAGAATCGATTTCGCCGACAGTTAAACCGGGATTACTGTTGAACCATACTATTTCAGATTTTACCGGAAGACTGGCGATGTCAGGAGATATTAAATTCGAGGGGATCAGGGGTGGTGCGCAGTTCTGGTCGGGGGATATTTCTCTGGATACTCACTACGGCCTTGAAATTTCTTATAAGGAAATGATATTCGGGCGGGCCGGATTCGATATCGGCGATTTCACCGGCGGCGTGGGTATTGATATTGATAATATAAAAATAGATCTGGCGTATCTTCACGACAGTGATCTCGATGATACATTCCGCATATCGGCGGGATACAGTTTTTAAAGAATATCGATTATTATTCATTGACATCTTCCCGAATAAATCCTCAAAAATGAGAATAAAAATTGGTCGAAAAAGTGAAAAATTTCACTTTTTTGTCTCAAAAGTCTTGACAATTTTCGCCCTGTTTCTATATTTGCCGAATTGAATTGTTTGGCTAAAAGGGTGTTATAATTCCCGGGTCAAAAAAGCCGAAAAAGGCTAATGGAAGGAGCGATCTACGCCAGATAGGGCTGCTGGGAACGATTCCGATGATACTGGCCGCAGGTCCGTTTATCGGGTATTTTATAGGCAGCTGGCTGGATGAGAAACTGGGAACGGGGCCGTTTTTATTAATCTTGTTGCTGATAATGGGATTTGCGGCTTCTGTGAAGGAAACGATCAAAATATTAAAACGGGCAAACGAAGAATCGGATTGATATGTCATCGGCAATGGATATACGCTTCATCGACCGCACTCTTAAAACCACAGGGATAGTCTCTCTTGTGGTTCTTGTATTTGGGGCTGCCTATTTCGATATTTTTGATGTTCTGGCCGTTTTTTCCGGGATGATCTGGGGGATTGTCAATTTGTATTTCTTGTCGCTTCTGGTTAAATCGGCGCTTCGCCCGGAAGGTCCTGACAAGGCGGCGACTTTGACTTTGATATTGATTAAGTTTCCGCTTTTATATCTATCGGGTTATTTCCTTATTAAAGTTCCAGAATTCGATATCCTTCTACTTCTGGCCGGCTTTACCTCCCTTTTTGCCGTGATGTTCTTGAAAGTTTTGGGTAGAATCATTCTCGGTTTGGATTCCAAGCAGTCCAACCCCGGGAATCAGCAACAGGAGGCTCACTGATGCTCCCTTATATTCTCCGTGTGCTGTGCGCGGTGCTTTTGGTTTTCGGTCCTGCGGCGATAGCTGTCGGCTCGCCGGACACCGAACAACATGCCGGTGAAGACCTGGCTGATACTGCGTCCGAACATGCTATCGATGAAGCTATCGAGACGGTTGAAGGGGAAGAAGGGCATGCTGTTGTTGAAGATGAAGCCCATATGGCAGATCACGCCGCAGAACATGAAGGGCATCATGAGGGCCCGCCCCATTTGCCCAATCTGGTCGGGCTTATTTTTGGACCGGAAGGGACCGGTAACGAATTTTTGACAGTCAATACCATATTTGCATTTATAACAGCGATATTCCTTTGCATTGTCAGTGTCACGGTGTACCGTAAGAGACAGATGATTCCGGGGCCATTCCAGAATTTTGTTGAACTGCTGGTAGAGGGGATGTATGATTTCCTGAAAACAATTCTGGGTAAGGACGCCAGGAAGTACACACCGTTTTTAGGGACGCTGTTTTTCTATATTTTGATAAATAACTGGATGGGTATGGTGCCGTTCGCGCATTCGGCGTCAACCTCGCTTAATGTGACCGCCTCGATGGCGATTCTGGTCTTTTTGTATGTGCAGTACACCGGTGTTCGTCGTCTGGGCATCATAGGCTATCTCGATCATTTAGCCGGAACGCCCAGGGATATTGTTTCATACTTCATGATTCCGCTGATGTTTCCGCTGCATTTGATAGGTGAGCTGGCCAAGCCGCTTTCATTGTCGCTTCGTCTTTTTGGTAATATCACGGGTGAGGATGTTTTAATTGCGGTCTTTGTCGGTTTCGGGGTAGCGATTCTTGCATTTTCACCGGTAGGAATACCGCTTCAGTTCCCGTTCTATTTTCTGGGGATACTGCTTTCGGCGGTTCAGGCGCTCGTGTTTACGCTGTTATCGACAATATATATACTGCTCATGCTGCCGCACGAGGAGCATGCGCATTAATGAGGATATAAAGAAACAAGATAGAGTCCATAATTGGGAAAACATTAGGAGGAACAGATGGATTTCATGTCAATGATCAGCTTAGCTTCTCCGATCGGCCTTGGTATTGCGGCAGTCGGTTCTGCTTATGGTATTGGCCGTGCAGTCGGTTCGGCGATGGAAGCGATGGGTCGTCAGCCGGAAGCGGCCGGTAAGATTCAGACCGGTATGATTATCGGTGCCGGCTTTATTGAAGCTCTGACCATTTACGTCTTTATCGCCTTCTTTGTGGCGATGGGTAAAGTTGGATAATAGTAACTCTGGAAGATGCAACGGTTCATGCTTCACGCGTGAAGCAAAACAGGAGACCGAATTGCTATGATTAGTCTTGCATGGCAGGAACTGCTTACCCATGCCCTCGGCTTTCTTTTGATGCTGTGGGTCTTGAAGAAATTCGCCTGGGGTCCGCTGCTTAATTTACTCGAGGAGCGTCGCCAGAAGATAGTTGACGAATTTCAACAGATCGACAACGAGAAGGCCGAAACCGAGAGTTTGAAGGCGGAATATGCCGACAAGCTGAAGAATATCGATGCCGAGCGGCGTCAGAAAATCGCCGAAGCTGTCAACGAAGCCAACAAGATGGCCTCCGATATCAAGATGGGGGCACAGGAAGAGGCGCGGGGCATAATAAACCGCACCAATGAGCAGTTGGAACGTGATGTGGCCAAGGCGAAAATCCAGCTCAAAGAAGAAATGGTGGATATTACGCTGGCGGCGGCGGAGAAGATTCTTCATGAAAAGCTCGATCGGGAAAAGGAACGTGAGTTAATTAACAAATTTATCGACAGCGTTGAGAAGGCGTAAGGCTTATGCTGGCACAACAGGTTGCAAAGAAATATTCCCGGGCGATTTTTGAGTTGGCCAAGGAGAAAAATATGGTCGACCAGGCCTGGGAACAGTTTCAGGCTCTGGCGGAATATTTGAAGGAAGATGATTCTTTCCTCGATTTTATGACGGCGCCTCAGATAGCCGATGATAAAAAGCTGGATTTGGTCAAGAGGGCTTTTGAAGGTCAGCTCGAGACGGCTTTTTACGATTTTCTGATGGTGCTGGTGGAAAAACGAAGGATACGTTTTCTTCCGGAAATTCTCGAAGAGCTCGATTCTCTGATTCGCGAGGATAAAGGTATAACCCGGGCAACCTGCATCACTGCTGATCCGATATCCGATGATGAACGGAATAAGTTAATTGCTCAGCTTCGGGAGAAGACAAACCAGCAGATCGAGCTGGTCGAGAAGACCGATAAAGGTGTAATCGGCGGCATGGTAGTAATGATGCAGAATCAAATCATTGATGGATCGATCCGGCACGGACTTAATCAGCTTAGAAACAGGCTGATGCGGTTGAAGGTGCATTAGGCGCCAATTCGTAGTGCTTATCGGACCGATTTGATTTGATTACCGGCTGAATAAATAGAAGTTGGGGATAGTAATTAAACCGAAATTAACCTTGCTTGGAATAAAGCAAAACCAGTTGAGGTAATAGATATGGGCTTAAACCCTGAAGAAGTTTCATCAATTATCAAAAAAGAAGTCCAAGGTTATGAGACCAAGCTGGAGATGGAATCGGTCGGTACGGTTCTTCAGGTCGGTGACGGTATTGCTCGTATCTGGGGCCTGGAAGACGTGATGATGGCCGAGCTGATTGAGTTCCCCGGCGATATAATGGGCATGGTACTTAACCTTGAAGAGGACTCTGTGGGTGCCGCCATTTTCGGTGATATCAAAGCCGTAAAGGAAGGCGACACTGTCCGCCGGACGGGGCGAGTTGCTTCGGTTCCGGTTGGCGATGCCATTATCGGCCGCGTAATCAATCCGATCGGTCAGCCGCTGGACGGCAAGGGTCCGGTTGCTTCGGATAATTTCCGGACACTTGAAGGACGAGCCCCGGGTGTAACGGAACGTCAGCCGGTGAAAGAGCCGGTTCAGACCGGTTTGAAGGCGATTGACTCGATGATCCCGATCGGCCGCGGACAGCGCGAACTTATTATCGGCGACCGCGGAACGGGTAAAACGGCGGTGGCGATTGACGCGATAATAAATCAGAAAAATTCCGATATGTTCTGCATTTATGTTGCAGTTGGACAGAAAGCCTCCACGGTGGCCAAGGTTGTTTCGCGTCTCGAAGAACAGGGCGCTATGGAATATACGACAGTGGTGGCGGCTAATGCTTCCGACCCGGCCCCGATGCAGTACATCGCACCCTATGCCGGATGCGCCATGGGCGAGTATTTCATGTACAATAAGAAGCATGTGCTGGTGGTATATGATGACCTGTCCAAACATGCTACCGCTTACAGGCAGTTGTCACTTCTTTTGAGACGTCCTCCGGGACGTGAGGCGTACCCCGGTGACGTTTTCTATGTCCACTCGCGCTTACTCGAGCGTGCAGCCAAGCTCAATGATGAATTGGGCGGCGGTTCACTGACAGCTCTGCCGGTAATCGAGACGCAGGCGGGCGACGTATCGGCGTATATTCCGACCAACGTTATTTCGATTACCGACGGCCAGATATTTCTGGAGACGGACCTGTTTTACGCCGGTGTCCGTCCGGCCATTAATGTCGGTATCTCGGTTTCCCGTGTCGGTGGTAATGCCCAGACCAAGGCGATGCGCCAGGTTGGTGGTTCGCTGCGGTTGGATCTGGCTCAGTACCGTGAGCTGGCCTCGTTTGCGCAGTTTGGATCCGATCTCGATGCCTCGACCCAGAGACAGCTGACACGTGGTGAGCGTATGGTTGAGGTTCTAAAGCAGGGTCAGTATGAGCCGATGACACTGCCGCACCAGGTTATAATTATATGGTGCGGTATTCGTGGTTATCTCGATGATATCCCGGTTGATAGAGTATCCGACTTCGAGACAGAATTCTTTAAATTCTGTGCTGAGAAATATCCGGATATTGAAGTTACTTTGAAGAAGGAAAAGATAATCTCCGACGCCCTTGAAGAGAAATTGAAACAGGCGGCGGATGAATTTAAAGAGCAATTTAAAAAATCGCTTGAATAGATAAGTTATGCCTACACTTCGCCAGGTTAAAAAGAGAATCCGTTCGGTTATTTCCACACGCCAGATAACCAAGGCGATGGAGATGGTCGCGGCGGCGCGTCTGAGAAAGGCGCAGATGAAGATCATGCAGGTCAGGCCGTATTCGGAGAAACTGGATCAGATTCTGGTTCATTTATCGGCGGCGGCTTCCGGAGAATTGATGCATCCGTTTTTCGAGAAACGGGAGATCAATCGCCGGACGCTGGTGCTGGTGACTTCGGATCGCGGGCTGTGCGGTTCATTCAATGCCAATCTTATTCGCCGGGCCAATCTCTGGCTGGGTGACAAAGACCCGGAAAATACCGAACTGGTTTTGATCGGTAAGAAAGGTCATGATTATTATCGGAAACGTGATTGGCCGATTTTCGAGCTGTTTAAAGACTGGTCGGGTCTTCTTGATTATGATAAGGCTCGCCAGATTGTGGATCTTCTTACCAATCGTTTCTTAGAGGGTGAGACCGATGAAATTCGGCTGATCTATACTCAATTTATTTCAACGGCCAAATACAAGATCGTTGAGAAGCCGTATCTTCCGGTGGAAAAACCGGATGTCAGCGAAGAAGATATCGGTCATATGGAATATATTTTTGAGCCCTCGCCGGAACATATTTTCACCAATCTGATGCCTCGTTATGCCCTGACCAAAATGATAACGACTCTGGCCGATTCCTTTGCATCAGAGCATAGCGCCCGAATGCTGGCCATGGGTGCGGCGACCAAGAATGCCGGCGAAATGATAGAAAACTTGACACTGCAATATAACAAGGCCCGTCAGGCCGCCATTACCAAGGAACTTCTTGATATTGTCGGCGGCGCCGAGGCTTTGAAAGGTTAGAATAAAAGTAGTAATTATAAACGGAGCGAGTTCAAATGGCTGAAAACAATGTCGGAAGAGTGGTGCAGGTTATCGGCCCGACCGTGGACTGCGAATTCCATTCGGATCATCTTCCCGAAATTTTGAACGCCATCAAAATCGAAGATAAGGATAATGATATCGACCTGACGGTCGAGGCGGCCCTACATATCGGCGATAATATCGTACGATGTGTTTCGATGGCTTCCACCGACGGTCTGGTTCGTGGTATGAAAGCGATCGATACCGGTCAGCCGATTTCGGTTCCGGTTGGCGAAGAAACACTGGGCCGAGTCTTTAGTCTGCTCGGTAATCCGATCGACGATCTTGGTGATGTCCCGGCGGATATGGCGCGTCTCCCGATTCATAGACCGTCGCCTTCTTTCGAAGAACAGGATACAACAACAGAACTTCTGGAAACCGGAATTAAGGTCGTCGACCTTCTGGAGCCTTATCCCAAAGGGGGTAAAGTTGGTCTGTTCGGCGGCGCCGGTGTCGGTAAGACAGTTTTGATTCAGGAATTGATTCGGTCGGTAGCTACCGAACATGGCGGTTACTCGGTTTTCTGCGGTGTTGGTGAACGAACTCGTGAAGGTAACGACCTCTGGCTTGAAATGAAAGAGTCAGGCGTTATTGCCAAGACCGTTATGGTTTTCGGCCAGATGCAGGAACCTCCGGGAGCCCGTCTTCGAGTAGGCCTTTCCGGACTGACAATGGCTGAATATTTCCGTGATGAAGAACATCAGGACGTTCTTCTCTTTATTGACAATATATTCCGATTTACCCAGGCCGGTTCGGAAGTGTCAGCACTTTTGGGACGTATGCCGTCGGCGGTAGGATACCAGCCGACTCTGGGAACCGAGATGGGTGCACTCCAGGAGAGAATTACATCGACCAAAGCCGGTTCGATTACTTCGGTCCAGGCGATTTATGTGCCTGCCGACGACTTGACCGACCCGGCTCCGGCGACAGCGTTCTCGCACCTCGACGCGACTTCGGTGCTTTCCCGACAGATTGTTGAGCTCGGTATTTATCCGGCGGTCGATCCGCTTGACTCGACTTCCCGTATTCTTGACCCGCATATTGTCGGTGACGAGCATTATAATGTGGCTCGCGAAGTACAGCAGATTCTGCAGAGATATAAAGATCTCCAGGATATTATCGCCATTCTGGGTATCGATGAGCTTTCTGAAGAGGACAAGCTGACAGTCGGCCGGGCTCGAAGGATTCAGCGGTTTTTGTCGCAGCCGTTCTTTGTGGCAGAGGCATTTACCAACAAGCCGGGCCGTTATGTGAAGCTCGAGGATACTATTAAGGGCTTTAAGAAGATTATCCAGGGCGAGCTGGACGATATTCCGGAGCAGGCATTCTATATGGTCGGAACAATCGAGGAAGTCATCGAGAACTACGAAAAGATGAAGTAAGGTAGCGGCTGACTATGTATAACCTGTCAATTGTAACGCCTGAAAAGGTCTTTTACGAGGATTCGGTTTCCTCAATGATATTGCCGGGAAGCGAAGGTTATCTCGGAGTATTGACCAATCATGCCCCGCTGATTACGGCGGTCATCCCGGGTAAGGTGACGATTACCGATCAGTCGGGAAGTGAGATAATCCTTTCGGTTACGCACGGCTTTTTCGAAGTATCGGCAAACCATGCGACCCTGCTTGCAGATTCGGTCGAATATGCGACAGAAATTGATCTTGAACGGGCTAAGGAATCGCTCGAGAGGGCCTTTCAGAGGATGCGTGATGCGGCCGGAGAGGTAGATTTGCCGAGGGCCAAAAAGGCAATGGAACGGGCCAAAAGCCGGATTAGAATAGCCGAGGAACAGCCGGAGTAGCCTGTTAAAAGGCCGGAATAAGTCTCCCTTTAAGATAGATGCGCCGCTTGGACGGCCAACCAATTTTGGCTTGACTTTGCGGCGTATAATATGTACCCTTTGAGGTTATGAATTTGGATTTAAGGGAAATCGAAGGTTTTCCGGCTGAAGTAGTTATAGAAGAAGAGGCTGACAACGCAGATTACGGGGTTGAAGGAGTTTCGTTTCGGGATATAATGACGGTTAAGCTGAATATTCAGAAAGTTAAAGATGAATATTATGCACAGGGGGTGGTTTCGGTTCCGGTTGAAGAGGAATGCTCGCGATGTTTGAACATGTTTCATGAGGACCTGGAAGGGGACTTGAATTTTATAATTAAGACCGAAGCACATGGAACAAAATCGGCTGCAAAGGGTTCTGAAGATATTGTACATGTTCCGGTGGGAAAACCGGTCGTGGAACTGAATGATTTAATCCGGCAGACTCTGATGCTTTCGATTCCAATGAAACCGTTGTGTAATGAGTATTGTAAGGGTTTATGTCCCAGTTGCGGAGTGAATCTTAATGAAGAAACCTGTGACTGTGAAAAAGAAGATATTGACGACAGGTGGGAAGGTCTTAAGGACCTGCTGGAATAGAATAGAAATAATAGATAGAATAGGGTAATTGTTATGGCACATCCAAAAAGAAGACACTCGCGAGCGCGCGGCCGGAAACGTCGGACTCACTGGAAACTCACCGCGCCCAATATTGTAGAATGCGAAAACTGTCGAGAGAGTAAACTGCCGCATCATGTCTGCCCTCATTGCGGTCATTATAAAGGCAGTCAGGTTTTAACTCCCAAAGAAAGTTAAATCTTTTAACACTGGCATAAGGCAATAATGCAGAAAAGCCAATCGCCTATTACTATAGCTCTTGATGTCATGGGAGCTGATGTCGGTCCGGAATCGATAATTGAAGGTGGAATCGAGGCAGCACGTGAGATGGGCAAGTCGCTTCAATTGGTTCTGGTTGGCAAACGTGAACTTATCAGCAATGTACTGGATAAGCAAAAGGATTTGCCGGAAAATATAGTTATCGAGAATGCTCCTCATGCGGTTGCCATGAGCGATACACCAACCGAGGGGGTCCGTAAGAAGAATTCCTCGATTGCGGTAGGGCTCGGCATGCAGAAGGAGAACCGGGCTCATGCTTTTGTTTCGGCAGGGAATACCGGCGCCGTTATGGCCTCGTCGATTTTTATTTTGGGGCGCATCGAGGGAATCAGCCGACCGGCAATCGTCGGCCTGTTCCCGACATTGCGGAACCGACCGACTCTTATACTCGATGTTGGCGCCAATGTTGACTGCAAACCGATACATCTGTATCAATTCGGTCTTATGGGTTCGGTATATGCGTCTTTAATGACCGGCCGCACGGCGCCCAAAGTCGGCTTGCTCTCAATAGGTGAGGAGAAGAGTAAAGGTAATGAACAGACTATGGGAGCCTGGGATTTGCTTAAGAAGTCGGGACTGAATTTTATCGGAAATGTTGAAGGCCGGGATATTCTAACAGGTCGCGTCGATATAATAGCGGCCGATGGATTTGTGGGAAATATCCTGTTAAAATTCGCCGAATCGGTAGAGAATTTTCTGACAGTGTCTCTTAGAAGACAGATACAGAAAAATCTTTTTTCACGAATGGGCGCAGTCCTCATGACTCCATTTTTAAAAAAACTGAGACGCAATTTCGATTATTCCGAATACGGCGGGGCACCGTTACTGGGTGTTGACGGCGTATGCATCATATGCCATGGATCTTCGTCGCCGAAGGCAATAAAAAATGCGGTGAGGGTTGCCTCGGAAATGGTTCAGACAAAGCTTGTAGATAATATTCGGGAAGAGCTCATTTTAAACAACAACAAGCAAAAAAACGGATATGAGTATAAAAGGAAGGATAACGGGAACCGGTTCATACGTTCCATCACATCATCTGACGAATAAAGACCTGGAAGAGATGGTTGAGACGACCGATGAATGGATCGTTTCCCGAACAGGAATAAAAGAGCGACGAATAGCACAGGAAAGCGAGACACTTTCCGGGATGTGTGCCGAGGCGGGTAAAAATGCTCTGGAGATGGCCGGTGCCAAGCCGGAAGATATAGATCTTATTCTTTTGGGGACAGTTACACCGGATTACAAATTGCCATCCACCGCCTGTCTCGTTCAGGAAAGACTGGGGCTGGTAAATTCTGCCGCAATGGATATAGTTGCGGCATGCGCCGGTTTTCTGCATGGATTGTCGACGGCAAATGCTTTTATAAAGGCGGGGACCTATAAAAGGATACTTGTTATCGGTGGAGAAAAGTTGTCTTCGATTGTGGATTATGGCGATCGTAATACCTGTGTTCTTTTCGGAGACGGGGCCGGCGCGGCAGTTGTAGAACCTACCGAGGGAAACAGAGGTGTTCTGTCGACAATGCTAAAATCAGAGGGACGTCTGGCGGAACTGCTCTGGATACCGGAGGGAGGCTCGACGGTCCCATATCAAAATATAAATGGAAAAGGTGATTATTATATAAAGATGAATGGTGCCGAGATATTCAAACATGCCGTCCGGCAGATGGCCGATGCATCTCTGAAAGTAATGGCAGAAGCCGGCCTGGAGCCGTCCGACGTTTCGCTCCTGGTGCCTCATCAGGCCAATATACGCATTATTACATCAACTGCCAAAAGACTGAATCTTCCGATGGATCGGGTTTTTTTGAATATAGAGAAATATGGGAATACATCGGCGGCCTCGGTCCCGCTGGCGCTTGATGAAGCTGTCAGGCAGGGGCGGATTAATGAAGGTGATGTGGTACTGATGACAGCTTTTGGGGGCGGACTTACATGGGCATCGGCATTAATAAGATGGTAGGAGTGAGACTTTAATGGGTAAGATAGCGATTGTTTTTCCGGGACAGGCTTCACAGTATGTCGGCATGGGCAAGGATCTGTATGAGGCGAAACCGGAAGTAAGAAAATTATATGAGCTGGCTTCGGATGAAATCGGCGAAGATATAGCGAAATTGTCATTTGAAGGTCCGGAAGAAACATTAAAGAGAACGAGATTTACACAGCCGGCCATATTGCTTCATTCGCTGGCGGTACTGGCAATAATGAAGGATGATCTGCCAAAGGCCAATTATACTGCCGGGCACTCTCTGGGAGAATACGGAGCGCTGGCGCTTGCCGGAGTGATGTCGGTAGAAGAGGCAATCAAATCGGTAGTTAAAAGAGCTTCGTTAATGGAAGAAGCCTGCCAGATGAAAAAAGGGACGATGGCGGCAGTTATGGGTTTGGATGAGAGCAAAGTTAGAGAGATTTGCGAAACCGCTTCATCAAAGGGTGTGGTTGTACCGGCCAATTTTAACTCCTATATCCAGATAGTCATTTCGGGATCAGTTGAAGGAGTGGAGGAAGCGGTCAATTTAGCCAAGGAAGCTGGCGCAAAGAGAGTGATGATGATTCCGGTCGGGGGGGCATTTCATTCGCCGTTAATGGAGCCTGCCCGTGACGGAATGAAGGAATATTTGAGCGATATGGCTTTAAATAAACCGAACATTCCGGTTGTGCCCAATGTTACAGCCAAAGCGGAGTATGACGCAGTAGTCATAAAGGAGCTTTTGGTCGAGCAATTGACATCGCCGGTTCTGTGGCACCAGACGATGCAGTATTTCCAGGCCAGCGATGTAGATACGTTGATTGAGATTGGCCCCGGAAAGGTATTGGCCGGGCTGGCAAAACGGGAGCTAAAGGGAGCCAAATTGCATAATATAGATAAACTCGAAGATATAAAAAATTTTGAGATGATAACGGCAGGGTAGGCAGTATGGATTTTAAAGATAAAACTGTGCTGGTAACCGGTTCGGCCCGGGGGATCGGGAAAGCGATACTCGAGAAATTCGGTTCACTGGGAGCCAGACTGGTGATATCCGATGTTCTCATAGAAGAGGCTGAGAAAACGGCTAAGGAGTTCCAGGATAAAGGCTTCGAGGCGATCGCCGTGAAAGCTGATGTTACCAAATCGGACGATGTCAAGAAGATGATCGATGAGACAGTAAGCAGATTCGAATCACTGGATGTGGTTGTTAATAATGCCGGGATTACCAAGGATACGCTGATGATGAGAATGGGTGAGGATCAATGGGATCAGGTGATGAATGTCAATCTTAAGGGTGCCTTTTTGGTAACGCAGGCAGCAGCCAAGGTTATGATGAAACAGCGGCGGGGGCGAATAGTGAATATTTCGTCGGTTGTCGGCCGTATAGGCAACGCAGGGCAGGCCAATTATTCGGCGAGCAAAGCAGGGCTTCTGGGTTTGACGAAAACGGCTGCCAAGGAGTTGGCCTCGCGCGGAATAACGGTCAATGCGGTTGCCCCGGGATTTATTGAATCGGAGATGACGGCAAATTTGCCGGAATCGGTCAAAGAATATTTTTTGTCGATGACTCCTCTCAAAAAGTTTGGAAATGTTAAAGATATTGCCGAAGCGGTCGCTTTTTTGGCCTCCGACGGCGCCTCTTATATAACAGGACAAGTAATTGGGGTTGACGGCGGGATGACAATGTATTAATCTTGAGAATTAATTTAGGGCTAAATAAACTTATAGGAGAGAGTAGCTATGGCTAATGACATTGCTCAGAAAGTGAAAGACATCATTGTCGAACAATTAGGAGTGGATGCTTCCCAGGTTACCGAAGAAGCCAAATTTGTCGATGATCTCAGCGCCGATTCGCTGGACACAATGGAACTGGTGATGGCTCTCGAAGAAGAGTTTTCTCTGGAAATCCCCGATGAGGATGCGGAGAAGATTGCTTCGGTCGGAGACGCTATTAATTATATTGAAGAACATAAAAAGTAACATCTGAGGATAATAATATTTCGATGCAAACTGTAAGAACAGTTATCACCGGTCTTGGGGCTGTTACGCCACTGGGCTTAAATGTTGATGATTACTGGCAGGCTCTTCTTGGCGGCAAAAGCGGCATTGGACCCATAACCAGATTCGATGCTTCAAATCATTCTTCCAAAATTGCCGGAGAGGTTAAGGACTTTGACAGTACTTTGTATCTCGACAAGAAGGAAGCGCGTCGCATGGATCTGGTAGAACAGTATGCAATAGCGGCGTCACAGATGGCGGTTGATGATTCGGGGATTGATCCGCAAAGTCTCGATCCATTCCGCGCCGGCGTTGTCATAGCGTCCGGTATCGGCGGTATCCTGACATTTGAACAGCAGCATAAAATCCTGTTGGAGAAAGGTCCCTCACGCGTATCGCCCTTTTTCATACCGATGATGATTGTTGATATGTGTGCCGGTTTGGTGGCTATTCGATTCGGTTTCAGGGGGCCGAATTATGCAACCATATCGGCCTGTTCGTCATCGTCCCATGCAATTTTGGACGCTTTTCGGATAGTTCAGCGTGGCGAGGCAGATATCATGATCGCGGGTGGCGCCGAAGCGACAATAACACCGCTCTCTACCGCCGGTTTTTGTTCGGCCCGGGCACTTTCGACCCGAAATGATGAGCCGGAAAGGGCATCAAGGCCATTTGATAAGGATCGCGATGGTTTTGTCATGGCTGAGGGGGCTGGAATGCTGGTGCTGGAGTCGCTTGACTCGGCTAAAGCCCGTGGAGCCAAGATTTATGGTGAGATTATTGGCTCTGGTATGACCTGTGATGCACATCATATGACGGCTCCGATTCCTGATGGAAGCGGGGCCCGGATGTCGATGGCTAATGCTGTCAAAGATGCCGGTATAAAGCCTGAGGATGTCGGATATATCAACAGCCATGGGACCGCGACAGAACTGGGCGATCCGGCTGAAACGAAAGCGATTAAAGGTGTTTTTGGCGATCATGCCTATAAGATACCGGTTAACTCGACCAAATCGATGGTGGGCCATCTTCTCGGCGCCGCCGGAGCAGTCGAGATGATAGCCGGTGTAAAATCACTTGAAAATCAAATTCTTCATCCGACAGCCAATCTCGATAATCCGGATCCGGAGTGTGATCTCGATTATGTGGCGGAAGGACCGCGAAAAGTCGATTTCAATATATTTATGTCGAATTCATTTGGATTCGGCGGACATAATGTTACTCTGGTTGCCGGAAAATATAATGGAGATTAACAACTAAGTTTGGTCTGTGAGCCTTTTGGGGTTTCTCAAACGTATATTCGCCCGGCCGGGCAAACCGGCCGGGGATAAATTGGCCGCAAATTTCGGCCGAAATTTCGGCTATTTATTCAATAATTCAAAGTATCTTTTAGAAGCGCTGACCCACCGGTCGTATATTCATTATTCAGAAGAAGCCCAGTCTTCCAATGAGCGTTTGGAGCTTCTTGGTGATTCGGTTCTGGGACTGGTGGTTGCCGAATATTTATTTAATGAAAATCCGCAGTACAACGAAGGCGATATGACCAAGAAAAAGGCAATGCTGGTAAATGAGATGGCCCTGGCTATGACAGGCAAAGACTGCGGTCTTAATAATTATATCCTGATGTCGCCGGAAGAGGAGCAGGCGGGTGGAAGGGACCGTAATTCGATAATATCGGATGCTATGGAAGCGGTAATCGGCGCCATATATCTCGACAGTGGATTGGCGGAGGCGAAGAAGTTTATATATCGGGTCATTATATCGCAGTCTGAGGCAATATTCGCCGATACCAGTCAGCGCAATTTCAAGGGGGAGCTACTGGAGTTTTTACAGCACCGCGGAGAGGCGCCTCCGGTGTATGAAGTTATATCAGAGGTTGGGCCGGATCATGAAAAGACTTTTGAAATCGCGGTACGTACCAACGGTGAAGTGACCGGGTCGGGTATCGGCAATTCAAAGAAAGCCGCGGAGCAGAAAGCAGCGGCCCAGGCACTCAAACGCTTGACCAAGCGAGCTGAAAAAGAGGCTAAGGGGAAATCATAATTAATCTGCCGGTTGACTTTTTCAGTTAAAATCATTTTATTAAAAGACTTGCAAGAAAATAACTCCGTCATATTAGCGGGAGGCATAAATGAATATTGTAGTTTTGGTTAAACAGGTTCCGGATATTGAACAGGTTAAAGTCGATGAGGGAAAAGGCGAGGTAGTGCTGCCGTCGAGTCCCGGTATTACAAATCCGTTCGATGAATATGCCGTCGAAGAGGCTTTGAAGCTCAGGGAAGCTCATGGCGGAAAAGTGACAGCGCTTACGGTTGGTCCGGAGAAAGCGGAGACGGTTCTTCGCAATTGCCTGGCGCTCGGCGTCGATGAGGCGGTTCTGGTTAGCGATTCGGCATTCGAAAATTCCGATCAGCAGGCTATCGGCAAAATAACGGCGGCGGCGATTAAGAAAATTGGTGAGTATGATCTTGTTTTGGCCGGTAAACAGGCGGTTGACAGTGATTCGGCGCAGGTGCCCGGTGCGGTAGCGGCTAATCTGGATGTCCCTCAGGCGATGTTCGTCAAGAAAATTGATGCTGTTGACGGTTCGAAAATGACCGTACTGAGAATGACCGAAGAGGGCCATGATGTAGTGGATTTGAATCTCCCGGCAGTCGTTTCGGTTGTCAAGGAGATAAACGAGCCGAGGCTGCCGTCTTTGAAGGGTAAGATGAAAGCTAAAAAGGCCCCGCTTACGAAGTGGACGGCTGGTGACCTGGGAATAGGTGATGATGGTGTCGGTGCAAATTCTTATACCAAGGTGGAAAAGGCGGCTCCTCCTCCGGCGAGAGAGAAGGGTGAGATGATTGACGGAGAAACGCCGGAAGAGATCGCCGATAAACTATATAAGAAGCTCAAGGAAGATCAGGCACTTTAAGATACAGATTTAGTTTCATACGGTCGCCGAATTCTTTCGGCGGCCTTTTTTATTTGAGTTTGACAGGGCTATATAAACATTCTATATTTTTCCATCATGAAGAAGAACAGAACTAAAATCATAGTCTATGTTTTTGTACTGTTAGCGCTAATGGCAAGCGTGATATCAGGTAATACGGTTCGTTTGCTGACCGATATAAAAGCGGCTTATGTTTATGACGAGCCGGAAAAGATTGATTGGGCGCTGGTGTATTATCTGGGGATGCAGAACGGTTGCCAGGTCGATCTTGTCTCAGTAAAAGAGGGTCCGGTTTACAAATGGGTCTATAATACATCAGAAGAATATAATCTGTCATCATCGCGCTTTTTTATTCCGGAGACAACCCAGGTCAACTTGAAGGCAATAAGTGATGATCTGTTCGGGGAGTATTATCCGGACCTGGTTATCTTTTCCGATGAATTCAATCTGGCGGGGCTTCGCAGTTTCGAAAGATATCTTCTCGACAGGGTGTTCAATCCCGCGGCGGCTTTCAGTATAAAGAAATATTATCGTATGAGTGATACTTCCGGTGCCACCGGGGTACACCTTAAATCCAAGCGGTACTACAATAATTACGGCGACATTATAACTGAGATGGCGCAGGCGGTCGGTGAGAGAGCGCCATCGCTATATGAAACTGATATTTACAGCAATTATGAGTTAGTAAAGAGTAATATCGGTGCTGCGGCCGATAAGAGGATGTTTCTGCCCGGTATCGATAGATTCAAATTTGACCGGGTGATCGCAGAGAATATCGAGAGCCGGGCTCAGCAGACGGCTCTCAAGATGAATCGCGAGAATTTCATGAGCAATCTCAATAATGCCTTTGAATCATCGGGGATGAATCGTATTCAGTCGCTAATAAAGGCGCGGGATGAATTAAAGAAAATTCGCCAGACATATTATTATCAGGTTGGCAGGGTTGACACACTGTCTCCGATCGCGGCATATATAGAAAAGACACTGGACAGGCTTTCTTCGGCCGTATTTTATGAAGCAGGAATAGATTATATCGGTCAGACAGTTATCCGGGAGACGGCCGAAGGCCGCAAATTAAAATTCCGTTCGGAAATCAATAATAATGGGTTATTGAAAATACAGGGTGGCAGACTGGAGTACAGGCCTTCCTGGATGGATACGATAATCGTAGTTGATTCGACATGGACTGATATTTTACCGAATAATTCTTTGATTCGAGAATATGTAGTTGATGTTGATACTGACAGATTGGCTTCTTTAACCCCGCAATCAATTGAATTTATCGGCAGGGTCAGGTATGGAGCAAATGAAGTAGATTTTCGTTATCAGGCCGGAGAATTTGAGAGATCGGATTTTCGTGTGGAATTTATGCCTGGATACGTTTTGATAAAACCATTTGAAAGATTAAGGGCCGATCGAATTGTGGAGCAATCGGAGATAAAAGCTTTGATTACCAAACCGATTGACTTTTATGGAAATATAGAGATTGATATATCGACTCCTCAATTTGTTACGGCAGGTTCCTATCCTGAACGGGCTGAATTAAGAGCCGGTCAGAGAGCGTTCGAGATCTCGATTCCACTGGCTTCGACAAAAAGCCTTGGGGAAAGAAGGCAGCAGATCACTCTGAACGTATCTTCCGAGGGGCGCATTGTCGGATCGGATGTGGCTTATATTCGGCAGGTTGAATATGATATTCCAACTGAGAAATATATAGCGCTTTTGCCGGGAATCGATGGGTCATTAGAGGATGTATTAATTCAAACTGGTGCTAATTATAAGGCCATCAGCAATCATTATCTAAAGGTTGGCGATCTTGGGGTTTATGATGCAATTTTGATCGGGACCGGAGCGTTTCGTAATTATGAGTTTTTGCCGATGCCCTTCGATAAACTGAAAAGGTATCTGGAACTGGGCGGGACAATTATTGTATTTGGGCAGCCGGATGACTGGCGCGATGATCTTCTTCCGGTATCAATTGTATCGACGGAGAAAAAAGTATCCCGCGATGAGGCCAGAATACTGGTAGATAATCATAGGTTACTTTCGGCAAAGTATAATATTAATAGGGGCGAATTGCTCGATGCTATCACTCAGGGATATATTGCCCATCCGGGATTGATTTTCCCGGGAGAGAAGATTATCGGTATGGAAGAAAAAAGTGCCCTGCTTTCGATAAGTAAAATCGGCGAGGGACAGTTAATTTACTGCGGACTGCCGATTGTGGAAATGGTCGGTAATCTCGATGTCGAAGCAATCAAATTATTTTCAAATCTCCTTCATTATTAGTATATTGGGTATAAAAGTTTTACGGAACCCGCGCTTATTCCCTGCGTTTTAAAGTATTATGCCGAAAAATAATGTAAAATTTAAAGATAGATTTGCCCGCATTCTCGTTTATCTGAAACGTTATCGCAAATATCTGATATGGGGCGGATTGGCTACAGTTGGTGCCAATGCCTTTTTGCTTGTTAATCCGTATCTGCTCAAGCTGGCATTCGATAAGCTCGAGAACCTGGGCCCGGATCAGGGATTTCCGCATAATGAGATATTAACGCTCGCCCTGGCGATAGTCGGTCTGGCGATAATGGCCGGGATTTTCCGGTTTGCCATGAGGCGAACCATTATCTGGATGTCTCGAAAGGTGGAATTTGATCTTCGATCAGACCTGTTTTTGCACCTCCTGAAACTAAACCCGACATTCTATCATAATACGCGAACCGGCGATATTATGGCCCGGTCGACCAATGATGTCGAGGCAGTGCGTCGAATGGTTGGTCCGGGGATAATGCATATTGTCAATGCTTTTGTTTCATCGGTGATCGCGATTTCATTTATGATGTATTTGTCGCCGGAGATGACGCTTTATTCGCTTATTCCTCTGCCATTTTTGTCAATCATAGTGAACAGACTTGGCATGATAGTGCACAAGCGGTTTTCGAAAATTCAGGAATATTTTTCGGTTTTGACAGCCAAGGTGCAGGAGAATATTTCGGGAGTAAGGGTAGTTCGGGCCTATAATCAGGAAGATCCGGAGATTAACGATTTCGGGCGGCATAATGAGACATATATCGATTTGAATATGAAATTGATCCGGGTCAATGCGCTATTTTACCCCATTCTTTTTACTTTGGCCGGGGTCGTTAATCTGGTGGTGCTATATCTGGGCGGCAAGGGTGTAATTGCCGGTGATGTTACACTTGGGACGCTGGTGGCATTCTTTGTCTATTTGTCATTGCTGATATGGCCGATGGTGGCGATGGGTTGGGTGGTTTCTCTTTATCAGCGGGGAACGGCATCGCTTGACAGAATAAACAAAATACTCGAGACCAGGCCCGAAGTTGAATCACTGCCGGATAGTAATATAGAACATCGTTTAAAAGGCAAAGTTGAATTTCGCAATCTTGATTTTTCATACAATGGCACAAATGTATTAAAGGACATTAATCTCGATATCGAGGCCGGAATGTCGGTCGGGATTGTCGGCCCGACCGGTTCGGGGAAGACGACCCTCGTGTCTCTTATAAGTCGATTATTCCCAATACCGAGGGGAAAAATATTTGTTGATGATATAGATATTAATGATATAGACCTGACGACTCTCAGGCGACAGGTTGGATTTGTACCCCAGGAGCCGTTTTTGTTTTCCGATTCAATAGCCAATAATATTCTTTTCGGGAAAGACAAAGACGCTGATAATCCTTCCGAACGCGAAAAGGCGATAGAAGCAGCCCGCAAAGCTGTATTGGATAAGGATCTCGATGAGTTCCCCAAAGGATATAATACGATGCTTGGCGAGCGCGGGATTACTCTTTCGGGCGGACAGAAGCAAAGAGTTTCGATAGCACGGGCGCTGGTCATTAACCCAAGGATACTGATACTCGATGATGCCACCAGTGCCGTAGATACAGAGACGGAACATCTTATCAGCATGAAACTTCAGGGTGAGATAGACAAAAGGACGGCGATTGTTATTTCGCACCGGGCATCGGCTGTAAAAGATGCCGACCTGATAATTTATATGGAAGATGGTCAGGTTGCCGAATCGGGCAGTCATGATGAATTAATGGCCGAAAACGGGCGGTACGCCGAGTTGTATCGGACACAGTTGCTCGAAGAAGAATTAAAGAGGATGTAATGGCGGCAGCACAGAACTATCATGAAGAAGAAGTGCTGGGCAAGGCATATGATGCCCGTCTGATGAGGCGGCTTTTAAAGTATGTCGGACCGTACCGCAGTCGGATTATTATTGCGGTGATCCTGCTTGTCGGCGGTTCGCTTTTGCAGTTGCTTTTGCCGGTTACGATCCAGATCGGTATCGATAATTATCTGACCCAAAATCAGGATATCGAGGGGCTGACGAGAATAGCATTTATCTATGCTGGATTACTATTAGCCGTTTTTATTCTTCAGTATCTCCAGATGTTTATCACCATGTATGTCGGGCAGAAGGTTCAGTATGATATTCGGATGCAGATTTTCCGGCATCTGCAGCGTTTGCATCTCGGATTTTTCGATAAAAATCCGGTTGGTCGTCTGGTTACGAGAGTGACTAATGATGTCAATGTTCTCGACGAGATGTTTTCATCGGGACTGGTGTCGATATTCGGCGATGTTATAACGCTGGTGGGGATTGTTATCGCTTTGTTGTACTACGACTGGCAGCTGGCACTTTTGACATTCGTCGTTCTCCCGCTCTTGATCGGAGCCACGATTGTTTTCCGCAGGAAGGTTCGCGAAGTATACCGCATGGTACGAATCAGGCTGGCGCGTCTCAATGCTTTCACGCAGGAACATATTTCAGGGATGTCGATAATACAGTTGTTCACTCGTGAGAAGGAAACCTTTAATAATTTCAATGATATTAATTCAAAATTAAGGAATGCGCATCTTAAGGGCATCTACTATTACGCTACATTTTTCCCGGTCGTCGAAATAATAAGTTCACTATCGCTGGCAATATTGATTTATTACGGCGGATTTCAGATTGTCAACCAAAGTCTGACGTTCGGCGAATTGGTGGCATTCATACAACTGGTTCAGCGGTTTTATCATCCGATCCGTGACCTGGCGGAGAAATACAATATCCTCCAGTCCTCGATGGCATCGTCGGAGAGAATATTCAACCTGCTCGATACCGAGCCTGAGATGGAAGATAAGAAAGAGGGCAAAATAATTAAAGATTTCAAAGGTAAATTAGAGTTCGAAAATGTCACTTTTGCTTATAATAAGGGCGAAGATGTATTGAAAGATATTACTTTCTCGGTAGAACCGGGCGAAAAGGTAGCGATAGTGGGAGCGACCGGGGCAGGGAAGACCTCTCTGATGTCACTTTTATTCCGTTACTACGACTACCAGAAGGGGGCAATAAAGCTCGATGGAATTGAGCTCAAAGAGATGCCGATTCATGAATTACGAAGTCACCTGGGACTTGTATTACAGGATGTCTTTATCTTTTCAGGAGATTATGCCAGCAATGTCAGACTGGGTCGGGAAGATATTGATGATAAGCAAATAATCAGAGCTCTCAAACGAGTCAACCTGTATGATTATATTGAGAAAAGTGAGGGCGGGATTCATGAGGAAGTAAAAGAGCGAGGGGCGACTCTATCTACCGGGCAGAAACAGCTTTTATCGTTTGCCCGGGCACTGGCTTTTGATCCGGATATTCTCATTCTCGATGAGGCAACATCGTCAGTGGATACGGCCACCGAGAGGATGATACAGGATGCGCTCGAGGTATTGCTTAAGGGCCGGACAGCCATAATAATAGCCCATCGGTTGTCGACCATAGAAAAGGCCGATAAAATTATTGTCCTTCATAATGGAAAACTTCGCGAGATAGGGAAACATGAGGAACTTCTTGAACTAAAAGGGATTTATTATAAATTGTATCAGATGCAATTCAAACAGGATAGAGCAAAAGCGGCAGTATGAGAAAATTATCCAAAGTCAGACTTCGTAAATTAGTTAAGCTGTCCCGTGAACTTGCACGGCAGGCAGGAAAGATTCTTCTTGATAAAAAGAACAAGCGGGGAAGAGTGATGCTTAAGGGCCGGGTCGATCTTGTAACCGACGCCGACCTGGCATCTGAAAATCTAATAGTGGACAATATTCGAAAAAAATTCCCCGATCATGCGATACTGGCTGAAGAGGGGCATGATAAAGAAGTGGAATCGGAATACCGGTGGATAATCGATCCTCTGGATGGTACGACCAATTATGCCCACGATTTTCCTTTCTATTGTGTTTCGATCGGCTTGGAATACAAGGGGGAGATGGTTGTGGGAGTTGTTTATGACCCGGAGCGGGATGAGATGTTTCACGCTTATCAGGGCGGCAGTGCATATTTGAACAAAAGAAAAATTATGGTGTCGGGTCAGACGAATATCGAAAAATCTCTTTTGGCAACCGGATTCCCATACGATATTGGGACATCGCGCGAAGATAATCTAAAGCAGTTCAGGAATTTTGCGAAAACAGCCAGAGGTGTCCGGAGAGCCGGTTCGGCGGCTTTAGACCTCTGCTATCTTGCCTGCGGCAGGTTTGACGGTTTCTGGGAATTGAAATTACATCCGTGGGATACGGCAGCCGGGATTGTAATCGTGACAGAGGCGGGTGGTAAGGTCTCGAATTTCGAGGGCAAAAAATATTCTATTTTTGATAAATATATACTCGCTTCAAACGGAGCGATTCATAATAAGATGGTTAAGGTCCTCGAAAGTTGATTAAAAGCTGTATTTAATCCCCATGGTCGGCAGGATGCCGGCGTCGTAAATGAATCCATCGGCGGTATTAATAATGGCATTTTCGCGATTTGTAAAATTGGATATCGAAAGATAGCATTCAGTGCTGCCAAAATTCAAACCGATATGAAAATTAAGTGACGCACTCATTGGGAATTCGAGTGAGTTTTCCTGGTGCAGTTCGCGGCGGTAATATTTTTCGGTATATTTATCTGATAAATTATCCGGATTGCTCAATATTCTCGATGGCGAATAAGGATAGCCGCTTCGGGCGGCGAGATCAAAGCCGAACTTAACCGTACTATTCATCCTGTAACTTAATTGCATGAAGAATTTATGACGGGCATTTATATCGTACGGCATGGTTGCACCATCTTTAACCTGTTCGGCATGGGTGTAGCCATAGAAGGCGTACAAATCAAATTTCGGGCTGAGGAATTTTTCTTTTTCGAAGGTGATATCGCCTCCGAGGAAGTAGGCTTCGCCAATTGATTCGACCGCTAGAAAGCGCTCATCCTGCGGGAGACCATCTTTTAGCCTGTTGAAATCGGGGACCAAAGCAGGTAGCTGCTCGATTTTTTTGCGGAAGATTGAGAATTTGAAATCGTTGTAGTTGAGGCTTGCAGTCGCCAGTTCGGTGGCAATCGGTTTCAGACGGTCTACCTGTGAGTGTATTAAGACCTGGTATGGTTCGAGAATGCGGTTTATCGGATTTTCTACGAATGTTCCATAATAAAAGTTCAGGTCTGTTTCAGGACTAATACGGAACTGCACCGAATGGCGATAAACCGGATGGATTCTATCGTAGAGATTACCGAAATATTCCATCCTGAATCCGCTTTCAAGGACCAGGTCGCCAATATTCTGACGATATGAAATATAGCCGGCGTTGTTAATTTCATCGTTATTATGATGCAGATTTCCGTAAAACCGATTTAACTCATTCTGATAGACATAGGGCCGGTCGGATTTAGTATCGGGCGGGAGGAAATTCCAGTTAGTATGTTTTAATTCTATCTCCCGCTTATTGATTGCTTGAAGATTATTGCCTATGGTCAGCTGGGCATCTTTTAATGTGAAATTGGCCTCGACTCCGGCGAGAAAGACAGTGCGGTCGGCAGTGAGGTCGACATTGAAGGCCGAACGCTTTTTATTATCGGGCGGAAAAGCGGCATAAGTTTCATAGCTTGAACGGATAGCTCCGTTGATCCTGTAGAATGAATTTTCATTTAGTATTTCCAGACGAGCACCAATGAAGCTTTCTGATGTGTGCTGAGACGTATTGATACTTCCTGAACCGGAGGTAAAAGATGATGCGTTATAGCTGAGATAATCACGGACATAGTATTGATCAATAATTATGCGGCTTGTCTGGTCAAGCTGGACGCCTGATGAAAGATAGACGTCCTGAAAATTAGTGGGCGGGATGGTCATTCTATCTGAATGGACATCAATTTGTTTGACAAGTTTGTCCAGCACCGATTTACGAAGAGAACCAAGAATAAAGTAATTGTCATTTCCCCAGGAAGCTGAAGCGGTTGCCTCTACCGATGATAGATTTATATCCCCATTGAAGTGCTTATTGAAGGGTGTTGGCGTGTTAAGCTCGATCGAGGCCGGCAAACCGAAAGATGCATCAGTTCCTTGCGGGTAGAATTTTACGGCATCGACGATTGACCCGGGTATGATGGAAAACATACCATAATGATTGGGATCATAGCCTATCTCCATGCCGTTTATGAAATATATTGGGCTGGAGCCGTTGGAACGGATTTTAGAAGAATGATTGGAACCTTCACGGACAACCTGCGGCTGCTTGATGGCTCCGATGGGATTAGTCGGGATCAGAGTTTTGCGAGCACGTTCTTCGATTTTGCGGCTGTTGAGATTGACCTCTTCATATCTGATTTCCGGTCTTGGAGATACTGAAATTGACGCCATCTCGATAGGGGCCTCCTTGAGAGCGAATGTCATATTTGAGGCATTTTCGGGGTTGATATTTTTTTCGAGCGTTAAATAACCGATCGATGATATTTTTATAGTACTTGTAGAACATGACGTATTGTTGTATGTAATAGCAAAATTGCCATTGGTGTCGGACATCGTACCGGAATGAAATTGATCATCGCATGAAAGAAATACAGTTGCGCCGGGAAGTGGAGTTCCTATACTGTCGGTGATCGTGCCGGTGATTTTAGACTCGGTTGCTTTGGAGGGGACGAAAAGAATTAAGACCGATAATAATCCTATTATAATTAATCTTGATGACACAGTATCCTCTTAGCTATAATCCGGTCTATAGGCGCTCAAAGAGCATGCCGGCAGTGCAAAGATGCGCCGGCGCTGTAAGTCGTTGTCAGTCTGATTGTTATAAATGTGCTTTATTTTGCACAGGAGGAACCGAAGTATATAATATGCAATATTTTACGCATTTTATGATTAATAATGGCATTTGGAAAAATGATTTGTTGAATTCGGACAGTATTATTCTTATATCTTCCAAAGAAGAGTTTTAACTTGAACGGGAGAAAGACCTTGAAGAATAAATTAATGGTGTCAACGTCGGGGATTCGCGGTGTTATAGGGGCCGGGCTTGATCCGGTTATGGTTTCCGGGTATGCTGCGGCTTTTGGGACTTATCTTAAAGGCGGCCGGGTGGTAATCGGGCGTGACAGCCGACCATCCGGGGAAATGATTAAAAACGCCGCGATATCGGCTTTACAGTCGGTAGGGGTTGATGTGATAGATATTGGAATGGTACCAACGCCTACGCTTGAGATTGCTGTATCGGGGCTTAAAGCTAAAGGCGGGATTTGTATCACCGCCAGCCATAATCCTTCCGAATGGAATGCCCTTAAGATGTTCGACCGCAACGGTGAATTTATAAATAAAGCGGCTCTCGAGAAGATAAAGGAAATTTACGCCGGAAAAAGTTATGCGTTAAAACCGTACAATAAATTGGGCAAGCTGTTTTATGATTTTAGCTGGGTGAATAGACATATTAAGTCCATTTTGAAATTGAAAGGGATTAATCGAAGTACAATTAAAAATGCGGGATTGACGGCGGTAGTGGATGCCGTTAATGGCGCCGGTTCGGAAGCGCTACCGTCGATGCTCGAGACTCTTGGTGTCGATGTTATCCGGTTGTACTGCGAAGGTGACGGTAATTTTGCGCATGAACCAGAGCCGATTCCGAAAAATTTGAAAAAGCTCGGCTCTACGGTAAAAAGGAAAAAGGCGGATATCGGGTTTGCCTGCGACCCGGATGCCGACCGTCTGGCGCTGGTTGATGAAAAAGGAAATCCCATCGGAGAGGAGCTGACTCTGGCACTTGCGGTAGATTTTATTCTGTCGCAGCATAAAGGTCCGGTGGTAATAAACCTGTCGACATCACGGGTAACCGAGGATATGGCAAAAAAACACGGAGTGTTGGTCAGATATTCACCGGTGGGGGAGGCCAATGTAATCGCCGGTATGAAGAAAGCCAAGGCAGTAATCGGCGGTGAAGGAAACGGGGGAGTGATTTATCCGGCATCCCATTACGGTCGCGATTCCCTGGTGGGGGCGGCGATAATTTGCTCTATTCTGGCAAAAAAGAAAAAATCGCTCTCTTCAATTGTGGAAACTTTGCCGAAATATCATAATATAAAGTTAAAAGCGGCACTTCCTGAGGGATTTGAGAAGAAATTGCAGAAAATGGAAAAAGCGGTAAAAAAAGAGTTCGGCGGTTTAAAGGTCGATCGCCGCGATGGACTGCGTTTTGATTTTGAAGATGGATGGTTTCAGATTCGTAAATCGAATACGGAACCGATTTACCGTCTGATAATCGAAACGAATTCAAAAAGACTTACCGAATCAGTTAAAAAGAAAGTAACATCTCTATTGAAGTAGGTAATATATGTGTGGAATAGTCGGATATGTAGGATTCCGGGAAGCTCTTCCGGTACTTATACAAGGATTGAAACGACTGGAGTATCGCGGATATGATTCTGCCGGACTGGTCCTCGCGGAAAATAATGGATTGGTTGTTGAAAAATGTGCCGGAAAGATTGCCAACCTCGAGGAATTGATCAAGGCCAAAAACTACAGTGCCAAGGAAGGTATTGCGCATACCAGGTGGGCCACGCATGGTGAGCCGACTATGGTCAACGCGCATCCGCATATGGACAGCAATGATATGATTGCCCTGGTCCATAACGGAATTATTGAAAATTACCGTGCTTTGAAAGAATTCCTCAAGAAAAAGGGACATATTTTCAAAACAGAGACTGACACTGAGATACTGGTACATCTTATCGAGGAATATTATGAAGGTGATTTGACTGAAGCGACCCGTATTGCGATATCGCAGGTAGAAGGTACATATGGTATCTGTGTCGTTTCGTCGCAGGAGCCGGGTAAGATTGTGGCTGCCAGGCAGGGATCTCCGCTGGTTCTTGGAGCCGGTGAGGGAGAGAATTTCGTGGCATCGGATGTCAGTGCGCTGCTGAAATATACCAAGAAAGCGGTTTATCTCGATGAAGGGGAGATTGCCACAGTTACTGCCAATGATTATAAGATAGAAAGAGTAGACAAAATACCGCTTCCGGCAAGACAGGTTGAAGAAATTACCTGGTCGCTCGAAGAAATAGAAAAGGGCGGTTATGATCATTTCATGCAGAAGGAGATTCATGAACAGCCGACTACTCTCCGAAACGCTACCAGAAACCGTTTGAATTTCGAGGAAGGAATTCCGAGGTTAAATGGTTTAAATCTTCAATATGAACAGCTCAGAAAGATCGACCGCATTCTTATTACCGCCTGCGGGACATCGTGGCATGCGGCCCTGATAGGCGAATATCTAATAGAGGAGTTGGCACGTATTCCGGTCGAAGTGGAATACGCTTCTGAATTCCGATATCGTTCGCCGATTATTGATAAGAATACTCTGATGTTTGTAATATCGCAATCGGGGGAGACAGTAGATACATTAATGGCTCTCAGGGAGGCGAAGAAAAAGGGCGCCACAGTGCTGGGTATATGTAATGTCGTGGGGTCGACGATTGCCCGTGAAACCGATGGCGGCGTGTATCTTCATGCCGGCCCTGAGATCGGGGTTGCCTCTACGAAAGCTTTTACATCACAGGTAATGGTTCTCTACCAGATCGCGCTCCTTCTGGCAAGAATGCGGCATTTGTCGGTTCATGAAGGAATGGAGATGATCGAAAAAATTCGTCGTATTCCAGATCAGGTCGAGGAGATTCTGAAAAATGAAGACAGGGTATCGCGAATTGCGGAGCAGTATTATAACAAAAGTAATTTTCTCTTTTTGGGCAGGGGGATTAATTTCCCGACCGCATTGGAGGGCGCACTTAAATTAAAGGAAATATCATACATCCATGCTGAAGGTTACCCTGCTGCCGAGATGAAACATGGGCCGATTGCGCTGATCGATGAAAATATGCCGGTAGTTGTTATTGCATTAAAGGATTCGCTATACGACAAGGTGCTTTCCAATATTGCCGAGGTCAGGGCTCGAAATGGACAGGTAATTGCTATCGCTACCGAGGGTGATATGGAAATCGTCGATAAGGTCGACCATGTGATTTATATCCCGAATACACATCCTATGTTTACTCCGATCCTGGCCGCAATACCTCTGCAGTTGCTGTCGTATCATATGGCAGTAATGAGAGGGAAAAATGTCGACCAGCCGCGCAATCTGGCCAAGAGTGTGACAGTCGAGTAAATTCTTAATAAATAAAAAAGGCGCTTCGGATGAAGCGCCTTTTTTTATGGGAGGAGTGTCGAGTATCCTATTCCATTTCGCCGGCGGTTTTTAATTCAATCGTAAACCAGATAATCGAAAACAACATGACCAGAGCGGCCTTTATGATTCCGGGCCAATCAATTCCAATATGGTAAAGAATTCCAACAAGACCGAGCCCGAGTATGATCTTAATAACCGCTTCGGCGATATCCAATTTGATCATGCTGAATAACCCAAAACCTAAAAAGAGGATGACCAGTGAGGGACCGAGCATGAGGATTACCCACTGATCCAATGATAAATTTATTCCGAAATTGGATAAAAATGAATGTTGCGATTCTGTAAGAAGAAAAACAATATGAGCACCTATAAAGAATGCTGACAGGCAGATATACAGAGCGCCTTCGTAGCGTTCGAGCCTAAGGGCTTTAATACCGACCATAACAAAAAACAGTGAGGCGCAAATAAGGCCGCAGAGATAGACAAAACTTCCCAGATTGAGCGCATTTCCAGTAAATAGTATTTCCATGATTTTTCTCCTGTGGACAGCATTATCGTAAAAGGTGTGCCCAATTTATTAAGATATTTCAATGCTTGTCTAAGCTGAATAAAATTATAGGCTTGCGAGTTTTTAGAGAAATGCAGAAACGCCATAAAAGTGAATTGATAAGACTGTATTTTGCAAATGGGTGCAATATTGCCTGATTAGAATCGGAGTGTAGCTTTCAGGCGGTCAGGTTTTAGAAGCAGGTCGAGAGCATCACCAGCGGAATTGACCATAACATCCGAATTGGCAATGGTTTCGGATGCGCAGCCCTCGTCAAGGCAGACAGCGATTCCGATTCGCGCCATTTTTAGCATCCGGCGGTCATTGGCCCCGTTTCCGATTGCTATAACTGATTGCGGCTGCAGGATTTTGACATAGTCTTCTTTCTGAATATCCTGATAGCCAGGATTTAGCAATATCACTTTACAGTTGACATTTTTAAGCTGTTCAGCGGCTTTGCCATGGGTATCTGCGGTCAGAATATGGATCGTAAGGTTTTCGGCAAGCCTGTTTATGCGGTCCTTAATGTCCGGCAGCAGGATGCCGTCGACTGACAATGTTCCGGAATAATCTGAAACCAGATGTTCGATTATAACCGGGCCAAAACCCGGAATTTCAATATTTATCATTTTATTTCCTATACATCAATAATTCGAAAATAGCTGAAATCGGCGCCGCATTGCGGGCATACCCAGTCCCCCGGAAGCTCATTGAAGGCGGTGCCTTCGTCAATATCCTGCTCGGGTGTACCGATTTCCGGATCGTAGATATATCCGCAGGCAAAGCATTCGAATTTATCCATATTTATGCTCTTCTTAGTATCCTGCTCTATTCAGGTTTAGATTAATGATTTATAAAAAAAGTGTCTGCTTGTCAACCGAATGTTACCAGTATGGCTCCCGTTACTCCCAGAATAATCCCGATAGTTCTCTGGAGATTTACAGGTTCTTTTAATAGTATTACGGCCAGAATAAAGATAAATATATTGGACATCTGATTTAGGGCCGAGGCTATCGAGGCCTTGGCGTATTTCATTCCGCCCAGGAGCAACATCATGGCGAGATATGTGCCCAGAAAGGAGCCCGTCAGAGAATAGCCGATACTTCCGGGACTGCGTATCGAAGATACAATTTTCCGTCTCCGAGGATGGAATAGAAGAATAATGAACAGGGTTGCTATCCCGCCAAGCAGGCGAATTTCTGTGGCCCAGAGAAGGGGGGATTGCTCGAGGAGTCTTTTGATCATGACAATTCCGACAGCCATGATTAAATGGGATAGGACACCCCAGAAAATTCCCCACCTGAGATTGTGGGGAGTTATATTTTCAAGACGTTTGCGGCTGACAGCGGTTAACACGGCGGAAATAATTAAAACGGTTCCGAAAATCTGGGCGATTGTCATGGTTTCGCCAAGCCAGATCATTGAGAAGAATATAAACGATGGAGCGTACATGCAGTTTACGATTGACTGAAGACCGGCCCCGAGGAGATTGAGACTTTTCAAGAACAGCGTGTCGGCGATGCCAATTCCAAGAACTCCGCTGGCTATTAGAAGAAGATAATGCTCGAGGGGGACATCACGAAAAATTGGAAATCCCATAATAAGCATGGTCGGGATAAACAGAATAAAGGCAAGGACGTTTTTAAATGTATTTAAAGCAATGGGATGGACGGTCTCGCCGCTTTTGCGGAAAAGAATTACGGCCAGCGCCCAGACCAGAGCTGTCATGAGGGCTAAGATCTCGCCGAAATAGGGCACCGTTGTATCGAGTGTGGGCATGAAGCGAAATTATATAAATTCTAAGAAAGGTCAATAGAGATATGAATTAATTATCTCTAAACAGTAATATTGGCATTTTTAATGTAGATAAAGATCGAGATAGACAATATACTTTTGGGAGTATTATTAACTGCGGAGATAAACTATGAAGACGAAATGGAAAATTGTCCTTGTTATATCATTGCTATTAAATCTTTCTATATTTTATGTGGGATCCAAGGCTCTTGAATACAGGGCACATATCAATGAATTTCTTGATAAATATACAAATGTGGTCAAAGAGTTTTCACAAAGAGCATACTATGCACCGTCGAATTTAAGAATGCAGGCTGATTCAACCGTAGACAACAGGGTGATCTTTTTGGGGACGCAGGTTACAGAGCGATGGCCAATTAAGGAGTTAATCCCGGCATATGAGGCTATTAACCGTGGTATATTCGGACAGCGGGCAGCGGGGCTGCTTTTGAGGTTTCGTCCCGATGTAATTGATCTGGGACCGGAAGCAACCGTGATAGAAATCAGCTCGTACAATTTCCGTCCGGAATTGAGTGTCGAGGAAATTGAGGACTACGCGGCATCGATGGCCGAACTGGCTGAATATCATAATATTACACCAATTATGTCGACTATAATTCCGCCGCTGGAGGATAGTGTGATACCCGGGGAATATATTATTATGGACAGTCTGGAGGTCTTCAATAGTTGGCTTGAGGATTATTGCAGGAGAAAAAAATTCCCGCTTTTGAATTCGAATGAATTGCTGGCCAATGAAAAGGGGTATTTGAGAGTTGAATATGCTGCCGGGGGTATTGATCCCAATTATGAAGGTTATCTTATATTGAGCAGCCGTCTGAATGAGATTCTCGCGGAAATATTAATGTAAAAAGTGTCCTCTTACCTGTCGATAACAGGAAATAAGGAGGAGGGAATTTATATGCGCAACTTACTGTTTATCCTAATTATTGCTGTTTTTGCCGCAGGCTGTTCGGGCGACCAGACCGGGCAAAGCGAGACTCTCAGACAGATAGCCGTAACAGAGAATGATTCCATCATCGACCGGGCGATGATCGTTTTCGATAATGGCGTAAGTGCCGACGGGAATGGCTCTATCAAGATTAATGCTGCAGAATCGATTCTTGTTCGATTGTATGAATTTGATGACATTGATATCGAAGATGCCCAATTGTGGTATGAGGCTAAAATAAGGACTGAAAATTTCAGTGGAGTGGCTTATCTGGAAATGTGGTGTCAATTCGATGATTTAGGCGAGTTTTTTTCCAGGGATTTGAGCTCGCCGGTTATTAAGGCGGATGAATGGAAGCTGGAGAGAACGCCCTTTTATCTTGAGAAGGGTCAGAATCCTGACCGGGTAAAACTGAATCTGGTAATAAAAGGATCGGGGACAGTTTGGGTCGATGATATAAAACTGGTCAAGCAGCCGCTGGGCTAAGTATGATTCGATTTTGAAGTTTTGGCCGGATTGCCAGGAGCAGTTCGGCCATTTTTTTAAGATATCAGGGAAATGAGATTGTTTCAATATTTGTATAATGGGGCCAAGATATTCGTATATTATGTGAAATCTCTGGATATTTATTCTATTAATATGAAACATGCAGGTCCATTATAAGTTTAATAATCGAGGGTATAAATGAAAACAGCAAGACTTTTATATGCGCTTATGATACTGGTGTTTGCAGTTACTATAGCGGCACAGGACAGCCAGATCATAAAGTTATCAGAAACAGCCGATTCCCTTTACCGGGCAGAGCAGTGGCAGGCGGCTGCGGGAAAATACGAAGAATTGACGGAGACGGATCCTCTTAATGGTGTCGCCTGGTTTCGGTTGGGATCTTCGCTCTACCAGATTGGTAAATATGACAGAGCAATTGAGGCTTTTAATGAAGCCGAAAACATAGGACAATATTTACCCTTTACGAGATATAATCTTGCTTCACTTCATGCCCTTAAACAGCAGCCCGAGAGGGCTCTTGGCTGGCTGGAAAAATCGATTGAGGCCGGTTACGTAAATGTCGAAGCAATACGGGCCGATAGTGACCTTGTGGTATTGCACGGCAATCCGAGATTTAATGAACTCATGACGATGGCCGAGAAAAAGGCAAGGCCCTGTCAATTCGATGACCGTTACAAGGTACTCGATTTCTGGGTGGGAAGCTGGGATGTTTATACGCAGGAGGGTACAAGAGCCGGCACCAATTTAATAGAAAAAACACTAAATGGATGCATGATTGTCGAAAACTGGTCCTCGGCCTACGGTATGAAGGGAAAGAGTATAAATTACTATGATCCGGATATCGGTAAATGGCGGCAGCGATGGGTAGATGACCGAGGTAATGTGATAAATTACACGGCAGAATTTAGAGACGGCGCCATGCATTTTACAGGCGAGAATTTTGCTCCGGATGGAACAAGGGAATTATCGCGGATGAAGCTGGAGCCGTTGGATGACGGGACAGTTCACCAGTTTATAGAACAGTCGACGGACGATGGCGAGAGCTGGTATGTCTGGTTTGATGCGATATATAGCCCCTCAGAATAGCGATTTTGAAGGAAAATAGGGGATTTAGCAGCTTTGATTGAAAGCGCCATTCTAATAAAAAACACACAAAAATCATCTTGTAATAAGTTTCGTACAGGCTTATTTTGTTTAATTAATGTAGGAACCGAATATTTTTCGATGGGGAAATGTTATGGCATCTAATAAGATAAATCAAGATCCCCTGATAAAGTTAAGTCCCAATTTCAGATCTCCCATTAAGAAGACTATTTTTTCTCTAATAAAATGGCCCATTGAAAAGATATTGCGGGTAAGAAGTATTAACTCGATCTACAGCGATATTAATTTTCATGGAGATGATCTCGAGTTTTCCGAGCAGGCGCTGGAATATTTAAATATTTGCAACGATGTTCCTGATGAAGACATTAAACGTATACCAACGACCGGTCCGGTCGTGGCTGTCGCCAATCACCCATTTGGAGCAATTGAGGGTATGCTTTTGGCATCGCTACTGGTGTCAGTTAGAAAAGATGTCAAAATAATGGCAAATTATCTTTTGAATCATATTCCGGAAATGCGCAAGATTTTGATCGCGGTTGATCCTTTTGGAAGCAAGAGCGCCATTTCACGAAATATTAAGCCTTTAAAAGAAGCTGTAAAGTGGGTACAGAATGGCGGTCTTCTTGGTGTTTTCCCGGCCGGTGAAGTATCGCATCTTAATCTTAAGAAGGGGGTCGTCGATCCCAAGTGGAATCGTTCGATCGCGAGAATAATCAGGCGCAGTGAAGCCAATGTTGTACCGATATATTTCGATGGTCGCAACAGTACGCTATTCCAGTTGATGGGTATGGTTCACAAGAGACTTCGGACGGTGATGCTTCCGCGGGAGTTCCTCAACAAAACAAATAAGAAGATTCCGGTTCGAATCGGAAAGGTTATTCCTTTCAGCAAATTAAAAGAGATAGAAAACGATACGGAGCTTATTGAATATATCCGATTACGGACATACTTGCTGGAAAAGCGGCTGCGTCCGGGCAGCAGAAAAAAGAAACAAAATAGACACGGCGGGGTTACAAAACTTGGTCTCGATAATAAGGTAATTGAACCGATCCAGCCTGAGCTTGTGCGAAGTGAAATTGAAAATCTTCCCAAAAATGCGAAGCTGGCCGAAAATGATGATTATGCCGTATACACAGGCAGTATGCGCGATATTCCGAATATCATGCTGGAAATAGGCCGAATCCGGGAGATTACTTTTCGGGATGTTGGTGAAGGGACGGGGAATGAAATAGATCTTGATACTTTTGATGACTACTACACACAGATATTTGTCTGGAATAAGAGCAATAAAGAGATTGTCGGCGGTTACCGTTTGGGGCTTTGCGATAAAATAATTGAAAAACACGGTGTGCACGGACTATATACAAGAACGCTGTATAAATACAGAGCCAATTTGATTAATCAAATAAATCCTGCGATTGAACTGGGGCGGTCCTTCATAAGGGGCGAATATCAGCGGGAATTTGCACCTCTCCATCTTTTATGGAAGGGGATAGGTCGGTTTGTTCTCCGCAACCCGAAATATAAGATGCTGTTCGGCCCCGTAAGTATCAGCAGTCGTTATCATTCGGCTTCGCGCCAGTTTATGGTCGATTTTCTAAAGGCGAACAGCTTTGAACAGGATTTGGCCCGCTTGATAAAAGCGCGGCGGCCTTTGAAAACTCGGGGACCCAAGAAATGGGATCATCGGCTAACCTCGGGATTGGTCAAAAATCTCGATGAAGTAACATCGCTGATATCCGAGATTGAAACTCAGCATTCCGGAGTACCGATACTATTGCGGCATTATCTAAAGTTGGGTGGAAAACTAATGGCATTCAACATCGATCCCGATTTCGCAGATGCCCTCGATGGTCTTATGCTGGTTGATTTGACACAAACCCCGGTGAAAATTCTTCAGAAATACATGGGCGAAAAAGGGGCTGCCCAGTTTCTTGAATATCATAGGGACAATGTAGTTTCCACGGCCGATTAAGATCCGAGTATAATTCCCAAAATCTAATAATCTTCTAACAATTCCCGGTTAACATCTTATCATATCTATAAGGCAATAGACGTTAACCATTTAAGACGAGGAGAACAATGAAAAATTGTTCGTGGATCAGGTTGGGGGTTGTACTCATAATTGCCGTACTAATGAATGTCAGCTCGTACGGTTATATTGAAGTAAAGTGCTTTATGCCGCAGGTTCCGGAAGTTGATCTTCAGGGAGTTAAGCGCATTGCCATTTTGGATTTTACGCCATCAAATTCGGCTTCCGGGGAGGCCGGGCGAGCCATGGCGGATAATATGATTGAATTTCTCCTTCAGGAAGACCGTGGTATTCGCGATATCGAAGGAGGTTTGTTTGCCTCTGACGTAGAAGGTGTCAGCTTCATTAAAGGTGCTTCGACAAAGTTGTTTGAGGTTGTTGAGAGAAGCCGGCTCGAGGCAGTTATGTCAGAGCAGATGTTGGGAGAGGGTGGTCTGGTTGATGAAGCTCAGGCACAGAAATTGGGCGAAATCCTCGGAGTGGAAGTAGTCATTTATGGGGATGTTAGTGACCAGAGGGAAGATACCCGTGCACGAGAGACACATGTAACAACTCGCAACAAGCAGCGCATCGAGTATATCGCCAATTGTATCACCCGAAAAGTCACGGTAACTGCTAATATTCGTATGGTTGAAACAAAAACAGGTAAGATTCTTGCGACCAAAAGAGAATCAATCACCTTAACCGATAAGGTCTGCGATGACCAGAGCAAAGAACTGCGGGGAGATGGAGAGATGGCAGGACAGGCAGTCAGGGTTCTGGCTCGTTATTTCGTAAATCAGTTCAATCCCTGGTATGCCTTGGAAGAATTCGATCTGGAAAAGATTAAACTAAAAGAGTTCAAGGACAAAGGTAAAGATGCAGCCAAAGCTGCTGAAGATCACGAACTGGCTAAAGCTTATGCAATATATAATGAGCTTTACCAGTCGGATATGTATAATCCCAAATTTCTTTATAATATGGGAGTTTTATACGAAATTACAGGCGATTTTGAAAAGGCTAAGGAGATGTATGACGGGGCGGCAATGCTCGATCCAGATGATAAGTATCAGGAAGCTTCCAAAAGAATAGCGACTCGGGTTAAATTAGTCCCTTTCTACGCCAGTCTTGGCCATACAATTGAGCCGTTCGACTTCGAAGAGGCAGCTTCCGATAAAAGTCTTACTGCTGACAAGATTGAAGTTAAAGGCAGCTCGAGTGAAAGGATTGATATATTTGTCGAGGCCTCGGCATCATCCGAAGTCGCGGCCAAGGTCCCCGGTGGTATTCAGCTCGAAGTCATTGAAGATCATGGTGATTGGGTTCATGTGAAGCTCCTGGGCGGAAAGACCGGATATATAAACCGCGATAATTGCGATTAAATATACATATCATTAGTACATAAAAAATCCCGTCCACCATTTCGGACGGGATTTTTATTGGTAAGTAAGCCGAATTTTAATATTAAAACTCATCTTTAAGTTGATTGACCCATTGCCTGATGCGCCCCGGTGTCAGATCAGCTTCATTATCCTGATCAAGGACCAATCCGATAAAATAGTTCCCTTCTACCGCGCTCGATTCATTGAACATGTAGCCGTCGGTTGGCCAATGACCGACTATATCGCCACCGTTGTCTCGAACCGGCTGGGAGAGAATCCCCAGTGATCCGGCAAAGAAATCGGGAAATCCTGACTGGTCACCGACTCCAACAAAAGCGACTTTTTTGCCTTTGAAATTCTGGCGAGTCATTTCATCATAGAGCGGTTCCCAATCCTCCTGAATATCGCCGCTGTGCCAGGTTGAAGTTGCCATGATTATTTTATCGTAGTTCATAATAGTATCGATTTTGATATTGGCGACATTATATATATCTGTTTCTAACCCGGAATTTATAAGTTCCTCGGCGAGAATTTCGGCGACCTTTTCGCATGCACCGGTTGTACTTCCGTAGAATAAGCCGATTTTCATCGTGATGTATCTCCTTTTGGACTGCCAGCGTATTATATATATTATAAGCGGTCTAATGCCGTATTTGTTTCAATAATTACGAAGGAACCCTGATATAATTAAGGATAAAATAGCGGCCGTGCTGTTTTGCACGGCCGCTTCAGACAATCTATATAAAGTATAGCTAAGGAGGTTACTTAATTGTTTACGATAATCTCGGCGTTTAAGGCCTGATCACCGGCACCTCCGACCAGACCGCGAGCGAAGACAGTGTAAATTTTGCCATCTTCAAGTACGATTCCGGGAAGGTCAAGGACAACCGTGCTGGTGCCCTGTAGACGAACCTGGAGATCGTAAGACGCAGCATCCAAGGGTGTAAAGGCGGTGTATTCTTTGAATTCATAATCGCCGAATACTACTGTACCATCGGTCAGTGTAATATCAACCGCGGGAGCGTTGGGTGACAGGTGCATGAATCTGACATGCGCCTTACCCGAAGCGGGAGCGGTAAGATCATCGACTACGACCAAGGGTTCGATAGAAGCCAGATTGTTGACTGCAAAGACCGAATAATTAATGTTCGGATCCAAATTGAGATTTGCGTCGATTACAGTGGTAGGAGTACCACTGGCATTGACCTTGATGTTTCTGTCGCCACCGGTAACGCCAAGGTAACCGGTGTTATTCGGGAATTCCAGGGCAGAAGAGTTGACAACTAATCCGTCCACCAGAAGGTCCACACCCGGGGCATCGGGAGATGCATGAACAACCATTACTTCGGCACTGGTGGCGGACAAATCAGCATAACCATCACCGGGATCATTATCGATGAAAACACGCACGGCAAAAGGATACTGATCAGTGTTATCCAGTGTACCGTGGGCTACGATTGTATAGACCGTTCCGTTCTGAACACCGATCGGCTGGAATATAATAACCTCGGTCGTATCGCCAGCAGGAGTAACCGCGAAGGTGTAATCGCCGGCATCAATTTCGGCATATCCAGTGTAATCTTCAAAAGCCTGGTTGCCGAAAACGACCGCTCCGGAACCGTCATTAAGACGGATATCAACGGCCGGAGCATCCGGCGAGGCATGCAGGAAGCGGACCTTGGCTTTATTTGAAGCGGGAGTACGGCTATCTTCCATGACAATCGGCGAAATGGAAGAAAGCTCGTCAACAGCCACGACAGTATATGACATGTTGCGGGTAAGATTAAGATCTGCTTCGATAACTACCGGTGACGAGGCACCTGACGGAGTTACTTTGACATTGCGCATACCATAATCCACGCCGGCGTAGCCGGAGGAAAGACCATAAGGCAGATTGCTGATGGCAACATTGTCGTCAAGAGCAATATCCACTGCCGGAGCGTCATAACTGGTATGAATGACGCGCAGGTCGGTCTTGGCCAGAGTCAGATCCGAAAACAGATTCCCCAGATCGTTGTCAATAAAGACGCGAACGGTGAAGGGATACTGATCGTTGGCATCCAGTGTCCCGATAGCGACGACAGTGTAGCTGCGCCCGGAGGAAACATTGATGGGGCTGAAAGCCACTACTTCCGTGGTCGAACCGGCACCTGTAACGACAAAGGAATAATCGCCGGGATCGACTTCGGTGTAGGAAGTAAGATCCTTAAACGAATTATCGCCGAAAACGACCGGGCCGGAGCCATCATTAAGACGAATATCAACCGCCGGCGCATCGGGAGAAGCGTGCAGGAAACGAACTTTTGCTTTGTTCGAGACCGGGGCACGGGTATCCTCGGCTACAACCGGAGCGATCGAGCTGAGCTCGTCCACTGCAAAAACTGTATATGATTTGTTAGCTTCGAGGTTAAGGTCGGCTTCGATTACTACCGGCGAAGTTTGTCCCTTAGGGGTCACCTTAATATTGCGAGTGCCGGCTTCGATATCATAATAGATAGAAGCAATACCATAACCCAGATTGGGAATGGCTACATTGCCGTCAACGGCAATATCGACGCCCGGGGCGTCATAGCTGGCGTGGACTACGCGAACCATAGCGGTTGGATTCGACGGTGTCCCGCCGGTTATCGGATCGTCATCATCATCACTACATCCGACAACGCCAAACACGGCCAATGAGGCCAGTGAAATACCGATTAAGAGTTTTTTGAGTTTCATTGTGTCACCTTTCATAAATATTAAAATAAATTAGTTAGTTTCGATTTTACGGAATTGGGAGCAGCCCCCAGGCTCCCTTATCCGCGGTTACTGATTTTCGGCTATACGCTTTTTGATTTTGTGTCTCCTTGTAATTTTCGAGTTCACCGTTTCATATTTGTTCATCAATTGTTTATATAAACAGAGAAATGTCTAATATTGTTCCGCAAATGTAATATATTTGTCGAATATATTCTGTTTTTTTTGCGGGATTTGTCTTAGTTGTTGATAGGCAGGGAATTTCGGAAACCAAAAGATTTATTTTTTTGTTAAATAATCAAATAGAAATTGACAAATCGGGATTTATTTATATTCTATAAAGGCCGAAATAGATAAATAGAAGCTTATATAGTGGAGTAATCAAAGATGGCGAAACCAGGAAACAGAGTGATAATAAAGCTTCGGAGCACCGAAAGCCCATATACTTACTCGACCAAGAAAAACAAGCGCAACACTCCGGATCGAATTCAACTGAAGAAATATGATCCGATCGTAAAAAAGCATGTCTTGTTTAAAGAGACCCGATAGAAATTATTGGGCACGAAGAATTTTCAAACCCGGCTTTGGCCGGGTTTTTTTATTGGGCGGCATTGTCTTATTTTTTTTTGGCTATCGTCGATATACTCATATATACAAGGGGGTATTTTATTTCATCGAATATCTTAAACTTCAATAATAAGATTTTCCGTTGCGACAGGTGTTTTAAGTCAATCGTTTCTAATTTCCCCCTGCCCATAAAGATTATCAATAAAGATCTTTCAATAGATTATGTTAATAGTGCCTTTTGCGATATAACGGGCTATAAAAAGGCTGAACTAATCGGGGTTGAGCCACCATTTCCATGGTGGACACAAAGCGAAGACTGGTTCGATGGTTTTGACATAAGAAACATTCCGATTAATATATCCAGAACAGCCGAAAGAGTAATCAATATCCGAAATCAGGATAAATTCTGGGTTAAGATTGCCTATAGTCGTTTCACAAATGAAGAGGGAGAAGACCAGATAATTGTTACCTGGGTCGATATATCTAAAAGAAAACAGGCTGAAAAGGAACTCGCCGATACAACGCAAAGACTGGTAATGGAGCAGGTGGAGCTTCGCAAGAAAAACATCGCTCTTGAAGAAGTGCTCAAGGAGATAGAAAAGGAACGATCGAAGGCGTCTCGCGAAATAAAGGCTAATATCGAGAAGGTCATAATGCCGTTACTGGACTCCCTGCCGATCAATGAAAGGTCGGAGGATTATAACACCCTATATATATTGAAAAACAGTCTAAGGAATCTTCTAGAGCCATTTGTCAGCCAGCTCGAAACAAGATATAAAAGCTTATCGCCACGCGAGTTGCAGATTTGCACTATGATTCGTAATGGATATTCATCCAAAGAGATAGCGGAGATATTCAATACTTCATCCAACACCGTTATTGACCAGCGCAAAAGTATCCGACGAAAACTCGGAATAAAGGATAAGAGAATCAATCTTTACAGCTTCCTTAAAACCTGCAATAATAATAATTAATGTGATTTTTGGGGGATTGGATATCCCCTTTTTATCCCCTTATAAACCCCTTTAAGGATTTCTTCATTTAAACGATACCTTCTATATCAGAATTATATCATGGTTTTGGGGTATGATAGAATTCCAATATTTTAATTAAACCTTAACTGCTATCAAGGGGGTGGAGATGACCAAAAAATCAATCGCTTTAAGTTTCTTAATGGCCTTATTGCTGATTGGCACGGTTGTATTGGCATCATCCGGCGGTCCGGGAATAACTCCGGATCAGGCCGAAAAGAGACTTGTTGAAGGCAATCAGCGATTTGTATCAGAAAGTCCCATGTATCCGCGAACAGGCAAAGACCGCCGACATGAAACATCAACCGGCGGGCAGCATCCATTCGCAACATTAATAACCTGCTCCGATTCGAGGGTTCCGGCTGAAATCGTATTCGATCAGGGTATTGGCGATTTGTTTATTATCAGAGTAGCCGGGAATGTTTGCGATGTTGATGAAGTCGGTTCCATTGAGTATGGTGTTGATCATTTGGGGACACCGATCATGGTGGTGCTGGGTCATTCGCAGTGCGGTGCCGTGACGGCTGTTGTAACCGATGCCGAACTGCACGGCAGTATTCCGCCGCTGGTCGATAATATTGAACCGGCAGTTGCCAGGACCAAAAGAGTCCATCCGGAACTGGACGGCAATGAACTGGTAGAGATGTCGGTCAAATTTAATGTCTGGCAATCGATTCAGGATCTTTTTCAAAGGAGTTCCGCAGTTAGAGAAAGAGTCAGAGACGGTAGATTGATGGTTGTCGGGGCTGTATATCATCTCGATGATGGTCATGTAGAATGGCTCGGGGCACATCCCGATCAGTCTCAACTTATGGCTTACAAAGATAAAGACAGCGAGCAACACAGCAGTAGTGATCATTAATCAAGGAGGGATTCATGTTTAAAAATATGCGTTTAGGGACCAAAATAGCATCGGGTTTCAGCCTATTGGTTTTAATCGCCATAATACTCGGCGGGCTGGCGGTTTACAATATGAAAAATGTCCAGCAGGAATCCAATGTTCTTGCGACCGAGTATATTCCTGAGGTTGAAATATGTAACAATATTGAGCGTAACTCGCAGAAAACAATGTATAACATGCGCGGTTATGCATTTACTGAGAATAAAAAATATTACGAATTAGGTGTTAAGTATCTCGCTAAAGTAGAAGAGCATCTCGTCGAAGCCGAAGAACTGGCGGGACGCGCAACCCATTTGGTCAAGCTTCAGGGTGCAGTCGATGAGCTCAAGGAAAAGGTAGCCGAATATAAGAGTCTTGCGACTGAGACCGATCAATTAACAGATAAGCTCGAGCATGATCGTGTCCAACTCGATGAAAGCGCTCAGGCTTATATGACAAACTGTGCCGACTTTCTGCTGGGCCAGAATGAGAATATGCGTAACGAAGCGGACGCCGGCGCCAGCGCGGCATCCATCAAAGAACGTCTCCAGAAGATTACGTTGGTCAATGATATTATCGATATAGGTAATGCGACCCGTTTGGCGACGTGGAGATCGCAGGCGGAACGTGATCCGGCATTGATAAAAGACGCGATGAGTAATTTTGATCTTATGGATCAGAAATTTGCTCAGCTTCGTGAAATTACAAGACTTAAAATCGATATAGAGCGGATAGATAATACTGAAGAAGCGGCGAAACATTATCATGTGGCCATGGAAAACCTTCTGGCCAACTGGTCTAATTTGCAGCAGATTAGCGATAAGCGAGGGAAAGTCGCCGATGAAGTTTTGGCGTCAGCGGAAGAAACTGCGATGGCAGGTGTTGCCGGAGCCGATGAGATTGCCAATCACGCGGCTTCTCTCCTTTCTACTTCGTCTACTACGATGGTAATAGGGCTTATAGTAGCTTTGATTCTCGGAATCGTGCTGGCAGTATTTATTACCCGCAGTATAACTCGTCCGATAACAAATATTATAAATAATCTTACATCGGGTGCTGACCAGGTTAGCGATGCTTCGAGCCAGGTTGCCGAAGCCAGTCAGCAGCTTGCCGAGGGAGCTTCCGAACAGGCCTCGTCGCTCGAAGAGACTTCCTCTTCGCTCGAGGAAATGGCCGGAATGACCAGGCAGAATGCCGATAATGCCAATCAGGCAAATGGTCTATCAAGCGACGCTCGCTCGGCGGTAGAAAAAGGCGCATCGGCGATGGGCGAAATGTCCGGTGCCATGCAGGAGATTAAGAAATCATCCGATGAGACGGCCAAGATTATCAAGGTTATCGATGAAATTGCATTCCAGACAAACCTGCTTGCTCTAAATGCCGCCGTTGAAGCTGCCCGCGCCGGTGAAGCTGGTAAGGGCTTTGCCGTAGTTGCCGAAGAGGTCAGGAATCTGGCACAGCGCTCGGCAGAAGCGGCCAAAGATACCTCGACACTTATTGAAGGATCGCAGAAGAATGCCGAGAATGGCGTTCGTTCAACGGAAGAACTAACAGCTATATTCGAAGAAATAAACGGTGGTATCAAAAAGGTCACCGACCTTATTGGTGAAGTTTCAGCCGCGAGTCAGGAGCAGGCACAGGGAATTGATCAACTCAATACGGCAGTCGCCCAAATGGACCAGGTGACTCAGCAGAATGCCTCGAGTGCCGAAGAATCGTCATCGGCGGCTGAAGAAATGGCGGCACAGGCTCAGCAGATGCAGGATATTATTGGAGAGTTGTCCGGTCTTGTTTATGGCGCTGCTTCGATCAAAGAACTGGCATCTAAGCGAGAAAATACGGCTGTTAAGAAGTCAACTCATTCGACAACCGGATATTCAATTCAGCGTCCTGAACATAAAATGACTACATCAAAGAGTGATTATCATTCAGGTTCAAAAAACATGAAGAAATCACAGGATTCATCAAAAGCCAGACAGCATGAATCTGGCGATGATGTCATACCATTGGAAGAAAAAGAGATGGCCGATTTCTAATATTGAAGTAAACAGACCAAATCCGCAGAAAGTCGATGCGCTTTCTGCGGATTTTTTTTTGAACTTTTTCCCCCGATTTTACTTTTTATAGTTATAATTGAATAACTGGATCGGGATAATAGAATATGGAAACAAATCAGAAAACGGCCCTGATAACCGGGGCGTCTTCGGGACTCGGCGAGCAGTTCGCAAGGCTGTTTGCTAAGGATAAAATCAACGTCATCCTGGTAGCCAGGCGAGAGGAAGAGCTGAACAAACTCGCGCGTGATCTGGGCGAGAACTATCAAGTCAGGGCCAAGGTTATTACTAAAGATTTGTCATTGGAAGAATCCGCACATCAGTTGCATGATGAGCTAATGATTGAGCATGAAGAGATAAACTATCTTGTCAATAACGCAGGATTTAACAGTTACGGGGCGTTCGCTGAGACTGATTTGAAGAAACTTATGAATATGATTCATGTAAATATGGCAACTCTTACGAGACTTACACGAATATTTATCGATGACATGAAGATGCGTGAAGAAGGGCGCATACTGAATGTGGCTTCTACTGCCGGATTTGTACCCGGCCCTTACAGCGCCGTTTACTATGCGAGCAAGGCCTATGTTGTAAATCTTTCTATGGCGATTGCTCATGAATTGAAGGGAAGCGGAGTAACAATGACTGTTCTCTGCCCGGGACCTACAGAGACGGAGTTTTTTGAAAGAGCGGGCATGGAAAAACTTCGATTGAATCAGTCGGGGGTTATGAAAGCAGACGAGGTTGCCAGGATCGGTTATAATGCGATGATGCAGGGTAAGAAATTGGTAATTCCGGGAGTAAGGAACAAACTATTGATTTCGTCGACGCGGTTCGTGCCGCGCAGTGTTACTGCCGGGATTACATCCTGGCTGATGAAAGAGGATAAGTAAGATTAAACATATATTCAATTCTACTATCAAATTATTTTGCTGCATCAAATTTTAGAAACTCTCAAAATACCAACACGTATCTAAATCTATATAATTTTGGTTGAAATGTATATCAATGTACTATAAAAGTACATAAGAGAACTAAAATAAAAGAGTAATATTGTTTATTAAAGCCGAGAATTTATCCCGTCATTATAAAAGAGGGCGCAATATTATCCGCGCCGTCGATAATGTCGATCTCGAAATTGACCGCGGGGGTTTTGCCGCATTGGTAGGGGCCTCCGGTTCGGGCAAGTCGACCTTGTTAAATTTGCTGTCGGGCCTAGACAGTCCGACTGCCGGCACGATTCAAATAGACGGAAAAAATCTGACAGAGTTCAATCGTCGCGAACTGGCCGGATACAGGGCGAAAAAAGTCGGGATGATATTCCAGTCATTCAATCTACTGCCCCATCATACGGCACTCGGGAATGTTGAACTGGCGCTGTATTTTACCGAGTCGAACCGGAAAACAAGACGGAAGAAGGCGGAAGAAATTCTATCCCGACTTGGTCTCGAAGAGCGTATGGATCACCGTCCCGCAGATCTCTCCGGAGGAGAACAGCAAAGAGTGGCGATTGCAAGGGCGCTTGTTAAAAAGCCTGAAATTATTTTTGCCGATGAGCCGACCGGCAATCTCGATAAAGAAAACTCGGAAGCGATTGGAGAGTTACTAAGGGAATTAAACAGGGATGGAATAACAATTGTAATGGTGACGCATGATCGGGAAATGGCCGAAAAATGCGCCCGGGATATTTTTCAGATGCATTACGGTCGAATAGATGACAACCCTGGTAATAGATCAGATGGAGCATCGGAATGAACCTTTATGATATGCTCGGCTTTTCGGTTGGCAATTTGGCGCGAATCAAGTTACGGGCGATACTGACTATTTCCGGAATTGTCATTGCGATTGCGGCCTTTGTGGCGCTTCTTTCATTCGGGGCGGGGAGTCAGAAATATATTGAAGATTTTTACAATGAGTTCGGGCTGTTAAGCACAATTTATGTTTACCCGCAAAAGAATGCTGATCTGCCGGATACGGTTGAAGCAAAAGATCTAAATAATAAGGCTTTAAAAGAGCTTACGGAAATTCCGGGAGTAGTCGCCGCATATCCGTTCGTTTCTTTTGACGCTTCGGTCTCGGTTCTTGATACTCAATTTACTGCAAAAGCGAGGGCTTTGCCGGTCGACGCCTCGCAGTCACAAATGTTTTCCCGAATATTAGGTGATAATATTTTTAGTTCGGATTCCGCTCTTGAAGTAGTTGTCACACACGAATTTTTGGAATTGATTGAAATCGAAGATCCAGATTCGATAATTGGTGAGGAAATTGTTTTATCGGTTCAGTCGGCCAGCCTTGATAGTGCTCTCATAAATATCGTAAAAAGCGATGAAGGGCATTTTGTGTCGCGCCTGAAGGGAATCGAGTTTGATTCGCTTCGAAAAGCGGATTATCGGGAAAGGGTAATCCGGCGTGAGTTAAATGAAGGATTAAGGCGTTTTGTCGATGGTCTCATGACCCGGACAGAGACGGTAGCCGACACATTGACAATTATAGGAATCGGTGCACCATTTAAAAAGTATGATATAAATTTCGCTCCTATCATAGTCCCGGTCAAGACGGCGCAAAAGCTGACAACGGGCAGTTTCGGTCTTAGCAGCGATCCGGTCGATTTAATGACGGCAATGCAGAGCGGAACGCTGTTTTCGGCGGAAGAAGCAGCTGATAGCAGGCAATACAACCAGGTTACATTATCGGTAGAGCCGTATGCTTCGCATTCGGAGATAATGGATTCAGTAAAGGCGATGGGGTACAGGACATTCAGTTTTGCCGAGCAGTTTAAACAGATGCAAAAAATGTTTATTTATTTTAATCTGGGTCTCGGGCTTATTGGATTGATAGCGCTGATAACGGCCGCTTTGGGGATTATTAATACGATGGTGATGTCTATTATTGAACGGAGAAAAGAAATCGGGGTAATAAAATCTCTCGGGGCCGATGAGAGGGATATTAAGTTTATGTACCTGGCAGAATCAGCGGTGATCGGTGCGGTTGGTTCTATTGTCGGTATTCTCCTGGGATGGCTGGGAACGAGGGTTGCATCGGAAGTCGGGCGGATCATTATGGAGCGGGAAGATATGCCGGTATTTGATCCTTTTGCGCTTCCGTTGTGGCTGGTTGTTACGGCTTTTGCCTTTGGCGTTCTGGTAAGTTTAATTGCGGGCTATTATCCCGCGGCTCGTGCGGCCAGGGTCGATCCGGTCGAAGCTCTCCGAAGCGAGTAACCGGTGGTTTAGATTGATATTCCCTTTTTTCATATCAGGTTCAAAATCAAAAATCAAACCGGCGAAAAAGTAGAGTAAAATCAATCCAAGTATAATTATTGTCGCAATACAGACCGGTTTACGTCCTTTTGGCCGGCGGTGCAGACTTTCATATTTACGGTCAAGTGATTTATCGTCCTTATCATTCATGGTTTTTCCAGTTTGGCAACAAATTGGGTAGTTTCTTCCGGGGATTTCATTATGTACAATTTTTCTCCTTTGAAATATTTTTTAATCAGCGGAGATATTAACGGTTTTTCGTTCTTTTTAAAATCCCATATATATTTAATGAAGATAAAATCGAGATGTTCCGGGCAACCCTCGGCCATATCCGGGCGATTTTTGCCATATCCTGTAATTATTCTTTTAATTGCCTGCCAGAGACATAAACTCCTGGAATAATCAAGCCAGATAATTGTGTCGGCTTTGGGAATTCTGATCTCCATAGTATTTCTGTAGTTGCCGTCAATGATCCACCTGTCACCGCTTACCAGTTCGGATACTATCTGCCTCCATTTTTGGGATTCGGTCTGGACCCATCCAGGCTGCCAGAAGTATCTATCGAGGTGTATTACAGGCAGGTCAAGGATTTTTCCGAGCCTGGTCGCCAGGGTAGATTTTCCGGCCCCGGGATTACCGATGATCAAGACACGTTTCATAAGTTTGAACTTATAAGAATTATCTCAAAAGTCTAATGAAAACTAATGCACGGGAACATAGTCTATTTTTCTCTTGAAATTCAGGAAAGAAAATTTTAGTTTGGACGATATACTCAATAAGGGGCGAATAGGGGGTAAAATAATTCTTCCCGTTCCTGTGGTCTTTTATATTTTTAAATCGCAAGCGTGACAAACTGGCGCACGGTTATAACTTAGAGATTTTATTTGATTCGGCCGAGGCAGCATGGGTCTTGAAAAATATTCCAAAAGAGAATTAATAGAAAAAATTGAATCGCTTCAATCTCAAGTCGATGAACTTAAATCATCGGCAACGACCGATGATTCAAGTTCATCATTCGAAAATGTCCAGGTATGGCAGGATTTGATTTTGGCCAGCGGTTATGAATTCGCCTGCCGATTCCTTCCCGATGGAACTGTGACTTATGCCAATGATGCTATTTGCGAATTTTTCGGGCTTGAACGCGAAAAAGTAATAGGGCAGAATTTTTCGGAATATATACCCGAAGAAGATCGCGAACGGATATTAAATAAACTTCATTCATTGACTCCTGAAAATCCCACTGAAATGCATGAAAATCTTGGAACACGATTTAAGGGAGCCAAATACTGGGGTGTGTGGATTAACAGGGCGGTCTTCGATGATGAAGGCAATGTGGTTGAGTATGTCGCGATAGGACGGGATATATCGGACTGGAAGGATGCCGAAAAAGCCCTTGCTGAAAGTGAAGAGCGGTTTCGGACACTGGTCGAAAATCTGGGTGATGCCGTTTTTGCTCATGATCTCGATGGAAATTTGGTTTTGGTAAATGAAACGGCCTGTCGTTTTACCGGCTATACTCGCGAGGAGCTGCATGGCATGACAGTAGCCGATATAGATGCCGAGTCGGTTGAGCGAGACGACAGGAAAAATTTCTGGTTGTCTCTCGATGAATATGAATCGAAAATTTTAAAAGCATCTCACAAGCGCAAAGACGGCTCCACTTATCGAGCTGAAATAAATCTAAATCGAATTGATCTTGACGGCCGTCCAATTATACTGGCCATTGCCAGAGATGTAACAGCCCAAAGCGAGATAACCGCTGCACTTGAAGAAAGAGAGGAAATTCTAAACGAGGCCCAGGAAATTGCGGGGATGGGAAGTTTTGTCTGGGATTTGCGGAATGATTCTCTCAACTGGTCGCGAAATATGTTCAAGTTGGCCGGGCTTGACCCGGATTCTTTCAAGGGCAATTTGACCGAGGCTATTGCTGATATTATACATCCCGAAGATCAGGAAAAAATAAATGAACAGATTCGGCGCATGGTTAAGAAGAAAGAAACCTGGCCAATGGAATTCCGAGTAATTCTTAAGGACAAAAGTACCAAAATCTGGCGTTCGGGATCACGGTTTATATTTGATGAAAACGGGATTCCTGCAAAATGTATCGGCGTTCATCTGGACTTAACAGATTTAAAAAAGACCGAGCGCAGTCTCCGAGAGAAGACCGAGCTTCTTAATGGCATTTTGAATAATATCAGCTCTATTGTCGTCGTAAAGGATACCCAGTTTCGTAATATAGTCGTAAATTCCGAGTATGAAAAGTATACCGGCATGTCGATGCGCCAGCTTTTAGGTAAGACGCCGCTTGATATTTATGATGCAGAATATGGTCAGGAAGTCTATGAAGACGATTTAGAAGTAATCGAAAGCCGACAGGCAAAAGAAAAGGAAATCGAACGGGAAATTGATGGTAAGAAAAGATGTTTCTTAATGAGCAAGTTTCCTCTATACGATGATAATAAAGAAATTCGAGGTTTGTGCACAGTTGCGACTGATATTACTTCCCGGAAAGAAGCCGAGGATGCTGTTAAGAGCCGCCATATGCTCCTGGAGCAGATCTTCTCGGCCATCCCGGATGCTGTAGTTTATGCCGGTCCGGATCGGAAGATTGAAAAAGTAAACCCGGCCTTTGCCCGTAAATTGGGCTTTACGCCAGAAGAAGCAATCGGCCGTGAGACCAATATGTTTTATGCAAATCAGGAGGATTACCGAAAGCAGGGGAAAGCACGCTACAATATTAATGCTCCCAGTCTTTTTGAGCCTTATGAAATTGAATATAGAAGAAAAGATGGCGAGAAATTTATCAGCGAAACGGTAGGAACGCCGGTTAAAGATGCCGGCGGCAATACGATTGGATTTTTAGGAATTATTCGCGATGTTACCGATAAGAAAAAAGCCGAAGAGGCTTTAAAGGAAAGCCAGAGATTTGCCCGGGCAATCGCCGAGACTACCCCCAGCCTGACATACATATATGATTTCGAGGAAGATAAAAATGTCTGGGTAAATAAGATGCACCAAAATGTTATTGGCCCTGCACTTAAAAATAAAGACGGTGCTTTCGACGAAAAGGCATTGAAAGAAATAATACACCCGGATGATTTGGAAAAAGAAATAAAAAGACTGTACAAAATAAGGGATGCTGAAACAGATATCTGCGTAGAATCAGAATTCCGGGCAAAAACCAAAACTGGAAAATATCGGTGGTTTCATGATAAGACATCAGTCTTTAAACGAGACAAGAATGGCAAAGTGAAGCAAATAATCGGCTCGATAATGGATGTTACTGAGTTGAAATATTTGACTGAAATCCTCAGAGATCAGGTCGATTTTGCCAAAGTCCTGCTTGATACAATCCCCAATCCGATCTACTACAAGAATATTGGTGGTAAATATCTCGGGTGCAATAAGGCTTTTGAACAATTCAGCGGTGTCAAAAGAAAGGATATAGTCGGTAAAACGCTATATGATTTCGCGCCCGAGGATATTGCCAAGAAGTATGGTGAACAGGACAAAAAGCTGTTCGAATCGGGCGGCCAGCAAATTATAGAACAGAAATCACTCGACGGAAACCGTCGCGAAAGAGATATGATATTTTACAAAGCGACCTTCAACAGAGCTGGAAATAAACCGGCGGGATTGATAGGGGTGCTACTTGATATTACCGAACGCCGTCAGATGGAACAGGAACTTTTAAAAGCCGAGAAGCTCGAGTCAATCGGTGTTTTGGCAGGCGGCATAGCCCATGATTTCAATAATATTCTGGTTGCCATTCTTGGCAATATTTCACTGGCGAGAATGGAGCTGGATGAAGACAATGAATTGTACCATTCGCTCGCATCGGCCGAGATTGCCGCAGTTCGCGCCCGGGATTTAACCCAGCAACTGTTGACTTTTTCCAAGGGTGGAGCACCTATTAAAAAGATTGTCGATATAAAGAAAACGATAAGAGATTCAACGGAATTTACTCTTCATGGTTCAAATGTCATGTGCGACTATAAAATAGATCCTGCTCTAAAGCCGGTATTGATTGATGAGGGACAATTCAGTCAGGTGATAAATAACCTGGTAATAAATGCCATGCAGGCGATGCCGGAAGGAGGCAGCCTGGAAATAACTGCGGATAATATTGAAATAGATGAAAGTGGCAAAATACCTCTAAGGCAGGGTGAGTATCTTAAGATATCCGTAGCCGATACCGGTGTTGGAATCTCACAAAAACATATGAGCCGCATATTTGATCCTTTCTTTACAACCAAGAAGAGGGGGAGCGGTCTGGGGCTTGCCGGAGTCTATTCTATCATTAAGAATCACGGCGGTCATATAAATGTAGACTCAAAAATGGGAGTTGGTTCCACATTTAATATTTTCCTTCCGGCGACCACTGAATCCCCGAAAGCTAGAGCAGAAACATCTGATGAAATCGAATCAGGAGAGGGGCGGATATTGATTATGGATGATGAAAAATCGATTCTCAACCTGGTTCGGATATCGTTGACTAAAAAGGGATATATGGTCGATACCGCTCTCGAAGGAGACGAGGCGGCCAATAAATATGAAACGGCCATGAAAAGGGGAGAGCCATTTGATCTGGCAATTCTCGATCTGACAATTCCCGGTGGGATGGGCGGCAAAAAAACGCTGGAGAGGCTTAAAGTGATTGACCCGGATGTATCGGCAGTGGTATCGAGCGGTTATTCCAACGACCCGATTTTATCAGAGTATGAAAGGTATGGTTTCTCTGAATGTATAGTCAAGCCATACAAAATAAATGAGTTGTTAAGAATCGTAAATAAAGTGCTATCCCAGAAGAAGCAGGCGTCTGGATTTAACTAAAACTTGAGGCTTCCATTAGAAGGGATTTTTATATCGGTCTTATCATAGCCCGGGCCGGGGAACCTTCGGCATCTTCAATTTTAAGCGGAAGGCAAACCAGTTCATAATCTCCGGGTTCAATATTTGATAAATCGAGCCCTTCAATCAACCAAATCCCCGCTCGTAGAAGCACATTGTGGACTTCAATGCCATTCTTTTTATATCCGCCGACCGAGAGATAATCAACTCCTATCGTTAGGACTCCAATTTCGGCCAGTTTTTTACCGGCCGGGGTAGAAACATAAACATAGTCATCAAAGAACGGTTCATTTATCCAATCGCGATTGGAATTAACCGTTTTGAACAGAACCCGGTCACCTTTTTGAAGCCCCATATTTTCGATTTCTTCGGCAGTTATTTTTTCTTTATGCATGATTTCAACAACTTTGGCCGGGCCTATAACGGCCTGAGGAGGTATCATATCAATAGGAATACCGTCCTTGACAAAATGCAGAGGGGCATCCATATGAGTTCCGGTGTGGAGGCTCATCTTTATGCTGGAGAGATTCATGACAGCATCATTGCCCATATCCGAAAAGCGGTTTAATTCAATTTCAGAATGTCCGGGCCAGGTGGTCATACCTGTCCTGATGGGGACAGATATATCAATCCATTGATGGTTTTTTTCGTTTTTGTTTGGCATAATATCCTCATTTATTTTGAGCGATTGTATTTAATATATTAAATCACTTTTGATTTGAACAGGCAATGATTATATAGTCTGGATAATTTTTTAAATTAACACGAAAGTTCATATAGATGTTTCGCCGGATTTTAAATTTACCCCCGACCAAGCGGCGGACTTTTCTGGGAATGGGTTCGTTCCAGATTCTGGCCATGTTCCGAAGAGGCCTTTTCTACAGCTATCTCTCAATATATCTTAGATTCTTCCTGGAACTGAGTGTTACCGAAACAACTCTTTTCGCGACACTTCCGATGATATTCAATGTTATATTTCAGAATTTTGTCTGGGGATATCTGTCCGACCGGATGCAGCTTCGGAGAACTTTGATTATAATCGGGGAGATATCGGCAGCGATAAGTACGGTTCTAGTATGGTATTTACATATCCTGCCTGAGGATAATTATACTTCCGGTTATATAGTAATTTTCGGTTTGGCATTTGTAGAAATATTCTGGTCGATGTCCAATGTCGGGTGGACCGCCCTTATATCGGATTTATATCCTGCCGATGAGCGCGCGGGGCTTCAGGGCCGGCTTCAGGGGATTGGAGCGCTGGGGAGATTTGCCGGTGTCCTGATTGGCGGATTGCTCTATGATGGGTTGGCCATGCAGTACGAGGGCTGGGGGTTTTACGAAGGACCGCTATTTTTTATTGCCTCCAGTGTTATGCTGATTTCGACCATACCGATGCTGTTCGTCCCGGAAGGCGGTATTGTTAAGGCAGAAGATGTTGTGGGGACAGGTGAGAAGGATGCGGAAGCTGAAGCGGCCTTAAAGAAGTCGACAGCAAGAAAATTCAGAGTATTCCTTATCGCGATGGTATGTATTTATTTCGGTCTGAATTCAATCGTTTTACTAAAATCGCAGTATCTTACTTTAGAAAGCGGGTTTGACATTTCCAGCCAGACCTTAAGCTATATTTTCAATATGGCGACTCTTGCAATTTTTCTATGGGGAATCTTCATAAAGCCAATCTCCAAGAAAGTAAAAGATGAGTACCTATTGATGTTCGGGGTCTTTACGGCTGTGCTGTATCTTCTGGGCTACATGCTTTCGCCGCATGTAGCATTGATATTCTGCAGCGAATTCTTCGGAGGCTCAGCACTGGCGATTATTATGGCCTCGTCTTATTCGTATGCATCGAGGTTAATTCCGCCTGAAAAAAGGGGTAAACAGTTCGCATTATTTAACGCGACGCATTTCTTGAGCTGGGGCCTTCCGGGGACACTTATGGCCGGCCCCCTGGTTGATTTTCTGATCAGGTCGGGGTACAGTCAGGTTTTTTCCTACAAAATGGCATTCCTGGCCGCCGTTATTCTGATTTCGGTTGGGGCCTTTGTGCTTTCGATCAGTATTCGGCTTGGACGAAATTGATTTATTTCAAGATTTAATTTTGAAGCCTATTTCTTTTTTGGCCTATAATAGTGCGTACTTCGACCATGGTACAGATCTGCCGTTTCCATTACCGTTTCAGAAAGAGTTGGATGGGGGTGTATTGAGAAGCGGAGATCATCAACCGTTGCGGCCATTTCAATCGCCAGAACGCCTTCAGCGATTAACTCTCCGGCGCCCGGTCCGGAGATCCCTACACCGAGAATTCTCTCTGTTTCAGGGTCGACTATCAGTTTGGTGACACCATCTTTTCGTCCAAAGGTAGCTGCCCTACCCGAGGCAGCCCAGGGGAATCGAGCGGTTTCTATTTTTCTGCCCTGTTTCTTTGCTTCTGTTTCGGTTAGACCGCACCAGGCAATTTCCGGATCGGTATAGACGACTGCCGGTATCGCACGCGGTTTGAAGATAACATCTTTGCCTGATATTATTTCAACCGCAGTTTTGGCTTCATGGGATGCTCTATGTGCCAGCATCGGTTCTCCGACAACGTCTCCGGAGGCAAATATATTTTTTTCGCCGGTTCGGTTTTGGTCATCGACTTTTATAAAGCCTTTTTCATCAGTGTCAATATTCGTATTCTCGAGGCCGATATTCTCTGTGCTGGGTTTTCTGCCAACTGCCGTAAGGGCTTTGTCGAAAATTCGGTTTTTCTTATCGACATCCTTGCCTTCAATAGTAACTTTCAGACCGTTTTTCTGTTCTTTGATTTTGGCAACAGTTGCATTAAGGATAATATTTTCGAAGCGATCATCGAGGCTCTTTTTCAAAGGAGAGACAAGATCGCGGTCGACACCCGGCAGGATCCCTTTGTCAGTTTCAACGACAGTCACTTTGCTTCCAAGACTGGCATAGACCGAACCCATTTCCAAACCGATATATCCGCCGCCTATAACCAAAAGGGAATTGGGAATGTCTTTCAATTCGAGGGCATCGGTTGAATCCATAACAAGATCCGATTCTGGTGAAAGGCCAGAAAGCATAACCGGATCGGAACCGGTGGCGATAAGAGCATTTTTAAATCCGTGACGTTTTCGGTTGCCATCTTTATCGGTGATTTCCAAAGAATTGGAGTCTTTGAAAACAGCTCGTCCCTGCACGAATTTGACCTTTCGGCTTTTGGACATCTGCTGTAATCCTCCGGTGAGTTTTTCGATGACTTCGTCTTTCCATTCGCGGAGTCTTTTATGGATAATTTTTGGTTTGGAGAATTTTACTCCAAAAGATTCGGCGGCCTTGGTTTCTTCGATAAGCTTGGAGATATGCAGGAGAGCTTTCGAGGGAATGCAGCCAACATACAGACAGACACCGCCCGGCTTTTCACGCTCGTCAATAAGAGTGACATCCATGTCAAGATCGGCGGCCAGAAAAGCGGCGGCATATCCGGCCGGTCCGCCGCCTATTATAGTCAGTTCTTTATTATCAGACATATATTAAATCCACTTTTAATCTTCGAAATTAACGAGGTAAGGATTTTCAATTGCATCGGATACCCATCGGAGGAACCCGGCGGCATCGGCACCGTCGACAATCCTGTGGTCATAGGATAAAGAAAGCGGCAGGATTTTTTTCGCTTTGGCCCGGCGGTTGTCCATCATAACCGGTCTTGTCTGTGCCCGGCTTATTCCGAGAATAGCTGCCTGAGGCCAGAAGACAATCGGAGTGAAGTTGGTGCCGCCGATTCCTCCCTGATTTGAAATAGTAAAGGTACCACCTTCCATTTCGTCCGGTTTTATTTTTTTGTCGCGTGTTTTTTCGGCAATTTCGGCTATTTCAACGGCGAGATCCATAATTCCCTTTTTATGAACATCGCGTATGACCGGGACAAGGAGACCTCTTTCGGTGGCGACAGCAAGACCGATATGGTAATATTTTTTGTAGATTATTGTGCCATTATCCAGATCGAGACTGGCGTTAAAGCGGGGGAATTTTTGAAGAGCGGCCGTGATAATTTTCATGATCGGTGCGGTTACGGTTAATTTGCCTCCCGCTTTTTCGACTTTCTTTGAAAATTTATCGATGAATTTCTCGAGGTTGGAAATATCGGCTTCATCGAATTGGGTTACATGGGGAATTATATTCCATGCCTGACTGACACTTTTGGCGGTGATATTTCTGACTTGAGAAATATTTTTCTTTTCAATTTCTCCCCACTTGCTGAAATCGGGCAATTCAATTTTACCGGGTTTGGATTTTTTGGGTTTGGAGGTATCTTTGGTGGCTATTATTTCGCGGGCGTGCTCTTTTAAATCATCATCGGTTATGCGGCCGCCGGGACCGGTACCGGTGACTTCATCGATATCGATGCCGAGTTCGCGCGCGAGTCGTCGTACCGATGGCGCCGCCGGTGCGACTTCTTCTTTGACTTCGGGCTTTTCTTCCTCCTTGGCTTCTTCGGTCTCCTTTTTTTCCTTTTTGGCTTCCTGCTTTTTTGTTTTTTCCTTTTTCTCTTTTTTCTCCTTCTCTTTTTTTGCTTTGGCCTTTTTCTTTTCTTTTTCTTTTTCTTTCGACTCTTCTTCTTCTTCCTCTTCTTCTTCTTCCTCATCCTCTTCCTCATCCTCTTTTTCTTCATCCTCAGATGGCTTCTCTTCTTTTTCTTCCGCTTCTTTTTCGCGCGGTTTTGCTTCCTCTTCACCCTCTTCAGCTTCTTCGTCTGAAACCTCTATTTTGGCTATTACGTCGCCTATCTCGACACTATCATCCTCACTGACCGTCATTTCCTTAATAGTGCCGCTCATGGTTGACGGTATTTCTACGACCGCTTTATCCGTTTCGAGTTCTATAAGGGCCTGATCTTTTTCTATTTTGTCACCTTCGGAGACAAGGACTTTGACGACCTGTCCGGATTCGACATTTTCTCCTATATCCGGTATTTTAATTTCTTTTATCATTTAAGCTTACCTCACTTAAACCAGTATGGGGTTTGTTTTATCGGGATTGATATCAAGTTTTTTATGGGCTTTCTTTACGACCTTCCAGTCTACTTTGTCTTCACGAGCCATATTGTAAAGTGCGGCTATGGCTATGTGCCGATAATCAACTTCAAAATAGTCGCGAAGTTCGTTTCGAGCTTCACTAAGACCGTATCCATCGGTACCAAGGGTGGTAAACGGTCCGGGTATCCAGCGTCCGATCGATTCCGGCAGAGCTTTAAGATAATCCGAAGCGGCGACAAAGACACCTTTTTCGCCTTCAAGAGCTTGTACTATATAAGGCTTGGTTGGCTCACTCTTAAGATTCAGGAAATTTTCACGCTCCGTGCTTATGGCATCGTAATACAGCTGTTTATAACTTGTAACGCTCCAGATATCGGTTGCAATATCGTAATCATTTTCGAGGATTTCTGCCGCCTTGACCGATTCATTCAAAATGGCACCACTTCCAAATAAATGCGCTTTATATTTCTTTCTTTTATTTTGGGCTTCTTTGAATTTGTAAATACCCTTGATGATCCCCTCTTCAACACCTTCGGGCATTTTTGGCATTTTATAGAATTCGTTCATGACAGTCAGGTAATAGATAAGATCTTCACCTTCTTCGAACATCCTCCTCAGGCCTTCTTTGACTATTACCGCTATTTCATAGGCATAAGCAGGATCGTAGGCCCGTACACTGGGAACACCATATGCATTCTGATGACTGTGACCATCACAATGCTGCAATCCTTCACCGGCCAGGGTGGTTCGTCCCGAAGTCCCGCCGATAAGAAATCCCCGAGCGCGAGCATCGCCTGCCGCCCAGATTAAATCACCGATCCGCTGGAAGCCGAACATGGAATAAAAGAAAAAGAAAGGGATCATATTTATGCCGTGCGTTACATGTGATGTCCCGGCGGCAATAAATGATGAGATGGAACCGGCTTCGGTAATCCCCTCTTCGAGTATCTGACCGTCTTTCGCTTCTTTATAGTACAACAGGTTTTCGACATCGACCGGTTCATATAATTGTCCGACATGAGAATATATACCCGCTTTACGGAACAGTGATTCCATCCCGAAAGTGCGCGCTTCATCGGGGATAATCGGCACTATCTTGTCACCAATTTCATCATTTTCAAGTAACTTTGACAGAAGATGCACCATAACCATTGTGGTTGCTACTTTGCGGTCTTTAGTCCCATCGTGGAACTCTTTATAGATGTCTCCGGAGGGGGCCTTAACGGGCGCGACAGAAATAGTCCTGTGAGGGGTGTAACCGCCGAGTTCTTCGCGGCGTTTTTTGAGGTATTTCATTTCTTCGCTGTCTTCGTCCGGCTTATAGAACGGAGCCTCCTCGATATCTTTATCAGAAATTGGAATACCGAATCGGCTTCGAAAATGGCGCAGTTCCTCGGCATTCAGCTTTTTTTGCTGATGAGTCACATTTCTGCCTTCTCCGGCTTCTCCGAGCCCATATCCCTTGATTGTCAGGGCAAGGATTACCGAGGGTTGGCCTTTATGATTGACCGCCGATTGATATGCGGCATATACTTTTTCGGGATCGTGGCCGCCGCGGCGAAGATTCTTGAGCTGATCGTCAGAGTAATTATCGACCATTTCTTTGAGCTTATCATATTTACCAAAGAAATCCTTGCGGATATAGTCCCCGCCGGCTACGGTATATTTTTGCAGCTGACCATCGGTTACCTCTTCCATGCGCTTAACGAGCAACCCATCTTCATCGCGCTCCAGCAGAGGATCCCAGTCGTCACCCCAGATTACTTTGATTACATTCCATCCGGCCCCCTTGAATGCGGCTTCGAGTTCCTGGATAATTTTGCCGTTGCCGCGAACCGGGCCGTCGAGGCGCTGCAAATTACAATTAACCACAAATATCAGGTTGTCGAGTTTTTCCCGCGGGGGGAGAGTAATCGCTCCGAGCGATTCCGGCTCATCGAGTTCTCCATCGCCAACGAAGGCCCAGATTTTTTGATCGGTCTTTTCTTTTAGCTCCCGGTCTTCAAGATAACGGTTGAATCTTGCCTGATAGATTGACATGATCGGTGAAAGTCCCATCGAAACGGTGGGAACTTCCCAGAAATCAGGCATAAGTCTGGGATGGGGGTATGAGGATATACCACCTTCCGGGGCAAGTTCCCGGCGGAAATTTTCGAGGTCGGTTTCTGATAATCGTCCTTCGAGGAAAGCGCGCGCATAAACACCCGGTGAGGCATGGCCCTGGAAATAGACTATGTCTCCCTCCTGCTCTTCGTTTTGGGCTTTTAAGAAATGATTAAAGGCCACTTCAAACAATGTTGCCTGCGATGCATAAGTAGAGATATGACCGCCGATACCGTCTGAACGACGATTGGCCCTGACAACCATTGCCATTGCGTTCCACCGGATAATACTTTTGATGCGCCTTTCGATTTCCCGCGAGCCGGGATACGAAGGTTGCTCTTCACGGGGAATAGTATTGACATAAGGGGTGTTGGCGCTGAAAGGAATATCTATACCATGTTTTTTGGCGCGGGTATGCAGTCGGCGAAGAAGATTTAAAACTCTTTTTGATCCCTGGCTTTTGTAGACATAATCGAGAGATTGCAGCCATTCTCGGTTTTCAAATTGAATTTCTTTGGTTATGCCGTCACCATCGCTTTTTGCCATAAATTTCCTCAATTGTTTAGAATCTCGATTTAATCTTTGAGTATGCAAATAGAGTACCGATATTTCTGAGGACTAAGCAGGGCTTTGGTTTGGTCGCAAGTTGTTGTTATATATAGAAATATAAATACCAAAATATTTCTCAAGTATTGGTAATAACAGGCAACAATGTCAGGCTATTAAAAGTGTGAATTATAGGTACATTTGAAAAGGTGATTGTGAATACGATTTTATGTAAAACTGGGCCGGTTTAGCAGAGATTTGGTTGAAAAGATGATTTATTTTGGTGCACGTCCGTAAGTTCTGGTCATATTTTCAAGTATTTTAGTAATATCATCGGTCAACATTTCCCTGTGCAGGCGCCATCCCCAATTGCCGTTGCTCGATGCGGGACGGTTTATGCGAGCTTCCTGACCTAAGCCGATTATATCCTGAATAGGAATTATTGCCCAGCCGGCAATTGAGCTAAAGGCCAATCGGGTCAACTCGATATGAATCTTTTCTTTTGGCACTTTTCTCCCGAGATAATTGAATAATCTCTTTTTATCCTCCGGCCCAGCATCATGCTCAACCCATCCGAGTACTGTATTATTATCATGTGTTCCGGTATATACAGCAAAATCAGTTTTGTAGTTATGGGGAAGATAGGGATGCTCCGGATCATCGGCACCAAAAGCGAATTGAAGAATTTTCATTCCCGGATAACCGTATCTTTTTCTAGCCTCACGGACGTCATCGGTAATCGACCCGAGATCTTCTGCCATAAGGGGAGCGCCGTTAAATTTATCAGATATTGCGGCGAAAAATTCTTCGTATGGGACCGGAACCCATTTACCATTGATTGCAGTTTTTTCACCAGCGGGGACTTCCCAATAAGCGATCAAGCCGCGGAAATGGTCGATACGAAGGACATCATATAGCCTGAACATATGCCCAAGACGTTTGAGCCACCATTCGAACCCGCTCTTTTTGAGTCGGTCCCAATCGTAAACCGGATTGCCCCAGAGTTGACCGGTTTCGCTGAAATAATCCGGGGGGACGCCTGATACGACAGTCGGCTGTTTATTTTCACCGAGTTTGAACAACTCCTGATGACTCCAGGTATCGGCGCTATCGCCATGGACATATATCGGGATGTCGCCTATAATTTTTATATTCCTGTGATTGCAATATTCTTTCAGCATCTGCCATTGCGTATAAAACAGATACTGATAGAATTTTTGTTCCATAATCTGATCAGCAAGTTCTTTCTTTGCATTATTGAGAACATTTATTCCGCGGTCGCGATAGCTTTCCGGCCATTCGTACCATGGTTTTTTGTCGAATTTGTCTTTAATAGCGACATAAAGAGCAAAATCTTCGAGCCAGAAAGAATGCTCATTGCAAAATTCTTCAAATTCCGGATTGGTGCCAGCAGCTTTGAAGGTCTGGAATGCTCTTTTTAGGAGTCGTAATTTAAAATCATGAACTTTTTCGTAGTCAACCTGTTGTTCGTTGAAATCCGGGATATCCCCCAAATCACCGGCAGACAGATACCCTCTTTTCTGAAGATTAATAAGATCAATATAAAGAGGATTACCAGCAAAAGCCGAATTGCTGCTGTATGGTGAATTTCCGAGTGATGGATTTGTAGGATGAACAGGGAGTACCTGCCAAAGTGACTGAGCGGACTTTTGAAGAAAATCGGCGAACCGGTAGGCGTTTTTCCCGAAATCTCCTATACCATGAGGTGAAGGCAGAGAAGCAATGGGTAAGAGTATTCCGGCGGCGCGTTGATCAGTCATTTTTCTCTCCGGTAAGAAGGGCAACGGGGAACCTGTTTAATATTGTCGCAATATTTATAGACCTCTCTGAATTGATTTCTTCTCCGGTGAAAACATTGTACCATTTGGAGGAGCCTATATCGGGCAGTTCGATTTCCGTATCAGACCAGATGGTTTCACCCAGCGGCATCTGGCCCGGATCAACCAGTGAAAAGAGAAACCGGGGGACAATAGTGACGGCAAGTTGGTTTTTATGCCGCCTCGCAAAGGCAATAATGTTCTTTTCTTTCGATCCGGTAATGTTTTGTAGAGGCATAAATTCACCTTTGCTATATAAATCGGCCATGCGGCGCCTTAAATTTAGAGTCTCATGGATAAGATACAGTTTTATACGTCCATCCTGCGAATTCTCTAAAGCCTCTTTTATGAATTCATTAAGATTTTTTTGTGAATATTCTTTTACGCTATTGAGAAGAGATAATCTTCTATCAAAATCCACCGGGCCGCGGTTATCGGGATCTACCAATCGCAGATCCCATATTTCCGAACCCTGATAGAAATCGGGCACACCCGGAATGGTAAGCTTAAGCAGCGATTGCGAAAGTGAATTGAAGATGCCATAAAAGGCGATTTTTGGCTGAAAGGTCTGGAAGTCTTCGATAAATTCTGAGTTTTTTTCTTTGTCGAAAATTTTGTCTACAAATTCTACAAAGGCATTTTCGTAGCGATCATCGGGCTTAAGCCAGGCAGTGTGTATTTTAGCTTCGCGCACCGCTTTTATGACATAATCTTTAATGCGCCTAATGTAATTTTCAGTATCGTTATCATTAAACGGATAAGTTCCGATTAAGGTTTGATAGAGGAGATATTCGTCATTTTTATCAGGGATTTCGCTGCCGTGTGATCTCCTTTTGCAGGAACGATTAAGCTTCATCCATTTTTTTATCTTTTCGTTCCATTCTTTGGGCATTTCCGAGAGGACATTTACCCGCGCACGAACATCTTCACTCCGTTTGGTGTCGTGGGTAGTGAGAGTGTTAAGGGAGTGTGGATACAATTCGGTACGCTGGGAGCAGAAAGTATTAAATTCTTCACGGCTGAAACCGAATTTTTCGGGACTTCCACCCACCTCATTTAAAGATATTAAAAGATTGTATAAATACAAGAAGGTATCTTCGAAACCTTTTGCCATAAGAGGACCCGATAATTGCTGAAATCGCATGACAAATCTGAGGATGTCAGCCTTTTCTTTTTCGGTTAATGGTGTGTCGAATCTTAAGAGGAGGAAATTGTGTATGAGTCTGAGCTCATAGGCGAGATCGGGTGAGTTTTCAAGGGCCTTTTTGTGGGCCTCGTCTATCTGGCTTTTGTCGCTACTGTTTATGGTTTCCGAGTTGACGTAAGAACGATAAACCGGGAACCATGCCAGCATTTCAATAATGGCACGACGCAGGCCATAGAGCGCAATATCGTTCCCGTGACGATCTCTCGATGCAATTTTCTTCATGGAATGGGCGAGATTGTCGACGTCACCGGCGAGATGCTGCATGGCTATCAATCTCTTTTTCTCCGCGACCAGCTTGTCGTATGATGTCGTTATTTTTGCGATTCGGGCATACATTCTTCTAAAATCACCCCGACTGCTTCTTTTGCAAAAGAGACCGTTTATCATATTGAGGGATTCATATCCGGTAAGGCCTTCCATGTTCCAACTCGAGGGGATAATTTCCTCCGGCTCAACAATTTTTTCTGCTATTATATATGCATCAGGGGACATTTCCCTCAGGCGTTCGAGATAGTTGCCGGGATCATAAAGCCCGTCGAGATGGTCAATACGGATTCCATCAATCTTTTTTGATTCGATGAGCTCTCTTACCAGCTTATGTGTATGATGGAAAACTTCTTCCTGCCCAAGTTTCATACAGATAAGGCTGTTTATGGTAAAAAACCGACGGTAGTTGATTTCCTCGGTGGCAACTTTCCAGAAGGATAGCCGGAAATGCTGTTCCCCCAGAAGCCTATCCAATCGATCAAAGCTTTTCGGGTCGTCCGGGTTGCCGTTAAAAAGCTCCAGGCGCCTGTCAATATATTTTTTGATTGATTCGCTTTTGTCGTATAGATCCCACAGCTTCTTTTTGCCGAAAGCGATCTGATTGGCCCGTTCTTTTGGATTTTCTTCCGGAGGCAGATTATTTAGAATTTCCACCGTTCCGATTAAATCGATTGAATCCGGATGATGCCTATCCAGAGTTTCAATTTGTTCGCCGCAATCTTCGCATAGAACAGTTTTGTATGATTCGATTCGAAGGGGAAAGACAACATCATAGTAATTTACGGTAAGACCATTTTGACTGATTTTAAGGGCAATTTCACCTCTGTCGATTGTTTCACCATAGAAGGCGCCAAGAAATGGAGCAAGCAGGCGGCCGTTTATGCTTTCATAAAAATGATCCCAGTTTATATCGAAAAAGCCGAAATATTCCGATCCGGCTCCTTTTTCGAGAACATCCATCAACCATTTGTTTTCCGGGTGAACAGCCATATGATTCGGCACAATATCCTGAATCCAGCCGATGTTCTTTTCTCGACATTTTTGGAAAAGTTTATCCAGTCCATCCATCCCACCAAGTTCATCATTAACCGAGGTGGGGTCGACAATATCGTATCCATGAGTACTTCCGGGGACCGCCTTAAATACAGGTGAGGCGTAAATTTGACTTATGCCGAGATCGGCCAGATATTCGATAATAGTGAGAGCCTTATCAAAATTAAATTCAGGAGTGAACTGCAGGCGGTAAGTCGATTCAGGTATTTTCATTATTCACTCCCACCTGGAGCCAGCTTCCGATATTTATGATTAACCTTTGCCACAGCTCGAAATTATCGATTTCCTGATTTTTACTTTCAAGGGTCTCGTAATATTTGTCTTTGATTATACTGAAAAAGATATTTTGCGCTTTCCAGAGATTTAATGGAAGATCAATTGAATGAACACCTTCAAGAAGAGCACTAAGCTCTCTTATTAAAGACAGATCATATAAATTATCCTGTAGAATAATAACAAGTTCAGTGATTTTCCAACTGGCCAGAAAGCCGAGAGTGATTTTGTCCGGGGATGCCTTGAAATTTTTTATCTGATCGATCGCGTTTCTTACCCTATTAATATCCAATTTATCGGCCTGTAAAGCATTCTGCAGATCGAGGTTGCATGTATAGTCAATAGTCATTGAAAGAGATTTTGGTATCGGCATGTTGATTTCATGCATGGTCTTAATCAGTGCAAAATTGTGCTGAAATTGTCGTCGGAATATAAAGTCGATTTCAGTAAGATTGTCTTCGACAAGTTGACCAAGTATACGTCTTTGAGCATCACGCAGAAGATGGCGCAGAGTGTGGCGCTGATCACCGAAATATTTTTCCATGAGAGAAAGGCCCGGGGAGATATCACCGGCCTGAAATGCCTCAGCAATATCTTTTTCGAACTCTTTTGCCTCCTTTTCATTCGGGGCTTTCCTCGTCCCGGCGACAATATTCTGTTCTCCCATATGAAGGACAGCGAAGTGCGCTTCTATTTTCTCTTTTGTAATATTGGATTGAATTTCGAGATCGCCATAGAAAAGAGTTTGACGGCCGGAGGCAATTTTATTGCTGTCTTTTTCATCGACCTGAAAACAATAAACGCTCCCGGGATCTTCTTCCGATTCGAACAAGGATATAACAGCGTAATGAGCACCGATCCGTTCGAGATCCAGAATAGCGGGCTTTATGTACTCATTGTATATTTTGCCTCCGTGTTCCATGACATTCAAATTACTTGGAGCCAGTTTAAGAATATTTATAAATGCCGGTTCCAGATCCATTCCGGTCACTTTTTTGGCAAGTTGCATGGCTCGAGCAGCATATTGTATAACCTGAACCGTTTCGATCCCCGAAATTTCATCAAAAAACCAGGCGCAACTGGTGTACATTAAAAGGGCATGGCGCTGGATTTCCATTAGTTCGAGAAGTCGAACCTTATTCTCTTCATCAAGCTCCTTTACGGCATGTTCCTTTATAAACCAGTTGATTTTTTCATCCGAACGATCCCGAATTACTTTGATGTAATCATTGCGCGCGCCCCAGGGATCTTTGAGCAAATCTTTTGAATGTTCTTCGAATATTTGAATTAAATCATCACGAAGCCAATCCAGGGCATTGCGAAGAGGGGCTCGCCAGTTCTGATTCCAATCGGGGTGTCCTCCGGTGTTGCAACCGCAATTTGAGCGCCACCGTTCGACGCCGTGAACGCAACTCCAGGAAGAGTTTTCATATATTTCCACTTCATATTCAGGGGGATTGTTATCGAGATATTCCGGATATATGGTGATTCCGACAGATTCATCGGCCTCTATTGATTTCAGGCAGTATGCCAGAGCCATGTCGCCGTGATTTTGATGGTGGCCGTAGGTTTCTCCGTCGGTGGCAATATGGCAAAGTCGGGGGTTTTCTGCTTCCGGGTCGAGGGTGGATATGAGCCGTTCCGCAAAGCGCGCTCCATTTTGAAGGAGATCACCGAAAGCTATGTCCTGAGAAACGGATCCATCATAAAAAAACAGGCTGATTTTCTTACCCGATGGTAGTTGACAGACATATGCACGACGGGGATCAATTTTACCGCCGCTGACATCTATCCAGTCATCTTCGGCTTCGCCGTTTTCTTCGGCTTCGTCGGTTTCCTTCTTTTCCTTTTCAAGAGGCCGAATTCTGTGTGCCTGATTTGGTGCAAGAATCGTAAATCCGATATTATGTTCTGCCAAAAGTTCCAGTGTCTCAAGATCGACGGCGGTTTCAGCGAGCCACATGCCTTCCGGCTCCCGCCCGAACCTGTGACGAAAATCTTCAATACCCCATATAATCTGGGTTTCTTTATCGCGGCGATTGGCCAGCGGCATGATAATATGATTATAAACCTGTGCCATTGCTGAACCGTGGCCCGAGAATCTATCCCGGCTTACACGGTCAGCTTCGATTATTGCTTCATAAACGTCCGGTTCATGTTTTTCAATCCATGAGAGTAGAGTGGGTCCGAAATTAAAGCTGATTCTGGAATAGTTATTGATTATTTCGGTTATTTTCCCGTCATCGCCGAGCATACGGGCAGCCGTATTCGGTGCATAGCATTCGGTCGTGATGCGTTCATTCCAATCATGAAATGGATATGCGGAATTCTGTCTTTCGACTTCTTCCAGCCATGCGTTTTCCCTCGGCGGCTGGTAAAAATGGGCATGTATACAAACAAATTTATTCATAAATTAATTCTCGTGTCTAAAGATAACCGCGCTGTACGGCTTAAGATCTATTATTGTTCCATGGCTGGCACTCTCAGTTGTCGAACTTCCCGTCCCTTTCCATCTATTATCGGCAGTATCGATGATTAATTCTCCTTTTGTATATGACTCAAAGCCCATCGTTTGATTAGTCGTGTCAGAATAGTTGAGAATAATATTGAAAGTTACGTTATTGTCTTTTCTTGAAAATGCCAAAAGCTTTCTTTCTTCGTCGCCTTGTACTGTCATATTCGTTTTATCGCAATTATTAAGTGCGTGATGACTCTTGCGCAGATCTATCAATTTTTTATACAGCTCGAGCATGGTTTTATGTTTATCGTTTTTTTGCAGACTCCAGTTTATTTTGGATTTATTGAATGTCTCGGTACTTTGAGGGTCAGGCGGCTCGGTTTCCCATTTGAATGATTCAAATTCTTTTTTTCTGCCTTCTCGTACCGCCTGCACCAGATCAGGATCATTATGACTTATAAAATACAAAAATGGCGCCTTTTCGGCATGTTCTTCGCCCATGAACAGCATTGGTACATAAGGAGCCATTAACATTGTTACTGCCGCCGTTTTAAGTGCTTCGAATGATACCAGTGATGTCAGCCTTTCCCCGAGGAGACGGTTTCCGACCTGATCGTGCGTCTGTATGGAAATTATAAATTTATGCCCGGGAAGATCTTTGGAAGAACTTCCGTGACGCCGTTTCCGGAATTCGGAATAGCGCCAGTCATAGGCAAAGCCTTCACGAATGGATTTATCAAGGTCCGATAAAAGCCCATAATCTTTATAATATCCTTCATTTTCATTGGTCAGCAGGGTGTGGACCGAGTGATGGAAATCATCCGACCACTGGCTGTCCATGCCGTACCCTGATTTATCCAGGGAATTGATTATTCTAATGTCATTTTGATTGGTTTCCGCGATAAGGTAGAAAGGTCGGTTTTTCTCATTTGATAATTTTTCTTTTTCCTCGGCCATTTCTCTTAAGAACGGCTTGGCACTAAAATCATATATGCCGTGGATGGCGTCAAGGCGGAGAGCATCGATATGATATTGATCAAACCAGTAAAGAGCATTACGAATAAAATAATTCCTGACACCGTCGCTGTCAGTATCATCATAATTTACAGCCCACCCCCAGGGGGTTTTATATTTTTCAGTGAAATAGGGGGCGAACTCGTGAAGATAGTTGCCTTCAGGTCCAAGGTGGTTATAGACTAAATCTAGAATGACGGCGATACCTTTTTTATGGGCGATATTGACCAGGTTTTTTAATTTGTCCGGCCCGCCATAGCTGTTTTGAACAGAATAAGGATGTACGCCGTCATAACCCCAGTTTCTTTCTCCGGGAAATTGGGAAACCGGCATAATGCTGATGGCATTTATCCCGAGTTTTTTCAAATAATCGAGCTTATTTATGACACCGTCGAATGTTCCCTCCGGGGTAAAAGTGCCGACATGGAGTTCATAAATTATCATCTTATCAAGAGGGATATTTTTCCAATCGCCATCCTCCCAATTAAATGAATGATGATTTATGACCCGGCTTACCTGGTGCACTCCCAATGGCTGGAACTGCGATGCCGGGTCCGGGCGGTCGGTTTCACCATTAAGGCGGTAGTAATAATCGATATTTTCAGGGGCATTTTCAATAACAGCTTTCCAGTAGCCGTAACGGAGTCGTTCCATCGGTTTAACCCCCGGCTCCGGATGAATTATAATGAGTTCGACTTTTTCGGCCCGCGGCGCCCAGACTGTGAATGTAATATTGCCGGTTTTATCCTTCCATGCACCGACCCTGTGATTATGAATATTTTGCCCCATTACGTCCCTGTATTTTTTATGTATTATGTTAATCTAAATCGAACGATCGATTATTCTTCAGGCTGATGTTTGAATATGACTATTCCCAGAGGCGGAATAGTAATCGACGCCGATTGATCGAAACCATGCATGGAAATCGGTCTTGTCCTTAACCCACCGTAATTTCCCTGCTGGCTACCCCCGTAATAATCCGAATCGCTGTTGAAAATTTCCTTCCAATATCCATATTTCGGCAGTCCGATTCGGTAATTTTTCCACATTTCAGGAGTGAAATTGGCTACAATTACCAACTGCTGGTCGGGATCACGGCCGATTCGAATAAAACTTATAACGCTTTTTTCCCAATCGTTGCAGTCAATCCAACGAAAACCTTCAGGGGAAAAATCGATTTCATGAAGAGCAGGTTCGCTTTTATAAAGACGGTTAATATCCTCAACCATGCGGCGAACCCCGTCATGCAAAGGATATTGCAATAGATGCCAGTCAATAGATTTATCATGGTTCCACTCATCCCACTGCCCAATATCACCGCCCATGAAGAGCAATTTTTTACCGGGGTGAGTGTACTGAAGTCCCAGTAATAGCCTCAAATTGGCGAATTTCTGCCAGTCATCGCCCGGCATCTTTCTGAGCAACGATCCTTTCCCGTGAACAACTTCATCATGGGAAAGCGGCAGCATGAAATTCTCGGTAAAAGCGTACCAGAGACTGAACGTCAGGCTGTTGTGATGATATTTGCGGAATATCGGATCTTTTGAGATATAATCGAGGGTGTCATGCATCCAGCCCATATTCCATTTCATTCCGAAGCCGAGGCCTCCCAGATGTACCGGTCGAGTTACCATCGGCCAGGCGGTCGATTCTTCTGCCATTGTCTGCACATCAGGGTAATATTCGTAAACGACCTGATTGAATCTTTTAAGAAATTCGACAGCTTCGATATTTTCTCTCCCGCCATATTGATTGGGATACCATTCGCCTTCCTTGCGAGAGTAATCGAGGTACAGCATCGATGCGACAGCGTCGACGCGCAGACCGTCAATGTGATATTTATCCAGCCAAAAAATGGCGTTGCTGATAAGGAAATTTTTGACTTCGTTGCGTCCGTAGTTAAATATAGCGCTCTTCCAGTCGGGGTGATAGCCGCGTTTGGGATCGGCATGTTCGTAAAGATGGGTACCATCGAAATAGATAGGGCCATGTTCATCCATAGGAAAATGAGCCGGAACAGTGTCCATAATTATGCCAATACCGTTTTGGTGCAGTTTATCAACGAGATACATGAAATCCTGCGGCGTTCCATAACGGCTGGTGGGGGCAAAATAGCCGATCGTCTGATAACCCCACGATCCATAGAAAGGGTGCTCCATAATCGGCATAAATTCGACATGGGTAAAGTTCATCTTTTTAAGGTATTCCACAAGATCGTCGGCCAATTCTCGATAATTCAGATACCGATTATCATCCTCGGGCACCTGCTTAAAAGAGCCGGGGTGCATTTCATAGACTGCCCAGGGGGCGTCCAATCGGTTTTTGTCTTTTCGGGTTGTCATCCAGTCCTGATCTTCCCAGTCATATTTCGTATCCCAGACAACTGATGCAGTTCGGGGAGAGAGTTCCCAAAAGCGGGCGAAAGGGTCGGCTTTATCAACCTCGTAATTGTTCCATCGTGAACGGATATGATATTTGTATATCTCACCGTGGCCCACATTGGGAATAAAGCCTTCCCAGATTCCCGATTCATCCCATCTGACAGCAAGTTTATGCGAATCGCGGTTCCAGCCGTTGAAATTACCGATTACAGAAACCGACTCGGCATTGGGAGCCCAGACGGCAAAATAGGTTCCTTTAGTCCCTTTGTGCGATATAATATGGGAGCCCATTTTTTCATAAAGCCGGAAATGATTGCCTTCTTTGAAGAGATATATATCCTGCTCGGTCAAGAGAGAAAATCCATATATAACATTTGCTTTTTCCATAGTCTCTTCTTTGTTTATATTCGTCTTATATTCTTTATCTGCCACTTTCTATCACTCCTTAACTTCTAATCTGAGAAATATTTAGCACCTGCATAATTCCTTTTAATGGAATTGCCAACCAGTCCGGACGGTTATTCAATTCATAGCCGATTTCATATGCAGCTTTTTCCAGCAGAAATGCAAGAAAAAGATTGGCGAAATCGTCATTTTTGGCCGGTATGAAATCTGCCTCTCCGGCATTGGTCCGGTATGAATCGAGGAAGATACTGCCCACATATTCTGACCACAGGTCAGCCCACGGTTCAAGATTTTCGCGGTCTTCCTGGCGAACTGACGGGTTTTTCATTAATCCGAAATGGGCAGCATAATGGAACGAACGAACCATTCCAGCAACATCACGTAGTGGTGAGCGTTTGATTCGACGCTCGCTTATTGGATGAGCCGGCTCGCCTTCGAAGTCAATAATTACAAAGTCCTTGCCGGTAAATAGTACCTGTCCGAGATGATAATCGCCATGAATGCGGATTTTTTTGGCATCAATTTTTTTGTCTGTTATTTTTGAAGCCAATTTAAAAAGCTGCTGTTTGGAATCGAGGACCTGCGTTGCCAATGATCGCGTATCGCCGGTCAATCTCCTGTGCCGTTTATCAAGCTGGCTAAGGGATTTTCTTATCTGTGTTCGGATAAACTGATAGACCGAACGCTGATAAAGGGTTGAGAATCGTTCCGGCGAGAATTCCTTGTCCTCTTTGTTAGATGCAAGGGCATCATGCATTTCGGCAGTACGCTGCCCTAAAAGCATTGTCATTTCACCAAAGAAACTCCCGACCATGTCAGAAAATTTCGGCCCCCAGCTTCGGATCGGGAACATATGTTCTTCAGTAAATTCCATCGGTTCCGGTATCTGGGGTTGGTCGGTAAGGACCCGTTCGAAATAATGTCCCGCCTGACTCAATGCAAAAGACCATCCATCGCCCTGATTCTGTACAAATTGCTGGAGTATTCCAACCGTTGTTGTTTTTCCCCGGGCCTGGCGGTATTCAATACTACCCGCATAGGCGGGAACTGATTGGAATTTTGCCTTTTCGGTAAGCATGCGAACAAGCTCGGTATCCGGATTAACACCGCTTTCGAGTTTTCGGTACAATTTCAAAACGAATGACTCATCAAATAATATGGAGGTATTACTCTGTTCGACTCCCATTAGTTTGCTTTCGATTTCAACGTCAGGTTCAGTGTCGAGCTGATTGAATATTCTTCCTCGGCGAGTTACCAATTTGCCCCGGACGCCCGAGAGACTTCTGCGTTTTCGGATCATTGACAGCATTTCTTTGCGAAACTTATCATCGAATGAGGCATCGATAAGGTAATAATCCAGATTGCTGTTTTTTACTCTGGCAATCACTGCGCGCGGGCATTCCTGTAAAAACAGTTCAGCGTATTTTTCGTCGGCTACAATTATAGGAACTGAATAAAGCTCCGGCTCCTTTTCCTTATACTCGATGTTTGCAATTATCAGGTATGTTTTAACATCAGGCGCTTTAATCGGAATAGTATCATGAATAGTAATTGAACGGATTACCTGCCCTTTACCGGCGAACCATCGTGATGATTCGACATATTTTTTGAGGGCACCTTTTTCAAGTTGAGAGATAATGATCTTATCCGACGGCTCTTCTTTATCTTCGGTATGAATTCGATATACCTTCGGCTCCATCGCGGCATCTTCTTCACCGTCGGGATGATCCAATCTCAGCCAGTAATGACCGTGCGGTCCAAGAGTAAGAATATAGGGCTTTTCGGAAAACTGAGGGAATTCATTTTCGCTGAATAATTCTTTGGGTATGTATCCATTATAATCTGCAAGATCCAGTTCTACAACCTGCGAAAAACGTGACAGGTTTACAACGACAAGTATCAATTCGTCTTCATATTCCCGTGTGAATGCCAGAATTTTTCGATTTTCGGGAGTAAGAAAATTTATTGTTCCTCTTCCGAATGCTTTATAATTTTTTCTCATGGCGATTACACGGCGCATCCACCACAATAATGAAGATAAATTACTTTCCTGGGCATCGACATTGACCGCATCAAAATGATATAATGGATCAATTATAACGGGAAGATAAAGGCTGTGCGGATTGGCCCTCGAGAAACCGGCATTCCGGTCAGAGCTCCACTGCATGGGTGTGCGGACACCATCGCGGTCCCCCAGATAATAATTATCGCCCATTCCGAGTTCGTCGCCGTAGTAGATCACCGGTGTCCCCAAAAGGGAGAGAAGCAGGACATTCATCAGCTCGATACGCTTTCGGTTATTTCCGAGCAAGGGTGCGAGCCTTCGCCGGATCCCGACATTGATCTTCGCTCTGGGATCGGTGGCGTAGCTGCGGTACATATAATCGCGTTCTTCATCGGTGACCATTTCCAGTGTTAATTCATCATGATTTCTTAAGAATATTGCCCACTGGCAGTCTTCGGGTATTTCCAGAGGCGGATCAAGAATATCTGTTATAGGGAAGTAGTCTTCCATTTGAACTGACATAAACATCCGCGGCATGATTGGAAAATGAAAAGCCATATGGCATTCATTGTTGTTTCCAAAATATGCGGCAGCATCTTCCGGCCACTGATTGGCCTCGGCGAGGAGCATTTTGTTTTCATATTTTCGGTCGACATGCGCCCTTAATTTGCGAAGGAAATCATGCGTCTCCGGCAGATTTTCGCAATTGGTATTTTCACGCTCAAAAAGATAAGGAACCGCGTCGAGCCTCATCCCGTCAACACCCATATCGAACCAGAAATCGACAACATCCAGAATGGCCTTTTGAACTTTGGGGTTGTCATAGTTTAAGTCCGGCTGATGCGAATAAAAACGGTGCCAGTAATACGCTTCAGCTTCCGGATCCCAGGTCCAGTTGGAGTTTTCATAATCTGTAAAAATAATCCGGGCATCGCTATATTTATCCGGGTCGTCGCTCCAGACATAAAAATCGCGCCATTTAGTGCCTTTCTTGGCCCGTCGTGATTTTTGAAACCACTGGTGGTGATCCGAGGTATGATTAATAACAAGCTCAGTAATAACCTTTATATTTCGATTGTGCGCTTTATCCAGAAATTCCTTAAAGTGCGGAAGTGTTCCATACAGTGGATGGACATTGTAATAGTCCGCGATATCGTAACCGTCATCGCGCAATGGCGACGGATAGAAGGGGAGGAGCCAGATAGCGGTTATTCCGAGGTTTTCAAGATAGTCCAGCTTTGAAATAAGCCCCTTGAAATCACCTATACCATCACCGTTACTGTCACTGAATGCTTTTATATGGACTTCATATATAACAGCGTCTTTATACCAAAGAGGATAATCTTTTGTCTTAACAGTTTTGCGAGCCATAAATAAACCTATAAGTAATAATCGAAATCTGATTCACGCCTCATCTGAGCATGAATACGGAAAATATGGATTGGAGTTATTCGCGGATTGAGTTCAACATAGTTTTCTTCACCCCGCCAGATGTACTTGTCATCGCTTATCAAATCGAAAGCCATGAATGTCTTGTCAGGCTTTAATCCAAGTTCTTTTAAAGGGACTCTCGCAATTCCGGACTGGGTATGAAAGGGATCGAGATTAACTACGATGAAAAGGACATTTGATAGGTCCCTGGTCTTTTTAACATAGAAAAGAAGATTGTCATTGCCGATTTCATGGAAAGTTACATTACCTGTTTCCTGCAGGGCCGGATTTTCGCGGCGGATCTGATTTAGATCGGTCATGAACCGGCGGAAATTTTCGGCTTTACCCAGTTCCCAGTCTTTGATTTCATATTTTTCGGAGTTTTTATATTCTTCCGTACCGGGAACCGCTTCATTTACACACAGCTCAAAGGCGGGACCATACACACCATAATTCGATGAAAGTGTTGCCGCCAGGACTAATCTCAGTAGAAACGCGGGACGTCCGCCGAATTGCAAAAATTCCGGTAGAATATCAGGCGTATTGGGCCAGAAATTGGGCCGGAAGAAATCACGAATCGATGTTTTGGTCAGTTCATTCATGTACTGGGTTATTTCCTGTTTTGTATTGCGCCATGCAAAATAGGTGTATGATTGGTTGAATCCGATTTTGGCCAGGCGGTATTTAACACTGGGACGGGTGAAGGCTTCAGACAGGAAAATAACATCGCTGTGTTCGGCCCTTATTTCTTTTATCAGCCATTCCCAGAATCCGAAAGGTTTGGTATGCGGATTATCGACCCGAAAGACGCGAACGCCGGCATCGATCCAGAAATCGACAACCGATTTGAGTTCTGCCCAGAGAGCCTGCCAATCATCGGTTTCGAAATTTATCGGCACGATATCTTCGTACTTTTTTGGGGGATTTTCGGCGAACTGGATTGTACCGTCAGGACGCCATTTAAACCATTCCGGATGTTCTTTGATATAAGGATGGTCGGGGGAGCATTGAAAAGCCAGATCAAGAGCTACCTCGAGACCGCGCCCCCTGGCCTTCTTTAACATTTTTTTGAAATCGTCGATTGTACCAAGATCGGGATGGATCGCTTTATGGCCGCCGTCTTTTGATCCGATTGCCCAGGGACTGCCCGGATCCCCCGGATCAGCGGTTGTACGGTTATTCTTCCCTTTACGTTTTGTTTCGCCGATTGGATGTATGGGAGGAAGATAGACAATGTTGAACCCCATTTTGGCGATTTCTTCCAGTTTGGGCTGGCAATTTCTGAAATTGCCATGCTCGCCGGTTTCAGAGCAGTACGATCTCGGAAAAAATTCATACCAGGAACTGAATTGCGTTATAGCAGGTTCAACATCGACGGCAAGTTTTCGGTCGTAAGATGTAATTGATTTACGGGGGGAATATTTATACATTAGCGCGGCCAATTCCGAACCAAGAGCATAGACGGTAGCCGCTTTGGTATCTTCCGGATTTTTCAATCGCTTCAGGACGTCTTTTAAAAGATTAGAATCACTCCCTTTGGCATTGGTTAGAGCCTTTTCGACCATTTCGGCGCCGATTTGCAGTTCAACCTCAATATCCTGACCGGCCTTTACTCTTTTTTCAAGGTCGACCTGCCAGGTTTTAAAATGATCAATCCATCCTTCGACCGTAAACAAATATTGCCCTGTCCGCTCTATATCAAATGTCCCCTGAAAGCGGTCCTGGAACAGACGGGACATCGGTTTAATTTGCCATTCTTTTTCAGATTGATGTCGATAAAGGAGCTGTGCCCCGACATGATCGTGGCCATCGGTAAAAATATCTGCTTCTACTGTAACTTCTCTATTTATAACTGCTTTTGCCGGAAACCTGCCGTCATCAATGCCGGGAGATACATTTTCAATTACTACACGTCTGTTATCTTTTTGCAAGCTCAACCTCTTTTAAGTATTAAAATTTCCAGGGATAATAATTAATAATTCCATTTAACAAAATATGCGGCATCCCTGCAAAATAAAAATCGAGAAGTTAATAACCAAGTTGGTGGATAATCATTTACCTATTATTAACAAGGGTTAGATATTGATGTTCCAATAAGTTTATAATATCCATAACTTTATCATTTCCAATGAAGTTTTAAAGCTCTAATAATCTTAAGACTTTACTGTGAAGGGGGCTTTTATATGCAGGAATGCATATTGAGTTATTGATTTACTTGAATTCTATGATATAATACTTATATTATCTTCTATAGAATAGAAATAAGACAGCATAAGATATGACAATTCGCACCAGATACTTGCGTTACGCCAGCTTTCTCATAGTTACCGGAATGGTTCTATATTTAGCTCTTGGTTTTGGCTCACGCTCTTTTGAAGCGTGGTGTCCGTTTGGAGGAGCCGAAAGTCTTTGGGGATTAATTACCGAAGGTGAATTTTCATGTGCTCTTGGTCCGCTAAATTTATCACTTTTCCTGGCTCTTATCGGGTTGGTCGTGTTATCAAAAAAATCTTTTTGCGGCTGGGCCTGCCCGATTGGTTTCTTCGGTGAGCTACTGGGACGTTTCGGAGGAAAGGTCTGGAAGAAAAGACCTCGAATCAGCAGCAAATGGAATATATATCTTAAGATAACGCGTTATGCCGTGCTTGTGGGATTCCTCTTTTTTACATATCGCGCCGGGGAGCTGGTCTTGAGGGGATATGATCCATTTTACCTGATTTTTTCTGGTTTCGGGCACGGGTCGCTGGGAATGATTTCGGTTATTGCATTGGGCCTTACAGCTTTGGGGGCTCTATTGATACCGATGTTTTTCTGCCGGTATTTATGCCCGCTGGGAGCCGTATTTGATCCATTCAGCCGCACGGGAGTTGCGAAAATATCACGAGATGAATCCGCATGTACAGAATGCGGCGAATGTTCGGCGGCCTGTCTGCATGATATTCCGGTCGACAGCCGGTTAGAAGTCAAAGACCGGGACTGTACCAATTGTCTCGAGTGTGTTGACGCCTGCCCGGAAAAGGATGTTCTTCAACTACGGGCCAAAATATAGGATTGATAATGCGCTTACCTAAAATCATATTACCGATACTCGTATTCTCGGCCATATTCGGCGGCTATTTTTTAAGAACAGCTTTCACCCAGCCGTCAACTTCGGTTGTTTTTCAGCAGAAGACCGGCGCCAGTGCGGTGTTTATAGTAGAAGGACTAAAATGTAAAGGCACTGCGACATTTTTCAGTTCTCTTTATGAAAATGTTCCGGGAATTATTTCAATAGAAACAGTCGCAAGTGACCATAAAGCGACTTTTGTCTATGACCCGAAAATCATTACACCCGATAGTATACGGGCAGTGATGGAACAGGTTATTCAATTCGGCGACGGCTCAAGCGCCCAGATATTTGAGTGCCTGTCAGTTGATTAGCATATTCTCCTTTTTCTATAGTTACCAATTATATTGATATTTGTATCGGGGTGAATTATTTTATTTACTCTTGAGTTTCTTTAAATATTGGCAGGGGTGGTTTATGAATCGACTGGCGATTAATACGGTTGGCGACGATCTTGAAAATTCGTCGGCGTGGTGCAAATCAGAAAAAATCGGCATTGAGGTAACGGATTTTGCCTTTCCTTTGAATCTCGATGGTGATCAATCGGAGAGAATAGAGCGGCATATAAAAGCGGTAGAAGGGATAAGCCCGGTGGTACTTCATGGGCCCTTTTTTGAGCTGGTTGTCTACAGCCGTGATCCTGAAATTGTGGCTGTCGCGAAAAAGAGACATACAAAAGCCCTCGAGGTCGCCATACAAATAGGTGCTTCTTATTATATAGCTCACACCAATTACAATGCCTTTATTCCAGATAAAAGGTACAGAAAAATTTTCATTGAAAAGAGTAAAGAATTCTGGACACCTCTTGCCGATAAAGCCGCCCGAAATAATATAATAATAAGCATGGAAAATCTCTGGGAGCCGAATCCTGACTTACATGCCGAGTTGATTGAATTTGTCGATCATCCCAATTTCAAAGCGACATTCGACAATGGGCACGGCCTAATATTCTCCGATAAAAATTCGAGTGAGTGGATTGAAACCCTGGGATCGAATTTGGCGCACTGCCATCTTCATGATAATTATGGAGAATATGACGATCATAATCCTGTCAGAGACGGCAAAGAGGATTGGGAAAGTTACTTTGTTTCGATAAATAAATATTCGCCCGATGCTCTTCTCGTAATGGAAAGCGACGGCTTTGAAAACAATAAAAAAAGCATTTCCAGAGTGCGGGAATTGCAGCGTAAAAATAATTGATAAGTAGTTTCAAAATATATTAGGGAGCCTGTATGGAACCGAAAAGAGTGTCTCAATCTAAAACGGTCAAAGCCATGCTGGTTTTGCCGCAGGATTCAAATACGCTGGGGACGATGTTCGGTGGAAGCGTTATGAATTATATCGATGATATTTCATCGATTTCAGCCTATCGTCACGCCCGCCAGCAGGTTGTTACCGCCTCGACAGACTCGGTTGACTTTTTATATCCGATTCATGTCGGGGATATGATCTGTATGGAATCATTCGTGACCTGGACTCATAAAACCTCAATGGAGGTTTATGTAAGTGTGATAAGCGAGAATCTGAAAACCGGCCAAAGGCGGGTGTGCGCTTCGTCATTTCTAACATTTGTGGCGATCGATGAAAGCGGGAAAACCCGGGAGGTACCGCCAGTTATTCCGGAAACACCATTCGAGAAAGAACTTCACGAGGGAGCCATGGCGAGATACGAACGACGTCTGGAAAGAAGAGAAAGTTCGAAGACGTTGGCTGGCAAGTATAGGGTTAAGAGGGTACTTGATTAGACGAAGTATTTTTATTTCCAGCGAATGACAATATCGCCATCCCCAATAAGATATTCAGGAATGATGCCAGTATGATTCCGGTCTTGGCGGTGTTCAGGACCTCGCCTTCGAGATTCAATGAAGCAATAAACAGTGACATGGTAAAACCGATTCCGGCCAGTGATCCGGCACCGAGTATCATCGGCCAGGTAACTTTGTTGGGGAGTTGGGCTATTTTCAATTTAACCAGTATATATGCAGAAACAAAAATTCCCAGCGGTTTGCCTATTATAAGACCCATTGCGATAGCGTAAAATAAAGAGTCTTTAATCTGTGCTAAATCTATTACAACCGCGGCGTTGGCAAGCGCAAATACCGGCATAATGAAAAAGGCAACCCAGGGGTGCAGTGCCGTTTCTATTCTCTCTAAAGGCGGGATAGCTTCTTTTGATACAAATTGCGATTTTTCCAATATATCCTGATATTCATTATCTGTTGTTTTTTTGCCGCGCACATTATCGGCGACTTCATTAAGATAGGAGGTCAACTCATCTTTGGAAATAAAAGCTCCGACAGGTGCCATAAGCCCCATAGCCACACCGGCAATAGTCGGGTGGATTCCTGATTTGAGTGTTGCCAGCCATACACCGGCTCCGACTATTGCGTAAATCCAGACATTTCTGATCCCGAGTCTTCTCATACCAAACATCACACCAAGTCCCAGGACAGCGAGCAGGATTGCCATCATTTTAATATTTCCGGTATAGAATATGGCAATGACAAGGACGGCGATGATATCATCGATAATCGCCAGAGATAAAAGGAAGACTTTCAGCCCGCGGGGGACTTTGGTGCCGAGAATACTCATCGCTCCGACCACGAATGCAATATCGGTTGCCATCGGTATTCCCCAGCCGGTATCACCCGGTTTGCCGCTTTGAATCATAAAAAAGATAAGGGCGGGAACTATTGCCCCGGCAAATGCGGCAATTACCGGCAAGATTACTTTGCGCGGCTCGCGAAGTTCGCCGATGACCAGTTCCCGTTTTATTTCAAGACCGATAACAAAAAAGAAGATGGTCATCAGGCCGTCATTGACCCAGTACCATAAAGGATATGATAACGAGAAAGAGCCGATCGAAATCGAAAAGGTGTAGTTCCAGAATTTGTTATATGGATCGATGTATCCGATGTTGGCAATCACCAGGGCAAAAACTGTACATATGGCGAGGACTATACCGCCCGAAGATTCAATATGAATAAATTTGCGGAATGGTCGGGTCAGTTTTACAATAGGTCTACTATGTGGATTTGTAATCTTTTCCATATATCAAATATATATTTAAAAATTTTAGAAAATGAAACAGATAATTGACGGATTGGTTCAATTTTTCTTCTTCGAATTTTTAAAAAAGATAGAAATAATAAATATGTTGATTAATTTGCATTATAAAAGCATCCTTGACTTTATAGATAATATGGGTAAGATTAAGAAGATAGAAGAGAAGGCTTCCTGATAGGACTGGTCCGGGCGACCGGTTTGTCAGTTTCTAGATAAACCCGACATGAACTACCATCCTAGAATCTCAGTCCGGAGGAGTTTAAACAATGTCCGACGCCGATAAAAAACTTTCGAAATACAAAAAGAAGCGGGATTTACGTAAAACACCGGAGCCGAGCGGGAAGAAGATTGAATTCGACTGGGCTAAAGAACGGCCTATTTTTATAATCCAGAAACACGATGCTTCGAATCTGCATTATGATTTCCGCATTGAGGTCGACGGCGTGCTGAAGTCGTGGGCTGTCCCTAAAGGCCCGTCAACCAACCCCAAGGACAAACGTCTAGCCATGCCTACCGAGGATCATCCGCTGGATTACGCCGATTTCGAAGGTGTTATCCCCGAGGGTGAATATGGTGGCGGTACGGTCATGGTGTGGGATAGAGGCAGTTATGAAAATATCAAGGAAGCCAATGAGGGCGAAGATGAGCCAAAGTCGGTCTCCGAGCAGGTCGAAGACGGACATGTGACTATCAGGCTCAAAGGTGAAAAACTAAAGGGAGGTTATGCCCTTATCAAGACCGGAAAAGGCAAGGATAATAGGTGGCTTTTAATCAAGATAAATGATGACGAAGCGGATGCGCGCCGCAATCCGGTTTCATCCGAACCTGATTCAGTAAAGACGGGGCGTTCCATGGAAGATATAAAGGAGCATGGTTCGGAGTGATAAATTCCTGAAAAATGAAAATTGGAAAATATAATATAGATATATCCAACCGGGAAAAGGTATTCTTCCCAGATAGCGGGCTGACCAAAGGCGATTTAATTGATTATTATCATGATATCGCGGATACGATTATACCTCACATGAAAAACTACGGTGTGAGTATGCATCGTTTCCCCGACGGTATAAAGGGTGACGGCTTTTATAACAGAAATGCGCTTGACTATTTCCCCGATTGGATAAAAACGGTAAAGTTCCCCAAGAGGGAGGGTGGAAGTTTCGTTGCCCCTGTTATTGATAGTGTGGCGACTCTTGTTTATCTGGCTAACCAGGCAATGCTGACGCCGCATTTGTATCTTTCTCGAATAGATAATTTGGAACTCCCGGATAAAATGATATATGATTTGGATCCACCGGAAGGAACCGAAGATTATGAAGCGGTGAGAAAAGCGGCTTTTGATATCAAGGGTGTAATCGAAGAATTGGATATGCAGGCGTGGGTGCAGACAACCGGTTCCAAAGGATATCATATCGTTGTCCCCTTGAAACGGAAAGCTGACTTTGACGAAGTTCGCGAATTTGCCACCGATATTGCGCGTGTACTGGTTCGTCGTAACGAAGAAAAATACACTCTTGAAAATCGCAAGAATAAAAGGAAAGGTCGAATTTTCCTCGACACGATGAGAAATTCATACGGTGCTACGGCCGTATCTCCTTATGGCGTAAGGGCGAAACCGCAGGCGCCTGTGGCGACCCCCGTTGAATGGAGTGAATTAAAAAGAGGAGTCACACCGCGCGACTGGACAATTGAAAATATTCCAAAACGATTAGGACAAAAAGATGATCCATGGTCGGATATGATGCGGCACGGTTATTCTATTGAAAGTCGGCGCGATGACCTTGATGGGCTATTAGAAAAAGAGGTCCTATCCGAGGAAGAAAAAGATTAAAGACAAAATGAAAATAAAAATACTCGGCACTCGCGGCGAAATAGAAGCGTCCGCACCCTATCATTCAAGACATTCCGGGGTATTGATTAATGATGAATTGATGCTCGATCTGGGGGAGAGGGAGTTTCTTGAGTATGGACCTAAAATGATATTTTTTACGCATCTTCATCCGGATCATGCCTTCTTTATTCGGCGTTCGGAACAGGCCGATATTGATATTTCCATGTATGCCCCTGAATCTTACCGGAATGATGGTATAAAAATATTAAAATATGACTCCAAAAGAAAAATTGATGGCTATGATATCCGACCGATTCCAACTATACACAGTCAAAAGGTAGAATCTCAGGCTTATCTGGTATCACGAGGGAGCAAAAAATTGCTTTATACCGGCGATATGGTCTGGATAAAAAGGTGGTATAATAGGTATTTTAAGGATCTTGATCTTGTTATAACCGAGGCGAGTTTTATACGCGAGAGCGGAATGATTCAAAGGCATAAGGAGTCAGGGAAGATATACGGCCATGCCGGAATACCGCGGCTCGTAAAATATTTTTCGGAGTTTTGCCGGAGAATTGTTCTGATACACTATGGATCCTGGTTTTATAAAGATAGCAAAAAGGCGCGCCGCCGGTTAAGGGAAATAGCTCGGAAATATAATGTCCGGGTCGAAGCAGGATATGACGGTATGGAATTGGAACTATAGGTCTTTATCATTATATTGAATTTATAAATTACATATTATATTTAATCGATATTACCCGCCAGATGTGGTATTACTATGGGATTATAAGGACATACGTTTTAAGTATTGACTAGCTAAAATATTTTCCTTATTTTGGAAAGGCATCTTTCAGTGAGGGCAACTCTATATATTAAAAAGAGTTATAAATTGGAAAGGGCGCGCGTTAGTAAGGTACATTTCCCCAAATTTTTAAAAGTGCCATACTATGAATCAGGTGGATTGTCTATATAGAGTAGTTCTAACAAATATACAAGAACCATGTTGTGCAGTGCCTGAAATTAAGGCGAAAATTTAACAAGAAAGGCCTTGTATGCGTAGCTTATCGAAGGCAGCTTTGATGCTGACAGTATTTTCTTGTCTGCTGTTGGCGGCATCGGTGGATGCCAAGGATATTTCAAAGGATTTGGTAGTACCCGATTCAAGTGTAATACAAATTCTTACACTCAGTGACGGTTCGACTCTCATGGGAAGAATTACCGAGGTGGGAGAAGAAAATATACAGTTTATGACCGATATGGGTGAACTTACGGTTGAGATCTCGAAGATAGAGAAAATCGAAGAGGTTAGTGAATCATCGATGAAGGGCGGCAAATACTGGTTTCCTAATCCGAACCGAACAAGACTGCTCCTGGGGCCTACTGCACGGTCACTTGAGGCCGGAAGTGGATATTTCTTCGACCTCTGGATATTTTTCCCCGGAATAGCCTATGCTTTTACAGATAATTTTATGATATCGGGCGGCGTTTCCATAATCCCGGGTGCTGACAACCAGTTATTCTATCTTATTCCCAAATATTCTTTCTCGGCGTCAGAGAATTTCGATATTGGGATTAGTACTATTATTTTTAATCTATGGGATGAAACATTCTTTCTCGGGATGGGCAATTTTACAGTCGGTTCGGATGATAGAAGCCTGACAGGCGGCCTGGCTGTAGCCTGGAATGAAGATGAAATTGCGGATAAACCGGCGGCAATGCTGGGGGGCGAGTATCGTTTTGCCCGCAGGGTTTCTCTGGTCGGAGAAAGCTGGTTTATACCGGGAGATGAAGATAATGGTGTTTTATTTTTGGGCGGTATAAGGCTTTTCGGTCAGGAAATTGCGGTTGACCTGGGGATCGCCTATGCCTTCAGCGACGAATCTGATGAGGATGACACAAGTTGGCTTCCATATATTGATCTGGTCTGGAATTTTTAAATTTATTCAGTTCTGGTTGTTTAGATTTTAATAGTACTAGAAGATTATAAAGTGGCAGATAATCCCAAGATGATTTTTTGAATTGTCATTATTAAATTGGGACTGAGGCTTTATGATTAATTTTTGCAGGCGGGAAGAATCTCGTTATACTGATTTAGGCGAAATAGCTCTTTTTAGAAAGACCATATTTTATCGATAATCATCAATAAAATTGGAAAGACAATCGCAAAGAAGGCCGCCGAGATGCTTTTCGGGTCGAAAGGCCATGTTGGCTCGTTCATAATAGATTTTTCAAGCTCTCTGAGTTCGTTCAACCTGACAACACTACGTACACTTTGGCTTGTATTAATATCTATTAGAGTCTCCTGTAATTTTTTCTGAATCAATGTCGTTTGACGCTCCAAGTCCTTTTTCATTATTCTATGGATGTTTAACATCGGCCAATAAATATAGACCACAATCGCCAGGGCAAATGAACCGTACCATAATATGATCATCAACTCCCAGCTCCAATTGCCAAATAGTTTCGCGATAACACCTAAAAACAGAGGGACAATCGCCAAAATACTTGTCTTAAGGTGTATTTTCCCTATCCGGGAGATACTATCGCTGCAATCCAGGCGCAAAGAGCTTTCATTTACTTCTTCGCTTATTTTGTGTACGAAAAGCGCATACATCAGCATGCTGTAAATCGCGGCTCCAGCGAAAAACATATTGATGAACTCGAAAACTGCAAAAACCATTTTTGCCTGAAAAGTTACAAATGGTGTTCCTACCATGTAATCACCAGCCGAAGCAACAGCGCCGACGACAATTCCGACTAATATGCTGTTTGTATTATTGAAAATTCTGTTGTTATGCTTGATATACATATTGGAGGCATTTTCTTTGCTTTCCGGCGATATTTGGATATATGAAGCATAATTATTATTTATGATCTTATAAATCCATATCAAACCTGCCCATGATATCATCATTTGAACAGCAAAAGTCAGAAAAGACAACAAATATATTTTATTTTCATCCAGCCTGTACCAGAAAAACTGAACTACACCAAAAAGTAGAACACAAATTATAAAAACACTTACCACATAATGGAATGGAATGTTTTCAATAATTTTCAGCTGGAAGGGCTTTCTTAATACCTTTTGGCTGTCAGATATATAGAGATCATTCCTTGAAGAAGATTCAGAAATGTTGTTGTTTTCTTCTTCCTGCCATTCCATGCAGTATTTGCATTTCGTGGCTTTTTCAGGTATCTGGCTACAGCAAAATTGGCATTCTTTGGTATTAGTTGACATTATTGCCTCAAATGTTCAATTGACTGATATATAACATTTTTATTTGTCAGCATCTGGGCATTAAGATTTATATCAGGTCCCATTTTTTTGTTTAGAAAATGACCGAGATTCTTGTGCCGGACTGTTTTTACATCGCTCGAAAATTTATAGGTTTCTTCCAGAGACTTGGCTCGTGTGAAAAACGGCTTTAATATCCAATCGAGACTTCCATATTGAATCAAAATATTATTTCCCTTTAATATTTCATCCATTCTGTATCTGGAATCATTTTTTATGATCTTGATAACTTCGAATAAATTCAGAGCGCTTTCAATATAGTCAAGAATGGAAGTATGATCCTGGACTATCAGGCAGAAAAACTGCGGCTTTTTGGAGTCGCTAATTTTGAATTTAAAATATTTACTTCTTTTGAGATAGGACATATAGAGTAGCGGCCTGTTAATAAATGTGTTCAGAAGTAATGCTAAGTGGCTTTCTTTCATATTGTTAAGGGCTTTTGCCAATTTTCTTGGCAGCACAATATTAAAGTTATCAGGGGGAGCATAAAGGAACAATTTATCTACTTTTATGGATTCAGGCGTCTTTTTTGCAAAATTCGAATCATATAACAAGTCCTTAATCAAAGAGCCATGATCTGAATTATTGATATTGTTTAGGTTTTTCAAAAGCCCCATTTCAACTTTGCTGTTATAATTAAAAATAAATGACAAAATTGCAAGTGCACCGCCACTATGACCGGCAAGGTCGATTTTGTTTATGGAATCGGAATCAATAATTCTAATAAATTTTGCGAGGTTATCAACCATGGTCCCAATTTTCCATTCCCCCTTGGAGCCCTGTTCCGGCAGGTCAATTGAATAAATTTTAGAGTAGTAAGGCCTAAAAGATTCCAGGTGATATATATAATTTTTTTTGCAGGCGCCAACTCCCGGAAGAAATATTAAAACACTGCCTTTTGCTCCTGTGCCTTCCAGGGTAATATAGCTTATACCGCTTTTTAAATGACTTGTAATCATACAATTTTTTTAGATAATAGCCATAGAAATCCAATTACTCGCCGGTCGTTTTAATTTCAGGTGGATACTGATCATCCTGAAGTTTTTATACTTTATTGCGCTTGCGGATGTGTTCGCCACACGCCGGACATTTGGCTATAATCCCCTTTCGAAGGCAGTTAGTACAACATACACTTCCACATTTTGGGCATTTAAAAAGCCCCTGAAAAAAGCCAACTTTGCTATTGCAAGAGGGGCATATTTTCGCCATATGATGCTCCTTCAAAAGATGTATTTTCGAAAGAGTCGAATCCTTATATTCATTAATCTTAAATGCGTCCCTGCATCCCTTATAAATCCCCTGGAGGGATTCATTGACTATATTAAAAGATAAGTCTGGGAAATTCAAGGTAAAACAATGAATCACCGCCAAATAAAAAAGGCGCAGCCATATGGCAGCGCCTTAATTGTCTATTGCCAAAGGATATTATAAATCCTGCGGCTTAGCGACCGAGCCGTGTTTCTTTTTAAGCTGCTCGAGAGCAGTCTTCTGCTCTTTTAGGATTTCAAAGAATCTGAACGGGATATTATCTTCCTCACGGAAGGCTTTATCCTGCAGATCTATCCTCTTAATAATATTATCAATGTAAAGCGAGAATTGCATGGTGTAGAGATCTTCAGGATAGTCTTTTTTGATAACATCCTTAAAGAGCTTTTTAAGATCTTCATATTTGGGAATAAAGCCGATTGGCGTCTCAATCGCCTCTACTTCTTTATGAGCGAATCGGTCGAGCCAGCTTAGCCACACCGGGACATCTTTCTTTTCGCCGAGTAGGCCTTTGCCCGGACCGCCGCGTTCTTCATGGGTCAGGAAGTAGTTCAATCCGGCGATGACCGGACGTCCTTCTTCAGAGAATCTCGCATTGCCGAAGAATTTAAACTGAGCGTCCATATAATCGGCGAGAGAACCGGGAATGAAAGGAGCATTGGCCCAGGGCTGACGTCTGACACCGGTAGCACCGACTTCGGTTGCGGTTGCCTGCGAAACGATCGAAGCGCCGATAACGACACCACTGTCGCTATCCTTGGAAACCCAGATGGGCGGCATGGTATCGGCATCGCGACCCGAATATGTAAAGACCTTCAGTGGGGCTCCAGCGGGACTTTCACCAACCTCTTTATTGTAGGTGGCGATTTGATCGCAACGAAGAGTACATCGAGAATTGGGATGAGAAATCGGAATTTCTTTTCCGTTAGCGTCTTTTTTGCCTTTATGCCATTCACCCTGGAAGTTTGTTCCCTTGTCAGGATGTTCTTCACCATTACCGGTCCAGTGCGGTTTGAGATTCTCGTCGATCAGGACGTTCGACCAGATGATTTCACTACCTTCTTCACGAAGAACCTTCATCAGATGCGGATCGCCTTCCCGGTTAACGTCGGCAACAATACCGAAAATACCCTGCTCGGGATTTACGGCACGGCAGATACCATCATCATCGATCCAGATCTGGGCGAGATCGTCGCCGATAAAGTCGGTCCCGGCCATAGCGCTTGTGGTTTTCCCGCAACCGGAAGGAGCAGCACCGGCAAAATAGGTTACCCTACCCGGAGCATTCATACCGGTTATAAACATATGTTCCGAAAGCTCTTCGCCGTGCCTGTAATAGGTGCAGTAATCGACGGCAAAGCGATGGTTACCCTTCTTGAGAAGCAGCGTATTGCCTGCATAAGTGCAGAATGTAGAGAATGTAGTCAGCCAGCTTCTGTCCATAAAGATTCTTGCATTCGGTATATCTTCAGGTCTGTTAGGTCCCTCGGAATGAACGTTGGTGAAGAAAAAGCCTCTTCTTTCGACCTCAGCGTCGAAATGCTCATAGCAATGACGATAAAGCAGGTCGCCCGAATGAAGGACATATGTCGATGAGGAAATTTCAAGTGCTGGAATTGTCCCGACAGCTCCTACCGGACCGCGGCTGAAGAAACCGATCATCATAATCTTATCTGACATGATTCCCGGCATAAATTCTTTGACATAGTCCATCGCGTCTTTACGCTCGATCTTTTTGGCCAGGGGGCTGAGCTTTTCACCCTCGTTAATGATGTAATAAGTCTGGTTGACCAAACGTCCCTGGTCCTGCGGCAGATCGTAATGAATTGTGTGATCTTTCATTGCCAGCGGTTTTTCCTCGCCTTTTTCGATCGAATATTTCCGCACCCATTCTTTGTCGGCATCGGACCCGGTGTGGATAAAAACATCTTTGGGTTTGCACATGGCAATGGCGTTGGCGATTTTGAGGAGAGCCTCTTCATTTTTTATCTTGGATAGTTTATCGAGGTTTTCCTTAGTTAGTGTTTTCGCAAAAAGATCCTCAGCCTCCTCTTTGTTTTTGATTCCGCCGACGATCGCCAGAATGTCGTCACCTTTTTTCAATTCCAGCATGATGTTTTGTCCTTCCTTAATTCTATTTCCTTTCGAGACATGTTGGTTCGTCCCGAGGGATTATTAACTTTTAATTCAAGATATCTAAAATACAGTATTTTTTGATAATGGCAAGTAATCTGTGTTGGGTTTTTTGAAAAATAGCGAGCGTGGATTAAAGATGATAAAGCAGATATTATTTAACTCTATTTATCTAATATGTTAACAGGATATTTAAAATTGACCTTAGAAAATAGTGTTTTTTGTGCATTTATTGAATTTACGACTTAAATTCCGGCAGAAATCCACGTAAAATTACTATCTCTTGCAAGTTAGGAGAATCTTATAAAAGCGATTGAATACAAAAAATATGGTCAGCCTGAAGTCCTTGAGATAAAGGAATCAGCACCACCGATTCCCGGAGATAATGAGATACTTATTGAAATCCGGGCATCGACTGTCTCTACAGTAGATAGTATTTTTAGAAAGGGGGGTTCTTTATTTCCGAGGCTCGCGACCGGGCTGCTAAAACCCAGGAAGAAAATACCGGGAACAGATCTTGCCGGAGAAATTAAGGCGGCGGGCAGGAATGTCGGACGTTTTAAAGTAGGGGATCGGGTTTTTGGTGACAGCGGCGATGTCTTCGGGGCCCATGCCGAGTATTTATGTTTATCTGAAAATTCTCCGCTGGCACTTATTCCGGATAATATGAGTTTCGAGGAGGCTGCCGCCATTCCGTATGGAGGATTGGCAGCGCTACCATTTCTTCGGGATAACGGGAAAATACAAAATGGACAAAAGGTCCTTATTAATGGGGCATCCGGGGCAGTCGGGTCATTTGCGGTGCAGCTGGCCAAATATTTCGGGGCGGAGGTGACCGGTGTATGCAGCTCCAGGAATGTGGAATTGGTGAGATCGCTCGGATCAGATAATGTAATTGACTACACTAAAGAAGATTTTACCAAAAGTGGCGAAACTTACGACATCATCTTTGATTCGGCCGGCAAAAGTTCATTTTCACTGGCCAAAAATTCCTTGAAACAAAATGGAATATATCTTACTACCGTCCTCACGATAACGATCTTAAGGCAAATGATGTGGACTTCAAAATTTGGAACTAAAAAGGCCGTAATTGCCTTTACGGGACTAAGATCACCAAATGATAAGAATAACGACCTGAAATTTCTTAAAGAGCTCATTGAAGCCGGGCGAATAAAACCGGTCATAGATAAGCGGTTTCCAATGGAGGATATAGTTGACGCACACAAATATGTGGACAACGGGCATAAAAGTGGGAATGTAGTCATTAATATTGGGCATGAATAAAAATGAAGTATATATCGGTCAATTCATGATATTTTAAGATTGGCTATACCCGGAAAATAATCTGATCATGGAGAATAGCAGTCGAATTTAAATTTTATTAATTTCTTTTATTTCAATCGCGAAATTGGTTCGTATATACTTAATAAATAAAGTCTTTGAAGTAGGGAATTTGCAGCTTGGCTGCAGCAAACTAACCAAAAAATATGGCGTCGTCTCTTAAGAAAATTAGTGCCCTCTTGCTCTGCTTGTTTCTTTTAATGGAGATTTCGGCTCTCGGATATTCGAATGTTCTATGTTTGAATACTAATGGGGTGGTCGATATGAAGGCCGAGTGTGATTCCTGCTGTGACAAAAATGAGAGAGAAATCTTTGAAAATTTTGATCCTGAAGTCAACAGGCAGGATAGCTGCGAATTATGCTATGACCTTGGAACAGACAATTCGCTTTTATCCCGGATTATCCGTGAAACAGATTACGATCAAATCCTGAGCCCATTATATAATGCAACGATCCAATTTGACAAGAATATAACATCGTTCAATATCCCTGCATCAAGTATTACTAATTTTGATTTATCCCGAAAATTCCATAGTCCTGAATTGCTGCTAACTGTCCAACTTCGTTGTTAATGGCCTTTCCGATTTAAATTTTTATGGCAGGTATCAATTAGCTTTATATCTGCATTACTTTTCATTAAAAAGTTCATTTAAATTGGAGAGCGAACATGAATTGCATTAATAAAATTGCAGCTATTGCAGTGGTTGCATTAATTATTATCACTGCAGCGGGGTGCGGTTCAAGCCGCAACAACTTCGACACCCTGATGACAGAAAATACCGAATTAAGAGTTTACGAAGTTTTCGGTATGGATTGCCCGGGATGCCACGGCGGATTGGAAAATCTGGTCGATGAAATCCCCGGAGTGATAGCATCCAAGGCTAACTGGGAGCAGCAGTCCCTTAAGGTAATTGTGTCTGTTGAAACAGACGTATCAGATGAATCAATCCAAAATGCTATTAAACAGGCGAATTTTACTCCGGGCGAAAGGATAGAATAAAAATGAAACTGGTAAATTTACTTAAAGCAATATCAATTTCCATTCTGATAATCATGGGATTTAATGTACTTTCATATGAAAAAGCGAATTCTGAGGGAATAAGTATTGACGCCGGTTTAACTCCGGCCTATAAGCGGCTGATGTTTAGATCACAAGTAAGATATATGCATCGGGATAATCACCCGACCATGGACCAGATGAAGATGACTTCATATATGTTTCCAGTCGTAGTGGCTTACGGACTTCGTCCGGATTTGACTCTGATAGTGCGCCAAGTGTATATGCAGAGGGATATGGCGGGGATAAACAGTGATGGCTTTGGCGATCTTTTGATAATGAGCAAATATAGATTATTCAGGCAGAATACGGCAGATTATGTTGTCGGGATTGCCCCTACACTGGGACTGGAATTACCAACCGGAAATGACGGATTTACTTCGAATAGCTATGATTTGCATTTAGGGACATTGCTTTCTGCTCGTTTAAAATCATTGGCGGCCGATTTGAATTTCAAATATATAGTCAATGGCATGGCCTTAAGCGGCGGTGGTGATCTGGTGCCGGGAGATGAATTTTCAATTCAGACAGCCTTCGCCTATCGAATGGGTCTTGGCAGCAGTGCAAACCTGATGTTTACGCCGGTTCTGGAAACGTCATTTATGGATATCCAATCTGCTGAAAATGATGGCGTTAAGCTTCCAAACAGCGGGGAATCAATTCTGCTTTTGTCGCCCGGTCTTAAAGTAACTTACGGATCGTTAATATTTGAAAATCTTGTTCAGTTCCCGATCTGGCAGGAACAGAATGGTATCCAAACGGAGCGTGATATTGGTTTTTTAATAGGGATAAGGATAATGAATTAGATTATCAAATCCAGGTTAAGCTGTGATATGCTGCCTGACTATTGGCCTTAAAATTTGCCAATATATTCTGGATTTATATTTTTATAATAAGTAGTTGAACCTGCGGCTAATTAAATAATTGTCGGTTAATTGATTTATGAAAGGAATCCCTTAAGGCAAAAGGCAAGTTTTAAACAATCCTTATCAGCAAAGAATTAAAAAACTGCCTACTATTTTAGACGATAACAAGTTTCATTAAAATAAAAATCAATAAACCTAATGTCGCTCCCAGGTAAATCCAGCGGATATATCGGCGTCCTTCTTCATTTCGGGCGGCCAATAATTTTAATGATGAATAAGCAATCACAAAGTCCATTATTACTATTGGTATCAGATAAATGATCGAAAACCAGCCGAGTATGAAAGGAACACTTGTCAACAGAATAACGACAAGGAAAATATAAATGCTTATCCGGATAGCAGAATCTCTACCATATTTTATTGCGATTGATCTGGAATTAATATAAAGGTCTCCTTCCATATCCATAGAATCGGCAGCGATTTCTTCGCCTAAATCTATTAACGCGGCGATTATACCAAAAAACCAGACTATTTTATTAAAAGGTAATCCAACTGAAACGCCACCATAAATGAAAGTCATCCCAACAGAAAAACTTACCATAAGATTGCCAAGCAATCCAATCTTCTTAAATCTCCAGTTATATAGAAATCCAATGATCAATAAAATAATTGAGCATAATAGCGCTGTAGTATTAATAAAATAACTTAGAACAAGACCGGTAGTGACAAGAATTATTGTGAATAGTAATGCTTCTGACCGTGTAACCTGATTTGAAGGAATAGGTCTATCTTTTACATTTATTTTATCAGTATCTACATCAAAATAGTCATTTAATACTAATATTGAGGCTGATACAAAAAATACTGAAAAGAAACCAGAGGTTATTTTTGAAACTGATGCAAATTCTCCCAACGCGAGCAATTGACCCATAACAACACATACCCCTGCTGAGAAGGGAAGCTCAAAACGTAATAACCTGAAAAGTCCTTTAATTTTTTCCATAGTTTTAGAAAATTTGTCTTTTAAAAGAAGTCAAATCTGTCTTGCACCTCGTTAGAAGACAGCCAAAATTATTCCCAGCTATCGCTCCAAACTTAAATTGGATACCCTAAACCTTCCAGTCAATCCTTTTTGCTAAAATTTTATTGGAATATCCGGTTTTGAGGGAAAAATCCATTAAAAAACTCCCGAAATCGTCTAATTTCGGGAGGTCAAATTTGGTAGCGGGGGGGGGATTTGAACCCCCGACCTCCGGGTTATGAGCCCGACGAGCTACCGGACTGCTCTACCCCGCGATCAAGGTTTCTAATATACTATTAACAAACCATTTGTCAACCAGTTCCATCATATTTTATCAAAATAGTTTTAAATCAACAAGTTACGCGTCTCAAAGGAATTGAGTTGGTATTCATGTTCTCAAATTCCGTGTAGAGAAAGTCAGATCGAAATTTAAATGTTGATCGCCGGGTAATATTATATGATTGTCGGCATCAGCCCATCATCTCGGCGCCAAAATATATTAAGAATAATCCTGCCAAAACCGAAAACACGCAGATCATTATTACATTTTGATCGGCCTGAAGCCAGGAAACATATTCCTTTTCGCCTGCGCGTGTCGGATTAAGCAGGAATTTCAGCGCCTTATGCAGCACTACCAGTGAAAAGCCAATCAGCAGCCATCCCGGGGAAGCGTACTCAAACAATGTCGCCCCAATACCCCAGAGAGAAAATAGTGAAAATAACAGACCGGTGAAAATTACCAGGGGCTTTCTTTTTGAAAATCCGTAGATGATTTTACGGAAAAATTTTGGTGAGAATACTCCCGGAAGGCGGTGGATGATTACAAAAATACCAAGAAGAATCGCATACCATTGAGGCAGAGATAACGATTCCATTTATTTTTTCTCCACAATTTATTCTGGGCTTTTTTGATTATACGATTGAATTGAGATAATGTTCTTTATCACAGGCCGAACAACTTGCCGCCCTGATATATTGCAAATGCTGCCAGCCAGGCAATTCCCAGTTGGAAGAATACCGAAAACCACATCCATTTCCATCCGATCTCATGCCGAATGGTTATGACTGTCATAATACAGGGAGTATACAAAAGTACAAATACCATGAAAGCAAAAGCGGCGAGAGGTGATACATTGCTTTGAGGGCTTTGCAGTTTGCTTATCAACGTTTCCGATTCCTTGGATACATCATGGCCAATATTGTAAAGGACACCCATCGATGAGACAATAACCTCCTTGGCGACAAATCCTGTCAATAGGGAAACGCCCATCTGCCAGTTAAACCCGAGCGGTTCAACCACCGGACCAATCGCATAACCCAGTCTTCCGATCAAAGTGTAATGAAGTTTCTCCGAGGCCTTCATGTTTTGCAGTTCATTTATTTCGGCCTCGGCGGCCGGTGTGCCCTGCTGCTGAAGCTGCTCTATTCTGGAATCGTAATCCTGAGAAAATTCCGTCTTTTGAGGGAAATAGCCCAATGCCCAGAGAATAATCGATGCGACCAATATAACCCCGCCCATTTTTTTAAGATATATTTTGGTTCTGTCCCACATATGTATCACGACTGATTTCCATGTGGGAAATCTGTATGGCGGAAGTTCCATTACGAAGGGGATAGACTCACCTCTAAAAAAGGTTTTAATGAGAAGTTTTGCGGCAATAATCGATAGTCCGATACCGATCAGGTAAATAGCGAATATTACATTACCTGCGGCAGCACCGAAAAAGGCCCCGGCAAATAAAATATAAACCGGTAATTTGGCACTGCATGACATAAATGGTATGAGCAGAATCGTTAGAATTCTATCTTTGGGTGATTCAAGTGTCCGAGCCGACATAATAGCCGGGACCGAACAACCAAATCCCATCAATAGAGGAATAAATGATTTACCGTGCAATCCCAGGAAATGCATCAATCGATCCATCAAAAAGGCCGCTCTGGCCATGTATCCCGAATCTTCAAGAAGAGAAATACCCAAAAACAGGATGATAATATTGGGAAGAAATACAATAACTGATCCGACCCCGCCGATGACACCTTCGACCAGCAAATCTGTTATCATCCCCTGGGGGAGAATCGACATTGTAATATTCTGCAACCATCCAACACCAAGATCGATCCAGTTCATCGGGTATTGCCCCAGACGAAAAGTCGCCTGAAATATAAGCCACATTATTATAAGAAACACCGGATAACCGAGATACTTATGAGTCAGGAAATTATCGATATGATTCGAAAGCCGCATCCGGTCCTTGCCCTTGGTCGAAGGCCTATTAACAACCTCCCGAACAATTCCGGCAATATAGCCATAGCGCCCCTCGGTTATGGCAATTTCCGGATCATCATTGGTGGTCGTTCGAATATGGTCTATTGATGCCTGCAGTTTTTCTCTCAACTCAGCATTTCCGGTTTCATCGGGAATACACCGGGTTCTGATTTCGGGGTCACCTTCAAGTAATTTAACAGCCAGCCATCGAGCATTGCCGCATCCGCGGCATCCCCGACAGTGACTTACCTCATTTGATAAGCCCAGAACGACGTCATCGAGCTTGGGCCCGTAAGAAACCGGAGGATGGCGGTGATGCGCTCCGTGTCGACGCTGATGCTGCTGCCTTTGCGGACCGGGTGTATTCTGAAGTTGATGACCGCCCAGTTCGATTAGAGCAATCGAGGCTTCGATTAGATTGTCAATTCCCTGGCCGCGACTGGCAATAGTTTTAACAACCGGCGTTCCCAATAATTGCGATAACCTCCCGGTGTCAACTTCAATTCCGGCCAGGCGGGCTTCATCCCACATATTCAGGTCGATTACCATATCGACCCCCATCTCAATAAGCTGGAGTGTCAAATAGAGAGATCGTTCGAGATTACCGCTGTCAACAACATTGACTATAATGTCGGGATTTTCATTGATTATAAAATCGCGGGCTACCTTTTCATCGAGAGAATATGCGGTCAGGCTATATGTGCCGGGTAAATCTACAAACTGAATATCGTAAAGACCATATTTCCGGTAACCGACTCTTTTTTCGACGGTTACACCCGGGAAATTTCCTACTCGTTGCCGGGCTCCTGTCAGGCAGTTGAAGATTGATGTCTTGCCGGAATTCGGATTACCTGCAAGCGCTATCTTTAGCTGGCGTCTATCGTTCACGTTGTTCAGCTATATCAACTCCAATTCGATGAGTTCCGCCTCACTGCGGCGGATACTAATGTGGCCGTTGCCTAATGATATTTCTATTGGATCTTTTAATGGTGCGCGGCGCACCAGTCTTATTTCTTCACCGGTGTGGATTCCCAAATCAAGCAGTCGTCGCCTGATAGCTCCGGTGCCGTTAACATGGGTTACACGTCCCGATTGACCGATTTCTAGTTGATTTAAAGTCATTGTTTTGCCCATAATGTTGTTACTTCAGTTGCTTAATTTGTTTTTAAGTGCCTCCGAATACTTATCCTGACAGTCCGGATCTTTCATCGGGCAGTTCTGGTATGTTTCCATAAAGGCGACTAACCTGCTTATAGTCTCTTTGCTTACGGCATGTTCCAATCGACAGGCTTCACTTTCCGATTTATCAGCCGATAATTTCAAAACCTCCGCCAAAAATGCTCTCAGAGTTTTATGAGTTCGATAAATTTCGTGGGCCAGCTTCTCACCGTCCGGCTTGAGGAAAATCTTCCCGTAGTGCTCCTGGGTTATAAGCCCATTATCTTTAAGGCGGGAAATTGCCGAGACTACGGTCGGAAGGGTAACTCCCCGTTCGCGGGCAATATCGGAAACGCCAACCGAGTCGCTATTCTGAGCGAGCCGATAGATTGTTTCCAGATAATCCTGCTCTTTCGAAGTTAATTTCATAGACTCTCAAAATATTAGAACGCTCTAACATTGTCAATAGGTTATACATGTATATTTTGGTTTTGATTGCGAAAAATGTCACAAAGGGCTTGTTTGATCGTTCCGTTTTAATATCTTAAAGGACATTGGTATAGATTGAGAATATATAAGTTATTAGAGGATAATAGCATGGCCAATCAGGAAAAATCGCGAAAATTATTCGAAAAAGCTCAAAAATCCATAAGTGGGGGGGTTAATTCTCCGGTCAGGGCCTTTAAAGCAGTCGGAGGGAGTCCAATATATATCGAAAAAGGGGAGGGAGCCTGGATTTATGATGTCGATGGAAACAAATATCTTGATTTTTGCTGTTCGTGGGGGCCGCTCATTCTGGGGCATGCTCATCCCGAAGTAGTCGAAGCGGTTAAAGAAACAGCCGAAAAAGGGACCAGTTTCGGGACTGTCCATGAAAATGAAATAAAGATAGCCGAGAAGATAAAAGAATTATGCCCGCACGTTGAGCTTTTGCGATTCGTGTCATCGGGCACTGAAGCAGTTATGTCAGCGATCAGATTGGCCCGCGGATATACAAAAAGAGATAAAATTGTAAAATTTTCAGGATGTTATCACGGACATTCGGATTATTTGCTGGCATCGGCCGGTTCAGGACTGGTAACATTCGGCATACCGTCCACAGCCGGAGTGCCTGAAGATTTTACCAAGCATACTTTGATTGCGCCATTGAACAGCGAAGATGCCGTAAAGGAACTCTTTTCCAAATATTCTTCCGAGATCGCGGCGGTGATTGTCGAACCGGTTCCGGCTAATAACGGGCTTTTGCTTCAGAGGAAAGAATATCTGGAATTTCTGCGTGATATTACGAAAAAGAACGACTCGCTTTTGATATTTGATGAAGTAATATCCGGTTTCCGGGTGGCACCGGGAGGAGCCGCGGAGTATTATGGAATTACTCCCGATCTTTGTACATACGGCAAGGTTGTCGGCGGAGGATTGCCCGTCGGCGCTTTTGGGGGACCCTCGGAGATCATGAGTATGCTGGCGCCCGAAGGCTCGGTATATCAGGCCGGGACTCTTTCCGGCAACCCGCTGGCATTGGCCGCCGGTCTGGCAACATTGGAATACTTATCGCGAAATGATTCGTGGAAAAAGCTGGATGAAACAGCCGGTAGATTTGTAGACAATATTCTATCTAATCTTGGAAATGTGCCTTTGAATATCCCCCGTATTGGCTCTATATTCTGGCTGAATCTCCAGAAGAATCCGGCTCTGGCAGCTGAAGATATTGGAGCAGATAATGCGGCAAAATATGCGAAATTTTTCGAAGCTGCTTTGGATGACAACCTTTACCCGGCGCCTTCGGCCTACGAGGTCGGTTTCATCAGCACTTCTCATAAAGAAAAAGACCTCGATAATGCTGCCGTCCGGATAGCGGAGATATTAAAATCAGTTTTGGCTTGATTTGTTTATAAAAATTTTTATACTGAATTTATAAGAGCTTTATACGGCATTCTCATATTGATAGCCATTGCTGGAAGTACATCACATCATCATATTTCCGTAAGCTCGAAGGTTGGAAAGTATTAAACTCGAAAAAATTAAAAGGGCATGGCTTCCCTCTATACTGTGTCAGGCAGAGAAGGCTTGACAGGTTGGCTCGGAAAAAACTGCTTGTGTAGTAGTCTTTAGATTTAAGGGTCCACCATGGTGAAATCGTATCACCGCCCCGAATCTCTTTCTATCACCGCTGATGAAATAAATAAATACCGGGCGGTATTTAATAACAGTATGATCGGTCTTTATCAGACCACCCCGGATGGCAAAATTGTTATGGCTAATCCTGCATTAATCAAAATGCTCGGCTATGAAAGTTTCGATGAATTAAAGGACCGAAATCTGGAAAAAGAGGGTTACGAGCCGGAGTACGACCGCCGGACGTTTAAGGAAAAGATAGTGCTGGATGGGCGCGTTATTGGTTTAGAGTCTGTATGGCGGAAAAAAGACGGAACGAGAGTGCATGTCCGTGAAAGTGCTGTTGCCCTGTACAGCAAATCGGGTGAAATAGATTATTACTTTGGAACGGTGGAGGATATTACCGATCGCGTCATAGCCGAGGATGCCCGCCGTGAAATAGAGGAAAAGTATCGGAGTCTCGCCGAATATTCTCCACTGGCAATAATGATTGTAACGGATGGAATTATTCAATATATCAATCCGGCCGGTTTGGAAATTGCCGGTCTGAAAGAGCCGCGCGATATAATTGGCCGCAATCTTTTCGATTTCATTCCCGAAGAAACAAAGTCAGTCGCCTAGGAAAGGCTTGACCGGGTTTTGGCCGAAGGTGTGACTTTGCCGTATCTCCGACATAAATTAAAAAGACCGGATGGTAGAATGGTTGACGTCGAAACCATAATATCTCCGATCAAACCTTTGGGTAATAAGAGTGTCCAGATTATAGGACGGGATATTTCCCTGCAAAGGCGGCTTGAAGAAGAGCAAGCATTGACAGTAACATTCTTAAAAGAGATAAACAGCGCTTTCGACAAAGAAGATTTGGTTAGAAAAGTAATTAATCTTTTCCGGGATTGGTCGGGATGCAAAGCTGTTGGAATAAGGCTATGGGAAAATGAGGATTTTCCATATTTCCAGACAGCCGGTTTTCCTGAAGATTTTGTTGAGAAGGAAAAATATTTATGTGCTCGTGACCATAATTATGAAATTATCCGAGACAGCCAGGGAAATCCTTATTTGGAATGTATGTGCGGTAATGTAATAATGGGTCGTACCGATCCCAAGTTGCCGTTTTTTACCAAATTTGGATCATTCTGGACCAATTCTACCACGGAGTTACTGAGTAATACAACAGAAGAGGACCGCCAGGCGAGGACAAGAAACAGATGCCACGGCGAGGGATATGAATCAGTGGCGCTTATACCTTTGAAATACAAGTCGGTGCCACTTGGATTGATTCAGTTAAATGACATAAATAAAGACAAATTTTCACTTGATAGAATCGAGATGATAGAGCGCCAGGCAGAATACCTTGCTATTGCATTGTCTCAATACAAAGCGAGAGAGGAACAGCTTAAGAGCCAGCAGGATTATCAGCGCATTTTTGATATGTCTCCGACGGCCATGCTCGAAGTCAATCTCTCGCGATTATTAGAACATTTAGAGTCTCTGGATCTTGCAGATTATGATCATATAAGAGAAATGCTAAAAAGTAATCCGGAATCTTCACTTGAATGCCTTAAGATGGGTGAAGTTAATAAAATAAATCATGCGGCTAAAAGTCTTTTCGGTGTAAATTATCCTGAAGAACTTGTAGGAAATGTTGACAAAATTTTTGATATCAATGGCATTTCACCAATTTGTAATTCTATACTTGACTTATTTGAAGGTGCGTCTCAGGTTGAATTTGAAGGCAATATAAGTTCGATTAACGGTGAGAATAGAAATATTCTGGCTCGTCTTTCGGTTTTGCCCTATTATGAAAAAAATTACTCTCGTGTTCTGGCGTCAATAGTTGATATTACCGAGAAAAGAATTGCCGAGGAAGAACAGGCTCGCGCCGAGAAACTGGAGTCAATTGGTATCCTCGCCGGAGGGATTGCCCATGATTTTAATAATATTATGATGGGTATTTTGGGTAATATATCTCTGGCCAGACAGGAAATCGATAAAAGTAATGAAATATATGAACGATTGATCGATGCCGAGAAATCGGTTGTCAGAGCCCAGGATTTGACCCATCAATTGCTTACTTTCTCGCGCGGCGGTGCACCGGTTAAAAAAGCCGTAGATGTTTCGTCTATTGTAAAGGATTCTGCACTGTTTGCATTACATGGATCGAATGTCGGCTGTAATTTCGATTTTGCGGAAAATCCATATACAGCGGAAATTGATGCAAGGCAGATTAGTCTTGTAATCCAGAATCTGGTTATCAATGCTATCCAGGCGATGCCAGACGGTGGGGAAATAGTAATTAAATTGTCTAATATAATTAAAAACTCTCGACCATCATTTTTCAATAAAAATGCTCATTTTATAAAGATATCCATAACTGATAAAGGAATTGGAATCCCGGAAAAATATATCAATAAAATCTTTGACCCGTACTTTTCAACCAAGCAAAAGAGCAGCGGTCTTGGACTGACAACCGCTTATGCGATTGTAAATAAACATGGTGGTACAATAAAGGTTCAATCGGAGTTGGATAAAGGGACCAATTTTGATATTTATCTACCGGCTACCGGTATAAAAATAATCAGCTCTAAGGAAACAGATGCGGTCGATTGGCACAAGGGCGAGGGGATCATTCTCGTGATGGATGATGAGAAATCTATCCTCAAAGTGGCCGAGATTGCCCTAAGGAAACTTGGTTATACTCCAATTCTGGCTCATCACGGCGCCGAGGCCGTTGAACTTTGCGGGAAGCAAAAAGAAAACGGTCAATCGATTGCGGCGGCCATCCTCGATCTAACTGTACCGGGTGGGATGGGCGGTTTGGAAGCGCTCCTTAAACTTAAAGAGATTGAACCCGATATTAAAGTAATTGTATCCAGCGGATACTCGAATAATCCGGTTATCTCTGAATATAAAAAGCACGGTTTTGATGATTATGTCACCAAACCATACCGGGTTCAGGAGCTTGCCAAAGTCCTTAAAAAAGTCATCAAAAAATGACTATCTATGATACCGCCCGATAAATTCTTCTACTTCGGGTATTCCTCCCTGCAGGACAAGATAGCCGTCGAATGGTTCTCGTTCGGTAATTTCATCATTAATCGGAGTAAGCATCATCTTTTTTATCCTCTCCCGGTCATTTGTTTGAGCCAACACCCAACCCAGCTTGGTATAGGCTGTTTCCGGGAGCATATTCCCGGCCGGAATCACTCCGAGTTCCATCATATCACGGCCGGTATCATAGACATACATCTGGACATATCCCCAGAGCGTCTGGACTGTCATGTAGACGGCGATGCCGGCATCGCTGGCCTTCTTTAGTGCGGGATAAAGCGGTTTGTTTACGTGGCCCAGTCCGGTACCGGCAATAACGATGCCTTTATACCCATTATCAATTAGAGCTTCGATTATATCGGGCCGCATATTGGGATAGTAATATACAATCGTGACCATCTCTTCAAAGACCGCCTTGACATTGACATCTTTATCGAAGCGGCGGCGTTTATAATCGTCTTTTAAAGGAGTAACCTTTTCCGGCGTGACTGTCGCGATCGGTATATCGCCAAGGGTTCTGAAAGTTGAGCGGTATGACGAGTGCATTTTGCGAACCCTTGTGCCCCGGTGCAGAAGATTATATTCATCGGAAGTCGGACCGAACATACATACCGTGACTTCGGCGATATCGGAATGACCCGCGGTGAAAGATGCGCAGCGGAGATTCCATGCGGCATCCGATGATGGTCGATCAGATGAACGCTGTGATCCGACCATAACGATCGGGACCGGGCTGTTTTGTACCATAAATGAAAGGGCGGACGAAGTATGGTGCATGGTGTCGGTTCCGTGTCCAATGACTATTCCCTCGACTCCTTTTTCAATCTGTATGCCGATCTCTTCGGCAAGGATTTTCCACTGCTCGGGACCCATATTTTCAGAAAAAACGCCGAAAAGCTTTTTGGTTTCCAGGTTACAGATGTCGGCCAGTTCCGGCACTGCGCCGTAGAGCTCCCCCGGCGTAAATGCCGGGATAACCGCACCGGTCCGGTAATCGAGACGCGATGCAATCGTGCCGCCGGTTCCCAGAAGAGTTACATTGGGTTTATCCTCTGAAAACGGGAATTCCTTTTCCGGAATTTTGTAAACCGCTTCTTTGAAGCTTGTTTCTCTTATCTCATGTATTCTGTCGGCAAGGATACCGATATTGTATCCGGTTTTCAGTTTTAGAACAATATGGTCACCATCGGCAGTTTCGGAGCGGGGTAGAATAACTCCTTCGAAATTTCCTTTATCGGTTTTCAGGACAACATTCGCCCAGACCCGTCCTCCAAGCGATTTGAGGACTTCTTTGGCCCGGCCTTTATAGCCCTTGAATGCGGGATCACTCATGTATTCCAATCCTCTTTGAAATTTTTTTTAAGAAACGCTAAAAATGCAATTAAGTCAAGTAAGGAGAACAATGGGCAGAAATTCTTGTATAAGAAAATGTGAAATCAAGGGACTTGTGCCGCGATGATTAATTTATTAAATTGCGGCCCGATAAAATTAAAGGGAGATACCCCGCCTGCATGGCAGGTGGGGCTTTCGTGCTTGGGGTAAATTGATATGACAATAGCTGCTGTTAAGACAACCGATAATCTCAACCGCATCAGGGAGCGGATAATCGGATCAAAAGATTTTGAATCACTGCTCGATCGATTAGTTGAAAATCGGAAAGAAATTACTATTACCGGGTTGGCCGGTTCTTCTTCTTCTTTTGTTTTATCAGGGCTTGTCGATAGACTGGATAAACCGATTGTAGCAGTGACCGCGACCAACGAGGAAGCATCAGATTTATATGATGATATCGCATTTCTGACCGGAGAGGAAAAGGCTGGTTTTTTTCCTTCATTGCAGTCACCTCCTTTTGAATTTCGATCCCCCGCCGCAGAAATTGTAGGCCAGAGATTATCTACTCTGGCCGGAATAAGGAAAAGTAAATTTAAGGTAATTATTGCTCCGATAGCCGCCTTGATTGAACCAACTATTAAGTTCGGAGATTTTGATAAATCTTCTCTTCAGATATGTGTCGGCGAAGAAATTGATATATATGACCTTTCCAAAAAACTGGTAAGCATGGGATTCCGCCGAGTGCCGCTTGTTGAGGAAGTCGGCGATTTTGCACTCCGGGGCGGTCTTATTGACTTTTTCTCGCCCGGATTCGAATATCCTGTCAGGGTAGAGTTTTTTGGTGACGAGGTGGAATCTATCCGCCAGTTCGACGTCACCACCCAGAGAACCGAAGCCAATCTAAATGAGGTTGAGCTTCTCCCGAGAAGAGAGATAACTATTACCCAGAATACGGTTGAGCAGTATATCGAAAATATGCCGACGGCCGATGCCAATCTTGTCAGAGCCAGATATATAAATGACCCGGAACTTCCGGGACTCGAGTGGCTCGCCGTGACTTTCGGTTTATCGGGTGGGTTCTTTTTTGATTACTTTGATGATAAGCCGCTTCTGTTTTTTGCCGGACTGGGGAATATCAAGGCAGAAGTAGATGAGATTTACAAAGATGCTGAAAGGCGGCGGGATAGAATTTTCGAAAGGATGTCATCGGCACCCGAAGTCGATAGTTATTTCTCCAACCACAATAAGCTGAATTCCTATCTGGAAAGTGCTCCGCAAATAGACCTGGTTCCTTTTAAAGGAGGCCGGGAAGATATAATCGATTTCGAATGCCGCGAACACCCGGCTTTTGGCGCTCGATTGGATCTGCTCGCTTCGACAGTCGGAACATATTATCAGGAAGGCACGTCTTTTGTTATCACCGCCGATAATGTCGGACAGGCCTCAAGATTATCAGAATTATTAAGTGAAAAAATTAAATCCCCGGCGGTGCTCCCAGTTGAGGTCGCTTTCTTTAAAGGTGGCTTTGTCAGTAAGAAGAACAAAATCGCGGTATTGACCGATCACCAGATTTTCAACCGTCATTTCAGACGCAAGCGGCGCAAGAAATTCAAAGAAGGCGTCGCCATTCAGAATTATACCAGTTTGAATGATGGTGATTTCGTTGTCCATACCGAATATGGAATAGCTAGATACAATGGTTTGAAAACAATCACGGTTAATGGCCGCCAGCGCGACTGCCTGCTATTGACCTATGCCGAGGGTGATAAGCTTTATGTCCCGATCGAAGAATTTAACCGCGTTTCCAAATATTCCGGCAAAGATACTGCTCCGAAACTGACATCACTGGGCGGCCCCGGATGGGAGAAGACCAAGGCGCGCACCAAAAAGGCAATCGCCGATATGGCCGCGGATTTAATTAAAATCTATGCGGAACGGAAAGCTCGCAAGGGTTTTGCATTTGGTCCTGATACAACCTGGATGAAGCAGCTCGAAGCCGCGTTTCCGTACGATGAGACGCCCGACCAGCAAAAAGCAATCGATGCCATTAAATCAGATATGGAGCTTGCGACCCCAATGGATAGACTGATTTGCGGTGATGTCGGCTATGGCAAAACCGAGGTTGCCATACGAGCAGCTTTCAAGGCCGTAGAAATGGGCAAACAGGTGGCAGTATTGGTTCCTACTACGATTTTAGCCCAGCAGCACCTGGATACATTTAAAAAGAGATTGGCTGATTTCCCGGTCAGGATTGAAATGCTTTCTCGATTCCGTTCACGCAAAGAGCTGAAAGAGACAGTAGAAGAGCTGGCAAAGGGAAAAGTCGATATTGTTATCGGGACACATCGACTATTATCAAAGGACGTACAATTTCATGATCTGGGGCTGCTCGTAGTTGATGAAGAACAGCGATTCGGGGTCAAGCACAAGGAAACGCTCCGCAAGCTAAAGACCACGGTCGATACGATCGCTATGACTGCGACACCCATTCCCCGAACCCTGCAGATGTCACTTATGGGCGCCCGCGACATGTCTCTGATAAATACATCTCCAAAAGATAGACTGCCGATTCATACGGAAATCTGCGAATTTAACCCGGAGATAATTGCCGAAGCAATTCTGCGCGAGGTTGACCGGGGCGGACAGGTCTTCTTTGTCCATAATCGTGTCCAGTCTATAGAAAATGTCTACCGTTATTTGAAAAAGATAATGCCGCAGGTTGAAATCGGAGTTGCTCACGGTCAGATGCATGAGAGATCGCTCGAGGGTATCATGCTGGCATTTCTGGCCGGAAAATTTCAGGTCCTTTTGTCGACCTCAATTATCGAATCGGGGCTCGATATACCATCTGTGAATACAATTGTAATCAACCGCGCCGATAAATTTGGCCTGGCGCAACTGTATCAATTGCGGGGAAGAGTCGGGCGATCTTCAATTCATGCACGCGCTTATCTCCTGACACCGCCTTATCGTCATCTTACAGAGGATGCCCGCAAACGGCTTCGAGCAATCGAGGCGCACTCGGAGCTTGGATCCGGTTTCGCCCTTGCCATGAAAGATCTTGAGATACGAGGGGCGGGCAATATTCTCGGGGCGCAGCAATCGGGATTTATCGAAGAGGTCGGTTTCGATCTTTATACCAAACTGTTGGAAGAAGCAGTTGCCGAACTTAAGGGGGAAGAAGTAATCGGGTTGCCCGATACCAAGATGGAAATCGATTATGATTTTATGATCCCCGATGATTATATCGATATCAAGCATCATAAAGTTGAAATTTATCAAAAAATAGCCGGATGTCGGACCCTTGATGATATAGAGAAAATTAGAGATAATGTCGAAGATCGATTTGGAAAGATGCCGGATGAAGTGAGTAATTTGTTCGATGCCGCAGCGGTTAAAGTCTCGGCATGGGTGCAGGATATTGAAAAGGTCCGAATTCGATCCGGTATGGTACAGTTATTTTTTAAGGAAGCTAAACAGTTTTCAAGAAAAGAAATAGAAAGCTGGCGGCAGGAAATCGATTATCCGATGGAATTTTCTATCTCCAATAATCCGGTTATTAGAGTTGATTTGTCCCAATTAAAAAAAGAAACACGTCTAAGCTATTTAAGGGCGATCTTAAATAGAATTTAGACAATTTATACTTGCACCAATTTATCCCTGATTACAGTATATTCGTGCCCCTTGGCAACCAGTTTATAACCCATTTGTGCGTTAATGGTCTGGATAGGTTTATTGACAGCGCGCATTTCAGTCGTAAGAGTGATATTATCAGTGAAATCTTCGCCAATTTTTTTAAACAGGGCGGCTTTGAGCCAGCGGGATAGACCTCGCTTTCGGTATTCGCGATTGATTCCTGTCATCGCCTGATACATATCTTCCGGTGCCCTGGAGCTGATAAACCCATTCGTTTCCCCTATTAACCTGTCTTGCTCATTAATTAATCCAAATGTGTAAACAAAGAGCCCATTCTTTTTGCGCCATTTTTCCCGTTTGCGGTGTTCCTCCTTCGTAATATCATAAACAAAAGTATCTTCCCGTTCCTTGGGCATATCATTTATGTACTGTTTAAAATTATTGATGTAATCATCCAGGTATTTCTCGGGGATTTCTGTAAAAAACTCCATACTTAAGTCAGGATTATTTATAGGACATTCTTCCAGCCATTTTTCAATCAATGAGAAATTCGCATCCTTTCGATAAAGACGATATGTATCCATCCTGTTTAGCTGCTCACTGCCCCAAGCCGCTGCAAGATCAGAACATCTTTTGTTCGATGCCATAGTATGAGCCGTTTTTATATCATGTTTTCCCATCAGCTCACCAAGAGTATTTGCCGTTATTTTGATAAATTCTCTCGGGGGATTTTCAAAGAGGTGATTGAAAATGATAAATGCGTTATCTTTTCCACTTTTATCTTTATGGGCGTGAAGATGTATGTATCCAACCACTCTGTCTCCATCAAAAATCGAAAATTCAATTCGATTGTTTTCGGCTTCATGAAAGGACTGACTGGCATTTTTTAGATCTTCCCATGAAGCGGTTGATAGACGATCATTATATCTTTTTTTCATCTCGACCAGAAAAGCGTATTGGGCTTTCCAGTCGTCGTCTGTATAATCAGGCTGATCCAAAAATTTCACAGTAAACATACTCTACCTCACGAGAATTTGTCATTTTCTTTTCTGGTGTGCTTATAATGTAAAAAGACCAAATTAGAAAATCGATCAGAATATATTTAAAATCAGGTTTTGCGCTCTTTTTTCTTGGCAGCGGGAAATAAGACATTATTTAATATCAACCTGTAACCCGGTGAGTTCTTGTGGAGGTTCAACTCTGTCGGGGGGTCTCCGACCATATGGCGATAATCTTCCGGGTCATGACCTGATAAAAATGTAAATGTCCCCCGGCCGAAATTGCCATGAATATACCTGACTTCATCGAATCCTTCCACCTGCCCCAGGACAGTGACATAATTTTTTAAAAGCGATTTTCTCCATGCGGTCGACTGCCCCATAAAGCCCTCGACGACCGGGACATGATTTTGTACCAGCATGGTCGGGACCGGATCGAGCTTGGCCGAGAATTCAAACAAATAAAAATAATCATCACTCTGATCCGGGAACCGGGCCAGCCGGTCGGGGTAAGTGTCGATATTGCTGTGTCGATACAACAGCGGATCGAATACAAGCGTGAAATTTTCGAATGCCAGGCATTGCGAATAATCGAGGCTTTCGAGAGCGTTGGGATCGACCGGATCTCCATCGAACTGCGGCGGAACTATATCAACATCCTGCGCGGCCAGGGCAATATCCATCGTTTCGGGCGCTGAACACATGGCAAAAATGAATCCTCCGCGACGTATATAATCTTTGACCGTCCGTGCGACTTCTTCTTTCATCTCCGAAACTTTATGAAAACCCATTTTGCGGGCCAGTTGTTCATTGGTTTCTACTTCCTGTCGGTACCAGAGCTGATTTCTAAAGGATGCATAGAACTTTCCGTACTGCCCCGTAAAATCTTCATGATGAAGGTGAAGCCAGTCATATTCATCGAGGTTCCCGGTCAAAACTTCTTCGTCCCATATCATATCATAATCGATTTCAGCATAGGTCAAAGCCAGGGTTACAGCATCGTCCCACGGTTCAACATTGCTTGGCGAATATACGGCGATGGCGGGCTCTTTTTCGAGCAGGACCCGTTCCATATTTTCGACATCGATGGTTCTGTATATATCGGAAAGTTCACCGGATGTTATATTTTCGTTGTAAACCCCGCGAATCAGCATAGCATTCGAGAGTTCGTCATTGCCGTCTAAAATAAAAGAACCGCCTCTATAGTTTAATAGCCACTCCACACTGATTCCCATCTGCAAAGCCTTAAATGCTATCCCATAAGCTTTCAGGTGGTCAGTCTGGGTTTCATCCATAGGGATTAATGTAACCTGTCCGAAAAGGGCAGTAGCTGAAATTAATACTGTAAGTAATGTCAAAAAAATTTTCTTTTTCATGGCAATTATTATTGAGTTTCGGTCATTTCAAAACAGCCTTGAGTAAATCGTTATTTTAATAGATTTTACGCTCAAGATTTCATTTGGTTGAGCTAATTGAACAGCTATTTGGATGATTTCTTCATTTTATCCCGGTAGGCCCGGTATTTTTCGAGATATTCGGCGATTTTTTTCTCCCGGCCCATCTCAGTCGGACAGTAATAGACTGTCCCGGCAAGTTCTTCCGGAAAATGCTCCTGATCGGTCAGGGCATCATCATAATCATGAGCATATTTATACCCTTTACCATAGCCAAACGATTTCATTAATGAAGTCGGCGCGTTCCTGATATGATGCGGCACCGGCAGAGATCCCTTTTCCCCGGCATCTCGGGTAGCTTCTTTAAAGGCAATATAGGCCGCATTCGATTTGGGGGAGCAAGCCAGGTAGATTACGGCCTGGGCCAGTGCCTGCTCGCCTTCCGGTGTTCCAAGGAAATGATATGTATCACGAGCATTCAATGTTACTGTCAGGGCGTTGGTGTCTGCCAGGCCAATATCCTCAATGGCCATTCTAATCAAGCGCCGCGCTATGTATAATCTGTCTTCACCCGATTCAAGCATCCTTGCCAGCCAATACAGCGAGGCGTCTGGATCACCACCCCGAATTGATTTATGAAGGGCAGAAATCAGGTTATAATGCTCTTCACCGGCTTTGTCATAAATATAGGCCCCTTTTTGGTGAATTTCTACCGCTTGATCATAAGTTATTTTGCCGCCTTTGTGAATATCCTGCGCGCAGGCTTCCAGAAGATTCAAACCTCTGCGTGCGTCACCATCAGCCGCCGCTGCAATGAATTCAAGAGCTTTTTCTTCAATGCTCAAATCAAGGTTACCCAGTCCCCTTTCTTTATCCTCAAGCGACAACTTCAGGATTTTTTTCAGATTCTCCAAATCGAGTCTTTCAAGGACATAGACCTTAACTCTTGATAGTAAGGCGGAAATGACTTCGAATGATGGATTTTCAGTAGTGGCTCCAATGAGGACAATATCGCCCTTTTCTACATAAGGAAGAAAAGCATCCTGCTGGGCCTTATTAAACCTGTGGATTTCATCTATAAAAACATAGGTTTTATTGCCCGTAAGTTTCCTGTAATTGGCTGCCCTGGATATGACTTCTTTTATGTCTTTTATCTTCGATGTAACAGCCGAAAAAGGTAAGAACTGGCCGCTTGTTTTGCGGGCGATTAATTCGGCCAGGGTCGTTTTGCCGGAGCCGGGTGGTCCCCAGAATATCACCGATCCGACGCGGTCCTGATCGATTGCGCGGCGAAGGGCGGTATCTTTACCGACCAGCTTTTCCTGGCCTATAAACTGATCGAAATTGCGCGGCCGCATGCGATCCGCCAGCGGCGCGGTAAGATCGATTTCTTTTTCCCGGGCTTTTCTATTGTTTTCGAACAGTTCCATATCAACAATATAATAATGCAAAGTGGAAATGTTTCACATTTTTATAAATAAAAAAGGCCGGCGTTGCGCCGGCCTTTGACTCGAAACAATTTTAGTTTACTCGGATCCTTGTTTAGATTCGGCACAATATGGATTGGGGCCATCATGATACAAGTATTGAACCAAAACGACAATGTCTATGATATTTATTTGGCCGTCGCCCGAAAGGTCGCCGCATACGAAGCCAATATCGCACGCGTCACCGACACCGTCTCCATCCGCATCATTTTGGTCCGGGTTATGAGTATAAGGGCAGTTATCTACGTTAGCGCAAAGGCCATCATTATCAATGTCATTATCCGGGTCCTCCGGACATACATCGCAAATATCACCGACTCCATCTTCATCGGTATCAAGCTGATCGGGGTTTGAAATATCGGGACAGTTATCATCGGGACAGGTGTTTTGAGTATACTCAGGATTACCCGCGCCATCTCCATCCAGGTCAACACACTCATCGCACGCAAAGCCAATACCGTCCCCATCAATATCTTCCTGATCCTCATTGGTTACAGTCGGACAATTATCGCATGCATCGCCCAGATTGTCACCGTCATTATTGGCCTGGTCAGGATTATATATGTCCGGGCAATTATCTTCACCGCAGGAATTGCCTATCACCGGATCGCCGAATCCATCACCGTCGCCATCTATACAATTATAGACGATATCGAAGCAGTATGGGCCATTAAAGGGCGGAGCAACTGGATCAAAAACCCAATCGGCATTCGGAGGATCCTGCCAATCGCAGGAGTCGATACATATTCGGCCATAATCCTGAGGGATTGTCAATGCCACTCGCAGATACAACTGCTCGCCCAAACCTTCCGGTATTGGTTGAAAACCAGCTCCCTGGAAATTAAATGAATCCGGGAGGTTACCATCCCAGCCTCCCGTTTCAAAAAAATTCACAAGTGTGAAAAACCCGCCATTTTCAAATCCATTTTGTTTTAATAAAGAAGGGTACTCGGGATCTCCACCAACATCGCGGTGAATTACATTTGATATACTACCGTCGGGACTGTAAAGATAAAAAGGCATAGATATACCATTATTGTTAACGCCGTCATCAAAATTGATATAAATATCAATAAATACATCCCCCGCCGGTATGGTATCTGGATGCATTATAATCGGGTAAGCATCAGCCCGGATAGTTATTTCCTGCGCATTCAGGCTAACTGCAAGAGCCAATGCAAATAACAGAATGATTGCAGTGCGGTACATAGTCCTCTCCTTTTATAAGATTTTGGCATTATGGCCTCACATAAGAGCAGACATAATTCTACCAAGTTGTTTGAATAGATAAGCCTTTTAAGAAAGATATAAATTTGCTCTATTAGAAATTTATCGATAAAGTGGATTTTTGTCAACATTTTATTCAAAAAAAAGGAGCGCCCGAAAGGCGCCCCCCATTGCTAATAAAAATCGGTCCGCTATTTATTCAACGCATTCCGTTAGAGCATGGTAGGCTTCGTGCATCTCGTACATTTTATCTTCTATTTCTTCATCGAGTGTATCCGCGATGCATACGCGGGAAAGTTCCATGACAGCAACATGTAGCGATTCAGCTTTTTGCGAGAAATCATCCTGGAGGAATGAATATTTTCCGGGAAGGGTAAAGGCGACAATTGCGTCGGCTCTTTTCTGCAGCTCCAAAACAGCGTCCTTTATTGCGGCATAATCCTGATTGGGCGTCGCTTCGTGCCAGAGCGGCTGCAGGATCTCGTGAAAATCATCGAGCGGTTTTATTTCCGCCGACAAGATCGTCATAAGCGTAATAAACTCGTTTCGTACGTCATCCAGAGTTGAATCAATCCGGTCATTATCCATTTCATCGACGGCCATATTAAATTCGTTGATAGCTGCGGTCAGATCCAGGATTTGATCATTATATTCATCCCTTACATCATTATGAAATTCCGGGAGCTGAGCAAGGGCCAGCTGCTCTGTGGCATCGAGTAAATCTGGAAGAGAATCGAATATCAGTTCATAATCGCCTTCCATCTGAGCTTGCATTATGGGCCGAAAAGCGACAAGAAAACTATCCATCTCGGCAACCGAGCGTTCCGGGCCGTTTTCAGGGTTACCTGCATCAGTATCTGTTTTTTGTCCGCATCCCCCAATCGTCAGTGCCGCCATCATCAGCGCCAAAATTGATACCCAGAGGCGCGATTTGCTGTTGAGTCTTTTCATGTCTTATCCCCTATATGTGTGAAATATTTATGCCTTACAACAACTTCATATCTAAAAGCTTACCGGCAGAAAAGAATATGGAAAATGTGGCCGATAGGCAAGCAAATTTTACTGCTGTCAGCCTATCAATTTGCTGATTATTTCATCGGCAACGGGGAATCCCGATTTGGTTAGACGTATGAAATTCTCTTTATCTTCAATCAGGTCGGCTTTCAACATCAGCCTGAAATATCTTTTATCAATAACTTCTTCAACTGCACTATTAAATCTCCGACCGAAATCATCTTTTGCGATGCCTTTATTTGTTCTCAATCCAAGCATTATCGCCTCGATTATCCTGTCTTCTTTTCGCGACGAATCATATTCAAGCGGTCTTTGCCCAACGTTAATCTTTTCGAGATAAATTTTCAAATCGGAAGTATTAGCAAAACGCCGCTCTTCGATAAAACTATGTGCCGATGGTCCCAAGCCCAGATATTCGTTACCTTCCCAATATTTTAGATTATGGCGGCACTCGAATCCGGGGGCAGCAAAAGATGACACTTCATATCGGCTGTATCCAATTTCTGTCAATTCATCATTGATCGCATGATACATGGCCGCTGAAAGCTCATTGGACGGCATCTTTATTTTTCCTTCCATTACTTTACTTTCCAATGGAGTGCCCGGCTCAACTGTTAATTGATAATAAGAAATATGAGGGGGGAGCAGCTGTATCAACTGCTGCAAATCCTCGGATAGTTTTTTGCCGGTTTGACGGGGCAGGCCGAAAATCATATCGACGCCGAAGTTTTCAAAACCAAGCGCTCTCGCATGATATACGGCTCGGAAAGAATCATTTAAATTGTGCTTTCTCCGAAGTATCTTTAGCAGTTGGGGATTGAATGACTGGATACCGAAAATCGGGCGGTTAACACCGAGGCCTTTTAGAAGGTTAAGTTTGTCGACGTTAATCGATTCCGGGTTTATTTCAAATGAGAATTCCAGTTTTGAAGAAATCGAAAATGACTTATTTATTTTGTTGATCAATCTATCAAGGCTGTCTGGATTAATCAGCGAAGGGGTTCCACCGCCGATATAGATCGTATCCAGCTTTCTTCTGCCGGGGTCGATATCATTTTTTGCCAAATCAATTTCTTTTATCAAAGTATCGATGTACTGTTTTTCCAAATCTTGGTCATGGCGCGATTTGTAGAAATCACAGTAATGGCAGAGATTGGTACAGAATGGAAAATGAATATATAAACCGAGCGACATTTTAAAGCGTTATAAACAGTCTATCCCAATTTGTTCTCGATGGAAAGTTAACAAAAAAGTAATATGTAAACTGGAACAAAGAGTGGATATACGGGAAAGACCACTGCGGCGAATTAGTATCGGGTTCCCATGACCAATAGACCATCATGGCGCGCCCCCGGATATTATCCCGCGGGACAAAGCCCCAGAAACGGCTGTCCTGGCTTATATCGCGATTGTCGCCGAGCACGAAATACTGACCCTCGGGTACTTCGACCGGACCGAAATTGTCCCGGACCGATAGCTGGGCGGCCAGTATTTTGGAATCGACATTTTTGGAGGTCGGGTAAATTTTGCCAAGCTGGTTATCGATATAAATCACCTTATCAATTATCTCCACGGTTTGTCCCGGTGTTGCTATTATACGTTTAATATAATCTTTTGATGGATCAAGTGGAGATTTAAAAATAACTATATCGCCATTTTCCGGTTCGCCGAATTTGTAAGCCAGCTTGTTGATGAATATATAATCGCCCTCGTAAAGTGCATCTTCCATAGAAACAGACTCGACGCGGTAAGCCGAGACGATAAAGATGCGGAGAATCATGGCCGCGGCCAAAGAGAGAAAAATTACCTCGACATATTCCCTCCAAAGCGGTTTACGGCCGCGTTTCGGCGACGGTAAGGAAGGCTTGTCAACCTTCTTCCTTTTTTCTCCCTCGACTTCAGTATCCTGAAATTCTTTTAAGAATGAATCATTGTCCATTTCAGTTATTTTATCGGAGTTGGCTCCATTTTCTTAACTTATTATATTTTCAGACTTAAGCCCGAAATAACTCAGCAATTTTTATCTTCGGTATTGGATGTTCCCCATATTATATTTCGGCATAAAATAGCCATTGACACACCATAAATTTTACGTTTATCTAAAACAGGCGATTTTTCAATTTCTATTAAGGAGCAATCATGAAAGAAATAATCGAAACCAAAAAGGCGCCGGCGGCGGTCGGGCCGTATTCGCAGGCGGTGAAGACCGATATCGGGAAGATGATATTCGTATCGGGTCAGATTCCGCTGGATCCGGAGACCGGCAAGATTGTCGGAACGACTACGGTGGAGCAGGCCGACCAGGTTTTGAAAAACGTGCAAGCTGTTCTGCACGCGGCCGGAGCGGATTTGAAAGATGTCGTCAAAGCGACTGTTTTTATGACCAATCTGTCCGAGTTTGCGGCGGTTAACGAAGTATACGCCAGGTATTTCACGACATCACTTCCGGCCCGGGCGGCGTTCGAGGTCGGGCGGCTGCCGAAAGATGTAAAGATCGAAATAGAAGCGATTGCGGTTGTTGAAAAGTAAGAATGTAAGGATATTCGATCTGCCGGAGGTTCCCGCGGGGGTACATAAATGGGTTTGTTTCCTCAAAAAGTAGTTTTTGGGGATATCAGTTTTGTAGTAAAATTGGGGACTCGGTCCCTTTTTTTAATATTGCAAATTCTGTGATTATTAAATAAAGACATGTGTGTCCCTCCATATATGGAAAAATGGTCTCTATATATGGGGGCGGTTGGCGGATTACCATCGTTTTTAAAGATCATATATAGAACCTCCAAAATAAATAAGATAGTGGGTTGCCGTTCGGCCGCATTGTTTACCCGGTCCTGACGTCCCGGGCGGCAGGTCTGAGGACCTGCCGATCACGGTTATAAGGGGCAAAGGCCTCCTTTTTTTAATATTACAAATTCTGTGATAATTGAATAAAGACATGAGTGTCCCTCCATATATGGGAAAATGGTCTCTATATATGGGGGCGGCAAAAAGATTACCATCGATTTGGTGGGGAAAGTGGGGACTCGGTCCCTTTTTTGAACGCGCTTTTAGCGCGTTCGTCTCGGGCTGTGTCATGTACGGGTCAAAACTGAAATTTTTCGGCATTCAGGGGTTTCTCCAGATAAAGATGTCGGAACCTTCTTCGCTTCGCTCAGAACCATCGGGATTCACTTCGTTCATCCCTCAGGCAGGGATTCCGACCTACACCTCTTTTGGAGACGGATGAAGTTCCAATTTAAAGACCCACCATAAAGGGCTTGTTGAAAAAGTCTTGTTTTAGGGGATATGAATAATTATAAA
>CAZDPY010000010.1:0-136630 GCA_964507455.1 uncultured Ignavibacteriaceae bacterium
AATTATTCATATCCCCTAAAACAAGACTTTTTCAACAAGCCCTTCCAGGGTGGGTCCAGAAAAAAATAGCCATTATGAAAAGATTGGTCAAGGAGAACCGATTAAAAATGTACAATCTGGCCGATTATTTTACCTTTCCCTGACAGAAGCTGTCACAGATTTAATATTTTTGAATCATTTGCGCAAATAATAAGACCCAAAAATAAAGCGGAGAGGCTGGGATTCGAACCCAGGAGGGGCGTTAACCCCTACACACTTTCCAGGCGTGCTCCTTCGGCCAGCTCGGACACCTCTCCGTCTAACAAAACCTATTATACCGGCTTCCGCCGTATGTTTCCCATCTTATTTCGGGAAATCCCAATTTACTAAATTCTACCCCAAAATCAAGGACGATTTCCCCTACCGCACAAACTGATCGGCCGAATTGAAAAACCGCCGTATCGAAAGCTCCGCCGAAATCACCGCCGAGATCGACACCGCCGATAACAGCATAAATCCCACGACCACCTGGAACAGTGCCGCCTCCAGCGGGTCCGCCCCGGCCAGGATCATACCTGTCATCGCTCCCGGCAAAGCCACAATCCCAACCGTTTTCAGAAAATTCAATATCGAAATCATCCCCGCCTTGATCGATTCACCGTAAAACCGATGCGAGGACTGCTTCCAAGTCTTCCCCAGCGCCAGCGCCGTCTCTATCGCCAGACGATTATTCTTTATATCCGCCCCGATCCTGTTGAATGCAATCGAAGATGCATTCATTGAATTCGAAATTATCATCCCCGCCAGCGGTATAATAAACCTCGCCTCCGGCTCCTTGATTATATTCAACCCTAACAAAAGACCCAGCGTAATTACCGATCCGGTCCCGATTGCCGCCAGTGCAATTGGAAACCCTCTCCCGAAATGTTCCGCTCTCTGACCGGCGGTGTACGATGCCACCAGGAGCATCAGCGTCACCGCCGCCACAGTCAACCAGATCGATTTCGAACTGAATATGAATTCCAGTACATAACCGACCGCCACCAACTGCACGAAAGCCCGCACCGACCCGAAGGCAATCTCCTTTTCGACCGGCACTTTCTTATAAAAAGTCAAAAAGAACGCAAGCGCAGCCATCACCGCCGCCATCAGTACATCAAAAAATCCAATCTGTATCATATCAGCTCTTTATTAATATATTTCTTGCCCGGATCGCTTTTTGGATTTTTAAGCACATCCACAGTCTCCCCCGATTCGATAAGCTTGCCCTTTACCAAAAGCAGCGTTCTCCCGCCCAACCGCAGTGCCTGCTCCGGATTATGCGTCACCGTAATGACCGTCAGACATAATTCCCTGGCCAGTTCCAAAATCAACTGCTCTATTTTTTCGGCTGCCGTTGGATCAAGCGCCGAAGTCGGCTCATCCAGTAAAAGCACCTCCGGTTCCTGCACCAGCGCCCTGGCCAATGCTACCCTCTGTTTCTCACCCACCGACAATTCCTCTGCATTAGCCTCAGCAAAATCCTCCGTCAATCCCACTCGCTTCAAATGGAATCCCATATCGTCTATCTTTTTATCCGAGCAGCAAAAGAGTAGATTACTCTCAACCGTTCCCGGAAAAAGGTACGGCGTCTGAAACAAAAGCGATACCCGCTTCCTAAGGCAAGTCGTCTTATATTCACCGACCGCTTTACTACGGAACCGTACTTCACCACCGGTCGGCTCATCGAGGCGGTTCATCAACCTTAAATATGATGACTTCCCCGATCCGGAAGGCCCGACAATATTATAAATTTTTCCCTGATTGAACTGGTAGCTGATTTCATCTACCGTCCGAAACTGCCGACCGTTTTTGAGTACTTCCCGGTATACATCCCTTGTTTCCAGAATTATGCCGTCTTCACATTTGTCCATGATATCTATTTATTCTTCTCACCGAAATACAAATACCGATTCAGCAGTTTAACAAAATCCGACCATCCCTCTCCCCCGGTCTTGTCCCGTATCCGTTCGATCGCTCCCATCTTGGAATCGATCTCATCGGCATAATACAGAACGAACGCTTCCGGTATTTGAGGCTCTATCGGCGAAGCAAACTCCTTACTGCCGTGATGCGACAAAATCAGATGCCTCATTGCCGACAGAAGTCTCGGCGGAAAGGCCTGAATCTCTTTCGCCCGCTCCGCTACCATGCTGTCGGCAATATTTATATGCCCGACCAAACGCCCCTCATCCGAATAATCTATGAATGCCCCGATTTCATATTGATAAATCTTACCCATATCATGAAACAGCCCCCCAAAAATCAAAAGATCCCTGTCGAGGAAATCATACCGCCGCGCCATATCGAGGCAAATCTCGGTCACATTCAGCGAATGCTCCGCCAATCCCCCGATATACGAATGATGCCACAATTTCCCTGCCGAAGCCTTAATATATGACTCAAGAAACTGTTCGTCCTTCCAGAATGAATCCATCAATTCCTTGATAAAGCTGTTCTCGACCTTATCAGACATCGCCAAAACCCGCCCCTTTAATTCTTCCGGCGGTACCTTCGAATGCGGCAATAATTCCGAAAGCTTGAATTCCCCCTTTTCGGCCCTTCTAAGCCTGCCGATCTTCAATTGCGGTCTCCCGCGGTAAGCTCCGACCGTCCCTCTCACCTTGACAATATCCCCCTCCTCGAGTTCCTCCAGCGCGAACCGGTCCGGCTCCCACCAGACTGCCCCAATTCTGCCCGAGGCGTCACCCAACTCCAGTGATAAAAACACTCCGCCGTCAAATTCTTTTACCTCTTTCTTCCTCACCACCGCGAACGAGGTCGCTGTCTCATTCTGGACATAATCCGATATGTTTTGTAATGGAAGTTCCATAACCTTGAAAGATAATCACTCAGAAAAAACCCGCAAGCCAAATTTTATTTGCCCTCGAATTGTATAATGATATATTGCAACCAATTATGAAAATACTGTCAAGATACATACTCAAAGAACACATCCCGCCTTTCATATTCGCGGTATTTATTATCACTTTTCTTTTAATTCTCGAAACCATTCCCCGCATCGTTGAAATGGTCATCGACAAAGATATCTCCGCCCTCGTTGTCATTGAACTGATATTCCTGAATCTCGCCTGGATGATTGCCCTCTCGATCCCGATGGCTGTCCTTGTCGCCACCCTTCTCGCCTTCGGACGCATGACCTCCGATTCCGAAATCATCGCCGTCAAGGCCTCCGGCATAAACCTGATCCGCATCCTTATCCCGCTCTTGATCGCCGCTGGAATTCTGACTATCCTCATGATCCAGTTCTCCGATAAAATACTCCCCAAGTTAAACCACAAGGCCCGTGTCCTCGCCGGCGATATCCGTACCATGCGGCCCATGTTATCATTCCGCCCCGGTGTCTTCATCACCGATATCGATGGTTACATAATCCTGATCGATAAAATCGACCATACCACCTCCGAGGTCGAAGGTGTCCGCATTACCGATGTCAAAAATCGTGCCGAACCCAGAATAACCGTCGCCGAACACGGCACCATGCAGTTTGTCGACGAAGGCCGCACTATCCAGTTCAACCTCTTCAACGGCGAGGTCCATTTCCTCGACAAATCCGACCCGACCAATTACCGCAAACTCGATTTCAAACAGCAGGATATCTTTGTTACCGGTGTCGGTTCTGAACTCCGGCGCACCGAATCGTCATTCAAAACCGATCGCGAGATGAATATCGACCAGATGCAGGAGGTTGTAGATAACGCCCGCGAGGCTATGGTACCCTTTAACCAGCGTATCGAAAAATCCGTCGCAAAAAAACTCGATTTCCTTTTCTCAGACACTCTGAAATATCCAGCCGATACATCCCTCACCGACACCGCTGCCCTCACCTTCCTCCAGGTCGATATGAATAATATCAAAAACAAACTCGAGCGCGATGTTAACCAGGTCAAGGAACAGAAAAAACTTGTCAATAAATATAAAATCGAAATTTTTAAAAAATATTCCATCCCTGCCGCCTCCTTTGCCTTCGTCCTCATTGGCGCACCACTGGCCATATTGTCGCGTCGGGGCGGGATGGGCGTCGCCGCCTCGATATCACTCATCCTGTTCACCATTTACTGGGGCTTTTTAATTGGCGGTGAAGATCTCTCTGATCGCGGCCTCCTTTCCCCCTTCTGGGCCATGTGGGGAGCCAATATCCTGACCGGTACTGTCGGCCTTTATCTCCTGGTTAAAGTCATTACCGAAAAACCTCTATTTGCCTTTTTTAGAAAATAGCATGATAAAAACAATCGACAGATACATACTCCGCTACTTCATTGTCTCCCTGATACTGGTTGCCTTCGCCATCGGTTTATTGATTATCGCTATCAACATGATCGAAGAACTCCGCGACTTTGTCGATCACAAAGTCCCCTTCTCCGACATTCTTTTGTACTATGTTTATTACGCCGGATGGATCCTCAAATCTTTTCTCCCGGTCTTCGTTCTCCTTGCCGGTCTGATGTCCATCGGCATCCTTGCCCGGCGCAACGAAATCCTCGCCATGAAAGCCAGCGGCGTCTCACTTTACCGGATTGCCACTCCTCTTCTCGTATTCTCCTTCTTTCTTAGTATTGGCCACATATATTACAATGAAGTCATCTTTGCCGAGGCCAATATGACCCGCGTCCAGATCAAAGAAGAAAAAATACGTCGTCGTGCGCCGCGTGACAAAGAATGGATCAATCTTGTCCACCGCCAAGTCAACAAAAACCTCTTCTTCACTCTCCGTGCTTTCTCACCAGCCCTTCGGCAGGGGCGCGATATCGAAATCTACTGGTCCGATGAAAACAAACTGCAGAAACTTATCACCGCCGACCAGATAAAGTACACCTCCAAAGGTTGGATGCTCTACGACGTCATCGAGCGGAAGCCCGATCAGCCGTTTATTGTCTACGATTCTCTCCCGGCACCGTACATCCAGTACAAGCCGGAGGATTTCGTCACCCCTATCGGCAAACCCGAAGACATGAGCTATGACCAGCTCGAAAATCATATCCGCCTGATGAAACAGGGTGGCGAAAACTTTCAGCGCGAACTGGTCGACCTCAAGCTCAAAATATCCTACCCCTTCGCCTCCTTCATCGTCATCCTGATCTGCGTTCCCATCGCCTCCAACCCCAAACGGGGAGGTATTGCCGTCTCCTTCGCCCTTGGGGCCGGAATCGCCCTTATCTATTTTATCGCTTTTAAAGTGATTCAATCACTGGGGCACAGCGGAAGGCTTGATGCTGATGTCGCGGCCTGGTCGATTAACACCGTCTTTCTACTGATCGGCCTGGTCATCATGTTCCGCGCCCGCAAGTAGTCCTATACACTATTTGACACATTTTATTATTCGTTTACATTTCGGGAACTTTGATTCTTACAATTAGTTATTATAGGTTACAGCAATATGATCTGATATAAACGGTACTTTTAGGCATCGAGGACAGACCTTATCCTATCGGTCTTATATTCGCTGTGATAATGGTATAAAATGAATGTGGAGACGAACCCCCATTCAATAAACCTTCACAGGATTCTCCGCAAAATGCCGTAACCTTTGGAGAAGACTATGAAGCATCTTATTATTCCTGCCTTAACTCTCTTGTTGCTGTTCGCCGGCTTTTCTATAGCTCCGGCGCAGGAGGAAATAGAAACAATCGGGAAAATCCAGGATATCACCGACGCCTGGTATATGAATCCCGAACAATATCCCTTAATCGATCGCTCAATCAATATCCTGACTCCAAAAGCTCTGCGTACCAATTCACTTTTGATAATTGTTGATCATCGAACCCGAAAAGAACTCGACGATGAACCGTTCCATGATCTGCTCGGATTCGATGCCGGCGGCCTGAAAATCGGTCTAGGCCTCCGCTATGGGATTATGGACAAAACAGATATCGGCATGTATCGTGTTAACGGTGTCTTTGAGCCGTTCGACACTTATGAATTCGACGCCCGTTACCAGTTTCTATTACAACGCCTCCATCACCTCGACCTCGGAGCCCGCGCCGGTTTCTCGTGGTTTGTTGAACAGGATGCCGATGATGAACTCAACGGCTTTTTTCAGATTCTCGCCGGAAGAACCTTCGCCAACAAATACACTATCAATACCGGACTCCTGTACCACAGCCATTCATGGAACCGAAATAAAACCGAGGCCGATGAAAATCATTCTATGGCTGTTCCGTTAAATATCGAAATAAGGCCCTGGGGCGGAATTTCGTGGCTGTTCGAAGTGGTTACCGCTATCGATGGTTATTCATCTCCGCACTCTCTTATTTCAACGGCAGTTAAAATAATAACCAACCGCCATACCTTTATAATCATGGTCACCAACAGCCAATACATTTCCGCGAGCGGTGTCGTAACTAACGCCCCAAATGAATTCAGTGATCCTATAGTCGGCTTCACTATAACCAGAGAACTTAATTTTTAAACCGGAGAAATATCCGCCCAATTTCGAGGATTTTATGACTACACGTCGACATTTCATAAAAATCGGTTCTTACTTACTCAGCGGAATAATCTTTCCGTACAAATGGCTTTTTGCCGAATCCAAAAAACTGGCCTTCCCGATAGCAAAAGTCAAAAAACTTACCGAAATAAACGGTTGGGTTATTCTCAAAATCAAAGGTAAAAAAATTATGTTTGTCCGTGATACCGAGGATAGCGTCAAAGCCTTTAATCCCGAATGCACTCATAAAAAATGTACTGTCGCATACAACCCCGAAGACGAAAGAATTGAATGCCCCTGTCATGGCTCGAAATTCCACTTAAGCGGTAAGGTCTATTCTCCGCCGGCTAAAGAACCTCTCGGGAGGTATCCTGCTGAACTATCCGATGGGCGCGTCATTCTAACACTCGAGGAAATAGAGGAAATAGATGATTAAACAGTTTCTCCCGGCATTTCTGATTGTCCTTCTTCTTGCCGTATCGATTCCCGCTCAGAATAATAATGACACCTCCAGGCAAACCGACACCGCAACCGCTATCGAGACCGTCGAATTCGAAACTGTCACCACCGGACAGGAAGAAGACAAGTCCTTTATCCAGCGCGCCAAGGAATTTCTCGGCGATCAGCACCCCGCCGTCATACATTTTCCGTTAGCCTGGCTGGTATTACTATTTTTAATCGAGATTGTCGGTCTCTTTAGAAGCCGAATCTCATGGCACAAATCCGGATTATATCTGCTGATTTTGACAGTCGTTGCCTTCATCCCTGCCACAGCGACCGGACTGATTCAGGCCGACGTCACAACATTCAATGAGAAATATACCGAGATACTTATCCTGCACCGCAATATTAATTATGGAGTCGCTGCACTGCTATTGTTAACTCTCGGTCTGCGTCTGCGTGTTTTGGATACAATAAATGACCGGGCTCAACATATTATATATTTCGTTTTAATCGGTATCGCAACCGCAGCAATACTGTACTCAGGCTACCTCGGTGGCCGCCTCGTCCACGGCTAAATATAAGCCATGTATCCCGCATCTTTAAACCCCGCATAAACTATACCACCACATCCCATGCCTCCCAATTTCCCCACCAAACCGATGGTAAATTATTATCCGTACCCTTTTATAGAGAAGGGCTATAAATATATCTGAAAAGGAAACTCATTTTTTATGGAATCTGCAATATTAAAGAAAAAAGTGACCGTTTCACCAAATTTACTACAAAACTGATAGTCGGAAAAACTGTTTTTTGAGGAAACAAACCCATTTTGGGCAATTAAGTGTCAATTGGGAAGATGTCGAAAGCCCTGCCGAAGATCCCGAGCTTTGCAGGGGAGGTTTCGACATCTTCTTCTAAAAAATGAGGGAAGTAAACTATAGAAGATTTCAACTTTATTCCATCTAAAAAGGCGGGCCAAATGACCCGCCTTATATATAAAAAATTAATCTATTACTGAAACGAATTATGTCCCCATCTCCCACGATGCCAGATACTTCTTCTGTTCATCTGTCAGCCTGTCGATCTTGATCCCCATCGACTTAAGCTTCAGCGCCGCAATCCGGTTGTCGATCTTCTCCGGTACCATATACACATCCTTCTCCATCGAATCGGCATTCTTGATCATATGCTCCGCCGCCAGCGCCTGGTTCGCAAAAGACATATCCATCACCATCGCCGGATGTCCCTCTGCTGCCGAAAGATTCACCAGCCGTCCTTCGGCCAGCACATATATGCGGCGCCCGTTCCGGAGCGTATACTCCTCGACCGATTCCCGAATTTCTCTCCGCTTCTTGCACTCTTTGGCCAGTTTCGAAAGCTCCAGCTCCACATTGAAATGCCCCGAGTTGGCCACAATCGCCCCTTCTTTCATCTTCTCAAAATGCTCCATCCGGATTACATTGATATCTCCGGTCAAGGTCACGAAAAGATCACCGACCCGAACCGCGCGCCCCATCGTCATCACCTGGAATCCGTCCATCACGGCCTCGATCGCCTTCACCGGATCGACTTCCGTCACGATGACATTCGCTCCCATCCCGCGCGCCCGCATCGCGAACCCGCGTCCGCACCAGCCGTACCCGGCCACGACTACGTTCGACCCGGCCATGAGCATATTTGTCGCCCGCAATATACCGTCCACCGTCGACTGCCCTGTCCCGTACCGATTATCGAAAAAATGCTTCGTCTTCGAATCATTAACAGCGATAATCGGATACCGCAGCGCTCCGTCATTCGCCATCGCCTTCAACCGGATAACACCCGTCGTCGTTTCTTCCGTCCCTCCGATTACTCCCTCGATAAGTTCATCCCGTTCGGAGTGCAGCGTCGACACCAAATCCGCTCCATCATCCATCGTTATATGCGGCTTGAAATCGAGCGCCTGGTTGATATGCTTATAGTACGTTTTATTATCCTCGCCGCGAATCGAAAAAACAGAGACACCGTAATCTTTCACCAGCGAAGCCGCGACATCGTCCTGCGTCGAAAGCGGATTCGAGGCACACAGCGCCGCGTTGGCCCCGCCTGCTTTAAGAGTAATCATGAGGTTCGCTGTCTCCGTCGTTACATGCAGACAGCATGCCATATTAATTCCCTTAAACGGCTTATCCTTTTTGAACCTTTCTCTTATAAGACGCAGCACCGGCATATTGAGCTCTGCCCATTCGATTCTGTCTTTACCCTTTTGGGCCAGTTTTATATCAGCGATATCCGATTTCACTTTTGCCATGATTACATTTCCTTCTGCAGATCTTTTATTTTATCAAGTCTTTCCCACGTAAACTCCGGCTCATCCCATCCAAAATGCCCATATGCCGCAGTTCTGCGGTATATCGGATTGCGAAGATTGAGCGCTTCGATTATTCCCTTCGGAGTCAGGTCAAAATTCTTGCTGATTATTTCTTCTATCTTCTCTTCTTCAATTTTATTCGATCGATCGGTAAACACCATCACCGAAACCGGTTCCGGTACCCCGATAGCGTACGCCAACTGCAGCGTGCACTTATCGGCCAGTTCCGCCGCCACAACGTTTTTCGCTATATATCGCGCCATGTACGCCGCCGACCGGTCCACCTTGGTGGGATCTTTTCCCGAAAATGCCCCGCCGCCGTGCGACGCCATTCCGCCGTACGTATCAACAATGATCTTTCGTCCTGTCATCCCCGTGTCGGATTGCGGGCCACCGACTATAAATTTCCCGGTCGGGTTTATATGGAATTTAGTTTTTTCATCGAGCATATTCTCCGGCACGATTGCTTTGACAACTTTTTCGATAATTTCCTGCCGGGCTTCCTCGGAAATCCTTGCTCCGGATTTATCGAGAATATCTTCGGTATGCTGCGCCGAAATCACGACCGTATCCACGCGCGCCGGTTCACCATCGATATATTGTACGGTAACCTGTGATTTTCCGTCCGGGCCCAGATATCCAAGCAAATTACGCTTGCGAACCTCGGATAATCTTTTGGTCAACTTATGCGCCAGCATGATTGGCATCGGCATCAGCTCCTCAGTCTCCCGGCAGGCATACCCTGACATAAGTCCCTGGTCGCCCGCCCCGCCGACATCAACCCCCTGCGCGATATCGGGAGATTGCGGACCTATAGCATTCAAAATGGCACATGTATTATGATGAAACCCGTACCTTGGATCGGTATATCCTATCTCTCGAATAAGCTTTCGGACAGTTTTATGTATATCGACATAAGCGGTCGTTGTAATTTCACCGCCGACAATAACCAGGCCGACTGTAACAAAACTTTCACAGGCAACGCGTCCGAGCTTATCCTGTTTGAGGACCTCGTCGAGGACGGCATCAGAAATTTGATCGCAGACTTTATCGGGATGTCCCTCGGTAACCGACTCAGACGTAAAAAGGAAATTCCCCGCCGACATTCACAGCCTCCTTGCATTGAAGTTTCTTGCTTGATTATCCGGTAAATGAAGTGTCTCCGATATTCAAAGAACCGGTATAGCCCTTAACAACGGCATTACACCCGATAAGCGATTCATTTAGAACGCTTTTTTCAACACGTGCATTTTCAAAGATTATCGAATTCTTAATTACTGCACCATCAATCCTGGCATTCTCCGATATTGATACATATGGTCCTATTACCGAATTTTTTATTTCTGCGTCCGGCGCAATAAAGACAGGCGGGATTATTGTAGAGCCATTGTAATCTTTTACATTCGCTTCATCAGGCAAAAGTTTTTGATTTGTATCAAGCAATGTTTCTTTCTTACCGCAATCGTACCATCCATCCACAATAAAAGGTTTGAAATCGATACCGTCCTGAATCATAAACTCCATGGCATCTGTCAATTGAATCTCACCCCTCGTCCGTTTATCGAGTTGGATTAACTTTTCGAGGTTTTTCTTTAGGCTATCTGAGCTTTGAAAATAATACAATCCTATAATAGCCAGATCAGAACGAGGATTTTCAGGCTTTTCTTCCAGTTCACTTATGCGTTTGTTTTTCAGCACTGCGATACCAAATCTGCTGGGATCATTTACCTTTTTAACACCCAGTATATTGCCGCCCTGCCCAATAAACTCACCAAGATCGAGTTTAGTAATGGTATCACCTAGAATAACCAAAACCTCACTGTCATCAATATCTTTGATAGCCAGATGCACAGCGAACCCCAAACCGAGCAGATCGGTTTGCGTAATAAAGGTCGATTTAAAGCTGTAATTTTGTTTTACAAATTCTATTAATTGTTCTTTCAGATGTCCTACGACAAATATAACTTCATCGGGATTTTGCTTTTCGAGCGGGTCAAGAATATGAGCCAGCATTGGCCTGCCGGCCACGGGGATCAAAGGTTTAGGCATCGAGTATGTATGCGGCCGCAGTCGCGTTCCAATACCGGCAACCGGAATAACTGCCTTATAATTTCTGCTCATAATCTCCTTTAAATGGTGTTTGAAAAATTCATACGTTTCAAACGATTATTTTCAATAAAATCAAATCGGATTATAAGAAAATGCCCCTCAAAATCCTATATAAATCTTAAATTTTTTAAATGGAATAGATTAGAAAAATATCTGGCTGATACTTTCGCCCCATTCGAAATACAAAAACTGGACACGACCGATTAGGAGTGATACCCTACCCATTACTGTGTAGCCAAAATGGGCTCCGAATGCTATCATTATAAACCAGATACCGACCTTGGCGGTGACTCCCAGAAAACCTTTATGTTCTTTAGAAAAGTAAAAATAAATAAGAGTAGAAATGACACCTATGATAACTACCAGACCCAGCAGTATTTCTTTGAATGTCTCCCCCGAATTTATCGATATCATCATTGGGTAAATTTGTTTAAATATCATTCCGTGAAGAGCCTGGACCAGATAAATCCCGGCCGTATTTCCAATGACAAAAGCCAGGGAGACCCGGCTTACCCAGGTATATTTCGGCACCAGCCGGGCAAACATCAAAAATCCCAGAATGCCGGGAACGACAAGTAAATATTCACCTTCCGTCGTTATAGGCACAATCAATTGCTGAATAATAACCGTCTGCCATATTAGGCCAACATAGTATCCTGCCGACAACCCGGCGAAAATATGTTCAGATAGCTTATAGAATTTATTATCTTTGTAAAGAAATGAAAATAGTGACAAAATCAGATATGCTCTGAGCCATAGCTGAAAATGTTCTATAAATGTCAGGCTTTCTTCCACTATTTCATCATCCTTTTATCATGCTTACGTGTCGCGAAATAGCCAATATTCCCGACGATAACGAAGAATATTATTAGCAAATGAACCATTGACTGCGCGTCCATCCCAAGAGTCGCCGAGCCCTCCTTCTCCAGAAGTAACTCGTATTCGGCGGCGCCTTTCATTCCGCCAAGCAGGCCGGTCAGTTGTTTTGACTCAACAAAAGCATACATTTTAGGGGCCACGACTGCAGTTACTCCTCCACCGACCGGAATATCGTACTGAGCATTAACAATCGAAATCCAGTAGTCGATGGTAGCATTATCAGCCACAACATATATGAATTCAATGTCACTGTAATTTTTAACCTGTTCCATGAGAGGCAAATCTCCCAAGGGCGTGCCGGTAAAATCTGCTTTAAAAATCGATTCGATCGAACTCGCCAATCCATGCATGACAGCTACATAGTTGGCTCTATATCCCAGATTGACATAATCGACACCGTATACTTTACCATATTCTGCGGCAATTTCGCGAGTGACATCCTCGGCGATAGTCGGCCCTCCCAGTGGTATATTGGAAAGTGTTACAATCTTCATATCTTTTTTGAACATATGACGAAGCGCCGCGACCGACATCGGGCGGGTTTCGGCCATGGCCGAAGGATAATAATCGAATGTCAGCATGACCACACTGCTGTCAGGAAGTTCATCAATGGCATTATAGAGAAGCTTCGCTTCCGGTGTAAGTCCAACGGGAAACTGCATTGATACAACCATCGGAAAAATGACGGCAATTGCGACCATCAGGTAGATCCAGCGGCGGTCAATGGCGCCTACTTTATCCCAAAAACCCGGCATGCCTTAACCCTTCCCCATATAGGTGCGTTCTATTCCAAGTATAATTCTAAGAGACATTGAGGCGATACCGAGCGCAGCCCCGATAATAATTCCGCGCTGGACAGATAAATTAAAACCGTTCATAACAAACATATTTATATTCTCAGGAAAATTATCCCAGAAAAATCGCAGAAATGCTTCGCCCATAGGCACTCTCCATAGCATTACGATACATGCTGTAATCAGGAGCAACGTTGCCTCGGCACTGCGGGCGCGGAAAGCACGATAGGCCGCCGATGCAATATAGAACGCCAGTGTAGCAAACATCGTTTCCATCATCGGGGCATCCACATAATTGAAAAGCCAGTCATAAATTGAATTAGGACCGTTGCCGAAAAGCGAACTCCAGCTGTCGGGAATGATGCTATAAAAGATCCTGCCGAAGATATTGTCTTTCGTCGTCGGGATCATCGAAGGTATCGCCATAGCGAAGACCGAAATGACGGTCATGAGCTTAAAAAACCAATCTCTATCTCCGCGTGCAACAGCCTTTGAATTTACTCTGACTATCGAAAAGACGCCGAGAACCAGCGTAAAACCGCCTACAATGGTTACCCATTGTAGAATATCCTCCTGCATGCGGCCCAGGAATGATCTCTCCGGATTAAAGAAGAACGATATGATCATCACAATCCCGGAGATAAAAGCAACTATAACTGGTACTGTACTGCGCATCTTATCTTACGTTAAATATTCCGCTATACCATTCGCCGGCGCCAAATAAGGTCAAGACGGCGCCGAGGAGTATAGCAATTACTATTAAAACTTTAATAAAATCCTGACCTTTTAGACCGCCGAGCAGAAGCGGCTCGCGGCTTAAATAGCTCGAGGCAGCATATAATTCCTCCCCCATCAGCGTATAGTCGCAGGCGGCGATGAAAAATGGGAGCTGCTCTGGTCGCGCCGTTCCCGCAATCTGAATAGCACCGGCGGCATTACCCGTCTCGGCTAAAAGCAAGGATTCGGCGAAAAAGGCACCCATATATATATTGGCGGCCGGCTTTTCTCGCATCATCCAGCCGTTAACGGTCGCCGTAAATGCGAACTGCTCACCGGCCACATACTTGACCGTGTCGGCATCGTAGGCGTCGTGGTGGCCAACTTCGAGATAAGACTGTTCGACAACTTCCTGTCCCGCTGCAAGGACCATTGGATATCTTACCGGAACCGACAGTGGAGTATCGTACTGAGCGGTAATTTTGGCGACACGCCCAAGAATCGAAAGACCCGCAATTGTCTCAATATCTTCAACATCCGCAATCCCCGGGATAAATAAAACCGGCTTGCCCATTTCGGTGGCACGGCCGACTGCCTCTTCTACCGCATTAATGCCCGGTATTTTTCTTACAAAAAGCTCTTTCCCCTTTTTGGCCCAATTTGTATAGAGAAGAACGGCCGCGGAAAACAGCAACATAAATAATAGAATCGGAATCCGGTCGGTTCTGAATATTGATCCCACTTCCCCGGCAGCCTCAATAGAATCGGCTTCCGCAACAATCATCAATGTATCTTGAATCAGGGAATCCGGAGTATCGATATAGACATCAAGTGTATCAACTAAGGTGGTATCTGATAATAGAGTATCATCCTGAGCCGGAGAGTTAGTGTAAAGACCCAGGGCGGCAATAAGTGTGAGGATGAATATCTTCAGTGTGGTGCAAAGCAATCTATTTTTCACAGCCCAATTATAACCTATTTTGTCTTGTTGTCAACCGCTTTTAAGATATACGTCTATGTGCCCTGATCATCAAATCAGGCCAGTTTCATATTATCTATCAACCGGACCCCATGAACTTTCACCGCCAAGGAACAAATAGTATCTTGGACGATAACTTCCACAGGTTCAAGCGATTCCATATCAGTGAAAGAGATGTAATCAATCTCCGAAGAGGGGCAAATTTTATTAATTTCTTCCTGCATTCCCTGCTTGATCTCACCAACACTTGTAATTCTTTGCTTTTTTACCATATCTCTGGCCCGGACAAGTGCCCGATAAAGACAAACCGCTTCTTTTCGCTGATCGGCATCGAAATAAATATTTCGTGAAGACATCGCCAGTCCATCTTTTTCTCGAACAGTAGGCGCAATTATAATTCGAATCGGGAAATTCAGGTCGGTAACCATTCTTTTTATAACCATCGCCTGCTGGTAATCTTTCATTCCAAAAACAGCCATATCAGGACGTGTAATATTAAAAAGCTTGGTTACGATTGTCGACACCCCACGAAAATGTCCCGGCCTCGAAGCTCCTTCAAGTCTATTTGTAATTTCCTCCACATCGACATAAGTTTGAAATTCAGGAGGGTATATTGCATCGGCTCTGGGTATAAAGATTATATCTCCTCCGGCCTTTTTAATCCTTTCAATATCTTTTTTTTCATCTCTCGGATACTTGGCAAAGTCTTCGTTCGGCCCGAATTGTGTCGGGTTGACGAAGATAGTGGTAATAACAACATCATTTAGCTTCTTTGCTTTTTTGATTAAAGATAAATGTCCTTCGTGCAAAAAACCCATGGTCGGGACAAGGCCAATCTTTTGTCCTGCGTTGATAAATCGGCGAGCATGACTTTGCATTGATTTAATGGATCTTATAATTTTCATATTTTATTCAATATTGGTAAGCGTGAATTCCCTATTTTCCATTTTCACGTAAGAGAAATGCTCTATAAAATCGCCTGTATTTAGATAAATCCCCTTCCCCATCTTTTTTTTAACCGGATGATGCAAATGGCCAACTATGACCGCATCGAATCCTTCATTCAGTTTTCGTGAAGCGAAATCCTCGTAATCCTGCAGGAATTTCAATGTTCTACCGGATGTATACTCCCGCGAGGAACCGGCCACTGCCTTTGCCAAAGGTATGCCCCAATCTGGTGGAAGTTTCCGGTACAGCCATATATTAATTGGATTTCGAAGTATTTTTTTCAGAATCCGATAGCCCCGATCCGAGGGCGAAATTCCATCACCATGTGTGATATATAATTTAACTCCCTGCTCGCTTGTTTCGAAGTGATCGCGATGTATTATAAAACCGGCCTCCCGGCTTAAAAAATCACCGAGCCAGAAATCGTGATTTCCTGTAATATAATGGACCTCTAATCCCTTCTCGACCATAGAAGCAAGCCTGAAGACAATCTTTAAATGATTTTTGGGGATGGCATGTTTATACTCGAACCAGAAATCATACAGGTCTCCCAGAATATAAAGCTTCTCGCAGTCCGTTTTAATTAGATCCAGAAATGCATTGAGTTTTTCGACTTTAAATCTTTCTCGATTTGAGTCTTTTTCACCCAGATGAGCATCGGAAAAAAAGTAAATTGCCATAGGAACTGATTATAATAAAACAATCCTCAATTGTAAATTTTGATTATTCACCATTTTGGATCGGTTTTGAGGCTGTATACGATTTAAACAGTTTCGTCGCTCTGGCACAAGTCACTGCCCGGCATATCATTACAACAACATATATTACTAAAGCAGGGTGCTGATATGGTCGATATTTTTATTAATTGAGAATGGCCAAATAAAATATCAATTTCGCCGAAAATATCTATCACTAAATAATTGCCCCAAAGGGAGGATTTTATGAACGAACAACTTTATATGGAACCGTCCGGACCTGCAGGTCCCGGGATGCTTTTAGGCGGCTTTTTCTGGATGGTCATGCTGGCCGTATATGTCTATTTCGCCTTTATGCAGTATAGGATGGCTGCGAATAAGACCGGCAATGCCGATATTGCCTGGTGGGCATTTATTCCAATTATGAACACCCTGCTGCTGATTAAAATGGCCGGTAAGGAAATGTGGTGGTTTTTGCTGCTTTTAATTCCGGTCGTAAATGCCGTTTCCTTCTTCATTTTATGGATTAATGCTGCGAAAAATTGCGGTCAGTCCGGCGTTTGGGGATTTTTGATGATGATTCCCTTTTTGAACTTCATCGCCGCCTTTGTTCTGGCCTACGGCAGCCGTTCAATGGATTACGGTCAGCCGGCCTCGCCGAGTCGTCCGCGTCAGCCGCAGAATGTCGGGTAAGGCAAAAATTCTTCAACAAAAAAGGCGGGGATGTCCCCGCCTTTTTTGTTTATTTTTCCATACAGCTATTCTGTTCTGACCTTCCTCGTGATTGGTAGTGTAAATCTACTTCGAGCCTCATCGGAAAATTCGACCGTTACCGACTGCTCGAAATTTTTATCAACAAAATCATCTTTCACAGAAATTACAGCCACCGCCGAATCATTTGATTTGACCTTTCTCGGAAGATCGATGTCGAATATGTCTTCGCGTATGTCGATTAGATCTATCTTAAGGTCCTCATCGGAAATATTATGAATCATAAACTCGGCGGATGTCCTTGGTTCCTTACCGAATTGGGATACATCTATTTTGACAGGGTCAAAAAGCGCCGGATAAGTCGAATCATCGTACATTAAAACATCCGCTGTAAATTTCAGGTTTATCCAACCTTGTCCGCTGTTAGTACGAATCTTTGGCTCCTTGGACTGCATACCGCGATAGGTTCGAGTTGAATAGATTATCTCCAGCCTCGTACTGTCATCAACATCGATTATATCTTTTTCGAGAGGGGCTTTGGTACATCCGCACCCGGGATTAATTTCTTCGACCTTGACAGGTACCGTCCCCACCGAATGGAGCCAATAAGAATGTACTACTTTTGATTGTCTCGGAACATAACCAAAATCGAATTCTGGCTCCGGAACCGCCATTCTTGGCGCTGCCTGTGAATTCAAAGTAAGCAGTGAAAAAAGCACTGCCAGATACAACACTTTTTTCATCGTATTCTCCTGTAATTTTCTATGTAAGTCAACTTATTTTGTTCAATCAATTCCACACCGATTTCCTTAATTTGTTCCCGACATTAAATACTTAAGCCCGAGCCAGGTAATTTTTCATGCTCTCGTAATATGCTTCTTCCAGCCTTTCCAGGGGGATCTCTATAAAATCCTCAATAACCAGGTTATCCCCTTCTACAACGCCAACCTTGGTCAATGGAATGTTCTGCCTTTGAAACATCTCAATAAGCTCATCTTTGTTTTCTTTATCAATAGATATAATAATTCGGGACTGAGCCTCTCCGAATAAAAGACAATCAGGTCTTAACTCCGGTTCATCTAGCTTAATTTTCGCTCCTTTAATTTTATCTCGATTTATTAGACAACATTCCGCCAGCGCCACCGCCAGTCCTCCGTCCGATATATCATGGGCAGATTTAATCAGCCCTGCCCTGATTGCCTCAAGCAAAACACCCTGCGTTTCCTTTTCCCGTTCGAGATTCAGTTCCGGAATTGGACCTACAGTCATATTGAACATGCTTCTAATATATTGCGAAGCCCCCAGTTCGTTTTTATTTTCGCCAATCAGGTATATCAAGTCGCCGTCGTCTTTGAATTCGGGAGTTGTAATGTCTTTCAAATCATCAATAATTCCAACCATTCCGATTGTCGGCGTCGGAAATACGGCATGATCAGGATCTTCGTTATAAAAACTGACATTCCCTCCGGTAACAGGCGTTCCAAAAGCTTTGCAGGCTTCTCCCATTCCGGCCACCGCTTCGGAAAATCCATAATATATTTCCGGCTTATAGGGATTTCCAAAATTAAGGCAATTTGTAATCGCGACCGGTTTACCCCCGGTGCAGGTTATATTGCGGGCCGCTTCGGCAACAGCCTGCATAGCACCTCGACGCGGATTTAGATAGCAGTAACGTCCATTGCAATCAGTTTTCACGGCCAGAGCTTTGTCCGATTTACGAATGCGCAAAACCGCAGCATCACCGCCCGGACCTACCGATGTATTAGTTCTAACCATCGAATCATACTGGTCGAAAACCCAACCCTTATGACAAATATTGGGAGAACCCAGCAGTTCGATTAAATCTTCCTTCCAATCCCGGTCTGTCGGGAAACTTTCGAAATCGAGCTGATTGAGCTTATCCATATAATCCGGTCGCTTCGTCTCCCTATGATAAACAGGCGTTTCACCGCCCAGCGCAAGATATTTTGAGGGGATATCCACGACCATTTCGCCTTCCCATAATACCTTAAAATTACCGCTGGTATTGGAGTATCCGATGATGGTCGAATCAAGCTCCCATTTATCAAAAATCTTCCTGACTTCGTCTTCAAGCCCCTTTTTGACACAAACCAGCATTCTTTCCTGCGATTCGGACAGCAGGATCTCGTACGGAGTCATTCCTTCTTCTCGAACCGGAACTTTACCAGCTTCAATTGTGACACCTGCATCTCCCCGGAAAGACATCTCGGAGCAGCAGCATGTTATTCCGGCCGCTCCCATATCCTGAACACCGACCACGAGGTCTTCATCGATAATCTCAAGAGTCGCCTCCAGAAGCAGTTTTTCGGTGAATGGGTCGCCTATCTGAACTGATGGGCGTTTCGACTCCGATTCCTCGGATAACTCTTCGGAGGCAAAAGTCGCCCCATGGATTCCGTCGCGTCCGGTTTTCGAGCCGACTATCATGACCGGGTTGTCCTCTCCCTCGATTTTGGCCATTATCATTTTATCTGTCTTGACCACTCCAACCGCCATGGCATTGACCAGTGGATTACCTGTATAGGCTTTATCGAAATATGTCTCTCCAGCAACGGTTGGGACTCCGAACGAGTTGCCGTAGTCACCTATTCCACGAACGACACCGTCGACAAGGTATCGAACCCTTGGATTATCAATCGAGCCGAACCGCAATGAATCAAGTGAGGCGATTGGACGAGCCCCCATAGTGAAGATATCTCTTAGTATACCGCCAACCCCTGTAGCCGCTCCCTGGTACGGTTCCACCGCGGAGGGATGATTATGTGATTCAATTTTAAAAACAACTGCTAAACCGTCGCCAATATCGACCGCTCCTGCGTTTTCCTCGCCGGCTTTGGTTAATAAGGCTTCTCCTTCATTGGGAAGAGTCTTCAAAAGAGCTATAGAATTTTTATAACAGCAGTGCTCGGACCACATCACAGAGAATACTCCCAATTCGGTATAATTGGGATCTCTGCCGAGCATCTGAACGATTTTCTGATATTCTTCCGGGGTCAATCCGTGCTGTTCGATCATTTCCGGAGTAACAGCAGGTTGTTCCATCGGCACCTCCATATTAAAGATACGAATATATACCGATGACAAATGCGAGTCAATAGAATGTTTATTTAGATTTATAGCCTTTTAACGAAGTCCGGGAAAACTTGTGACAAGAGCAGCTCGTTGTTTATTCCACTCTGTCGAAAGTCCCGAAATTTTTCATTCTCAGAAATTCCGAGGGCAGATACCAGAGAAATCCAATATATTCGATAGTGCCAACGCCCAATGAATCTGTCTCCAAAATATTGCTTAAATAAACTGATTCATTGTCGTCAAACTTGTATATCATCTTTTCGTTAACATTCACTTCAATGTCGTAAGGAATATTGAAGTATTCATAATACCTGAAATAACCCTTTCTTATATTGAAAAAGATTGTATCATCGACAAATTCAAACTGCCCGCTTAACTCCTTTTCAATAAATTTCTCGCCGCTTTTGATGCGAAGAATAAAATCATTATCATGAAAAGTCAGTTCCGAAACCAAAGGGGCGTTTAATTCATAGTAATGGCCGTAAAAAGGATCAAATATAACTATACCGTCGATAAGCGAATCACCGGGATCAATAATATACGCCGAATCCGGAGGTTCAAATGTTGTCGTGTCATAAACGCGTAGAGAATCATCGCCGAAAAACACAAAATCACCGGGATCAAGACTGAATGATGATAAAAACTCTTCCTGCCAGACTCCTTCAAATGGTGTCGATTTCGGCTCGGTGGCTTTATCACTGCAGGATATCGCGATCGTAAAAATTATGACAGCCAATATAGGGACAATATTCTTTTTCATTTTGAGTCCTCCATTATTATAAAAATAAGTAAATATATAGAGCGGGTCAAGGAATAATGCGGCTTATATAGAACATTGGTTTTCAGGCAATTAATATTTCAACCTTTATAATAATATGATTTGGCCTTATATTTCTTTCATGGAAAAATTAGAAAAAAAGGTTAAAGACAACACTTTAAAAAACAACCTGATTTTAGCCGGTGAAAAAGTACTAATTGGTCTTTCGGGAGGACCTGACTCGACCGCTCTTACCTTAATTCTAAAAAAGCTTTCCTCGACCATGAAGTTTTCTATTGGGGCAGTATATCTGGACCATGAAATCCGACCGGAAGATGTCCCGGATGAAATTTTATTCTGCAGGTCGCTTTGTGACCAGCTAAACATCTCTTTTTACCTGATAAACAAAAATATTCCAGAACTTGCGAAAAAATGGGGTAAGTCTTTAGAAGAAACAGCCCGGGAAGTCCGCCGCCACGAACTGTCGGAACTTGCAGAAAGAGAAAAATTCGACAAAATAGCTCTAGGGCATCATCAGGATGATATTGTTGAGACGATTCTATTCAGGTTGTTTCGCGGTACCGGCCCATCAGGTTTAGATCCGATAAAACCGATTTCCGGAAATATAATCCGTCCGCTATATAACATAACCCGCAATGAAATTGAAGAATATCTAGGAATTAAAAAGACTATCGCAATGCTGGACAAATCCAATCTGGAAAGTGGCTACAGCAGGAATTACATTAGAAATAAAATATTGCCGGTAATCGAGAATCACTTTGGCGAAAAGGCCAGGGGAAGTATTGTAAATCTATCTCGAATTATTTCTGCCGAAAACGATTATCTGGATCAGATTGCTTTGTCAAAATTAACTAATATCTACTGCCATACGCCGGGCGGCAAAATTATTGTTGATTTGACAAAACTCGGCTCTTATGATGTTTGGTTAAGAAGACGGATATATAAATTGGTTTTGGAAAAATTGACGGGAAATCCGGGCAAGGGGAGTTTTGAAGAAACAAATCGTATTGATGATATCATTCAGGAGAAAATAAATTCAACCAACCTGCCCGAAGATATCAGGATTACAAGAGACCGAAACTATCTTTTCTTTGTAAAAGGAAAAGTATCAATCAAACGGACTGAAATTAAGCTAAAAGGGGAAACATCAATAGAGGAAATTAATGGCCGCATAAAAAGCAGGGAGATAAGAATCGAAAAGGCAATTACTGCCTACCAGAAAAAGGGATATAGAATTCATATCGACTTCGACAAAATTTCTCCTCCTCTTTACGTAAGAAATATTAAGCGGGGCGACAGTTTCAGTCCACTTGGAATGATGGGAACCAAAAAGATTGGTGATTATCTTACAGATTGCAAAATACCGAAATTAGTCAGGGATGAAATAGCGGTTATAGAGGACAAACTGGGAATTGTCTGGCTGGTCGGACAGCAAATATCCGACCGGGTCAAAATTGAGCATTCAACCAGGAGGATTTTAGAAATTGAATTTACAGGAATCAGCCGTGGAGGAAGTGCACAAATTCGATCTGCTGTATTCGCAGGATGTAATAAATAAAAAAATCCAGGAGATCGGAAAGCGAATCTCTTCAGATTATGCCGAGAAAAATCCTGTTCTAATCGGTGTTTTAAAAGGTTGCTTTATATTTATGGCTGACCTGGTGCGCAATATCACTGTACCCATCGAAATTGAGTTTATATCCGCTTCAAGCTATGTAAACGGGCAAGAGCGCAATGGAAATGTTGCTTTTTTTGGCGGCCCGGATGTTTCAATCAAAGGCCGGCATGTCTTGATAGTCGAAGCTGTCGTTGATTCAGGTAAAACGGCGCAGGAACTAATCGAGAAGCTCAATCATATGGAACCGGAATCTGTTGAGATTGTTACACTTTTGGATAAAACAAAGTGCCGAGAAGTGAAACTTGATATAAAATATCGCGGGTTTGATGCTGGCGACGATTTTGTGATCGGCTACGGTCTGGATGAATCGCAAAAATACCGCAACCTGCCTTTTATTGGCAAAGTTATTGACAAATAATATTTTTCAAGATTTCCCGGGCACTTTGCCGATAAAATTGTATATTAGAGTAGGAGTAAATATTTAGATGAGTTTTGATAATAAGGACAAGGACAAATTCGCCAGTCGTCCGCCCCAAAAGGATCCACGTCCCGATAAGAAGGAACCAGAAGACAAAGATAAATTCAGCTGGAAAGGCCCCCTAAAGTCACTTGGGTTTTGGGTTGTAATTATATTGGCATCCATTTTTGCCTGGAGTCTGTATTCTTCCGGCGATCAGGATATCGCAACAATTAAATATACTGAATTTAAAGATCAGCTGGAAAATGAAAATGTCGCCTCTGTTACCTTCATTGATAAAAGCATAGAAGGGCGATTAAAACAAGAGACGACTCTGCAGACTGAATCCGGGAGTGGGACTTTTTCCAGATTCGAAACCAGAGTTCCTTTAGACGATAACCTTTCTCTGATAAGTAATCTGGAAGAAAAGGGTGTCATAATTGATGCCAGGACAGAAGGTCCCAATTGGGTTTCTATTCTTATATCAATAGCGCCGTGGTTTTTGCTCATATTTATCTGGCTGTTTTTCTTAAGACAGATGCAAGGCGGTGGTGGTGGCCCGAGAGGTCTCTTTTCATTCGGTAAGAGCCGCGCCAAACTTTTAACCGATGAGCGGCCCAAGGTGACTTTCAAAGATGTTGCCGGGGTAGATGAAGCCAAAGTCGAGCTAAGTGAAATTATCGAATTCCTTAAGGATCCGGGGAAATTTCAGAAATTGGGCGGCAAGATTCCAAAAGGTGCATTGCTGCTCGGTCCTCCCGGTTCGGGTAAAACGCTTTTGGCACGAGCTGTCGCCGGTGAGGCGGGGGTGCCTTTTTTCTCGATGTCCGGTTCAGATTTTGTTGAGATGTTTGTCGGCGTTGGGGCCAGCCGAGTCCGAGATCTTTTCGAGCAGGGTAAGAAAAACGCGCCCTGTATCATATTTATAGATGAAATCGATGCTGTCGGCCGTCACCGCGGAGCCGGGCTTGGCGGAGGTCATGACGAACGCGAGCAGACATTGAATCAGTTGCTGGTTGAGATGGACGGCTTCGAATCCAATGATGGTGTAATCCTCATCGCCGCCACCAACAGGCCCGATATTCTCGATCCGGCTTTGCTTCGTCCCGGAAGATTCGATCGCCAGATTGTCGTTGATTCACCCGATGTTCGAGGTCGCGAGGGTGTTCTGGCGGTTCACACCAAAAAGATCAAATTGGCCGATGATGTAGAACTCGACATAGTTGCCCGCGGAACACCCGGACTTTCGGGAGCCGATCTGGCTAATCTTGTTAATGAAGCAGCTCTTCTGGCGGCACGTCATAATCGTGACGCTGTATCTATGGAAGATTTCGAAGAGGCCAAAGATAAAGTCATGATGGGTACAGAGCGTAAATCTCTTGTCATAAATAAGGAAGAACGCGAGCTTATCGCCTACCATGAAGCAGGCCATGCTCTTGTAGCCAAGTATATGCCCAAGGCTGATCCTGTTCACAAGGTTACAATCATTCCCCGCGGTATGGCCCTTGGTGTTACCCATTATCTACCGGTTGATGAAAGACACACACATTCTCAGGTACGACTGGAAACACAATTGGTCTATGCTATGGGTGGGCGTGTTGCCGAAAAAGTCGTATTTGATGAATACAGTACCGGTGCAAAAAACGACTTGGAACGGGCAACATTGATCGCTCAGAAAATGGTCTGTCAATGGGGAATGTCAGAAAAGCTCGGTCCTGTCACTTATGGAAAGCGGGATGAGCAGATATTCCTCGGCAAGGAAATCGCCCAGCAAAAAGATTATTCCGAATCTACGGCGAAGCAGATTGATGATGAGATAAAGCAAATTTTGGTTCGTGCTGAAAAAAGAGCCCGCGATATCTTGACCGATAACCGTTCAAACCTTGATGCCCTGGCCAAGGCTCTTCTGGAAAAAGAAGTTCTTGACGGGCATGAAATCGATGTAATAATCGGTAGAACGGGAACCGACGATGTTCCGTCACCGGAACCGGCTCCAAAAATTGATGGATAAAGATAAAATAATAAGGGGTGTTCGTCTGATTTTGGAGGGAATAGGCGAGGACCCCGAACGCGAAGGTCTTATACGAACACCTGAGCGCATCTATGAGTTTTACGAGCAGATTTTTAACGGCATAAATGCCACCCCTGAAAAAGCTTTAAAGCTATATACCACGACAAATAAAGACGAACTGATAATTGTCCGAGATATTCAGTTTTATTCCATGTGCGAGCATCATCTCCTCCCCTTCTTCGGCAAAGTTCACATCGCATATATTCCCCAAAAGAATAAAATCACGGGCTTTTCCAACCTCGTTGATATTGTAGAGCTTTTTGCCAGCCGTCCCAATATCCAGGAACGAATGACAACCGATATTGCAGAAAATATTTATAGAATACTGTCGGCCAAAGGGGTTCTTGTAATTGTCGAAGCCGAGCAATTATGCATGACAATGACCGGGGTCCGCAAACCGGGCGCAAGAGCGATTACTTCGGCTGTGAGAGGGCTCCTCCGCGAAGAAGCAACACGCGCCGAAGCTATGGCGCTTATTAAACAGTAGTACATTCTTCAGAAAAGCCATTTCATTTTATTTATAACTTGCCGCCTGCCAAAAAGGCTTCTATATTACGTATAGCTAATTAAAATATTGAAATTAATGGTGTCGAATCAAAATGGGCCAAACTCTTGAACTAAAACTCCCGCGAGAACGCAAACTCGATCTATCCCGACCCAGAATTATGGGGATTGTCAACGTAACGCCTGACTCTTTTTCGGACGGGGGAAAATTCTTTGATAAAGAAAAGGCCATTGAACACGCCTTCCAGTTGATTTCGGAAGGAGCCGATATTGTTGATATCGGCGGTGAATCATCGCGCCCCGGCTCCGAACCCATATCCGAAGAGGAAGAAGAAAGACGCGTTATACCTGTTATTGAAGCAGTCAGAAAAGAAAGCGATATCGCCATTTCAATAGACACTACCAAATCGGAGATTGCCCGAAAGGCCATCTCAGCCGGGGCAGATATGATAAATGATATTTCTGCGCTCAAATTAGATGATCAGATGGTAGGTGTTGCTTTTATGTACGAGATTCCGGTGATACTTATGCATATGAAAGGCACCCCGAAAACTATGCAGGATCAGCCGGAATATGCTGACTGCATCGATGAAATTATGGAATTTTTCCGTGAAAGGACGTTTTACTGCAGGGATAACGGTATCGCAGCAGATAAAATAATGATTGACCCCGGAATCGGCTTCGGCAAACGGCTGGAAGACAATATTGAAATTCTCAGAACACTCGATGAATTCGTGGAAACAGGCTATCCGGTTGTACTGGGCGCTTCTCGCAAGTCATTTATTACCAAGATAACCGGACAGCGCACCCGAGCTGACAAACGTATCGGCGGTTCTCTGGGAGCTGCATTGATAGGTCTTCAGAAAGGATGTCAGATTTTCAGGGTCCATGATGTCGCTGAAACCATAGAAGCATTCGAAGTGTTTAGAGCCGTTGCAGGAGACACTGAGTGATGGAAATCTTCAAGATTGGGTTTTTGTCATTTCGCCTGATTGATCTAATCGACATACTTATCGTTTCATTTATCATCTATCGCCTAATGGCCCTGATGAAAGGTACACGGGCGGCCCAAATGGTAACCGGTCTTGTACTTATTTTTATCGTCGCTTTTATATCATTCTGGTTTCAACTTGAAGGTCTAAGCTGGCTGTTTACCAATCTCGCTACCGTCGGGTTCATTGTCCTGGTCATAGTTTTTCAACCGGAACTTCGTTCCATGCTCGCACAGATGGGACATTCGCGGCTGTTTCAATATTTTGTAAAGGTCGAAGAAAGGCAATCTCTGAAGGAAATCGCGCGAGCGGCCATTCGCCTTTCAGAACTTAGATACGGCGGCCTGATCGTTATAGAAAAAGGTATCGGACTCAAGAATTATATCGAAACAGGGAAAAAACTGAATGCTGAGCTGTCATCGGAGGCTATCATTACGCTATTTACTCCCTACACTCCATTACATGATGGGGCGGTGATCATATCGGCTGAAATAATTTCAGCCGCGGCTTGCACCCTGCCTGTCACACAAAATCCCCGATACAGAAAGCTGTATGGCATGCGCCACAAGGCTGCTATAGGGATTACCGAAGTATCAGACTCGGTTGCGATTGTTGTATCGGAAGAAACCGCTAATATATCGCTGGCTTATAAAGGGTATCTCGAACGTGATATTAACCGGGATGACTTTAAAGAACGGCTTGCTGAATATATCAAGAAATAACATCAGAAGACTTTCTTTTTAATCTGGCCAATTATAAAAAAAATTGCTATTTTATATTATCCCCTGATTAAATTGTATTTTTTTAATAATTATGTTTGTTGATTATGTTGAAATAACGGTCGAAGCGGGTCGAGGAGGCCACGGATGTATCTCATTCAGGCGAGAAAAACATATTGCCAAGGGCGGTCCAAACGGCGGGGACGGCGGTCATGGTGGAGATATCGTATTTCGGGCCGACAGCAATTTAACGACTTTGCTTGATTTCCGTTATAAAAAGCATTATCACGCCGAGAATGGAAAGTCCGGCGAAGGTTCATTAAAGACGGGGCGTTCCGGAGCACAAGAGATTATAAATGTTCCGGTCGGAACCATTATAAAAAATACCGAGACCGGTCAGGTAATTGTCGATCTTGACGAAGAAGGCAAAAAGGAAATAATAGCAAAGGGCGGAAAAGGCGGGCGCGGGAATAATCATTTTAAAACTCCAACCAATCAGGCACCGAGAAAAGCCGAAGAAGGTAAACCGGGCGAAAAATTAAAACTCGCCCTTGAACTTAAATTGCTGGCTGATGTCGGCCTGGTCGGTCTTCCGAATGCAGGAAAATCGACTATGCTTTCGAGGTTATCGGCCGCAAGACCCAAGATTGCCGATTACCCGTTTACGACTCTTAAACCGAATCTCGGCATCGTCAAAATTCGGGAATTCAAGTCATTCGTAATGGCCGATATTCCAGGTATAATTGAAGGTGCTTCCGAGGGCAAAGGTCTGGGGCTGCAGTTTCTAAAACATATTCAGCGCACGAGGATAATACTTTATTTGATTGATATTTATAACGATGAACCCGATCAGACCTTATCAGTATTAAAAGGTGAATTAAAAGATTTTGATAAAAATCTGCTAAAACTACCCTCCCTTGTCGTTCTAAATAAAATCGACCTTTTAAACGAGGAAGACCTGAAAGTGATTTCTAAAAAATACGACAGTGGTTATATATTGTTTTCTGCTGCGACCGGGGCGGGCGATAAAGAGCTTTTGAACAAAATAGAGCAAATACTTAACAGAGATGAAGAAGACCGAGAGACTTATTAACCTTATGACATTGAGCAGCATCGACGGTATCGGTGCCAAAAGAATATATCAACTTATCGAGCATTTTGGATCGGCCGAAGAGATCCTGCGGGCTTCGGTCCATGATTTATCGTCAGTCCCCGGCATAGGGAGGGAAACGGCCTCTTTAATACATGAAAATCAGGATAGAAACAAGGCCGAAAATCTTGTTGAGAAAATTGAAAAATTGCATTGGGGATACTTTTTATATGATGACCCTGGTTATCCTTCGCCTCTAAAACAAATTTTGGACCGTCCTCCCTATTTGTTTTATCGAGGAAGCTACAATGAAAAAGATCTTAACGCCGTTGCCATTGTCGGCTCACGGGAGGCATCTGAAGAGGGTCGCTTTTTTGCCGAAAAGCTGGCCGGCGAATTGGCCAAAAATGAAGTGACGGTCGTTTCGGGCATGGCTCGCGGGACTGATATGGCATCTCACCGAGGAGCGCTAAACGCCGGTGGAAGAACTATAGCTGTTTTTGGCAGTTCGCTCGATGTCATATATCCGCCGGAAGGCCGAAGCATGGCGGAAAAAATAATCGAATCCGGATGTATATTTTCCGAATATCCGCCTGATACCAAACCGTATGGGCCTAATTTCCCGAAGAGAAATCGAATCATTGCCGGGCTTTCTCAGGGCGTTGTCGTTATTGAGGCGGCCATGCGATCGGGTGCTTTATCTACTGCTAATCATGCGCTGGCGCAAAATCGCGAGGTCTTTGCAGTCCCCGGCTCGCCGCGCGTGGATACTAGTACTGGAACAAACAACCTGATCAAAGAAGGCGCCCGCCTGCTGACCTCGGTTGAAGATATCTTCTCGGAACTTCCTCGCTTGAAAGGGAGGGTAAAAGCGGTTAAAGTAAAAGAAAACGACAATTTAACCGAAACAGAAAAAAATATCCTGAATCTTTTCGAGGCCGATCCGGTTCATATAGACAGTATTTCTCGTTCACTTAACAAACCGGTCTCAGAATTGATGGAAATTCTTTTGGCATTGGAACTAAAAGGTATAATAAAGGAATTGTCCGGCAAAAGATTTATATTAAATTAATAAATATGGAGTCAAAAAAGGCAAAAGTTGTCAACCGACTCGGAATGCATGCCCGCCCGTCGGCGATGTTTGTCACTCATGCGGCGCGCTTTAAATCCGAAGTGTTTTTGGAAAAGAACGGCCTGAAGGTTAACGGGAAATCGATTATGGGCGTTATGATGCTCGCTGCTGAGAAGGGAGCGGAATTGACAGTTTACGCCGAAGGCGAAGACGAAAAGGAAGCAGTCAAAGACCTTACCGAATTGATTAACTCGGGATTCGGTGAGTTAAAAAATTTATAATTAGGTTGCGCCTTATATTTGACTCTTGTTATTATTCTTTTAATGAACCTTGCTAATAAAATGACAACATCCAAGAAACCAATCTTACTTGAAGGAGTCGCCGCCTCGCCGGGAATTGCATTCGGTGAAGCCCGTGTGGTATACAGCTGGGAGCAGTCGGTTGAGGAAAGAGATATTGAGGCTTCGCAGGTTGAAGAAGAAATCAAACGCCTTGATCGAGCAGTGGCCGGTTGCATGGATGAGCTACGCCAGCTAAAAGAATCGGCTGGACGTAAAGCCGGCGGGCCGGTCGCTATGATCTTCGAAAGTCAGCTAATGGTCGCCTCTGACCAGGAATTTCTCAAAAATGTTAAGGAGAGAATCCGCGAAACCCAGAAAAGCGCTGAATATATCTACAGCATGATGGTTGAGGAATCCCTCGCTCCGTTAAAATCTTCTAAAGACCCATATTTGAGACAAATGGTGGTTGACATCGAAGCCGTTTCCAATAGAATTATTCGAAGACTTACGGGTCAGGTTGTCAGGCATATTGACCGCACCGAGGATTATATTTATGTCGGCGAATCGTTCACAGCGGCAGAGGTAATGTCTCTCTTCGAACGCAAGGTTCGAGCCATTATCACGTCGAAAGGCGGCAAAAATTCGCATATGGCCCTTATTGCACGTTCGCTCCTTATTCCTACGGTTCTTGCTGTCCCGCAAATCCATCTTAAAATTAAGACAGGCGACAGAATTATTGTTGACGGCGACAAGGGTACTATAACGATTCATCCGTCACAAAAGGAATGGAACGAACTTCGAAAGAAAAAAGCACGGACATCGATTCTACAACACCTCAAACTGGATCGTCTTCCGCAATTTCCACCGAAAACTTCAGACGGCAAACCAATCTATCTGGGCGCCAATTTCGATATCCCTGGCCCCGCCGACCAGGTATTGGCGGAGCGTAATATTGGCATCGGCCTTTATCGAACCGAATTTTTGTATCTTCAAAACGGAATTTTTCCTACCGAAGAAAAGCAGTTCGAGATTTATGATAAGATCGCCGATAAATATTATCCCAATGATGTCATAATCAGGACATTCGACCTGGGTTCGGATAAATATCTGAATAACGATTACATGGAGAAAGAAAACAATCCGGCTTTGGGCTGGCGAGGTATAAGAGCTGCCTTTGATATGCCAAACGTTTTCTCTAACCAGGTTACAGCCATATTAAAAGCATCGCATCGGAGCAATGTTAAAATACTTCTGCCCATGATTTCCGATATAAACGAGCTCAAGAGAGCCATGCGAATAATCCGACGTACCATGACATCCTTGAAAAAGAAAAATATTCCGTATGATGATAAAATAGAAATTGGCATTATGGTTGAGGTTCCATCGGCTGCTGTCGCCGCCGATGTTTTTGTCGACCGGGTGGATTTCTTTTCGATAGGATCGAACGACCTGACACAATATACGCTGGCGGCTGATCGCGACAATAAGAAGCTGGCCAAAATTTTCAATCCGGCTCATCCGGCTGTGTTGAGGATGATAAAGCTGACTCTGGATGCCGCAAAAAGTAAAAACAAGCCGGTAAATATGTGCGGTGAAATGGCCGGGGATATTTTATCCATACCGTTGTTGATAGGAATGGGTATATCGCTTTTATCCATGAATCCCTCCAAATTATATAATGCCAGCAAACTGATTCCGAAGATAGATTATTCAGATACTCTTGAACTGGCTCAAAAAGCGCTCAAACTCAAGACTCTAAAAGAAATCGAGGCATTGCTGCTTGATTATAATATGTCTTTATAAAATTAAAATCCCAATTAAATTTGAAACCCCAAAACAGGTAAACCAATATGTCCAAAGATCTCGACTCAATCGATTTTAAATCTGCCGATCCTCAGGGTATGTACGATAAGATATATAACTTCCCGGAACAGCTTGAAGAGGCTGCCGAAATTGGCGATTCCATTAAACCGGACACTGATTATTTTAAAGGAATTAAAAATATCATAGTTGCCGGAATGGGCGGTTCGGCCATCGGAGGCGATCTGGTCCGCTCGTACCTTTCGGCCGAACTCGACATACCAATATTTATCAATCGGCACTATCGCCTGCCAAATTTTGCAGGTAAAGACAGTCTGGTAATAGGTTCTTCATATTCGGGTAACACCGAAGAAACACTGTCAGCTGTTGAGGATGGTATTAAACGGGGAGCTCGAATCGCATGTTTTACCACCGGTGGTAAGCTGGCCGAAATCGCCAATGAAAACAATTATCTTCTGACCACACTGCCCAAAGGATATGCTCCAAGGGCGGCGCTCGGTTTCTCTTTTGTGCCGCTTTTGTTCTTTATTTCTAAACTGGGATTGATAAAAGATGTCAAAGATGATATAAAGGAACTTTCCCTGGGTCTTAAATCGTACCGTGATCAATATGGAAAGGATACCGAATTCGATGATAACCCGGCCAAGAGGTTAGCTCAAAAATTATACAATAGGATTCCGATAATATATCACGGTCCTGAGTTGACCGATGCGGTCGGAACCCGCTGGAAGGGCCAAATTTGTGAAAACGCCAAATGTCTCGCCTGGCACAACGAATTTCCGGAATTCAATCATAATGAGTTGGTCGGCTGGAATGTCATCGATGCATACAAAGACAAGCTCGTAGTGATATACCTTCACGACGATGACGACCATGAACGAATAAAAAGACGTATGGCAATTGTTCGAAAAGTAGTTGAAAAGCATAATGTTGAAATTATTGAAGTAAAATCGCAGGGGGATTTCCCGCTTGGGCGGATGTTTTCTCTCATCCAGATCGGTGATTTTGCTTCACTTTATCTGGCCTTCTTAAATAAAATTGACCCGACACCGGTGGAGGTAATCGATTTTCTTAAGGGAGAATTGGCCAAATAGGCATTTTAAGGGACTTCCCGACGATAATTTGGAAAATTATGCCACCTTTTGCGTAAAATAAAATAGTCTCTTGCCAGTTTGGCGGAAACTATTATATTATTGCGGTGTTTTTAGATAAGGTGATGAATTGAATGCTTATACAGGTTTGTAAATCAAAAATCCATCGCGCCACAATAACAGATGCCGACCTCGAGTACGAAGGTTCTTTAACCATTGATGAGGATCTGATGAAAGCGGCCGACCTGGTCGAATTCGAAAAAGTTCAGGTGGCGAATGTTACCAATGGCGAAAGACTGGAAACATATGTAATAAAAGGCGAACCGGGAACAGGTGTAATTTGTCTCAATGGTGCTGCCGCGCGACGCGGCAATAAGGGGGATATCATTATCATTATTTCCTACGGCCTGATTGATAAAAGCGAATCGGCCAGCCATAAGCCCACAATAGTCCTTGTTGATGCGAACAATAAAATAAAAAAGTAAAGATATTTATGTCCGAAAAAAAAGCGGCTATAGTCCTTGCGGCCGGTAAGGGAAAAAGGATGAAATCCGACCTTCCCAAGGTATTGCATCGAATTACCGGTAAACCGATGATAGTTCTTCTCCTTGAAACACTGCAAACACTAAACTTCGATAAAATCGTGGTCGTTATAGGCCATAAAGGTGAACTGGTCAAGGAAGAATTGGCCGATTTCAATGTTGATTTTGTATGGCAAAAAGAGCAGAGAGGCACCGGTCATGCTGTTCAGATGGCAGAAGAATTATTTAGAGAATTTGACGGAACGGTCCTCGTTGCTGCCGGTGATGTCCCTTTTCTGTCGCGCGAAACTATTTTAAATCTATTTGATATTCACCAGAAAAACCGGGCATCGGCAACCTGTCTGACAGCAATTCTTGAAGATCCAACCGGATACGGGAGAATTATAAAAAAAGATGGAACAGATATTCTGGTTGATATTGTTGAAGAAAAGGATGCCGACGAAAAGACAAAAGAAATAAACGAAATAAACAGCGGGACTTTTTGCTTTTACTCCCCCGGTCTTTTCAGAGTGCTGGGCCGGGTTGATGACGATAATGCCCAGGGCGAATATTACCTCACCGATACGATCAAAATATTGACGGATGAGGGCAAAACCTGCGCCGCCTGGCCGGTTCCGGATCCTGTTGAGGTAAAAGGCGTGAATTCGGCCGAACAACTCGAGGAGTTGGAAAAGGAAATTCTGGGAAAAAGAAGTAGTCTCTGACAGCTTTTAGATTGTATAAAGCGAGAGGATTAATTTTCCGGGGAAAATGTCGAAAATATAAATAAACCAGATTTTTATTTGACATCTTCCCATAAACTTGATAATTTTTATTTAGTGCTTGCCGGAAAGCGGGGAATTAACAATGATGCGACAAATAATTTTCACAATTCTGCTGGCAATTTTTTTGGTGGGGACAACTACCGCCCAATTTGCCGATAAAGCTGAATTGGAGTCGACGCAGAAAGACCATCTCGGCCTTAATCCGGTCGACAAGCCTTTTTCGCTGATTGATTTGTCCAGACTTCAATGGTCGCATTCATATTCATTCAGCTTCGTTTCCGGAAGCGGCTATTCCGGCTCGATGGGCATGTATACAGGCAATATTTTTTATGAGTTTTCACAGTCGCTGTCGCTAAGCCTTCGACTGAGTATCGCCCATAACCCGGAGGCGCTCTTCAATCAGACAATGGGCACAAATGCACAATTTTATCCCGGATTAAGACTGGATTATCATCCTTCGGATAAGTTCCACATTTCGGTCGGTTTCGAAAGTTATCCCGGCGTTTATTATAACCCATACTATAATTATGACCGGAATTATCTCTTAAGAAAATCAACAGAATAAAATCATACTTTTCTTCTGGAAATATACAATCAATGACAAGAAAAAAAACCGGACGAAAAACGACAATAAAAAGACGGTCGGTTGAGCCAAAAAAGAAATCCCGTACGCTGGAGATGGCTATTGTGGCAATATTTGCCCTGGTGGTTATCTATGCCGCCAGTTTTGCCATTAGAATCACGCACGGAATATCAAAGACCATCGATGAGCCGCAATATACTATTCGTATACAGGTGTTAAACGGCTGCGGTGTCGATGGTGCAGCGTCGAGAGTAGCCGACCAGCTGCCCACTATTGTCGGGCTGCCGCTGGAAATAATTGTTGTTGATGTTGATGATTTTAAAAGTTATCATGTAAAAGAAAGTTTTTTGATTTCCCGTGATAAGGACCTTCGTCCGCTGAAAATCATGGCTAATCAACTTGGGATAGAAAACAAAGAAATAGAATTTGTTCCAATAGAGAATAACTATAGAAGCATATCAGCAACCCTCGTTCTGGGCGAGGATTACCAAGAAATAATATCCATAAGATCTAACAAAGGAGAATAAGAAGAAAAATTTGAAACAAACACCCTTAGCAATTGCGCGAACCGCCGGTAAACTGGCGCTCTCCAAAAAAGGCTACGATATAAAAATCCTAAAATTGAAGAATATCACCGGAATTTGCGACTACTTCGTCATTGCCTCCGGTGACGTGGACAAACATGTTAAGGCTATTGCCGACGCTGTTGTTGAAGGGCTCTCCGAGAAAGGTATCAAGCCGTGGCATCAAGAAGGGACGAAGGGTGGAAAATGGGTTTTGCTCGATTACGTTGATGTCGTCGTCCATGTCTTTCAAAAAACCGTTAGAGATTTTTATGCGCTGGAAAAATTGTGGGGAGACGCCCCGGTTGAAGAAATAAAATAATCCCCTCTGCTCAACTGTTATTGATAACCGTTAACTTCTAAAGTAGAGTTTCGTCATGAACAAAATCGATATTGATATCACGGACAGCGATCAACTCAAAAGCAAAACGATTGCGGAACTACTCGGAATAGCCGAAGAGTTGGATATTCCCGGTGTCTCGGGACTTCGCAAACAGGAATTGATATTCAAAGTAATGGAAGCAGCTTCGGCTCAGCAGGAAGGTATGATCTTCGCCGAAGGTGTTCTCGAAATCTTAAATGAAGGATATGGGTTCCTTCGTTCGGCCGATTATAATTACCTTCCGGGACCGGATGATATCTATGTATCGCCGTCACAAATAAAAAGATTCGACCTGAGAACCGGAGATACGCTCTCCGGGCAGGTCAGACCGCCGAAGGACAATGAAAGATATTTTGCTCTTTTAAAGATCGAGGCGATCAATTTCGAGGAACCGGAAACTGCCAAAAGACGGATTCAGTTTGATAACCTGACGCCGTTGTACCCCGATGAGCCGTTCAAACTCGAGATTGGAGCCGAAGAATTGACGACGCGTATTATGGACCTGATGACTCCTATCGGTATGGGCCAGCGCGCCCTTATAACCTCTCCCCCCAAAGCCGGAAAGACAATTATTCTTCAAAAAATAGCCAATTCCATTACAACCAATCATGCGGAAGTAAAATTGATGGTGCTCCTTATCGATGAGCGTCCGGAAGAAGTTACAGACATGCGCCGTTCTGTACGAGGAGAAGTAATCTCATCGACATTCGATGAACCGGCTGATCGTCACGTGCAGGTATCCAATATGGTTCTCGAAAAAGCCAAAAGACTGGTTGAACACCAGCACCATGTCGTTATCCTTCTCGACAGCATTACCCGTCTCGCCCGCGCGCACAATGCAGTTGTACCGCATTCAGGCAAAATCCTCTCGGGCGGTGTTGACAGTAATGCTTTGCATAAACCAAAACGGTTTTTCGGCGCGGCACGTAATATCGAAGAAGGTGGCTCACTGACCATTATTGGTACCGCTCTGATTGAAACAGGTTCGAGAATGGACGAGGTTATCTTTGAAGAATTTAAAGGTACCGGTAACCTTGAAATGGTTCTTGACCGACGTCTCTCCGACCGGCGGATATTCCCGGCGATGGATCTTAATCGCTCTTCAACCAGAAAAGAAGAACTTCTCCTGCAGCCGGATGTCCTTGCCAAGACATGGATACTTCGTAAATTCTTGGCAGAAATGAATCCCATTGAAGGCATGGAATTTTTAATTGATCGAATCAAGAAGACAAAGAACAACAAGAAATTCCTCGATTCAATGAAAGACTAAAAAGGGAATCGGATGATTCCCTGCTCAATATCGATTTAGAATCAGTTGAACAGAAAGCGGCCCAACCGGACCGCTTTTTTTATTAAACAAAAAATTTTATCTTCTATACAGCGCCGGTCGGATCTGTGATAACGCCCTTTAACGCGGAAACGGCGGCCGTGGCAGGCGACACTATATATATCTCTGATTCGGGAGAACCCATCAATCCTCGGGAATTGCTGTTAATAGTGGCCAGACATCTTTCTCCTGAAGCAAGAAGAGTCTGGGATGATCCGGAACAGGATATACATCCCGGATTAAGGACAACCGCTCCTGATTCAATAAAAGCCCTGATTAAACCTTTCTTAAGAGCCTCAAGATAAACCTGTCGCGAGCCCGGCATGATGAAAAGCCGAAGATCTTTATGCACTTTATTGCCTTTTAAAACATCCGCAGCAATTCTTAAATCGTCGAAATGCCCATTTCCACAGGAGCCTATAATGACCTGATTTACCGGCAGACCGGCGACATCACTGACCGGCTCAACATTGGCCACATTGTGAGGCCTGGCGATCTGCGGTGTAATCTGATCGATATTTATCTCATATGACTCCTCATAAACGGCATTTTTGTCCGGAAGTGACGGTCGGTAAGGCATCTTGGTACGCCGCAGGAAATACCGCCTTGTGATCGAATCGAACGGACAGATGGCCGATATACCGCCCATCTCGCCGACCATATTGCAAAGAGTAACTCTCGATGATATAGGCATCTGCGAAATGGTCGTGCCGTGAAATTCAATTACCCGCCCCTTGATTTTTTCCGAGGGCAGTTTTCTTGCAAGAAATAGTATAATATCCTTTGCGTAAATCCCGTCAGGAGGCTTACCGTTTATATTGACCGCAATTGTCGGTGGGATCTCAATCTCCAATTTACCGTCAATCCATGCAGTTAATATCCTATCCGGACACATTGTAATACCATAAGAATCCAGAGCCCCATAGGAAGTAACTCCGGTATTATTGCTAACAGAGAAATAACCCGGGAGAATCAGACCATTTTCAATGATTGCCTGGTGTCCCGCACCTTGAGATATATCGATGAAGTGCTTGATTTTTTGTCTCTTGGCGAAGTCCCTTACCATTCGATGCATGTCGGCGGTTTTGGCTGCATCACCGTTCGATATTGCATGATCCAGTGCGATCGCAATTCGGTTGGGGTTCCAGACATATTCACGGCCGCTGTCCAGAAATTTTTTGACCACCGATGTTGAATTCTCGAATAAAACCATCAGGTCAGGTTCAACACAGACCTTCTCGCCCACTTCAACCTTTTCCTTTTCGGCGATTTCGGCCATCAGTTTCTGGACAACTGTCTGGTGATCATTGTTTAACTTTTTTCCGATAACTTTTTCCGGACCGCCCAGATCGAGCTCCAACTGTTCCAGTTTCAAAAAGGCCGGCTTTTCACGAATGTTATACTTACGCCGCCAGTTGTAGAAGGCCGCTTTGGATATACCAAGATCGAGCCCGCACCGATAATCGTCACCGTAGCGTTCCCACAGATCCTTTATTTCTTCCTTTGAAAATTTGGGGAAGGAATGGCGCGGTATATTTTTCTTGCGCCGCCAATATGCCACCAGCTGAGCGGTAACCCCGAGACGTTCAGCGATTTTTTCGTCTGTCTTATAAAGCTTCTGAAGCTGAATCAGTTCCGCTTTTGTCGGGATTTTCTTTCGAGGCATAAATCGTCAAATCCTTTTTTCAACTTACGGTAGATCATATCAAGCGGGAATGAGACAACCTCGGTGTCGCCGATAATCGGCATAAAATTGGTATCTTCCGACCAGCGGGGAACAATGTGCATATGCAGATGTTCCGGGATACCGGCACCTGAACCGCTTCCCATATTCATACCGATATTAAAGGAATCGGGATTAAATGCCCGTCGGCAGCTTTTGACTGCCAGACGGATAGTTTCTATAAATTCAACCAGTTCGTTCTTTTGAAGCTCGTCCATCAAGCCTAAATGCCGGACTGGAACAACCATACAGTGCCCGGAATTATATGGATATTTATTTAGAATAACAAAAACACGTTCACCGCGGTAAACGATAAGATTATGTTCGTCCTTTTCCTGCAGGTACCGACTGCAAAAAATGCAGCCTTTTTCTTTTTCGCCGAGAATGTATTCGGCCCGCCATGGTGCCCAGATCAATTTTTTTGCCATAGAAATTTAATATAAATAATTTTACTGGCGATTACAAATTGTTTTCCAAAAGGCAAAGGCAAAAACAAAAGGCCCCGCCGACGGACGGGGCCTTTTCAAAATAGGTTATTTACCTTTTTCTTTTTTTTTCTTCTTTGGTTTTTTCTTCTCTTTTTTTTGCGGTGTTTTACCCGGCATGTTGGATCCTCCCCGGCCGATAAAAAAGGCCGAAACTGAAGGTTAAAAACTTATACTCCAATCAAATGAAAGGATTACTTTTTCATTTTATAAACCTCCTGGCAATGTAATACCGGGTTATATAAAACTATTCGGCAGAAATTTCTTTTAAATCAATATTATACTGCTTGATTTTAAGACGAAGAGTCGATTCCGGGATATTAAGCGATGCCGCGGCGTGTTTTTTTACTCCGCGCTGTTCTCGAAGCGCCTTCACAATAAATTTCTTCTCATACTCGGCCAGGTAATCATAGAGCGAAAACTTATCATCAAAATTAATCGCGGTATTCAGCTCAACCTTCGCTGATTCATCCTTGACATTATCTGTAATTTTTCCAGAGAGAAGATCAGCATCGATAATACCCTTTTCACCGGCGAGAAGAGTCAACTTCTTTATCTCATTTTCAAGCTCTCTAATATTGCCCGGCCAGTCGAAGGCCACCAACAGGCGAACCGCCTCGCGCGTGAATTGCACTTTTCCCTCGGCGAAATGATCTATTAATAAAGGAATATCCTCTTTCCTATCCCGAAGAGGCGGAATCTTGAAGCATAATGCGGACAGACGATAATAGAGGTCCTGACGGAACCTGCCCGCCTCCATTTCTTCCTTTAAATCTTTATTGGTCGCTGAAATTATCCTGACATCGACTTTAACCGGTTTGGTTTCCCCCAACCTGACAATTTCTTTTTCCTCAAGTATACGTAAAACTTTGGCCTGAATCGAGAGCGGCATATCGGCAATTTCGTCAAGGAAAAATGTCCCGCCGTGAGCTTCTTCAAAAAGTCCGACTTTATCGCGATCAGCGCCGGTAAAAGCACCCTTCTTATGACCGAAAAGTTCTGATTCCAGAAGGGTTTCCGGAAGAGCGGCGCAGTTTACCGAAATAAACCGACGGTCGCGGCGGTCGGAATTGTAATGGATGGTTTTCGCCAACAAATCTTTGCCGCTGCCGGTCTCGCCTTCGATTGAAATTGAGATATTCGAATTGACAACCTGCTGCACCCGGGAGAGCATCTCCAGCATGGCCTTATTACGGGTTAAAATATTCGGGAATGCCGCTTCTTCCATTAGCTGAGCTTTCAGCCTTTTATTGTCTTCTTCCAGCATTAATTTTTCATATTCAGCCATTTTCAAGGATAAAAGGTCGGCAAACCCTACTGCAAAATTGAGCTCTTTTTGTCCGAAAGGAGAATAATCGCCGTTTGAGCAAAGGCGATCCAGATATACATAACCGCTGATATTATCACCTATCGACAAAGGTACAACGATTACCGAAGAAACAACATGACCATTATTAAGCTGAATAAGGTCATTTATGAACGGATCCCGTCGACTGTCAAGAATCAAAGTGGGACGGCGGCTGTCGATTTCTTCACCAAGCAACTCTTCAAAATGCTTTATGAAACGACGTTGCTGCTGTTCTGTTAATGAACCAGAGGTATATGTACTTCTATCATTTTGGGCTATTCTATAAATAATCACATTGTCGGATTGAGTCTTTTTACTGAGTATATCTATGATTTCCTGGAGCTTACCGCTTTTAAGGTTGGTATATTCAATATCGCTAAAATAATTACCGAAAATTTTAAATTCATTTTCCGGCGAAATAGACTCATCGACAGCTCTCTTGGAAAGTTCGTTTTTAAACAGACGAACCGCTCTTACCTTGGCTTTTTCGCCGACCTTATCGAATATTTTTTCAGACTCGAGAATATACTTAAATCCCAGAGAAATTTTGTCATGCTGACAAGCAAATATTCCCTGGCGATATCGTACCTCCCCCGCCCAGTAATGAAGCCCCAAGCGGTTGAATAAGCGAAACGCCTCATCATAGATTTTATCAATCCTTGCCTGACTGATATCATCTGTTTCGGAATAAATCCGGGCCTGGATTAGCAGTGAACGAGCGACGTCATAAGGATCTCCGGCTCGACGGAGAATATCAAGACCATTTTGAATGTATTCCAATGCCGATCGCTGGTTGCCGCGAACAGCAAAAATTTCAGCAATGACTACGCGGGATAACCCAATTTCGGTTTTTTCGTCCATCTTTTCAGCCAGGTCAAGAGCCTTTTGGGCAAGGCGAAGCGCCTCATCCAAGTTATCGAGCGCCAGCTCGACTTGGGATAGACGGCGGATTATCTGTGACATCAGCGATGACTCCGGTGCCAGATCCCGGGCCAGCTTTTGACCTTTCTTCAGAAGACCTTTAGCTTCTACCATATCACCCAGCTCAAAAGCCAGCTCACCGGAATACTCCAGATAAATTATATGATCCCGAAGGAGATCGCCTCTCTTATCGGCCAGTTTATCGGCTGCCCTGAATTCACGGGCGGCACGGTCAAAATTACGTTTCCGAAGGTATAAAAATCCCAGAGAGAGATGGTTGCGCACTACCGAAATGGGTTGATTAAGATCATCGGCAAGTTTCAAGGCTGTCTTAAGATTTTGCTCAGAATCGGTCCAACTGCCATTCAGGATTTCAATGCGACCGAGGTTTCCGATTAATTCAGCCATGCGAACATTATCCCCTCGCGACAGTTCAATGGCCTCATTAACAAACTGGGCCGATCGGTCGAATTCCGACCTGATGAAGGACAACTTGCCAAGTCCGTTCAGGGCCCCAATCATGCCAATATTATCATTTACCCTTCTGAAAAAGGCAAGGGCGTCATAGGCGTGCTGTTCGGCACGCTTGAGATCTCCAATAGAAGAATAATTTCGATATAATAATAACTGGATTCGACCAACCCGTTTATGCAGAGTAGAATCTGCCATTAAACTGTTGGCCTCCATACCCAATTCTATTGATTTCTGATAATTTCCATGATAGAATTCATAAGTAGCCAGCAGGAATTTGAATAAACCCAGCTCATTGCCCTCCGGACTATAGTCAGACTCAACCAACTTCCGGAGACATTCATGTGCGATATCAGGCTTTCTCTGGCGGTATAGCTCTTCGCATTCAAGTAGCCTGTTATCGAAAACAGTATTTACAGGTGAGGGTTGCTTCATTATTAAGCTACTTTTTTATGCCAAGTCAATGGCGTTTTGCTTCACGTTTTGATCATCATTGATTTCCAGCATTTTTCGCGGCGTTATACAATCCCGGGATTTCATAATTCCATAACAGCGATTGAATATTAATCAAAAACTTAGCCATGACGGAGGTAGTCCATTCCATACCATCACCGCCATTTTGGCCATTTCCGGTGCCCCAAATGCGTTCATAAGGGTCGAGAATCTTGGTTGTATCAACTTCTCCACCCAGACCGCCTTGATTGCCACCGTCGCCGTCTTCGTCCCACGGATGCTCATCTGCCGAAAAAACAGCCGGAGAATTGAAGCATATGACAACCATGACCAGAGCAAAGGCAAGCATCATGATCCTGGCTATCTTCATAAGTTCGGCCTCCTGATTTAATAACAATTTCAAAGGCGGAGTTGCTCCCGCTTTTGAATATATATTAAAAATTAATTAACGAATTGAAATGCTAACCCCTTGTCGCAACTTCTGCTACGTCTATTTTATTATATTTCAGGCAGTTTGTCAAGCATATTCTGCGACAGCGCAGAAACTGCGCCGCCTCTATCTAATAAATTTCTCGGCCAGCCAGGATTTATTGACATAGACTGATTTTGACGGACAAAGCTCGTGGCAACACCAGCAATTTATACATAAATCATAATTAAATAGAGGCACTTTGTTCTCACCTAAACGCAATGCTCCTGTAGGACAAGAGTTTAAGCAAGTTTGACACTTCGTGCATTTCTTGTTATCAATAGCTGGTCTGACCCAGACAAATGGACCGATAACTCTCCAAATTAGCTCGGGTATAAGTTCAAATTTGCGATTAGATGTTAATTCAAAATCGTTGATTCTGACATCGGAAAATCTTTCACCCCTAATCTCGACCATCTCGGCCCATCCGATTCCCAAACCGGCCTCAGATGCTATTCGCGTTGTCGGTACTTGATATGATTTTAGACCAATTATTTCCCCGGCTACTGCGTCCAAAGCGACAGGATCGCGCGAAGCCATTATTAGATTAGCCCAGCGAGGCTTCCCTGATGACGGCCCATCCCCTTCCATTGCCAGTATCGAATCCATTATTGTCAGTCCCGGGGTAATAATCGAGAGTATATCTACGACTATTTCAGCAAAATCCTTCGGCTTGGGGTATTCTTTGTGATAATTTCCTTTGCGAAAACCGGGAATAAGCCCATAGACATTTTTTACCGCTCCCGTCATTAATGTCAAAACATGAGTTTTTAGTTTTGGAAGATTTATAACCAGGTCGGCTTCAACCGCAGGCTTGGCAAGATAATAGGCGCGCCCGTTTAATTGAAATTTTTCAACCCCGCCGGCTTCGAAGTTTATTAGCTCCAATCCTTCGCGCTCAGCCATTGCCTTCATACCGGTATTCTCCCAGACCCTATTAATACCCCGTTTGGCACCACCGGGAGAATCTCCAACAGCCACAATTCCGCCCATTGATCTAACCTTTCGGGCTACCGCTGCAACAATTTCGGGGTGTGTGGTAATGGCAAGTTCCGGAGCCTTGGCCGAAATCATATTCGGTTTTAAAAGGACTTTCATTCCCGGTCGAACGATCTGCCCGGTATCCTCGAGCAGAGAAAAAATCTGCTCAACCTTTTCATCGAGCAGAGACGGGTCATATGAGTCACATTTTAGTATGGCGACTTTTGGCGGAAGTTGGTCACTCATCTTACAGATATTACGAAATCGCCAAATGAAATAAAAATAAATTTTTGATTAACTTTTGATCTTGAACTATCAATACATAACGCCTAAAGAGAGCTACCTTGCCTTCAGTCCCAATACAGCATGTATATAGCATGCAAAATCACCGATAATTTTCCTGTCGTTACTTATTGTGTTCCGCCAGGAAACGTCCATTTTTTTTTGTTCCATCAATCTCGATAGAGCATTTAGTGAATCAATAAAAACATTATGCGTCATTGTTCTTGCTTCGTCCATTTCACGACGTTCTTCGCTTTCGGACATAAGCCATTTAACCCGCATCTGAGCGTATTTTACTGCTTTCCCCAACACATCCTCTTTCAAATCTTCTAAATCTTCATCACCGCGGCATCGGTTAATAAGATCATCGAGTATCTTTCTCGACTGTTCAAATGTCATAAATGCAATCCTCGCAAAAAAAATGGTCGAAAATCTTCGACCATTATACGATAATTAGCGATTAACTGTCTATAATAATATTGATTCATCAGGCAATTTTATTGAAGATTTTTGCGGTATACGGGATACTTGGGATCATCTCGCTCGAGTTCAAATTCGGCCTTTTCAAAAAACCTCTCCGGTCCGGTCCAGAGATCATCTACCGCCAGCTTCTCCCCTCTTCTCGGAAACCCCTGGACATATTTGATCCCTTTCCTTTTCAGGTCAGCTAAAACCTGTTCCAGCAGATAATGGCCCAATCCAATTTCGCGGTATTTGGGGGCAATTACAAAACACCCGATAGCGTAAGCCTCGGGATCCGGATCGAGGTTGTATTCCAATCTAAGTTTATGCCACTGGTCACGCGGTCCTACCTGGACCCAGCCAATCGGATTTTCGCCGTCATACAGAAGATACCCGTCAAAAATATTACTGTCGAAAAGCTGTTCGCGCATCCGGCGATTCTCCTCGGCACTGCGAAGATTCCAGGCTTCCCATGATGGAGCCCACCAGGCGACACAATAACACCACCCGTGTTTATTTTCCTTGCAGTGAATTTTGTAAAAATCTTCGCGGCGATCAGCATCTAATGGAGCAACTTTGAGATCCATCTATCCCCCTTGTCAGAACTACCTATATTATCGGCAAATTGGTCTATTCTGTTGAATCTGCGATTTTTGTCAGCTTTCTATCTACACCGATCTTTTTCTGGACAATATAAACGCCGAATAGAATCAATAAAGCGCCCAGAGCTGCAAAAATCGAAAAGTCTTCACTTATAATAGATACCGCCGCGATAGTGGTTACTATCGGTTCCAGATATAGAAAGACGCCGACTTCGGTCGCCCCCTTTCTGGAAAGGCCCTCCAGCCAGAACCAATGCGCCAGTCCAAGGCAGAATATCCCCAGAAACAGAAGGAGGATTAAAATATGTGAGGGCAGCTCAGTGAACCTGGAGAAAGGCGAGTTATATAGAACATATCCTGCCAGAATTAATGCCGGAGTAATCATGAAAAATATGATCATGTTCATCGGATGATATCGCTGCGTTACCGGTCTGGTAATAATCGTATAAGTGGCCCACGAAATGCAGCTTCCGAGGATAATCCAGTCACCGGTTGATTTGATCCAATCAATTGTCCCCAAATCACCGCGAGAAACCATGAGGACGACTCCGGCCGAGGCCACAATTATACCCAGTATCTTTTTAAGGGTCAGCTTTTCCTTTAGAAACAGCGCCGATAATATCGCTATAAATGCCGGGACTGTCGCAATAAGCCAGGCGGTGTTTGTCGCCGAAGTATAAACAAGGCCGAATGCCTGAATAACAAAATGACCTCCGAGTATCAATGAAGAAATAAGAAATATGGGAAGATCGCCTCTCTTTAAGTTCATTTTTATATCTTTCAGACGGGATATAATATACAGCACCGGTATTGCCAGGAGGAACCGCACCGCGATTAGTTCAAATGGATTCAGATAGTCGAGGGTTATCTTGGTAGCGATAAATGAAAGGCCCCAGAATGTAACGGCCAGTATGACGAGAATATTTGCCATGATGTACTACGCTCTCACCGGACGCGGTCGCCCAAACCGCTCAGAAATAAAAACTGCCGACATTATAAATATAGCCCCAAGAATAATCCAGATTGTTATCTTTTCATTGAGAAGAACGGCCGCACCAATCATCGTAAACAGAGGCTCAACATATAAATAAATACCAACTTCAGCCGCCGGTTTTTTGGACAGCCCTTCTGACCATGCCCAGAAAGAAATCGCAAGACATCCCATTCCCAGAAAAACCACTGAAATAACTCCATCGGCCGGCATCGAAAAATAATCGCTATATCCGTTTGTAATAAGACTGAATGGAATGATGACCGTTCCGGCAATGGCAATCATCCAGAATGTCCCAACCAGAGGATTCAATGTCCTTGTCAATTTACGTGTGACAAGAGTGTAAGCTGTCCATGTCACACAACTGCCCAGTACTATCCAGTCGCCCCGTGATTGTATCCAATCAAGAGATCTGATATCACCGCGCGATACCAGAAATATAACCCCGACAGTGGCCAGAATAATTCCGACAATATGATATTTACTTATGGGATCTCTGAGAATAAAATATGATGCCACCGCTATAAAGATCGGTGCTGTAGTTAAAATCCAGGCAGTATTGGTCGCGGTTGTATCCAGCAGGCCGGTGGCCATCACCCAAAAATGCATGAATAGAATAAAACCGGAAAGCAGAAGAATCCTGAAGTTGCCTTTGAAACTGAATGAAAGGCCTTTCAACTTTATGATGGCCAGCAGCGTCAATCCGCCAAGAACAAATCGAGCCGCTATAAGTTCGACCGGGGTCAGATAGTACAATGAATTTTTAATGGCGATATAAGAAAAACCCCAGAATAAAACCGCTATGAGTAAATATAATGACATAAACCTGCAATTTCCTTATATTGAACGGCCAATATAAGATTTTATTATGGTAAGACAAGGAACTTTATATTTATCCCTTTTCGTGGCCACTTTTGCCGTTTCATGGGCAGCCATTTTAATCAAATTATCCGGGGCCGATCCCTACCCTATTGCCTTCTACCGGATGGCTTTCGCCTCGATACTCCTGGCAATCCCTGCCCTGGCAAAAGCAAAAAGACGCCTTAAAGAACTCGATGCTAAACAAGCCATTCTCCTGCTCATTTCCGGCCTTGTCCTCGGTTTCCATTTCGCTACCTGGGTGCAGTCTCTCTTTTTTACGACAATCTCTAACTCGACTATTATCGTCGCTACTCAGCCAATCTGGGTTCTTATTATGGAAGCCACTATCCTCCGCGAGAAAATCCCGAGAAGATCAATTATCGGAATGCTGCTGGCTTTAATCGGCATTATTATCATCTCGGGCGGAGATATCGATCTCGGTCCGGAATATATAAAAGGAGATCTTCTAGCTCTGGCCGGTGCCATTTTCGCCGGCGTGTATCTTTTCATTGGAAGGCAACTGCGCGCCCGGATGGATAATATCGGCTATATTTTCCCTGTTTATACGATTGCGGCTGTAGTTCTTTTGATAATGTCACTCGCCTCAGGCGCCAACCTGACCGATTACCCAAAATTCACCTGGACCATGCTCATATTACTGGCTGTGGTTCCGACAATGGTCGGTCATTCCCTTTATAACTGGCTTTTGAAATATGTCCCGGCGCATATGGTTGCCACGACTATTCTGGGTGAACCGATCGGCGCTACCATTCTGGCCATATTTTTCTTTGACCAGATTCCCGGATGGTGGACTGTTGTCGGCGGAGTCCTGATTCTTTCGGGAATCTTCATTGTCCTCAAAAAAAGAAAGGTCCCGGCCGTTTAGCGGCTAATTATTATGATAGAATTCCCAGTAAGCGGTGTCGAAACATACTGGTGGCTTCCGGCTCTTGTTGCCTATATAATCTCTACCTTTACATCAACTGCCGGTTTGACCGGTGCATTCCTCCTGATGCCTTTTCAACTTTCCATACTTGGCTTTGTCGGTCCGGCCGTAAGCCCGACCAACCTTATGTTCAATGTCCTGGCGACACCGAGCGGAGTTGTCCGGCAGGCTCAGGAAAAACGGATGGTCTGGCCGCTGGCGTGGGTGATAGTAATCGGAACTATTCCCGGGATGTTCCTTGGGGCGATTGTACGTGTCAAATATCTGCCCGACCCGGCCTCTTTTAAAATATTTGTCGGTCTGGTCCTGCTGTATCTCGGAGCAAAGTTGATCCTTGATATAGCCGGCAAAAAGAAAAAAACCGGCCCGGTTACGACAAATAATAAAATCACTGATGTAAAATCTGAACCGTTCAGTTTCAGAAAAATAAGTTATCATTTCAGCGGCAACAGCTACACCATGCCTTCTCTTTCAGTAATGATTATCAGTTTCTTTGTCGGGATTATCGGCGGAACATATGGTGTCGGCGGTGCTGCTATTTTGGTGCCGTATCTGGTGACCTTTTACCGTATTCCGGTCCATACTTTGGCAGGCGCGGCATTGTTTTCAACATTGGTTACTTCGATTACCGGCGTAATGTCTTATGCCGTTGCGCCGCTTATAGTTGGGAAGTCGGCCGAGCTTATGCAGCCGGATTGGCTTTTGGGCCTTTCGCTTGGAATTGGGGGATTTTTAGGGATTTACACCGGAAGCCGTTTGCAGAAATATATTCCTTCGATAATAATAAAAATTATCATGGCGGCCAGTGTTTTATTCATCGCTTTCAGGTATTTATTCAAGATTTGATTTTTTTATCGACAATTTGATATTTTATACAATCATGGACTGAATAAGTACGTATTTATTCCTGTACGGCAGAGGCCTCTTGTTCCACGCTGCATTGAAAAGCATCAATCCCCTGAGAACAAATCTGCTGTTGTGCTCTTACTCTTTTTTGCTTGAAACCGATGGCACCCGTCGCCATCGGTTTTTTATAGATTATTACTGGAAAACAAAGCAAGATATTTCACTCAAACAGCGTCCCCTGGCCCGATTGGTCGATCTTCATATCCAGGTGTTTCACCGCCTCGCGCGAAACCATCCTACCACGGCGTGTTCGCTGCAAATAGCCAATTTTCAGAAGATAGGGCTCGACCACATCGACAAGCGTGTCCGATTCCTCGTTGAGAGTGGCCCCCAGAGCTTCTATGCCCACAGGACCGCCTTTATAGTATTCGATAATAACTTTCAGAAATTTCCTGTCCAGGCTGTCTAAACCAATCGAATCGATCCCTTCGGCATCCAAAGATTTCTTGGAATTATCTATATTGATCTTCCCGTTACTTTTGACCTGAACAAAATCGCGCACTCTTCTCAAAAGCCGGTTAGCCACACGTGGTGTACCCCGCGACCGACGGGCGATCTCCTCAGCGGCATCATCGGTAATCTCGACTTCGAGCAATCCGGCCGAACGCTTGACAATCTCTTTTAGCTCTTCCGGCGGATAGAAATCGATATGATAGTATAGTCCAAACCGATCCCTGAGTGGCGGTGATAAAAGCCCGGCTCTTGTTGTGGCACCTATTAGAGTAAACCGCTGCAGGGGGATATTTATGACTTTGGCAAAGGCCCCCTTATCGACAACGAAATCAACCTTGAAATCTTCCATCGCCGGGTAGATAAATTCCTCGATGGCCGGAGAAAGGCGGTGGACCTCATCGATAAACAATATGTCGCCTTCTTTGAGATTGGTCAGGATTCCCATAAGGTCGCCTGTCCGGGAAAGCGACGGTCCCGATGTCGATACCAGCCGGGTGCCCATCTCGTTGGCGATTATATGCGCCAGGGTTGTCTTACCGAGTCCGGGCGGGCCGTAGAATAGAATATGCTCGCATGATTCATCCCTCTGTCTGGCGGCTTCCACCGAGACTTTCAATTTTTCTTTCAGTTTCTTCTGACCGATATATTCGTCGAGCAGACGCGGCCGCAAAGAGACTATAAAAGATTCTTCTTCCGGGGTAATCGCTTCGCCCGATATAATTCTTTCCCGACTCACTGCACTGTCTCCTTCCCGCCTACCGCTTCCTGCGAGAATATAAGCGAGATCAATTTATCGGTCGATTCAATTTTGGGATTTTTTTGAATAGCCCGTTCAACCATTTTCTCTGCTTCCTGCTGAGAGTACTGAAGTTGCGAGAGTACTTCGACCGCTTCATCGAAAAGATCCGACTTTTCTTTGCTGGTCGAACTCAACGGCTGTTCTCCTCGTGACAATGCGAACCTGGCCATTTTCCCATTGAGCTCCGCAATAACTTTCTCGGCTAACCTTCCACCTATCCCCGGGAGCCGCGACAATGTTCCGGAATTCTTTGTCTCAATGGCAGTGGCGATTTCACGAATCGGGAGCGTCAGCGATTTCAACCCTTTCTTGAATCCCAACCCCGAAACAGTCGTAAAAAGCTGGAAAAAATCTTTATCGACCGAATTGGTAAAGGCAATCAACCTGGGGTAATGATAAGATTTGCGGTCGCCGGCTTCGATAAAATAAAGCGTATGCAGCAAAACCTCTTCCCCACTCTCGGCAGCACCCTTTAATTGATTGTAAAGCCCGGTTGGTATCATTAATTCATAATACAAACCGTTGGTTTCAACAGTAACCTGCTCTTCGGTCAGGCGGCTGATTTTCCCTTTTATTTTCGAAATCATATTTTCCCCATAAGCGCATTGTGATGACACAGAGCCACAGCCAGTGCGTCGGCCGTATCAGGTGAGCAAACCTCTTCTTTGAGGTTTAAGGCCATTTTTATCATTTTCTGCATCTGCCCTTTGCTGGCCCGGCCGTTACCGGTTAAAGATTTTTTGATTTTCGTAGATGCATAAGAAATTACGGGCGTTTTATTCAGTCTGGCCTGCAGAAAAATGAGTCCCCGGGCATGCGCCATAATTATGGCTGTCTTAGGATGAGCGTAATGTGAATAAAGTTCTTCGACTGCAATATAATCCGGTTTGTACTGCTTGATAATCTTCCCCAATTCAATATATATCTCACCCAATTTCTCTTCCATCTTTGATTTCCGGTCGGTGGCAATTATCCCGGCCTCGAGGACCGCCGCTTCGGCGCCGTTACCGTTTAATACACCATAACCGGTTATCTGCAAACCGGGATCGATTCCGACTATAACCATGGCCCCCTGCCTGAGTTATCCGGCCAGCTTCTCCATTATCGAGTCATCTATGTCAAAATTGGCATAGACATTCTGAACATCATCATGTTCATCGAGGCTTTCGAACAGTTTGATCATCGAAGCTGCCTGCTTTTCATCCAGCTTGACTGTATTCTGCGGCACCATTGTAACTTCGGCCGACACTATCGGAATTGACTTGGCATCGATCGCTTCGCGGACACCATCGATTTCATTAGGCGGAGTAATAATATTATAGTTTTCACCCTCGGTATCAATATCAGTTGCACCGGCATCAAGCGCAATTTCCAGAAGAGTATCTTCATCGGCAACTGTCTTATCCACAGAGATTATGCCGGTACTGTCGAACATCCACGCCACACATCCATTTTCACCGAGATTCCCGTTATATTTCGAAAACAGATGTCGCACTTCCGCTACCGTCCGATTTTTATTATCGGTCAAACATGTTACATAGACCGCGACACCACCGGGACCGTAACCTTCATAAGTAACTTCTTCGTAGGTTACACCAGGTAATTCACCCGTACCCTTTTTGATGGCACGGGTAATATTATCCTGCGGCATATTGGCCGCTTTGGCCGTCGCAATAGCTGTCCTCAGCCTTGGATTAGAATCGGCATCACCGCCGCCGTCTCTTGCCGCGACCGTAATTTCCTTTATCAACTTGGTGAACATCCGACCGCGCTCGGCATCGGCTTTGCCTTTCTTGCGTTTAATTGTCGCCCATTTTGAATGGCCGGACATGATTAACCTCCGGATTTATTTGTAAATATTTATATCCCATTGGGCTAAGTATATCACATAATTCTAATATTTTTATACGCTTATGGCAAGCGGATAATGCCGAATGTGATTTTAATTTAGGATAAAAAGAAGAAAGGATAAAGACTAAGCACCGCTGTATTTTTGTCCAGCTTCGTCATTAAGGAGAATAATCGCCACGCGCCGGTTTCGGGGATCGGCAGGATTGTCAGGTAAACGCGGCATACGATCGGCAAGGCCGCGGATTTCCACCACCTGGCCGTAATGAAGCCCCATCTCTTCCATCAGCTTTCGAGCGCTGTTAGCCCGATCGGCAGAAAGCTCCCAGTTGGTATAGTCTTCTTTACCCGAATAAGGTTTGCTGTCAGTGTGCCCTTCAATTATGATATAATTCGGAAGTTGCCCCAGCTCTTTGGCAATCGAGGCCAGGAGCATTGCCGTTCGGGGTTTTAATTCCGCCGACCCGATCGCAAAGAAATTGGATTTGGCTTCGTCCCCCCCCTCGATAAGTTGGATTCGAAGTCCTTCGGGGGTAATCTCAATTTCAATAAAATCTTTCAATCCCCGCAGTTCGGGTATATTTTCTATGGCCTGACGAATCCGCTTGGCTACATTCAGCATCATCTGCCGCTCGCGTTCCAGCCGGGCCTGAAGTTTATCTTTACCTATCAGGCTAATCGGAGACGCACCGCCTTTAAGAATGCCATCACCTTTGCCCTTTTGCATAAAACCGGTCGGGTCCTGGAAATATCCCTGGACAGCCTGCCTGACTTCATCGGTCTGACCTACCAGCCACAAAACCAGAAAAAAGGCCATCATGGCTGTTACGAAGTCGGCGTAAGCGACTTTCCAGGCACCGCCATGGTGCCCTCCGTGACCGCCTTTCTTTTTGACAATTATAACTTGCTGGGATTTTTCTTCGTCGGCCATGACTCCCCCGGATTAACGGCCGCTCTTGGCATTGCGGCAGGCATCTTCAACTTCGGTGAATCCCGGACGGTGTTCGCTGGGAATTACACGCCGGGCGAATTCGATGGCTATCGAAGCCGCAAAACCTTTATGAAAAGCCAAAAGCCCCTGTTTCAGGCAGACATAATATTTTCCTTCGATTTCACTCATATTGGCAATATTCGAAGCAAGCGGTTGAACGAATCCATAGGAAAGCAAAACTCCGAGAAATGTTCCGACCAGTGCAGCACCGACTGAATGCCCGATCATTTCCGGCGGTCCGCCAATTTTACCCATTGTAATAACCACACCCAGTACCGCTGCTACAATACCCAAACCCGGCAGAGCGTCGGCGATACGATTTAGCTGGACCGACGGACGAGTGGTTTCTTCATGATGGGTATCGATATCGATATCAAGCATGGCGTCGAGATCATGTTCCGGGATGCCGCCCATAATTATTAATCGCATTGTATCACAGAGAAAATGCAAAGCATGTTCATCGTTTATAAAATGCGGATATTTCGACAAAACCGAGCTTTCCTGGGGTCTTTCAATATGCGACTCCAAGCCGACCAGTCCATCTTTTCTGGCGACATTAAAAAGTTCATACATCATAACCAGAAGCTGTGTATAGTGCTTCTTTGATGTCCCTGAACCGATGACCCTGAAAATCTGGGAAATCAGATCTTTCATTACTTTCGGAGGTGTCCCGACCAGAAGCGATCCCAGGGCGGCGCCCCCGATGATGATATATTCAGCCGGCTGGAATAGAACCATAAGCTGGCCATGGGCCATGATATAGCCGCCCACAACCGAAGCTGTCACGATAACAAAGCCAATAATAGCTAACATAAGACCCCGGAGTTAAACAATATCACTCAGTTCAATTATCGTCATTTTCGGCCATTTCTTAAAGCACTATTAGGCTATTCTTTTGCCCAAAAGAAACTTGCGGTCAGCTGTAAATCCCCGTATTATAAACATATGGCTTGTATATTTTGTCAGATTATCGAAGGCCGTAAACCGGCCAAACGATTCTATGAAGATGAAAATTCCGTTGTTTTTGCCGATATCAATCCCAAAGCGCCGGTCCATTTGCTGATTGTGCCCAAAAAGCATTTTGAGCGGCTGGTTGAACTTCCAAATGAAGTCCTTGTCCAGCTGATAGATACGGCAAGAGATGTGGCCCTAAAACTGAAACTCGAAAACAACTTTTTGCTAATTCAGCGTAATGGTCCCGGGGCAGGACAGATTGTCGACCATCTGCATTTTCATTTTATGTCGCATGCGGATATAGATATCGAATATATGGATTGATATTGTCGTATTTTATCCATATCCGAATATAAGGTTGACAAAGACTAATAAAATGTTATATAGTATAATGCTATGGTATTTACATTTATACCCAATCTGGCTCGAAAGGAGGGGAGATAAATGACGGGTGTAAGGGTTCGCGACGATGAATCCTTTGAGAAAGCCCTGCGCCGCTTTAATAAGTTTTGTGAGAAAACAGGTATTCTTACAGACATAAAGAAGCATCAGCATTTTGAAAAACCGTCGGAAAGACGAAAAAGAAAGTTGAATGCAGCTAAAAGAAAGATGCGCAAGCTACAATCTCAGGACGAGTAGCGTCTATGTCTCTCATTGAGAAAATTGATAGAGATTTAAAAGAAGCCCTGAAGGCGGGTAAAAAAGAAAAATTAACCACCCTTCGGGGCTTAAAATCTGATATCAAATATAAACAAATCGAAAAAGGCAAAGAACTCTCTGACGAGGAAATCATGGAGGTTCTATCCAGTGCGGCCAAAAGACGCCGGGATTCTATTGAGCAATATGGTTCCGCCGGGCGGGACGATCTTGTCCGGGCTGAAACAGCCGAACTGGAGCTAATCGAGGAATATCTGCCGGAGCAGTTATCGGAAGAGCAACTAAAAGATCTTATTCGGGAATCTATCGAAAATACGGGGGCTGATTCTCCTGCCAAAATGGGCCTGGTAATGAAAGACCTTATGCCGAAGGTCAAGGGAAAAGCTGACGGCAAGCTTGTGAATTCTCTTGTCAAACAATATTTAACAGGCGATATTAAATAACAGAAAAAAAAGATAATCGTTCATTTACGCCGAAGGGGGAGTCTGGCAATGAATTGGATCGATATTGTACTATTGATTTTGCTGGTGGCCATGGTAATTGTTGGATCAAAGAAAGGTCTGATCCGTGAATTGGCCGCCCTGATAGTTTTGGGAGCGACAGTTATCCTGTCGATAAATTATATTGATTTTATCGCAGTCAAGATCCATGAACTGCTTGGCGGTTCGCCGCTGGTAACTGCCATAATTTCATTTGTAGTGTTACTGGCATTTATCTACGCAGCATTTAAGCTTTTGGCGATGATGTTTTACAGAATCGCGAATCTTCAAAAACTGGGCAAAAAAGATCAGCTCGGAGGTGCTCTGGTGGGGGCCGTTCGTGGATGGATAGTTATTGCTTTTCTGGTTTTCCTTGTATTTTTAATTCCTATGCCGGATAAATTCTATGCCGATTTCAACGGCTCTCTCTTTGGACCGGTTGTGGCCAAAACCCTTCCGGCAATTTATAATAGTACCTCAATTGTTCATCCGGGAAGTCCCGATTTCATGACCAAGGTGGAAAGGACACTGCTCCAAAACTTGACAGAATCACCCGAATCTCGCGAACAGGTTAACAGCGTTTTCTCTCAGATGCTCAGAACTTTTGGTTCTTATTGACCGCCTTAAAAGTCTGTTTTGATTTTCCCCTAAAATTCTTATATTCAAGCCGGTGCAAACCGGCTTTTTATTTGTACAATAAATATTATGCAGGAATTTGACAGACACAGCTTAAATGTCCTCGAATATGATAAAATCATATCTCTTTTGCGAGGACTCTGCCTGACTTCATTCGGAGTCAAACATATCGCTTTATTCTCACCTACTACCGATATTGATTGTATTAGAATCCGTCAGAATGAAGTCACCCGAATGAAGGATATTATCAGATTCGGCGAAAGCTTCCCTCTCACGAGAGCTGATGATATTACGGTAGTAGTCAATAAATCCAAAACTGAAGGAGCCATGCTAGATGCCAAAGAACTTCTTAAAGTTAATGAAGTTTTAAGACTGTCAACGAACCTTCATGGATATTATCGAGATGATAGAGAGAGTATCGCGGAAATTGCCGTTTATCTGAAAGAGCTCTCTCCCTTCCCGGAACTCAGGAAAGAAATTGAAAAAGCGATCGACCCCGACGGTTACATACTCGACAGTGCATCATCGGAACTGAAAAAAATTCGCGCCGATATTAACGGAGTCCGTTCGTCGATTGTCCGAAGGCTCGATAAACTGCTTGCCCAGCGTAAAAAATCGCCGGGCTGGCAGGATGATACTGTCATGCAGCGTGAAGGTCGTTATGTTATACCGGTCGTTTCAGGGCAATACAGCAGTGATCTCGGAATAGTACATGACCGCTCCCAATCGGGAGCTACGCTATATGTCGAACCAGGCGATGTTGTCGATTCAAATAATCGGCTTGGGATGCTGCTTCGGGAAGAGCGCTACGAAATAGAAAGAATATTGAAAAGACTGACCAAAATGGTTGGCGACAGCTCGCACTACCTCCTTGCCAATTGCGAAATAATTGGTATCCTCGACAGCCTCCACGCCTCATCCAATCTGTCAATAAATCTCAACGCCAACAAGCCGGTTATTTTGAATGAAAGCTCTATCAAATTAAAGAATGCCTTTCATCCGCTTCTGTTCTATTACACTAAAGATAAAAAGGCAGTTGTGCCTAATGATTTCGAACTGAATGATTCCAGACAGGCTCTAATAATTACTGGTCCCAATACCGGCGGAAAAACAGTTGCTCTGAAAACGGCAGGGCTTCTAATCTTGATGGCTCAGACCGGATTGCACATTCCTGCCGATGAGGTTTCCGAGGTGGGCATTTTTGATAATGTCTTTGCTGATATCGGCGATGAACAATCAATTGAGTTGTCTCTCTCTACTTTTTCATCGCATATCCGCAAAATTATCAATGCGGTCAATCATGCCAATGAAAATTCCTTAATCCTATTCGATGAAATCGGGGCCGGAACTGATCCCAAAGAAGGTTCTGCCCTGGCCGAAGCGATTCTACTCAAGCTTGTTTCATGCGGATGTAAAGCAATCGTGACCACCCACTATTCCCAGCTTAAAACGCTCCCCATGCTCGAGCCATCGATAGAAAATGCTTCATTTGAATTTGACCGGGATTCCTTACGCCCAACTTATCGATTGCACATTGGCATACCGGGGGCGTCATATGCTGTGGAAATTGCCGAAAGACTCGGTATGCCTCAGAGTATCACTTCCAAGGCAGCTGAATTAGTCGGAACGGGAGAACGTTCTCTTACCGGATTGATTGAATCGCTCGAAAAAGAATTGTCTACCTTAAGGGCTGATAAGATCGAACTCGAGGACAAATTAAAAAGTGCCGCAGAGCTGGAAGAAACCTATAAGGATAAAAGCAGAAAAATAAAAGAAGAAGCCGATCAGGTTAAAAAAGAATATATCGAAGAAATTGAGCGAACCTTAAATGATACCCGCAAGAACGTCGAGCGGCTTGTCAAAGATATTCGCGAAAGCAAAGCATCAAAGGAATCGGTACAGCGGACACATCGCTTTCTCAAAGACACCGAAGAACGGCTGGGAAGAATAAAAACGCGTGAAAAACCTAAAAAAGAGCCAATATCCTCAAAACCGGAACCGGGTGATCGGGTTATGGTGCAATCGGTCAAAAAAGAAGGCGAATTCGTTGAGTATGTCGGGAATAAAAAGGCCCGCGTACGAGTGCGCAATATCCTGATGACGGTTGGAGTGGATGAAATTGCAAAAATTGCCGGCGCCGGAGATAAATCGAAAGACAAAGCCGGAGCAGTGAATCTGAGAGAGACTTCGGCACCCGGACCGGAAATACATCTGAGGGGTATGACTGTCGACGAAGCCACCGAAGCGCTTGATAAATTTCTTGACTCGGCCGTTTTGACAGGTATGCAGCAGGTGTATGTCGTCCATGGTGTCGGAACCGGCGCACTGCGAAAGGCAATGGGACAATTTTTGAAAAAACATCCATCGGTCGATTCAATAAGATTGGGTAATTGGAACGAAGGCGGCGCCGGAGTAACGGTAGTGAGACTTAAATAATGGCCGGAATGATTCCCGAAGACATAATCGAGCAGGTCAGGCAATCTTCCGATATAGTCGAGATTGTCGGAAGTTTCGTAAGGCTGAAAAAGCGCGGCCGAAATTTCCTTGCCCTCTGCCCTTTTCATACCGAAAAGACTCCATCATTCTCTGTTTCGCCGGATAAACAGATTTATCATTGTTTCGGCTGCGGCAAAGGTGGCAATGTTTTCACATTCCTTATGGAGCATGAAAACATGACTTTTGTCGAGGCGGTAAAATATCTTGCCAAAAAAGCGGGTATTAGAATCCCCGAGAGACAGGTCGATCCGGGCCGCAAAGAAGAACTCGAACGATTGCACTATGCCAACCAACTGGCTCTTGAATATTTCAAAAAAACTCTTCGTTCAGATAGGTATTATCAGCCTATGATGAACTACCTGAAAGAGAAACGGGGATTAACCGAGGAGATAATCGATCATTTCCATATTGGACTGGCCGGAGAAAGCTGGGATGGCTACTTAAAATACGCGCTTGACAAAGGGCTCTTCCAAAACGAGCTGGTCAGGGCCGGGCTGGTCATACATAATGAAGAAAAAGACAGCTATTATGACCGTTTTCGCAAGCGGCTGATGATTCCCATTTTCAATTTAAGCGAAAAACCGATCGCGTTTGGCGGGAGAACTCTGGAAAAAGGCGAACGGGCCAAATATATAAATTCCCCTGAAACTGTTCTCTATTCAAAAAGCAGTGTGTTGTACGGATTAAATTTCAGCCGTCAGGATATCCGCGAAAAAAATGAAGTTATCATTGTCGAAGGTTATTTTGATGTTATCTCTCTATATCAGGCGGGTGTAAAAAATGTAGTGGCATCGTCGGGGACTGCTTTTACCCCGCAGCAGGCGCGGCTTTTGGCCCGCTTTGCAGAGATGGCCTATCTTTTCTTTGATGCCGACTCGGCCGGTCAAACAGCCGCTCTCCGTTCGGTCGATGCCCTATACGATGCCGGTTTGGAAGTTATGGTAATGTCCGCCCCGGAAGGCGAAGACCCTGATTCGATTGCCATGAAAGATGGCGCGGAAGGAATCGAAAAGATAAAAGAACAGGCTCTCGGTTTTCTTGATTTCCGTTTTAAAAATATCGATCTAAAAAATCAGGGAATCATTGCCAAAGAGAAACTGATTAAGGAATTAGCGGAATTGGCCGGGAGAATCGGGGACACCACCCGTCGTCAAATTTTTCTGGCCGAGGCGGCCAACAAGATTGGCAGTGACGTTCAGAATTTCTACAATGCGTTGTCAGGAGCTAAAACCGGCCAAAAAGGACAATCGAGAGAAGATACAGAAAAACCGCTCGTAGATGTCGGCGGCGATTTTCTTTCGCTTCTTATCAATTATCCTGATTATATTGATATGGTTCAGGATAAAATCGCACCGGGAGATTTTCAAAGTGAATTGCATGGCAAACTCTTCACACATATCGTTGATATATATAGAGAACATGGAGCATTGGAAATAAGCCGTCTTATAGATGCCATAAATGACCCGGAGACCGCATCAAAAATAACAGGATTTGGCAATAGAAACTGGGAAATCGAAAATCCGGAGCGTATCATAAGAGATTACCTGAGAAAGATTCTTGAGCATAAACGGGAACGCAACATAGATAAGCTAAAGGCGCAGTTAAAAATGGCGGAAGATAAAAATGACTCTGACGAGGCTGATCGTTTAACCCGCGAAATCGCTGACTTGATTAAGCGAAGACAAAGCTAATGCTAAAAAGATTGTACATAGAAAATTTCGCCCTTGTCGATAAACTGGAAGTTACTTTCGAGACCGGCTTTAATATTCTCACCGGTGAAACCGGGGCCGGTAAATCAATTATAGTCGGCGCAATCTCGCAGCTTCTTGGTGAAAAAGCCGACAAAGACGACATCCGCTCAGGCACCAAAGTAGCAGTCATCGAAGGCGATTTCGATATCGGCGAATTTCCAACGCTGAACGAAATACTGGAAAAAAATGAAGTTGAATTTGACGGTAAAACGATAACTCTTCGAAAAGAAATTCCGGAAAACAGGGCATCAAAGAGCTTTATAAACAGCCAGATGATTACCCTGGCCCAACTGCGAACGGTTACCGCTCATCTGGCAGAGCTTTTCGGCCAGCATTCTCACCAGCAGCTTCTCGATGAAAAAAACCATCTTGCATTCATGGACAGTTTCGCAGGAATAAACGAGCAAGTTGTTAGATTACAAAAGATCTATTACGATTGGCAAGGTACGCACCAAGAACTCACAAAGCTCGAAGCCAATAGGGAATCAGCTAAACGGGAAAGGGAGCTGCTAAGTTTCCAGAAAGATGAAATAGAAAGGGCTCAGATCAGAGCCGGTGAAGAAGAAGAGCTCGTTGCAGAAAAGAAAATTCTTGATTCTTCACACACTCTTGGTGAAAAATCGGAACTGATTTTAAATATGATCGACCGCGAAGATTACTCTGCCCTGAGTATCCTCAATTCCTGCCGGAAAGAATTGGCCGACATGGTCAATCTTGATAAATCTCTTGAAAGCAAAGCCGAACTTCTCGAACAGGCTGTAATTAACCTCGATGAACTAAGAGGCGAAATCGAATCATATCAATCGTCGATTCCTGATGATCCAAACCGGCTTGAACAAATAAATTTGCGTCTCGATGAAATCTATCGGCTGAAGAAAAAATATGGAGGATCGGAAGAATCGATTTTAAATGCTCTGGAGGAGATAAACAATCAGCTCGGTATAAAAATCGATGTCGATGAGCAAATAAAAATTCTTAGAAAAGAAGAGTCTGAACTTAAAAGTAAATATATCTCTCTTGCCGAAGAAATCTCGCAGAAAAGGCATAAATCATCCGAAAAACTTTCAGCTGAAATCGAAAAGGAACTCGAAAAGCTTGGTATTCATTCTTCTAAATTCAAATTCGAATTCATCTCTGAACCAGATTCGAATGGAATTGAAAAAGATGGGCAAAAGATAAAACCTCTTCCTGAGGGGTTCGAAACCGGGCGCTTCTTGATATCTCCCAATCCGGGCGAGCCATTAAAACCGATGGCCAAAATAGCCTCGGGAGGGGAAATTTCCCGTATCATGCTGGCACTAAAAGCGGTGGAAAGCAAATACCACAAAAAAGGGACTTCGCTTTTAGTATTCGACGAAATAGATGCAGGTATTGGAGGAGAAACCGCCGTAATGGTCGGCGAACGGCTCAAAAGTCTTGCCGACAGTTTCCAACTTTTGGTTATTTCGCACCTGCACCAGATTGCCGGTCTGGCGAGAAATCATTATGCAGTTGAGAAAAAAACTGCGAGAGCGGATTCCGGGAGAAATATAATAGAAGTAAAGAAGCTCTCACCAGATGAACGCAAAAAGGAAATCAAAAGGATGATTTCCATGCCGGAAACCATAGATATATAATTTTTTTATATTGAATTAGGCAACTTTCGCCTTTTTTTTACGCATAATTCGAATAAAACCACATTTACAAGGTATATACATTGAAAGAAGCCGTACCCGAAGACTCTTCTTTGATTGGACTTATTATGAAAGGAGATAAATCGGCCATGCGTTTATTGGTCGAAAAATATAAAAAGAAAGCCTATTTTCTGGCTCTGGGTATGGTGGGAAACAGCGATGAAGCGTATGATATTTCCCAGGAAGCCTTTATTCGGGTTTTCAGATCGGCAGGGAAATTTGACCCTAAAAGGAAGTTTTTCCCCTGGTTCTATGCCATTATCGCCAATCTCTGCCGGGATATACTAAAAAGACGGGAGAAAATCGAATCAAAGATTATAGACTTTGATAACAACGAATTTCTTTTGATCGATGAAAGTAATCCGGAAAGCGGGATGATACAGAAAGAGCAGGCCGCCCGTATAAAAGAGGCTCTTTTGAGCCTCGATTTTGAAGACCGGGAAATAATAATGCTCAAACATTTCAGAGAATTATCATATGATGAAATCGCAAAACTATTGAGGATACCAAAGGGCACTGTCATGTCCCGCCTTTATTACGCGCGGAAAAGGCTGGCAAAACTTTTGAATGACACATAGTAGCGACAAATACAGAATAATGTTGTCCGGCTATATCGATGGGGAGTTAAGCCCCGAAGAAAAGGCCGAATTCGAAAAACATCTTGAGAGCGACCCGGAACTGCAGCAGGAGCTGGCAGTCTTCGGTAAACTCAAGGAGGTAACAGGGGCTATGAAATATGCCGATATTCCTGAATCAGTCTGGGAAGGTTATTGGCATTCGGTATATCGCCGCATGGAAAGAGGTATCGGCTGGGTCCTTGTCTCTATAGGAGCGATCATCGTCCTGAGTTTTGGACTATATGCCTTCATCAAAGATTTCTTTTTCGACCCCGGCGTGCCGATTATACTCAAAATCGGTATTGGCGCCGGCGGCTTGGGACTAATAATTCTGCTCGTATCGATTATCCGTGAAACAATTTTCGCCTACCGTCGAGATCGATATAAGGAGGTGCAAAGATGATAGTAGCCAATACCGAATTTATCCCGGGCAAAAAAATAACAGAAGTCCTTGGTATAGTAAGAGGTAATACTGTCCGGGTCAGGCATGTTGGACGAGATATATTAGCATTTTTACAAAATCTGGTTGGCGGTGAGGTCAAAGATTACACCAAAATGTTTGCCGAAACTCGTGAACAGGCACTTGACCGCATGACCGAAGAGGCAATCAGTCTTGGCGCTGACGCTATCGTAAATGTCCGGTTTAGCACTTCCCAGATTATGGCGGGAGCGGCGGAACTTCTGGCCTACGGCACAGCTGTAAAAACAGTCGACGAAACCCAATAATATGGATTGCGGCGAAACCTGAACACCCTCAGACCGTATTGTATACCGAATCAACCGTATTGTAGGCAGGTAAAATTTATGAGAACGCTTGCTCTATTATTGATAATAACCGGTCTCCTGTTTCTGGCAGGAGGCGAGATCTTTGGGTTTGTTTTCGGGCTGATTGCAGGAATCTTGGGACTTATTGCCGGTATCATTGGTTCTATATTTGCCGCTGGGGCTGGATTCCTTGTTGCAGTATTCGGCGCCGTAGGAATTAGTATTATAATCGGTATTTTACCGATCATAATATTCATCCTATTGATAGTCGGGTTAGTAAAATTGATCGCAGCGATTTAATGAGCTATACATTCATTCGCCAGAGATAGAAGTTTAGCACAGCCGCAAAGCTTACCCATGCAATATAAGGGATAAACAAAACCCCGGCCAATGGTTGATGTTTCCAAAAAACAACCAATGTTAAAAGTATTATTATCCATAGAATAATTATTTCATAAAATGCTAAATCGGGACGCTGTAACCCGAAAAATAGCCCCGACCATAAGCCGTTTAAAATCAACTGAAGTACAAATAAGGAAAGTGCAATGGAAGCCCCTTTAAAACCGGCATTTTTCCAGACTGTCCATGCCGCAATCGCCATTAATGCATACAATAGTGTCCACACCGGCCCAAATATCCATGACGGCGGCGTAAAAGAAGGTTTGGCAAGCTGGCTGTACCATTCTCCGGGGGTAAATCGGGATGCAATAAATGATACGGCAAATGTCAATGCCAGCCACCCAAACAAGCCCAATAAATTTTTATTCATAAAAAATATCCTATGAAACTGGTCAATTTTGTTTTATATAGAATGTCAATATAATTGAGCATAATATCTAATATGGTTGACCGATACGCAACTTTTAATATTGAACTGCGTTAATTAAACTATGAATCAAACGACCTCCGCCATAAAAATCACCGAGCTTTCCAAATTTTTCAGAAGTGGCCTTGCCGGCAGCCATGGAGTACAGGCACTGGCCGGTGTTTCAATGGAAGTCAACAAAGGCGAAGTTTTTGGGCTTCTGGGACCAAATGGTGCAGGTAAAACCACCCTTGTTAAGATATTATTGGGCTCTCTTAGGGCTACATCAGGAACAGCCCGGCTTAATAACATTGAAATATCCAATCCGGCCGCCCGCAATAGTGTCGGGTATCTCCCGGAAAACCACCGTTTTCCCTCATACATGACCGGACGGCAATTGCTGAAAGCTTTCGGCGGTATGGCTGGAATGAGCGGGGAGCATATAAAATCCCACACAGATAGATTGCTTGAAACGGTTCGTATGACCGAATGGGATAACACCAAAATCAAAAAATACTCCAAAGGTATGATGCAGCGTGTCGGGCTGGCTCAGGCACTACTCAATGACCCGGATATTATTTTTCTCGACGAACCGACCGATGGGGTCGATCCAATTGGCAGAAGGGAAATAAGAGATGTCCTCTTAGAGCTTAAAAAAGAAGGCAAAACTGTCTTTCTAAATTCACATCTTTTATCAGAAGTTGAATCGGTCTGCGACCGGGTCGCTATACTTGATCGTGGCAAACTCCTCAAAATCGGACCTGCAAAAGGACTAATAGAAACAATTCCGACTTTTCGCTTTAATACTCATGCACTGTCTCCCGAAGTCGCGGCCAAACTCGGCGAGGCTTTCGCTCATATAAAAATTGATGGTAACAGCATTACGGCATCATTTGAGGATGCCCGCCAGGTTAATTATCTAATTGATTTTCTTCGCCAGAATCAAGTTGAAATCATGGGCATTATTCCGGAAAAAATAAGTCTCGAGGATAGTTTCATGCAGTTGATTCGGGAGAACATTGCCGATGCGTAAATTCAGCGCCATATTTTATGAAACTTTCCTTGAAATAAAAAACAGCAAGATGCTATATGTCTATGGCATTATTACTGTCTTTAATTTGCTCATTTTTGGACTACTGCCTTCGGTAAAAATTCAGGGCGAAAACATTTTCGAAAGCGGTATGATTTCACCTGAAATGATTGTTGAGGGTATTGGATACCTGTTTCAGAATTATATCGGATTTATAATATTTCTGATGGTTTTCGGTTCGGCCTGGTTGGTACCATCTTTCCAAAGCAAAGGCCGCATAGAATTAACACTTTCCAAGCCCTTAAGTCGTATTAATATCGCCGGAATGAAATTTATCTCGGTATTCGTTATCAAGTCGATTATCATGATAATAATCGTAAGTCTTCTATGGTTTGTAATATCAATCCGAATAAATCAGTTTGTCTGGGGATTTTTCCTTGGGCTCTATCTGGCATTGCTGCAATTTCTGATTGTCTACGCCATTGTATTTTTCTTCGGAATCTCCAGCCGATCGGGTGCTTTGACTATCGTCGGATATTTTGTCCTCCGAATCGGTGCGGACCTTCTGGCATCGCGCGAATTGGTTTATCAGTTTATCGGTGAATCATTCTGGACCGATCTAATCGACGTTATCTATCATATTTTGCCAAAAATCGGGGAGATGAATAATAACTACAGGCATCTCATTGCCGGCGAAGGATTTATAGAAACATACACAACCTGGTCTTCGCTTGGATTCGCGGCCGTTTTATTTCTACTTTCTCTCTTGATATTTCATCGCAAAGATTATTAACTTGTATAATACGATATGGCTAAGAAAACAGACACCAAAGACAAAAGAAAAGACGAGAAGAAAAAGAAGAAAAAGTCCACCGGAGATGTTGTCTGGGATAATGTCAAGGCAATTCTCTGGGCGGCATTATTTGCAATAATCATAAAAACCGCCATCGCCGGTACCTACAAAGTCCCAACCGGGTCGATGGAAGACACAATCCTGGTCGGTGATTTTCTGATTGCCAACAAATTTCTCTATGGGGCGCGTATTCCACTTACCGACTGGCGCCTTCCGCATATACGCGAACCGAAACCTGGCGATATAATCGTTTTCAAATTTCCGCGGAATCTAAATCAGAATTATATCAAGCGATGTGTCGCCGGTCCGGGACAAATTGTCGAGATTATCGATAAAGAACTTTATGTCGATGGCAAAAGATTCCCCGATCCGCCTTACTCCAAATTCATGAGACCGGTTATGGAGCGACCATCCGACGGCCGCGATACGCCTGATAATTTCGGCCCATATAAAGTCCCGAGGAACCATTATTTTATGATGGGAGACAACCGCGATAATTCCCAGGACTCCCGCTTTTGGGGGCCGGTACATGAAGATTTAATTCTGGGCAAGGCATTTATAATCCATTGGTCGTGGCAGCCTGATGAAGAAGCTCCAGAGGCCCAGCTCAGCGATCCACTATCGGTGCCGAGACTGTTTTTATATAATATTTTTAATTTTCCTGAGCGCGTTCGCTGGGATCGACTTTTTACGATTTTAAAATAATTCCGTATCCATAAAATATCAAAAGGGCAGATTATATAATCTGCCCTTTCTTCTTTTATACAAATTATTACTGTTCAAGCGAGCCGATTTCTTTTTCGACTTCATCCAAGATTTCGCACGATTTGACAACTTCTTTCATCTTTGTATGATCCGGGTATAGCGGCCTGTCCTCATCAAGGTATTCCACATGCTTTCTGATAATCTCATATGCCTTGGTTGTCCCTTTTCCGAATTTGTAATCTCTGAAATCAAGTGCCTGGGCAGCGGCCATCATCTCAATCCCTAAAACACCGTGTGCATTATCGAGAATCTGCATATTTTTTATTGCACCATTCATTCCCATTGAAACGAAATCTTCCTGGTCGGCTGCGGCCGGTATTGACTGAATAGATGCCGGCATCGACAGAATTCTCTGTTCAACGACCAATGAGTCAGCCGTATACTGGGAAAGCATAAGCCCTGAAAACATCCCCGCTCCTTTGGTCAGAAATGGCGGAAGCCCCACCGAGAGAGCAGGATTATTCAAACGATTCATCCGCCGTTCCGACATTACCGAAACCATTGTTACGCAGTAGCCGACCATATCCATCGGGACGGCTACCGGTGTGCCCTGAAAATTTGCGCCTGACAGCTGAAGATTTTCATCGGGGAAAAATATTGGATTATCTCCAACCCCGTTCAGCTCTATTTCAACCTGAGATCGGGCATAGGCGAGAGCGTCATGTGCCGCCCCGATAACCTGAGGCGTGGAGCGCATAGAATAGGCATCCTGTACCTTGCACTTTATCCTATTCTCGGCCAGGTCTCCCCCCTCGACCATCTTGCGAATTGCACCGGCTGTTCTAACCGCTCCCTTAAAACCGCGGATTTCATGTAATCTGTGATCATACGGCCTCATATTCGCTTTAAGGGCTTCCAGCGACATCGCGGCTGCAATTTCAGCCTGTTTTAACCATCGATTGGAGTCATACAGCATTATGGCGCCCATCGCCGTCAAGACATTCGAGCCGTTAATAATCGCCAATCCGTCCCTGGCCATCAGTCCGGGAACAGGTATTCCGGCCTTATCCAGAGCAGCTTTTCCTTCAAGCAACTCCCCTTTGTAATAGGCTTTTCCTTCGCCCATCATTAGAAGTGCAATCTGCGCCATTGGAGCCAGGTCTCCACAGGCGCCTACCGAACCCTTCTGGCAAACAAAAGGTGTCACACCCTTATTGAGCATATCCACCAGCGTCTGGGTTATCTCCGGACGGCAACCGGAATTACCGTGTGCATGGACATTGGCCCGCGAAACCATCGCCCCTCGCACATATTCAATCGGCATCGGATCACCAATCCCCGCGGCATGATTATATATCAAAAATTTCTGAAAATCTTTTACCTGATTATCATCGAGAACAACTTCCGAAAACTCCCCTATCCCGGTATTTATCCCATACATTATTTCCCGCTCTTCTATCTTCTTTTCAAGCATTGCCCGGCATTTTTTTATTCGCTCTACCGCTTCAGGAGCTAATTCCACCTTTTCGCCGTGGCGGGCGACATTTACGATTTTCTCGATTGTCAGGCCGGAGCCGGTTAAGACTATAGCCATTTTATCACCTCGCAATTTATTATTTTACGGAATTATAAAATTAATGAATAGTAAAGACTATTCATCCTGGAGACCGGATGAGCTTTTCGGCTGGTAATATGAAAAGATTATAACTTCGGGTAAGAATACCGAGTCATCCGAGAACATATTTGTAAAATATTTTGGCATAACAATAAAAAATTAATGAACAAGCCGGGAAATGTCAATTTATTTCGCCCATTATAATCCCTTGCTTTTATTATCTATTTAATATTACTTCTGCCGGGAACATTTATTTCTTTATCAATGTTCCTGCCAATTAATTTGACAGAAAATTAAAACCAATTTTGAAATACACATATAATCAGGAGGTGAAATGGATTATCTCGTAACAAAAGTACAGGATCTGTTAACCGCGTATGGTTTTCAGATTCTTGGTGCTATTGCTATCTTCATCATCGGTCGTATTGTCGCCGGGATGCTTACCCGTGCTGTAAGCCATTTGCTGAAGAAAAGCAACACTGATGACATGTTGGTCAAATTCGTATCCAGCCTGGTCAAGATAGCCCTAATTACTTTTGTCATAATCATGACCCTTGGTGCACTCGGGGTCCAGACATTATCAATTGTCGCTGTTCTGGGTGCTGCCGGCCTTGCAATCGGTCTTGCTTTGCAGGGTTCGCTGTCTAATTTCGCGGCGGGAGTGATGCTCATCATATTCCGTCCATTCAAGGTCGGTGATTATGTCGATGCCGGCGGAACCGCCGGAACTGTCGTGACTGTCCATATATTTCATACCGAATTAAAGACACCTGATAACCGCATGGTGGTAGTCCCCAATGGTTCCATTACCAGTGGAACGATTACCAACTTCAGCGCCCACGAGACACGTCGAATCGATTTCGTCTTTGGAATAGGGTACAACGATGATATTAGGAAGGCGAAAGAAGTCCTCGAAAGAATTATAAGAGAGGACAGTCGCATTTTGCGAGACCCAGAGCCTGTCGTAAAGGTCCTCGAACTGGCCGACAGCTCGGTCAATTTCGCCGTGCGTCCGTGGGTGAATACTGCTGATTACTGGAATGTTTATTTCGATATCACTGAGAAGGTCAAGACCACTTTCGATGCCGAAGGAATATCAATTCCTTTTCCCCAGACAGATGTTCATCTCATCCAGGAATCACCCAAGGCGGCCTGATAAATATGACAAAAAAGGCGGGTTTAACACCCGCCTTTTTGATCTCAATTATTTTTTTATTTACCACCGACAACCTCTATAATATTGCCCGAAGGATCAAAAAACTGGAACCAGAACTTGTCATCCCCGACACCATACGGATCGTCCTGGATAACTTCGATTCCGTTTTCTCTCAATTTACGGTGCATATCCCCGGCCGATTCGACCATAATAGCAAACGAGGTCCGGGCAGTTTTTGGTCCATAATCGACCTTATTACAGTCACCCTCGAGATATAACCCGACCTCACCGGCTAATTGAAAATAGCACGCATGCTCGGACATATCGCTGACTTTCTTAAGCCCGATTACATCCTTATAAAACTTGTACGATGTTTCATAATCTTGTGCATAAACCGCCACAAAAGCAACATCGGTAACATCGGTCTTAGCCATAACAGTCCTTCCTTTCGATTATAAAAAGCAAACTTATTACCTTACAACAACATAGAAAAGACAAGTCTGTTCCAAAAATTATTTGAATAAAGTTTGGCTGATATTGCCGGAAGTTAATATATGCCGATAGCCCAATTTAATCTTTTCGCCCGCCCGGTTCAATACCCTTATCGGTGATGTAGGCGGTGACATATTCTTTTGGTGTAATATCAAATGCCGGAGAGTAAACCTTGACTCCGTCGGGAGCAGTCTGCCTGCCATAGCCGTTAGTAACTTCAATTGGATCACGTTCTTCGATTGGTATATCATCACCCGTCGGGATATTTTCATCGAAGGTCGAATACGGCAGGGCCACGTAAAAGGGTATTCCATGTTCTTTGGCAAGGATCGCGACGCCGTATGTCCCGATCTTGTTGGCGACATCGCCATTGGCCGCCACCCGATCGGTGCCGACAATGACTTTATCTATTTTGCCCTGGCGCATAACCATTCCGGCCATATTATCACAGATAAGCATGACATCGATATTTTCTTTCATCAGTTCCCAGGTGGTCAGTCTTGCTCCCTGGAGCAGCGGCCGCGTTTCATCGGCATATACCTTTACATTTTTGCCCTGCTCTTTTGCGGCATAAATCACCGCCAGGGCTGTTCCGCTTCCGCCGGTCGCAAGAGCTCCGGCATTGCAGTGGGTCAGGATGGTATCGCCGTCTTTAATCAGTTCGGCGCCATTTTTGCCGATGGCATCGCAGAGTTTTTCATCTTCTGCGGCAATCGCTGTCGCTTCGCTCCAGATAATATGTTTTAGCGCGTCCGAATCATCGCCGGCATAATCCGATACTTTTTTCATAACCCGGTCAATCGCCCAGGTGAGATTAACAGCCGTAGGCCGCGCCGCCTTTATTTCATCGGCGTAAACGGGCAAATTACTTCTCAGGCGGGAGACATTGCCATCCCCAACAGATTCGGCCGCAAGAGCCAGCGCATAAGCAGCCGCGATTCCGATCGCCGGAGCTCCCCGTATCTCTAATTTTTTTATCGAATCGATTACCCCTTTATGGTCGCCGTATTCATTGTAGACTTCTTCCAGCGGAAGTTTCGTTTGATCGAGGATTATCACTTTATTGCCGCTTCTGCGGATAACATCAAATTTCATTATCATTCTCCAACAATCTGGACTACAAGTTTTCGATCTCGATTCCGATTATCGAAATCAAGAAATACAATCTGCTGCCAGGTTCCCAGAATCAATTTCCCGGCATTAAAAGGTACCGTTATGTCCGGCCCGACCAGCGCCGCCCGCATATGGGAAAAGCCGTTGCCGTCATGCCAGGTTTCATCATGATGATACGACCGGTTCGATGGAAGTATTTTCTCGAAAAACTCCGGGATATCCTTAAGCAGTCCCGGTTCGTATTCTATTGTCGTCAGCGCCGATGTCGCCGATGGTGTAAAGACTGTCACCGTCCCCGAATTAATTCCTGATTCAGCCACTTTGCGCGCGACTTCATCGGTCACATTGACAATGTGACAGTACCCTTTACTGGAAAATCTTATTTCTTCAGTCTTTACCATACTTACTTATACAGATGGCGTTTGATTTTGCGTGTGGAAGTTTTTTCGAATTCTTCATTTCTTATTTCGAAATCTTTTATCTTCTTATAATTGGATATACGGGCATTAACCGCATTGACCTCAGCCGAAATTATTTTCCTTATCCTTTGCGGCTCGATTCGTTCTTCTGCAATATTGAGTTTCTCGGCAATATGTTCCCGATCGGGAACTATAATCGCCCATATATTTTCTCCGACTTTGCCGGTTTTTTCCTTGCCCAACACAAGCGACTCGGCAATAAAATCGGATAAATTCAGTTCGGCCTCAATCTCTTCAGGGTATATATTTTTTCCGCCGCCGGAGACGATCAGGTTCTTTTTTCTACCTGTTATATACAGGTGGCCGTTTTTGATCTTACCCAAATCACCCGTATACAGCCAACCGTCCCTTATCAAATCAGCCGTTGCTTCCGGATTATCAAGATAGCCGGGGGTATTATTATCTCCGCGAACCAAAACCTCTCCCACGCCCTCCACATCCGGTTCATATATCTTAAAATCAACATATGGTAGAGCCGGACCGGAAGATTCAAATCTGACAGCCCCCGGCCGATTTACTGATACTACCGGAGAGCATTCTGTCAGTCCATACCCCGGCAAAAAGTTAAATCCGATGAGATTGAACCATTCAGCCACCCTCGGAGGTATCGGCGCCCCCCCGGAAACAAAAATAAAAATGGTATCCAAACCCGCCTTTTTGCGTAGCCCGGCAAAAAGAGTCTTACCAAGTGATTTCGTTAGATTCCAATCCAGCTTTGATAAAGCGAACATTGTCTTAAAGGACATTCTTTTGACCAGTGGAAGTTCTTCTATCTTGCGGTTAATGGCATTATACATCTTTTCATAAAGAAGCGGGACTCCGACGACACAGCTTATCTGATTGTTCTTTATATCCTCTATTATATCTCTCGATTTCATCGATCGGATAAACACTATTGTCAGTCCCCTGTAAAAAGGAAACAAAAATCCGCACATAGCCTCAAAAGTATGGTGAAGAGGTAAAATCGAAAGGAATTTATCTTCTTCGGAAACATTCAAGGTCTGATCAATTGATGTAATATTGGCAAGCAGATTTCTATGTGTAAGAATTACTCCTTTGGGATCACCGGTTGTGCCCGAGGTGTAAATCAATACTGCCGTATCATCCACTTTCGTCTTTTTCTCATAATATTCTTTAATATCATTATTACTCTTTATTTCCGAAAACATCTTTTCATCAAATTGAATAAGTTCTGTTTCCAAACCGCCTAGACCGATAACATCGGACGATAACTTATATAGTTTTGGAGATGTAAAAAGAATTTTCGCGCCGGCGACCCGTAAAAATCGCCCCAATTCTGATTCTTTTAGACTGGCGTCAAAAGGAACTACAATTGCCCCGGTTGCCAGAATGCCCAGATAAACTGCACCCCATTCCGGACAATTTTCCGAGAATAATCCGACCCTGTCGCCTTTTCTGATTTTAAACTTTCTTAACATCCCGGCAATTTTGCCAATCAGTATCCCCATGTCGCCATAGGTATAAATCGGTCCTTCACCGCCCTTACCTACTGTCGCAGGTTTTTCCTGCTTTGACCGGCAAATTTCAAGGATACAACTATGGACAGATTGAAAATCTGAGAAGTCTTTTGGATTTTTAGGTAACATAATTTAATTTAATAAATTTCGTATGAAATATCAATTTAAGACAAAAATAAAGGGCCATCCGGTGGCTCGGATGACCCTCTCGAAACCAAACAGGAGTATATTTTTATGGAACCGTCATGGAAACATTTATGCCAAAATTACCTGCATCTGATGATACCGTAATAACACCGGTATAATCACCAGCAGCCAATCCTGTCCTGTCGACACTGGCTGTTATATTATCAACCTCCTGGATAGTCGTTCCGGAATTGATATCAACCGACAGCCATGTTTGATCGGGCATTATTGTCCAGTTGATGGTCCCGTTTCCGCTGTTTGAAATTGCAAACGGTAAATCGGTGGCTGCATCGCCAAAACTCAATGTGGTTGGAGTAACATTCAGGATCGGAAGCACCGGGATGGTAAACTCCTTGGTAAGGATTATTCCACCGCGGGCATCAATATCCTGAACTGTCACGACAAACCCGTCAACACCGCTGGCTTCACCCGGAGCGGTTACTGAATAACCTTCAGCCGCACCATAGGCATCGGTTTCTTTGGTTCCGCTCGGTATGACTGCGCCGTTCGTTGCGGTCGCAACCAATGTATGATCACCAAGGGGATTACCCCAGCGGTCAGCAATACTGACTGAGAAATAGACCGTTTCGCCATAATCGACATTTGTAACTTCCGCACTAAGCTCGCAATTATCGCGATAGGCGGTACCCGTTTTCAGCGTGCAGGGAACTGTAGCCGAAGCGAAACTGGCATAGCGGGCAGTAAGATAGTCTACAGCACCAACACCGTCGTCATCGCCGCCTGTCAATGAATAATCCATATCAAGTGTGGCCGACTGCACCCTGAAGCTAACTGCCGAACTGAAACAACCATCACCATTTTCTCTTTCGATGAAAGAGGCATATTCGGCTTCAAGTTTTATATTGGCGAGATCATTTACAAAATTATCATTCAGATCACGAACCTCGACATGTCCATAGCCTTTAGCTTTACCGTCCGCCGTAAGAGAAGCCGGGTAGGACGTCCAGGTAATTGTGGAGGGATAATAGCTGTTTATGAACATAGCACTATCGAGGACATTTCCGCCTTCAGTTTCCGCGTATACCCATACATCGCCGTCGGCAGTAGTATCATCATTACCGGCTGAAATCCAGGTAGAATAGGCCAGTCCCATTTCATCCTGGGTTCGAGCCTGGTGCGCCATAATAACGCCTTCGTCGCATGTAAAATAGACTACCGTCGAGTCAGAGCATGGATTATTATAGACATCCGAAACCAGAGCTGTTACACCCATCTGCTCGTTGACTTTATCCCACCAGGTCACATTACATTCTTCCACACCAACGACGATATTGGCCGGAGGCCCGGCATGTACCATAATTTGTGTAGCATTCGAAAGTATAGTATCGGCATAGGCGCGAATTCTAATCGTTCCGGATACTGTACCGGACGAAATCGGGCAGGAGGCTACACCCATACTGTTGGTCGTAGCTGTATACGGACCGCGTCTATCGTCACCGGTAAGATCGGCCAGATGTTCACCATCCAAAGTTGTATCGGGACCATCGGTAATTATGAAATTCACTGCCAGTCCTTCAGGAACCCGATTTCCATTGACATCATAACCGATTGCGCGAAGAGTCGAGGTTTCAAGTCCGCCAGTCCTTTTTACTGCCAGATGAATGGAATCGGAAGCAAGATAGATACTGTTTATCTGGGCATCGGGAGTTAACTGTACGGTCGTCTCGGCATATCCATCATATCCGGCAACGAGACAAGTAGCTTTGATATAAACCGTCATCGCCTGCATTCCGGCTGTATATGTAACGGTCGCCTGGCCGCTGGCATCGGTCACCGCTGTTGACGGAATGTTCCCGATAGCATCCCATTCGTTGTTATCAATTACGTCATAAATTACCGAATCGACACCAGTCGTGAAATAACCGTTATTATCGATATCAGCGAATTTTTCACCGGCTGCGAAGCGCACCATAGTCGATTCCGGTGCCGCAACCCCGTCAGCATCGGTAACGGTAACAGTTACCTCGGCAGTTGAGTCCGAACTGGCAAGAATCAGTTCCGGAGATATCGAAACTTCCAGCTGACCCGTTCCGAATTGCGGGCTGTCATCACCTTCGATTTCAACTGTAACCGATCTGTAGATTTCATCGGAAATTCGAGCTGTAACAACCGCCGATCCGGACTGAGTCGGTGAGAATACGGTCGCGGCCAAACCTTCGGCATCAGTCGTATCTATCTGAGGTGTCACGGTACCGTACGAGGTCGAAACCGAAAAGGTCACTATCCGATTCGCGATCGGACTGCCGTCATTATCTGAAACTGTTGCTTCGATCACGCACTGCTGTGAAAGACTGATCGAAGATGGATTTGCGGTAACGGCACTTATTTCAAGGGTGGCGCCACCACCGTCACTTGAATTGCTGGATTCGCATCCGGAAAGTACTACTACCCCGAAGGCCGCCAGGACGACCAGCAAAAATAACCTGAAAATACTTTTAGAGCTTCTCATCATTACTCCTGTATATTGATTTAACTTTCTCTCACGAATAGATAAACTTTCGGCGACACAGAATGAATGTTCTCCTATACCATATATCGGTCGGAATCGATTGTTTTTAACAAAAAAGCCCCGCCAAAGCGGGGCTTTTTAAAATAAATTTTTGCATTTGCTTTATGGACCAATATCGGCATCTGCCAGATCGTTTTCCACGATAGCCGGCGTAACAAAAATGACCAGATCACGGTTTTCAATCGTACTTGACTTAAACCTGAAAAGGGCACCCAGAATCGGTATATCCTTGAGAATCGGAATACCGGATATCGTTTCAACCTTGTCCTGAGTTGTCAGGCCGCCTATGACAGCCGTCTGACCGTTATTTACGACAACATGAGTCTCGGCATTATTGGTATTGATGATAATGCCGCTCGGATCGGGCTGCAAGGTACTTCTTTCGGGGCGAAGATGCATCAAAATCTGGTTATCAGCAGTAATATGGGGAGTAACCTCGAGAATCGTACCGACTTCTTCGAACTTAATGACGACATTACCCGATTCATCGAACTGCTTAACAGGAACCTTCTGCCCCATCTGAATTCGTGCTTCTTTGTTTTCGACGGTCGTGATTTCAGGATGGGCAATAATCTTGCCGTTACCATTTTTAATAATAGTCGCTATTACCGAATTTACATCCCAGCCTCGCATTAGGGCACCAACGCTATAAGTAAAGAACTGATCGGTAACACGGTTACCATTCTGTTCACCGGTCTGGGTAACTGAACGGTCATTATTAGGAGCATAAGTACCCCCAACCGTCCAATCCACACCGAGCTGGAATTCATCCTTGGTGCTGATTTCCAGGAGCTGTGCCGAAATTCGAATCTGTCGGGCTGGTTTGTCCAGTTCCTTGATAAAGGAAACAACGCGCTCCATATTATCGGGAACTTCCTGGATAATTAGAGAATTCGTATGCTCATCCGAGTCTACCTTGCCCCGGTCACTTAAAAGCGATTGGACCGAAGAAGCTATGTCGTCGGCTGTCGTATTGGCCAGTCTGACGATCCGAACCTCCAGCTGAGCCAGGGTTACCTGTTGCACTTTATGCTGTTCTATTTCGGTTAATTCCTGCCTGTACTCTTCCGACGGCAGAACACGAATATAATCATCTTCTTCAAAAACTACTGACAGGCCATAGGTCTTACCGATAATCTTCATCGCCTGTTTCCAGGTAACGTTTCGAAGATTAATAGTAACAGTACCCTCAACATCAGGATCAACGACTACATTGACCTGACCATAGTCAGCGAGGAAACGTATGACCGAGCGTATTTCGGCACCCTGAAAAGATAGATTTTCTATCGGCTCAGTTGGATCGGAGTCCTTTGCCGATACAATTCCGGATAAACTTAGCGCCAGGCCGATCACAAGCAGCCAGCGTAGGTATTTTCTAAATAAATTCCTTTTCATGATTTATTACCTGCCTTTCATTCACTGTCGCTAAGTCGCAGGGCGACCGTTCGACTCCAGCCATATTCAAATAATTGGAAAAGTGCTTTATCGGAGTATATCTTTGAAATATATCCCTTTTTAACTTTATCTCCAGGTTTCAGTATATATCCATAACCGTCCATATCTTCGAGAAGCGCTCGGTTCTGACCTTCATCAGACTCCAGAACACCCACCAGCCGCGAGGTTTCAACATCGGGTATACGATTCTGCGAAAAGGCAGCTTCAGATGATACCGGCTCTTTATTAATCAATGATGCAAACGGGTCACGTGAATTAGCCGGCGTATATTTTATAACCATTCGAGTTGGAAACTCGGCAACCATAGTCCCTTTCAGCTTTGCCGAAAAGGCCGGCTTGCGGCGGAATCGTGAAGTCGGTTTGGGATCTGATTTCTCGGTCTTAATCGATTCCTTGCTGCCTTTATCTGATGAAGCCGGCTGTTGTTCATTATTGGAAGAAGTTTGCGGCTTACTTGCAACTTTTACCTTTTTGAATTTTGATGTGCTTTCAGGCTTTGTCCCTTTGGGCTTCACAACCGCTACTGCCGATTTTTCGCCGGAATCCGCATCGGCATACTCGGTTGGAGACGGCTTACCCTGATTGGCCGTATCCGGCCGGCTCTTTTCCTTTTTATTATCATCGCCTTTTTCAGGCTTTACTGATTTCTTCTTTGGTGCAGCATCCTTATTCTTCTCTTCGACTGGTTCATCAGTGTTGACAAGCTCTTTTTCGCTGAGTTTTGAATGTGATTCGGGTCGAATCATTTCACTGTCAATCAGGTTAGTTTGCTTGGGCTCAAAATAACCTAACTGCGTTACCGGCTTCTTGCTTGTTGTTGATTGATCTTCCCGAGCCGTCACCGGAACTGATTTGGAAGCCGGTTCGGCTGTCGTCTTCTTGGTAGAAACAACAGGCTTTTTATCTCCGCTAACCCATTGAGCAAATCCGGAATGGCTCTTATCCGGTATATAGACACTGACGGTATTATTTTTCTTATCTACTCTATAAATTGATGTCTTTTCCAGGTCCAGCACAATCCTTACCGTATTGGTCGGATCAACAGAATATTGACTGGTACGTATTGAATTGACTATCGATTGAGGAAGTTCAGTAAACGCCTTTTTATTCAGTTTGTGTACCGCCGGGAAAATATCAACAATCACGCGGAATGGCTTACCGTCTTTGGCTTCAACCGTCTGATGACTTATTTGAAAGACCCCGTCGGCGGTGATATCAAGCACGGTTTCTCCGTTTGCATGATGAAGCCTGAGATAGTTAATATCGACATCGGCAACAACTACCGTTGTCGAAAGTAACAATAGACCTGCAATAAGTAATATATATCTCATGACCGTATATACTCCCGACTATTATATTTCCAGTTCCTGCAACCTTTCGGTTTCTTTGACAAAATAGGTTGAAAGAACAAATTTTGCATTAATGGTTTCCTTGATCTTTACGCCAAATCCGGCATCTTCCATTTCCGATTTAAAATTATTTATCTCTGCCGCCGAGACATCGACTTCAGACAAGTTGGCGATAAACGGAAAATTGGCCACATATCCTATGAATTTGCCGAAATCATGATAGGTACCCATCATTTCTATTTCGAATGAAGCCACATTATAAAAGTTTTCGGGCCTGATTTCCTGCGGAACAATACGGACAATCTTGGTACCGGTCAGGGATGAAGCGGTATGAAGCTGTACCAGGAATGAAGGAATCTGCTTTACTTCTGGGAGAAGCTGTTCTATTTCCCGATAGCGAATGAGTAATTCGCCGTATTCGAGTTTCAAAGCTTCCAGAGATTTGGATTTCATCTCGACATTTTTAAGATTCGTGATCATCTCTGCATATTCGCGATTCATATTGGTCAGCCGCTCATCGTATTTGACGTACAATTTATTGTACCAAAAATAGGCGACAATCAAAAAGGCGGCTATGCCAATGAATATTTTCTGAACTTTCGGATCTCTGAAATCCATGGCTTTATCCTAATTGGTATTAACGTCCTTTTCCGATGTCTTCTGGCTGTAAAGCTGCTCCAGCTCTTCATCGGATAGATAATGGACATTACAGGTTAACTTAAAATTGTACGCCGTGTGCCGTCCGAACAATATTTCTTCGGTATTGACCAGATCAACATCATCAAAATAATCGGAGCGCATCATCTTTATCATAAATGCGGCCAGCGCATTCAGAGTAAAAGTGAAACCCTCGATTTCGGCCGGTTTCATTGCTTTTATTGAGCTTTCCTGAACAGTCGTTGTATCCGTCGTGTTTTTCTTGGTCGCTCTGTCCTCTATTTCTTCAAATTTGCTCAACCAGACATAATCCGGAACATTGCGGGATAAATCCTCGAGTATTCTAACCCATGCACTGCGGTGCCGGTCAAGTCTCTCAACAGCGGAAAGACGATCTGTAATTTTTTGCTTAACATCGGTCAGGGCGTCAACCAGCTGGATGTCTTTTTGAAGCTGAATAGTCCTGGCCCGGGCAATCTCCATCTGACCCTCAAGCTTTTTGATCTGATAAATCTGGTAACCGGTAACAGTTGCAAAAAGCATAAGCACCGCGGCAATCCCGGCGATGACATATATGCCGTGTTTGCCCAGCGTGATTCCCGAGGACCGCTTGGAGAATTGTTTGGGAAGTAGATTTATTTCTATCATCGGCATGGCGCTACCTCGTTTTTCTCATGGCCAGTCCGACCGGCACAGTTAGCATCGGAGCGATTTTTTCCGGCTCGAGATACTGAAACATATCGGGATCATAATCGATATTTCTAAGCGGGTTTAATATCTCCAGCGGAACACTAAGCTTGGACTGAAGATACTCCGGCAAAAACGGAACCAGCGAACCTCCTCCGGAAACAACCATCCAGTCAATCTTTTCGATCTTAGCCTGGGTCTTGAAATAGGAAAACGCCAGTTCGAGTCCCGATACCATCTCTTCGGCAGACGAAACTATCGTCGCCTTTAACATATCCTGATCTATAGAATCTTTCATCTCGCCTTTTATCGCCTTGTTGGCGAGTTCGGCATTTAAGCGAAATTCTTTTTGTATGGCATTATAAATCTCTCGCGTCCCCGTAGATATATCACGGGTCGAATGATACAATCCGTCAACCAGATAGAGAACATTGATAACATCGTAGCCAATATTGACCAGAACCGTCACCTTTTCAGGGTCTATTTCATAATTAAATTCGTATGCATTGAGGACGGCGAAGGCATCTATATCTACCACAGCCGGATGCAGACCGGCGTCGATTATCAATTCCATATATGAGTTGAGGAATTCATTACGGGCCGCCACGAGCAAAATCTCTGATTTTTTGGTTTCCTCATCGATTTTAATCTCATGATGATCCAGCGTGACATCTTCAACATCAAATGGAGACCTCTGCTCAGCCTCGAACAAAATTGCCTGCTCGGCTTCAGAGCCGGATTTTTTATCAATCGTGAATTTATCGGTTATGACACCGTAGCCGGAAATAGAAACAACGATATCCCTTATTTTGGGATCGATCTCGTCTATCAACGACTGTATATTATAGATTACCGCTTCACGATCTTTTATCTCATCCGAAACTATTGCTTCTGAAGGAAGCTCCCGGATGCCCAGAGCCGCTATCGCCTGTCCGCCCTTTGAGCGGTCAAGCTTGATCAGTTTAATCGAGTTGGCTCCGATATCCAGTCCGACTGTACTTTTGCTACCGCGAGAAAACAACATATATGACCCGTTTTATTGGCTTATTAACTTCACTAAATATCTTATCGTCATTTATTTACTAAAATTAACCTTGAGTTCGTCCTATATTCGCAAATTCGATTCCGGGACATTCCTGCTCCTCAAAATTATTTCCTAAATATTTTGTCGGTTGAATATCTTCATAAATTAACGCTTATAAAAAATTTAATGAAAAAAATAGCCCCCTGCTTCCATCTGCAGGGGGCTTAACCGGAGGATGAGAAAGAGGGAGCGAAATTTAGTAATTATTATGAATGTAATTTATCTTAGTCCGGCCTGTTGAGGCCAAAACATCAACCTCACTCCAATGCCAATCATGTGTATCCTCAGAATATGCCCCGAGATTGATAAAACCGGACTCCGATGCCGTTCCATTGGGCTGGAAAACTACCGCCCCGGTTGAAAAGGAAGAATAGAGATAATTAAATTGATTACTCAGGGTATCCACCTTTACCAGCGAATCGGAACCGTCTTCGTAGGCATGGTCCTCCGGATCATTGATGTCCTGGAAAAGGATTACAATATTATCTGAATAATCGAAATAAACCCCATGCGGGACTTTTTCGGCAATGGCGTGCGAACGGGCCAGTCTCAATTGAGAAACCAACTCCTTGGTCTTTGTGCGGAATCTCATGTCTTTAACCGCTTTATCAAAATTTGGAGCAGCCATGGCCGCAATTATACCAATAACGACAACACCCGCTAATAGTTCAACCAGCGTAATACCGCGCTTTTTCTGTAATCTTTTGGCTATCATAATTATCACCTTCTTGACTATAATTTTCCCGAAACTGTTCCAAGCAGAAATGATGCCTTCTTTATAAATCCGCGAAAAAAAATGGCAAATTTTAAAGGACGTTGTCCGATAATAGCTTATGTGGCACAATAATGTCTCGCCTCGAAACAGAACAGGCATATAAATGACCGAAAAGGATAAAATATATGGGAAGGACACCATAATGATAGATGCCAACCAACAAGATAGTATTGCTGAATTTAGAATTTTTCGTATAATATATGATAGTTTTACCACAAGATAGTAGTTCAGCATAAAAGAGAGGCTTAGAATGCTTAAATCAACTATCCGCTTTGGCTTTGTTTTCTCCCTTATATTTACGGCATTGATTTCATATGCTGTCGGAAATCCCGCCAACCTCGAAGGAATTCCTTTGGTCAAAGAAAAACCTGCTATTGTCTTATCCGAGAAGGCGCAAAATTATCTGCAGGATAAACCGGGCGAAACGGCCAGAATTTGGGTTTTCTTTTCAGACAAAGGTGTTTTCGATATAAAAGATTTCAAATCCGCAGCCGGCAATATTTCTATAAATGAACATACAGAAAAAAGACGGGCAAAAATGGGGCTTAATACTCCGGTTTTTGCCGATCTTCCGGTTAGAAAAGACTATATCAATGCAGTCGAAAGCGCCGGAGCCGATCTTAGAACCATCTCAAAATGGCTCAATGCTGTAAGTTGTGATATTGAAAAAGGCAAACTTGATGATATTATAGCACTCCCCTTTGTTGTGAAGATCTCCCCGGTGGCAACCTTCAGACGGCCATTTCCTGAATCGACCGCTCCATCACCCACTATTCCTGATTATGAACCGGCTGAGAAAGATGCTCTCGCTGTTCCTGACTATGGGCCGGCGTGGAATCAGATTCAGATGATAGAAGCTCATCAGCTTCATGAAATGGGCTATACCGGGCAGGGTGTTATTGTCGCCATGCTCGATACCGGATATCGAAAAACACACGATGCCTTCAGCCAGGCATTCGCCGAGGGCCGCGTCCTTGATGAATACGACTTTATATTCGATGATGGCGATACCCAGAACGAATCTGAAGATAATTATGCTCAACACAATCATGGTACATATTGCTGGTCGACTCTGGGTGGATACGCACCCGGCCAGGTTGTCGGCCCGGCCTATGGAGCATCATTCCTGCTTGCTAAAACCGAGGATGTCCGTGATGAGTACGTAGGCGAGGAGGATAACTGGGTCGAAGCTCTTGAATGGGCTGATTCGCTCGGCGCCGATGTTATCTCTACTTCTCTCGGATACTCGGATTGGTACGTATATTCCGATATGGACGGTAATACCTGTATCACTACACTTGCCGCCAATACCGCAGCCGGGCTGGGTATTATTGTCTGTAATTCAATGGGCAATTCCGGGCCATATACCGGGAGCCTCTCTGCACCGGCTGACGCATTCGATATACTTGCGGTTGGTGCTGTCGACAGTGATGAAGAAATTGCCTATTTCTCCTCACGAGGCCCAACTTATGACGGTCGAATAAAACCCGAAATCTGCGCCAAAGGTTACAGCACACGATGCGCCGACGCCGGCGGGGACAGCCAGTACAATTACAAAAGTGGAACTTCGTTATCCACCCCGCTAATCGGCGGTCTTGCCGCCGTACTTCTTTCGGCTCATCCCGACTGGACACCCCTGCAGGTACGACAGGCAATTATGGATGGCGGAAGTCAAACACAGGCGCCGGATAACACTTATGGTTGGGGCGTTGCCGACGGACTCGTTTCATTTAACTGGGGAGCGAATTTCAGGGCTCTGGATAATATCGTCCATATCGGGGATACCGCGTATTTCATTGACAGCTCCACCGTTAGTGTCGATTCGTGGTTGTGGGAATTTGGCGATGGAGATAATGCTGCGGTCCAAAACCCAACCCATATTTACCAATCATTAGGGCAGTACGATGTTTCTCTGACTGTTAATTATGCCGAAGGTCAATTAAGCCGTACAAAAGATAATTTCATTACGGTTATTGCCGATACCCTTATCTTCGAAACTACCGCCGCCCGCGCCGGTGATACTGCAGAAATGACAGTATATCTTGCAAATACTCAACCGCTGGATACGATTATAATCCCCATAAATTATACCAACTCGGAGTTTGATATTCTACTGACCGGAGCCAGTCTCGGAACCAGAACAAAAACTTTTTCGGCTTTAAATGAATTATACCGCAATGATCCTTCAGGACAGTTGGTAATTGAACTCATCGCGGGTATACAGCCCCTTACCGCAGGAAGCGGCGAGGTAGCACGTCTCTATTTTGCAATAGATGAAACGGCCGGAATCGGTCAGCAATCGGATATTGATACGATCACCACGGCAGGTCATCAATTGAAGATAATTAATGGAGATTTTGATTATAAACCGGCTGTAGAAAAGGGGATATTTGCTGTAGAGACGACTCTTCGTGGTGATGCCAATAATGACGGCGCGAGGAATTTGCTTGATATTACCATTTTAATTAATTTCCTCTATTCCGATGGTGCTTCCGCTGTATCTATTTATGCCGGTGATGCCAATAACGACAGCGAAGTAAACCTGCTTGATATAAACTACCTGATAAATTATCTCTATAAAGGCGGTCCTCCGCCACAGGATGACTAAAGTTAAAAGCCCCGCGAATGCGGGGCTTTTTTTGTATCATACTTTCTAAATTTTTTAAATTTGAAATTTGCCGTCTTTGTATATGGTCTTCCCGTCAGCAGTAATTTCTCCGCCCTTTTTCAAATCACAGACCATATCCCAATGAATGCCCGATCGATTGGTTCCGCCGGTTTCGGGATACGCCGAACCTACTGCAAGATGACATGTCCCGCCGATTTTTTCATCGAATAGGGTATTTCTGGTAAACTGCTGAATCTCATAATTCGTCCCTATTGCAAATTCGCCAAGATGTCTGGCACCTTCGTCGGTATCCAGCATACTTATTAAAAATTCCTCATTTTTCTCGGCCGATGCATTAACGACTTTGCCATCCTTGAACTCGAGAATAACTCCATCCGCCTCACGTCCACCATAAAAGGCCGGGTATGAATATCGAATTTTCCCATTAACCGAATCTTCTATCGGGGTAGTAAACACTTCTCCATCGGGAAAATTCTCATGGCCGCAGCAGTTGATCCATTTGCGCCCTTCTATATTGAGGGTCAGGTCTGTACCTTCTGCAACCAGGCGTATCTGCCCGACATCATTTAAGATGTTTACGATCCGTGCCTGCTCTTTTTCCACTGATTGCCAGTATGCCACCGGATCGTCTTCATGAATATGCCCCGCCCGAAACACGAAATCTTCATAATCCGCCAGCGACATCTCCGCATCCTGGGCATGAGCCGGGGTTGGATACTGCGATCCGCTCCAGTGAAGCGAACCCTCGGAAGCACGCTCGAAAAATTTCCTCCGTAGCGGTTCCATAGCCTGGTTTAAAAGCTGCTGGCGTTGCGGCTTTATACCGCTTAAATATTTTGTATTGGTGGTTCCCCAGATGCCCAGATATGCATCGATCTTGTCGATTTCAACTTCCTGCATCGGCGATATGTACTTTAGCTGGTCATCGGTTCCATTCTTTAAAAGATACTCGGCTGAATCAACTGTATAATATTCAATATAAGGATGTGCTCCGATATCTATGGCCTCTTTATAGGCGGCCAGCGCCAAAGGCTCGGCAATAGTCTCCGCCTTGATCTTAAATAACTGTCCTTCTTTCAATCCTAATGAGTAATGAAGAAGAACTTTGGCGAGTTTCTCAATTCTTGGATCCATAACAAACCTCTATTATCTATTAGATGTTAACACCTTCGAGGGATAGTAAATGTCTTTTCATTTTGGTATCTTTGGCACTGCCGCCATAACCGCCAATGCCGTTGGAAGCTACTACCCGATGACAGGGGATGACTATCGGGAGGGGGTTTCTGCGATTCGCTGACCCGACCGCTCGAGCTGCTTTGGGGTTGCCCAGGCGTGCGGCGATTTCTCCATACGATACTGTCTTTCCGTAAGGTATCGAAGCAACCTCCTTTAGTGCCTTTAGCTGAAATGGAGTTCCCTTAATGTCAAGTTTCAGATCGAATATTTTTAATTTGCCGTCGAGGTATTTCGTAATCTGATCTTGAGCCTTTTTGTTTTCCCTACCTCCGGAAAAAACCTCGAAATTTTTGTAGTCTTCTGCCAGCACACTATCGAAAATTGTCTTGCCTCTATCTCCGAACATCATCACCGCCAGCCCTTTCTCTGTCTCCGCGGTATAAAACGGCCCAATCTTGCTTTCAAAATTATTTACAAAGATTTTTTTCATACTGCCTCCGACTGATTCATGAGATAATACCACAAATATAACGTAAAAAGCGATCTATATGACGAAAATTTTGACGCCTTCTTACGCAGTTCATCATCGTCTGGAATATCTTCCATATTATATAATATCTTCACGGCCTTATGCAGTCCCGTATCGCCTACAGGGAGACAATCAGGATGGCCGACACCTCTCATTAATATATAATTTGCCGACCATTCGCCAATCCCCCTGATACTTTTCAATTGCTCCGTAGCTTCGCCGTACGGCATTTCTGACAATCCTTCCAGGTCATAATGACTGTTGACTATCCCCTTGGCCAGGCCTGTCAAATATTCTGCCTTCCGCTGAGAAAACTGGATCCTGCGCAGTTCACCTATCTTGGCACGAGCCATTATTGACGGTTCAGGAAATATAGTGTGATATGTTTCCTTCATTATTACCTGCCGACCATATTTCTCGACAACCCGATTCTTGATTTTGGAGGCAAATGTGAGGTTTAACTGCTGCCCCATAATCGCCCAGGCCGCTGCTTCAAATACGGTTGGTGTCAGGATAGGTTTCAAACCGCAGAATCTTTGTATGACTTTCTTGAGATGTTGTGACTCATTTGCCTTTTTATAAAAGGGTTTCAAGTTCAAATCGGCACAGACAATTCGACGCGCCTGATAAAAAACCTTTTCAGTAATCCTATCCACTCTTTTTCCGGAAAGGACTTTCCAATTTGCGACTCCAACCGGTTTATCTATAGATCCCGTAGAGGATACTTCAATCAATACCGGTTCATTGTCTATTAATATTATTCTTCGAAAATGATCCGGACGATCAGAATCAGATTCAAATCTGCAGTAAATGGCGAATCGAAGCGACAGTTCAAGATCATATGGAGGGATTATTTCAAATTCGGCTCGAGGCATTATTTTTCAATTATATCAGGCAATTGATTTATACTATCCAGAATAATATCGGGACAACTTTCGATTACATCCTTAAAAACACCGAACGGCGATTTAATCGCAACCACTTTAAGACCTGCCTTATGAGCCGCAACCACATCATTTACAGTATCACCGACAACGATGGAATCTTCTGTTGTGCCTCCCAGAAGTTCCATGGCTTTCAAAAAGATATCCGGGGCTGGCTTTACCTTTTCTACTTCATCCGCCCCAACCCAGCCGTCAAAATATTTCTGCCAGCGATTACGTTCGACTATTTTTTCAATATGCACCCTTATCTTGGTCGAGGCAATCGCCATCCGGTATTTATCTTTATAAAATTGCTCTATGACATTTTCAGCCCCATCTAAAGGAATCGAGCTTTTAACCATTATTTCCCGTGCCCTCTTGCGGAAATGCTCCCAGAGCTGCCCATAGTCATGGTTAGTGAAATCGGCAAACATGACATCCAGCGGATATCCGATATACCTGTTTATTTCTTCTTTTGTTCGCGACTTCTCCCCTATTTTCCCAAGAGCATAGTTGGTAGCCTCGTATACGCCGTCAGAGGAATCTATTAGAACCCCGTCAAGATCAAAAATAAGGTTTTTTATGTTCTTAAATTTCAATTATTATTAAATTCCTTTCACATCTAATGACCATAGGTAATTGCCCAAGATAGTTTTGGCCGCTAAAAAAGTCAACTAATCGAGGGCTTTCAATACATTTTTTGCATGACAATTGAACAGATTATCTGCAGAAATTTTCATATTTATTTATTTCCCATTATATGGCAATAAGATAACACCTGTTAACCGTACATAAATCGTACTGCAGACTCTAATTATTGGCAACATCCCATAGACACATGCGTAACATATTTATAGAAATAGAGTTAAACAGCCGCATCTACCGCAAAATTAACTCTGAAACTATTTGCATTGATGAAATGTTTAAGATATATATTGTCAGGTCCTGCAGATGGTTCCTGTCTTGCTTGACTTTCTATTCGGATAGAATAGATTATAAATATCGGATGCTTTGTTAGGAGGCTCTTAGGATGAAAAAATTCACTCTTTCGGTAATAGCAATAACCGCCTTTATGCTCGGCTTGATATGGAATGTCAGCAACCTTCAGGCGGTACAGGATCCTCAATTATACGCGGATACTGTTCATATAAACCTCGGTGAAGAAACTTCGGGAGACGAAACTGACATCGCCGAAGAAGAAGCACGAGAGACCTTATTTAAAGAAATTAAAAAGCTCGATCAAACCGTTCTTAGTATCAAAAACAGATATATGGAAGATATAGATACTCAAGAACTTATTAAGGCTGGAATTCGAGGGATGCTTCAGGATCTGGATCGCTTTTCCGTATTAATGGAGCGCAAATCTTATGAACGCCTGATGGAAAGTACATCCGGTAAATATGAAGGCCTTGGCATGGAAATCGATTCACGCGATGATTATATAACCGTCGTAACTCCGATGGAAGGAATGCCGGCTTATAAAATCGGGCTCCAATCAGGTGACAAGATTATTTCCATTGATGGTGAATCGACCTATAAGATGACCACCTCGGACGCCGCTCAGCTAATGAGAGGCCCGGCCGGTACCAGTGTAACATTGACTATCAGTCGACCCGGATTGGCCGAACCTATCGATTTCGATGTTGAACGCGCTGTTATTGAACTTAAATCTGTAAATTATTATGGAATCATCGACGGTACCGATATCGGCTATGTTCGTCTTTCAAGATTTGCCGAAGAAACCAGCCGCGAACTCCGCGAAGCCATGAATGATTTGAATGATCAGGGTGTCGAAAGCCTTATCTTTGATCTTCGCTCCAATGGCGGTGGTCTTCTTCAGCAGGCTGTCGAAACCGCTGAGCTGTTCATAGAAGAAGGCAAATTGGTTGTATATACAAGAGGCAAGTTTGCCGGATCTGAAAGACGCCACTATTCCAAGAGATTGCCCATTTTCCCGGAAAAACCGTTAGTAATTTTGGTAAATGAAGGTACCGCTTCAGCTTCGGAAATCGTTGCCGGTGCTATTCAGGACTGGGACCGTGGTGTCGTCATGGGATACCCGACATACGGTAAGGGACTGGTACAGATGGTATTTCCGATCGGATCGGATAACGAAATAGCTCTTAAACTTACAACCGCCAAGTACTATATTCCGTCCGGAAGATGTATCCAGAAGGAAGAAACGGCCAAAAAGGATACACCGCATGATGCTGAATTTGCCGAAGAAGAACCAGCCGAAGAAGAAGCTGAAAACGACTCACTTAATATTACTGACCGCGAAATATACTACACCAACAGTGGAAGAGTCGTTTATGGCGGCGGCGGAATCCTTCCCGATATCGAGCTCGATGAAGACAGGACAATGGAGCCGATTGAAATAAATCTGGAGCGCCAGCGACTGTTTTTCGACTATGCCGTCAATTATTTTGTGGAACATCCTGAACTCGCCAGCGACGTTAAAATCACTGACGAAATCGTAGCCGATTTCAAGCAATATATAGAAAGCAAAGAATTTGAATATAAGACTTCTCTCGAAGTCAGTCTAGAAGAGATTAAAGAGATAGTAGAAGAAGAAAACAAAGACAGTCTCTTTAGCCCGGTCCTCAGTGATTTTGCCGAGCGTGTGGAAGCCGAAAAGGAAGCCGATTATATTCGCTCTCTGGATTACATCAAGCGCGCCCTTAAGCGCGAAATCGTATCCAAGATTGCCGGGGAACGGGGAGTTTATGAAGAAGTGATTCTAAAGACCGATCCATCTATTAAGGCCGCAATTGAGCTTCTTAATGATACCAATGAATACTCCAGAGTTCTAGAAACTGGTCAGAATGCAAATCGTTCATCGAAAGCTGAGGCTGAAACAGATTTGGTAACAGAATAAATCAAATAGATTATATACAAGAAAGGCGCCATTATGGGCGCCTTTTTTTATTCCAATTGCTCTTTATCAAATTCAATATTTTTTATCAGCCATTGATCACCGCTTTTCATTAGCGTAATCTCCACAGGGGGGCCGGTCGAATCCGTACTGCTTGAGATTACATTAGCATTTACAACCGCCCTGTCTTTTATATAGAAAAATTCGCGGCTGCCGAGAGAATAAAGACTATCCTCTTCGGTACGTTCATATATCTTTTCAATAATAATTGATGAATTCAGGTTTTCCTCGAGAATCTGCGCCGATAGTAATGAATCTATTGCAGCTGTATTTCTATCCTTTAGAGCAGTTTCAAATGAGCCAATCAAATCCTTTATATGGGGAATTTCATCGCGGGAGGGAGTCTCCTCCTGGCAACCGGCTAAAAATATTGAACCGATCATTAAAAAAAATAACGCCAAAAACTTTATTTTATCAACTTTCCAAATTTTGAAATACATAAATGCCGGTACCTTCCTTTTCCATAAGATTATTCTCATTGACCATTTCCATTACCTGATCAACCACAAGTGCCCAAATCGCATATCGGGCGGCATGCAGATGGCTTTTGTCCAAATTGCTGAATGCGGCATCGGTCTTGTCCCGAAGTCCCTCGATTGCTAGCCAGGAGCCTTCAAGAAGAACATTGACCGCCGAGCTGACCTTATCGGGAGAATAAGTATAATATACAGGGAAGTTTCCTTGTCCAAATGAAACGCCCCTGACTATCGAACTTTTTGGATTAAATTTCAGGTGTTGCCTTAAAGGTTCATTTACATTTCCGCAGATCATCGAACGGCCGATTTTATCATTTCTATATACGCAGAAATGATCATTAAGATCCTCAATGTGACCGGAGACCATAAACAGCATATCCTGGACATCCGGCATTTCATCTTCTTCGAGCCTTTCCTTATTATATATAAAAACCGGTATGACCCTATCCCACAAAGCCAAACCATAAAGAGTGGGATATTTATGATGCAAAACAGATCCGGGATCCATGAGGTCGTTGGGATCCGAGGTCAATTCCCCGAATTTGACCATTCTCGCTATTTCGTCGTCATATGAATCTAAATTACTTTTGACGGTGCTATATATTGCTCCGGCTGTATTCTCAATTTCGGGCATTAACGACTCTATTTTATCAGCCCCCAGTACCGCAATAGACGGAATAAAAATATCTTCACTCCTCGTTACATACCCGGCACCAGCCAGTTGAAGAACTTGTTTTCGGACCTTATCAGTTCTAACGCCCAGCTCCTGTGCGATTTCATCGAGGCTCATCCCGCGGTGCAGGAAGATTAAAATCAACTGCGAGAACTGTTCATTGAGATCCTGCCCGTAATCTGCGAAAACCGGATGCTGCACTCCCGAATCCAATACTGCCTTTAGATTAGCCGGGATTTCCACCTCGAAATTAAACTCTTTTGAATATATCTTATGACTTTCTAATAATGCATCGAGGGTGTCGACTACATCATAAATACTTACGACTGCCGTTCCCCGGCCAAAATTACCCGGAACATCAAGAACCATCTTCAGCTGTATCGTATCACCGGGCGCCATTAGGGCATTTGCCCGGTTCCATCGTGGGACCCGGACTTTATCACCCTCGTAACGGACAGATGTTTTGCCCGAAACAAACGTATGGAATTCGCCATGATAGGCCAAATTGACAAGAACCGTCTGGCTTCCCCACTCTGTCGAAAATAGCTCAACATTGAGGAATTCAAAATCCGATGCTACACCGGTTCCGGAAATAATAATTAAGAATAAAATGATAAAGACAGATTTTGGATGCGAACTCATTAAACCGTACCTCCCGGTTTTATATTTGTTTTTTGCCGGCGAGTTGACCACAAGCACCATTTATATCTAATCCACGGCTTTTACGGATAGTAACTGCCGGTGCACGCGGGTAGAGTATCTTGCCAAATCGGTCAACCTCTTCATCCGACGGTCTCTGATAAGGGAATCCCTCAACCGGATTATACGCAAGAATATTAATCTTACACGGTAATCCCTTTATCAATCGCGCCAGTTCCAGAGCGTCTTCTCTGGAATCATTAAAATCTTTAAATAATATATATTCAAATGTAATTCTCTTTTTTCTTTTTTCTGCATAATATTTCGCCGCTTTTATAAGATCTTCAAGAGGGAATGCTTTCACATAAGGCATAATTTCCCGCCTTTTATCATCATTGGGTGCATGAAGCGAAATTGCCAGGTTCACTTTCAGTTTAGAATCGGCCAGCTTATATATCCCGGGAATAATTCCTATTGTTGATACCGTTACCCGTCGCGCCGAAACCATAAACCCGATACTTGATGAAATAATATCCACGGCGCGGCATAAATTGTCATAATTAAGAAGCGGCTCCCCCATGCCCATAAAGACGATATTCTTAAAAGCCTCTTCGCCATACCGGCGACGGGCAAATAGAAGCTGGCCTAATATCTCACCGGTGGTCAGGTTCCGCCCTCGTCCAAGTTTACCGGTAGCACAAAAGCGGCACCCCAGAGCGCAGCCGGTCTGAGTCGAAATACATATCGTTCGTTTGTCTCCATCCGGAATAAGCACCGTCTCTATAAGGGCACCGTCCGCAAGCTCCAATAGGTACTTTTCGGTTCCATCTTCTGAAATGGCAATATCGACAGCCTCTGGTCCCCTGAAATCATACTGCTCGGAAAGCCTCGAGCGCAATGGGATTGACAAATCGGTCATCCTGCTGAAATCGGTCTGATCAAGATGATACAGCCATTTAAAAAGCTGCCTGCCCTTATATTTGGACTCGCCCAATTCGAGCATTATTTTTTCCAGATCGGTGACTGTATGTCCAAGAAGATTGGTTCGCTGCATAAATCTTAATTTAATCCGGTAAGGTCCGTTTTCAAAGTCATTTATACCCGATCACCGCTCAAAAGAGCCATAAAAAAATGGCAGATTTCTCTGCCATTTTTTAGAATTCTGTTAATATTCGGTTATTCCGAAGATTCAACTCTTTTGGCAAGTTCATCGACCTTATCGCTTAATGCCCGAAGTTCATCGGCTACCTCATTATTGTTTCTGAAGCGATCAGTTAAATTTTTAACCTTCTCGGAAAGCTTGTTAATCTCAGTTTGAACATTGCCGCTTTCCTTTACAACGCGGTCCTTCATTTTTTTGGCCGATTCTTCAGCTTTGTCCAGAAGTTCCATTACCGCTTTGTTTCGGTCCGATTGAGAAATCTGTCCCGCTTGAATGAGTGAATCGATGACTTCTTCCGCTTTCTGTTTGCTAAGATTAAAAATACCAAGACCCGCCAAATAAGTGTTTCTTAAAATCGACATAGATCTTTTTCCTCCTAAATTTATGGTTTCAATTAATATTTCTTTCGAATCAACGATATCATCCCACTTTTTTGCCTGCTCAACAAGTAGACGAGCCAAGACTTGTAAGGTAATATCTTCTCCGGTCGCGTTTTCGATAACCTTAAAAGGGATTCTCGAATTTACTATCAGGGCCAGCTCCTGGAATGTGATATGTTTCTTCCTGTCGGTATCATAAAGCCTTCGGTTCTTATATCTTTTTATTAATTTCATGAATTGGACTGCTTATAATATAGTGCACCGCACAATAAAATCAACAAAAAAAATGAGAAATAGTTCCCGATTTAATGTTTCGCGGCTGACATTAAGATAATATTTATGATTTCGAGAAGTCTCTCGCAGGAAAACGGCTTCTTGATAAACATATCCCCGCCCACCTTAAAAGATCTGCCCTGATCGTCGGCGCGGTCTTTGCCTGTCAGAAAAACGACCGGAATACCGGCGGTTTTGGGGTCTTTTTTAAGCTCGTTGCAGATAGCATATCCGTCGGTGCCGGGCATCATAATATCAAGTAAAATAACATCGGGGGTAAGCGACTTGGCTTTCTTTAGCCCGCTGGAGGCAATATTGTCGACAATAACCTCATGACCGGCATTGGTCAAAAAGGCCTCGATAATTTCTGTTACCTGAGGCTCATCGTCAACAACGAGAATTCTGGATTTTTTTGACATATCCCCTGAATCTTATATTATGCTCATTAATTATATCTGTAATAAACATCGGCATATTTTAAGACTTTATTAAGTCAATAAAGCCAAAAATAATGCTCTTTTTAATTTTCGGTTATTTGCCTGTAATATTCCGGATGCCGATCCTCAAATATATTATTTCTGGCATTTATGCTTTTCTTCCTTGCCTCCGAGGGTTCGATATCGGCCTCTATATATCCGGTTTCCGTTTCTCCCAGTCCTTGGACAATTATTCCTTTGGGCGAAACTATCCGTGATTTGCCGATAAAATGGAGTTTCCTTCCGGCCCTTTCCTCATCGCCAATCCTGTCGCAAGTTATTGTAAAGACATTATTTTCGAGCGCTCTGGTGATAATGGCATCGGGGCAGTGTGGCAAAACCAGATTAGCCGGATGACATATAATATCGGTACCCATCAGCGCCAGTGTCCGTGCCGCCTCGGGAAACCGCCAATCGAAACAGATCATCATCCCCAGATTGGCTCCATTGAACTCAAAAACAGAAAAGCCGGTTTCTCCAGTATCGAAAATCTCCTTTTCACTATCAAATAGATGGATTTTTTGATAAATTTCATATTCCCCATCCGGATAAATCGCAGCCGATGAATTATACAATTTGCCGTTTTCCTCTTGAGGAAATCCGAATACGATCATTGCTTTCTTATCACGCGCCAATTTTGACATTTCTTCGTATGTTTCCCCCTGCCCGGCTTCATCCGCAAGCGATACTGCCTCTTCCCTGCTTTCGAAAAGATAACCGGAGGCAAATAATTCCGGCAAGACAAGAAGATCAAAATTTTTATTTTTTACAGCATTTATTACTGACTTCAAATTTTCTCTTATTTGACCGAATTCCGGTCGGAACTGATATAAAGCAACTTTCACCTATCTCTCCTCTATCCATAATATCATATTAATTAATAATTTAATTGCTACAACCCCTTATACCAACTATTATATTAGCCCCATGTCAGAAAAAGATTTAAAAGAGAGAAATATCGTCACCAATCGGAAGGCCCTTCGCGATTATGAAATCTTCGATAAGCGCGAAGTCGGCATAGAACTTAAAGGCAGTGAGATCAAATCCATTCGGGCGGGGAAAATAAATCTGGCCGATGCCTATGCTGTTGTCGATGGCGGCGAAGTTTATCTTAAAAATCTTCATATTTCTCCATACGAATTCTCCAGCGATACTGATTATAATCCAACCCGTGAAAGAAAATTGTTACTTCACAAAAGGGAAATCAAAAAATTATTCGGTGCTACTATGGAAAAAGGGTTTACTTTGATACCGCTTCGAATCTATTTTAAAGGTCCGTGGGTTAAAATCGAACTGGGCACGGCCAGAGGACGTAAAAAGTACGACAAGCGGGAAGAAATTGCCAAAAAGGAGGCCCGTCGCGATATAGAGAGGGCCCACAAGCAAATGAAAAAATAAAACAGCCTATGAATAGAATTTTTATAAGCGCTCTTATCGTCATCTTACTTTTTTCTTCGCCCGGTTTATATGCCGATGAAATAAAGGTACAAATCTCCGGCGGATTGGAGCAGATAAATGCCTTCGAAGATGGTGAAGTAGAATACTATTCTCTCTCCCAGCTTCTTGATATTCTCGGAGAAAGCCTGTCGTGGGATATTGTTGGGATATCGGTCAATTACTCAGGGGAAAAGCGCCGGGCCAAGTTGTTTATCAATTCCCCTTATATGAATCTTGATGACACAGTTCGTAATATCACTTATCCTGTTAAATTCGAAGATGGTGAGATTTATGTCCCGGCTGTAACCTTCACTCCCTTTTTCGATATGATGCGGCCGGAGCAAATTTCATGGGACAGCGACCGCGAGACTATTAGAGTCGATTCCGATTGGTACAATATCACCGATCTCGCCGTTTCCCCGAAAGCCAATGGTCTTCTATTGGAAATATTCGTAACAGAACCGAAAACATACGAAATTTATCTTTCCGAAGGCAACTGGATGAATATTACCATAATGGATGGCACAGTCAATTCCAGACAAATCCTCTCTCGAAAAGCATATAAAGAACTTTATGATGTCAATGCCTATCAATTCGATGCTTCCGCACAGCTTTCACTTCGATTCAAACACCCGATCGGGAAATATACACATCGCTTCCGGCCCAACCCCAGCCGAATTCAAATTTCGATACTCGATACGACCGCAACAATAAATGAACCGCCGGAACAGGTCGGCCCTGACGATTTAATAGATAAAATAGTCATCGACGCCGGTCACGGCGGGAAGGACTACGGCGCTATCGGGCTTAAGAAAACAAGAGAAAAAGAAATTGTCCTCGATATTGCCAAACGTCTCGCGAAACTTATAAGGAAGGATAAAATATTCGAAGTTATCATGACTCGGGATAGAGATGAATATGTCTCGCTGGAGGAACGTGCAAGGATCGCTAATAGTAATAATGGTGATGTTTATGTATCGATCCACGCCAACGCCTCTCCCAAGCGGTCAGCTCGGGGTTTCCAGGTTTTCTTCCTTGCTCCCGCCAATAACGACGCCGCCAGGGCCGCCGCCCAGCTCGAGAATGCGCCTTTCCTCGCCGAGGCCAATGCTGGCGACGAGACTGCGGTCGATGACCTGAGTTTTATAATAAGCGATATGATTCAAACCGAATTTCAGGCGGAATCAGCCGATCTGGCCGGTATGATTGACCGTGAATTTAGAAGCATATTGTCCAGACATACTCGAGCCCGCGGTATGGACCAGGCCGGCTTCGTCGTCCTGAACCGAGTTTATATGCCATCCGTTTTGGTCGAAGCCGCCTTTTTGACTAACGCCGATGATGAACACCTTTTAAATAGCAGAAGATACCGTCAGGAAATTGCTGAGGGAATATATGAGGGACTTAAAAGATTTAAAGCAAAATACGAGCAGGCAAGATGACAGATAAAGATACCAAAAACATGCCTATCGGTATTTTTGATTCGGGCGTCGGAGGGCTGACAGTGGTTTCGGAAATCATAAAACAGCTTCCCGAAGAAGATATAGTTTATTTCGGCGATGTTGGAAGATACCCTTATGGCGGACGCTCCAAAGAGCAAATAATCAATTTTACGCGGCAGGATATTAACTTCCTCCTTGAACATAAAGTCAAATTCATAATTGCCGCCTGCAATACCGCCTCGGCCGCCGCTCTGGATACGGTAAAAGATGAGTACGATATAAATATCCTCGGCGTTATCGAACCGGGCGCTCGAGCGGCTGTAAATTATACGCGAAACCAAAGAGTCGGCATTATCGGCACCAAGGCTACTATAGGCTCCAACAGCTATGTTCGCGCTCTGGACAGGCTGGACAGCTCTATCAAGCACTTTTCTCTTGCCTGTCCCCTGTTTGTGCCGCTGGCCGAAGAAAATTACATTGAAAAAGAGGCTTCGCAACTTATCGCCAGGGACTACCTGGAAACTTTGATCAACGTAGATATCGACACTCTTATCCTCGGTTGCACACATTACCCATTGCTGAGGGGAGTTATCGGGAAAATTATGGGCCCGGATGTCCGCCTGGTCGATTCTGCCGAAGAAACCGCTCGCGCGGTCGCAACCGTTCTTCAGGCAGGTGACCTGCTTCATACTTCACCGAACAAAACGGTGACTCACAAATTTTATGTTTCCGATGTCCCCGATAAATTCACCCAGATAGCCGAGCAATTTTTAGGAAGAAAAGTCAACAATATTACGCGAGTAGATATAACCAGGTATTGATAAAATGGGTATAGTAAAAGATAAAATCGAACAGGCCGCAGATATCTTAAATGAATTGGATATTGACCTCTGGCTGATTTTCGTCAGGGAAACCGATATGATGGCCGATCCGTCACTTCCTATTGTAGTCGGTCATAAAGTCGTATGGCAATCGGCATTTCTATATACCAGATATGGCGATACTATCGCCATGGTAGGTAACTACGATGCACTCGATTTTGAGCGGTCCGGGAGATTCCGCGAAGTTATCCCCTATGTAGAAGATTGTGGTAAAGAAATCCGCCGCATGATCGAGAAGATCGATCCAAAAAATATCGCTCTTAATTATTCCAAAGATGACACTGCTTCGGATGGTCTCGCCCACGGGATGTTTCTTCTACTGAATGAATATCTCAAAGGAACGCCTTATCCGGAAAGGTTTATATCTTCGGAAAAAATTATCTCTCTCCTTCGCGGAAGAAAGACTCCGCAGGAGATAAAGCTCATATCTTCGGCGGCATTCCTGGCAACTGATGTATGGAATAAATCTCTCAAAGAGATAAAAACCGGTATGACTGAAAAAGAAATTGCCGTACTTATTGATAATAACATAAAAGAACTGGGGAGCACAAACTCCTTCGATACCATCGTCAATGCCGGTGCCAAAACCAGTCCCGGGCACGGACATCCGACTGATGCTGTCCTGGAACCGGGAGATCTTCTTCATATAGACTTTGGCGCTACAGTCGAGGGTTACTGCTCTGATATTCAACGTCTGGCCTATTTTAAGAAAGAAAATGAAACCGGTCCGCCTAAAAATCTGACCGGGGCATTCAACAAAGTCAAATCAATTATTGATGAAACCTCAAAATTGTATCTTCCGGGTAAAAAGGGCCACGCCATCGATGCCGTCGCCCGGAAAATGCTGAGAGAAGATGATTACGAAGAGTATCAACACGCACTGGGCCATCAAATTGGGCGTTCGGTACACGACGGTGCAGCGATTGTCGGACCGCGCTGGAAAAGATACGGCAATACGCCCGATATTCCTCTCGAGCTAAATAACACTTTCACCGTTGAACTGGGAATCGAACTGGACGGCATCGGCTATGTCGGTCTTGAAGAAGACCTGGCCGTTACCGAAAAAGGAGGCAAATTTCTATGTCCGCGACAAACCGAATTAATTATAAAATAATTATCCCCGCATTATTGTTGATCGTAACAATCCTTTTTTCTGCCGGATGCGGTCCGTCAGTGAAGCCGGCCAAAGAATATGCCGGTGACGTCTGCTTCCCGTCGAATTTACAGGTCCAGCCCGGTGACCACAAAGTATCTCTCCGCTGGAATACCAACTGCGATGACAGCACCCTCCTGACCGGCTACTATATCTACCTTACAAAGGAACCGATCCCGGAAAAAATATTGACGCAGCCGCCGCCGGAAACTCTTGAACCATTTAACAACTCAGCTTACCCCGGCGATACCGATCCGGAAACCGCCTATGAGACTATGACCATTGATAACCTTGATAATGGTGTTGAGTACTATATTTCAGTAAGAACAGTATATCCCGATTACACGCAATCGGTTTCATCCGAACAAATTTCTTTTATACCTCGTCCCGAAGGATCTTTTACGCTCGGCATTAGATATTCTGATTTCAAGGACGGTTTCTCCTTCTCAATGGGCGAACATGTCGAGGCTGACCGGCTCGAAAATGATTTGTATTACTATGCCAAGGACGGTTTCGATTATCTGGCCTCGCCGCATCGCCTGAATGGATTTTTAAGAGAGACTAATTTTTATTCACTGGGCAGCACCGAAAGCATCTATGATTATGACAGCCTCGAACTTGATTATGAGCCGGTATCGCGTATTCCTGTGGCTGAAGGCCATTCATATCTGGTGGAAACCGAGGATAATCGCTATGCAAAAATAAGAATTAAAAATATCGCGGGTTCAGGCGATAAGCGCAAGCTGAGTATTTCATATATATATCAACCTGCAGAAAATACTATGGTATTTTAAATATTATAATTGATGGGTCAAATCGGCAAAAATAATGATGCAAAAACTCTATGGGCGATAATCATTATCGCCCTTTTTGTAAGATTAATCCCGGCCATTATATCCGATAATATTAATCACCCCGATGAAATCTTCCAGGTTATGGAACAATCTCACAGGATTGTCTACGATTACGGTATCATACCCTGGGAATACCGCCATGATGTCCGTTCATGGCTGGTGCCCGGAATCATGGCTGTCTTATTATATCCTGTTAAACTGCTCGGGCTTAATCAACCGGATCAGTATATTCCTGCAATAAAAGTCATCCTTGCCTTCATTTCATTGGCTATGGTCCTTGCCGCTTATTTTCTTGGAAAGAAACTCCATTCATCAAAAGCAGGTCTTCTGGCCGCACTATTTACCGCTATATGGTACGAGATGATCTATTTTTCTATTCATCCGCTAAGCGATGTTTGGGCAGGTTACTTCCTGATTGGTGCTGTCGCCTTCGGCCTGTACGACGATAAAAACAGAAATATAATATTAAGTGCCGTACTAACAGTACTCGCGGTGGCAGTTAGAATAAACCTCGCCCCTGCCGCCGCCGCTGTGGCATTATTACTTCTAATCCGGTTTGATAAGCCCGCCAGAGTAGTTTACGTTGTCATTGGATTGATTTCCCTGATTGCGGTTGGGATTTTCGACTGGATAACTCTCGGCGGACCTTTTATCTCATACATTAATTATTTTGGCTTCGATAAAGAATTCTATATGGCAGGTCCTTTTGGTTCCGCATTCAGTACAGAATATATACTTTTCCTCGGCTTTTCTTCTTTTTTCCTGTACTGGGTATTTTTCATCGGCGGCTTTTTGTCTGCGAAAAATGCTCGCTTCTTGATTACAGTCATTATAATCCTGTTAATAAGCCATATCCTTATCCCGGCCAAGGAACACGAGATCGATTACCGCACAGTATTCGCAGTTATTCCACTCGTCTTGATAACCGGCGCCATATTTGTTACAAACATCCGGGATAAACTCGGCCCCGAGAAAATATTCAATACAATTATAATATTTATTGTAATAACAGTCTCTATATTCGGCGCCTGGGCAAAACTCCCCGGGCAGGAAAAAGTCTACGAAGGCAAAATCTATGAAGTGTACAACCGCTCAATATTTTACCGCGATCCCCATTTGCAGTCTTATCGATATTTACACGACTCAGAAAATCTGAGGGCCGTTTTTGATGCTTCTGATATGTGGTTCAGATCAGGAGGATTTTATTATCTCCATCGAGATGTCCCTCTCTACTATAGAATCAACCGTCCCCCGGCACCGCAATATATCAGCCATCTGATTACGCGAGATGAAATCAGAGATTTGAGATACTATATGAAGGAAACTTCATTCAATGGAATTAACATATATTACCGGGAAGCTTCCTCGACCGATTTTACAACTGATCCCGATTATGACATGAATATTTATCAGCCTGGAATTGATTGAGCCACGATATTCCGGCGCGCAATTACATCAATTGACAGTATCCGAAAGTTATGCTATTTTATGTAATAGCAATTTCGACCGAGCGGTGCTGCGCCGGTCAACAATACCATAATGGACAAAATTACTCTTCACTATAAGGAGAAATGAATTGAATATGGATATCCCGCTTATTCCGAGAAAAATACTCAACGGCGATCCCGAACGAAGCAATGTTCGCATATCTCCCGATGGAACAAAAATCTCATTTCTCGCCGCAGAAGATAATGTTCTTAATGTCTGGGTACAAACATTAGGCAAAGATGACGCCAGGCCGGTTACGGATGACAAAGAACGAGGCATTCATCAGTATCTCTGGTCAAGGGATAATAAGTATATCCTGTATCTTCGGGACAAGGGAGGCGATGAAAACTGGCGGCTGCATTCTGTCGATCTCGAATCCGGCGAAATCCGCGATTTAACACCTTTCGAAAATATTCAGGTCCGTATCCTTGAAATGAACAAACATCATCCCGGAGAATTGCTCTTAGCCATGAATAAAAACCATCCGGAAGTTCATGATGTGTACCATCTCGATCTGAAATCGGGAAATCTAACCCAGATCGCGGCCAATCCCGGAAATATTCTCGCCTGGTATGCCGACCCCGATCTCAATGTCAAGGCGGCCCTGATGGCTATGCCGGACGGCAGTTTTGACCTGATGGTCAGAGAAAACGCGGAAGCTGAATGGCAGCAACTTCTGACCTGGGGACCGGAAGATACATTGTCTTCCGAACCGTTGAGCTTTACGAGGGACGGAGAATCTCTATATATTCGAGACTCGCGAGGCGCAAATACCGGCAGATTAATGAAAGTCAATCTTAAAAGCGGCGAATCGGAGCATATAATTTCAGATGATATTTACGACGTTGAACAAGTTTTACTAAATCCGGACACTTATGAAATCCAGGCAGTCGCATTTTTTAAAGGAAAAAGATACTGGATCGTCCTTGATAAATCTCTGAAAGATGATTTCGAATACCTCGAGAATCTATCGGATGGAAATCTTACCGTTAATGTACGTGATGATAAAGGAGAAAAATGGCTGATTGCTGTAGTAAAGGACGACGGCCCCATTTCCTATTATCTATATAACCGTCCCAACAGAAAAGCCGAATTCCTTTTTGTCAATCATCGTCAATTAAAGGATTATACTCTGGCAAAAATGGAGCCATTTTCTTTTGAATCCCGCGATGGTCTAACGGTGCACGGCTATTTAACCTTTCCGTCCGGCAAAGACCGCGCAAATCTTCCGGCTGTTCTCAAAGTTCACGGCGGTCCGTGGCATCGCGACTACTGGGGCTTCGATCCCTGGACACAGTGCTTTGCCAATCGTGGCTATCTATGTATTCAGGTCAATTTTAGAGGCTCCACCGGCTACGGGAAAGAGTTTGTTAATGCCGGCGACCGCGAATGGGGTGCCAAAATGCACGATGACCTTATTGATGCGGTTAACCACGTTGTTAAAGAAGGCTATGCAGATCCCGAAAATATCGCCATATTTGGCGGTTCTTATGGAGGCTATGCCGCTCTGGTCGGTGCGACATTTACTCCGGATTTCTTCAAATGCGCCGTCGACATTGTTGGACCCAGCTCTCTAATAACGCTTATAAAGTCGATACCGCCTTACTGGTCAACCATGCTGGCGACATTTCACCGAAGAATCGGTCACCCTGAACAGGACGAAGAATTCCTCAAATCACGCTCGCCCCTCTTTAAAGTAGAAAATATAAAAATACCCATTCTTATTGGTCAGGGGGCCAATGACCCCCGCGTTAAAGTGGCTGAATCGAAACAGATTGTGAAAGTTATGAAAGAAAAAAATATAGATTACAAGTATATCGAATTCCCGGATGAGGGTCACGGCTTCGCTAAATCCGAAAATAGACTGCGGTTCATGGCCGAGGCAGAAGAATTTCTTGCCAAACATCTTGGAGGAAGATTCGAGCCGCAGTGATTATTTGCATCAAGTCAATTAATAAGGATTTGCAGGCGATTGAATAAAGACCGCTTGCAAATCCTCTTTTTTTTCGTAAATTATTATAACCTCATAAGTTCACCGCCTATAACGCCAGATGCGAAAGGCAGATCATGAAGAAATATCTTATATCCCTGGCCCTGATTACATTGGTTTTCTTTTTACAAACCGGATATGCTTATTTTCCAGCCAATGAATCTCGTTCTCAGGAATATCAGGCGGAGAGGTTAATAGTCAAATTCAAATCCGGCCATAATCCTGAAAAAATATCAGTAGATAATGGAATTATTAATACCGGCTTTGGAAGTTTTGATCGCATTAATTCCGAATTCAACGTAAACAGCATAAAATCCTTTCTGCCGGAAAACAGCATCACCCCAAAAGCACCGTCCTTTGATAATATCTTTATCATCACTTCTGAAGATATATCTGACCTGGAAGCTCTTGAACTGGAATATGAAAACCTGCCTTTTATAGATTATGTCGAACCCGATTATATGGTTGAACTTTATGAATCTCCCGATGATCCGCTATATGATTTTCAGTGGAGCCTGAATAATATCGGGCTGCAGCATTTCCACGTTCTCCGCAACTGGGGGTCCCGTAATGACAGCTTGATACTAACTGTCGGGATACCTGATTCCGACATTGATGCCGAAGAGGTTTATCAAAATCCGCCCGATAAGACGGTAACGGTAGTTGTTGCCATAATCGATACCGGAGTCGATCTTGACCATCCCGATCTGGCTGATAACATTTGGGTCAATCCCGGAGAAATTCCCGATAATGGAATCGATGATGACCATAATGGATATATCGATGATATGAACGGCTGGGATGTTGCTTCCAGTTCGGATTTTGATGCCCCCGGAGACAATGATCCCACCGATAATCACGGCCATGGAACACACTGTGCCGGGATAGTCGCCGGCGTAACCAACAATGATCTCGGCATTGCCGGCATTGCCACAGACTGTAAAATAATGGCCCTTAATTTTGATCCGCTGCCGCTTATCTCACGTGTTGCCGCTGCTATTTTATATGCAGCGGATAATGGCGCCGACGTTATCAATATGAGTTTCGGGCTGAATTTCCGAAGCGATTTAATAGAAGAAGCTATCGGCTATGCCTATCAAAAAGGCGTCGTCATGTGCGCCGCATCGGGTAACTCAGGCTCTCGCGATTTTAACTTCCCTGCTGCCTACCCGACGACCATTACAGTCGGTGCTTCCAATGATTCCGACCTGCTAACTTCATTTTCTACTTTCGGCGATCATATATCAGTCGTAGCACCGGGTCAATCAATATTATCATTAAGAGCCGACAATACCGACATGTACGGCAGTGATTATCCTTATGAGCCCAACGTCCATATCATAAATGAAAACTATTATCTTGCATCGGGAACCAGTATGGCTTGTCCTCATGCTGTCGGTGTCGCAGCAGTTATGCGCTCGGTATCGCCCGGCTTGACTCCTGCCCGCGTGCAGCAGATCATGGAGCAAACCGCCGATGATATTATTGATCCGTATGGTGTCGGCTGGAATATGCCGGGCTATGATGAATATACCGGTCACGGCCGAATAAATCTTCCGGCTGCTCTGGCAGCCATTCCGGATGTTAGAGCACATATAAGTTCACCCCGGCAAAATCAGATTATTTCAGATACCATTGATATAATTGGCATTGCCGATGGAGATGACTTCGAAAGTTACTTTCTTGATTACGGTGAAGGCAACAATCCCGACGATTGGGTTACCATAGCCTCCTCTAACATCCCCGTTACCGATGGTTCCCTCGGCAGTTGGGATATCTCGTCTCTGGCTGGTACCTACACCTTAAAATTGAGCGCGGGCGATGATAATATAACTTACAAAACGGTTTTTATTGCCAATCAATCGGATGTTCAAATTACATATCCATCAGATGGCTCGACCATTTCGAATTATACAGAAATTTCAGGCGATGCTTATGCACCTGATTTTACCCATATCACTGCCGAGTACCGGGTTGATTCAATGAACGCTGAATGGGCTCATATTGATAGTCTGACAATTCCTGTAGAAAACGATAATATTGCCGCCTGGTATCTCGAAGGTCTTCCTCAGAATAATTACCAGCTTTGCGTTGCTGTATGGAACAACGATGTTATCGTCGGCGCCGACACGATTGTAGTTGAAGTCCAGTCTATATTTGATACCGAAAATGCCTGGAAAAACGAAGTGGGTGGTTATCCTTCAATTATAACAAATTATGGCGACCTTGACGGTGATGGTAACAATGAAATAATTGTCGGGACATCATCGGGAATTGAATTTTATAACACCGACGGCACAATCAAAACCGATGGCGTTCCCAATATCCCGCGCAATAACTTCATTATTCCGCCAGCGGTGGGCAACCTCGATAATGATGGTGTCGAAGATATGGTTGCCATCGGCTACGACCCGCCATACATCTATGGATTTCCATCGTCGGCAGAGCCGTTCGAAGTCCCAATGGGAGTATTCCCGCCAATAGGTAATTTTTATAGAACCGAGCATGAATTCCCCAAAATATATCTAAAAGATATTGATAAAGATGGTACCGACGAAGTCATTGCATTTATTTATGACTATTCTTTTTCCAAAACTTTCCTTCTCGAATCCAATGGTGAGGTTATAAATACATTTAATTACTATTCCGAATTTCTTGCGGCTGATATCGATGGTGATCAACTCGATGAAATATATGTCAGCAATCGGGCATTTGGCATGCTCCGGCGAATCGACCCGCATACAGGACTTACATTTGACAGTCTTATTCTATCAGAAGAAGGTAGTTACTACAATATAACCAACTTGGCGGCTTTTGATATCGATAATGATAATAAACACGAACTGATTGTCTCAGGCTATTATTATGATTTCGGATATTATGTTTATGCGTTCGATGAAAACCTCCAATTAAAAGACGGCTGGCCGCACAACATGAACATTGACACCTATGTCGTTCCAACGGCACCTGTCTTCGGAGATCTTGACGGCGATGGTCAACCCGAATACTTAACCTGCTATTTCGATCTCAGTGCCAGTTATATACTCGCCTGGAATATTGACGGTACCCCCTATATACCGGGAACAAATGGCCTGTTTGCCGTAACACCGGAACCATCGGTTCTAAATATGCTTCTACTGGCAGACATTAACGGCGACAATGAAACCGATATCATCGCCTGCGCCGATAATGACATGTTCGGCACCTACAACGTTCAGCGAATTTTTGCATGGAATAACGAGGCTCAAATAATCAGCGGGTTTCCCATTATAACCGATCCCGATGCCTTTACCAGTGACCGCTTTACACCATCGATCGGAGATATAAACAAAGACGGAAACGTTGATTTGATAATGACTGCATCCGATGAATCGCAGCTGTTTGTTAATTTTCCGGGTATAGCATACAATGACTGTGCCTCTCCGGCCCCATTCTGGAGATATAATCGCCGCATGAATAATGTTGCGTCATTAGTATGCGACAGCATCCCGACTGACGTAGACGACGGTAATAGAGGCGTTATTCCATCGGATTATGCTCTCGGCCAAAATTATCCAAACCCGTTCAATCCTACTACGATAATAGAATATTCTATTCCGAAACGATCCCATATTGAGATTTCCATCTTTAATATTCTTGGTCGCAAAGTAACATCACTTGTCAATTCATCTCATGAAGCCGGGAAGTATTCTATCCAGTGGGACGGACGCGATCAACAGGGCCAGGAAGTTGCTTCAGGAATATATTTTTATAATTTCAAATCGGATTATTACACCGAAACTAAAAAAATGATCCTTCTCCGATAGGCAGGAGCTTATAACAATTAAATAGAATATTCCCGATTTTTTATCGAATCCTTGACCACCGGCGATATTCTATTATATTAAATACAGTTATATTAAATACAGTTGGAAGCCGGAATCACTGCCACTATTTCGCTACTGCGGCAATTATACTTCTTACTGAGCGCATAACAATTTTTTATAAATATCCAATCTGGAGGAAGACTATGCATTTAAACCTTAATGTAACTTCCCGGACTTTGCCATTACGGCTATTGCTTACGATAAGCCTGCTGTTTTTATTCTGGATTGTATTCTACTCACAATCCAACGCGCAGGCCTCTGCCGAAGCCATCTGGACATTTGACTCCGACAGGGAAGTCAGGCATGTCGAAACGGCTGATCTAAATGGGGATTATATCGAAGACATAATCGCCGCTGAATACTCCAATACATATTACGGCGATCCATCCTCTGTATTCGGTATCGATGGTTCTACAGGTGATACTTTGTGGCGTTATCAAATCGAAGACGGTATCAGGTCTATGGCTATAGGCGATCTCAACAACGATGGAATAATGGACGCTGCGGCCGGTGCGTCCTATAACGCGTCTGGGACACCCGACGGCAAAGTCCACGGCATAAACGGCACTAACGGTGCCCAATTATGGACATATCCGCTAAATACAACTATAAGCGCCATAACAATAGGAAATCTAAACGGTGACGCCTTTATGGACGTTGCGGTAGGGTGTTTCGATGATTTCATTTACGCCATAGATGGCCGCGACGGCTCGCTTTTGTGGAGCCGGGAAATAGGATCACTCTGGATTAATGCAGTGGATGCCGGTGATGTCAACGGCGACAGTATTGATGATATCGCTTTCGCCAATGAATACCTGGCCGGTTTCGATAACCAGCTCGGAGTCCTTGACGGTACTAATGGCGTACCCATTTGGGAGCAAACTGTCAATCATATCGTAATGGATGTCATGCTCGACGATGTTGATCATGACGGCAATCTGGAAGCAGTTTTCGGAGGAATTTCATCTGCCGATATCGGCACTGTATATATAAAAAATGCTCTTGATGGAATAGCCGAGTGGGATTATGATGTCGGACCAGTTGACCATTCCAACGGCGATATAGTCCTTGCTTCTCAGGATATCGATGAAGATGGTGACCTTGATCTCTTTGTCGGTACATACCTCGGCAATCACCGTATATATGCCTTCGATGGCGATATAAATTCACCGATGTGGATTTCCGATTCACTTGACGGTAACGTCAAAAATATCGACTTCGGCGATGTTACCGGTGACAAAGACATCGAAGTTGTTGCAGCATCATCGGATAGAGTTGAGGTGGTTGGCGGCCTTAATGGTGCCAAAATCTGGTATTATTCGGTGGCTGGCTCCATAAATGATGTCGCCTGTTCCGACTTCAATAATGATGAAATAATTGACGTTGCCGCAGGTGGAGGTTCCGATTTCAGCGGGGCCGATCCGGGAACGACTGTCTGGGCTCTCCAGACCATTCAATCCCCTGTCCTGTGGGAATACAATTTTGGCGAATATGCCAACGCTGTCGCGGTTGCTGATGTGAACGGCGATAATTTCGATGATGTCATTACAGTTGCATCGCTCGGTGATAAAGCAACCGCCATTGATGGCAGCTCCGGAACTCTTTTATGGGAATGGCTCGGAACGGAAAATTTATATGCAATTACACAGGGTGACTATGACCACGACAATATTACAGACATCGCCGTGGCCGGTAACGATGAAATGGTGACCGCAATAAAAGGCACAACCGGAAACCTGTATTGGCAGTTTACAAATCCCACTGATCAGATATACCGGCAGTGCCTTCGCTCGGCAGATCTAAATGATGATGGATATTTTGAAGTAATCGCCGGTACCGATGATAATAATATCTACGCCATACAAACCGATGCCAAGAGTGAATTATGGTCGTATGACACCGGGGGTGAAATCAATAATATAAAACTTCACCAGATGAACGGAACCGGACCGATTGATGTAGTCGCCGCTGTTGGTGGAGGTACTTCCGGAGAGAAAGTCGTTGTCATCGACGGTTCCAATGGCTCCCTTATTTGGGAATATTTGGCTCCTGCCTCGGTCGAGCATGTCGCCGTTACTGATTCTGACGACAATGGCGTACCTGACGTCATTGCCGGAATTACACCTTACGGCACCAGGCAAATAATAGCCATCAATGGCCTGGACCAGACTGAGATGTGGTCTTTCAATGTCGAAATTGCCTCGAATGTGCAGACAATTGACGCGGGCGATCTTGATATGGATAAAATCCCGGACATTATCATCCCCGGATCATCGACTGATAAAAAAGTCCATGCCGTAAATGGTTTCACCGGGGCCGAGATGTGGGCTTTCGAGACCGGGAATGAGGTCAATTGTGTTCTTGTCTATGATGTTGACAATGATAACTGGAACGAAGTTATAGCCGGTTCCGATGACCAGAATATATATGTCCTCGACGGCATGACTGGAAATGTCGAATGGAGTTACAGCTGCGCTGATGATGTCATGGATATCGGAGTTGGAGATATTTCCGGCGATGGTCTACCCAATATCGCCTGTGTGACCTTTGGCTCCGACGGAATTGCATATGCCTTCAAATCACTCGCTGTAGCCCCGTCATTTATCTGCGGTGATGCCAACAGCGATGAATTAGTCAATCTCCTTGATATTACGTATTTAATAGCTTACCTATACAGCGAAGGTCCGCCGCCCGACATCATGGATTCAGCCGATGTCAATAATGACGGTGCTGTAAACCTGCTTGATATTACATATCTTATCGAATTCCTCTACAAAGAAGGTCCCGATCCAGACTGCCCGTAAATATTTCAAATGCAGAAGAGGCGGCCTTTTGGCCGCCTTTTTTGTCGCATAAACTGTTTTATTTCAAAATCAAATTCGCATATATATACGAGCGCAAATTTCAGGCGATTTCTATAAATCTCTCAATCAATTGTTAGACAACAACATAAATGCCGGCCAGTGGCCGCAAAAATACTTGGCACAATTGTTGTTTCAATAAAAACCAGGGATTATGAATAAGAATTACCCCTCACCGCCCCAAATTAAAGAGAGGTATTAAAAACCGGGTAGCCACAAGAGACCCGGAGAAGCAGGAATGGAGGAAAATATGAAAAGCTTCTCCGCAATAATTCTGATGGCGGTCTTGCTTGTATTGATTTCCCCCCGCGGAAGTTCGTCATTTGGGGTTGGAGATATTACACCGCACATCGAAATAAAAGTCATATCAATTGGAGTCGCCGCCGCGGCCGAGACCAAACCAACCGAGTCAATTTATACCCGCTGTCCCGAACTTTCCGAGTTACCACTCATCCCCGGCCATCCCGTCCCCTGCGTAGCATCATATTCAATTGATATTGATTAAAACGAGAAACTTACAGCTTTGATTATTTAATAAGAACCATTTTTTTGGTTTCTGAAAAGCCATCGGCTGAAAGCCGATAAAAATAAATCCCCGATGCAACCGGTGTCCCGTTATCCGATTCCGCATTCCATTCCCATAAATACGCGCCGGCCGACCTGTAACCGGAATCATAGAACTTTATTCTCTGCCCAAGAATATTATAGATCTCAATAATCACCTGTGATTTTCGCGGAAGTGTATATTCGATAATAGTAGACATATTAAAGGGATTGGGATAATTCTGAGCCAATGCAAATCCCTGCGGTAAAATATCATCGGGATATTCATACACCGGTGTAGATTCACCTTTTATTTTCAGCATGTATATATCCGATCCGCCAAGACTGAATGAATATGTCTCGCCAATTATAATGTAATCCAGATTTTCTTCCTGGAATACTTGTCGTCCGAAATCCGATCCGCTCCCGCCGTACGTTCTTGTCCAGAGTGTATCACCGAATGGTGTTATTTTGACCAGATAGATATCGTATTGACCGGCTCCAAAAGAATCGGTCTCACCGGCCAGCAAATAATTACCATCGGCCGCCCTTGTAATTGAATAGACTTGCTCATCTCCACTACCGCCGTAGACCCCTGTCCAGGCGGTATCACCAAGCGAGTCGGTCCGAATAATATACATATCATAATAAAAACTGCTGAACGAGGCCGAAGCCCCGCCGAAAATAAATCCGCCATCCGGCATAATCTCGACAGTTCTGCCGATATCAGCTTTTGTTCCACCATAAGTCGCGGTCCACAATGAATTGCCATTAGCGTCGGTACGAACAACATAAATAGAACTGTAACCCTCACCGTAACTTCCGGTCGTCCCGATAATGATAAATCCGTTGTCATCGATCTGCCTTACCGCCGCACCCAAATCCCCCCCGGTTCCCCCGTAAGTTTTTGTCCAGAGTGTATCACCTGTAGAATCGGTTCTTATTAAATAAATATCGCCGTTGCCGGTTCCATAAGAATAGGTTGTCCCGCAGATTACAAATCCGCTATCAGATGTTTCCCTTATAGAATAGGCGGCATCGTTGACCGCCCCACCATACGTTTTTGACCAAATTGTATCGCCATTTTCATCCGTTTTGACAATATAAACATCCTTCCCACCGGCGCCGTAAGATCTCGTTGAGCCGACTATCACAAGCCCGCTGTCATAGGTTTCGACAATATCATAACCATATTCCGAATACACTCCGCCAATGGTCTTTGTCCAAAGAGTATCGCCGATACCACTTGTCTTAACCAGATAAAAATCGTATTCGCCTGCACCAAATGAATAACTGCTGCCGAGAATCACGAAATTACCATCAGCGCTCTGAAGCCCGCTTCCACTGCTCTCATTATACTGCCCGCCGTGATTGGCATCCCAGATTGCATCCTGCCCCATAGATGTTGTACTTATTGCAAGAATTAATACAGGAACAAATACAATTGTCCTGAATAGAAGGCTCATCCGATAAACCCCGTACCTCAAGGTTACTTTGCAATGCTGTATAAATTTTGAACAGCATCTTTAATTTCTGTTATCGGATTAATCCCATACTACTTTAATATTAATGGCGCGTAAATATCGCTTGTATCGGCCTTTATCACTACATTAGACCATTTTTTATTTTTGCACCAAAATATGCCGGTGCTTAATAAGGCCATATTGGAAACACCCCAACCCTATGACTGCCAGTGCATTAACTGATACGACTATGGGATTTTTCCTGTTTTTTATCCAGTAGGATTACGTGTCTGATATCACAATGCCGCCCTAATTATTTGCCTCACAGCAACTTACGACTAGCCACCATCCTCGGCACCCGGCTTGCAAAAGGTCTTCCCGGAAAAAAATCTCTCAAGGGGAGGATACATGAAACTCATAAGAAAGATAGTAATACTATTCTTCATATTTATAGCAGTATTACTATTCGCCAAAGCAAATGCCCAGGAAACCGCCTCGATCAAGGCCCGGGCAACAGTTATAGCCGGAATTACCATAACCGCCGAACACGACCTGCTGTTCGGGACTGTGCTGCCCGACGTCGACAAAGCGGTCGCTAAGGCCGATATCGGTTTCGCCGGTGAATGGCATATTGCCGGAGATAACTCAGCGGAAGTAACCCTCGAATTCACATTGCCCGATTCGCTAATTCACGCCGATTCGGTGGCATCGATGCCTATCGATTTTAACAATACCGATGCCTCTTACGACGATGGCACCGGCGGCGGGCAGTCGGCACCGGTCGCGGAGATTAATCCCAACGGACCGATTACGGTCGATTTGGGACCGGCCGGAATTCTCGATGTCTGGATAGGTGGAACTGTCCGACCGAAGATTTCCCAGACCGGCGGAGAATATTCAGCCGATGTTACCCTGAGTGTGGCATATACCGGCAATTAGCGCGGATAATATTCGCTCTCTACATATATTCATATCAATCGGGCTGTCTCCCCGAAATGGGGATTTTCTGTCTTTAAAATGACCGCTTGACAGATTTCGATTTAACGGTATCTTGATTATGTACTGCATAATCTATCTGCGATACCGTCATGAATTTGAAATTTGTCTGTATATTATTGATTATCATCGTTACTGCCGGATCGGCTCTATCGGCCGGGTTTAATGAGACCTCAGCTTCCATACGTGCCTCAGCTTATGTCGAGAATCATTTTGGCTACGAGTTTTCTCCGAATATAGATTCGCCCAGAAATTTCACATTTATGGGCCGACCTATAAATGCGGTAATAAATGTTCATGGTGACAATGAAATAATATTCGAAGTAGACAATGGTACCTTGAACGATTTCGATATTGACTTGGGAATTAAAACCAAGCTGTCAAAATATAATGCAGTCCGCATAATAATTATACCCACCGAAAATTAATTTTAATCTTGACCACCAATCACCACCTTATTAGCTTCTACTTCATGAGAGTACAGCTCTGTATATTGTTAATTTTTATTCTACTTGGCTTTTCGTCGCAAACAGCATTCTCACAAAACGCAACCGTCAACAATGATCTCGATTTCGGCGATGTCTTTCCCGGCGTCCCCAAAACAGTCTCCAAACACACTCCCGGATCGGCTGCTGAATTTCACGTTTCCGGCACCGCGGGCGCCGAGATCACTATCGATTTCACCCTTCCTACTTACATGAATTACGGCAGCAATAACATGCAGCTGATTTTCCGCGAGGATGACTGTGCCATGGATTCCAGTGCCACCCCCGATCAAACCGCACCGGGACACGACGACCTTGATCCCTGGCATACTATTACTTACCGCCTTGGTTTAAACGGTCTTTCGATTTGGTTAGGTGGTACGGCGGTCCCCAAACTTCGTCAGGCCCCGGGATCATATACTGCCTCAATAGTTCTAACCGTACAATATACCGGTAATTAGGAACCCAATTTGCTTGGTCTTATTAACAAAAGGCAAAAAATGCCTTCATAAACATAAAACCTGCCGTAAAAATGGCGATTATCGCTCGACTTTCATTTTTTTATCTTATTTTTGATTGGCCGGCATAATCTATTATTGCGCAACAGCTTCCCCTCCCAAACCCAATAATTGGAAATTCCCCATAAATTTTAAAAAAATATAGCATTTTGCAAAAATTTTTGCCCAAACCGCATAAAGTTATCTATTCCAAATGTCGATTATTTCCATATGAAACAGCGCTAAAGATTTAGAACGATATATAAACATAACTATATGCGAGGGGTTTTGATATGCAAAACCATTCAACTGCGAAACTGTTAGCAAGACTGCTTGTAGTCATTGCGCTGGCTGCGCTGATTGGCTCCCCGGCTGCCTTCGGTCAGGATGTCGCAATCGGTACCGCCACCGCCAATGTCTTAACGGCACTTGCGGTTTCGGCAACTCACGACCTTGATTTCGGTGATGTTCTTCAGGGAGTCCCGAAATCGGCCGACAAAACAGTCCTTGCCGATGCCGGCGTTTTTCAGGTAACCGGCGAAGGTGCGAAGGAAATTTCAATGTACCTGGAATTACCGGATTATCTCTGGAATTCCACCAACCAGGATCGATTGGCAATCGCTTTCTCCAGCACGGGTGCCGATATCGATACGACCGCGGCAGGAACACCGGCGGTTCATGGTCTTGGTGCAATTGTCGATCAGAATCCACACAGCCTGCCGGATACACCGATTGGAGGCACCGATAATATCCTTCAAATTTTCCTGGGAGGTACGGTTTATCCAACCGTCGATCAGCGGGCTGATACCTACACCGGTGACATTATTTTAACGGTTTCATATACCGGTGACTGATAACTATGAAAATTAATGCTAATCATATTTTGGGAGCAGGGAGGAAAAATAAAATGACGTTCAAAAACCATAAAGCCGGAATAGCGAAACTATTCGCCATTACCTTGGTCTGCGTGCTATTCGGCGGCATTAGTGTCAATGCTCAGGATGTCGGGACCGGTGTTGCTACCGCTAATGTCCTGGCTGCTTTGGCTGTTTCATCGACTCATGATCTGGACTTTGGCGATGTCCTTCAGGGAGTTCCGACTACCGCCGATAAAACTACCGTAGCCAATGCCGGTGTCTTTCAGGTAACCGGTGAAGGCGACAGAGAAATTTCAATGTATATGGAACTTCCCGATTATCTCTGGAACTCGACCAATCAGGACCGACTGGCGATTTCTTTTTCCAGCACCGACGCCGATATTGATACAACCGCAGCCGGTACCCCGGCCGCTCACGGTGGTGGCGCAATTGTCGACCAGAATCCGCACAATCTGCCTGATACCGACATCGGCGGTGCCGATAATATCCTGCAGATCTTCATGGGCGGAACGGTTTATCCAACAGTCGATCAGCGGGCCGACACCTATACCGGTGATATAATTTTGACGGTATCATATACCGGGGACTAAGATTTATTTAAGATTTGACTTAGTGTTCTTGGAAAGATTACTTTACGGGGGAAAATAATGTGTCCCCCGTAAAGCACAAAACATAGGAAACGGTTGAAATGAACAGTAAGAAGAGGCTTTTGAAAATCTCCGCTTTTAATGGGTGCAAAACATTACTAACTGCTGCATCCATTATTCTCATTTATTCAATTAATACTTTTGCCGGTGTACTAGTCGCACCGACATCTATTATCATGTCCGATACAAAGCGGACCGGTCGCCTGACTATCCAAAACCCGACCGACAAGCCAAAAGAGGTATCGATCAATTTCAGCTACGGTATACCCGAATCCGACAGCCTGGGAAACATCTCGGTCGAATTAAAAGACTCGGCCATCACTAATCCCAAGTCTGCTGTTGAATGGGTCCGTGCCTTTCCGCGCCGGATGGTCCTCGAGCCGAACGCCTCCCAGGTTGTTCGATTCGTGGCTAAACCACCGAAAGACCTTCCCGACGGCGAGTACTGGGCGCGCGTCGTGGTTACCTCGCAGGAAGGAGCAACCAACCTTCCTACCGCAGGTGATGATGAAAAAATCACGACCCATTTGAACATGATCATGCAGACAGCGCTGGTGCTCAAATATCGAACCGGTAATCTTATTTCAAAATTGGAAGTTGCAGGTACCAAGCATATTATCACCGATTCGACAACCACATTATTTGTCGACATGGTCAACCGCGGTAATGTTTCCTATGTCGGAATTGTCAATTACAGGCTCCTCGATAACAGGAATCGGGAAATATTCCAAGATGCCATGGAGTTTGCAGTCTATACCGAACTTCGGCGCAAACTTACGATTCCTATTCCGGAAGGAAATTATGAGAAGCCTTACAAAGTGGAGATTTCTATCAGTAACGAGGGACGTACCGATATTCCGCCGGATCTGATGGTTTACGGCAACAGCATCGAATTTACAACCGTGATTGACTGAAGTACCATCGATCCCTGCCGGATCGGACGTTTTGTGAGCCATGTACGGGGGATCTAAAAAATCAATTAAATCTGCCGGGCTGATTTTAATCATCTCGGCGATCTTTCTCTTTTTGGGAAGTGCCTCTACCTATGCCCAAAAAGCCGATTACGAAGAAATTATCCTCAATTTTCAGATTCCCAAGCTGATAAATAAAGATATTTTCGCCTATTATGACGGCGAAACCATTTTTCTTCCCGTAATAGACATATTTCATATGATTGATATCTATACCGAGGCTGACCTCAATCAGGGAATTATTAGCGGTTATTATATCGAAAAGGATAACAGGTACGAAATAGACTTGACTCGACTTCGAGCCCGCTGCCATAATAAGGTCCACGATATAAGTGAAGATGATTATGTTTTGACAGCCTCAGATTTATTCTTACGAATAGACCTGTTCGAAAAAATATTTCGTTTGAACATATATTTTAATTTCGCCAAACTGAGCGTTCACCTCCCTCTCGACAAAAAATTTCCTGCTTATCGTAGTCTATTGAGGAAAGCGGCCTACGAAAAACTGAAAGAAAAAGAAGCCCAGAAAAGAGACATTGTCCGCATTCCTTTCAGGCGGGAAAAATTCAAGGGCGGCGTAGCCGATTGGGTCGTCTCCTTAAATCCTCTTGACAAAACCGGTCAATATTTCAGTCTTGGACTGGGCGGTATGTTGATGGGCGGTGATTTATCTTTCATCGGAACCGGGAACAGCGTCTACGGCGTTAAAACTGAAAACCTGCGCTATACATGGCGGTATGCCTTTCCGAATAATTACCTGATAAGCAACCTCCAGGCTGGCGATGTGGTCGGCGGCGGAAGCCTCGCGCGAGGCATGAAGGGTGTTATGGCTACCAACCGGCCACTCAAAACAAGAGAGAAATTCGAAACTGTCAATATATCCGGGCAGATTGGTACTGGATGGGATGTAGAACTATATATCAATAACAAACTGTCCGACTTCACGACAACTGATGAATACGGAAATTATAATTTCCTGATTGATGTCTCATACGGGACATCTCGAATCATGCTAAAAATGTACGGTCCCAATGGTGAAATCGAAACCCGCGAGGAATTTATAAGTGTCCCATATAATCTCATTCCCAAGGGAGAAATCGAATACACTGCTTCGGCCGGGATGGTTGAAACCCGCGAAGGAAATAAAAAGTATCTGCAGGGAAGCGGCTACTACGGCATAACAAGTAATCTGACGGCAGGAGCTGTAATCGATTTCCCACTTCAGGGAGAAGATGGCGAACTTCCGTTAGCCGGACTTGAAGCCACATTCCATCCATTTGGTCCCGCGCTTATAAATGCCGTCGCGGTCCCTAAATATAAGCTGCAATCCTCCTTTAACTATTCAAACCCCAAGATAGTCTCGGTAAATCTCACGTACGCTAAGTTTTTCAAAAACGAATTCAGGAATCGGATGAACCAACTGGACAATTTCGCCATTTCTTTATCAACGCCGCTTCGGATAATGAATAAATACCTTGGTCTCAGGTGTCGAGCCACGCTTGATAGATACCCGGACTATAAGATCGCCAATATGTATTACGGATTTAAGGTTCCGCTGAAATATTTACACCTTAATTATATGGGAAGTTATAAATCCTCGATTTTTAGCTCGCGTTCCGATAAAGATATTAAAAGTCAGCTATTCATCTCCACTTCATTCGTACGATGGATAAGGCCGCAATTCAAAATCAACTACGACCATACCTCAAAAAAATTGTCTGGCTGGGGTGTATATCTGCACAAGCGGATCCTGCGAAACGGACAGCTAACTGTAAGCTTTGAAAGAAATAACATAAGTAAGCAGAATCAAATATCGGTAACATTCAATCTTTTCCAGAGTTTCGCCAACTTTACATCAAGGGTAACCAGGACCGCTGATCAGACAGCCTTCAACCAAATGCAAAAAGGCTCTATCCGGTATGATCAGGAGAACGGAAAAATCAGGTTTACTCGTCGGAGCGGCCTGGGCCTGGGATCAGCGCTCATATGGCCCTTCCATGATGAGAATTACAACGGCTACCTCGATCATGGTGAACGGCTTTTACCGGAACTCAGGGCAAGTATCGGTGGAGTCGGAGGCAAAAAAACCAACCGGGATGAGCTATTTTACTATGATGGTTTGAGACCGTACGACGATTATCTCGTCCAGATCGACCCATACAGTCTTGATGACCCCACTCTTCAACCAGCGCACGATAATTTCGAGGTTACTATCAGCCCCAATATGGTGACCAGTATTAATGTCCCTATCGTTTCGGCAGGAGAAATTTCAGGCAGGGTCGAACGGATCACAACCGATGGCCCGGTCGGAGTCGGTGGAATCAAAGTCCACATCATAAGCGAAAAAACCGAACGCGAAACTATCATTACGACTTTCAATGACGGAACTTATTATCATCTCGGTCTTGTCCCGGGAGTTTACCGCGTTTATATCGACGCGGAGCAATTAGAGAAATTCGGATATATTTCCCAACCTGTCAATAAACCAATACAGATTAACACTGTCGAAGGGGGCGATATAGTCGAAAATATCAACTTTACTATTCGCTCCACCTCTAACTTATAGAATTTCTTGCAGTTAGCCAACCAAGCCAAAAGCCTCCATATTGTTTGGCAATATAATGGGAACAAATTTTTACCCCGCTTAGTTTATATAGCAATGATAGGCACTCTGGACAAATATTGTCTCTATTGAAATTAACAGTTTGAAATTACCATTAAATGGAGGCGTAAAATGCGCACAAAATTATTAACCACGTTTGTTTTAGCTGCTTTATTGCTGACCGGCAGCAGCTTCGCGGCCGAGAAATTTACCATTGATCCGGTCCATTCCTTTGTCGGGTTTTCTATTAAGCACCTCGTGATAAGCACCGCCAAGGGTGAATTCACCACATTTGAAGGTGAAGTTATGCTCGATGAAGAAAAGATGGAAAATTCATCTGTAATGGTCACTATCGATGCATCGAGTATCGATACTAATAATCCTGACCGCGATAAGCATCTTCGAAGCGCGGATTTTTTTGAAGTTGAAAAATTTCCTACCATTACATTCAAAAGCAACAAGATCGAGAAGACTTCCGATGGTCTCCTGATGCACGGCGATATAACCATGCACGGGGTCACCAAAGAAATAACTATTCCCTTCGATTTCCTCGGTAAAACGACCACTCCATATGGTCAAACCCTGGTCGCCTTTGAAGGCGAGACCGAATTAAATCGCAAAGATTTTGGTATTGAATGGAATAAGGTGCTTGACACCGGAGGTCTTACCGTCGGCAATGAAGTTCAAATCGAACTTCATATTGAAGCCATTAAAAAATAGGATTGTTTAACAGTCTTTTGCCCGGAACCGGGAGTATATAATAATGCTCCCGGTTTTTCTAATATATTATTGGGATTTTATTCTCGCCTTTTCGATTTTATCCAGCAATTCTTGATACATTTCCGGCGCCCAGTCCGGCATGCCGGCTTCCTTAAGCTGTTCTCTGGCTTGAGTCAAATATTCGAAAGCCTTATCATAATCTTCACGGGCCATTGCAATTTCTCCCAGGTCATTATAACTCCAGCCTGTAAACTCACCGGCATCAATTCTTTTCGCCCATGTCAATATCGAATCCAGTTTGGACTCGGCTTCATCATATTGTCTGTTCAATCGAAGTGCATGCGCCACTGCCCAATCTGCGATAAGGCGATTCATTTCATTGCCGTATTCATAATGATAATCCCGTGCATTACGATAAGCGCTCAAGGCCTCCGCGTATTCATGCATATCCTCATAGGTCGCGCCGAGATTATTCCAGAGCGGCCCCAGCCATCGACCAATATCCCCTTTTTCCGCTTCGGCAATGGCCTTTTTGGCCCACTTAATCTGATGCTCATAATCTCCGGTAATGGCCAGCATGTGAGCCGCGTCGATCGCCCTCTCGTGTAGCCCTTTCTCGGAGCAATAATGATACATCTCTTCAAAAGTCGACGTGGCCAGGCTATCCTTTCCGGTATGGCGCTCTATTCGTCCTCTAACACCAAGATATCTCGACCAGCCCGACGGTTCCTCAGGTGATGCGAATTTCTCCGCCTTCTCCAGCCACGAGACCGCTTCTTCGTTATTCCCGGTTATCGAGTAAGTTCTTGCAACTTGCGCATATGCCTGCGTTAGGACGGCATTATCATTTGCCTCCGAAGCTACATCCGCGGCCTCCAGATATATTTCCCGTGATTTTTCGTATTCACGCGAATTAAAAACACTGTCGGCCCTTTTAAGAATTTGCTCAACCTGTGATTCCATTATTCCCTCTTCGTTAACCTGGCACATTCCAGAATTATAAATCATCGAGAAAGATAAAAATAGAATAATAAACGCAATTCGCATAGTTTCTCCCTTTTTTGGGGAGATAATACAAATTTACCGATTACTTGTAAATGTAAATTATTCGAGAATATCGTCTTCGGATGGGAAATTTGGATGGATCGATTGGATCTTCAGGATCGATTCCCCTTTTTTCTCATACTCTGTTTCAGGAATCAATTCATTTGCCAGAATCGCCCGTGCGCAGCTGTTTAGCCCCTCAACAAACTCCTCTTTTCGGAATGTTTGCGCCCATATAACATGCCTTGCCCGGAGGGAATCATCAAAATGGCCGATATAATTCTCTTCAATTTTCTTTTGCTGTCTTTTTTCCTCTTTCTTCCAGTTGACATGAACCGTCATAATATAAGAACCGCGTGAATCAACATCCAGCGACTCCATTACAGATATTAAATACTGATAATTCACTGTGTACAGCCTCAGTGCCATTCTCAGCCTTAGCCCTGATTCCTTCTTGTCTTCACCCGCCTCGGGTGGAAATACTTTCAGGCATTCTTCCCATGAATCGGCACTGGCGTACCCCGGGAACTTCATTTCGCTCAGCCATTCGAGAAATTGCGCCTTAAAATACCTGACATCCATCAGCGGCGCTTTTTTCTTGATATCTCGAAGAACGTCTTTCTTTCTCTTTGTCTCTTCAGCCATTTTCACTCTCAATACAAGACATTTCTCTTAATCATATTATCGGATTCATTGACATTAATATTGACAACCAATCTGTACATAAAAAAGGGCCGGTTTCCCGACCCTTAAATCTGCACGTATTTTCCCTATTTCAGCAATGCCATTTTGCGAGTTTCAGTAAAATCTCCGGCCTTAATCCTATAGAAATAAACCCCTGTCGCTAAAGGATTTCCGGCATCATCCGTCCCGTCCCAGGATATCGCATGATATCCGGCCTTGAAATAATCATCGGAGATCTGTGCCACCTTCTGCCCCGCAATATTGTAAATATCGATTGATACCGGCGACGCTTCAGGCAGAGCGAATCTGATAACAGTCCGGGGATTGAATGGATTGGGATAATTGCCAAGTAACGCGAATTCGGATGGAAAACCACCTTCAGGATTATCCCAGATACCGACTGGTGATGTCGGGCCCATCGAAGCATCGCGCGGCGAAGCAAATGTATAAGTAAACTCGGCCAATGTTCCGGTTACACCGAAATTGCTGACTCCGGTTGTAATAGTCGCTCCTGATTCTTCTGTGCTGTCTATATAGGCGACAAGATCATCCGGAGTTACTGAGGCGCCGAACAAGGTCGATACAATCGCATCCGGAATAAAGAGATTAATTTGCCTGCTTTCACCAGATGGGCCATAAATTGTCACTCCCCCGCGAGCATCTTCAGTCCCCAATGTACCGGCATCAGTTACTGCATTGGCGTCGAAACCCGGCAGAAACGGAAATATATCTCCTATCCAGGCATCTGTGCAGGCAATAATCCTGAGAGGGGTTGTTCCCATCGTTTCATCGGTAAAAATTGCAAATCCGACGAACGATGTAAAACTGTCCCCGTCATTGGTTGTCGTGCCGAAAGTGGTAGTCGTGACAGTTAGTTCATCCGCCACCTCATTATAATCAACAGTCGGTGTCGTTCCGCCCATAACTGAAACCATATGAGGTACCGAACCATTCATATTGACTGTAAAAATTACCGAAGTCCCGGCGGGAATTCCTGCCCTATCGAGATCGATATTGTTCACATTGACCGGCCCCTGCGCACCACCAAACATATCCGGATTTGCATTGGTAGGCATATTGCTGAGCAACTCGCTCATTTCTGTTGAAAGGGACGCTGTTGCCGGTAATGACAAAAGAATCTGACCATAACCTGAAGCTGTTCCATGCAATGTAGCTGCAGACGCTCCAAAGCCAGCCATTGCGGCATATCCGGTTGGTGCGGTTGTCGAATTACCGGAACTGTTCCCCGGGTCAATCCAAACCCCGTTTCCGGTTCCATCATCATCAAATATGACGAGATAATAATCACTCGAAACCGGCGCTCCGAGCGAAATTTCTGTAAGTTCTGGAATACCCGCAATTGCCTGCATATTTGCGGCAATAAGCATAAAGGCCGCAATTGCGATAAAAACCAAAATGTTAGCAGTTTTCTTCAAGATTAGCCCTCCTTTGAAGATGTTTAAAGATTGATGGATTTAATCTAATTATCGGATATGATCGGCAATTGTTGACCGACTTTTTCGCCGCTGTATGATAAAAAATATGGAATTTTAGTCGAAAAATTGATAGTTTGGAAAATTCACTTAAAAAGCAGGGAAAAACTACCGATGCAAAGGTTGCTGCGGCTTATTGAATTTGTTTTTATTTTTATTATGATTCCGCTCTCCTACTATTTGAAATTGATAAATATCCATATGATCATTCTTCTTGCATTAGTTACTGTATTTGCTCTGATGATATTGCTTATGGACAAAAGTTTCAACCGTCGCCGTCTGTGGAATATCAAGGCACTGCCGGCGTCCTTTAAAAGAATATTCCTGATTTTTTTAATAAATGCCGTGATTATAGCGGCCGGAGTGATTTACTTTGACAGTGAGACTCTATTTGGTTTTGTCAAACGATCACCTGTTACGTGGGCATTTGTGATGGTCTTCTATCCCGCCCTTTCAGCATACCCGCAGGAATTGATTTATCGCGCATTTTTCTTTCATCGCTACCAGATCCTTTTTCCGGGACGGTGGCAGTTGATTATCGCAAGTGCACTATCTTTTGGATTTATGCATATTACTTTTAAAAATCCGATCGCGATAATATTTACTTTGGTCGGCGGTATCCTTTTTGCCTGCACCTATGAAAAAACCAAGTCGCTGGCCTCATCCACTTTTGAACATGCTCTCTATGGCTGTTATATATTCACCATCGGCCTTGGACAATACTTTTACCACGGTGCCGTACAATAAAACAACCCGGCGGGTAGCGGACCCGCCGGGTCGGTAAACTGTTGGGATTTACTTAGCAAGACCCCAACTTATCAGTTAAAAGGTCTGCTAAGTAGCAGCCACCTCACATTTGTCACTTTTCAAGACCGGACCACCTCCTTTCTTGTGTACATAGAATAACGCAATGATTGCAAATCTACGCAATAAAAAAATATGTTAAAATTCAGTTAGAATATAGCCATTTCTTATATTTAAATTCTAGAAAGCTCGCAAATCTTCAAATCTGAAGATCCAATAATTAGTATAAATCTCGGGGCTATCACCAAGCTCGAACCAGGGACTTAAATTCTTAACTTTCCAGTTTTTCAAAATATGAATCTCCTGCGCCGGCCACTCACTCTGCGCCAATAAGACTATCCTCTCTCCAGTTTTTTCATCCTCTGCCATATCCACGATAATTATTCCATGGCCGGGGAATCCGCCCTTTATGAAAACATCTCCAATCTTAACATTGGCCAAATTCCTGATTTTTTCCATTTCCTTTTCCAGAGAATATGTCCCGGCATACATAAAGACTATATTTAGATAATCGCGGAAGTTACTATACGAAGAATCAACTTCCGCCTGCCTGGTCCAGCGGACATTATTGCCATTTACAATCGGGCGATATCCTCTAATCCACTCGGAATATTTGGCCGGATCGCCGCTGGTAAAATTAAAGACTATATCATCAAACCTTCCCTGTTTATATAAATATTCGGCCCTCAACCTAATCATAGCATCGGCGCATTGCTGAAGATCCCGATTTCCGACATCTATATCAATCACCCGGTAATGCTCGGCCTGCTGCCATTTTGGATAACCGTTATAAAGCATTACTATGTTATTTTTTTGTTTTAACGGGAGATTCTGCAGGTACTGACCGAACGATTCACTGCCAACCTCAATCCGTTTATAACCATCCGGAGGCGGTATTTCATTGACATAAGCGATATTCTCATTAAAGGACCTTGCTTCCTCTGTAACATCATAAGCTATTGCTGCATATAGCATCGATACCGAAAGTATGGCTGTAAGAATCACGTATTTAGACATTGTAAAACCCCTCATTTTTTTCTATAATTTTGGACGCTTTTCTTATAAAACATGTCCCTCCAGGCCGTGTTCAAAATTATATAAATCTTTCGTATCCTTTCGGTAAAGCCTTATGCCTCATAAAATCCTAACATTGATAATTTTTTGATTATATTAATAGACGAATTTTGTATAATTGATATTCAAAGGAAACTTTGTTACGGAGGCTCTAATGAATAAATTCCTTACTGCGGCGGCACTTATTAGCCTGATATTAACCTGCAATATTTCATTTGCTGAGCCGGATTTATCTATCCCTGAAAAGACCTTTAATTTCGGCAACGTCCCGCAAAATTCGATCCTTTCCCATACTTTCTGGCTGGTTTCCTCGGGTTCAGATACTGCCGAAATAATCAGAATAGAAGGCAGCTGCAAATGTATGACTGCTCCTCTGCAAAGCGATATTATCCCGCCCGGGGACAGCATACCCCTGACACTGATATACGAATCGCGGAGATATCAAGGCTTCGCCAATCACCATGCGGTCATAAGTGTATCGGGTATGGAAAGGGAAGACACTGTAAATATCCTCGCTGATATCAATCAATTCCCCGACTCCACTTTTCCAATTGTTATTAAGCCATATAAATTGGACATTTCACGCTTTGATGAAAATATAAGAGATGAAATCGATTTCGAAATTACGAACAATTCCAACAAAGATGTTTCAATTACAATGATTCACTTCCCCGATACCCTCGGAAAAATAAAAATGCCGGATAAGATTAAAGCTGGGCAAACCGAGGAAGGCCGCCTGAAACTCGATGATGATATGCTCGAAATGAGTTTCGATCTAACGATGACTATTGAAACTGATGATCCTGAGCGGAGCCGTTTCACCATTCCAATCAGGAGAAGAATATTCGGGAAATAGAATAACCGCCGAAACAAACTTGCAACTGGCTCGTATCTATCAACAAAAATAAGATGAGTCTATGATGGACAAAAAATTATACCGATCAATAACAGATAAAAAAATCGCCGGCGTTTGCGGGGGACTGGGTGAATATTTCGATGTCGACCCAACCCTCATTCGACTGATCTGGCTTGTGCTGGTTCTGGCCGCCGGAACCAGTGTCTTGGCATATATAATCGCCTGGATAATTATCCCGGAAAAACCGGCCGGCATGCCATAAAATTCACTATTTAACAATTTTTGAAACCTGGCGGAATTTGTCTCCGCCCGCTTTACGCATCATCTCAAAAAGCGCCATCTCGACACAGCTGATTTTTGCCCCCTCCATGATACAGGCCTCGATTCCGATCTGTTTATTGACTTCAAACCTCGACGAAACAGCATCGGCAATCAGGTATACCTCATAACCTTCTTTGAGCAAATCAACAACCGTTTGATAAACACAGATATGCGTCTCCATCCCGATAACCATCACCTGATGGCGTTTCGATTCTCTTAATCTATCCAGAAATCCTTCCGCTCCGCTGCAGCTGAAATCGATCTTGGTCATCGGCTTTTCACTGCCGAACAAATTCTTTATCTGAGGAATCGTCTCCCCTAACTTCTCCGGAACCTGCTCCGTCCATAAAACCGGGATCTCGAGAACCTGGCATCCTTTTATCATCTTCTCGGCATTCTTATAGAAAGTTTCCTTTTCGTGCATCAGTGTCGCCAGCTTACCTTGTATATCAACCACCGCCAGAATAGCATCATCGATTTTAAGCATATTCAATTCTCCTTTTTACCAGATACGAAAAATATTTTTTTGCAATTGAATCTGTTCCAACAATGTAATATAACAAAGTTTCTCATTTAGTAGAAGTCAACAACTGCATTAAAACATCCCACAAAAAAAACGGGGCGGTCAAACCGCCCCGTCCGTTGATTCTATGATTCTGTTTATTTCAAAAGAATCATTTTCCTTGTCTGCTTATACTCGCCCGCTTTTATGCTGAAGAAATACATCCCTGTAGATACATCCGATGCATCCCATGTCACAGTATGTCTCCCGGCACTGAATTCGTCGTTAGCAAGAATTTCGACTTGACGTCCGAGAATATTGAATACCTCCAGCTTCACGTGGGTATTTTGGGGAAGGGTAAATGAGATATTTGTCGTTGGGTTAAACGGATTAGGATAATTCTGCTCCAGTGCAAAATCGCCCGGCATGTGGGCCGAAACGATACGGGCAACACCTTCGGGCGGAGTATAGCCGTCGGTTAACGTATGCAGAAATGCCACTAGATCATCAATCTCTGCAGGGGTTAATCCAAGATTCCCCAGTTCTGTCGTGTTCACATTCATTGGGACTTCGGGCGGCGAGAATTCCGCAACGTCGCGGGCATTATAAAATTCGACGACCTCGTGGAGTGTGGTGAAAACACCATTATGAAGATACGGACCTGTTTCCGCGATATTACGAAGTGTCATTACCTTATGCTTGCCCATCTCTCCCGGAAGTCCCAAAACGCCGCCAAGTCCGTAATCAACCCAATCGTAACCATCGGGATTGAAATTCGGAGTCAGCGTATAAAAGGGATTGTTCAGATTTTTCGGAGCCCCCAGATTATCATAGGTGAAATCGGTGAAAAGCGGCGGTTCTCCGTTCGGACCCTGTTCGCTGGGATGACAGGCGTTGCACATCGCTTTACCTTCATACAGTTCGAACCCGCGAAATTCCTGATCCGTTAAAACGTCATTTCCCTGCAGGTAATAATCGTACTTCGAATTGAACGGTGCAAACATCTCGGTACTTTCGAAAGCTCCGATGGCCTCGGCCACGAAGTCGTAAGCCTCATCGATGTTATCTTTGATGTACTTTTTATCATGACAAAATACCTCCGCAAAGAAATCCGAATACGGTCCTTTTAGAATATCCTTGATGACCGTGCTTTTATTGGGATTGTTCATCTCGAGCGGATTCAAAAAGGGCCCCTTGGCCTGTTCGACAACATTGGCCGCACGGCCGTCCCAGAACTGCCCGCCTACATACAAACCTTCAACCGGATCAAAGTGAAAATCCGGACTCAAAAACGCATAGGCTGCCATTGGGCTGTTGCGGTTCCCCCACCTCATTTGAGGAAGAACACCCTGTGAAACCGGAAATTCACTGTCAGGATCGACGAAGGATGCGGACGGGAAATGACAGTCCGAGCACGCTTGACCATTGGGCTCGGATAATGTCCGGTCGAAGTACAGCAGCTCACCCAGTTCCTCGAGAGGCGTCAAAGCCATTGACTGCGACACCGTAACAAGAAACAGGACAGCCATCCCCATAAAGATGTACTTTAGCTTTGGAATCATAAAAAACCTCCTGCATTAGTTAATAAGTTCCATGCCCCAAAAGGCTCTATCCTGCCGAACCCATTTATCCGGCAAAGCCCGATGAGGTTTTATTTAATATCTTTCCCAACTTACAGCGCATGCACTTATAGGTGCATTGCACCCGCCGTCAGTAATCCATGCAATTACCGGAGGAGCAAAGTAACATGCACTGCATATCAAAGGCGATGATGTAAAAGATGTGATTCTATTGATGGGGGAATCTTCGGACTTGTGCAAAAAAATTTAATGTACACCGGGCTGTTTGTCAAGATATTTACCTTATTATTAAGCTAATTTAGAAAGGAAATATTGGATATTAAAATTAACCGCCTTTAACAAACAGCTGCTTCTAATGCCATATAAAATATATCCCGATTATTAGCGTCTTGTATGTCTGCAATTTAAATATATATTAGTATACCGTCCCTCTGGTCATAGCCACTATTTGTCTGACCACCGTCGCTCCCCTCTGTCCCAGTCCTCTAATTCTCTTCTGAAATTGAGACAGATTTTCGTTATCCTCGGCGAATTTGTGAATCGACTTGATTATTTGATCGAAAACGTCCTTGTCCTCAATCTCTGTCCGGTATTTTTCCCAGGGAATCGATGTCACCAGGAGAATTACCAGATCTCGATTCAAATCGGTATCGACTTTGGCCATAAATTTAAACTCCTTGCTGTCAGATAATTTCTTCTCGCCAAAGAACAAATAATCCCTTTGCTTTTCCGAGATTTCCATTAGGGGTGGCCCCTCTTTCATTGCACAGTCCAAATTCGAAAAAATATTCCTCTCATTATTATATATAGGCATAGGGGGTGACAGGAGATGTCAGTCTGCGGGTTAAAATCTAAAAAATATCTCATTTTATCTTCATATTTTCGCAAATTTTTATATATACTGTTTAAAGAGCGCAGAGTTTGGGGAAATGGATACACACGAAATACTGCAGAACTACAGACTAATATCAAATCTCTCTGAAAACAACCTGACCCGGTCATGGATTGCAAAAGACGAGTATTCGGGGGAATATGCCTTTCTGAAGGTCCTGAATACTGACAGCGGTTTCAATCAGGATAAAGCCCGGGATGTTCTGCAGAGAGCCTGCAATCTGCAAAAAAACCTAACCTCTCGCTTGATCTTAAAACCCCAGAAATTTACCAAATTCGACAACGCCGTAGCAGTCGAGTATCCTTACCTGTCCGCCGATGACTGGAAGCCGTTATCTTATAATGAGTTAAAATCGCGGCCCATAATTTTGCTGAAAGAAATAGCTCTTGTCCTGGATTATCTGCACTTAATGGGAATGGTTCACGGTGATATCAAATTCTCCAATATCTTTTACAATTCCCAAAGAAACAGTATCAAACTTGCTGACCTGGACTTTGTCTCGCTAACCGGACAGCCGCTCAGCGCCAAACTATTTGGTACTCCCGGGTTTATCGCACCGGAATTGCTCAATAATGAACCTATTTCGATCTACTCGGATAACTACTCGCTGGGAGTAAACCTGCAGGAAATGTTGACCCGGACTTCTATTAAGAAAGAAAACCCGGATCTGGCAAAAAAATTATACGGACTCTCTGAGAATCTGACTGCAGAGTACCCATATGATCGCCCGCCCGAATTAATAAATGCCCTATACGATCATGAAATAATCGATAAATCCGAAAAACAGCGCCTTCTTAAACGGCTGTTTACGCAGTACTTCATCAATAAAATCAGGAATTATAACCGCTCAATAAACAACCTTAGCGGATTTAAATCCTTTATTATGAATGAATGCCGTATTCAGGGAATACATTTTGAAATATTGGAAGGTATTTACGATTCGACCGATGAACTAACCAACCCGAATGTTTGGAATATCCTGAGATTTTTAATTAAGAACGTTTCATTCGACACTATTGGAGAATTCTGGCACATAAGGCTCGACGACGATGATATAAAATTTCTTTTTGATACTTGGCTTTCTCCTCAGGAAAAAATGTACTATAAACCGGCAGCCACAGCAGATCTTTCAAGATCATTGAATCAGATAAATCTCGATAATATCGAGCAATCAATTGAAAGCGGCCAGGTCTATAAAAACTATTTCCTATTAAAAGAATTTTTAAAACAGGCAGAAAAAGATCCGGATGTCGCAAACAATATAATCGCATCAATCAAACTGTATCTGGGACGATGCACGCAGTATCTCAACAGACTCAATGAGGCTTCGAATTATTATGAAGAGGCACTGAAGTTAACCGAAGAAGGCACCGATCTCCACAAAAAAATTGCCGCCCGACTGGGTTGGATATATCTGATTTTCGATGAAAAGGGCAAGATCGCAGATCTGTGCGATACAATCATAGACCAGGCAAAAAAGAATAATGACATTAAGACCGAGGTTTCTATCTCGAGAATCAAGGCCTATCAAATGGCCAGTCACGGCAGGCATGACGAAAGCCTGGCATTGCTGAATCATATTATTGGTCTGGCCAAAAGCCATTCAATTGACTCCGAGCTTTCGAGAGCTTTGAACATTAAGGGTGTCCTGTACTGGAACGCCGGAGATTTTAAGAGCGCCGAAAAATATCTTTTAGAATCAATTGAATTACTTGATTCCGATGATCCTGAAATGGATATCATTAGCCCATATACCAACATTGCGCTGATTATTTTTGAAATGGGAAGAATCCATGATTCAATCAAATACTCGAAAAAAGCCATTAGCAATCTGAGAGCGCCTTCGGATAATGCCAGATTGACAAACACCTACTACAATCTGGTATCCTCGTTTATAAGAACTTGCGATTTTAATAAAGCCCGCTATTGGCTCAACAGGCTTTTAAGTGAAGTTCAATCGATAAATACTATTAATTTTATGGCGAGATTTTACTTGATAAGCGGATACCTCGAGCTGTATACCGGTAACATTGCAAAGGCGGAGGAAAAATTAAATTACTCCCTTAACTGTTTTTCCGGGGAATCCAGAAATAGGATTCTCGGAAAAGTATACAGCAACCTTGCCGAGGTCTCAATATATAAAGGTAACTACTCCAATTGTCTTTCATACTGCGCCAAAGCCGAGGGACTGTTCAACGATATAAATGACAATGCTTCCTTAGCAGAAGTAAAATTCATAATAACACTCAACGAAATCTACAACAAGGATGGTGATCCTGCTCGATTGGAGAAAGTCTTCAATCAACTGGTAAAATACAACTGCCTGATTTTTTCGGCCTTTTGCTATTTGTATATGACTTTAAATTCCCGGATAGACGAAGAGACAAAAAGTAAATTCCGATCTATAATCCCGAGCAGTGATATTCCCCTCATTGAATCCATCAAGGCCCTGGAAATGCCTGCCGATGACGACTCAGGAAAATTGAATCGTTTGAAAGAAGCATATACAATATTGCACCGCAATGAGTACATGTTCCCCAGCTTTCATCTCTGCAAAAAAATCGCTGAAGAATACAGCAGGCTCAATCAACCGAAACTTGCGAAAAAATTCTACCTGCAGTCAAAAAAACTTGCTGAAAGACTGAGGAATGGCCCTCTGAAGAATGAAATTAAAGAAATCATTGATTCAATCCCGGAACATCGGGAAGATGAAAACCGATATGACTCGCTGTACAGGTTATCGGAGATAATAAGCAAGATAGACGACCATGATGAAGCGCTCAATCAGTTACTGAATTTTACCCTTGTAGCGTCCGGGGCAGAAAGATGCGCCCTTCTCCTCCGTCAGAGGGAATCTGATGACCTCGCCGTAAAAGCATACCTTAACTGCGACCGTGATGAACTGCCCGATATTATTGACATCAGCAAAAACATACCCCTGAATATTCTTGCCAGAATCGAACCGGAAATAATCTCTAATGCTCTCGATGATGACCGTACCAAAAACAACCGCAGCGTCCTGAAACATAATATACAGTCAGTTATCTGTGCTCCCTTGATTATAGAAAATGAGCCGGTCGGTGTTCTGTATCTCGATCATCATACAATCCCGGGGCTTTTCGACACCAATGACCTCAAAATGGTAAAATCAATCGCCAATTTTGTCAGTGTCATGATGTCCACCTTGAAATATTACCGCAATTTGAAAAACACGTCAAAACAATATCTATCCGATCTCGAACGTCACGGCATCAAAAATATCCCAATCACCAAAGATCCATCGATGCTCGAACTCATCGATAAACTGAAAATGATGGCAAAATCAAACACCCCGATACTGATTCGAGGTGAAAGCGGAACAGGAAAAGAAATCTTCTGCCATCTGATTCATGAAATGAGCCTTAGGAAAAATGCTCCCCTGATCAAAATGAACTGCACCGAATTCGCCGAAAATATCCTCGAAAGCGAACTGTTCGGCATTAAAAAAGGTGTTGCTACCGGGGTGGAGGCGCGCGATGGATTACTCGCGGCCGCCGATGGTGGAACTCTGTTCATGGATGAAATCGGCGACATGCCGCTAAACCTTCAGGCCAAACTTCTCAGAGTTGTGGAATACCAGGAATACCGAAAGGTCGGAAGTAATCTTACCTCCCACGCCGATATTCGTTTCATCTACGCCACCAATAAAAATATAAAGGAACTCATCAATCAGGGAAAGTTCCGCGAAGATCTGTTTTTCCGAATTAATTCACTTACCATAAATATCCCGCCCTTAAGGGAACGTTCCGATGATATTCCAATATTAATTGACCATTTTGTCAATCAGTTCCTCAAAGGAAGACCGGGCATAAAGTTCTCGTCTCGGGCCATCGATGCCATGCAAAATTATGTGTGGCCGGGCAACGTCAGGGAACTGAAAAACCTGGTGGAAAAATACTGCATTCTTTATCCGGGCAAAAAAATCGAATATGAAAACCTGCCGTCCGAATTGCTCGAAAATATAAGGGCAGAATTCTCAAATAAATATCTTAAGGAAGACAAAGAGAAAAAAGAAATCCGGCGCGTGCTTTTGAAATGTCACGGCAATCAGTCGATGGCCGCGCGCGAGCTGGATATGCCGTTATCGACTCTCCGCTATAAAATCAAAAAATATCAAATTAATACGAACCCGTAAGATACCTAAATTTACATATCTGCAGAAAATCTGCCAATAATTCCGCAACCAAAATACAGATCCTGCAATACCTTATTATATAGCTTGCCAAAATCATAAATTCACTTTGGCAAGTTACCCCCTCATTGATTTTCGCAAAACCCCTGTAATTCCTTTGTATTCATCCGCTTACACAACAACAGGCTGTCGGAAATTCCCCGGCCGCATATTTGATCTCCTCCCGGTTTGTCACACCAAACCAAGGAGGATGTATGAATTATTATCAAATGAATGGCACCGGGCGGTGGCGGGGATTATTTCTACTGTTTGCGGTTGCCGCGCTTTTAATGTCGGTCTCCTTTACCGGCAATGTCCAGGCCGATGGTACCGGTGGCATTCCGGAACCACCTTCTGAAGGTGACTCACTCGGCGGCGATACAACCGGGCAGGGAAATTCATATACTGAACCGATTCAATACGATAATTCCGATGCACAATTATGGTATACTATCGTTGATATATTAATCTGAATATCATAATAAGGCAATTCCTCGGAGGGCACAAAAATGGGACAAATCGAAAAAATAATGAGACTCCTGAATCTTCTTTCGACTCGAACCTCGGTTTCAATGAAAGAAATTACCAGGTTTAATAGATGTACTACCCGTACTGTCTACCGTCATATTAATATTCTCTCCGGCGCCAATATCCCTGTCTATTTTGATAACCGCTCACAGGGATATCGTTTGAGCAGAGAATATTTCGGCAGATTTGTGCCCCCCGAGGATGATATCCTTATTATCATCACCGCCCTTTATGCCATAAGTGCAAAATTGAACGATACTTATAAGGAAAAAATAGAGAACATCGTGGCCGATTTAATGGTAACACAAAAGCGGCTCGATGAGGAAGAGATTCTTGCATTGGGAAATATTTCTGAAGAAAATAATGATATCGATTTTGTCGAATTCATAAACATGAAAATCATCGAAACCGCTATCAAATTGAATCACGGGATAACCGCGACCATTAAAAACAACGACAGTTCCACAACCGAATCGGTTTTTCCCAATCCCCGGCTGGTCTATGATAGAGAACTGATGCTGTATAATGAAAGCCAGGCCAAAGAAGAACGAATACCGCTCAAATCGATACTATTCGTAAAATCCCTAAAACAACCGATTCGACGCTAAAAACCGGAGATTATTCCTGCTTCTCCTTTTGGCCCCTGTCCGCCCCAATCATCGCCGTCATAATGCCCATCATCTTCGATTGATTTGCTGAAGCGGGCAGCCACTTTATTTCAAAATCACAAATTTCTTTCGGTCAATTTTTTCCCCGTCCAAATATAAATCAAAAAAATATACGCCCGATGAATCAATTTTATATCCAATCCCTCTATCATAATAATAGCCGGGCGGCGTATTTTTACTAATGATTGTATCTATTGTGTTTCCGGCAATATCTTCAATTACCATGCAATCCCGTCCGCTGTCAGAAACTGGTAATGATATTACCCATTCGTTGCCATAAAAAGGCGAAGTCTCTTGCCTTAAATAAGCGGGCAGCGAAAAAACATCCAAATCTTGAGCTATATATCGCGAATCAATTATAGAATCATTATGTTTATCATAAAGCTGTATCAGAAAACCATATCCGCTCGGTGCCCCTGAATTGTTATAATCCACATATCTAAATCCCGCTTCATATCGTTGAATAAAATCCGGGATATTTATATACGGCTTATTATACTTCGTAAGTGATATTGGTTTTTTAATTTCGCCGCCATCGAATAGAAGATAAATAGAATCAATTTCCAGCCGCGGAATAGAATTTGGAGATACCCTCTTTTTCGAGTTGATGAAATAATTTGATTGAATTACCCCGTATAAATAGGAGGCCCCTTTTTTATTCACTTCTGTCCAGTTCCCCCCTGAAATAAAAGCCCCTATTTGATAATCCCCGATACTATCGATCGGCGCGAATCGAACCCACCCTTCAGCATATTCAGTTCTCTCCAATGGCTTAAATAATGCACAAGAACTAAGGCCTGCAATGAGCAGTCCGGCCGCCAGCAGACATCCCGCAAATTTCGATTTTGCCATGTTTTTTGTCCCTGCTTGATAATTTAATGCGCGTTAATAATTATACCATCAACAAGACTAAATAGTCCAAAATTCCAATATACAGGCCGCCTTTTTACAGGCGGCCTGTATATCGGGACCATTTTCTTTTACCAATCAGGACATTCTTCCGCACAAGTCGGGGCAGGTTGGAATCTATACAAATGGTTAATTAAATATGTAATATCGAGGATATTTACATTACAATCTGCGTTTGCATCACCTTCATACATACAAATTGGAGCAGGATCTTCATTATATAAGAATCCAATAAGATATGTAATATCAAGAAGGTTCACATTTGTATCATGGTTGGCGTCTCCCGGATTTATACAACAGGTTGTTACTACCTCACCCCACAATTCAAAAGCCAGTTCAAAAGAAATTCCCCACATAGTAGACGAGTTCGCCCAGTCTGGATATCCAAAATATTCTGACTTGAGCACACATTCATGCATATTAGCCGTTGTATGTGAAGACATTCCAAATTGCGGAGGTATTTGACCGCTTGCCACTATAGATACCCAATATTTTGTATTAGCATCAAAGCTCACATCTTCCGGCAAAATCGTAACATAGGAATAATAATAAAAATCACCCCAGGTCGTTAAATAAGTTTCATTTACTTCGGAATTCATGAAATAATGGCCCCATATCTGGGTTCCGGGCTTGTTGCCATCTCCGTAATCTTCATAAAATGTTATCATCATATTAAAATCGCCGTCTGTTGGCGGTGTGCCATAATAGCCGCCGTACCATCTAACTTCTGATACCTTTGTATTCTCCGTAAACTCAAAATCGTCCGCAAGTCTGATTTCATAATCTTGACTTGCGTCGGACATGGATCCAACCATGTAGCCCATATAGATCATATGATTATCCCAGACCTTCACAGCCTGCTTTGAACCCGATAATATCGTTTCTTGAGCCTGATCAATATTGTCGGAATCTAATCCGGCTGATACCGATACAGGATCGAGCTGAACCTGCGCACTCGCGTGTTTTACCGTCAGACAGACGAGTAGAACTGTCGCCAGTGCCAAAATTAGAACTTTTGACATACACATACCCCTTTCAGAAGGCATAAATATTTTTTATGTACTCTTAATCCCGAGAATTGATGCTGAAATTATTGATTGAACAGTCTGATATTTTGGGACAAATTATATATAAAAAGTATATAATTATATCTTAATTTCTCAAGTTTTATTTGAGTTCGCAAGTGGCCCAACTTAATTATGATTGCAGTCATAATATTTATTAAGGATCAACAAAAAATACCCCCGGCAGGACTCGAACCTGCTACCCTCTGATTTAGAGAAAAGAAATTATACCTGCATGAACTACTAACTACAAGTTGCTCTTCAAATCATGCGGCAAGAATAAATTTTTACTCAAGGCAATAGAATCTTTTACGGACAATCCGGATCAGGTCCCCCCTGATATAAATAGCCAATTAGGTATGTTATATCCAGCAAATTAATGGATCCCGAATTATTGACATCACCTGAGTCATAAGGTACCGGTGATATACCGTCCGAGTACAAAAATTCAATAATATAAACGATATCTAATAAATTGACCAGTTCGTCATTATTGACATCGCCGCAAATGAATGTATCATACGGTCCGGTGGCATTATTGAGTATTGTAATATCATCTGAAACCCAATTTGCCGTAATCAATTCGAAATCCATTGCAGCGTTTCAGCTAAAATTGGACACGGCTGAGTTGAAATTAAGACATGGTT
>CAZDPY010000011.1:0-131489 GCA_964507455.1 uncultured Ignavibacteriaceae bacterium
TCCATATAAAACCCTTAAGCCCCCTTACCCCCGGGGGCTTGAGGGTTTATTGTTTCGATTAATATATCAAGATTTTTTAAGAATTCTTGCGTTTCCATTTATCGATAACATCGGAGAATTTGTCATCGATATGCGATAAGAACCACTCGTCGATGAGTGACTTACTAAAACGCCATTCCTTACCGAGTTTGGCGGCGGGGATTCTTTTTTCCTGAGCCCAGGTATAGATTGTCTGTGGTTTCAATTTTAAATAATTGGCGACTTCTTCAAGAGTCATAATGTCATTGTCCTGATCCATTATCCTCCCCCAATGATTCCCAGTGAATCAGCAATGAGTCATTGATGCGGTCGGTTTCGCTTAGTTTTTTATTTTCGGCTAAATTGGCAGGACCATTTTTGCTGAGCAACTGGTCGGCGGAATAAATGAGCGCTTCATAAAAGTTTCCCTCATAACTTCTAAACCAGTTGAAACCTTCTCCCCTGTCACCAAGAAACGGGCGAAGATTCCAGGCAAGCTGAATACCGACGAAGGCAAGGATAATAACCCAGAAGCGAAAGATTACCACTCCGGTTTTGGGGTAGATATTTTTAACCTCGCAGGAATATTTGAGAGCGTCAACGACGGCCTTCATTCCGAACAGGCCGCCGACTACAAAGATTCCAATATGCAGGAATTGAAGGAAATAGTAATCGCTCCCTGTCAGGATAAAGAAGACAGCTATTGGTGCGAAAGATATCATAATTGCGGCGGCGAGGACAAATCCCGATAGAATAATTGACAGCATCTGGGACAGCTTTAATCTTGAGCCGAGCATGAACTGGATTATGAAGAAGGCGGGGAAACAGATAATAATAGTAAGTGTAAAAAGCCCCCACACTTTCAGACCCGCCGCGAAAGCCTGGGCAATGCTGTGATAACTGCCCATAACGACGCCGTAGGCGAAAGTGAATATCGAGAGGAGAATGTATTGCGAAGTGATTCGACCGGTCAAAGATTGTTCCGATAGAACATTTTTAAAGAACTCTTCCCGCCTCTGCCCGGCGGGAAAATAGTCAAAAGAGAATAATTTATTATTGGCCATAGCGCCACTCCTTGTTAATATTGACGGCTGCAATTTATTAATATATTAATGAATAGTCAAGTCATTTATTGTTTGTTAATGTTTGTTATTGTTTTAAATTTCAACTGAAAATAAAAAATCCCGGTTTTCACCGGGTTTTAATGGTGGAGGGGGGAGGATTCGAACCTCCGAAGGCTTCGCCGACAGATTTACAGTCTGTTCCCTTTGGCCACTCGGGAACCCCTCCAAATATGTCATATAGCATTTGCCGCCGCCCGTCGTCCCTCCGGCAGAATTAAAAAAGCCGGCGAAGGGACTCGAACCCCCGACTGGCTGATTACAAATCAGCTACTCTACCAACTGAGTTACGCCGGCGTTCGACAAATCAGAATTCCAAAATATATAAAAACTTCAATAAGTCAAGTCCTATTCCGATATACCTTTATCAAAATGTTATACAAAGATATATCGGTTGAATTTCATTCCGATTAAATTTTCTTTTTCCATTTTGTACCGGAAGGAGTGTCCTCCAAAATTATTCCTTTTTCGGCGAGTTCGTCGCGAATTTTATCGGCCGTTTCAAAATCCCGGTTCTTTTTAGCATCGGTTCGTTTCCGGATAAGCTCTTCGATTTCAGATCCATCGACACCTTCCTCCTCGCGCTGGAGAAGATCAAGTATGGAGTCCATTTTCAGGAGAGCATCTTTGGCGCGATCGCGCTCATCGATAGAGAGATTATTCTCGGCACGAAGGCGGTTAATATCGCGAATGAAATCAAAAACGGCAGCGAGTGCAGCAGATACATTAAGGTCGTCGGAGAGTGCGGCTTCGAAATCTTCGAGAGCTTTCTCAATATACTTATCGGCTTCGCCGGATGATTCTCCCCCATTGTAATCGGAGAGGTTCCGGAAGAAGTCGTTGTATCTTTCGAGAGCGTTGCGGGCGGCATCGAGACCGTCGAAAGTGAAATTCAGCTGCTGCCGATAATGGGTGGCCATGAGCAGATAACGAACAGCCATCGGCGAATATCCTTTATCGAGGAGTTCTCGAAGGGTATAGAAATTATTAAATGATTTGGCCATCTTGCGGCCTTCCACGATAAGATGTTCGCTGTGCAGCCAATATTTGACGAACTGTTTGCCGGTCGCACCTTCTGATTGAGCAATTTCATTTTCATGGTGCGGGAAAATATTATCGACACCACCGCAGTGGATATCGAAACTTTCGCCTAGGTATTTCATCGACATGACGGTGCATTCGAGGTGCCATCCGGGTCGGCCTTTGCCGAGTTCGGTTTCCCAGAAGACATCGCCGTCGTCTTTGTCCCAGGCTTTCCAGAGAGCGAAATCGGAGACCGATTCTTTCTCGTATTCATCGGAGGCAACCCGTGCGCCCGGTTTGAGGCTATCTTTGTCGATATGAGCCAGCTTGCCATAATCCGGAAATTTAGCTATTGGAAAATAGTAGTTACCGTCGACTTGGTAGGCAAGGCCGTTAGATTCCAGTTTTTTTACCAGATTGACCATGCCGTCAATATGCTCGGTAGCGGCCGGGTAATGTTCGGCCCGCTGAATTCTCAGGGCATCGAGGTCGGCGAAGAAGGCTTCGGTGTATTTGGCAGTGTAATCATTCAGGCTCATCCCCTGTTCGCGTGATTTACGGATAGTTTTATCGTCGACATCGGTGAGATTCATGACCTGAGTAACTTTGTAATCTTCGTAAAGCAGGGTACGGCGAAGGATATCTTCAAAAACGTAGGTGCGGAAGTTTCCGATATGGGCATAGTCATGGACAGTCGGGCCACAGGTGTACATCCTGACATGATTATTTTCGAGCGGCTGGAATTCTTCCTGCTTTCGGGTCATGGTATTGGTCAAACGAAGCGACATGATATTTCCTCATACGATGACGAGAGATTCGGCGTTTTCTTTGTTAAGTTTCTTTATTAATTCTATCGTCAGTTTGACGGTATTATCAAAGTCATCCCGGTTTAAAATGCTGTTATGAGAATGGATATATCGTGTGGCAATGCTTATAAAAATCGAAGGAACACCGGTTCTGGTGACATGGAATGCGCCGCCGTCGGTACCCCCACGAGCAAGCGATGAAAGATGGTACGGGATTTCTTTTTCTTCGGCCGTGTCGATGGCCATCTCAAGCAATTTGCGGTTGGGAATCATGCTTCCATCCAGGACAAGAATACCGGGTCCGGAGCCGACTTTCTCAGGGACCTTGTAGCCTTCCGGCGGGACATCGCGGGCGACATTGACATCGAGGATGATGGCAACGTCAGGATCGGTCAGATAGGCGGCAGTTTTGGCTCCGCGGAGGCCGACTTCTTCCTGGACAGTACCAACGCCGAAAAGTGTATTGGGATGGTCATCATCTTTGAAGTGTTTCAATACTTCGATTACCATAGCGCAGGCGACGCGGTTATCAAAAGCTTTAGCGACGTACATTTTCTTATTATTCATGACGGCGAATTTTGAATCGGGGACAACAGGATCGCCAATATTGACGCCGAGCTCTTTTTTGACATCATATCCGCTCATAGCGCCGACATCGATAAACATATCTTTAATCTGCTGGACTTTTTCGCGTTCTTTCTGTTCGAGGATATGGGGCGGTTTGGAGCCAATGACACCGAGTACGGGACCGTTTTTGCGAGTCATAACCCAGACGCGCTGAGCCAGGGCTACATGTCCCCACCATCCGCCGAGAGGAAGGAATTTTATATATCCTTCTTCGGTTATATCGCGGACGATAAAGCCGATTTCATCCATATGCGAGACAACGGCGACTTTTGGTGATTCAGCCGAACCGCTTTTTTTGCCGATTAGTGAACCGAGGCGATCGTATTGAATCTCGGAATATTGTTCGAGATAACGAGCCATAATTTCACGGGCGCCGTTTTCATGTCCGGAAGTTCCAAAGGCGTCGGTGATTTCCTGCAACAGTTTTTCAGTATCGTCCATTTATCCTCCTAATTTTACTGTATTTCGGAATCTGGTAATATATCTATAAGAGAACATCAGGTCAATTTATTAATCAATTAAGGGCGGTATTTCAGATAGAGATTTGACGACTACGATATCTTCGGGCATAGGATCCGGATATTCGCGGCCTTCACGGTATTTGAGCAGGGACTTCATACCGACTTCGCGGGGACCTTTGACATCTTCGATATACCTGTCACCTACAAATAAAAGCCTTTCCGGCTTGATACCCATCAGTCGAATGGCTTCGTGATATATTGAGGGGTGAGGTTTTCGGTAGCCGTAGGTTACCGAGAAGATAGTAAAATCGAAATACTCGCTAAGTTTGAAGCGATCCAGTTCCAATTTATGGTAGCTTTCAGGAAAGACAGTGTTGGAAACCAATCCTATTTTTTTACCGGCGGTTTTTAGCTGTTCGAGAACGGTTGGGGCGTCGGCGAACATGGATAATTGTTTGGAAATAGGCTGATAGTATTCTTTGAAGAAAGATTTGGCCAGCTCAGTGCCCCCTATAAGCTCAAGGGATATGAGAAACTCGGCGATGGCAAGGGTTAGATCGTATTCCACAAGAGTTTCTGCGGCCTGGTCTCGAAAACGGTCTTTGATGGCAAGGTGATTCTTCCAGAATGTTTCAAAATCAGGTAAGGGGTGTTCATTTCTTTTAAGGAATTCGTATGCGGCTTGCATACTCATTCGATTCAGTTCAGGCCAGGGTCTTGTTTCATATTCGAGTATAGTTGAACCCAAATCAAAAACGACTCCATCGATGTCAAACTTTTTATCTGTCATTTCTTTGTTGCACTATCAATTGTTTTTTCTATCAAATCGTCAAATGTTATGCCGGCTTCTTTAGCGGCCATGGGCACCAGGGAAAGCTCTGTCATCCCCGGTAGTGTATTAACTTCAAGAAAATGCGGGATGTTCCTGGCATCGAGTATAAAATCGACTCTCGCGGCACCGAAGCATCCGATTGTACTATAGGCTTTGAGCGCCATATCCTGTATCATAATAGTAATATTTTCGGAAATTTCGGCGGGACATATATATTGTGATTTACCTTTGGTGTACTTACATTCGTAATCGTACAACTCTCCGGTCGGGACTATTTCTACCAAAGGCAGTTTTTGGCCATCGAGGATAGCCGCGGTTATCTCGCGGCCTATGATATATTTCTCGATCAGGACTTCTTTTGTAATATCGGCGGCAAGTTCTATGGCAGACAGTAATTGATCCCATGATTTTACAAGGGTCAAACCGCATGTCGACCCAGAATCATTCGGCTTGACTATCAGGGGAAGATCGAATTTCGATTTTATATTTTTTTGGAGCTTACCAATATCAGTTAGGTCCGATTTCTTCAAAAGAAGCCAATCGGCGGTGGGTATTTTTTCGGCCCGCATCAGTCTTTTTGAAAAATCTTTATTCATGGCGACGGCCGATGCGAGTTTGCCTGATCCAGTATAAGTCATACCGGCCAGATCGAGGATTGCCTGGTATGTTCCGTTTTCTCCTTCTCCCCCATGAAGTGCTATAAAGACAACATCGATATCATCGTATTGATGCCCGGCGACGGCCTTAGCAAGGGCGGTACTTTCCTTTTTTTTCAATGCCAGGCGCGAATCAGACCTTTCGTCCGCGTCGTAAATAAATCGACCGTCATCACTAAGGAGCGATTGCCCCGTGGCGGAGTCAATCACGCTGGTTTGATAACCAAGCCTTTGGAGGGCTTCGGTAATTGCCTTTGCCGATGAGAGAGAGACGGGACGCTCTTCTGAGGTACCACCAGCCAGGACCAATACTCTATTTTTCTTTGCCATTATTTATCTGCCTCAATATTTGCCAGCCTACAAAAGCCAGGGCAGCGACAATTAGTAATACTAACACTGTTGTTTGATACGTTTCATAATAATTAATAATTTTTTCGAAATTAGCCACAAAGAAATAGATGAGGGCCAGGATAATTCCATTAAACAGGAGAAATGATATAAAACAGTAAACAAACATGGGACGGGCCCTGTAATTACTGATACCTGCTGTCAGCGCTATAACGGTTCGAGCTCCCACGGTAAATCTATTTGCGATCAGCAACCAGGCCCCTTTTTGATCGAGCCAGTTTTCGACTTTTCTTATATCATTGGCGGAAAATATCCTGAAGTTCTTTCTCATAAAATATCGCCGCCCGTATTTAAGCCCAATATAGTATACAATCATTGTAGACATTATTCCGCCGACACAGGCCAAAATGAAAACGAGAAAAATATTGAGTCTACCGGTAGCGGCTATAGCACCACCTGCGATGGTAATGACATCACCCGGAAAAGGCGGAAATACATTTTCCAGGAAGGAGGCGAAAGCAATTGCCAGGTAAATCCAGAACGGTCCATAGACAAACAATTGTTCAAGGAAACTATTGGCCTGATTCAGTAAGTTTTCCATCGTCTTTATATATAAGTGACGTGGCCATCACGGCTATACCTTCTTCCCTGCCGGTGAAGCCCATCTTTTCATTGGTTGTCGCTTTGATTGAAATGTTCTGTTCTTTAACCAGGAGTATCTTAGAAAGTTTCTTTTCCATGGCCGATATATGAGGGGCCAATTTAGGTTCCTCGGCTATTATCACTGAATCGACATTGCCGACGCGATAGCCCTCTTTGACTATCATGGTAAAAACTTCCGCCAACAGCTTGGTCGAAGCTATATCTTTATAGGCGGGATCGGTATCAGGGAAATGCTGACCGATATCACCCAATCCGGCGGCACCCAAGAGGGAGTCAGCGACGGCATGAATGAGGACATCGGCATCACTGTGACCCTCGAGTCCCCGAGGGTACGGAATGATAATTCCTCCTAAAACGAGAGGACGATCAATTAATAGTCGATGTGAGTCATAACCAATGCCTATTCTAAAAGGAACAGTCATGAATTATCCTCCAGATATCCGGCGGCAAAATTAAGGTCATATTCCGTCGTTACTTTTAGATTTGGTTTGGTCGGAACGACCGTGCGAACTTTGAATCCCAAGGCCTCAACCATGGCAGCATCATCGGTTGCCTCTTTTTCCGGATCATATTTTTCATGGGCCGATTTTATCAAGTCGTATTGAAACACCTGAGGAGTTTCGGCGCCAAAAAGTTTGGACCGATCCAGAGTTGTCAAGATAAAATCATTTTCAACTCTTTTTACAGTATCGCTAATAGGTCGGGCGAGGATTGCGGCTCGTTCCTTTTTGGCGCTGTTTACGGCGCGATCAATATCGCCGGGATCGACCAGCGGACGGGCACCATCATGGATGGCGACATAACCGGTCGAGATAGGCAAGGCCGCCAGACCGATAGAAACAGACTCACGGCGGCTGTCGCCTCCTTTAACAATGCGGTCGAGCTTGGTATATTGATAAGGCATGATTACTTTTTCATTGGCATAAAGGAGATAATCTTCGGCTACGACCAGGACTATTTCATCTATTTCAGAGGCTTTTTCAAACTGCATAACTGTCCAGTAGAGAAGCGGTCGTTCGTGTATGAAGCGATACTGCTTTGGTATTTCGCCTCCGAACCTGAGACCTTTTCCGGCGGCGACAATGAGAGCGACGGTTTTCATAATGGCCTAATATATCGGCTGTCGGCTTAAATGAAAACAATAAATTTAATTTGTGTTTATATTTAAAGAATAAGCATGCAGTCGCCGTAACTGTAGAATCTATATTTTTCTTTTACGGCGTTATTGTAGGCCTTTAAGATTAATTCTCTCCCGGCAAAAGCAGAGACCAGAATTATTAGTGAAGATTTCGGCAGATGGAAATTGGTAATGACGCGGTCAACCACCTTGAATTCATGTCCCGGACGTATATACAGGTTGACAAAGCGGGACATCGGCTGAATTTCACCATCCTTTATTTCCGCTGATTCCAGGGTTCGAATACTTGTGGTACCGACGGCAAATATTTTCCCACCGCTTTTTCTTACCCGGTTTAAAGCTGCGGCGGAGCGGGGTGATATTTCCGCAAATTCTGGATCGACGGAATGTTCCTCTATATTGTCGACATTGACGGTCTTAAACGTACCGTAACCGACATGCAGCGTAATAGGAATTATTTTTATACCCTTGTTTTTTATTCTTTTGATAGTACGGTTGGTGAAATGCAGGCCGGCTGTCGGCGCTGCCACTGCGCCGGCTTTTTTGTCTTCGGCATAAACAGTCTGATACCTGTTTTCGTCAGTTTTCTCTGTTTCCCGGTGAATGTAAATTGGTAGAGGGACATTACCATATTTTTCTATTATCTCATTAGCGGCATTACGGCTTTTGAATTTGATCACTGTTTTGCCGTCAGGCAGTTTCTTTATGATTTTAAGGACAGGATTATCATCAATAAAAAGCTCTTCCCCTTCCTTAACACGCCTGGAAGGATGCGTCAGAACTTTCCAGCAGACCTTGCCTTCGAAATTGACTTCCTCGAGCAGAAAGATCTCAATCTTGCCGCCAGTAGAGCGACGTGCATACAACCTGGCTTTAAAGACCTTTGTATTGTTTACAACGAGTGCATCGCCCGGTTCGATATAATCGACGACATTGGGGAATTTTTTATGTTCAATTTCCCCGGTATCCCGGTGGACAACCATCAGGCGGGAAAGATCTCGCTGACGTGCCGGATAATAAGCAATGTACCCCTCAGGCAGGTCATAATCAAATAATGTTAAATCCATGGATGCCTTAGCCTTAATATGCAATCGGCAAATTCAACAATAAAAGCTTCGTTGTCAAGGAATAAATAGAGCAGTTATATCAAATATTTACAAGATGTTTTCCGCCGGGTTCATGTTCGCGGAGATCAATGCCGCCTTCCAGTATGGATTTCAGGTTTGTCAAATAGAACGACCAGCCGAGGATGCAGCCGAGCCAGATATCCTTGCGGCTTTGCGGAGTATCCGGGATATTTTCCTGTTTTAAGTCGACCAGAGTACGGCCGTTGATATCGCGCAGGGTTATAATAACCGGTTCATCAATGAAGAATGTAAAGGCGAGGCGGTCTTTGCCGTTAGCTTCGAGAATCTCGCCTTTTTCGCGAGCACCATCAAACCACGCCCATTCATATTTGTCGCCAACTTGTACAGTTTGATTGGAACGACGACGGTTGCCATCGCGATCGGTGATCCTCGATTCTGCAAGAAGCCACGACAGGAGCCCGCGTTCGGTGGACAGGGCGCGATAGACGCTGGGTATCGGGGCATTGATATAGATTCGGCGGGTGAATCTCGTCCAGTCGATAGTTTCTTTCGATTTAGTATCGGTGCTCATTTGATAATAAACATATGTGAAGGCAGATGTTATTTTTGCCCGGCAATGGCCATAAATGTTTCAGCTTTAGAATATTCTTCGACCAGGCGGGTCATCATTTTAGATAGGTATTCATCATCTACTTCGAAGAAATCGCGCGTCGAATCGGGCAGTTTATAACGCTCCATATTCTGGCGGTCATCAGGGGTAGCATAATGAGCAATATAATTAGCCAGAGCGCACAGATGTGCGAAATTATCGCTATTATTGTCAAGGTCGACCGAATGGTGGTACCCAATTGAATCGGCCATGCGGTCAGGAAGTTTCCAGGTTATTGCAAGCTGCCGCCCGAGTTGAGCATGGCTATACCCGAGGATAGCGATTTCAGCTTCGATATCGGAGGCATTGGAGTGCTGTTCGAGGTATGCTTGAATTTCTTTATGCTCTTTAATAAGGAAGGTGCAGATGACCATTTTCCCAATATCATGAATCAGGCCGACGGAGAAAGCAGGGTCGGGATTGAAAGTCTTGCCACCGCGGTAATCATTGGCGATCATCCTCGAAATGAGAGCTGTATAAAGAGAGTGCCGCCAGAAGTTTTCGTGAAAAACCCTGTTTTCAGGATTAGATTTAAACATACTCAGAACAGAAGCGGAAAGAACGAGGTTTTTAACCGCTTCGAGACCGATAATCATAACGGCATGCTTGACGGAGTCAATTTCCCGTGATAGTCCATAGAAGGCAGAATTGGTCAGTTTTAGAACCTTGACAGACATCGCCGGGTCCTCGGACAGGATATTGGCAACTTCGCCCACCGATGTATCGGGATCTCCGATGGTTTTCTGGATTTGTTCGAAAACGATTGGCGGAGTGGGCAAGCTTTTAATATTGCTTATAATCTGCTTGAGCTTATTTTCGAGACTTTCGGTCGTGATGGTCGATGACATATTAATCTCCCGGGCTATAAACCTGTGACTAATTTTTGCCGTCCACAAACAGGGATGCCGGCTGGGAATCTTTCAGGTATTTCAGTATTTTCTGGCTGTTTTTAAGCCCCTGCAGTTCAGTTTTCAATCTGCTGTGACGTCCTTTAAGATATGATTCGTTTTCTTTAACAAGAGCGGCGCTTTTTTTAACAATAGTTATAATACTGTTAACCAGTTTTTTTACCTCCGGAGCGGCCGACGCGATCGAGAACAGTTTGGTGTTCTTCTCGCGCATGGAGGCCAGTTTTTTTTCTGATTGTTCGATGCGACGGTGGCAACGTTCGATTTCGGTAAAAAGATCGAGCAGTTTTTCATCGCGTTCGTATTTAATCATATCCCGTTGTTTATCAAGCAATATATAGAGGGATTGATAAAAGGAATATTCTTCTTTGAGCACGAAGACTAGTTCGCGTTCAAGTTGAGTGATTTGATTAAATTCCATTGTTAGTCCCCGTCATACAGACATTGAAAACGATTTTGCCGACTGCTCCGGATTGACATCGTTATTTCCGGCGGGCTGTTTATCTTTTTTAAGGTTTTCGGCGAGTTGCACCCATCCTTCGCGGATGTTATTCATAATTATAATTGAATCATCAATACCGGTAATATTTTTGGTCGCCTGGACAATATTAATCTGCTCTATAATGAAGGTATAGAGCTGACCGAGCTTGACGGCAATATCGCCGCCTTTTTCCTCGTCGAGTGTAGTATATAAATGGACAACGAACTTTCTCGCTTTCTGGAGGGTATCATATCCGGCCTGCAGGTTGCCATCGAGATATAATTGCCTGGCCTGTTTCAGGTTGGCGATGGCGCCATCATAGACCTTGATAACCAGTTCCATCTGAGATTTACCCAGGGTGTCGACAGTTTGATAGCTTCTCAGCTTATTATTCACTTCCAGTTCCCCCTATTCCTCCAGTCATTTGCGACCAATTGGATTTTATATTGTTTAATTGACTCTGCAGATATGAGCCCTGTGATTGATATTGTGACAGAGCTTCTTCCATAGCCAGAAATTCCTGATAAAGATCTTCGCGGCGCCTGGCCAGTTTGGCTTCATAGTCGGCAATTTGCTCTTCGAGTTCGGTGACCTGCTTATCGATGGCGCTGGTTTTGCGCGCAATAGCACCGACTTTGGTGGCAGTGATGGTCTCCAAGGTCTTATCGATTTTAGAGGATAAGCCGCGAGTAAAAGATATTGTTCCCTCGATGCCGGCAGATATGTCGCCTTCGCCGAGGGTAACCATCAATTTTAGTCCGGCAGTGGTTTCATTATCTTCATCACCGGTCAGGTACTGTCCTTTTCCGGTAGCGCTTTCGCCATTAATGGTACCTTCCACATCCTGACCGCCGTACATCGTGCCTGCAGCGAGACCGAGGGCAGAAAAGGCTCCATCGCTGATTGAGGTTATCATCTGAACCTGCGAACGGGAACCATAAGAATCGCTTGTTATTTTTATATAACCTTCATCCCCAAGGTCAACCCATTCGACTCCGATGTTTTTATCTTTGAGTTTGTCATCGAGGCTTATTCTTGTCTTGAGTTCATCAATCAGTTCATCGGTGCTGTTGTAAGTTCCTTCGCTTAATACCAGTTCTTCCGATATTAGCCCGTCGACTTTTATTTTTAACTTGTTATTGGTGCTGTCGAGGGTAAGCGGAGTAACCGAAGGGTCGGCTATGCTGGCGCCCTGATAATACCCTTTGGTGGCAGCCCGGGTGATGTCCACATCAAATGCCTGATCGGCTGCGGTTTTATCTCCAGCCAAGATAAATTCGATACCTTTAACATCGCTATTGCCGGAGTCCAGGAATAACTGCATAAACTGATCAAAGTCTCTCTCGATAGCCTCGGTCAATGCAGCGGCATCGACCTTTTTAAGCTGACCGTTAGCATCGGATCTTATTCCGAGAGACGCCAATGATTTGTATTCAAAGTCGTCTGATAGGCCCTCGACCATCAGGGTCGTTGATGATCTGAGCCGGGCCTGCATTGACTGAAGCGAAAAATCGGCAAATAAAACACCGGATTCGCCGGTTTCCTGGTTATATGTGAACTGGTCATTGATGAATTTCATGACATCGTTATATTTAGTTACGAAATCGCTCATCATCTTTTGTATGGCCGCAGTATCTACTTCGGATTTAATGGAAATCTTCTCCCCCGGTGCAGTAACCTTATTGACATTGACATAAAGTCCCGGTAGAGCTTCATCGAAGGTATTATTATCCGAATAAATGGTAATCGGGGAACCGCCCATGCCGTCATTGGAACCGATCGTTATTTTGGCATCGGAAGCGTTCTGTAAAAGAGGTGCGAAGGTCGAAACGGTGAAGCTATCGCCCGCTTTAAGTTCGCCGGCCGAAAATGATAATTTTAATCCATCGGCGCCATCGCCAATTAACTCGACTTCATTATCCGCCTGCGTAACGACTATATCACCGGAGTTGGTGCCGTCGTCCCAGTGAATGGTAATATTGTCGGTTCCAACAGTCATAACATCTTTTCCGGTATCGGTAATAGTAAATGTGTATGTTTTATTGGTGCTGCCGGAAAAAGAAGCCGATGAACCGAGTGAGATAACGGATGTCGATGAAGACGACAGGCCGCGAGTTTCGGGGTCGTCGAAGGAGCTGTTTTCGAAATCGAGATTTTCACCCCCGGTCAGATTTACCGAGATATCTATATCATTCAAAGCGCCGGTTCTATCGCTGGTAACCAATAGACGGAACGGATTATTATCGCTGCCGTCATTAATTATCGAGGCGGTGACGCCAACATTGGCATCATTAATTGCGTTTTTTATATCAACAAGACTGGAAGAGCCTTCATCAATATTAATCGTCGTTGTACTATTGTCGCCAACCGCAATGGAGATAGTACCGGTACCAAATATGGAATCGGCGGCATTATCGAAGCCCTGTGATGCAATCTGGTGATTCTGCGCAAGCTGTTCGACACGGATATCGTAGGCACCGGGGACAACACTTCCGCGGGCATTGACCGAAACGGCATCATTATCAGAAACGGAGATTGCGGCTTTATTGTATGATGTCTCCCGGGTCATCTGGGTGACATGTGATTTCAATGCCAGGAATTTGGCTTCAACCGCCTTGAAAGCCGCAATTTGCTGAGTTTTGTACTTCTTGTCGCTTTCCAGATAGGTAATCGGAATGCGTTCATATTTCATTATGGTGTCGACGATGCCGGATATATCGAAACCGGACGCGAGACCTTCAATAGATTGACTGCCGGGCATAACGCCTCCTATGAATATTTATTTCTGCCTTCACACAGTCGACAGGATTATCCATATTTAAATTAATATCGCAAATAAGGCGAAAATTATTTTTCCCTCACTTATATATTTTATCGGAAATTATTCTGATTTATTCAGTTGCAGGGACTTTAGAAATTGAAAAAATTGTATTTTAAAATGAAACCGGCGAGGGGATTTTCCCCTCACCGGTTGAGTGGTATCTATTAACCAAAGAGTGACAGAACGACCTGCGGCACCTGGTTCGACTGAGCCAGCATAGAAGTACCGGCCTGGAGGAGAATCTGGTTCTTGACGAAGTTTGACATCTCCTTAGCCATATCAGTGTCGCGGATGTTGGACTCTGAGGACTGCAGGTTCTGCGAAGCGATTCGCAGGTTTCTCAGGTTGGATTCCAGAGTGTTTTTCTGGAACGAACCGAGAGTACCACGGACGGTAGAGACTTCCTGAATAGCATAGTCAATAACCGACTGGGCATCCTGAGCACCTTCCGGAGTCATGACATCGATTGCAGCCAGTGAGTTGAACATGTTGCCGCTGAGGCTCTTACCAAGAGCGGAAGCAGCCATATTCGGAAGACTGATATTGGCCGTCTGACCGACATTAGCACCAATCTGGAAGACGAGTGACTGGTCGGTGTTGCTGATGGTTTCACTGCCACTATTGGCGGTCAAATCGAGTTTAACCTTGATTGATTCGGTCCGAGCGGCATTGTAAATGAGAGTATCGATGCCGGCGGTTACAGTGGTAGCCGGGCCTGAGTCGAGACGGACATCAAAGCGGGCCGCACTGACATCAAGCAGCATGTTACCAAGGTTAACACCCTGAGAAGCTTTTGATACGGTCATACCGACCGAACCACGTGACGAATCATCGGCAGCGGCATTATACAGAACGACGTTCTGTGTGCTGCCATAATCTACTGATGAAATCGTGTTGGTATAGTTATCAAAGGCGACCAGAGCATCGGTACCAGTGATTTCGGTCTGATCGGCGGTAAGGCCGAGAGCCTTAAGAGTTGAATCCTCTGACTGCGATTCAACCTGAAGACTGTAATCACTACCTTCATCGCGAAGGGTAAAGCTGATCCTGTCATCGCCATCCTGGGCAACGACAATATTTTCAACAGTGCCAACTCCACTACCTTCGACAGTCCCGTGCGAGACCTGAACGAGACCCTGAAGGGTTCCAACCAGTTTGCCTATGGAGTCATAGGTACCGGCGGTAACCGTAATGGTAGCATGACCAACGGTGGTCTTGGCAACGTCGATATCAATCGAGAATTCATTCTTAGCCACACCGCGGGCATCTGAATCAGCCATGGTGAAAATGGCCGCGCCGGCGCCGGTATAGCTGAAGTCTGAAACGGCGACTGAGTAATTGGAACCCTGGTTGACAGTACGGAACTGGAAGGTCCCGTTAGCTGTCTGGGTAGCAACTACGCGGCCCTGCAATTCAGCATTTGCAAGGATTTCGTCGTTCCAGGCCTGAACAAATTCAGCTTCGGTCATGGTGGCAGTAACGTCAACGGTAACTTCCTGCCAACCGGTCGGGGATTCACCATCCTGCTGGAAGTTCAGCTTGACGGCATAGGTTCCCTTGTGCTGATCGGTAGCAGCACCATTGATGGTAGCGGCAGAGCTTATGATAGCTTCGGCCGTAGCGGCACCAAATTCGAGAGCGTTATTCCAGGCATCATAGATATTTACCTTGCTCGTAAGCTTGGAAGCACCAGAGGAAGCTTGAATAACATCGATATTATGAATGCCTTCGGTCAGATTGCTCGGAGTAACCGAAGAGTTGACATCAAGACCATATGAAGTGGTGTTAATGGTCGCAGATGAGTCGGAAACCTTCTGAGCGGTAACCGAATGATCACCGGTGCTCAGATAGGATTCACGGACGGTTAAGCCAACGGAGTTGGAACTGGTAATGGTGGCGATATTGGCCTTGGTACCATCAAGCAGAAGCTTGGTTCCGAACTGGGTGTTGGCAGCGATACGATCGATAGTCTTGATCGCGTTGTCGATTTCAGCCTGGTCAGCTTCGAGCTGAGCAGTATCATTGAAACCTTCGTTAGCGGCGTGAATAGCCAATTCTCTCATTGAAACCAGCAGGTTGTTGATTTCGTTGAGAGCACCTTCAGCCGTCTGAATCATATTAATGCTACCTTCTGAGTTATTGATAGCCTGATTCAAACCGGCAATCTGCGCGCGGAACTGCTCGGAAATCACCAAACCGGCCGGGTTATCGGCGGCGCGGTTGATTCGGTAACCCGATGAGAGCTTTTCCATTGATTTGGAAAGATTCATCGTGGTGTTGACCAGGTTCCGGTGCGCATTAATCGCAGCAATATTGTTGTTAATACGTAGTGCCATCGATTAATTCCTCCTTGAATCTTAGCGGGACATCCTTGCCCCGGATAAGACGGTTAAGCCCTCTTTCGGGCAAACCTCCGATGTCACTAATTCCTATTTAAGAAAAGAAATAAAACGACTTATCTTTCCTCTTACGCACCTCCTTTTTGAAATCTGATTCACTTTAGCTGTTCTTTTAGCATATTAATTAATTTTTCTCTGCCGTTTTACTTGGTATTTAAATCGGCATTCGACAGGAAAACTTTATTAGCCCGAACCCAATACAGGGACAAACTTTTCCTTAGTCTTTCAAGGATTTATGCCGGTGAACCGGCTGTTTCAATTTCGGCCAATCGGGATATTGCGGGCTTGAAATCACTCTTGATCTGGAGAATTTGTCGATAACCTATTGCAGCGGAATCAATATGCCCCAAATTCAAATAACATTCGGAAATCCCAAAAAGGGCCTCGATATTGTGCGGATCGGATGTCAAATATTTCTCATAGTAGGGAATGGCCTCGGCATGATGTTTATTCTGGGCCAGAATACCGCCAATAGCAAGAGTAATCTGAATATCGTCCGGGGCAATTTCGCTGTATTTTTTCAAATAAGTTACTGCTTCTTCAAATTTATTCAGATGAAATTTCGTCAATCCAAGGTTTCTGAAAGTTGCGGCCGGGATATCGGAGCTGTCCAGGACATTTTGATATATTTCTTCGGCTTCGGTGAATTTCCCAAGTTTGAAATAACAATTAGCCAAATCGACCGAAATGTTTACCTGAGGATCGCCAATTTCGAGATATTTACTGTAGCATCCGGCGCATAATTCGAATTTATTTGTGTCATAGTAAACTTCTCCGAGTTGTTTCAATACGGCCGGGGATTCCGGATTAACCCCCCTGGCTTTTTCAAGGACTTTAACCGCCATATCGAATTTTTCAAGTTTGGTCCAGTTTTGGGCGGCCCGCCTGAGGATAGATGTGTTTTTCGTGGTCATCTCGTCGGCTTTTTGGAGATGTTTCATTGCGACCGATTGGTTGTTTTTCTGAAGATAATATTCAGCATACAAAATATGCGCGTGGGCCGATTCGGAGTTGGCGGCGATTTCTTTTTCAAGATATTCATAGGCCTTATCCGGTTCATTTCGGACCAAGTATATATTGGCGAGTTTAAGATATGTTTCCCGGTAAGGTTCCTGTTCTTTGAGAGTTTTCAGATAATAATGCTCGGCGCCGGTCAAGTCGTTTTGCATCTCCCTTATTACGGCCAGCCAGTGGTAAGCTTTGTGGCGGGCCAAAAGGAAAAGCTGAATCATAGTCAGCTTTTCTTCAAGCATATCATATTCAGACTGAACTTCAATATACTTTTTGAAGGCTTCTTCAGACTCCTCATATCTCTTCTGATGGACCAGCGTTTCACCCAGCATGAAAAGAGCATCAAGATAATCGGGCTTTATCTCGAGTGCTTCCTGGATTATCTTTTCCGATTCTTCGTACCTTTTCAGGGCATTGAGGGCCGATACTTGCTGGAGCATCGATTGCAACTGAATGTGCATGACTTTGTGAGAGCTGTTTTTGCACAGTTCGACAGCGCGTGTTGAATGTTTCAAAATCGCTTCAGCTAGTTCGATACTGGCCATCTTGGCGCTGCTTCGGAGTAGCTGGGCATAGTTGAAATGTGTAAATTCGTTATTGGGATCTTCTTCGAGCTGCTTTTCGAGCAAAGCTTTGGAGCGTTCGATTTTTTTCTCCATTTTTTCCGGAGATAGATTATAACCGTAGTGCTTTAATTTTACACTGGAGCGGAGGATGATCTCATTATCATCGTATTTTAATTGGTTGTGTACGATGCCGTCGTACCGATAACCCTTTTCGCTTCTAAAAAAACGAGGCGATGTCAAGGAAGAAGAACATTCACCGGAATTTTTATCGACATTGTATACGTCGACAGATATAAGGCTGTATTTATCCTGGTTTAAAGCTTTACGGAGCCGGGGTAAATCGTCAGTGACGAATTCCTCATCGGCGTCAATAACGAATATCCAGTCTTTAGTGGCGTGGGAAAGAGAGAAGTTTCTATGCTTGGAAAAATTGCCTTCCCATTCCTGGTAATAAACTTTGGCGCCGTACTCTTTTGCTATTTCAACTGTTCGATCGGTCGACCCGGTATCGACAATTATTATTTCATCGATCCAGCTTCGCATCGATTCAAGGCAGTTGGGCAGGAGTTCTTCTTCATTCTTAACGATCATACAGGCGCTGACAGAGGCATGGTTTTTCAGTGATTTTTCGAGCAGTCGTAATTCCTGAACCTGGGAAGCATTTTTTAGGCCGTCAGCAACAATCTTTTTGCCCTCTTCTATTCTGCCGAGGTTTTGGTACATTACGGCAAGATTTAGATAAGCGTGATCGAATGCGGGCTGAACTTTTATGGATTCTTTGAAGGAGTCTTCCGCCTTATCGAATTTTTTTAGCGCTTTATAGGCGACACCAATATAATTATAGAGCAGATGTATGTGCCCTGTGCATAGGTATTTTCCGCCTTTTGAAAATAGCTTCTTGTTCTTTTTATATATTTCAAGAAACTTTTCTCCGCTTTTTATGCAGTTTTCATAGTCATTATAGGCTGTGGATGTAAAGGCCAGTGCGAAATAGAAATCGGGGTCGTCAGGACTTATTTTCAGCCCCTCTTTGGCGGCTTTTTCGGCTTTAACAAGGTCGTTATCATTGGCCAGCGTAAACGATAAAAGGCGGTAATATTCCAGTTTTTGATTATCATTTTTAAAGTGGGAATCTTTATCAATTTTATCAAGCAGGCTGATTGTCTCTTTGACATTTTTATTATTGTATAACTCTCTGGCCTGTGAGATGATCTTGTCGATTCCGGATAGCCTTGTATTTTCAGATTTTGTATTGCCGACCGGTTTTTTAGAATATTTTTTGCCGGACGTCTTTTTGGTACTCTTGGATCTGGTTTTACGTGCCATAATATCCTATGTAGTTAAGGCAGGTTCTTCCTCTCTTGTGGTTATCGTTTCGGGCATTCCTTCGGTAGACCTGACAATGTAATGCTTGATTCGATAATCGCTGTTTACCAGGACAAGTTGTTTGGCAAGCCTGGTCTCGGTGTTGATCAGTATTGGACCCTGAAGGTTGATACTGATTTTCTGCGGATTCGACGGTATAGTCACGATAGCATAGGTTTCAACCGTTTTAACATCGCGAATTTTAATTTCATCGAGCTCGCGCGGGTTGACTTCAATATGATAGTCGGGATAGAAAAGTATCGGATTGACGACGATAAAGGCAACGGCCGGATCATCGACAGCCTGGAACCAAAGAAACGGCTCACAGTCTTCCCTTTCGATAATACAGTATCTTTTCAATCTTTCGAATCCGAGGACCGGCTTCGGCATTGTTATAATCTTATCCTCGGGAATTTCCAGTTCTCCAAATCTGATTGTGGATATAGTCATCTATTACCCCTTTATGGTTATCCTATTGCTATCTTAAAAAGTCCATAAGAGACGGTTGTATTATTTTTGATGATGCAATAAGCGCCGCCCGATAGCTGTTTTCCTGCATAGCGAGATCCGAGACTAATTTGGTCAAGTCGGCATCTTCTGTTTCACTCAAGAGCTTGGTAAAGCTGTAATCGAGATCGCTCAACTGCGAATCGGTTGTTTCGAGCCGGTTAACGATTGATCCCACTTCGGCGCGACGATTCAGAATCGAGGTCAGACCGAGGTCGATATTGTCGATCATTTCACGAGCCGTATCGCGGTCTTCGGAATTCATAGCATCAAGGAGGATCAGCATCGAACCCATGACATCCGGCGAACCAAATATGCCCAATTGATGGGCGGCCCGGCCGTCGCCGACTTCTTCGATCTTCAGAGATTGCGAATCGATCGTCGGAACGACTTGAATGCCTGTCTGGGCGTCATTTATTGAAGCTTCAATATCCAAACCGAGGTTATTGAGGGCGTCTATCAGATCACTGACAGTTGTATATGCAGGATTACTTAAATCAACATAGGCGGTTCGTGACCCTTGAGAAATTTTAATTTCGCCCAGATCGAGATTCTTTCCGTATTTTAGAACGGAAATCTCGGTATTCAAAGTAAGAAGCGGATTAAGGTTTTCACCGACTCGCGCGAACTCAAAAGTGCCGTTTAGGCCTAAATCAGCAGCGGTAGTTTCCCCGGGTGCCGATTCTTCAACAACCCAATCCATTGCTGGATTAAGGTCATCGCCAAACAGGCGGTCATTTACTTCGCCGTCAATTCCAAGGTCGGAGGCAATTGTGCCGGACCCGATATCTTCGACAATAAGGCCCAGAGGGGGCGGGCCGTTAGGATCGATTATATCTATTCCGGTGCCCGCGGCGTTTATCGCGGTCGATACACCGTGCGGAGCCAAAGCGGCATCAAGAGCGGCGCGAACGTCGCCGATGGTGGCTGCTCCGGATAAATCCACTTCGAGATTTATTCCATAGGATGCATCATGTATGCTAATTTTGCTTTCGAAAAAATTAAGGCCGGCGCCGTTATTCAAGTTCGATAGCGGAGTGTTATCCGATATAAGGCCGTTACTAGTCGCGGCCAGTTTAAGATTGTGCCCTTCGTCGCCATATTCAAGGGTTAGATTATTTATACCTCCGGCAGCCAGCTGAGCGGTTACGCCCGTTGCTGGATCAAACAGATCGCCAACGGTGGTCATGCCACTGATATCGACATTGACGCTGATGCCCAGATTATTATCGGTAATGACGAATATGCCGGGCGCCTGGTCAATTCCGCCACTCATATTCAATTCGGCCAGAGGCGTGCTGGCATTAACGCCGACCTCGATATCATGATCTTCACCGAGGATTTTCAACTGATCGAGCAAAACCTCGGAGCCAATCATATTGACGCTGACCTTGGTTCCGGATTGGATTTGTACCTGAAAGTCTCCGTTATCGCCAAGATATTCCACACCGTTGGAGCTGGCCAGAATAGGTTCGGTATCAGTTTTGAATCCGGAATATATGTATCGTCCTTCCAGTTTGTAATTTATCGATGTTAATATTTCCTGGTAGAGTGATTCGACTTCGCTATGAACAGCCGATACGGACTCTGAGGTATCATCGGCAAAACCGATAGCCGCTTCGAAAGCTGACGAAAGTTTGTTGCTGATATTACCCAGAGTTGTATCATAAGTCGACATAAGGTTCACCGAGGATGAAATATTTTTCTTATACTGTCCGATTTCGGATAGAATCTGACGGTACCTGAGATCTTTCTGAGTACCGATAGGATCATCCGACGGACGAATAATTTTTCTCCCGGAGGACATCTGCGCCTGAAGCGTCATAAACCGGTCGAGCGATCGACCCAGGTTGTGAAAAACCTGGTTTGCGATCATTTGATTAGTAACTCTCATGGCTTTTTACTCATCGTAATAGACAAATTCGCTATCGCTGCCGTTTTTCAGCAGTCGATCAAAAAATCCAGTCTTATTATTTTCATTGTTTTCACTTTCCCGGTTAGATTGCTCTATATCATTATCACCGGAAGTATTATCTTTGTCCTTATTTTTTTTCCAGAACATTATTATTCAGCCCCTTTTTGATTTGATTTTCCGCCATTTTTTTTCGGCTTTTTGTCCTTTTTGTACTTGATATCGGGCGGTTTTTCCTTTTTGCCAGTTTCTCCCGTGATTTTGTCCTTCAGCAATTTCATAACGCCGGCCAGATCGGATTTAACCGACTTAGCGGCCTTTTTATTTTCCTGCTGAACCTTGACATAAATTTCCTCGCGGTGTACCACCACTTGTTCCGGTGCGTCGATACCGATCCTTACCTGCCGCCCGAAAACGCCAAGCACGGTGACTTTTATATCATCACCGATGGTAATCGATTCACCCAACTTCCTTGTCAAAATGAGCAAAACACCCTCCGTGGTATGTTTAATTAGTAATTATTTTCTTTTTATCGCCCAACGATTCCCATATCTTTGATAACCGTACTCAGCGCCTGATCCATGGATGTAATCACCCTTGCGGCGGCATCGTACGCATGCTGATACTTAATCATCTGGGCCATTTCTTCATCAAGTGAAACCCCCTGAACCGACTGCCGGGAATTTTCTAATTGTTCCACGAGCAGTTTATAGCTGTTTTGCAGATTATTCGCCTGACTGACCTCGACGCCCATAGCACCAACAAACGACTGATAATACCCTGCAATCGTAATAGTGTCTTTTTTCATCAAACGGGCATGTTTCAAGTCGGCAATAGCCAGAGCATTCCGGTTGTCACCCGGTGCATCGATATCGATGGCTGCAGCTATATTAAATGAATTGTTCTGTATATCATCAGAAAGGCTGATATTCTCAGCTGATAATCCTTCGGGGTCAAAGAAATTGATCCCGGTATCCCCGGCCGGATTGTACCCGGTGCGGTGGAGTTCATTAACATTGGTCACGATGGTTTGAGCGATTTCATCGAGCGAAGCCAGGTAATCAGGTATAATTTCATCGCGTGTATCGAGCAGTCCTTTCAACTCTCCATCCGTGATTTTAATCGGACTTTTTGAACCTTCCCATACAATTTCATTAATAGCAACCGAACCGGAACGAGATTTGATCGTGTCAAGATTAAAGGAATGGTTGCCCTCTACGATAGTTAGGGCTCCGATCAATACGGTAGCGGTGCCATTATTCTGCTCAACGACATTGACGTTGACATATTGCGATAATTTGTCTATGAGCAGGTCGCGCTGATCGCGGAGGTCATTTGCTTTTTCAATGCCAAGCTCAGTATGACTGATTTGCCTGTTAAGCGAGGCGATCTCAGTTGTATAGGTGTTTATCTGTGCGATAGACAACTCTATATCAGCATTGACCGATTTTTTCAGATCGACGATTTCATTATAAATGCGATGAAAAGCGCTGGTTAAGTTATTGGTGTTAGTGCGCAGTGTATCACGAACCGTATCGGGATCGGTACTGCTGGCAAATTCCCCCCAGGTGTCCCAGAAGGTATTAATCAAATCGCCGAGTGAGTTATCATTCGGTTCATTAAAAAGGTTTTCGATCTGCGATACAGTTTTCGAGATCGCCGACCAATTGCCGAGTGATGTGTTTTCGTTGCGGAACTGGTTGTTTAAAAAGAGGTCCCGCATATGTTCGATATTAACGGCAGTGACACCGGTTCCAACGGGGCCGACCTTGTGGCGTAAAGGGTATGTTGATGTTATATTTACTCTCTGCCGAGTATATCCCGGCGTGTTGACATTGGCGATGTTGTGGCCGATTGTATTCAGCCAGAGCTGACTTGTCGCCAGCGCCCTTTTGCCGATTTCCAATCCATTGAATAATCCAGACATCAGGCTCTCCGATCAAGGGCCAAACTATTCGATTGCGGCCCCCTGTTTCCTTTTCCCTGGTAATTTCCCTTGGGAGTTTTTATGCTTCCTAACAATTCCACTGTTTTTATTATATTTTCGCGCGATTTTTGAATCAGGAAGGCATTTTGCGTTTTGACATTGCCTATTTTTTCATAAAGATCCTGAATCGTTTCGCGCAATCTTTCCAATGTTGTCGCCTGACCTGATTCGACCGACTCGATTAATTTGGAGATAGTCAAGTCGCCGGCGATGCTATTCTGAGCAGTTAGTTCATCAATGAGTTTCAATCTTTTTTTGTTCAGGATTCCGCTCAGTATAACTTTTTCTCTTTGCTCCTCGGTTATGCTGTTTAGCAACTCAAGGTCATTCTGAACCAGCGCCCGTTGTTGTCTTTCGAGTAGCTCCAAAAATGTTTCAAACAGGGATGCTTCCTGTTCAAGGACTTCGATGAGTCCCATAACAAGTTCAGAATTTGAACTATTTTCATTCATTAAGTTCGGCATTCTAAAAATTCTCTTTAATCGGCTGAACCTCGCCCCGACCGCAATTGACCAGTAAGATCCTTTAGAATCGACCTGATATAGTTTTGTGTTTCGCGGTAGGGCGGGATGCCGCCGTATTTATCGACAGTCGCGGGGCCGGCATTGTATGCCGCCAGCGCGGTTTTCAGATCGCCGAAGCGATCGATCATTTTTCTTAAATATTTTGAGCCGCCATCGATATTCTGTGTCGTATCGAAAACATCGGTAACGCCCATATCGGAGGCGGTTGTGTCGGCAAGCTGCATCAGTCCTTTCGCACCGGCCGAAGAAACGGCGTTGGGATCGCCATTTGATTCTGCTTTGATAACTGATTTAATAAGTTCCGGACTGAGACGATATTTTTTGGCGGCGCGGTCTATCTGATTATCGAATTTCGATATCGGGTCATTTGTCTTTTTATCATGATAATCCGGTTCAAACCGGGGACGCAGTTCGCTCCGATTAATATTGTGGAAATTGTTCGAGCGGATCGGGAGTTCGAAATTCATTTCGGCCTTATCAACTATGCCGTGCTGTTTTTCGAGAATGTTTTCCATTTCACGGTAAAGCATCGATGCGATCGAGCGATCGCCGTGACCGGACATTTTTACCGCGATCTCCTGGTCGAACATCTGGGTATAGACGTCTTTGCCCATACCGCCGCCGAAACCGCCCTGGGCACTAAAGCCGCTTTCCGGAACAGTCTTTCGCATGGTTTTTATGAGCTGATAAAGAAATACCGATTCCATCTCTTTGGCAGCTTTCATGAGTTTCTCTTTCTGGGCCTCGAGAGATTGTGGCTTTTTCAACTCGATTGACTGTCCACCGCGTAGGGCAACAGTATTTATTGCATTTACGGCACTCATAGTCTTTTAGATTATTATCAGTTCGGCTCTTAAGGCTCCGGCCTGTTTAAGGGCTTCAAAAATGGCTATTATATCCCGCGGGGTTGCGCCAATCATATTGAGGGCGTTGGCGATATCAGCCAGCGAGACGGTTTCATCTATTTGCACTACACGGGCCGGTTCATTATCGACGCCGAGTTGATACTCCGAGGTAACCACCGTTTCACCCATCGAAAAGGGTTCCGGCTGCGAAACCTGGGGATAAGATTTTACATTGACAGTAATATTTCCGTGCGCGATGGCGACCGGCGCGATCGAGACATTTTCCCCGGCGACAATAGTGCCGGTGCGCTCGTTTATAACAACCCGTGCCGGGCTGTCAGGCCGAACCGACATACTTCCAATATCAGCGATAAAGGCGGAGCGTTCATTGGGATAATTGAGAGAATCGGGAACGATGATTCTTACTGTGGAAGCATCTTCGGTATAGGCGGTCAGTCCATATTTGATATTGATTTTTTGAGTTATGCGGGTCGCTGTCATATGATCGGGCGAACGAAGGATTAAAAGAACATCTTTATCGTCGGTAGTTTTCATTACCTGGCGGGATACTTTGGCCCCATTGGGGACACGCCCTACCAATGTGTAATTATTTATGATACGGTTACCTTCATCCACTTGAACATTGAATCCCCCAATGGAAATTGGTCCCTGCGCAAGAGCGTAGACATCGCCGCTTATCGAAGAGAGCGGTGTCATAAGGAGCGTTCCTCCCTGAAGAGAGGAAGCATCTCCGACCGATGACACGAGGACATCAATGCGATCGCCGACGCGGTGTTTCGAAGAAACCTTGGAAGTTACCATAACAGCGGCGACATTTTTCACCTTAAGCTGATTGACATCGACAGTTAAACCCATACGCTCAATCATGTTAGCCAGTGACTGGACAGTAAACTGGGCCCCTTTACCATCACCGGTTCCATCGAGCCCGATAACGAGACCGTAGCCGATGAGGTCTATTTCATTATCCGTATGAATCCGCGCCAGATCTTTAATCCGGGATGCGGACTCGGCGTCGGGAACGAGGAAAGTCAATATTACCATAGCCAGAGGGATGAGGATTGCCGGAAACGCTATTTTTATATTTGCAAAGGAACGCATAGTTGCCTCCTAAAACAGCCAGTTGAGAAAACGCATGAGAATTCCCGGACGGGCGGCAGTAGAGGCCGCACCTTTGCCGGTGTAGCTTATCTCGGCGTCGGCGATGAGGTATGATTCGATTGTATTATTGGGCTTGATATCTTTGGAGCGAACCGTACCCGATAATATAATTGACTCTTTATCCTTGCCGATTCCGATAGTACGACTTCCGCGGATGACGAGGTCGCCGTTTTCTTTAACGGACACGACGGTAACGGACATCCGGGCACGGATAGTCTGGTTGCGCCGGTTTTCGCCTTTGCCTTCGTAATCGCTTTCATGTTCACCACTGACGCCAAAAAGCGGCAGGAAGCTCAATGTCCCGCTACCCGGTCCCCCACTGGTGCTGAAGGATCCCGATTTTTCGGCTTTGGTTTCAGCCTGGGTCGAGGCGCGGGTATCTTCGTAAATATTGACTGTTAAAATATCCCCTACCTGGTGTGCCTTGATATCGGTAAACAATGACTGGGACTGACCGAAATCACCGGCAAAGAGCCGGATTGTAAACGGCAGAAGGACAAGAAATAATGTAAAAAATAATATTTTTCGCAAATTCATGACTCACCTCAATGTGATATGTGCACTGTTTCTTCATCCATGACAGTACATGCGATTACTTTATTCGATTCACTGTTTTTTACCCTGATTACTTCTCCGGGGTAACCGTCTTCGAGAACGACACCGCGCGTAGAAATTTGAAAGCCCGTTCCTTCATAAATGATGTTGACTTTTTCGCCCGGATTTAGAAGCGGGATATTTTCTATGAGATCGGTAGTTACAATCTCGCCCATATTAATATTTTTCTTTGCCCTGCAGTTGAGGTAATCGTCGGGATCGACGACCGGTTTATTGGTCAAGTATGTGACTTCACGGCGTTCTCTTTTGAGATGCGCCGGCGTTATTTTTTCGTTACGAAGGATTTTATCGGCCGTGACCAGGACCTGGTCGAAGTGACTGATTCGGACTCTAATCTGCCCCTTTTCTACTTCTTTTCCTTTATCGTACAGCTTCACGAGAAGAACTAAAAGACCGCTCGGCTCACCCCTGGTCAGAGGTTCTATACTGAGACTGTCAAATTTTTCCGGATCGATCTCGATGTAGTTTTTTCTGATTTCTACTTCGGTCGTAATTTTATCGAGTGCGTAGTATTCCGATACCGCTTCGATAATTTTTGAATCAAGATCCTGATCTGCCCGAACAGGGACAAATATCAAAATAATGATTATAAAAAGTGCCAGACAAATCCATTTGCCGTTATACATTACTTATCCCTACCTTTTCAGGTTGTTGGAAATTTGCATCATATCTTCTGAGGTCTTTATAACCTTCGAGTTCAATTCATAGGCTCTCTGGGCGACAATCATATTGACCATTTCATCGACCACTTTGACATTGGAGAGTTCGATATAACCCTGATCGATTTTGCCCATGCCCTCGGTGCCCGGAGTAGCGATAATCGGATTTCCTGAAGCCCCGGTCTGCGTGAACAAATTATGGCCGACGGCGGCTAATCCGCCCGGATTAACAAAGCGGGCCAGCTCAACCTGGCCGATATCCTGAGATTCTTCACTGCCGACAATCATGACCGATATCGTACCATCGAGGCCGACATGTATGGCCGTGGCATCTTCAGGTACAGTAATTTCGGGTTGAAGATAGAATCCGTCGGCGGTAACCAGCTGCCCCTCGGCAGAAAGTTTGAAAGCGCCGTCACGAGTGTATCCGGTTGTACCATCCGGCATCTGAATCTGAAAGAAACCATTGCCGGAAATGGCCATATCAAGCGGGTTACCGGTATTTTGGAAATCACCGACCGAAAATTCGCGAACGGTAGCGACAGCTCTTGTTCCATAACCAATGGCCAGGTTGGCCGGAACTTCGGATCCTATAGCGGTCTGCGTTCCGGCTTTGCGGTAATTCTGATAAAGAACATCCTGAAACTCGACCTTACTTCGCTTGAAGCCGGTGGTTGCCACGTTGGCCAGATTATTGGCTATGTTGTCCACATTCATCTGCTGGGCAATCATACCCGACGACGCGGATCGCATGGCTTTTAACATAGCTTATTCTCCATTATTCAAATTCCAATTTTCATCGCCCAACATTGTTGAGAAGTTTCTCAAGGGTATCATCCTGGGCTTTTATCGATTGAGCATCCGCTTCGTAATTGCGGAATGAGACAATCATTTCTACCATTTCTTTGATTACTTCGACATTCGATGATTCGAGATATCCCTGACGAATCGTGAAATCGACTGCGGCTCCGAGTTCAATTCCCTGAGGAATCATAAATCCTGTTTTGCCGACTTTTTCGAGTTCATTTCTTTTCGGGACATCGGCCACCTGAATTTGAGCGACGGCATCACCATCGACCTCTATCTGCCCTGCTTCTGTTATCGAAACGGTGCCGTTGCCGACATTAATCGGACCACCATCACCGATAAGTAAATCTCCGCTGGAATTGATTAATAAACCTTCCGGGCTGACCTGAAGATTTCCGGCGCGAGAAAGAATTTGATCGCCTTCCTGATTAAGGAAAACGAAAAAGCCGTTTCCTTCAATAGCGATATCCAATGGATTCCCGGTCCGGTCAAGTCCCCCCTGTTCGTATTCGGTATAGACCTGATCGATCATAGGTGTTTGCCAGTCCGATTTTTGTGGGACCTGTCTCATCTTCGCCCGGGAAAGCTCCTCGGTGAAAATCATATCCTTTTTATATCCGGGCGTGGCGGCGTTGGCCAGATTATTGGCGATAGCTTCCTGCTCTTTAATGCGGGGAATCATCGCCGATGCTGATTTGTAAAGTCCTTTAATCATAATTATATATCTCCGAATAATCATTAGGCAATGGATGTGCCAACATCAAAATGGGCGTGATAATATTGTATAAGTTATTATATTACAGAATCTTAGAAGATGCTTGAAAGCCCGTGGTTTATTTGAAGTCAGGGGTTAAAAGGAAATTATTTCCGTTTGAAATGGCCAAAGGTTTCCCGGTTGGATTCTTATAAGTAGGAATTATTTCTTAGGTTTATATGCATTATTTTTCATATTCAGTTTTAACTCGCCCGAAAATACTTGCGTCAATTGAAATAAGTCTTTATATTATTTACTAATTAGTTCTTACTGCATAAGAAGTTACCCCAATTAAGGGATTTCTCGCGGGAAGCTTGTTAATATTATTTAAACTTTGCATCGGATTTGCTCATAACAAGCTTGAAGGAAGCGAGGGATACCTATGAAAATGAAATTACTACTATTGATTATTTTTACTTTGATGGTCATGCCGACGTACGCTGATCCCGGTATTGCCGATACTGTCCGTATCGATTCAATCGCGACAGTTCCACAGGGCGGAGTAATACTCCCGGTCTATTTTTATAATGACGAGACTCTTTCGGCGGTCGAAATTGTCCTGACCTATGATACCAATTATATAGAGGTTGACACATTTTCCCTTGCAGGAACCCGCCTGGAATATCTTGGATCAGAAACCAACAATATAGTGTTCCGTCATTCGTTGGATAAGGTGCATCTCTGGCTGGCCGATTTTGATACGTTCATTCCTGCCGGCAGCGGCCAGATGTGTAAGCTTGAATTTACCGTAAAAAATGCTGCTGTAGGAGAAACGATTGTAATTGATACGACAAGGTGGTGGCCTCCCCTTCCGGTTTATACATTATTTGCAGATTCAGCGGCAACGACAGGGATTAAACCCCAGTTTGTTCCTGGTAAAATTACGGTTTTAGAACCTCCACCCAATTTCGATTCAGTCTGGGTTGATAGTGTAAGCGGCGAAGCCGGGGCATTGGTCGAGGTCCCTATCAATGTGTACAATGAAGATAATATTGAAAAAATAAATATACCTCTTTCCTACGATTCAGATTATCTGACTTATGCCAACACAGTTTATACCGGGTTGCGCGGACAGTCATCAAAGACTCGAGTGGAATCTGTTAATAATTCTCTCGGCCAGGTTCTGCTTACTCTTACCTGGAATGAATCGACACCACTCGAGACCGGGACGGGAACTCTGGCGCGTGTGCAATTTCAGATTAATGCCGGAAGTGAGGGAGAATTAATCAATATAGATACCGCCAGCTATTTAGGAATACAATCGCTCGAATTTATTTCGTCTGAGCCGGATACATTTACGCCGTACTTCAATGACAGTTACGTATATGTCAGGACGGCTACCGATGTGGGCGATGAAGATGATGATTTTATTATCCCGGACGATTTTGCCTTAAATCAGAATACACCTAATCCGTTTAATCCGACGACGGATATATCTTTCGATCTGCCGCGCTCGACCCATGTTACTTTGAACGTTTATAATATTCTCGGTCAGAAGGCGCGAACGCTGATAGATGAAAATCTTCCGGCCGGTTCGCATATTATTACATTTGATGGTCGAGATGATGGCGGCTATAAATTATCTTCGGGGATTTATTTTTATCAGATAAAGGCCGGAGAATTCAGCCAGAGCAGAAAAATGACTTTATTAAAATAGGGTGTTAATTGTACGGATTAACACCTGTCATCCGCAGGCTCCCGGATCATGTTCGGGAGCTTTTTTTATGCTGAATCATCATGGAGGCGATTTCATCCTGCTCTTTTTGTTCAAGCAGTTTTAGTTCGGCGTAATATTTTTCCTGACGGCGTTCTTTGAGTTTCTCGTATATTTTTTTCTTCTTCGTGGCTTCAATTAGTTCATTTTGCCTTTTCTGGCGGTCTTCTTTATGAATTTTGAGGATTTCGTACCCCTTGAGTTCATCTTTTTTGAGACGAGTATAATAACGCGAGTATTGAGTGAGAAGCAGGGTATTGATTCTGCCTTTCATATATGATCGCTGTTCGCTCTGGGTAGAAAGCCGATTATCGACTATATCCTGAATTTCACTTTCCTGATCGAGAACCTTTTTCTGCGCCAGGGCCAGTTCTTTCTGCTTCTCCTTTTCCTCGTGTTCACGAAGCCGGAGCAGCGGTTCCAGACGATAACTGAACTTCTTCATTAGAATCCGCCTTATCAGCGCCTATTATTGCTTTTAGATCATTAAATGAGCTTTCAAAATCGCATTTTTCCATAATTCCCTGTCTGAAAAATTGATTTAAATTATCGATTTTGGATATGGCGTTGTCGATTTTAGGCGAGGAGCCTTTGACATAAGCGCCAATATTGATCAAGTCCTCATTTTCACGATAGGTGGCAACTATTTGTCGAGTCTTGGCAGCCAGATCAATATGCTCCGGCGTACAGATATCGACCATCAGACGACTGATAGAATCAAGGACATCAACGGCCGGGTACTGGTTCATGGACGCCAGACGACGTGACAGGGAGACGTGGCCGTCAAGGATTGAGCGGACGGCATCGGAGATCGGCTCGTTGAAATCGTCACCCTCGACCAAAACTGTATAAAGCCCGGTAATCGAACCGGTACTGCTGTTGCCGGCTCTTTCGAGCAGACGCGGCAGCATGGCGAAAACCGATGGTGTATATCCTTTGGTAGCCGGCGGTTCACCGGCAGCGAGGCCAATTTCGCGTTGAGCAATTGCTATTCTTGTAACCGAATCCATTAGAAGCATGACATCTTTGCCTTGATCGCGAAAATATTCTGCGATCGTGGTAGCGACAAGCGCACCTTTGATTCTTATAAGCGCGGGCTGATCGGAAGTCACAGCAATGATGACCGATCTTTTTAGGCCCTCTTTACCGAGGTCTTTTTCGATGAATTCCCGAACTTCACGTCCGCGTTCACCAACAAGCGCGATGACGTTGACATCGGCTGTTGAACCGCGCGCAATCATACCCAGAGTGACCGACTTGCCGACTCCGGATCCGGCGAAGATGCCCATCCTCTGCCCTTTACCGCAAGCGGCCATAAGATCGACGGCTTTGATACCGGTTCTTATCGGTTCGGTGATACGTCTGCGCTTGAGAGCCTGGATGGGAACAGCATCAATCGGCCGATGCAAAGCGCTCATGATATCACCTTTGCCGTCGAGAGGCTGGCCAAGTCCGCCAAGGACACGGCCAATGAGCTGGTCGCCAACAATGACTCGCAATCTTTCTCCGGTTGAGACGACGATCGATCCGGGGGTTATTCCGGAGATGTTTCCGAGCGGCATGAGGAGAATTCTGTTGTCACGAAAACCGACGACTTCGGCTTTAGTCTTTTCCTTTGATTCTGAGCTTTCTATCTGGCAGAGATCGCCGACTGAGACAGCGGGACCGATCGATTCGATGATCATCCCGATTACCTGGGCGACCCGTCCGGACTGCTTGATCGTTCCAGCTCGTTCGATACGATCGCGATAGAGGTCGTAGGGAATTTTACTCATCAGATTCCTCGCCCTGTTCCAACTCGCCGGCAATAATCTCCATTTGCGAATCGACACGAGCGTCGATATCGCCGGTCGGGGTTTCAATGAAACATCCACCGTATCTGACACGTCGGTCGGGTTCGATAGTCATCTGTTTTATAGCGGTCGAACCGCCTTTAAAGCGATCTATTTGCTGTTCTATTAGGGGCAGATGGTCGGGATGTACTTTAACTTTAATGCTGGATTTATCGACCAGTTTTTCAATAGTGCCGGCAATTATCCCGGCAGTGACATCGGGATCGATCTGGGCGGCATCAAATGTGATTTTTCTTGCTATTTGGATAACCAGTTCAAGGATCTTTTGATGCGCCTCATCGAAAAGGATTTCGCGTTGATTGACAGCATCGTTAATAAGTCCATTGAAGTTATCTATTACCTCCTGTGCTTCCGCATGTCCCTTTGCAAGACCATCAGCATGTCCTTTTTTATACCCTTCATCATATTTTTTGCGGGAAAGTTCATCTTTTTCTTTTTTGATCCGTTCCAGCATGTTCAGGACGTCCTGAATCGGGACCAGCTTGCGTCCTTCAATGGTGGTCAGAATGTCGATATCGACGAATTCAGCCGTCAAATTTTCCTCGGCCTGCTTGTCTTTTTCGAGATCAACACGGTACTCCCCGATGATAACCTTCTCGGGGCTAATTTTGGAATGCACCAGCTTAGACAATGACATCCTCCTTGCCGCCGCGGCCGGAGATGACAACCTGACCTTCTTCTTCGAGCTGGCGGACCGCCTCGACAATTCTCTGCTGAGCGGCTTCGACATCGGATAGGCGCATGGGGCCCATGAATTCCATTTCTTCCTTGATCATCACAGAGACACGTTCGGAAACGTTTGAGTATATCTTTTCGCGAACTTCGTCGGAAGCGGCTTTGAGCGCAATAGAGAGATCCTTGGTTTCGACCTCTTTTAGGAGGCGCTGGATAGAGCGATCATCGAGCAGAACAAGGTCGTCAAAGACGAACATCATATTTTTAATTTCTGCCGCTAGGTCAGGATTTTCACCTTCGATTGACTGCAGAATATTTTTCTCGGCGGAGCTTTCAATCAGGTTTAGAATTTCAGCCATCGTCTTGGCTCCACCGGATGTCGAAAGATCGCCGACGGAGGCATCAAACTGACCTTCGAGCGTTGATTCAAGTTCCTTTAATATTTCGGGCGATATCTTTTCCATGGTAGCAACCCTGAGAGCGACCTCGGCCTGCATTTCCGAAGGCAACTCAGACAGTACACCGGCCGACTGATGCGGTGCAAGTTGCGAGAGAATTAGAGCGATTGTCTGCGGGTGTTCATTCTGGAGAAAACTCACCAATTGTTTGGCGTCGATATTTTTTAGAAGGTTAAATCCGGAGGTTCGGAAAGCGGACTCAAGGCGCGCAAGAATATCGGATGCTTTTTTAGATCCAACCGCTTTTTCCAAAATTCCCTTGGCAAAATCGACACCTCCCTGCGTGATATACTGCCGAGCCATAAAGATTTGATAGCAGTCTTCGATGACTCTTTCCTCAATTTCGGCTGGGACATCGTTCAGGTTTGCAATTTCAATTGTTATTTTTTCTACATCAGCGTCACTTAATGTTTTAAGGACGTTGGCGGATACTTCGGTGCCGAAGGCCACCAAAGCGATGGCCGCTTTCTGTATCGATGTCAGTTTATCGTATTCCAGTTTAGCCATTTTAGTCCACCATCAATGTTTTTATAATTTTCGTTATTTCTTCCGGCCTATCCTTTGTCTGTTCTTTCATCTGATCGACAAGGCGCGGTTTTCTTTTTGGAGGTTCCGGCAGTTCTTCTTCCTCTTCTTCATATTCATGGACCTGCTGCTTGGCAGGTTTTAACGGAGGTGGCGGTTTAACAGGCGGCAGGAACCGTTTCAGGGAAGCAAACAACCTGCGGATTTTCTTTCTGAGATAAAGTGCGACCGCGATAATCAGCAGGACAATTCCGACATTCTTGGCAATCTCAAATAGAAATTCCTGCTGGTATATAATATCCAGTTTATCTTGCTCGTATTCCATTGAGGATCGATCGAATGCGAGATTTGTGACCTCAATTTGATCGGCTCGATCGGCGTCAAAACCGACAGCATTTTTAACAATGGCTGAAATGCGGTCGATTTCATCCTGAGGGCGAGGCTCATAAACAATCTGCTGGCCTCCTTCGCCCTCGACTTCCTTGTATTCACCGTCAAGCAGGACGGCGACTGAAAGGCGTCTTATATTGCCGACAGAGTTGACTATATGTTCGACAGTTTTATTGATTTCGTAGTTAGTTACAGTGGTTTCCGATGATGTTTCATCGGTACTTTCAGCAAGCTCTTCCTCGCTCTTATCGGAAACGGTACTTGATTCATCGATCTTTTCCTGACTGCGAACCACAGCGGAGTTGGGATCGTACATTTCATTAGTTTTTTCGACCTGCTGGAAATCGAGTTCGGCGGTTACTCTTACAATAGACTTGCCCCGCCCGATAACACCATCGAGCATTGACTGGGCTTTTTCTTCGAGGTACTGCTCGACATTTTTTCTGACTTCAAGCTGCGAAGACGACAATCCGGCCAGAGCATCCTGTTTCATTTCAGATGAAAGAAGATTGCCGTTGTAGTCAATAATTGAAATATTTTCCGGCCTTAGTCCTTCTACTGATGATGCAACCAGATGCGATATACCGGCAAGCTGTGACTTGGAAAGACCGTCCGGTCTTTTAAGTTTCAGAACGACCGATGCCGTAGCCTCTTTTTGTTCCTCGCGAAACAGCCTGTCTTTTGGCATTACGATATGAACACGAGCAGCCTGCACGTCGGAGAGCTGCATTATTGTCCGCATCAGTTCACCTTCGAGGGCGCGGCGGAAATTTAGATTTTGCAAAAATTCGGTCATACCCAGGTTGGATTGATCGAATATCGAATAGCCTATATTTCCTGTTCGCGGCATTCCCTCGGCGGCAAGTGAGATACGAACTTTGTAGACTTCTCCCGATGGTATCGAGATCGTACCCCCGCCTCCGGAGAGTTCATACGGGATCCCCTGATCACTTAAATAACTGACAATTTCCCCGGCTTCTGAGGGATCCAGGTTTGAGTACAGAGTGGAATAATGTGCTGTTGACAGCCAGGTAGTTACTACCAGGCCTCCGACAATGATACCGGCAATAACGCCAATAAGCATAATCGCCTGACTGGGAGACATTGCCTTTACGAATTCGGAGATATTCTTAAAGAGCTGTTTGAAATAATCCATGCCTAATTCCTATTTATTCTTTCGCCTTTCCAATGGCAAAAACAAAGCAATTTTTTTCTACATCGGCATGCGTACCAGATTTTGATAAGCGTCGAGCAGCCGGTTTCTAATTTCTAAAAGCAAATCCATTGCTATTCCGGCTTCTTCGGCGGCAATCATCACCTGGTGCAGATCGGCAGCATCGCCCGTCGCCAATAATTCCTGGGCTTTGGCCGAATCCATTTGCAGGGAGTTGACCGAATTTAAGACCTGATCAAAAAGCTCGGTGAAGCTGGCCTTGTCGTCGGACTGAACTTCCTTCTGGGGGCCTTCTATTTTCTGTTGGAAGGCCGGTATAAGACGGTTTACATTTCCAATGTTACCGTTCATAACTTAACGTCCACAAAATTCCCTGTCATAGGTTTGTCTTCGCGCCCGTTTTTCGAGTAAGCAGCCTGTTTGGCGCCGATCTCACGGTATTTTTCGAATAGAATATCCAGGGCCTGCTTTTCCTCGGTGGAGAGCATATCGGAGAAGCTACCCGGTTTCAATTTTACAGATATGTCGGAACCGGTTTTTTGTGTCCGTTCCGGAATGCGAACAGTATCTGTTCTTTTGGCCTGCTCTTTTTGAGCCGGCTGACGGTTTTCTACCTGAGGCTTTTCATTCGCCTGGCGGTAGGCATCAATTCCAATTGGGCTGATTTTCATATCTATTTACCTCACAACCTAAATTTCCATTGCGTTTTTAGCCATCTCTTTGGCGCTTAGAATCGCCATTGTGTTGGCCTCGTAAGCGCGCGAAGCCGACATCATATCGACCATTTCATTGACAATTTCAATATCCGGCATTCTTACGAAACCATCTTCGTTGGCGTCCGGGTGACCGGGGTCATGGATTAGCCTGAAACCTGACGCTGAATCCTGAATCTTTTCGCCTTCAACCTGAGAAAGTTCGGTTTGTGTCATCCGGCTGTGACTTTTTAGCGGGATATGTCCCGGGTGGGTTCGGGCCAGCTTTGCACGAGCTTTTGACATGACAGTCCGGAATGGAGCATCTTCTTTAGATTCGGAAACAAGTATTCGCTGACGTCGGTAAGGTCCGCCTTCGGGTGTCCGGGTTGTTTCGGCGTTGGCAATATTCTCGGCGACAACATCCATCTTGCGCCGTTGAAGAGTCAGCCCGGTGGCGGAGATATCAATTGATTTAAATATTCCAGACATTTATCATATCCCCCTATCTGCTCCTGATTACTCGTTTAATGCCTTCAAATTTTTGGGCAAGAAGTCTCGCCCCGGCGGTGTAGTAGATCTGGTTTTCCGCCATATTGGCAACTTCTTTATCAATATCTACATTATTGATGCCATTTCCGGATCTTGATTTGTTTATTATCAACTCCGGTCCTTTCGGGCGCGACTGCCCGATTGGAATATGATTTTCATGGGTGACCTTGACTTTAAGATGATCCTTATTGTCAAGAAACTTCTTTAGCTCGCCATGAAAATCAATGTCCTTGCTTCGATAACCGGGTGTGGAAATATTGGCAATATTTCCTGAAATAAGTTTGTGCCGGGTTGAAGCCAGATTAAGATACTGGCGCATCATCGGCACCCCGATCTTGTCCAGCAGAGTATTTTTTATCAAGTTCGACATAGCATTACCCGTCGGACTATTAAGCAAGGGCGATGCCAAAACTTGATTATTGATGTAACTGACTAATTTACAACAGGTTGGTATTTGTGCCGAATTAGGTTCGATTATAATTAGAGGAAAATTTTATTCGAATGGATAGAATATTTTTCCTTTTTGGGTTATTTTTTTCCATAGAGCAGGCCGGTCGGTTCGGCGGCTGATAATTCCCGGGTCAACACGACAACATCAACCCTGCGGTTTTTGGCCTGGTTTTCGGGATTGTTATTGGGACGAATCGGTCTGTATTCACCGTAGCCTAATGCGGAGACTTTACCCGGCGGAATTCTGTGATTCTCGATTAGATATTTTACGACCTCGGTCGCCCTTGCCGATGAAAGCTCCCAGTTCGATGGAAATTTATCGGTACTAATGGGCAAATTGTCTGTGTGACCTTCGACTCTGATATGATTTTTGACATCAGTTAAATCTACTGCGATTAGATCGAGGGTTTCTTTAGCCCTGGTATGAAGCTCGGCTGAGCCGGATTCAAATAGCGCCGACTCCATAATATGTATTACAAGACCGCGCTCAGTGACTTCGGTCGAAACCGGTCTTTCATTTTCAGGTCGGCCTAGTTTACGATCGATGATTGAAAATTTATCCTGGATTTTGCGTCCAATTGTCATTAAATGACCAACTTTCAATACTCCTTTACCGGGCGCCATCCCAAGATCATCACCGACACGTATCGCGGCCTGACCGCCGTGTAGGGCGCCGGAAAGAGCTTCGGACATTTTCCCGAATTTTTTGGCGTCAATCCGGGACATCGAGTACATGACTATGAAGAAAGCGAGCAGGAGTGTAATGAGGTCTGCGTAGGTAAGGAGCCATCGCTCGAGATTTTCTTTGTCTTCGCCGCGACGTCGTCGTGCCATCATAATCCGCCCGTCCGCATTTTGGGTGAAATAAACGATAATAATTTTGTGCGAACAACCCGGGGATTATCGCCCGATTGGATGGCCAGAAGACCTTCCATGATCAGGTCGAGATTGGCGAGTTCTTCTTCATGGCGAAGTTTCAGTTTATCGCTGATTGGCAGATAGCACAGATTGGCAAGAGCTACCCCCCAGAGGGTGGCGATAAATGCCCCCGCGATTGCATGGGCCATGCGTTCGGCGTCGGCGGTACTTCCGAGAGTATGAATCAGGCCAAGAACAGTCCCGATAATACCAAGCGTCGGAGAAAAGCCGCCCATTTTCTGGAAAAACAGAATTCCTTTTTTGTGGCGGTCTTCGACATAGGCAATTTCGGTTTCGAGGATATTTTTCATAACACTGCCTTCGGTACCGTCGATAAGGAGCTGGATGCCTTTTCGGAAAAACGGATTGCGAATCGACTTCAGGTCATCTTCAAGACCCAGGATACCTTCGCGTCGGGCCTTCTCCGATAGCGAAACAATTCGGTTGATTGTTTTCATCGGGTTTGGCGGTTGGCTGGTAAAGGCAAGTTTGAGAAATGACGGGACTCTCGATATAGTCCCGATAGAGGTTGTAATAACGGTAGCCCCGATTGTGCCGCCAATAACTATCAGCATAGCCGGCGGCTGTACAATCGAGTTCAGATTGCCACCTTCCATAATAAATGAAACGACTACGGCCCCAATCCCAATAATCAAGCCGCCAATTGTCGCGATATCCATAAATCGGTAACCTTAAATCAATATTTAAGCCTCAGGCGGATAATCCGCCAATCATTAGAGATATCGGCATTTGGGCCAGATTTTCAAGCAGGGATTGGATTTAAGGGCAATTTAATCACCGCTGTCGACTTCGTATTCGGACAATTTATTACGAATTGTGCGCGGAGTGACATCGAGAACTTCAGCCGCTCTGGTCTTATTACCCTCGAATTTTTCAAGCGTTTTCAAAATAAGGTACTTTTCTCCCTCGGCGAGAGTCATGCCAACATCGACACCGGGGGCTTTATCGGCTAATTTTCCGAGTGATAACTCGGAAGGGAAGTCATGGGGGGTTAGAGTATCCGACGATGAAGTAACCACAGCCCGTTCGATATAATTTTCGAGCTCGCGGACATTGCCGGGCCAATGATATTTGAGAAGCATACGCATGGCAGGTTCATCAATCGTTTTGATCTGCTTATTGTTTTCTTGATTGTATTTATCAACGAAATGATTTGCCAGAAGCGGGATATCTTCCATTCTTTCCCGGAGCGGCGGAATATGTATGGGGATAACATTCAGGCGATAAAAGAGGTCCTCGCGGAATTTTTTCTCTGCGATGGCCTGTTTAAGATTTTTATTTGAGGTGGCGATAATTCTAACATCGACTTCTATAGGAGCGGTTGAGCCGATACGCTCGAAAGTTTTTTCCTGAAGCACGCGCAGCAACTTGGCCTGGAGACCCAATGGAATTTCGGAGATTTCATCGAGTAGCAGCGTTCCCCCGTGAGCCATTTCGAAGCGACCTTTGTGCTGGCGGACAGCGCCGGTGAAGGAGCCTTTTTCATAACCGAATAGCTCAGCTTCGACAAGATTTTCGGGCAGGGCGGCGCAGTTTAGCGTGACAAAAGCCTGGTCTTTGCGTTCTGAGGCGTAATGATAGGCACGGGCGACAAGCTCTTTTCCGGTTCCCGATTCACCGGTGATTAGTACAGTGGAGCGTGCTCCGGCGGTCGTGGAAATAAGATCAAAAACCTGTTTCATCTTAGAGGACTTGCCAACGATATTCTGGAAGCGATCGGCGAGATCGGAACGCAGTTGTTTGTTTTCATGCCGCAGGAAGAGAAGCTCGGCGGCTCTTTCGGTGACGACTTCGAGAGCCTCGGGGCTGACCGGTTTCAGGAGAAAATCATAGGCACCAATTTTCATAGCCTTAACAGCGCTTTCTATTGTGCCGTAAGCTGTAACCATAATGGCGATAAGATCAGGCTGGATTTTTAAGGCTTCCCGAAGGAGAGTAATACCATCTATGCCTTTCATCTTGAAGTCGGTTACCAAAATGTCGAAAGGCTTGTCATTTATCAATCCCAGCGCTTCTTCGCCGGAAAATGCCGAGTCGACATTGTATCCGGCGCGGGTAAGCGTTTCACAGAAGAAATCATTGGCCAGATTTTCGTCGTCGACAACAAGGATGTTTATTTTCATTTTTTACCCCTCTATTCTATATTAAGCCTCGGCAGGCATTAAAACTCTAAATATAGTGCCTTTCCCGACTTCGGTTTTGACAGATATATCCCCCCCATGGGCTTTGATTATTTTCAGTGCGATAGAAAGGCCCAGGCCAATTCCATTTTCCTTAGTTGAGTAAAACGGTGAGAATAGTCTTTTTATACGTTCATCCGGGATCCCCGGACCGTCATCTTCAATAAGTATTTCAACAATAGTCTCGGTGGCGGAAAGGCCGAATTTTTCTGAATATTCTTTTTGGGCAAATTCAAGCGGGTGCTTTTTAGTGCTGATAGTGATGACCGCTCTGCCATCGCCGACTTCAAGACCGTTTTTGAGCAGGTTGCCGAAAGATTGCTTAAAAAGCTGCCGGTCGATGTCTATATTTATGTTTTCTTTGATTGAAAAATCGCGCTTTATACGTTTCTCTGGATCATCAAGCATTAATTCATCTACTACGGTATTAATGGTATTATCGAGATAAGCATGCAGATCGACCGTTTCCTTTTCGACCTTTTCATTGCGGGCAAAATCGAGAAGGGTCTGGATAGTGCTGTTTATTGAATCGACACCTTCGACAATTTTTTTAGCCATCTCTTTTTTCTTCGGGTCATGTTCCAAGTCACGTGAAAGAAGTGACGCAAATCCGCCGACGCCAACCAGCGGATTACGGATTTCGTGCGCGATCGATGCCGCCATCTCGCCTAAAGAGGCCAGAACCTTCATCTGGGCAAGCTGCTGTTCCATCCGTTTGAGCTTGGATATATCATGAAATAGTTCGACAGCACCGACTGTTTCCCCGCTTCGGTTTTTTAAAAGAGACGTCGATATCGACAGGTTCAGGGAGTTTCCGGTTCGAGTCTTGATTACTTTCTGATGATTCTCGATTTCACAGCCGGTTTTTATAGTCTCGAGGGCGGAGCATTCGGCACTGCTCGATTCCGGTATAACATCATCATAGTGCAATCGCCCGGGATTGTAATCATCATCATCATCGATACCGAGTATTTTTCTCGCGGCCGGATTCATATGTGATACTCTCCCGCTATCATCGACAGCGATTACTCCCGAAGAGAGCGAATTAAGAATACTGTTTAAATATTCTGTCACAGCGCGGTTTTCCTTCATGAGGTCCTGTAAATTGCGGTTAACCTCCTGAAGTTCCGCGCTTTGTCGCATATAAGTTTCTCTCAGAGAAAGATACTGCCGTTGGGTTTTATTTATAATTTTATTAAACGACGAGTATGTCTCTGCAAAGCGGCCAATATCGTCCGTGATTTCGACCTCCGTAGTATCATTATCAGCCATATCACCCACCTTTTGTTTGTAAAAAAATATTTAAAGAATATTTTTCAATCAACAAAAAATTGTTAATAATTTTATGAATAAAAATTCTAATTGTACGAAAAAAACGGCCGGTCAGGATACCGGCCGCGAAATTTATATATTTTCGGTTGGTATTGATTCCGGCCGACGTTGTGCCTTTTCTATAATCTCATCAAGCGTTTTATAAAGCTTGTTGATATTAAACGGCTTGACGATATAATCTTCGAGCTTGAGATGAAGGGCATCAATAGCTGTTTCAACGCTGGGAAAAGCGGTCATAATAACAACCGGAAGTCCCGGAGCGATGGCCTTTATTTTTCTGGCAATTGTGATACCGTCGATTTCGGGTATTTTCAGGTCAACCAAAACGATATCGTATTTTTTGGTTTTAATCGCTTCCAGGGCGGTTTCACCGGTATCGTGCACCGACACTCCCCAGTCTTTTTCCGAGAAAAAGTCATAGAGGAGATCCCTAATCAGCAGTTCATCATCAATAACAACGATATTTCTTCGTGCCACCGAAATTACCTCATATTAAAAGGCAGCTTAACTAGGTTGTCCGACCAACTGATAAGACTTTACCGCTTCATCTTCGGTGGTAAAGATTTCGAAGATATGCGAAAGCTGTGTTATGTCGAAGATTTCCCTGACATATTCGGCCAGATCGGATATTGTCAAGCGACCGCGGTGAATCCGAATTTCTTTCATTATCGAAACCAGAGCACCGAGTCCGGAGCTGTTGACAAATTCGACATCCTTGAGATTAAGATGGATAGATTTTTTCTCCGAGGAGAGGATTTTCTTAATCTCTTCTTTCAGCTTGCCCCCATTGCTCAAATCGAGACGCCCGACAAGTGAAATAATGACGACGCCGTTCTGATCCCTTGTTTTGAATTCCATCATTTCCTCCTAAACGGATTTATCCTGTAATTCTTTTTTTCTTTTCAAAAGACAGAATTTCATATGCAACCGCAACCCACAGGTTTTTTCATCCCGAAAATAATTAACTTCATCAGCCATGGCCGAAATGAGATCGACGCCACGGCCATTTTCCTGCATTGAAGTCGACGGTAAACGAGCCAAAATATCATCGATATCACCATCTCCCTCATCAATAATATCGGCAGTCAATTCGTCTTTATTAACCTTCAGAATAATTTCTATCCCTTTGTTTTTATTATATTTATTGCCGTGAATCAGGGCATTGGTGAAGGCTTCGGATACTGCCAGCAATATTTCGTGCCTGAATTTTCCGGAAATGCCATTTTCAGAGAGAGCTGATTTAATGTCATCATACATCAACTCTTCCGACTCAATTATGGATTTGTATGCGAATTTGTATTTTTTCATGTGCTCTCCCACCGAAAAATCACTTCAAAAAGGGTAAAATCGTCGAACGGTTCATCGCCAGTGCCTTCGGCAAAGCGATCAACCCATTCTTTGACTTTGGCGCAGAACTCATGAGCCGGAAGATCGATGAAATTGAGAAATGCCTGCATGAGTCTTTCGGTTCCGAACTGCCCCCCGTGATAATCTTCGGTTTCGGTAACGCCGTCTGTATAGGCCAATAATCGGTCTCCCCCTTCGACCTTAAATTCTCCTTCTTTGTAAGGAATATCGGCAAACTGTCCGACGAAAGTCCCACCCGATCGCAATTCAGTAATTTCACCCTCCTCACTGCTGTAGAAAAGAGGCGGATTGTGCCCTGCATTACAATAGATAACCTGTTTTTTATCGAGATTTATGCGGGCAATAAACAGGGTGACAAACATATCATTGCTTTTAATGACACCATTGCACAGAACATTATTCAGGTTTATCATCAAATCGGATGGTTTTATTTGCTGATCACGCATTATCTCAGAGCGAATTATTGCGGTTGTGGCAGACATGACCATTGCGGCGGGAATACCCTTATTGGAAACATCGCCAATAACCATATAGAAATTTTTATCGTCACATTTGATTGTATCATAGAAATCGCCGCCAACGACTCTTGCCGGACGGTACATAACCCCCATTTCCACATTCTCAATGGTGGCTTCGCTGTCGGGCAGAATCGTCTGCTGCACCTGGCGGGCGATATCCAGTTCCTGCTCCAGCTTTTGTTTCTGAAGCGACTCGGCGAGGAGAATTTGGTTTTCGATAGCCACCGTAGCGAAGTTGACAAGCATTTCAAGATTTTCACGGTCGCCATCGGTAAAACCACCTTCATCGGTCTTATTGAAAACCACAATCGCGCCGTGATTTTCGGATTTTGATTTTATAGGTACAGCCAGGACATTGTTAATATTAGGGCCGAAGTCGAATGAATGCTCGCCTTTGTTGAGGACAAGTGTCTCCCCTTTTTCGAAACAATAGGCGGCAATATCTTTGTCTTCTTTATAGATTATATTTTTGATTATAAAATCATCGATACCCCAGGTAATCTTGGCCGTAAGAGCACCATCCTCTTCAAGCTGAATAAGTCCCACTTCGGCATCAACCATCCGTATGGACATTTCCATGACAATTGACAGGATTGTTTCCTGATCTCGAATAGAGGTGATCAAGGCTCCCATAGTGGCCAGGTCATGCAGTTTAGAACGGGTTCCCTGGAGTTCAAATTCAAGACCGAGGAGCTGATCATTAATTTGCTTTTCGGGGTTCATATAGTGATAATCGGCATAATTTTGCGTTACTTAAGAAGATTAATAACCACTTTATTGGTTTGAGAAGTCTATATTATGATTTTGGGAGAAAGGTATCGGTTATTTCTGGCGGAATTTGATTCGAAGCGGTATTCCTTCAAATTCATATTCTTCGCGCAAGCGATTTTCAATATATCGAAGATATGCTTTTTGTATCAATTTGGGGAAATTGCAAAAAATGACAAAGGTCGGCGGCTTTATATCGACCTGGGTAATGTATTTTATTCGAATATATTTGCCCTGAACAGCGGCCGGCGGCTGTTGAGCAACAATATTTTCCAAGAAGTCATTTAATTGCGATGTCGGGATTCTTCTCTGCCAGTTTTCGTTTACCTGATCTATTATTTTCAAGGTCTTTTCGACGCGCTGTCCGGTGAGGGCGGAGATATAAATAATCGGTATAAAGTTAAGAGTGCGAGCGTAATTTTTTATTTCTTCGGTAAATCTATCGGCGGTATGCTGGTCCTTTTCGATTAGGTCCCATTTGTTGACAGCAAGAACTATTCCCCGACGCGCGGCGATGGCGTCATCCACAATTTTCATATCCTGAAAAGCCAGGCCCTGTTCAGCGTCTATAAGAATCAGTGCGATATCACAGTTCTCTATGGCGCGAAGAGTCCTGAGAGTCGTGTAATACTCGATATCTTCCTTGACTCGTGCTTTTCTTCTAAGCCCGGCAGTGTCAATCAGGACATACTGCCTCCCCTCGAATTCGAATGGAGTATCGACCGCATCACGCGTGGTTCCCGGAACCGGCGATACAATAACTCGTTCCTGACCGATGAGCCGATTGATGAACATCGACTTCCCGGCATTGGGACGCCCGATTACGGCAATCCGCAGGGCCGGCGTTTCGACCTCGAGTTCTTCCGGTGATGGCAGTTTCTCAACGATGACATCGAGGGCATCGCCTATATTTTCACCGGCTGTCGCCGAGACCGCGATTGGGTCGCCCAAACCGAGTTTTAAAAATTCATACTGACCCATAGCTTCGGTTTCGTTATCCGCTTTATTGGCGAGGAGGATGACTTTTTTGTCGGATTTTCTGATATTTGAGGCAATTTTCTGATCGATATCATCCGGACCGGTCTGGCAGTCGACGACGAATAGAATGAGATCGGCCTGACTTATGGCGGTTTCGGATTGATCGAGGATAAGACGGGCCATTTCTAACCGGCTGTCGGGGATTATGCCGCCGGTGTCAATCAGATAGAAATACCGTCCGTTCCAATCACAGAGAGCATAATTGCGATCGCGGGTTACCCCGGGAGTATCATCGACTATGGCAATACGTTTTCTCAAAAATCTGTTAAACAGAGATGATTTGCCGACATTGGGACGGCCAATAAGCGCTACCAACGGATAACTCATGCTATTGCCTCTTTTATGGTATCGATTATGCTGTATGAACCGACAGATAATTTAGATTTCGTCGCGCCGCGAAGATCTTCAAGAGAGATGTCGTCGAGAAAGAGATCATCATTGTTGAGGCAGTTTGGCGGTAGAATGATTGTATCATAATTTTGTTTTAGATTTTCTATTCCGTGCATGATATCCTGTCCGGTTAAAAGGCCGCTAACATTGACCTGCTTCCCCCAGAATTTATTTTCTATTGGAATAAAATCAAGTCTGATTCCCATTTGGTGCAGAACTTTTTTTATCTTTTTTGTCAAAACCGGGTATGCACCCAAACCGGTAATAGCGGCGAATCTCTTTTTGCTATTTAGAGATCTAAGATATCTTTTACGGCGGTTGAAATCGGTCAAGAGAAGACGCATCATACCAATACCGTTTTCGAACTGCTCCATTTCTTCATATTCGGAAAGGCGCGGGAAATCATGCCCGGCAAGAATATAGAACTCATCGGCGGCAAAGACAAAACGGGAACCCGACTTTTTTAAATATGATCTTTGATATGTTGCGATTCGATTTAGAAGTCCCTCTGCCCCGGCTTTGTCGAATGATTTCAACTTCGGAAGGTTTTTGCGGTACCGGGTCAGACCGACAGGTACTACCCCGAGAGTGTTTACACCGGGATAAAGGTTGTAGAGATCGTTTATTGTTTTATCGAGATGGATATTATCATTAATGCCGGGAACAATAACCGCCTGAGTATGAATAGTGATGCCGTTATTGGCAAGATGTTTTAACTGCGGTAGGATCGGTTTTAACCGCTTATTGCGGAACAGTTCACGGCGGAGACTGTCATCGGTCGTATGAACCGAAACATAGAGCGGCGAAAGTTTTTGTTCAATGATGCGGGCGATATCTTCTTCGGTAATATTGGAAAGCGAGATAAAATTACCGTGGGTGAATGAAAGGCGGAAATCTTCATCTTTGAGATAGAGCGATTTCCTCATCCCGCGCGGCTGCTGGTGGACAAAGCAGAAGATACATTTGTTCTTGCAGATTTTGATTTTGTCGGGAGTGAATTCGATACCAAGGTCATCGGGATATTCAACAAAGAAGCTCTTTTTTTCGCCATCCGGTGTCCGGAAAATCAGCTCGGCCGTTTCTTCGGCCAGTTTGAACATGCAATCGAGATTATCATGCACTTTTTCACCATTAACGGCGACCAGTTCATAACCAGGACGGACATATCCGTATAGAGGTGATTCTATATCTATGGCTGCGACTTTAATCGGCATAATAAAAAAGAGCGGGTGATGGGAGTCGAACCCACGACGTCAAGCTTGGGAAGCTTGCATTCTACCGCTGAATTACACCCGCTTATATTATCTGTCTTAATCTATTTTCTAATTTCTTTTCAGTCAAGCTATAATATTATACTAAACAATGGTCCCGATGACGATACCAATGGCCATCAAAAGACCCAGAAGTGAATGAACTTTAATCGTTCCGGCCTGGGCCGGGATCAATTCTTTTATCTTTTCGAAGTTTTTAGCGAACAGCGAAGCGGTCTTAAAAGCAACCGGTAAAGAAAGCAAAGCGAGAAGAGCGTATGGGGTCAGATCGGTGAAAATGACGGCCAGGATCAAGCCAAGGTAAGCTCCGAAGATGAGGAAGTAGTATCCGATTCGGGCTTTTTTCTTGCCCAGTTGGGCGACAAGATGATTTTTCTTGACCGATTTATCGGCTTCGTAGTCAGGATACTGATTTATATAGAGAATGGCGGTAATTAAAAAACCGATCGGGAAAGCAGCCCAGAAGGCCATCCAGCTGAAATGCCCGGTCTGGACAAAATAGGCACCGAGAACCGGAAGAATGCCGAAATTTATCAGAATCATCAGTTCGCCGAAGCCGTGATAGGCAAAAGCGTATCTTCCGGCGGTATAGAAGAAACCGCCTATGAAACCGGCAGCGGCCAGGAGGAGAATCCAGTATCCGGGTGTTACAATAGTAAGATAAATGCCGCAGGCAAGAGCCAGCCCCCAGAAAGCGAACGCTCCGATCAACATACCCTTAGGGGATATGAGTCTCTCCTGGATGGCACGAGACCCACCAGAGAAAGGAGTAAAGTTTACATTAATATCATCATCGGTAGTACGGTGGTCATAATAGTCATTGGCCAGGTTGGCCGCAGCGTGGGCGAAGATTCCTCCAAACAGAGAAATAAAGAAAAACAGCCAGTTGAATTGGCTGGTATCATAATAGGCCACGGCGGCGCCGATTATAATCGGCATGGCAATTCCGGTAAAGAACGGTAGCCGGACTGCAACCAGCCATTTTTGTATCGCGTTCATATTAATCTATCTCCTGTAATCATTTTTCAACAACAGATATGCCGGAATAAAGTTAATTAATCCGCAATTATCAAGCTTTACCCTTCTTTTTTACCAGTATATTTTACGATCATTATTGTGATTTCATAAAGGATATAAAGCGGTCCGGCAAGAAGTCCCTGGCTGAGGACATCGGGAGGCGTAATCAAAGCGGCAACTACCAGGATGCCGACCAGGGCATACGGGCGGCCTTTACCAAGCATTTTTGAGCTGACAACGCCGAGGCGGCCCAGAAAGTAGCCTATAATCGGGAGTTGGAAAGCGGCACCAAAAGCCAAAATCAGCATACCCGCGAAGACAATGTAGCTGTTGATGGTTATAATCGGCTCCATTAACTCTCCGCCGTAGCTAATCAGGAATCTGACAGCGAAAGGCAGGACGATGAAATAGCAAAAGGAGCCTCCAATTAGAAACAGGACGGTCGAGAAGAAAACCATCGGCAAGACCATCTTCTTCTCGCTATCGTACAGCCCGGGGCCGATGAATTTCCACATCTGGTAGAATAGGATCGGCAGTGCGGCGATAATGCCGGCAAAAAATGATATTTTCAAATAGGCATAGAAAGAGCCGGTTACTTCAGTGAAATGGAGTTTGGTATCACCCAATGGTATCGTAATAGCCTTAAAGATATAATCGGCGAATATAAAAGCGATGATTCCAAAGAGAAATACCGACACGATCGATTTAATCAGCCGCCAGCGGAGTTCCTCGATGTGATCCAGAAAAGGCATGTCCCCTTTTTTATAAGGCTCCGGCTGATATGTGTCCTCGGGAGATTCCGGCGTCTTATACGGATCGGAATTTTCGTTTTCCGGGGAATCGTTATCCGGGATATTTTTGTCTTCGTCGCTCATCTATTTATACATTGCCTTTTCGGTTATTAATTTATGAATTAGCAATGATTTCGGGATAAAGTCAAATGTTTTTGAGAGAGATTGCTGGCAGCTATTCGAGTAATTTTTTAAGCTCGTCGAGAAATTCCTGTTTATCCTGAAATTGACGATAAACCGAAGCGAAACGGACATAGGCAACTTCATCAACTTCCCGCAATTTCTCCATTATCATTTCGCCAATATACTTGGAAGAGACCTCGGATTTGGAAAGTTCGTGCAGACGGGCTTCGATTTCCTCTGCGATAGCTTCGATCTTTTTGCCTGAAACCGGCCGTTTATTGCAGGCCAGTTTGAGACCCTGTATTATCTTCTGGCGATCGAATGGCTCTCGTCGATTATCGGATTTAGTAACAGTCAAAGTCACATTTTCTATATATTCATAGGTCGTGTATCGTTTGCCGCAATCGAGACATTCGCGGCGGCGACGCACACCCCGGCCATCCTGCACCGATCGGGAATCGACGACTTTGTCTTCTTCATATCCACAGAATGGACATTTCATTTAATAAAATCCTTGAGCTGATCTTCTTTCTCGATTTCAATCATCCGGCGGACAGTTACTCCGGCTTCTTCGAACATCTGCTCGGAAAGCTCATCGGGGTAACCCTCTTCAATATAAATCTCTTTAATGCCGGAGTTTATGAGCATTTTGGCGCAAAGGATGCAGGGAAAAGTGGTTGAATAAAGAGTGCCTCCATAGATAGAAATGCCGGAGGTTGCGGCCTGGATTATGGCGTTTTGCTCGGCATGGATAGCCCGGCAAAGTTCATGGCGCTGGCCGGATGGAACGCCGTTCTTTTCCCGCATGCAACCGATTTCGAGACAATGGGTTAAACCGGACGGGGCACCATTGTAGCCGGTCGCGAGAACCCGTTTGTCTTTGACAATAACCGCCCCGACCTGTCTTCTCAGGCAGGTTGACCGGGTAGCGGCCAGTTTGGCGATCTGCATGAAATATTCATGCCAGGACGGACGATGCGGCAAATTACTTTCAGCCATGTTGGCCAATCTAATAGGGATGTCAGCGTGATGCAAACAAAATTTGTATATCCGATGTGTAATCGACCGAGAAAAATTCGGCGGCGGATCCCTGATTGACAGCTATCTCGAGATATCCGAAGGAATTAGTGTATGCAACCGGCTTGCCTTTCTTAACCGAGCTGAAAGTTTTTCTTAGGGCGCCTATTTTATGTTCATCAAGGTAAATGGTACCTTTTGCCGAAGGCAGGTCAAATTCTTTGATAGAAGAAACCAGATTGCCAAAATGATCTATATAGGTAAGAAAGCCCTTAATACCCTCTTTTGTTTTTTCGACAGGTTTTCTACGCGCTCTTACAATATTATCCAATTTAGGGCCGAATTCCTCTGGAGCAATGCCTCGCGACAGCCAGGCAGCGGCGGGCGCAAAGATGTCTCTTCCGTGAAATGTTGATGATGGCCTTCCGAGAAGATACTTTTTATTGGTAATACCTATTATGCTCTTAATGTCTTTTTTATCCAGAAAGGAGAATATTCCATTATCCGGACCGACAAAGAAATACTCTTCGGTTTCTATAATAATTGCTTTCCGGGATGAACCGACACCGGGATCAATAACAGCGAGATGGACAGCGCCCGGAGGGAAATGGCCGTATGATGTTTCCAGAAGATATCTGGCGGCATTGATATTGTACGGTGGCAGACGGTGCGATATATCGACTATATTTATTTCGGGATTTATCCCGGCTATAATACCCTTGACAATACTGACATAATTATCATTGAGGCCGAAATCGGATGTAAATGAAATAACCGGATATTCAGTATTTACAACTGCCAAAACTTGAATCCCATGCTCGGATCTTCTTTCCTCTCGAGCCGCTGGGAGAAGGCACGGATATAGATTTCAAGAGTCACCGAGACTTCGGCTGAAAAAAGATGTCCGGTCGATGCATTCAGGGTGCCGTCGGAGATTGTAACATGACAGTGAACAAACGGTTCACCATCCTGCAACCAGGAAATATTGGCGGTCAGGTTGCCGACTTCAAGATCACCCATGAATGTCTTTCTGACATATTCTTTTTCGGAAGTGTCATAGATCCCAAGAGTGGCATCAGTAATGGCACCCATCCCGGTAATAAATCCGGCGGGAATATTCTGGTCGCGAACGAAATCGGTTATAGTTTTTATAACCTCCTCCCCCTTTTCAATCCTGACCAAATAGCCGCCATCGATTTTACGGAACTGCATTAACCGGTCTCCCGATGCAACCAGTCGAGATAATCTGGATTCCCCTCGGCGATAGTCATTGAAATGACCTCAGGAACTTCATCGCCATGATTCTCCCGCACATATTTAATCAAATTTTCAATCTTTTTGGTTGCGGTTTTGACAATGAGGAGAGCTTCGTCGGCTTTCTCGACATTGCCCTGCCACCTGTAAACCGACTGTATATTGTTGACAATATTTACACAGGCGGCCAGTTTTTCATTGATCAGTTTTTCGGCCATATCCATAGCTTTGGCCGGTTCGATAGTAATAAAGACTGTTCTGAATGCTGCCATATTGCTACCCGTCTATTTGTTAATTTCATGTTTCAATTTTTTTTCCAGCGAATCTACTTTACCCGTCAACCGGTTGCGGGCACCTTTACGGTCATCCATTGTAAGCACCATATAGATTCGGTTATTATCCCTCCTTAATCTTTTTCGGCATTTATTGATTAAATCCATAATGGAATCCCAATCGCCCTCAATTACTGTAGACATGGCCGAGGTTTTATGCGGAAGTCCCGATTTCTCTATAATTTTTATTATTTTGGCAACTTCTGCCGACGCTGATTCTTTATTTCCGACCGGAAACATGGAAAAAGATATAAGCATTTTTACCTCCAGAATTAAATTATAAGGATTTACAGTTAAGGAATAAATAAAAAAATGTCATCGACTTTGCCATAATATTTATAGTTTTTGACAATATAGTCGAACATCGGGGCATATTTGCTCGGCGCCCGGTACTGATATTTGGCCCCGGTGCGGGCAAAATCAGCCTCGGCATATTCCTGAACAAAAACGACTTTGGGGGGATTTTGGTCAAGGCTTTGGAAGGCCCTTTCAAGCATTTCTTTATTGAATTCGTAGCGGTAATACCAGGCGATGGGAGTCGGGTTTTTTCGATCGGCCAGATAGTACAATATAGGGAAATCGGGATATATAATTATATAATCTCCTTCACTGCTGTATTGTGTAATGGTAGAGAGGATATCGGTTATCTGGCGGACATTGCGGGGTGTCGAATAAATGCCCTTTAGCTTTCCGGATGTAAATTTTTCGGTCAGTTCTTTTCTTGGTTTATCGCGATAGACATTATTATGCTTATAATAGGCTCCGAATCCAAAGATGACCAGCAATACAGACAAAGCGACAAGATTTCGGAAATTGAAATTAATATATTTTTTCAAAATAATGTACATGAAAGGCAGCGCGATACCTGACGCCGAAAAGGTAAATATAATCCCTGAATAAGTAAACCCCGACATGTAAATCATGACTATTGCAAAGAGCGCAATTGCGGCAAGAATGTTGTTTTTGTTATCGGCCCCGGGTTGCTCTCCCCTGCATTTGATAAGTGATACGATTAAGACGGTATAATTTAAGAATGCCAGAGCAAAGACGAAATTAGCCGGACCGGTAACGAATATATATACTGAAAATGGAATAAGTACCATAAGCGGAAGAAGCCATTTTCTTGGTGGTGCAAATAATATATTAATCGCCGTCAGAATCACCGGCAGACTGACTATAACTGCACTGGGATTATTCTGTACTATCCCGAAAATAAAGCCCTTACCCGAACTTTTGGCCGGGAGGAGAAATATATTTTCGATGAAGCTGGCAAAATTATTGTTTAAAAGCAGATATAAGATATACACAAGAAGCGGGATGACAAATCCTATAGAAAGTTTGAATACATTTCTTAAGTTAATCCTTGTGTCCCTTGTTCCAAAAAGAGTCATAATTATAATTAGAACAATCAAAACCGGGATGAACAGTATATAGGTCTGCTTGGCGAAGAAGCATAAAAAAAGAATCGCACCCGAAATATAATATCTTTGATATATAAATAACAAAAGCGCAATGGCAGCGAAAAAGACACCATCGTAACTGTACCATGTAAATGAGAGGAGCATTGTAGAAATCGTAAAGGAAGAAACAAGCAGCAGGAATAATTCCCAGGGGCGTACCAATTTCCTATAAAGGAAAGACGCCAGAATTACCATGAGCCACATCTGAAAAGCCCAATAAAACCTCGAAAAAAGAACCGTATAATTGTCTCCGAAAACTTCTATTAACAGTGCCTGGATGTAGATTGATAACGGCGTTTTTAGAAAATAGAAATCTTTGTAAACAGATTCACCATCAGCGATACGCTTTCCGAGAGCAAGGAGATAACCCTCATCGGTGGCATTAAAGCCATACTTAAGATAAATCAAATTATAAGCAAAGACAATTATAGTGAAAACGACATAGGGTGTCAGGGAGTGCAGAAATGAATAATTATTATTTATCTTTGGTTCATGCATAGCACGATAATAAATATAAATATTCGATCGAATTCAAACATTAAAAAAGGCCGACTGTGACGGCCGGCCCTATTTTTTATCTATTCCATACATACTATTTGCGTTCGGGATAGAGCGGGAACTGATCGCACAACTTTTTAACATCGGCGGCGATTTCGCTCAAGATATCATCGTCTTTCATATTATTGATTGCCCGGTCAATGAATTCGGCGATTTTTTTCATTTCATCCGGACCCATTCCGCGTGTTGTTATTGCCGGCGTGCCGATTCTTACGCCGGAAGTAACAAACGGCTTGCGGGTATCGAAGGGAACAGTGTTTTTGTTGGCGGTAATGCCGGCTTTATCGAGAGCCTTTTCTACTTTTTTGCCGGAGTAATCTTTGTCGAGGAAGGACATCAGGAAAAGATGTGTATCGGTTCCGCCGGAAACGATATGATATCCCTTGTTTTTGAGTTCTTCGGCCAAAGTTTTGGCATTTTCGACAATTCGTTTTTGATAGTTTTTGAAATCTTCACTTAATGCTTCCTTGAACGCAACTGCCTTGGCCGAGATGACATGCATTAAGGGTCCGCCCTGAATACCGGGCATGACTGTCCGATCGAGATCAGCGGCATATTTTTCTTTACACATGATCATCCCGCCACGGGGACCTCGTAGAGTCTTGTGGGTCGTAGTTGTAGTGAAATCGGCGTATGGAATCGGCGATGGATGCACTCCGGCCGCGATCAAGCCGGCGATATGGGCGATGTCAACCATTAGGTAAGCATCAACAGCATCAGCCGCTTCGCGGAATTTTTCAAAATCCAGAATACGTGGATAAGCAGAGGCACCGGTGACAATCATCTTCGGTTTGACTTCTTTGACCCTGGCAATAAGTTTGTCATAGTCGATTACTTCCGTATCTTTTTCGACGCCGTAACCCTCGAATTCGTAAAGCATTCCTGAAAAATTTATCGGATGGCCGTGGGTCAGGTGTCCACCGTGAGATAAATCAAGCCCCATGACTTTGTCACCCGGTTTCAGGACCGTGAAGTACACGGCCATATTGGCCTGTGATCCGGAATGAGGCTGAACATTGGCATGTTCACAGCCGAAAAGTTCTTTGGCCCGATCGCGGGCAAGGTCTTCGGCGATATCGACATATTCGCAACCACCGTAATACCTTTTCCCAGGATAGCCTTCGGCGTATTTGTTGGTCATAACACCGCCCATAGCTTCGAGTACGGCCTCGGAGACGAAGTTTTCGGATGCAATCAATTCGAGTTTGTCTGATTCCCGGTGAACTTCTTTTTGTATAGCATCATAAATTTCAGGATCGGTTTCTTTTAAATATGACATATCTATTTACCTGCTTGCGATTTTTTAAAGCCGGATCAAATTTTATAACAAGATCCGGCTTGTAATTTATTTGCACTGATCTTCTTCAGCTTTTTTAATGATATCGAGTCTTCGCGTATGTCTTCCGCCTTCGAATTCGGTTTTGAGCCAGGTTTTTACGATTTCTTTTAACTCATCTTCATCGGTGAAGTGCTGCGAAAGGGTCATGACATTGGAATCGTTATGGTAGCGGGCGTAGTGGGCCATTTCTTTATTGATACATAGCGTGGCTCTTATACCCTTTACTTTATTAGTGGCGATAGTCATTCCATTTCCGGTGTAACATACAGCAATTCCGCGGTCGGCTTCTCCATCAGCCACTGCATGAGCAACATTGAGGGCGAAATTTGGATAATCGACCGATTCTTTTCCCTCGGTTCCAAAATCCACAACTTCATGACCGAATTCTTCGAGATATTTCTTGACCTTTTCTTTCATCTCATATCCGGCATGATCGGCTCCAATGGCTATTTTCATGCGGTTACCTTCTTTTCAGAGGGAACATTTGTCAACCAGCCCCACTTATCTTCGGCTTTACCGCTGATAACATCAAAGAAATACGCTTGAAGTTTGCCGGTTATGGGACCTCTTTTGCCTTCGCCCACCTGGATATCGTCAATATGCGATATCGGTGTAACTTCGGCGGCAGAACCTGTGAAGAAGACCTCGTCGGCAATATATAGCATTTCGCGCGGGACATTTTGCTCGATAACTTCAATACCGAGATCGCGGGCAAGAGTCATAATTGAATCGCGGGTGATACCAGGAAGAACCGATGCTGAGAGAGGGGTTGTTACCAGTTTGCCTTTGTGAACGATAAAAATATTCTCGCCTGAGCCTTCAGAGACACGTCCGTAAACATCGAGCGCGATTCCCTCGACATAGCCCCGGGAAAGAGCTTCCATCTTTATAAGCTGACTTCCCATATAATTAGCACCCGATTTGGCCATCATCGGCATAGTATTAGGGGCATTTCTCCTCCAGGAGGAGACACAGACTTTTACCCCTTTTTCAAGAGCCTCTTCCCCAAGATATTTTCCCCACGGCCAAACGGCAATGCAGACATCGACCGGGCACGGCGATGGATCGACACCGAGCGATTCATAGCCGCGATAGACGATCGGCCGGACATAGCATTCCTCAAGACCGTTTTTGGCAATTAAATCGATAATAGCGTCATGAATTTCCTTCTGGGTAAAGGGGATTTCCATTTTATAAATTTTGGCCGAATTGAATAGCCTTTCGACATGTTCCTGGTGGCGGAAAAGTGCCGGGCCCTTGTTAGTCTTATAGCACCGAGCCCCTTCGAATACCGAAGATCCGTAATGGACAACATGGGAAAGGACATGGATTTTGGCATCATCCCATTTAACGAGTTTGCCGTTCATCCAGATATGATCGACTTTATTAAAAGGCATTTATTCCTCCTGAAGCTTAAGGATAAGATATCTTTGCTGCCGAAATATAGCAGATCGGGCGATATTTTTCAAGGCCAAACCGGGATAAGCTTGTGAAATTTTTCGCATTCTATTAACGTTATGAAGTAGTAACTATTTTATCAATAAATGCAATATTATCGCTTTCACGGAAACAAAACTGGACCTTTTCGTATTATATATTTAAATAGATAATAAAAACCCATTTTACTGAGGAATTGAAAATGACAATAAAAGAAGAAATAAGAAATGATGTAGTTATAATCCGGCTGGAAGGCAAAGTAATGGGCGGTCCGGATGCGACAACTTTTCACGGAAAGATTCATGAACATGTCGAAAGCGGGATAAGAAAAATTGTGGTTGATCTTGGCAAAGTAAGGTGGATTTCATCAATCGGGCTGGGGATGCTCATTTCGGCAATGACAACTTTGAAGAAAAATGAAGGACAATTCAGAATTGCCAATCTTCCCAGTGAAGTCCAGTCGCTCTTTTTGATTACCAGGCTTATAAAAGTTTTCGACGCCAAAGATTCCGTTGACGAAGCGATTGAATCGTTTGAATAGCCAGCTAATGCTTTATGAGTTCGGTTTCCGGGAAAAATGAAGCCCAGGCAAACCAGAAAGCGGTTATAAGCGGGACCCGAGTCAGAGATTCGGCATTGTCGGAGAGATTCTGCCCGGTATTTATATCCCAGATATTATCTTCAAATGACAGTTTATTATTATTTATTTTCAATTTATCCTTTGTCGGTTCAATATCGCGTGGAAACTTAAATGCTGAAGCGGTCTGGCCGGTGCTGTCGTAGGTGACGATTATTTTTTGCTTTTCATCATCAAGGAGCGCAAAACTATTCCAGACAAGGTAATTTTCGGATACCGCGGCGGGTCCCGATTCTAATCTCAGGCCGTAGACTTTCTCTTTGGCTTTCAATTTTTCAAAGGTATCAGCTCTTCCGAATATCCCGAGCCTGCTTTCATCAGAGAAATAATCAGAATAGCCGGAGCCATGTTTTCCTTTAGCCGGTTTTTTGAGTAATTTGCCATCAGGATATTCTTCCGCGAAATCTTTAAAGGTCGTATGTATAGCCGGTATTTGTTCAAGGGCGGTGCCTTCCATTTCTCCCTTGATGCACTCCCCTGTTACCTGTGACCAAAGCGATTCGGTCTGGAGATCCTGCATGACAAGTGCATCCTGCCATAGAGAACCGGAAGCCTGAAAAGTGTAACGTTTAGAATTTATTGTTGCAGCATACACGATGCCCGTAAAGCAGAGCGGTCACCAGGTAACGGTAATGGCCTTGCCATTGATATAATCATTGACGACTTCATGATGGTCGAGATGTAAGGTGCTGTAAGCTTTAGCGGTGCTGCCGTCAATCACTGCAATGAGTGGTTCGGAGGGATAGTAGAGATCGCGGGCATTTTCTATAGATATAAATTCGGGCTCAAAGATGGCGGGTATATCCCCCGGTTTGAGCACGGTATACATGGTGTGTCCATGAATTTCTGTCATTTGGAGCTCTCGCCTTTGTGAAATTGCATTTGGTACCATAGCAGCAATAATAATAAACAAGAAAAATAAATTTAAAATTCCTGAAGGTATAATTCTTTTTGTAATCAAATAAATCACCTAATATTTTACGAAATTTATGCAATTTCAATTGCTATAGTAATCGGAATATCCATAAATAGCAATTATAATCTTAAAACAAGGTAAATAGAATTCGGATAGTGAACGAGATTTTATTCGTCTTCGTATATTTCCGGGTATAGTTTGCGGGCGCATTCCGGACAAAGGCCGTGAGAAAACTGAAGATCGGAATTTTCGCGGACATATTGCTCGAGCTCTTCCCAAAAGCCTTTATCGTCTCGGATTTTTTTGCAAGAAGCACAGATAGCGAGATAACCACGGAGAGTTTTAACCTGATCTAGGGCGTCTTTTAATTCAACAATCAGCTTTTCTTTTTCCAGTTCAGCCTCTTTTCGGGCGGTTATATCCATAATAGCACCGATAAGAAATTTTTCAGAATTCAATTCGAGTATTTCGGCTGAAACGATTGTATTTTTCTTATTACCGAACTTATCATTATATGTAGCTTCAAAACCTCTGACTGAATTTCCCTTACCAAGTATTTGTACCATACGCTTTCTTTCTTCGGGATCACTCCAAAGTCCAAGTTCACTTGACTTTTTCCCGATAGCAAATTCTTTTGTATAGCCTGTGAAAGTTTCGAAGAAATCATTGGTGTCGACAATTTCACCATCTTCCATTTTGCTGATAACGAGTACAATCGGTGTTGCCGCAAAAAATTTGGAAAATTTTTCTTCGCTATGGCGCAGTTTAAGTTCGGCTTCTTTTCTCTTAGTAATATCACGAACAACGCCAATAGTTCTAATTATCTCTCCCACCTCATTTCGAATAGCATATACTTTGACCGAAATCCATTTGATATTGCCGGAGGAGTGTATTGCCCGATATTCCTCGGAATATTCTCCGCCTTCTGACATGAACTTTCGTACCGAGTCCATGACTCGTTTGCGATCCTCTTCATGAATGTATTTAGACCAGTTATCCCCGAGGTTTAACAGTTCATCCTTGGTCATCCCAAGAATATTAAGGGCACGAGGACTGATATAAAGAACCTCGGATTTTTGCCCCTGTTTTATGCTGGTTATCCAGAAACCTTCCTCGATTGTTTCGGCCATCTCTCGAAAACGACGTTCACTTTCCTGAACAGCCTTTTGGGCATTCTTTTTTTCAGTAATATCATATATAACGCCGAAAGTCCCCGAAAATTTATCTTCATTGAATTTAGGTGAACCGGCCACAGAAATGGTCTTACGATTGCCCTTCAATGTAATAATTTCAAGCTCGTAATCATTGCTGATATTTTGTTTTCTTTGGCCTGTTTGTTTTAGTAAGAAGGATTTAGTGTCATCATCAATGAAATCAAGGATACTCCTGCCTACTAACTCAGAAGGATCATCAGCTTCGAAAATTTTAACAAAGGCCGGATTACAATATTCAATTGTTTCATTTTCATCGACAATACCGACACCTTCAATTATTGAATTAAGCAATTCATGGTATTTTTTATTTGTCACAAGCAAATCTTTACGGGTTTTCTGATGCTCGGTTATATCCAGAATCATCGTGTAGGCAGCTGGGCGCCCGTTGTATTGAATCGTTTTCCCGTAAATCTGTACTGTTTTGCTTTTATTGGATCTGGTAATAAAATTTGCTATATATTGCGGTTCATATGAAATATCGCCCGTAGCTTTTTTGCGGGCTTGTTCTGTGACATAATCAATTTCAGTGGGAGTTATAATTTTCTTTAAATCATCATAGGACCATTTAAGGAGCTCTTCGCGAGAGTATTCCACAATTTCGGCTATGACTTGATTAACATATTTTACGGAATTATCCTGATAAATAATAACGCCAAACAGACCTTGATCCAATAGGGCTTGGAAATTTTCCAGGTCTTCTTTCAGCAATTGATTATTATCTGCGAATTCCATCAAGCTCCCCTTTGGTATATATAATCGGCAGACAAATTATTTTACAAACAAATTTTGCTAAATAATCAAGAATTTTTCATTTTTTTTAAACCCGTAAACTTACATGATAATATAGTATTAATAGCCGCGTTCGAGATTAATTTTGTTGGGAATAATGCCCCCGGATAAGGCGCTATTTAAGAGCTCCGCAAGTTTTTCAATCCGGAGAGCTTCGGTTCGATCACTATGCCCGGCCATGTGGGGAATCATGACGACATTATCCAGATCGCCAAATGGATAATCGGCCGGAGGCGTTGATTTTCTTTCGATTTCTTTTTGGGGATAATTATACCAGACGTCGGTACCGGCGAAAATTCGTCCGGCCTTTAATTCTTTGTATAAGGCTTTCTGGTCTATTACCGGGCCGCGGGCAATATTAACTACGATAGCGTTATCCGGCAAAAGAGATAATTCCCGCGCAGAAAGCAGACTTGTTGTTTCAGTAGATAGTGGAAGGGTGACAAACAAGACATTTGCGTTGGGCAGGAGATCATGCAACTCCGTATTTGGGTATAATTCGATGTCATTTTTTTGGACGTATTCAGAAATACTATTGCGAGTAGCCTTAACCTTTATACCGAAAGCGCGGCATAATCCCGCGATTCTTCGGCCAATCGCCCCATAGCCGAGAATCAGTGCAGTTTTTCCTTCCAGTAGTTGAAGGTCATTTTCCTCGTATCGGGGAGTCCAATCATTGGTTCGGAAAATTTTATCGACCTTCACAATCTTTTTCGCGGCGGCAAGCAATAGAGCCATGGCGGTTTCGGCGGCGGGAGCAGCGTTATGATGAATATTATGAACTGATATTTGAGGGAATTCCATAAGCAGTTCCCGGGTTTTGGTCGGAAGTCCGGACCAGGGAATGATAAGTGTATGCAGATTAGGGCTGGCCAGGAGGTGTTTACGTTTCGGGACACCGGCGACGAGCATATGGAAGTCGGCATTTTCCGACGTATCTTCGCCCGCAGTAATGGTGATACCCGAATCCAATTTGCTTTTCAGTTCATTAACGAATTCGGTATCATAATTTCCGAGCAGGTGTACTTTGATATTCATATTTCTAAATCATAAAAAAGCCAGGGGAGTTGTCTCCCCCGACTTTTTGCGCTCATAGAAAAAGGCATCTATGAATTAGATATTTTCGACGAGTTCCTTGATGACCTCGCGAGCGATAACAATACGCTGTACTTCAGAAGTCCCTTCGCCGATCTCGCAAAGTTTCATATCGCGGAACTGCCGTTCAACAGGATATTCTTCCGTTACTCCCTCGAGTCCCAATATAGACAGGGCGTTCCTGGTAACAAAATTAGCAACTTCGGATGCATACAACTTGGTCATTGCCGACTGCTTGGTGAATCTGTGTTTATTATCCTTCATCCATGCAGTTTTATACATAAGCAAACGAGCGGCTTCGATCTGGGTTGCCATACTGGCCAGTTTGAATTGTACCCACTGGTTTTTGTGAAGAGGTTTTCCGTTTTCCGTTTTTGCATCAGAAAATCTAACCGCCTGTTCAAATGCGCCTTGTGCTATACCAATAGCCATAGCACCGATTGAAATCCGTCCGCCGTCAAGGGTTATCATAAACTGCTTGAAGCCTTCTCCTTCTTTCCCAAGGAGATGCCATTCGGATACCTTGAGATCATCCATATGGAGATAAGCGGTATCGGAACCCCGACAGCCGAGTTTGTTTTCTTTTTTGCCTGCCGTGAAACCATCCATCCCCTTTTCAATGATAAAGGAAGATATCCCTTTAACGCCGCCCTCGTCGGAAGTGCGGGCGGTCATGATGGCGGTTTCGCAGACGTTGGCCGATGTTATCCAGCATTTGGTGCCGTTTATGGTATATGTATCGCCGGATTTACTGGCCTTGCTTTTGGTGCCGCCGGCATCCGAACCGGCCTCAGGTTCGGTCAATCCGAATGCGATTAGTGAACCTTCGGCCGCCTTCGGAAGATATTTCTTCCTTTGTTCTTCGGTTCCAAAGGCGTAGATGGGAAAGGTTCCGAGTGAATTATGAGCCGCAAAGGTTAGACCGGTTGAACCGCAGACACGGGAAATCTCTTCGACAAGGATAGCATATTCAATTGTCGATAAACCCAGCCCCCCATAGTCTTTGGGTATAATTGAGCCCCACCATCCTCGGTCATTGATTATATCATGGACTTCCTCAGAATAATATTGCTCGCGATCAATATCAGCCGCATGGGGAGTAATTAACTCCTCGCTGTATGACCGGGCTTCTTCTCGGAAATCGTGGTACTTGATGTCAAAATCCATTGCATTATTCCTTTAGAAGATCTCGTGAAATGACAATTCGCTGGGCTTCGGAAGTACCTTCATAAATTTCGGTCACCCGGGCGTCGCGGAAATATCTTTCGACCGGATATTCTTTGACATAACCATAGCCGCCGTGAATCTGAACCGCTTCATTGCAGACCCAGTTGGCATATTCGGAGGCTACCAGCTTGGCCATCGATATTTCGCGGGAACGTCTTTCGCCGCTGTCTTTCAAAACGGCAGCCTGGTAAACCATCAACTTGGACTGCTCAATTTTGGTCGCCATATCGGCCAATTTGAACTGAATTGCCTGGAAATTGGCGATCGGCTGACCGAACTGCTTGCGTTCTTTGGCGTATGAAATAGCTTCACTGAAAGCAGCTTCAGCAATCCCAAGCGCCTGGGCACCAACACCGATACGCCCATTATCAAGCAGAGAAAGGGCAATTTTGAAGCCTTTCCCCTCTTCGCCGATAAGATCCGATTTTGGCACGGCGGCATCCATAAATGAAATCTCTCTAGTATCGGAACATTTAAGGCCCATTTTCTTTTCCGGCTGGCCGATGGTCATACCATCGGTACCAGGTTCTACGAGAATGGCCGAAATACCTTTAGGCCCCTTTTCAGGGTCCGTCATGGCAAATACGATAATGAGACCGGCATATTTGGCCGAAGTAACCCAGCTTTTGGTACCATTGAAAATATATTTATCATCTTTTGGAATTGCCTGGCACTGCATGCCTCCGGCGTCGGTACCTGAATTGGGCTCCGAGAGAGAATAAGCTCCGAGTATTTCCCCGGAAGCCAGCTTTGGCAGCCATTTTTCTTTTTGCTCATCGGTACCGTACATCAAGAGGGCCGGAATGACAAGTGAATTATGAACACTCAGAGCGATCGCGAAACCGGCACAAGCTTTGGACAATTCTTCTATTACCAGAGCATAGCTTAAAGTATCAACATCAAGCCCGCCGAAATCTTCCGGCGCCAACAGGCCCATATATCCTAGTTCAGCCGCTTCCTCAAACAGCTCCGGCGGAGTTTCACCCTTTTCATCGAGCTCTTCGGCAATGGGGGCCAGTCTTTTTTCAGCGAACTCCCGAGCCGAATCTCGAAACATTATTTGATCTTCATTTAAATCAAAGTTCATTTATCGCCTCATTATTTGGAGTAATCATAAAATCCGCGACCGGTTTTGCGACCGAGACGGTTAGCTTCGACCATCTTGCGCAGCAGCGGGCAAGGACGGTATTTGGGATCGCCGAGTTCTTTGTGCATTACTTCCAGAATGTCCAAACAGACGTCAAGACCGATGAAGTCGGCCAGGGTCAGCGGTCCCATCGGGTGTGCCATACCGAGCTTCATTATTTCATCGATATTTTCAGCAGTACCGACACCTTCGAATAGAGCCTGGATAGCCTCATTGATCATCGGCATGAGAATTCTATTAGCGACAAAGCCGGGATAATCATGGGCCGGAACCGGTGTCTTACCGAGTTTTTTGGCAAGTTCCATAGTGGTATCGAAAGTATCATCAGCGGTCGCCATCCCGCGAATCATCTCCACCAGTTTCATCATCGGCACCGGGTTCATGAAATGCATTCCGACTACTTTTTCCGGCCGATTGGTGGCGGTGGCAAGTTTGGTTATGGAAATCGAAGAAGTATTGGAAGCGAGAATTGAATCGGGCGAAGTTACGCGATCGAGCTCTTTGAAAATTTTCAGTTTCACATCCAGGTTTTCGAAAACGGCTTCAATTGCAATGTGAGCATCTTTGGCGTCATCCAGACTGGTGGCCTTAGTAATTCTGCCGAGAGTATCATTTTTATCCTGTTCAGATATTTTTTCCTTCTTAACCATGCGGTCCAGATTTTTGGTAATAGTCCCGAATGCTTTATCCAAAAGATCTTCCGATTGTTCAATAAGAGTTACGTTATAACCGCTCATCGCGCAGACGTGGGTGATTCCGTTACCCATGGTACCGCCGCCGATTACTGCGATATTTTTAATGTCATCAACTTTCATGCTTACCTCTCCAAAAATTTATACCATTTCGATTGACATTGCCACAGCGTGACCTCCACCAAGACACAGTGTCGCCAGACCTTTCTTAAGGCCGCGATCTTTGAGGGCGTAGATCAAAGTTGTCAGAACACGGGTACCTGATGCGCCAATAGGATGACCCAGGGCTACCGCACCGCCATGAACATTAACTTTATTCCAATCCCATCCGAGTTCTTTGCCGTCGGCCAGAGCCTGTACCGAGAATGCCTCGTTGGCTTCGATCAGATCGAAATAATTTATGTCATCGATATCCATCTTTTCCATTAGCTTGCGAACAGCATAGATAGGCGAGAAAAAGAGCAGTTCGGGATCGACACCCGCCACGGCGTACTCAACAACGCGGGCCAGAGGTTTTAAGTTATGCTCTTTCATAAACGGCTCGGATACGACAACTGAAGCCGAGGAACCGTCATTTAGGCCCGGAGCATTACCGGCGGTGACGGTACCTTCTTTTTCGAAGGCCGGCCGAAGCCTGGCGAGACCTTCCATGGATATATTCGGACGGGGACCTTCGTCCTTATCGAAAATAACCGGATCGCCTTTTCTCTGAGGAATTTCAATGGGGAAAATTTCTTCGTTGAATTTCCCGGCTTCCTGGGCCGCAACGGCCTTTTTGTGGGAATTAAAAGCAAATTCATCCTGCTCTTCGCGTGGAATATTGGCTTTTCTCCCGGTCAGTTCGGCGGCACCACCCATATGCCAGTTTTTGAATGAACACCAGAGACCGTCTAAGATCATAGCGTCCTGCATTTTTTTATCACCGAATTTGAGGCCTTTACGAGCGTTATGAATAACGTAGGGAGAATTGGACATCGATTCCATGCCGCCGGCGACTATACAATGCTGGTCACCTGCCCGAATGGACTGGGCGCCAAGCATGACCGCTTTCAAGCCGGAACCGCAGACTTTATTTATTGTCATAGCTGCGGCCTTTGAGGGCACCCCCCCGTGAATTGCAGCCTGACGCGCTGGAGCCTGCCCGACACCGGCCTGAACTACTTGTCCCATAATAACTTCATCGATTGTTTCCGGATCTACACCGGCTCTTTTAACAGCTTCCTTGACCGCCAAAGCTCCCAACTCCGTGGCCGCAAAACCGGATAATCCGCTCAAAAAATTACCAATTGCAGATCTGCATGCCGAGACAATGTAGGCCTGATTTCTTTCTGCCATTTATTCCTCCAGTTTTTAGATTTTGATTACGATATATTCATAGTATATAATTAATTACGGAGGTTAAATCAAGCGAAACGTAGGTCAGGAACCTCCGCCAATTATTTTTGTTGACATAGAAATTAATGCAAACTTATTAGTTGCAAATTGATATAATAATTAGTATATCATACCCCTTAGTGCATCGGGTTTATTTGAAAGGAGAAAATAATGAGTAAACGGCTGTTTCCTAAACTGGCTCTCTCGATAATGGTCATTGGCATAATTTTCGTCGTGTCTATTCCCAGTCAGGCATTTGACGGTCAGCGCAAGGGTTTCCTGCTTGGTTTCGGTATTGGTCCGGGTTATACATCATTTGACTTAACCTATGATTCCGCCGGAACGACTATTTATGAAACAAGCGAGAGTAAAGTGGGGATGTTTACCAACTTTAAAATAGGCTTTGCACCGAGCAATAAACTGATGGTCTATTGGACCAGTAATGTATCCTGGTTCGGGCTCAGCGATTCGACAACAAATGATGAGAGCAAAACTTTTGCAGCCGGAGTCGGGGGACTTGGTATCAGCTATTATTTTCAACCCGAGGCACCGTCACTCTATATCACTCTTGGCGGCGGTTTGGGAACATGGTCGCAGCCTTTCGAAGGCACTGATCCATGGGTTGGCTACGGCATAACCGGCGGCCTGGGATATGAGTTCTCGCGAAACTGGTCTTTGGAGCTTAATTTCATCTACGGAAATGCAACTGACGAAGCAGGTGAATTCGAGTTTGAATCCCAGCCAATAGCAATTGGTCTGACAATTAATGCAATCGGATATTAGACCGATACCAGTATTAAGAAATGGAAAGTTATAGAGGGGCTTTATAAATATAAATTGGGTATTTGGGGCTATAAACAAATCCAATTGACAATAATATAACAAAAACGGTCATAATTAGGTGTCAGGCAGAAATTTGTCCAAAATATTTTTTTTGGAAAAATTAAAAATTTTATATTGACATCGATTATTGCAGAATGCTATTTTCGCCAAAATTTAAAAATGGATTTAAAACCAATTAAAGGACTAACGAACCAATAATCAATTGCAAGGAGGTCTTATGAGAAAGGTTCTTTTAACGGTTTTATTAGTTGCCGCTTTTGGCACTGTTTTCGCCGCCGAGAATCCGGTGGACAAGGGAAGCATGCTTCTTTCCGGACAGGTCTATTTCCAGACTCAGTCTGGAGACCTTTATGAAAACATGGATGGCGATGCTATCACAACAATGGCTTTTCAGCCGGAAGTTGGCTATTTTGTGGCTCCGAACATCATGGTTGGTGCATCACTGGAATACTTTGACCAGTCGCAGGGCGACAACGGTGTTACCCGTTTCGGTATCGGCCCAATGGTCGGATATTTCTTCGACATGACCAAGGATGAAGTTCAGGGTTCGATCTATCCTTACATCATCGGCTTTTTCCGCTATTCCAGTGTTGATGTTGAGGGTCTTGATGACAGCCAAACATGGACAATGTTTGGCGGCAAAGGCGGTATTCACTGGATGCTTTCAGATGCCGTCTCTCTCAATGCCGGCGTTCAGGTTTCCACGGATAGCTATGATTCCGGTGCCGAAGGCGCTGAATCGATTTCCGGTATAACCATGTGGGTTGGTGCCGGTATTTCCGCGTTTGTTTATTAATTCCTGCCAATAAAATAATACTTCAAATAAAAAAGCCCCGCAACCGCGGGGCTTTTTCTATTGACCATTATCCAGGAAATATTCTCTTCTCTTTTACTCTGCCGTATCTATCTCCAACTCAATAATTGCGGTCTCCGTATCGACCTGTTCGCCATCCTTGAAATTTATTTTCTTGACTTTACCATTGGCCATTGAGACAATCTGATGTTCCATCTTCATAGCCTCAACAATGACTAACGGCATTTTCTCGGTGACTGTCTGACCATCCTTTACGAGAATTTTAACGACCTTACCGGGCATGGGAGCATAGACCTTGTCCTTTTCGCCGATTCCACCGGCGGCATCAGAAGCCGTCGGGCTGTCTTCCTGCGGCACGGAAAGCTCAATCAATAATCCGTCAAAATCCAGATAACTTTTCTCCCCCCTGACAACGCAGGCGACGACCATATATCTGCCATCATGGAATACGCGGTATTTGCCCGGGCCGACTTCGGTGATCTGATATACTTTGCCATCGACGGTTACTTCGTAGCGGCCATCAATCATATTGAGATTGGTTTCGATTAGTTTATCCTGATGAATGAATTCGTTTATCATTTCGATATCCTCATACCGACCTCCCAGGGCCCGATAGTCAGCCAGGGTGAGGGCGCTTTTTCCCGCTTGGTTGCGGTTCCCGCCGGGATTTTTTCTTCTTTCATAATCGCTACCGAAGATACGGCGGCGGCGAGATTAATAATCGCCTCGTGATCGACTTCGCGATCGGCCATATTTTTTTCAATGAAATTGGTAAATGTATTGCCGGCGATGAATTCCGCATGCTCCAGGACATCAATCATAAACCTCCGGGAGGTTTTAATGCCCAGCACACGGTAATCCTTTAGTGCGTTTATCATTTTCTGGATGGCGGTCTCGCGGTCGGCAGCATGAACAATCAACTTGGCAAGAATGGGATCGTATTCAACGCCGACTTCAATGTTGCCGGTAGCGCCGCTGTCAACTCGAACTCCCGGCCCAACCGGTTCCTCGTAGTAATAAATTTTGCCGGACGATGGAAGGAAGTTATTTTCGCCGTCTTCAGCATATAAACGACATTCGATGGCATGGCCGCGTTGTTTGGCATTGAACACATAATCAGAAATAGGTTTACCGGCAGCAATGCGAATTTGTTCAACAACCAGATCAACTCCGGTCACCATTTCAGTAATAGGATGTTCGACCTGAATACGGGTATTCATCTCCAGAAAATAGAATCCCCCCTCCTGATCGAGTAGGAATTCGACTGTCCCCGCATTGCGATAATCGCAGGCCTCGGCTACCTTAACGGCGGCATCACCCATTTTTTTGCGTATTTCGGGCGTGACGGCTACCGATGGCGTTTCTTCAATTATTTTCTGGTGACGTCTCTGGATAGAGCATTCACGTTCATACAAATGAACCGTATTACCGTGGTTATCGGCCAGTACTTGAAATTCGATATGACGCGGATTTTCGATATATTTTTCGAGATAGACGGTGTCATCGCCAAATGCATTTTTGGCTTCTCGCATGGCGCCTTCAACCGAGGATTGCAGATCGACTGGATCTCGGACAACTCGCATACCTTTTCCACCGCCGCCGGCTGCAGCTTTTATAAGGACCGGATAACCGGCCGTATCGGCGGCCTTTTCGAATTCTTCTATATTTGCCCCGGCGCCTTTCATGCCGGGAATCAACGGCACACCAGCATCGGCCATTTTAATTCGAGACTCAACTTTGTTGCCCATCAGACGCATAGCTGAGGGCGTTGGGCCGATAAAAGTAATCCCGGCCTTTTCGCAGGCTTCCGGAAGTTTGGGGTTTTCGGCAAGGAAACCATATCCGGGATGGATAGCATCGGCGTCACGTTCTTTGGCGGCATCGATTATTTTATCAATGGCCAGATAAGATTCATTGGGAGGCGGCGGACCGATTTCAACCGCTTCGTCGGCTGTCTGCGTATGCACCGCCTGTTTATCAGCAGTGGAATAGACAGCGACAGTCGGAATGCCGAGCAGTTTGCAGGCATTCATAACACGGACGGCAATCTCTCCCCGGTTGGCTACAAGGACCTTGTTGAATAATTTCTCACGCATTTATTCCTCGACCCATTTTGGTTTTCTTTTTTCCAGAAAGGCATTCATACCCTCCTGACCCTCGTCAGAGATGCGCAGTTTGGCAATCATCTCGGCGGTATAGGATTTGTACTTATCCTCTGTCATGGACGGGACGTTGGACACAAGTTCTTTGGCGACAGCTACGGCATTCGGCCCGGACGAACGAATCATCTTAAGCAGCCCATTAACTTCTTTGCCTATCTCTTTGTCTTCTACATACTTATTTACAAGGCCGATTTTTGCAGCCTTTTTTGCTTTCATTCGCTCACCGGTTATGAAAAATTCACGAGCCTTCCCCTCGCCTATTTTTTTTATGACATAGGGGCCGATGCAGGCGGGAACGACGCCGATTTTGACTTCGGAAAAAGAAAAGACAGCCGATTCGGCAGCAATGGCAATATCACATACGGCGACAAAGCCGACTCCCCCGCCGATAGCAGCGCCGTTGATTTTGCCGATAACCGGGCAGCGGAAATGGTAGATAAGACTGAACAGATCGGCCAGAGCATTCGATTCTTTCAAATTTTCTTCGAATGATTGATTGATAACGCGTTTCATCCAGTTTAGATCGGCTCCGGCACAGAAGGATTTTCCTTCACCGGTCAAGACGACTGCGCGGAGCGATTTTTCGCCGTCGAGTTTTTTGAAAAGATCGGTTAGCTCATATATGAGAGTATCATTGAAGGCATTGTGCACTTTCGGTCGGCAGAATTCGATCCAGGCGACGTTATCTTTTATTTCATATTTAATTGTTTCGAAAGGCATAAAAACTCCTACATGCGGAAGACACCGTACTTCTGATCCGGGATATGCTGGTTTAGTGACATGGATATTCCAAGGGCAATTGCCTCGCGGGTTTCAGTCATACCTATAACGCCGTCATCCCAAAGTCGTGCGGTTGAATAGTAAGGTGAAGATTCGGCTTCATATTTTTCGAGGACCGGTTTTCTGATTTCATCTATTTCTTCCTGAGAGAGATTTTTACCGTCCCGCTCCAACTGCCGAATTTTAACGGTTGCGAGGACATCGGCTGCCTGCTCGCCGCCCATGACGCATATTTTGGCATTGGGCCACATCCAGAGAAGTCTCGGGAAATAGCCGCGTCCGCACATGGCATAATTTCCAGCCCCGTATGAACCGCCGACAATGACGGTAAATTTCGGGACCTGAGCATTGGCCACGGCATGGACCAGTTTGGCGCCGTCGCGGGCAATACCACCGGCTTCGTACTGCCTCCCGACTATGAAGCCGGTTATATTTTGCAAAAAGAGCAGAGGGATTTTACGCTGGGTGCAAAGTTCTATAAAGTGCGCTCCCTTTAGCGATGATTCAGAGAAGAGAACACCATTGTTGCCAAGAATACCGACCGGGTATCCCATTATTCGTGCAAAGCCGCAGACAAGAGTTGTTCCGTAAAGTTCTTTGAATTCATGGAAACGGGAACCATCGGCTATACGGGCAATGACTTCGCGAATATCGTACTGTTTCCTGAGGTCGTTAGGAACGACGCCGTAAAGCTCTTCGGGATCATAATAAGGCTCTTCCGGTTCGCTTATATCAACCTCGAATTTATCGGGGCGATTCAGATTCTGAATTATATTGCGGGCGATCTGGAGAGCATGCTGGTCATTTTGAGCGTAATGGTCGGAGACGCCGGATGTCCGGCAGTGGACATCGGCTCCGCCGAGTTCCTCGGCAGTGACTTCTTCCCCGGTCGCCGCCTTAACCAGCGGTGGGCCACCGATGAAGATAGTCCCTTGCTGGCGAACCTGGACGGTTTCATCAGACATGGCGGGAAGATATGCACCGCCTGCGGTACATGAACCAAGAACCAATGATATTTGAGCGATGCCCTGCGCGGACATACGGGCCTGATTATAGAAAATCCGGCCGAAATGATCTTTGTCCGGAAAAACCCCCGACTGGAGAGGCAAATAGATTCCACCGGAGTCGACAAGATAAACACAAGGCAAGTGATTTTCTTCTGCAATTTTCTGCGCCCGGGCATGTTTCAAAATAGTAACAGGATAATACGTCCCGCCCTTAACAGTGGCATCATTTGCAATAACCATTACTTCGCGGCCGTGAACAACCCCGATACCGGCGATGAGTCCGGCGGCCGGAGCATCGTTGTCATACATATCATAGGCGGCCAGCGATGATAACTCGAGGAACGGGGTGTTTTTATCGAATAGCTGTGAGACACGGTCACGGGTTAATAACTTTCCACGATCAAGGTGTCTTTTCCGGGCTTTTTCCGGTCCGCCCTGTTTTATTTTTTCCAGTCGTTCCTTTAAGATCTGATGCTGTTCTTTATTTTTCTTATAATTTTCTTTGTATTGATCAGAAGCTGTACTAACTTTGGATTCAATTCTAAACATGGGTCCCTATCCCGCTTGATTGAGGATAAAGTAAAACAGGGCCGATTAATTAAAACCGGCCCTGTGGTGATCTATTAATACCATTTCGGCACAAATTTATAAGCGTAGCTGAGAACACCGTGATGGTCATCGGTCTGGATACGTCGGAATTCAATCCGAATTTCCATCCCGACTTTTATATTCTCAACATCGCAATCGGCAATCTGTGCCAGCAGTCTGGTACCGTTTTCGAGTTCGGCGATTCCGAGGGCGTAAGGAGCCTGATCGGTGAACATCGAAGGCGCCACCCGGATAACGGTGTATGAAACGAGTTTGCCGGTGTCGGGCAGTTTGATCGTTTCGAATTCACGGCTTTTGCATTCCGGGCAAATCAGGCGGAAAGGAATATATACCGCTCCGCAACCTTTGCACTTGCCGGCTTCCAGACGATACCGGTGCGGCTTTTCTCTATGTATACGTGATGGAAACATCAGGCCACCTCCAATATATGAACGAGAGTGGAACCGCCGGAACCACCCATGTTTTGAGCCATGCCAACCCTGGGGCTGTTTTTGAGCTGACGGCCGTTTTCAGCTTCTCCTCGAAGTTGTTTGACAACCTCGACAAGCTGAGCAACGCCGGTCGCGCCCACCGGATGACCCTTTGATTTCAGGCCGCCGGATGGATTGATCGGGAATTTACCTTCAGGACCGGTTTCGCCATTGAGAGCGGCCTCACCACCCTTACCCGGTTCAAAAATTCCGAGCGCTTCGGAGACGATAATCTCGGCAATGGTGAAGCAATCGTGCACTTCGGCAAAATTGATATCGGTAATCTTCTTGCCGGACATTTTAAAGGCCTGTTCAGCAGCTACTTTGGTCGCTTCTATAGTTGTCAGGTCCTTACGCTGATGAAGCGCGATGGAATCGGTAGCATGTCCGGAGCCGATTATCTTGATAATCGGTTTGCCCAGTTCCTTGGCTTTCTCGACCGTTGTCAGAATAAGAGCCGAGGCTCCATCGGTAATCGGGGAGCAATCAAGGATGGTCAGCGGACTGGCCACCATCACCGAATTGGCCACCTGATCCATAGTAACTTCAAATGGGTACTGTGCAAACGGATTTTTAGCACCGTTTTTATGATTTTTAACCGACACTGCCGAGAGCATATCTCTGGTGGTGCCGTATCTTTCCATATGGGCGATGGCCATAAGAGCATAAAGCCCCGGGAAAGTCGCACCATGGAAAACTTCATATTCCTGGTCAGCGGCAGCCGCCAGAGCATATGTGGCTCCGTCGCCGGAAATATCGGTCATTTTTTCGACACCTCCGGCCATGACGATATCCGACATACCGGAAGCTACTTCTAAAAAGGCTGTTTTAAAAGCCAGACCGCCCGAACAACAAGCCGATTCGACTCGTCCGGCAGCCAAATATTTTTGTCCTAAATAATCAGCCATAAGCGAACCGAGGTGCTCCTGACCGACGAACAAACCGGGAGTCATACATCCGATATACATCGAATCCAGATGATCCACTCCGGAATCTTCGATCGCGGCAAGCGCCGCCTCGACATAAAGATCACGAAGCGAGGTTTCCCACAATTCGCCGAATTTGGTCATGCCTACGCCAACTACTGCAACATCTCTCATCGGTCTCACCTCCTACTTGTTCTTAAGAATTTTGCGCCGGTATTTGGCATAGGTTCCATAGTCAACAAAGGTCAGGTTTTCATCGAGAAGTTTTCTCGTCCTGACCGCTTTATCGCGAACTTCCTCGATACGGTCGGTAACTTTCCATATGAAAGCATCCGATCCCGCCCCGGAACCGTAAGAGACCATCAGAATCAGGTCGCCCGGCTTGGCGATATCGAGAGTCGAAGTAAGGCCGATCGGAGAAGCACCGGAATAAGTATTACCAAGGACCGGTGACAACCAGCCCGGTTCGAGCTGTTCTTTTTTGAATCCGAGCATCTTTCCAACGCGCATGGGGAATTTCCCGTTCGGCTGATGGAAAACAGCGTAGCTGAAATCCTCGGGCTTCTTCCCCGCTTTTTCCATAATGGCATTGGCGGCACCGATGGTATGCTTGAAATAGGCCGGTTCACCGGTGAATCGTCCGGCGTGCTGGGGGTAAAATTCATGTTCCCGACGCCAGAAATCCGGTGTATCGGTCATGTATGAATGGGTTTCGTGAACTTCAGCGATTAAATTTTCTGTGCCCATAATAAAAGCGGCAGCACCGGCTGCTGCTGAATATTCGAGAGCATCGCTGGGAGCACCCTGCGATGTATCTCCACCGATTGCAAGAGCATATTTCATCTGGCCGGCCTTAACCAGACTCAAAGCGACAAACATCGCCTCAGAACCGGCTTTACAGGCAAACTCGAAATCGGCGCAATGGATATGCGGACAGGCGCCGATAGCATCGGCCACGATTGTCCCGGAAGGCTTGACGGCGTAAGGATGTGATTCGGAACCGATATAAACCGCCCCGATATCAGCCGGATCTACTTTACCGGCGCGTTTCAGAGCGTTTTTTGTCGCCTCTACCGAGAGAGTAATTGTATCGGTGTCAGGCGGCGGAACCGATTTCTGCTCAAGCATCAATCCTTTCTTGTAGCTGGGCGCATCGGCTCCCCAGACCTTAGCGATTTCCTCGACTTTGATACGGTGTCGGGGCAAGTGAGCGCCATAACCTACGATTCCTACCATAAGTTACCTCATTGTATGTGTTTATAAATAATTCAATTGTTTTTTTCTTATTGGGTCCGCAAAAATATAAATCCCGAATAAATAGCCAATATAGCCATTTAGGATGTTTTCCGCAAGCCATTTAGGGTACTTTCCGCGGGCCATTTTTGCAGTACTGTTTAGTCGTTAATTAGACGTAACTTCAGACCAAATAATTGTATTTTTTAGGTTGTTTTTAACGTAACGAATTGTATAAATTTCAAATATGCGCTATATAATATTTACATTCTTTCTTTTTATTACTTCACTAAGTTTGTTCGGTCAGGAAGAAGCTGACAGCAATTTTGCTGTTTATGAATCCGAAGATTTCACGTATCTTTTCCACTCGCCTGAGGGCTGGGCGCTTAATCTTGACCAGGCTCAAAATGACGGCTACTCGGCGGCGCTGTTTCCTGACAGTGAACAGTATATCGGAGCATCGCAGACAGTGTATATCTGGATATATACGACCGACAGCATTAAATTCGATGAATTCGTAAGCCTTGATTCGGCCAATTATGTCAAGGAAAATGCAATCAAAATCGACACATCATATTCGCTTGATATAGACAAAGAACTCAGTGTTTATATTCTCGAAGTTGCCGATCCGGGCGGAGCGTCACAGCTGAATATGATTGCCTATTTAAGCAGTCATCCGGATATAATTATCTACGAGTTAAATATTCTGGGACGAGAATTTCGCGCGCAAGCGGAAGACAAATTCGTTGAAGCAATAAAGCTGTTCGACCGGATGCGCCGTCCAAACCCTCCGGAAGAATGACAGGTGTCAATCTAAAACACTCTCTCTTTTTGCTCTTTTACGACCGGTTCGACAGCCTCGGGCGAAGCGGGCGGGCCGCTTATAATCGCGCCAAATTGTACCCTGAATGTATTTAGGACAAGATAGGTCGCCGGCAGGACTATTAATAGAATCATTGAACCGAATAGAAGTCCATAGGCGATTGAAACTGCCATCGGTATCAAAAATTGAGCCTGCCTGCTGGTTTCCAGAATCAGGGGGGCGAGCCCAAGCGATGTCGTGAAGGTGGTTAACAGGATAGGACGAAGTCGAGAGATACCGCCGTTAAAAACTGCTTCAAATAATTTTTGACCTTTACGCAGATTACTATTGATCCTGTCGACAAATACAATACTGTTATTTATTACAATTCCCGAGAGAGCGATCATCCCAATAACTGACAGGACATTTATCTGAATATCATGAATACCGTGTCCCCAGATTGCTCCCAGAACTCCTATTGGAATTAATGAGAAGATCAATACAGCCTGGGCAAATGATCTAAAGACAAGGACTATCAAAATGAACATAATCATAAGGGCAATCGGCAGAGCGATTTTTATAGAGTTCGACATTTTTTCTTCTTCACGTGACTGCCCCTCGAATCCGGCCTGGACACCGTCGACCCGCGCCATTATATCGGGAAGAACATTGGCGCGAATTTCATTGAGGATCGGCGGAAGATCTTCTTCGGGATTGGATTGGTTTGCCTCTACCCTGATTTCTCTTTTACGGTCAAGGTGGCTTATGGTAGTAATGCCCCGTTTGATTTCGTAGCCGGCAAGTTCGGCCAGAGGATATTCCGAGCCGTCGGGTGTTCTGATTCGCATCCGATCAAGATTATCGAGCGACGCCCGGTCTTCGGGGCGATATCGCACCCAGACGCGGATTTCATCGCGGCCCCGCTGAATTCGTTGAATCTCCTGACCAAAGAAACCCTGCCGCACCTGGCCGACAATGTCATTTAATGTTAATCCAAGTGAACGGGCTTTGGGCTTTAAAACGAGGTTGGCCTCCCGGCGGCCTTCTTCATCGGTGTCAGTAACATCTTTAAGAGAGCTGAAATTTTCCAGTTCGGCTTTAAGAAGGTCGCGAGCACGAGTCAATTTTTCGTGATCGGTGCCAAGCAGACTTATCGAAACAGCTTTGCCGAATCTTCCTCCCTCGCCAAAAGTTATTTCATTAGCTTCGGGGACCGGGCCGACCGCTTCGCGAATACGAGCCGCAATAACATGGCTCTCCATATTGCGCTTTTCGCCATCGAGTAAGTCACATAGCAGCATTCCGGCATGGCTGCCCGTTTCGCCGAAGTCATTACGACCAATTTCGCGTTTTATATTCAGGATAACGTCCCGGCCGTCGGCTCGTTCACTTTTCATATCTTCATTGACTTCCCAGCAAACTTGCTCAATTCGAGCCAGCAGCGAATCGGTATCCTCTTCCTGACTTCCTGCGACCAACGCTACATTGATCGGTACGGTGTCACCGTCTACCCGTGGGAAAAATGTCAGGCCGATTATACCCCCGCCAATAAGCCCAACAGTTATCATAACCAGTGCAACCGGTGTGACAATAGTCATCCATTTGTTTTGCATGGCGAATTTGAGCGATGGGGCGTACATCCGATGTGTCAGGAAGGCAATTGCCTTTTCTATTTTTGCCCTGACTTTTGATATTTTCTGGCCTTTTTTAAGCGCTTTGGAATGGGCCAGGTGCGACGGCAAAATAAGAAAAGCCTCTACCAGAGAAAATATTAGTGAAGCAATTACGACGAGGGCCATCTGCCACATAAATTTGCCCAGTCTTCCCTCGATAAAGAAAATAGCCGAAAAGACAACTACGGTGGTAATAACTGAGGTTATGACCGGGGCGGTCATTTCGACTGTACCATCGATAGCAGCCCTTAGGGCGGTTTTGCCCCGTTCGTAATGGGCATAAATATTTTCGCCGACGACAATTCCATCGTCAACCAATATTCCAACGACAATAATCATACCGAAAAGGGAAATGACATTTATGGTAATTCCGACAAATGAAGCGATTATAAACATCCCGGCGAAAGAAAACGGAATCGCGATGGCCACCCAGAAAGAAAGTCTGAGATTCAAGAAAAAGCCGAGAGCGATAATGACCAGGAGCAAACCAATAGCACCATTTTTGGCGAGGAGAGCGACACGCTGACGAAGAGGGACCGTGCGGTCATCAAGAACTTCGGCGGAAATATTGTTATGGACAGTATTAAAATCGGCGACTTTTTCTTTGGTAGTTTCAGCAATGGCAAGGATATCTTCCTGTTCAGTCTGATCGATATTTAATACGACAGCGGTCTGGCCGTTAAAATATATTTTGTCAGGGACGTCTTTCCACTGCTCTTTGATATCGGCAACGTCGGAGAGATAAACAACGGCCCCGTCGTCGCTACCGCGGACCATGATATCCTGAAGCTGTGACGCATAATAATTGCGGCCCCAGGCGCGGATAAGGATTTCTTCTTTTTGGGTGTCGAATTTCCCGCCGGAAATATTGACATTGGCCTGCCTGACCGCGGCGGCGATTTCATTGAATGTCATATTATACCGGCGCATATCGGTTTCGGAGACTTCGATAGAAAACTCCAAATCGGGCAGGCCGGTGATATTCACCTGTGTTATTTCGGGTGATTCAAGAAGGTCGTCGCGGAATCGTTCAGCGATATATTTTAGATTGTATAAATCCGCTTCTCCGTATAAAACGACAGAAAGAGACCGACTTCGGAATTTTTGTTCGAATACGGTCGGTTTTTCGGCTCCTACCGGAAATGAATTAATACCATCGACAGCATTTTTCACATCAGCAAGAACTTTATCAAGATCTGCACCATACTGGGTTTCTACCGTGACAATGCCGATGTTCTCCCGGGAGACCGAGGTTACTCTTTCGACCCCATTAAGGCCGTCGAGCTGTTCTTCGATTTTTATCACGACGCCTTCGGCAATTTCTTCAGGCGAAGCACCGGGATAGACGACACTTACAGTTATTGTCTCGGGCTGTATCTCGGGAAAAAAGGAGTAACGCATCTGACCGAAAGAAACCAGCCCAAAAATGATTACCCCAAATAGTATGACTGTAACCCAAATGGGATATTTTATTAAAAACTCGGTTATTTTTTTCATGGGTGAAAATCTCTATTTCATGGAGCCCCTGGAAACGGCGGGCATTCCGGGGACAATTCCCTGCATAAGATCGACAACGATAGTGTCACCGGTATCTATGCCGCCGGTTATCAGGACAGAATCCTTTTCGGCACGAAGGATATTTATCGTATGCGGCTGCAGTTTGCCATCATCAATGCAATATATAATATCATCGTCATAGACGGCATGACGTGGAATGATTAGAGCATTTTCCAAAGACGAGCCGTAGATTTCGGCCTCCAGAAAAATGCCGTCATACAGCGGAATATCGCTATTCGGATTAACTGTAACATAAACCGGGATTGTCTGTGTCCGGGGATCAATATTGCGGCCGATTCTGGCAACCTTGCCATTCCAGACGGCCTTCATTTCCTTGGATGTCAGTTTTACATCGGCCCCGATATTAAACCATGGGATTTCGGTTGTTGGAACCGGAAGCTCGACTTCGAGATCTTCGAGATTAATGATTTGACCGAGATGGGTTCCATTTCTGGTGGTTGAGCCGACACGCATATCAGCGATTACTATTGAACCATCAAAAGGAGCGTAGATATAGTGCTTTTCCAGCATTATCTCCAGATCATTGACCTTGAAATAATGGCGATAGACATTTAGCCGTGAAAGTATCATCCGAATTCGCTGATTATTAATATCCGGAAGCTGAGCGAGCGGCTGGCCGAATTTGATATTATCGAGATAATCGCGCCACACAGAATATTCATCAGGAAAATCTGTTTTGATTTCGGCGGTTACAACAGCAAGAGCAGAGATTAGATCGCTTTTGGCGCTTTTTATATCGAGCTTTATTTGCCTGTCATCAACCTTAAGCAGTAAATCGCCCTTTTTAAAGGACTGTGCCGGCAAAAATGGAATATCGCCCGATTGAAGGACTCCGGTAACCTCACTGTAAATGTCGACCGGTTGGGCACTGGCAACTTTCCCCATGGCAGTAATATGAGTACCAATGGTGCGGGGAGCCGCAATTAATGTACTTACCACCTTCGGGCGAGGTTTTGGGGTTCGCCTGGTTACCTCGCTTTTCATCCCGAGTAGCGTAAACATTAATATAGCGCCAATCACAATTACAACGGCAGGCATTATAAATTTCGTAGTACGTTTCATTTGTCTCCGTTTGTTAAATATTTTAATCTTGAACAAACATTCTGGAAAACAGTTCACGCGAAGGAATATTTTTCCTCAATTTTGCTAATAGCAAGCAAAATCGTATATTTCCATTACTGACGGCAATATTAGGATTATATTTAAAAGACTATTTTGCGAATTATTATGTTAGAATTTAATAATATTAGTTCAATATTTCCGGCCGAAATGTAATATTTATAAGTCATTATATTAGATTAACGTAAGGGCCGGAATTAAAGTAGAGTACAATGTTAGACAAATATTAGGATGATAGGAAATACGGCAGATTTGGGCATTTCTGCCGCATTCTATTCTATTCCATAGTCTCGGCCAGTTCTTCGAGCAATTTTTTCTGATGGTCAGTGACATTTTCGGGGACTTTTATTTGTACTTCCACATATTGATCCCCGTTAGTACCATTTACTGATATGCCAAGACCTTTCAGGCGGAGCCTGGTTCCGGGCCTGGTCCCGGGCGGTATAGTAAGTTTAATGTCCTTTGTAAGAGTTTTGACCGGTACCTTGGCACCAAGAACCGCCTGAGGATAAGTTATTTCTACTTTAGTATGGATATCAGATCCTTTCCTTTCGAACTGCTGGTGTTTTCCGGTATTCACGGTAATTATTAAATCTCCATATTGCCCGCCGCGTTCACCGGGATATCCCATACCTTTAAGACGGACCTTGCCGCCATCCTCGATTCCAGCGGGAATTTTCACCTTTATAGTTTCTTTACTACCCTTGATTCGTCCCGAACCACCACAATTATGACAGGGCTTCCCGGGAACGACGCCTCTTCCGAGACATCTCGGGCAGGGCCTTGCGACCGAGAAATTACCCTGAGCAAAAGTTACTGAGCCTCTTCCGCCGCATTCGGGGCAAGTCTGCTGTCCGGCTCCCGGTTCGGTACCGGTACCACTGCAGACATCGCACCGGGTAGGACGATTTAGACGAATCGTCTTTGTTGTTCCTCGGGCAGCCTCTTCAAATTTTACATTAAGACTTAGATTTAAATTGGCACCTCTTTTTGGACCTGGCTGCGAGGCGGCGCCGGGACCTCTACCCCTTGTACGACCGCGCGAGAAAATATCTTCGCCACCGAAAATAGAGCTGAAAATATCAGCAAAAGATCCAAATCCGCCAACATCCTCAAAACGGAACGACCCTCCTGGCCCGCCAGCGCCGGCCTGACCGAAATCGAAACCGCCGAATCCACCGGGACCTCCACCGGGTCCACCCTGTCCGGCCCCTGCAAAAGCGCCGTATTTACGCATCTGGTCGTATTGCCGGCGTTTTTGCTCGTTTCCGAGCACTTCGTGGGCTTCGGATATTTCCTTAAATTTCGATTCGGCGTTTTTGTCGCCCTTATTGCGGTCAGGATGATACTTTTTGGCCAGTTTGCGGAAGGCCTTTTTTATTTCATCCTTGGAGGCGTTTTCAGAAACACCGAGAATGTCGTAATAATCTTTTGCCATAATTTACAAAATCTATATTCAAGCATAAGCCAAAGTTGTTATATTGTCAAACAAAAGGGGTCGAATTACGCGACCCCTTTCGTATCTATGTAAAGTGCCGTGACTTACTTGTTGTCATCGACAACTTCAAAATCGGCATCGACCGTTTCGTCGCTGCCATCCTGCGGTGGCTGATCAGTCTGCGGACCGGCCCCATTACCCGGACGGGCACCACCCATATTCGGGTCAGGGCCTGCTTGCTGGCCGGCCGCCTGCTGATACATACCAGCCGAGGCTGTCTGCCAGAGCTGATTTAAGGCCTCGGTCGCGGATTGCATCTCTTCAACATTATCCGATTCCATTGCCTTTTTGATTCGTTCCATACCGGCTTCAATCTTCGATTTGGCGTCGGCATCAAGTTTATCGCCGAGTTCTTTCAGATTTTTCTCCGACTGGAACAGAGTGGCGTCGGCAGTATTTCTGATATCGATCTTTCGGCGTTTTTCCTTATCTTCGCTCTCATGCTGTTTGGCGTCATTAACCATCTTTTCGATTTCCTGCTCATTAAGCGAGGATGAGGCTTCGATTCGGACATTCTGCGATTTGCCCGTTGCCTGATCTTTTGCAGTGACATTAAGGATACCATTGGCGTCGATATCAAAAGTTACCTCGATCTGCGGCATTCCGCGCGGTGCCGGCGGGATACCATCGAGAACAAAACGCCCGATAGTCTTATTATCCTGAGCCATTTCGCGCTCACCCTGGAGGACATGGATGTCGACCTGGGTCTGGTTATCAGCCGCAGTCGAGAATATCTGCGATTTCTTGGTCGGAATAGTCGTGTTGCGTTCGATGAGCTTGGTCATCACGCCGCCGAGGGTTTCAATGCCCAGTGAAAGCGGAGTAACATCCAGAAGCAGAACATCGTCGACATCACCAGACATAACGCCGCCCTGAATCGCAGCACCAATTGCAACAACTTCATCGGGGTTGACACTCTTATTCGGTGTCTTGCCGAAGAGATTTTTTACCATTTCGACAACCTTCGGCATACGTGTCATACCGCCGACCAGGATTACATCGTCAATTTCCGAGAAGCTAATCCCGGCATCTTCCACTGCCCTGCGGCACGGCTCAACGGTTCGTTCCAGAAGATCATCAACCAACTGTTCGAACTTGGAACGGCTCAGAGTCAGATTAAGATGTTTCGGTCCATTCTGGTCGGCCGTAATAAACGGCAGATTGATAGAAGTCTCCATCGTCGATGACAGTTCAACCTTGGCCTTTTCCGCGGCTTCTTTCAGACGCTGGAGAGCCATCGGATCTTTACCGAGGTCGATACCGTCAGACTTTTTAAATTCCTCAATCAACCAGTCGATAATACGCTTATCGAAGTCGTCACCGCCAAGGTGAGTATCACCGTTAGTCGACATTACCTCGAAGACACCTTCAGAAAGCTCCAGAATGGAGATATCGAAAGTCCCGCCACCGAGGTCGTAAACGGCAATTTTGCCGGTTTTCTTTTTATCGAGTCCATATGCGAGCGCGGCCGCGGTCGGCTCATTGATTATGCGCTTGACTTCAAGACCGGCGATCTTACCGGCATCCTTGGTCGCCTGGCGCTGGTTATCGTTAAAATAGGCCGGAACGGTAATGACCGCTTCGGTCACTTTTTCTCCAAGATATTCCTCGGCTGTTTTCTTCATTTTTGATAAAATCATCGCGGAAATCTCCTGCGGGACATATTTCTTGTCATTCATTTCCACGACAGCATCACCGTTATTGCCCGAAGTTACTTTGTATGGAAAGTTTTTCGCTTCCTCTTTCACTTCGTCGAATTTACGGCCCATAAACCGCTTAATTGAAAAAACGGTATTGAGCGGATTGGTTACCGCCTGTCTTTTTGCAACCTGTCCAACCAGACGTTCACCATTTTTGTCGACAGCGACAACCGATGGTGTCGTACGATTACCTTCGGCGTTGGTAATAACATTCGCATCTTTCCCTTCGACAACAGCGACCGCCGAATTGGTGGTACCTAAGTCTATTCCAATTACTTTACTCATAATTATCAAACTCCTTAAACTTTGTCCGACAAAAAACGGGCGAGCATACTCTCGCCCGTTCACTGTCAGTTATAATCCTTTCCCTTTAGCTAATATTTACATCAATTTCTTTGGGTTTCGCCTTTTCGGCTATAGCCAGTTTGATGGTCAGGATACCGTTTTTATAATCGGCACTGATTTTTTCGGTATCGATTTCATCAGCAAGGGTAAACGAGCGAGCAAATTTGCCATGAATTCTTTCCTGGCGAACATAATTGCTCTTCTCATCTTCAGATTTCTTCCGTTCGCCGCTGATAGTCAGGACTTTATCTTCGACGCGTACTTTGATATCTTCCCGATTCATGCCCGGGATTTCAACATGCATCAGATAATCATCTTTGTTCTCGACTATATCTACACGCGGCGCGAAAGCACATTCGCACTCGGAATTTTCTTTTCTGGATTTTACATTCCGTCCAAACATGCTGTCAAATTCTTTGCTAAGCTCATTTAAGAGCCGGTTCGGTGAGTAAGTTACTAAAGTCATTCTAAAGATCCTCCTGTAATTATTTTAATCTTTTATTTTCAAATTCACCAATAGTATATACAACCAGCGTGCCAAAATCTATATGTCGCTGATATACAACAGCTTAGTTATTTTATCAATATTTTGAAAAAAGCAAAGATGTCATAATGACAGACTGCCGTAGTATTTATGGCAGTCCTGTTGACAGGATGGCAAAATGTCTATGTTATTGTGGCAGATCTTTTTTGCGTCGGTTAAGGATATCATCGGCCGTTTTGGCCAATTTGGCTCCGCCAAAAAAGATTTTTGTGGATGAAGAAAGGGAATTGTTAAATTCCTCAATCTTGTTGATCGATTCCTGGTCGCCGATTCGACCAAGTGCTTTAATGCAGGCCAGTTTAAGGTCGTCCCGAGAGACTCTTCCGGATGTAAAATTGGACTGCATCTGGCGTTCATTTAGAATGCGAATTAAAAATGTTCTCGCCTCGGCTCCACCTAATTTACCGATTACATTAACAATATTCACCGACTCGGTCGGGAATTTATAGGCGAGGTCGATGAGTTCCGGAACAATATCCTGATGGCCAACAAAACCGAGCGCAATCAGCGCGGCTTCGCGGATATCATGTTCCGGGTCGGCGGCCAGAACCAGAAGCAGGTCAGCAGCTTCTTCACCGCCGATTTTTTCAAGGGCCTGGATTATATCTCTGCGGACACGGACATCCGGATCATTGATACGCAATCTCAGAGCTCGGCAAGACATGGGATCTTTTATGGAACCAAGGACAAAAATAGCGTTTCGAACAATGTACCATTTTTCATCCGGGAGATCTCTTTTGAGTTCTTCCCGGTCAAACAGAGAGACATCATTTAGCATTCTGCTGAAAACGGTCAACGACGCTTTACCCATTTCGGATAAAATTTTAAGAACAAGTTGTCTGACCGCTCGTTGTTCGTGGGAAATGATATCGGAAAGCGCCAGCGCTGCTTCCTCGGAACCGATAGTTACCATGATTACCTTGAGATATCGGCTGTATTTTTGGTGCCTTTTGATTATTTCGTTTACAAGCTGATTGATTACTTCCGATCGGTTGAGTTCTTCAACCGATTTTTTCACTGCAACCGAATCATAGGCCAGGATACCATCGGTACTGCTGCGATATTTTAGAAGAATTTCGCACAATCGGGCAAGGTAATCATATTTTCTTTCTGCAAGACAGAGCCTGGAGAGCTCCCAGATTAGATCCGAAAATTCGAATGTTTCGCGGTTTTCTTCGAGGTATTCGTCGATTTTCTTTATACAATGTTCAATCAGAAACTCGCCGGTTGCACTTGGATATTCGGCAAGGCCCATTCGAAACAGCACAAGCGCTTTAACGCGCGAATCGAGATTAGGGCCGGCAAGATGATTTAGCAATATATTAACAACCGACTTGGCTTTGCCCTGCTGACCGGTCCTTAAAAGACGGCCAAAATAGTTTTTGAAATTGCCTATTTTATATCCCGGCAAAGCGTCATTAAAGGTCGAGTATAAAAACTGGTCGATTTTTTCAGATGTTTCTAATTTAATAGTGCTTGTTTTTGGAAGCAGATCCGAATATGCCTTTTTATCGAGACCCTTTTCAAGCATTGTTCCGCCGAGTTCATTTATTATTTCTTCACGGCGCGGATGATAATTTAAAGCACCAATTATATCGTGAAGTTTCTCTTTTTGCTCTTCCGATATTTCTCCATAATCGCCACTCGCAATAATTGCAGCAACAGTTGCCTTGAGCATCTTGGTTAATTCTTCATAGTCCAGAGTCGCGATTTTTTCCGGTATTAGATAAGCGACCAATTGGGGATAATAGTCCTGGCGATAGCGCTGAACATATTCTTCGATTTCCATATTTTCGGCTGCAAGAAGGGAAACCATGCTTTCAAAGTCATTTCCTATCAAAGAGCCGACAATACTGCGGATAGAAAAGTCTCCGTTCATGTCACCCCGGAACCGGTAACCGTGCTCAAATAACATTCGGCCCAGATCACTGTTCACGTTGATGGTCTGGATATTTTTCGAGTCGAGATACCTATCCATTCGGTTTCGGGAGTCAATGACTGGCGACCTCTGCACCAGTTTTTCGAGAAACAACTGTAATTCATCGGCAGATAACTCGGCATCCAGCAATATATCATTAACGTCGAGCATCTGCATATAGTCCATAATCTGGTCAGTGAAGATCGACTGCTTCATCATAATATTGACAGCGTAGAGATTCCGCGATTCTATACGCAGATTGAAATATTTTTTATATCGGAATACTCGCCCTAGAATAGTAAAGGCATTACCGACGGCTTTCATTGCCAAGGGGTGTTGTCCGGAATAGATAGATACCTTTTTGGCGGCTAGATATAGCTCCCTGATGGTTTCATGGGCCAATTCATTTAAATCGACATTGATGTCATGCTCTGAATATGTGCGGTTATTCATTGTCATTTCCGTAACATTGGACGGAACCCCTGCGGTCAGCGACGAAGATTTTTTTGCCGTCGCTTACAGGAGCTAGACGAATTTCATATTTGAGATCGCGCCTTGATACCATCCGCCCGGTTTTTAACTCTACGCAATACAAGTTCTTGTCGAGGGACGGAAAGACGACATAATCCCCGACAATAATCGGCGAGGCGACAATAACGCCCCCTGTTCCAAATTCCCAGACCAGCCGACCGGTAGAAGCATCGAGAGCTCTTAAAAAACCTTCATTGTCCCCGAATACCAGCATATCGCCCCCGAGTGCCGGAGCTGTCCAGATCGGATAAGGGAAGCTGGATTCCCATACAATTTCTCCGGTCATGCGATTGACAGCATAAACCTGGCCTTCGGAGCCGGTTACATAAATATGATCAGCAATGGCAACTTTGGAAACCAGCGGTTGCTGGAGGTCAACCTCAAAAACCTTATCCCCGGAATCGGCTTCGTATCCGATCAGGGTACCATTTTCTAAAGGAAAATATACCATATTCTCAAAACCGCTTGGACCGGCGAGTGTATTGGCTCCCACCGAGTCCTTCCAAATAACTTCTCCTGTCAGCCTGTCAATACTATAAACATATCCATGGGCTGAGCCGGCATATAGCCGCCTATCTATAATTATCGGCGGGCCGGTAACATCCTTTAAAGGCGTCCTCCATAAAACCTTGCGATTTAGGAGATTCAGGGCAACAAACTGATTTTCATTATGGCCTATTCCGACATAGCCTATTGAATCGATGACTATCATTCCGGTCTGAACCGGGTCATCGGTCTTGATACGACCGTTATAATGACCGCTGTCAGTACTAACAAAATATAACTTGCCTCGGGCTCCGGATAATATGACATGATTTGATCCAAGCGAAAGTGGCCCTATAGGATAATCACCTATTTTTTTCGCCCAAAGCAGATCGAGCTTGCCATTAAAATCAGATTCCATATTGGCCGCGGCATTCAGGCCTTTTCTGGCCATCGCCCAGTCGGTTTCGATATTTATTAGATCTTTGGAAAGGTTAAAAGATTTGGCACATCCGCCAAGGATCATCATAAGAAAGGCACCTAGGAAGATTGGCAGAATATATTTTCTCATCAGAAATTCCAACCGAAGAAAAATTCGAAGTCTGTATCATCGCTCAATTTCACGAAATCTGTGGTCCGGCTGAAGTCAAACCGGAGTACCATGACCCGACCAAGAGCCACCCGGAAACCGAATCCAATAGACCCGAGAAGATCGTCGAAGAATTTATCATCAAGAAATCGGAATTCATCATCTGAAACATAGCCGGCATCAAAAAACAAGGCTCCTCGTATAGCCTGGAATCCAATGGGGCCCCACGGAAAATCAATAATCAGGTTGTCAATCAACGGGAATCGAAGCTCATTCGAAGTGAAGACGACATTTTTCACGTACCATTCACGGCGGTCGAATCCCCGGAATGACCAGCTTCCACCAAAATATATTCTCTGCGGTTCAATTCCCTCGGAATGGAAGGCGAACAGCCTATTGGCATATGCGGAATATTTGCCCAATCTGAGATAGTGGCGGATATCAGCAAGAGCTATTTTATTATAAAGACGTACTTCGTCCAATCTGCTGGTTAAACCAAAAGTAAGGTTATACCGATGTCCTTCGATCGGTCCGCTGACATCCCAGATCGAATTGTCAGATATAAGTGAGATGTAGTTTGTCATAAGCGCCGCTCGTCTCCGGAACTGGAACAACCATTGATCCTTATCCGAGTAGCGCAAATATGTAGAGGTTTCTATGCGGTTAAATTTAGAGATCGGATAATTCACATAAGCAAGTCCGCCTATCTGACGTTCATTAAAGTAGCCATCGAAATCATTGTAATACTCGCCATAAAAATGATAAAACCCGACACCCCAGTTTAGACGGTGCTTCCGGTTTATATATGTTACCGCAACGTTGAAACTGGTTAGTATCTCATCCTTACTTTCAGCCGTATTGGCCAGCAGAAAATGATAGTGGTGATTACCCAGCATATCCGAAAGAGCAACCTGCAGCCCGCCAAGTGAACCATAAACAGGATCATACGATAATGCTGACTGGGCTATATCGAAGGAATATTCGGTCTTGTATTCGATAGCTGATTTGAAGTGCTTATTATCGAGCTTGCCCGGCTTCCAGAAGACCTGCCCCGGTTTCGCTTCGGTTGATGCCACGACAATAGTATCAATCAAGTGCTGTCGATAAATATGGAAGCCGAAATCCTGATAGCCGGTAAAGACAAGGTCGTTGCCGTCCGGTGTTATTCGAGGGTCATAAGCCCCGGTTAGGAGAGTCGTGATGCGGCTTATCGTACCGTCGGATGTACGGCTATAAATGTTGAAAGCACCTTCCCGATCGGATGAGAAATATATCTTACCATTGGCTACTTCGGGTGATGTATCGCGCCAGTGCCCTGATGTTAATTGGATCGGGTTTTTTTCTTCTATCGAGATCGAGTAAAGATTTACAGCACCCAGATCTCCATCGCGGCAGCGATCGGATGCAAATATTATCGAATCACCAGCCTCTGTATAGACCGGGTCGGTGTCATGATATATGTCATCGGAAATCCGCTCAACATCGCCCGTTAACAGATTAATGATGTATATATCGCTTTGTCCTGATTCATCGGTAGCGCTGAAGACAGCTTTACGCCCATCCGGTGAAAACCTCGGTGATACAATTGAAACGACGCCATCGATTTCGAATTTTGATGTTACTTCGTCTTCATTTATATCATAGACGTAGAGTACATCATGTTCTTTGGACCTCGATGAAAACAGGATTTTGCCTTCATTACTGGCATCGATCCCGCTCTGAAACAGGTGCATAGATTCGAACTGGGAGCTTCGTTCACCCTTGACCAGGGTGCGGAGTTTCTTTTCTTCGCCGGCCGGAGGCATAAGGTACAATGCCGAATAGCCAAGCTTGTTGGCCTTGAAGACTATCCATTCGCCGGAGTTATCGCCATCTTTCAGGTTAAACGGGACCCCTTTGACGGCATATCCCTTTTTGGTCAGCTGAGTGGCTTTCCGTTTAGTAAGATCTCCCTCTTGAATTTGAGGGTAATATTTTTTCTTCAAAGAGTATTCCCATTTGCGGGAAACTTCATTTAGTGATTCTCCGAGTGTCAGTTTGACAGCTTCATCAAAGTCGTCTACCTTCCACCAATTTTCGAATATCAGGAGCAGTTTATCGGAACCGTATTCATCATTTATAAAAGAACAGATCGACTGGCCCAGTTTGTACATAAAATATGTTCCATTAACCCGGTACAATTGGTCTATCGAAAATAGGCGGCCCGATAAAACCATATCCTTTAAGATCATATCAGCTTCACTGTCCCATTCGGTTGACCAGTATTCGGCGAGCCCTTCGATAAACCAGAGCGGAGGACCGGCGGATCGTGCGAATTGTTTCGATGAGATTATTGTCTCGAGCTTATCAATTGTAAAAACATGAACCAGTTCATGTCTGATGACGTGGGCAAAATCGTGATAAGAACCATTGTAGGGAACAACGACGCGCCCTTTCAGGAATTCCGTAAAGCCGCCAACCGATTCGGGCAAGAGTGACGGAATGACATTGGTCTGAGTGAAGTATAAGGGCGAGCTGTATATAATAAGAGGAATCGGCCGATACACTTCGTGGTTAAATTTGGCCGCAAGCTGTTTGTAGCCGTCTTCGGCTATCCTTGCGGCGACTCCGGCTATAGCTTTTTCGCTGGTATAAAAGTAGATGCGGAAATGCTCGGTTTCCATCACCTGCCAGTCAAAATCGGTATACTGGACTTTATTCTTACCGAAATAGAATTGAGCCTGAGCCGGAATTGAAACAGCCGCTATCAGGAGCAAAAAAACGAGCAACCTGAATTTTGAATTTAGACAAGACATGATAAAAAATAATTTAAATCCATTAAAAAAACAAATTTAGTGCCGGTATAGTTCCGCAACCAAAACGGATTATGTCTTCGACTGCAAAATCCGGCATATTCTCTTGTTATCGGTCAATTAACAATATGTCTATAATGTGAGGGATCAATCTGCCTGTAAAATTCCGGTTTCGAATCCGCATTCGGTGCATTTTCCATTTTTCAGTGCGGGGATTTCGGTAGCGTAACCGTTTCTCCGGATCAGACGGGTATTGCATTCCGGGCAAAAAGTATCGGACTTATCCTCGACTCGAACATTACCCAGGTAGACGAAATTCAGCTTCTCACGGGCAATATCATAGGCTTCGAACAGTTTGCTTGACGGCGTCGGCGGATTGGTCATTTTATAGGTGGGGTAATAGGCCGAAAAATGAAGCGGTATATTTGGAGAAATATCGGCAACAAAATCGACCAGTTCGTTAATATCCTCCCTGGAATCGTTCATTTCAGTTATAATTAAATTGGTTAACTCAATATTTACTCCTGCTTCAAAGAAGATTTTGATATTTTTCAATATCGGTTCCAGTCGACCCTTGCAAACGCGGCGGTAGAAACTGGGGTCCATACTTTTAAGATCAATATTGGCGGCGTCTATTAATGGAAGAAGTTCTCTTAGCGGCTCGGGATTAATGTAGCCATTGGTCACAAGGACATTCTTCAGACCGGCTTTCTTTACCAACTCTCCCGTCTGTAAAATATATTCATACCACATGAGAGGCTCGGTATAGGTATAGGCCAATCCGATAGAGTCATTTTTTTGGGCGATATCTGATAATTCTTCGGGCGAGGCGAACCTTGTAGGGACCTTAGTATTGGCAATTTCCCAATTCTGGCAGTTATCACAATTAAAATTGCAGCCATTGGCACCGGTGGAGCAAATAATCGAACCGGGGTAGAAATGATATAGGGGCTTTTTCTCAATAGGGTCAAATGCAACTGTAACAAGCTCGCCGAAATTCTCGGCGACCAACTTGCCATTACGGTTCAGGCGGGATTTGCAGATTCCATATTTGCCTTCTCTAATTTTGCATTCATGCGGGCAGAGATAGCAGTGAACCCGGTTTTTATCCAGCTTTTTCCAATGTAAGGCCTTAACTATCATAAACTTTGCTTTTCTTCTTTTTCCCTTATACAACTTACGGCATCAAAAAGTTTATCAGCAATAAATTCCGGTTCAAGGTATGAATCATTCCTTAGCATTTCCTCACTTTTTATGCCATAGCCGGTCCGAACCAGGATCCCCCTCCCCCCTGTTACGAAGGCCAGCTGAATATCTGATATTTTATCGCCTATTACATATGAACGAAATGGATTGAGATTATGTTCAACCGCTGCCTGCTCGACCATTCCGGGGGCTGGTTTTCTATAAGCGCTGGCTCTGGCATATTTTTCGATCGGGGCATTCTGCAAATACGGGCAATAATAGATGCCGTCGATTTTTGCCCCTTTTGCGCCGAAAATTTCAATAACACGATTATTCACTTTTTTGACATCTTCCTCATCGAAATATCCCCGGGCGACTCCTGACTGGTTGGAAAGGACTATAATTTTATATCCGAGAGCACGAGCCGTTTTGACAGCCTCGATCGATTTTTCTTCGGGCTCGACTTCATCGGGGTCTTTGAGATAATCCTTTTCTTTTATAAGAGTGCCGTCACGGTCTACAAAAAGCGCCTTGTCCCCTTTTGTATTTTTTTCAAGCATTACTGTAATCTCGGATAATACACACGCGGCTGTAATATTTTCGAAGCAGTATTGATGGTCGCGGAAACACCTTTTCTTTCCATGCAGGGAACATGGGCGGCAGTATTCTCCGGTCTGTATGATTATGTCCCGCAGGCCTTGTGGAGAGAATCCGAGGGTAGGATGGGTGGGACCGAAAAGAGCCACGACCGGTGTACCCACAGCCGATGATAGATGCATAAGACCGGAGTCATTGCTAACCATGAGATCGCAGGCCGATATGATGCAGGAAAGATCCGGAAGATCGGCATTAATAAAAGCTTTGGTATACTTTAAGGGGATTTCCTTATTAATCTTTATCAGATCGGTATCTTTATCGGTAAGCAGGAGAACTATATTGACATTTAGCTTTTTATGCAGGGAAATGGCAAGATCGTGGAATCTATTAAGCGGCCACTGTTTGGGCGGAAACGATGCACCGGGTGCGATTGCAACCACTGGATTATTATTTCCAAAATCTATTGTCTCCTCTTCACATCGATCCAGTCGAAGAACCGGCCTGCGAGCGAATATTTCACCTTTTACTCTTTTGACAGCATCATTATAAAGATCAATGGTATGAGGCGGTGGATCGATTATCTTATTTAGATATACCGCCGCCAAACGCTGGTATCGACGTTTATAGTACTGGACTCTGGCTGGAGCGGTAACATGGTGCATAAGATATTTCGACCGTATATTACCATGCAAATCAAGGATAATATCAAATCGGTGCAAATCGAGATATTCACCCATCAGGAAAAGCTCGCGCCATCCGGCCTTGACCGGGAATTCAATAACTTCGTCAACCCCGGCCATCTGTTCTACCAATGGAGCAAGATTGGTTTTTGTGAGGACATGAATTTTCGCGCCCGGGAAAGAAATTTTGAGATTCAAAATTGCGGGCGAGACAAGGATAACATCGCCGATAGCGCTAAGACGTATGACCAGAATATTTTTTATTTTATCAGCCAAAGACTATTATCCCGATAAAACCGATTACCGAACAGTATATACCAAAATAGCCGAATTTCCCCTTCTTTATTAGATCAAGCAATAAATATACGGCCAGCAGTCCGGATAGAAAAGAAATTACGGCTCCAATAATATACTGGGGCAAAAGTGATGTATTCAGAGCGGCAATATCATTAATTTTAAATATTATTGCCCCGGCAATTGCGGGAATGGATAAAAGAAAGCTGAATTCGGCTGCTCTCACCGGTTTTACGCCGGCTAAAAGACCGGCAGTGATCGAACTACCCGAGCGGGAAATACCGGGGAATATGGCCAGCGCCTGCCCAATTCCGATAGCCAGTGCATGAGGAATTTTTATTTCTTTTTCGAATTTTAAAGGCCATGCTGTAGTAAAAAGAATTATACCGGTAACGAGCAAAAGGATTGATGTTGTCAGTGGAGAGGCAAATGCAGATTCTATTTCATCCTTGAAAGCCAGGGCGACAATAACGGCCGGTATCGTACCAATTATTAATTGCAATATGGTGCGTCTTCCATAACGGTCTTCCTTTCGAAAAGGCGAAAGTATAAGGCGGTAGATCCTCCCACGAAAATAAATTACCACCGACATTAGAGTGCCGAAATGGACGATCAGTTCAAAGAGCACCCCGGGCATGGCCGCGCCCAGAAGATGTTTCGAAAGGACAAGATGACCTGACGACGATATGGGCAAAAATTCTGTTAAACCCTGAATAAGTCCAAGTATGATGGCGTCCAGGATACTCAATCAAGAAATCCTCATTAAAAAGAAACTCCGGCCGCATCCGGAGTTTCGCAGTTTTAAAATTTCACTCTCTGTTAAAAGACTCTGTATTCAAGACCGAAATAGAAACCGAAATTACCATCGAGTTGTAATTCACCGTACATATTCATATCTTCGACGAAATTGTACAAAGTTCCGATATTGAACCCGACGCGGAAATCCGACTCACTTTCATCGCCCAATCCAGCCCTGTCAATACTGACACTTTCGAGCCGAAGATTGAAGACGGCATAAGGAACCAGTTTTGTACCATTCTTGAAACGGTATGGAATCGAACCGTAAAACCTCCCGCCTAATTCAAGGGTACCCAGATTTTCATAGGCAACATACTCAAAGAAGGCACCGGCGGACAAATCAAGAGGATTTTTCGCATTGGTATCATCGTAATTCATGATTTCGTATTTAAAGTCAGCGCCTATCAAGATCGATGGATCGGAGCCGGGAATGTCAATATCTGAAAATCCGAATTTGACGCGCCCATCAGTATAGTCGGAAAAGCCATATGCCAGCATACCGAAAACCGCGGTTGCCTCATCTCCAAAACCGGCGAATCCACCCAAATAACCTATGCCGTTGCCAACGGGCTCAGCCGTTGTCAAAACACCTGAAGCGGGACCGAATGAATTGATGGCGAATATTTGTGAACAGCAGGCAAACAGCAAAAAAGCGCAAGTCAGAATAGTGTATTTCTTTATCAAAACGGACTCCTGTTGTTTAGGTTAACCAGACTTTCAATGATTCAAATTATCTGCCGTCTAAATTTGTGTCAACAAAAATAAGCATCAATTCAATTAAATAAGAAGTCAGGTTTAAACTTGACAACAAATTACGGCAATCCTTATTATCAAGTTTTAAGACACCAAATAGAGTAGAAATCCTGGCTATATAATTTTATCCAATACTCGGAGAGAATCTTATGGCAGAAAATAGACAGCGATGGGGTACTAAAGTGGGAGTTATTCTGGCCGTGGCCGGCTCTGCGGTCGGACTGGGTAATTTCCTTAGATTTCCTGTGCAGGCGGCACAAAACGGCGGCGGAGCATTTATGATTCCATACATAATTGCCCTGATTCTTGTCGGAATCCCGCTGGTTTGGGTGGAATGGACAGCCGGAAGATTCGGCGGCGGTTTCGAACATTCAAGCGCCCCGGGGATATTTCAGTCAATGTGGCGTAAAAACCGATTTATCAAGTACTTTGGTATCGCGGGAATTTTTGGGCCATTTTTAATTTATATGTACTACGTATATATCGAGTCCTGGTGCCTGGCGTACGCATATTATTCTATAACCGGTGAAATGGGTGCACTTTCTCCAAACCCCGAACTACTGACAGGTTTATTTGGAGCAAAGATTGCTTCCGCAGCAGGTCTATTGGGCGGGGCAAATTTCGGGCAGATTCTGACCCAGATAAATATGGTGGTTGGACCGGCATATGATTATATCAATACCAACCAGGGGTTCGTCAATTTTCTCACCGGGTATCAAGGTATCGGCGATGCCGGAGTATTTGCCGGTTCTGTCCCGGCAGTGGTATTCTTTCTGATAACATTTATTTTAAATATATCGGTGACATATTTTGGGATTCGCGGAGGTATCGAACGGCTATGCAATATAGCTATGCCGCTTCTTTTGCTATTCGGAGTCGTTTTGGCAATAAGAGTAATTACCCTTTTTGCACCTGATCCTCTTCATCCTGACTGGAGTTCCATAAACGGACTGGGCTTTTTGTGGAACCCCGATTTCAGCGCTCTCAAAGATGCCAAGGTATGGCTGGCTGCGGCCGGGCAGATATTTTTCACACTCTCGGTCGGAATGGGTGTGATTCTCACTTATTCGAGCTATTTGAAAAAATCGGATGATGTCGCACTTTCGGGTCTGGCGGCAGCCTCGACCAATGAATTTGCTGAGGTTATAATCGGCGGTTCGATTATAATTCCCGCGGCCTTTATCTTTTTTGGTCCCGCCGAAATCGTTGATGTCGCCAATTCGGGGTCATTCAACCTGGGATTTGTAACTATGCCCCAAATTTTTAATCAACTTCCGTTGGGGGCGATTTTCGGATTTATATGGTTTTTTATGTTGTTTGTTGCGGGAATAACTTCATCGGTATCAATTGCACAACCTTCGGTGGCCTTCCTCGAAGACGAATTCAATATCACCCGCCAAAAGGCTGTAAAGATATTCGGCGTGGCCGCCTTTATTTTGTGCCAGCCGGCGATATGGTTTATTCACAAAGGCGTCCTGGATGACCTCGATTTCTGGGGGGCCAATTTCTTTATCGTGCTTGGAGCTACTTTTGAGATTATTTTACTGGCCTGGGTTTTCGGAATAGATAAAGCCTGGGATGAACTTCATCGGGGCTCTAACATTAGAGTTCCCAGAGTTTTCAGGTTTATAACGAAATATATAACTCCGGCGTTTTTGCTGGCGATACTGGGATACTGGTTTGCGACCGACTGGTGGCCGGTGATTACGATGCAAAACGTACCTCCTGAGAATATGCCATATATTTTGGGCATGAGGCTGGTTCTGCTGGCCGTTCTGATCCTGCTGGCTGTTCTGGTATGGATTGCCTGGAGAAAACGCGATGCTGAGCATTATCATTGATTGGAGATAAATTATGGAATTGGGCGGCTGGATATTTCTGGGATTGTCGTGGTCGGCAATATTGTTTCTGCTGATATATTGCTACAGCAAGATACTTACAGAAAGCAAAAGCGAAGGTCCGATTGAGGAGATAGATAAAGCGACTAAATCGGGTCAATAAATATTGTATTTGGCGATGCGGTCGCGGAGAGTGTTTCGGGATATACCCAGAATCTCGGATGTTTTAACCTGATTTGACCCGAAATGTCTAAGGCATGAAGAAATCAGTGCCTTTTCAAGAGCAGCTTCAAGGAAATAATATATCTTCCCTTCCGAATTATTAATCAATTTCGGTAATACGGGGTCTATAATTTTACTGAACAGCTCGGTGTAATCATCCTGCAAATTATCAAGATCGATTTCGACTTTTGATTCGGTTTCGGCGAAGATCGGGAAATCTTCCGGCTGCAGAGTCTCCGACTTTGACATAACGCAGGCCGTATGGACATTGTTTTCCAATTCACGGACATTACCCGGCCAGGGATATTTATGAAGCATCTTGGATGCTTTTTGCGAAGGGCTTTTAATTTCCTTTTTTAGATGACGTGAAAATTTCTTTATAAAATGTTCGACCAGAAGAGGGATATCGTCACGTCGTTCTCTAAGTGGCGGTAGATATATTGAGACAACTTTCAGGCGATAAAAAAGGTCAACCCTGAAAGATCCCTCTTTCATGGCCTGTACGAGTGATTTGTTGGTGGCGGCAATAACCCGGACATCAACATCGATCGAATCATTCCCCCCGACTCTTTCGAATTTCTTTTCCTGTAAAACACGAAGCAGTTTCGACTGGGTCAGCATCGACATATCGGCGATTTCATCAAGGAAGATGGTACCCATATTGGCCTGTTCGAATTTACCCAGTCTCTTGAAATACGCCCCGGTGAAGGCTCCTTTTTCATGACCGAAGAGCTCTGATTCAAGGAGAGTCTCGGCTAAAGCGGCACAGTTGACCGAAAGAAACGGTTTATTGCGCCTATGAGAATTACGGTGAATGGCTCGCGCGACAAGCTCTTTTCCGGTACCGGATTCGCCGAAGATTAAAACGGCGGCATCGGATTTGGCGACCTGACCGACCAGCTTGGCGATCTCCACTATTTCGGGTGATTTGCCGACAATTTCATCGACTTCAGGTTCATCCTCAATGGCAGCATTCTCAAGCGGCATGGCCTTTCCACGCGCTTTACCGTAGCCGCACGCCTTATTAACAGTGTCTATTAATTTTTGGATTTCAAAAGGCTTGGTCAGATATTCGTATGCGCCTTCGCGCATGGCTTCCATAGCATTTTCAGTGGAGACAAAGCCGGATATCATGATAACCGGTGTATCAATATCCTCGGCTTTCATGCGTCGCAAAAGATCGAGCCCGGATTGATTGGGTAGATTGACATCGAGCAAAATGACATCAACGTCATTGTGATCTTTTGCAAACTCAATGAGTTTGCGTCCATTTTCTAAGAAATAAAACCGAAATCTATCCGGGTCGAAAAGATTGGCCAGCGACCGTGAAATTTCGGGATCATCATCAACGATTAAAACGCTCTTCATAGACACTCATTAATCCCCATTTATTTATTTAGTTTATCGGTTTGAGTGGGGAATTATTTAGCTGTGAGAACCTATGATAAGCCCTTTTTAAGAGATTATTTGATATATTTGGGTGATATACTATTAGTGGATAACGATGTAACGGATAAAAAATATTATGAGAATTATTCTTCTTCGAATTCCTCGGAAATCAGTCTGGTCAAAGCGCCGGTAAAGACAAAATTAACAATCATTTCGACAATGATACCAGCAAGGAGGATATAGAATACAAGTTCGGGAGCGAATTTGGATACTATCATATCGGATCTTCCGGCCAAAAGCTGGAAAGGCACCGTAAAAAGGTATGGTATTAGAGCAATGAAAAATGAAAAAATCGGCATTTTGCCGAACAATGAAAAAGTGGAGGAAAAGGCGCCAATAATATTTCGCTTTAAGATAATGATTGCAGGGACAGCATATATTAATGGAGCATATATCAAAATGGTCAGCAGTCTAAGAGCGATATCGAATAAAAGCATACGGCGGGGTGAACCATATAGAAAATCTCGAGCAAGTTGTGGAATGAAATAATTAATCGCAAACAATATTGCCGTAATGATCGCCCAGGTTATCAGCAGGGTTGGCCATTTCTTGAAAGCATCGCCGACGCGAAGCCCTCTTCCCTGCGGCAGGGACATAGCCTTAAGAAACAACAAAGTGGTCAGGCCGACCGCGAGTCCTTCGAAAATAATCCCGAGACACAACTTCCACCATTGATAAAAATACGGCAGAAGGAGATATAGCTGAGGGTAATGATCAAAAACCTGGGCGCGGGTCTCACTGAATATTGAAATTACCGGCTCAAGAACGGGATACAGCGAAGGATTTATATGGCTCTTTAAAAGGTAAAGAGCGACAAACTGTAATACGGCATATATAAAGAACGGCCACCAGAGAGCAGGCTTATAAATATGTTTAAACGGGGTTCCAAAAAGACCGAGCAGTCGATTAAGTTTATCTACGAATCCCATCTATTGTAACCGCATTATTTATGGAACAGTAATTTCAACCCAGTCGGGCTCACCCGAAGATGCCCCCTGAATATCATAGACAACGACGCCATAATAGTATGTCCCGGCGGTAGCGTTGTCGGTAAAAGTCGTTATTGTCTGCGTATTTGTTATTTCCAGTAGAGTCGCATTACCGAGATCCGGCGAAACGCTTGTAGTACGATATATTCGGTAAGATTCAAAATCGCTGTCCTCGTTCTGTGTCCAGCTAAGTTCCACGACGATATCTCCGGCATCATCTTCAAGCCTGACTGCCAGAGTTACCGGGCTCGGGGCCTGATTCACCAGTGTAACTGCCGAAGTCGTATTCGAGGGTGCATTAAGACCGGCTCGATCATAAACATACAGTCTGTAATAGTATTCGGTATTATCGTCGAGATCGGTATCGCTGTACGACAGTTCCGAACGGTTGGTTATAATCGCTATCGGATCGGCGCTGTTGGTGACCGGTTGGATCGTATCACGGTACAAATGATATGCCGCGAAATCGTTATCCACTGCCTGCGACCAGGTCAGCCTGATTCGCGACGACGACTCGGTAACAGCGGTGACAGTCACCGGTTTGGGCGGATTAGATATATTTATCAAAACGGGAGCGGCAACCGGAGGTGCACTGTTGCCGGCGGCGTCAGTTAGATTGCCGATAACCTGACCCGCGATTACTTCGACGTTATCCGGAATAGTATAGGTGCGACTGTAGGTATAAACACCGCCGTTTTCGGCTGCTTGCGGCAATTTTATGTTGTTGACTCCGGGCAAAGATACCGAGGCTTCAGCCTCCTTCTCATCAGTCAAAAGATAAAATGTAACTACGCTGCCCCGCCCGAAAATAATATCATCCGGTTCAAAATAAACAGAATCTATTTCGGCCTCTGTATCGAGAATAATACTGTCGGTAATCGAACTTGCAACACCTGCCTCGGAACCGTCCGTGAATCGAAAAGCGGCATAAATATATTTTGTACCATCACCGGGAGATAAAAGAAAACCTTTAGTTGCCGAATAGTTTTCCCAATGGGCGTCTGAGAGATCGACGTTTTCCGAAAGTTGTACCAGTGCGGCCGGCTGGGGAATGACGAACGACACCGATACATTTCTGCCGTTGGTGTAATCATCGCCGCCATTAATGATCACCGAAACCACACCCACCTGCGATGATACAGCCCTGGAACGAAGGCCCTCAAGGCCATCAGAAGTAACCGACGATACTTTGAAATAATATAATGTCGCAGATTCCAGGGCGGTTATTATCGAAGAAAAGTCATCAGTATTTTCCCACAGAATATATTCGCCTTCAAGAGAATCTGAATAGTATACATTGAAAGACATTCCAGCAAGCGTATCCGACGTCTGCCATTCCAGCTGTATACCATCGGTGATATGAGCCACCTGCAGGGATATCGGGGTTGGCGGTTCAACCGGCAAATCGAAACTCAGATTCTCTGATTCAATTTGACGTTCACATCCGAAAAGGACGGTAATGATTATCAATCCTAATAATATTGCACCATATTTTTTCATGCTACCTCCCCTCCCCTAAAACCTGTGGGTGAAGATCAATTGAGCGCCACCGTGCTCAAGATCCGGTTTTATCGAAAGGGAACTACCCACAACAAGATCTCCCCGGTTTTCGGGGAAATAAAACAGCAGGTCGACAAGGTTGAGAGCCCAAACGGCGGCTGTCAAACCGATTGTAATACGACGGATATTTTCGGCATCATAGGCTTCTTCTCTGGCCGATTGCAAATTATTATATAACAGTCTTTTATCGGCAAACTCATTTTCGCTGTTATATTCTGCCAGTAATTTATTGTAATTATCTTTTTTGTCTTGAAAATCATTTTCAGCGATTAAAAATGATGTCACCGCTCCGGCGGTCAGGAGGAAAAATGCGCCGCCTTTGAAATCCTGGTCTGTGTAAATTTGTCCCCATCCGGGAACAAAAAATGAACGCGCCATAGCCTTAAAACGAGTCTTTGGAGTTAAATCAACATTTAGACTGAAAGCTTTGCCGGGCTCCAGGTATACGATCGTGCTGTATTTTTCAAAACCATGCTTTTTGATTTCGACTTCGTAACGTCCCTGAAGCTGGTGTCTGAAAGTGACAGGTGAAACCCCGGCTACAGTCAATTCACCTCTCAAAATGACCTGGGCGCCGGCTGGATTGCTAATTACGGATATACCTGAAGCTGATTCTTGAGCTGAGGCAATAGAAAGCAGGAGCGCACATAAAGCTAGAACCAAAAATCCCTTTTTTATAAGATTCATAAAAAACCGTCCCTGTTTTTATCTTAATCGGTCAAGATATAATATTATATACCATACGACAATAAAAAAAGACCGCAATTTTTAAAAACTGCGGTCCAAATTTTTAGTTCTCAATGCCTGAATTAGCAGGCACCTTTACCGGTTATTACGACGCCGACAGTCTTGACAAGTATTTTAAGGTCCGAGAATATCGACCAGTTTTCTATGTAATTGATGTCGTGGCCGACTTTGTCGACAACCGATTCAATCGATGTATCATACCCGGAGTTTACCTGTGCGAGCCCGGTAACACCCGGCTTGACGCGCAACCTGGCCTCATAATGGGGTACTTTATAAACCAGTTCGCGAACAAACTTTGGGCGCTCCGGTCGCGGGCCAACCATCGACATATCTCCCTTTATAACATTTAAAAGCTGGGGAACTTCGTCGATTCTGGTCTTGCGGAGGATTTTTCCAATCCTGGTTACCCGGGCATCATTTTTGGTTGCCCAGACCGGACCGGATTTTTTCTCGGCATCATTAACCATCGTACGGAATTTAATTACCTTGAACGGCTTGCCTAAATAATTGTCGCGGCGTCTCTCACGAAGCCGGCTTTCCCGGCCGACCTCGGAACGGTAGATCCGGCGATGCCGTTTGCGGCGATTGAGCCCGATTCTTTCCTGTGTGTAGAAGACCGGTCCGCGGCTATTAAGTTTTATCAGGATGGGTATTATTATAAAGATTGGCAAGGCCAGTATCAAACCGATAGTCGCCACACCGATATCAAGGACTTTCTTAGCGTATTTGTCAATCATGTTCAACACCAACTTAATAGGATTGGCCATTCCCTGAGGCATAAGTAATGTATAAAGACCCAGGGCACAAATAAACATAATTCCGAGAAAATATTCACCAAAATAAAATCTCAGGGCAGATTGAACAGATGCGCCGCGGGCGGAACCGCGAACGGTTTCCCTTCCCAGTCCAATGGCGCGTCCATATCCAATAACAGAATTAGGTAGCGAGATTGAAGGCGCTGCCTTGGTTTCGATTGTTCCGTATCCGTTTATCTTACCCATAATTAATATCTATTAATAATCTCAAAAGGTGTAATTGACCATTTCATGGGGAGTATTGAGCAAATGGATTGCCCGAATTATAAAAAGAGAAATATTTTACTTATTTTTCGTTTAAAGAAACTCAAGTAGATTATAATATGTTGTCGCACCGATAGTTACACGCCACTACAATTTCTCAATAATGACGTTATAATTACATTTTTTTAATAGAACTGTCATGCAAGAATAGTCCACCTGAATGGCGGCGCATATATACTGCAATAATTTGCGCACAAATGTAGAAATAGTTTGCAGCAATAAAAAAACCGGGGTAACTAAGCCCCGGTCATTACATTAGGCAAATCGTATATGGTCAGAAGGCCATATATTAGAAATGGAGAATTACTGAAAATCTGTGGATATTTTCGCTCGTAAATTTTTCTTCGGGGGTAAAGGTGTAATCGAAGAGAGCCGGGCCAAAAATGGCACCAACTCCAAATGATGTGCTCTGGCCGAACTGTCTTTCGTCTTCGCCCGGATAATAAGCCAGACCGGCGCGGACAAAATATTTTTCCTCGAAGCACAACTCATAGCCGTTTTTAATCATACTGGCTCCCTCGAACTGATTTTCATACTCGAGTGAGGCCATTAATATATTTCCAAAAGGATAAACGGCCAGGCCGCCTCTTATGGTTGCAGGCAGATTGTATGATTCATTTTCGAACTTCATCTTCTGCCCCAGATTGGCAGCAGTCAGTCCGACGACAAAATTATTTCCAATGTAACTGGCACCCAGATCGGCGGCAACGGCGCCGGCGTCGGTACCGGCCAACGATTGCATGATGTATTTACCGGTTAGACCGACTGAAAATCTATCTGAAATTTTGTACCCCGCCGAAATCGCAAGCATCATATCATAGGTTGACTGAAGCTCTCCGGTGGGATTATCATACTGGTCATATCCTTCGATTGTACCATAGCTCAGGTAAGAAGAACTGGCCGCGAGAGTAATCTTATCATGCACCGGCACGGCAACCGAAAGATATTCGTAATTCAGGTCCTGATACCACGAGAAATGAGAGAATGCAACCTGAGCGGATGTAAGACTGCTCAGGCGGCCGGGATTCCAGTAAGCGGCGGTTGCATCATTGGTAACAGCGGTAAAAGCACCGCCAAGCGCGGCAGATCTGGCCCCCACGCCTATGCTCAAGAAATCAGCGGCGGATTGCCCGTTATCTGAGGCAATAGTAGCCTTTCCCAATAGAGCACTGGCGACCATGAGAATCAGCCATATTAAAATAATCTTCGTAAGTCTTTTCTTAGCCATATATATCACCCTCGTATAGTTTTATTTAAGGGTGATAGTTGCAACGGCGGTACCGCCAAACGTCGTCTGGAGTTTAATTTATGAACAGTTTTCCCGCCGTCGATCGGCATACACAACTTATTATATTTCATTAGCTTATCCAGCCCCCTATAAATCTGGAATTGTCAATTTTGAAAATTGAATTAAGTCGGAAAGTGGAATTGCCTGAGGCTTACGCCCCATTTTTGGACAACCTTTCTCCCAAAACCGACTACGCCCTTTCAACCTCCTGTCCTCCAACAGGTTCTGTCATTGGCTCAAAAAATGAACACCCCTGCTATAATTGTCGGAATAACCAACACATATTTTAGCATATTATGGGGCATCTCCCATATTTTCTAATGTTAATTTTTTTTAGAACACTATGTCAATAGAATAATTGCCAAAAAATAAAATTAATCCGTTTGTAAGCTGCTTATTTGCAAATAATTATCAATATTACTTCCGCGGTCGAACGGTTTGTTAAGCCAGGATGTAAGCCGCGAATATATTGTAAGTAACTCTACCTTATAATTGGCGGTAATTATTAGATTAGTATTATTACGGACAGAGTCCGATCAAAAAGGTAAAACTAAAGGCGCATTTTATCAGCGATATCACCAATAAGCGGCAACCGGTATTTTTTGCCCTGTATCCCCAGGACTATTCCCGCAACGGATGCGCCAAGTGCAATGACAATAACAGTCGTCCAGATCATCTTTGACAGCCCCGGTATCAGAAAAAGGAGAGCGAGTAACTCAATAAGAAATAGAATCAATCCCTGCTTGCTATGAAAGCGCGCCGTTTCATTGTCTCTCATTTGCAGGAGAGGTACCAGGCAAAGAAATGGTATATACGATAATACTGCGCCGATAACCCCTCTATCCCTTTCGAAGCTATTTTGTTCGCTTCCGGTATTCAGCTCATCCAGATTGGGAATATCCGATTCACCGGATTTATCATTTTCCTTTTTAAAAAAAGAATCATCCATGACTTTTAATCGCCTTTATACCTGCCAAAAGATTTCTTTATCTCTTTCCGGGAGCTCCAGGGCTAATGGTTCATCAATTGGCCAAATTTCCATCTGGTCGATTTTCGATTCCAGGATAATTCGGAAATTTATTTTGCCGACACCATCGGGGGCCAGAGATTTCCGTTCAAAAGCGGCCTCAAAAATATTTTTCGACGCGCTTTCTTCCTTATTCTTCTCTATATGTTCCCCGTTTAGCGGAATCTCCCTTCGATCACCTTCATTAAAATCAATTACAATTCTCAAATTACTTTTGTCAACTAAATCAAAACTGTCTGTAAAGTCAAGTCTAATGTAAAAGCGTTCATAATCATATGCGAAATGAATTCCCCTGATAATAATATTCACTCTATGCATGGCGCCACCGGCTTTCAGACAATCATAATGGCCCGCTCCCGACCATTCATAATAATGTGTAAGATAGCCGTCAATTTTGGGAGACAGAAGTGATTCGGGCATATTTAGGAAGGATTCCATATGACCAAGATGGATCGGTTTATGAAGTTCCGGAGGCGGCTCCAGATCAATCGCTTCATATACAGCTGACAAATGAAGACGGAATAAGTGATCGAACTCGGCATTATAGTCGCCAATATGGTCGTCACCGTACCACCAACACCAATCAGATCCTTCAGCTATATATATTTGGCGCCAGGCTTTTCTTAGTTTTTCCGTGTCGGCACCTGGATTCTCTTTCTGGAATTTTTCAAGTGTCCTGCGGGCATCGTAAAGAAGGTCCCAGGCCCGGTTGTCTTCACTGTGACCGATCCAGATACGGAAATTATGATTTATCCATGAACCGGCGAAAAGGGACGGCAGATTAAAGGGTTTTAAACTTTGGGCTGCCTCGCCAAAAGTAATGATTTCTATCGATTCATTCTGCGCGAGGTGCTGATACAACCCCGTCAGAAAATCAATGCCGTCATTCGGAAAATACTCCCAGGCATTTTCGCCATCGAGAATAACCGGCAAGACTCTTTCATCCAGGTTTTCACGGAAAATTTCCCGCATTTGAGACAGTGTATTTATAAAATCACTGACCGCCCGCTCAGCGGACCAACTGGAATATACAAAACCGATTTTATCGGATAAGCCATGATCGCGGAAAAACAGCTTTATCCCGGGGGCGCCTTGATATATATATGCACCATGCGGTGAATATTTTTGGGAATCAAGTCTTGATTTCAGAAGCGACTGTTTCAACACTTCTTCGTCGGTTGCAACCCAGCTAAGGCCCAATTCGGACATGATTTTTAATGTTTCTTCGGAAACCGATCCTTCCGATGGCCACATACCGGTCAATTTTCCGCCGAAAAGCTGCTCATATTTTTCGGTTGATTTTTCAAGGTGCCACCGGGCATCCTCGGGATACTGAAAGCGGTGCTGGGGCAAATTAATATTCGAAATTGCCTCACGAGCTGCGTCAGTATCAATCAAAAGAGGGATAATTGGATGATAGTACGGGGTAAACGAAACTTCTATTTTGCCTTCGCTCTGCAGGCGCTGATAAGTCGGGATTATTCTCCCTAATAGTTCGATTTCAAAATCTAGCAGTGATTTCTTTTCCTGTTCGGTAAAATCTCTACCTTTATCGAAGAGCCGGGAGATCAAATTTTCGTCTCTAAAATAAGGATCTATCCAGACCAGATTGGACCATACCTGAAGATCGCGCCATTCGGCAGTTGAGAAAATATCAATCGCGAGATTTATATCCTTGCCACATCCTTCCTTTTTTCGAAAAAGCTGCCGGTATCTGGTGTAGGGGTCTATCATAGTCGGATAATGACCGGCATAGAAAGTTTCCAGGATTTCTTTCTTTTCATTTGGTTGCAGTTCCTTGGCGGGAATATGAGATAATTCCAGATGCCGATCGGTGTATCCGTCACAATACATCTGGATTTGATCAAGCAGCGAGGGGACGAGATTAAAGGTAGCTTTAACGCCATTTTCAGCGGCCAGGAGCGGCATATCGAGGTAATCTTTAAGCCCGTGAAAACGTACCCATGGCATGGCAAACCGGTTTTCCTGCGGGTGCAGGTAGAAAGGCTGATGCATATGCCAGAGAATGGCAACTTTAAGTTTCTTATTCTCCGACATGAAGTTTCCTGATTATTTTGCTTTAAGACTGGCGGCCTGTCTGATCGCTATACGCGTAGATTCGAGATCAGGGAATTTTGATTCCATTTCCTCGGCGATTTCAGTTGCCTTCTCGACGTTACCGGCAAGGACATAGTTCCGAACTGCCCCCAGGTAATAATCCGGGGCCAACGGTGAATCAGGATAATATTCGATCGCTTCCATATATTGAGAAGCAGCCGGGATATATTCCTGTTTGTTTTCATAGCACGCGGCAATGCCGGCGATCGCCGAGGCCTTGGTCAGTCTATCGTTATCATACTTGCGAATATATTCTTCATAGGCGCTGACGGCTTCATCGAAATTTCGGCTTTCATAATGCGCATTAGCCAGGTAAAACTGAGCCCTGGAACCGACATATCCCCCCGCATTATCGGCCAGTTCCTGGAGCTCGAGGATGGCAGCCTGGAAATCCATCTGCCGCATTCTGGAAACAGCTTCGGCGAGACGATTAGCATTCTCAATACGACTGACTTTGGCCTGGCCCGAGAAATATACTATACCGACAATGACAACAATTACGGCAGCCGCAATTAAAGCGGTGGTCTGCCAGTTTTCCATTAACCAGTCTTTGGTACGAAGCATGGTCGCCGTAAATTTGTCTTCCTTTATATGTCGTTTCGAAATTTTTACTTTAGTCGCCATTTCCTTTTCTCTCTTTAAAAGTCATTCCGTTATAGAACATATCGGTTGAAATCCACCATTATTCATAAGATATAAAAAAACGGGGCCGGCGCAAGCAGACCCCGCCGAAAATTTGCCGTTTAGAAATACCCTGTGAAAGATATTGTTAAGTTATAATCATTCCATTCATTCTTTGACCGCAGGGTTTCGGTGAAAGAATCCTCGTCTATATATTCGCGGCGATAAATATCTTGTTCATAACTGGAATATGTCAGGGCAAAGTCGAGCAGGATATTATCCATGTGCAAACCGGTTCCCAGCGCGAAGCTGAACCCGGTTACTTTGTTATCTTTATAATCGAACAGATAATATGTTCTTGTGGAATCATTGGCCTCGCCTCTGGCCCCTTTAGGTCCTGTATAATTTATTGAATAGTCAGCGATGTCACCTTCAGGAAAAGCTTCATTCCTGAAACCGGCACGGATCGGAATTTCGCCAAACGAGGTATTCAGAATATACTCACCTCCGATACGGAATTGAAGGATGTTGCTAAATTTGGGCGCTACTAGCGTATCGGTAAATATAAGAGTCTGGTCACCACCCGGTTCAATTATTTTGCCATCAGGAACAAGGTTTCTGACCTTCTTGTCTTTAAACCCGCGATATTCGATATCACCCGACAAAAGGAGATTGTCGGTAAAGTCATACCCCAGGCCGAAGGCAATCATCATCGGAATTTCAATCTCGGAATTGATATCAATAACATATGCCGTATCTTCAACAAACATCGGGAATGGAGCCGCATTTTCACCAAGCGCGACCCCGTTTTCAGTGGCTAACCAATAGAAAGAAGAATCGGATTCACCTTTCAAATTAAAAGGCGTTCTAACAGTTAAACCGGTCCGGAAACGCCCCGCCTCATAGAGGGCACCAAACAGGAAATTAACACCGGAGTACTTAGTCGTATCCAAAACAGTTACATTCGCTTCATATACTGCTTCCTGACCAAAAAAGTCAGCCGTGCCCTCACGGCTATATGCCTTATTTTCCTGGGTGACGACCTCCCCGGTATATATATTTACGGTAGCACCCAGCGAGAAACCTCGCCAGACCATCGTTCCCAAACCGAGATTAATATTGGCGATGCCGCCCCACCGTTCAAAAACGGTGTTGACATCATTGCCGGCCCAATCCGAAAATAGATTTTCGCCAAATTTATAATAGATATTAAAATTCCGCGAATATCCAACAGTTACGACTGTTTTCGTGGCACCGAGATACAGGGGGGTAATAAAGTTGAAATTATTCAGCATATTAAAGTCGCGGTCGTGAGAAAAAGAGGATTGCAGACCTCCACCCTGGAAAAAAGTGTATTCACCGCGTGGCATATAAAAGCTGTATGAGAAATTCGTCATAGTTTTCTCATGAACATACAGGCCGGCCGGATTCCAACTCCCGGCAGTAGCATCGTTCGATATCGCGATATAGGCCTGCCCCATCCCCTCCGATCGGGCCCCTGAGCCAAAGAAATTAAAACTCATGCCTTGCTCTTGCCCGAAGGCTGTCGTTGTGAAGATTAAGGCGAATAATAAGGTTGCTTTGAACAACGACAATTTCATAACTCTGTATCCTCCGCTAAGTCAATAATATTTTTTTCAGTCCATATATTTCAGACGTCCAAGAGGCCCGAAACGTCAGACGGAAAATATAATATTAACCCCCATTGATGTCAAATTTTTTTTGTCTCTATAAGCCATTATCTCAACTTAAATTATAGTCGATTTATCATAATTTCATGTTTTCCCCCGAGACCGCAAAATTGGAGTTAAAAAAGTATTACCCTGCAAATCCTTGCATAATACTAAAGATAGCCAAAGATTTTTCTTACGGATGAAAAGTTTATATTATGAGGCTGGTTCAACCAAACACAGCTCCTATGACGATTTTTGACCGATTGTCATTCAAAATTCGGTATCTGCGGATAGCCCCCTGCCTCATATTCTACAGGCGCGGCATGGAAGTTAGTACTATTGTATGGAAGGAGATGCCAAAAGGCAAATACCTGCAAAACATCCTGCCGGTAATGTTATGAGACAAGATTTCGATTCGTTCTCGCAGCAAATTTTTCAATATCGGCTCAAAGGGGGGAAAAAACCTTCGCAGGTAAAAAAGGCGGGCCCTAAGACCGCCTTCGTATTTATATATTTTAAAATACCCCCGGCAGGAATCGAACCTGCGACCAATGGTTTAGGAAACCACTGCTCTATCCCCTGAGCTACGGGGGCATAAATTTCTATTCTGTTTCGTAGTTAATTAAAGTTAATATATCGTAATTGTCCAGCTTTTCCCGCCAGGGCAGAAAATCCAGCGATATCAGGACGGCGATGCCGGCCACAACCGCCCCACACTTCTCGATCAGATGACAGGTCGCCTCCATTGTACCGCCTGTTGCCAGAAGATCATCGACAACGACAATCTTCTGACCGGGGTTCAGGGCATCAGAGTGAATCTCAATTGTATCAGTGCCGTACTCCAGCTCATAATCGTACTTAATAACTTCGGACGGCAGCTTTCCAGCCTTTCGTACAGGCACAAAGGGCAATTTCAGGCGATCGGAAAGAGCCCCCCCGAAAATAAAGCCTCTAGATTCAATACCGATGATGCATTCGGCGTTTCTTTCGCGGCAGTACGTTTCCATCCTGTCCAGAGATTGGCGAAAGGCCTTTTGATCTTTTAACAATGTTGTAATATCCCGAAAAACAATTCCCTTTTTGGGGAAATCGGGTATAGAACGAATTGCTGCTTTTAAATCCATTTTTACTTATCCGGTTTATCGTTTGATGCGAAAATCTGTATGGCCTTTTGGCTGGTTGTACCACTTGATATCAAGGTCATTGACCGAAGCAGATGAGGGTCCGGCTTTCAATTCTTTGATAAACTCCTCAACAACGCCTCTGTCACCCTCGGCCTCAACTTCCACTGTACCATCGGGAAGATTGGATACATATCCCCTGACATCATATTCATCGGCTTTTCGCTGGGTCCACCACCTGAAGCCAACTCCCTGTACCATTCCTTTAACATTTATTATGGCACCTACAGAACTCATTTTGCTCCTTCTATTAATTTAAAAGCCCGTTCAACAGCTTCGGTCGGATCTGCTATCTGCTCGATACTATCATCGATATTCCAGGCCGAGACTGCTACGAGCGGTTTGCCCAGCTTCATTGCAAAAGCCATCTCCGAGAGTGTTCCGAATTTGCCCGGAAGTGCAATAACGGCATCGACTGTCTTAATAATCACAATATTGCGGGCTTCGCCGATTCCGGTCGGAATAGGATATTCAATATATTGATTAGCGTCTGATTTATTTTCTCCGGGCAGGATACCGATTGTCGTCCCACCGGCATCCCGGGCGCCTCTGGCAGCAGCTTCCATGACACCTTTCAGCCCTCCGCAGACCAGAACTCCCCCCTTTTCGGCAATCTTCCGGCCAACCTCTTCGGCCTGATCACGCAATTTCTTTGCGCATTTGCCGGCTCCTATAACAGCAATAAACGGTTTTCTTTTAAGTGCCATTATAATACTCTTTTATTGGAGATTTTAAGCCCACCTGAATCTACTCCGCCTGAAAAATTTAAATCGGGGCGACTGGATTTGAACCAGCGACCCCTTAGTCCCGAACCAAGTGCGCTACCAGACTGCGCTACGCCCCGATTTAAACAGGAATCTATTATATATAATCGTCTCTACAAGTCAAGCCATTTATCTATTTTTCAAAGATTTATATTAAAACTTCAGCTTTATATCTTTCATTTTCTCCATAGTCTCCGGATCAGCGAAATTCACTTTTAAGGGCGATATCGAAACATGGCCGGTCGTGACCGCCTCGAAATCGGAGCCTTTGATCTCCTCCCAGGAAGCATCGCCGGCGATCCAATAATAATTTCTGCCCCGCGGATCGGTTTTTTCTACGACTATATCATTATAAACACGCCGACCGGGAAAAGTATAGCGATATTTTTCGAATTTTCCATTTTTAAGGGTCGGGAAATTAATATTTAAAAATGTCCCGCGCGGAAGATCAAAATCATCAATCTGTTTGACAAGTTTGGCGATAAATTTGGCGGCGGCCCGATAAGAATCGAGATCCTCGGGTTCTGTATTCGAAACAGCCAGTGAAGGAATACCGAGAATGGAACCTTCGATAGCGGCGGCAATCGTCCCCGAATAAGTAATATCCTCACCCATATTGGCGCCGTGGTTGATTCCCGATATGAGAAGATCCGGCAATTTATGCTTCAATATTCCATGGACTCCAAGCATAACGCAATCGGTAGGAGTCCCGTCACAAGTAAATCGATCATCTCCCCTGTTGTATATTCTCAGAGGGCGATTCAGAGTAAAAGAATGGCTTGATGCCGACTGCTCCCGGTCAGGCGCCATAACGAGAGCATCAGCGAACTTTCTAATCTCCTTTTCAAGGACATTTATTCCTTCAGCATAGATGCCGTCATCATTTGTAATAAGTATCAGCATGTTGAGTTGTATTTCCTGTCAATCATCATACATTTGGCGGCACAAGTCCCTGTAATCTCATCAGCATAAAAATCTGCCCACGGTGCCGCATTTCATGTTCGATCAAATGCCAAGTGATCCATTTCAAAGTAAAGGTCTCTTCACCTTCGTCCCACTTATATGTGTAAGTTTTTTGCTGCCATTCTTCAATAGTATTCTTATCGAGGATATTCAAAACTGCCCGATGCGATTTTTCGAGTTCACCCATTATGGATACAATATCCGGAGCATCATCCTTTTCAATATCTCTATATTCATTGCCCAGAACAACTCGCCCGTACCAGAAGTTCTCGGTTTCGGCAATATGCCTTAAAAGGGCACCGATACTGCTTTTACCGCCTTCCGGTTTCCAATCAAGCTGCTCATTTGTCAGTTTTTTTACACCTTCGATAAGTTCCTGTCTGATGATTTCCCAATGATCGAAGACTTCGGACAATTTTAGAGCCATAATCGCCTCCATGTTTGTTTTATGAAACGGAAGGTGTCGAGTGTGTGGTTTATATTCGATGGTGCACCATGGTAGACAGTTGATATTGGCACTTCTCTTATTTTTGCTTTCAATTTACCGGCCTTAAAAAGAAGTTCCGACTCAAGATCGTACTTATCGGATCGAAGATTTAATTTTTTCAACAGCCCTGTAGAGATCATGCGGAAACCGCATTGTGAATCATGAATTCTTTGGCCGGATGACAGGGATATAATAATCGATGTCAGGTAGTTGCTTAATTTGCGATGGGGCGGCATGGTTTTATCTTTTATACTGCGGCGTCCAAGATATATATCCGAGCCATTGATGCTATCAACAAAACGCGGGATTTCTTCGGGAAGGTGCTGCAGGTCGGCATCGAGCGTCAGGACATAGTCATAATTATTTCCAATTGCATAATCAAATCCCTTTTTCAGCGCGAAGCCTTTGCCCCTGTTTTTCGGATAAGATATATACTCAACTTCCAGATCATTCAATATTTGCGGGGTTCTATCGGTGGAACCGTCGTTGATGACTAAAATATCCTGCTTTGGCGCCTCGGTTTTAATTCGTGATAAAAGTTCTCTTAAGTAGGGCTCGGCATTGTAGGCCGGAATAACAATCAAAATATTTGGGAGTTTACGATTCATATCAGGATATATTAATGGTCGGGGCGAGCAGATTTGAACTGCCGACCTCTCGCACCCCAAGCGAGTGCGCTAAACCAGGCTGCGCTACGCCCCGACAATGAAACCAAAGTACACCAATATACAAAAAAGGCAAGGGAAAAGTTTAAGAAGTTCTTCGATTTCACGTCGGATATCGCCCATCAGAGTCTGGTACTTGGCCGATGCAATAAGCTCTTTTTTTTGAGGGGTCGGCTTGATTTTTCTAAGCTGATTTCGTGCACCCTCTATCGTGTAATTTTCTTTATATAGTAGCTGTTTGATGCGATTGATAAGTTCGATATCGCCTTTCTGGTATATTCTGTTACCACCCCTGTTTTTGCGGGGCTTTAACATCGGGAATTCTTTTTCCCAGAATCTAAGAACATACGGCTCAAGCCGCGTCATTCGAGCCACTTCGCTGATAGAATAATAAAGTTTTTCATCGGTTCTTGTTTTTCTCCGCGGCATTTTAAATACCTCTTGTTATTCCCAAATTTCTTCTTTCAACGAACGCCCCATAAGGTCTTCCAGAGCGCTTTCCGGCGATTTATTATCAAAAAGGACCTGATATACTTCATCTGTTATGGGCATCTCGACATCATACTTCTGCCCCATAGAATATGCCGATCGACATGTATCGACACCTTCGGCAACCATCGTCATGCCGGCCAATACCTCCGGAAGTTTTTGTCCCTGACCGATTTTTTCACCGACATATCGGTTGCGTGAATGCTTCGAAACGCAGGTTGTGATAAGATCACCGATACCGGACAATCCCGCAAAAGTAAGCGGGTTGGCACCAACCTTGACCGCCATGCGTGAAATTTCTGCCAGACCGCGGGTTAAAAGTGCCCCGGTCGTATTATCGCCAAATCCCAGCCCCTGTGTTATACCTGAAGCAATCGCGATAATATTTTTTAACGCACCGCCTAATTCGACACCTATAATATCATCGGATCGATAAACTCTGAAATAGTTATTGCTGAAGACCCTTTGAATTTCTTCGGCAAATTCGATGTCTTTTGATGCAGCCACGACCGAGGTCGGGATATTCCTGGCAACTTCTTCGGCATGGCTCGGCCCCGATATTGTGGCTATCTTTGCATTTGACGGAAGTTCCAGTGACTCCGCTATTACTTCCGACATCCGTTTTAATGAATCTACTTCGACTCCTTTAGCAAGATTGATATATTTCAATCCGGAATGTACTATTGGTTTTAACTGATCGCATACCGCCCTGACTTTTTGTGACGGGACTACAAAAACAATATATTCTGCACCGCTCACTGTTTCTTCCAGGTCGTTAGAGATTAAAACAGAATTCGGTATGACGGCGCTCGGCAATTTACCTTCGTGCTGCCTGGTGTTTTTAAGTTTTGTACACTCTGCCGGATCAAATTCCCAAAGGGCGACCCTAAATCCCCCAGAATTCAGGAGTAAACTCTGGGCGATTCCCCAACTGCCGGCTCCAAGGATGGCTACTTTATCAGGCATTTTCCTCTACCTCCCGATCGGTGCTTTTGCTGAAACGGAAGCGGTTTTCATTTCCCTCGGCAAGGCGTTTAATATTTGAACGATGGGCTATTATTATTATCAGTGCGAGCAATACTGCCGCCGGAACAAAGATTGGATGAACTTCCCAGTTGGTACTCAAATATCTTACTATTACAGATACGGCGAAAGCAATTGCTGCGGAAATCGAACCAAGTGAAATATATTTGGAGACTGCAACTACTAATAGAAAAATGGCAAAGGCAATCAGAGAGTCAACCGGCAGCAAAACGAGCATAACCCCCAGAGCGGTATTAACTCCTTTTCCTCCCTTAAAGTGCAGGTATACCGGGAACATATGACCAAAAATGGCGCTGATTCCTGCCGTCAGCATGACTATTTCATGGTCAATAGCCAAAAGCAAAGTAGAAACCCACCAGACGACCAGAGCGCCCTTACCGACATCAAGGACAAAGACTATTAATGCCGGAACAGCCCCAATAGTGCGCCAGACATTTGTCATTCCGGCGTTTCCGGAGCCTGTTTTTCGGATATCCGACACCCCCCACAGCCGGGCTATTATAAAACTGAATGGTAAGGCGCCAACCAGGTATCCGACAATAATCGGCCCCAGAATTTGAATTATGATACTAATCATTTTTGAAATTAAAATTTATCAATCTGCGGAAGCATCCTTAATATAGTCCAGCAGTTCTTTGGCCTTTTCCTTGTCGATGCCTTCCTCCTTAAGAATTGCCTGAACCTTTTCCATTATTTTGCGCAATTCTGTCTCGTCGATTCTCTGATTTTCAACCGCACTCTGAAACGACTGATAAACTTCGTCAACATCCTGTTCAGTGTAACCTTCGGGCAGGTTTTTCTTTATTTCTTCCATTGCCGGCTTTAGTGCCATGGCAGCAAGCTTGCCCGGGTTTTTCATACAATAAATGGTCAGCACGATGCCGATGATTACAATGACCGCGACAACTGCAAGGGCGATCAAACAGCCTTTTGAGATCCCCTTTCTTTGGGCTTCAGCCATAGATGTCCCCTTTCCCCAGAATTACTGTCTGGATTTCATGTATTGTAAAAGGTTGTTTAACAATAGAATACAATTTATATTTGACGGTTTTGTTTAAGGCTTGAATTGAAAGATAAATAAACGGCAAAAATAAAGCAACTTGTTTTTAGACAAAAGAAAAGACCGCCTGTAAAGGCGGTCTTTTTTAAGGCAATTTATAAGAATCTATTTTTTTTCTTTGTCTTTCTTGCTCTTGCCTTTTTTGGATTCTTCCTTAACCGGTTTTTCGGCCAAGAGCTGAACTACTGACATCCTAGCACTGTCGCCACGGCGGACACCTACTCTCAATACACGAGTGAAGCCTGATTCGCGGTCTGCAAACTGCGGAATGATTTCATGGAACAGCTTTTTCATAACCGCTTTATTTCGGATAGTCTCGCCTACACGGCGTTTGGCTTCCAGGGTATCGGCCTTTGCTGTCGATATCAGACGATCCGCGAGTTTTTTTAATTCCTTAGCCTTGGCCTCGGTTGTCTGTATAGAATAGTTGTCAAAAAGCGATGTCGCCATATTGGCCAGCATGGCTTTCCGGTGAGGTCTGGTTCGGCCCAGTTTTTTCCCTTTTATCTGATGTCGCATGGCTTCCTCGTCAATCCTTTAAGCTTTCTTTTCCAAATATTTCGAAATATCCATACCGAATGATAAACCGAGTTCATCGAGGATAGCGTTCAACTCATTAAGAGATTTGCGTCCGAAATTTCGATATTTAAGCATTTCCGACTCGGTTTTCGACACAAGATCAGCCAGTGTTTGAATATTGGCCGCCCGCAAACAGTTGGATGAGCGAACCGAAAGTTCCAGTTCATCAACCCGAGTTTTAAGAAGCTGACGGATACGAATAGTTTCCTCGTCTTCTTCTTCCTCTTCCTCGATTTCGATTTCTTCGTCCATATGGATAAATAACTGCAAATGGTCTTTTAATATTTTCGCCGCAAAAGACAGAGCGTCTTCGGGCGTGAGTGTACCGTCGGTACTTATCTCCAGAATCAACTTATCATAGTCCGTACGCTGACCGACACGGGTATTTTCGACCTCAAAATTAACCTTGATGACAGGCGAGAATAGGGCATCAAGATAAATAGTATTGGTCGGTGCATCGGGGCGTTTGTTCATCTCGGATACAACATAGCTTCGTCCGGTATCGATATCCAGCTCCATTGAAAATTCCCGGTCTTCAACGAGCTCACAAATATGCAGGTCAGGATTCAGGACCTCTATATCAGCGTCAACTTCGCCAAACATCCCGGCTGTAATTTCACCCTTTTTGTCAACGTTTAGAGTAATCGTCTTCATTCCATCGGCGTGGGAACGGACTCTCATCTGCTTGACATTAAGAGCGATACGCGTGGCGTCTTCATAAACATGTTCCAATGACTTGAATTCATGCAGAGCGCCGTCAATGCGCATCGATACGACCGAAGCTCCCTGAATGGATGATAAAAGAACACGTCTGAGCGAGTTGCCCAAGGTCATCCCAAACCCTCTTTCTAGCGGTTCAATAATAAACCTGGAATAGTTTTCAGTAGCCGAGGATTGGTCGGAGACAATCTCTTTCGGCATCTGCAACGGTTTCCATTTCATATTTCTAACGCCTCCCGATTCGGCATAAAAATTTCAAAACAACACTTCTACTTCGAGTATAATTCAACAATCAACTGCTCATTGGCAGCGACCGGAATTTCTTCGCGCTTCGGAACTTCCAGAAGTTCGCCTTCCAGACCCGCTTTATTCAGGCGCAGCCAGCCCATTTCATCCCTCTGGCCGAACTCTTTTAGCGACTCATGGACGGCATCCATATTTTTGGATTTGTCCTTAATCTTGATAACTTCGTGCGGTTTGACCTGGTATGCCGGTATATCCACAATCCGGCCGTTTATGGTCACATGTCGGTGGCGCACGAGTTGACGGGCCGCTTTACGCGAAGGGGCAAATCCAAGACGATAAACGATATTATCGAGTCTTGTTTCCAGAAGCTGAAGAAGGATTTCGCCGGTAACGCCTTTCTGGCGATCGGCGGCCGCAAAATAGTTACGGAACTGGTTTTCCAGAATTCCGTAGAAGCGGCGAACCTTCTGTTTCTCGCGCAACTGCTTACCGTAATCGGATGTTTTGTAGCGCATTCTCTGACCATGCTGACCCGGAGCATAGGCTCTTCTTTCTACGGCACATTTATCGGTCATACACCGATGACCTTTTAAAAAGAGCTTTTCACCCTCGCGCCGGCACAGCTTACAATTTGCATCACGATATCTGGCCATATTTCTCCTATATCAATACACAAACATTAATCAAAAATGTAATCAGACTCTTCTCCGTTTTGGCGGACGACATCCGTTATGCGGAATAGGGGTAACATCTTTAAGGGCTGTAATTTCGAGCCCGGCTGCCGAGAGTGAGCGGATCGCCGCTTCGCGTCCCGAACCCGGACCTTTAACCCAGACCTCGACCTTCCTCAAACCGGCATCCATAGCTTCTTTAGCAGTATTCTGGGCAGCCATCTGGGCCGCAAACGGAGTCGATTTTTTCGAGCCTTTAAAACCTACGGTTCCTGCCGAGGCCCAGGCTATGGTTCGTCCCTGGGTATCGGTAATGGTAACTACGGTATTATTGAAAGTCGCTTTGATGTGAGCAATTCCGCTGGAATCGACTTTCCCTAATTTCTTTTTAGCTTTCGGTTTCGATTTTTTCTTTCCTTCAGCCACTATGATTCACCTCATATAATATATTACTTAGGCGACGGCGCTCTCTTTTTGCCGGCTACCGTTTTCTTGGGACCTTTGCGGGTTCTGGCATTGGTCTTGGTTCGCTGTCCACGGACAGGTAAACCCCGGCGGTGACGAAGCCCGCGGTAGCTTCCGATGTCAATCAACCGCTTGATGTTCATCTGAATCTCACCGCGCAGAGAGCCTTCCACCTTATAGTCATTTTCTATAACATTACGAAGTTTGGCAACTTCTTCTTCCGTCAGTTTATTGACACGGGTATCGGGATTAATGTCGGTTTTTGTCAGGATTTCCCTGGCCGACGTATCACCAATACCGAAAATATATGTCAACCCGACTTCTATTCTTTTTTCTTTAGGTAAGTCAACACCGGCAATGCGTGCCAAAGCATACCTCCTGCTTATATTAAAGTTTAGCCCTGCCGCTGCTTATGGCTGGGATTCTTGCTGCAGATTATCCTTATTTTGCCATTACGGCGAATAATCTTGCAATGCTCACATCTTTTCTTAACCGAAGAACGTACCTTCATAATATACCACCTTCAGGGCCGTATTATTATATACTATTTATATCTATAAATGATCCGGCCGCGAGTAAGATCGTAGGGCGATAATTCCATCGTCACCCTGTCACCCGGCAAAATCTTTATAAAGTGCATTCTCATTTTGCCGGAGATATGCGCCAAAACCACATGTCCGTTGTCAAGTTCCACCCGGAACATGGCATTCGGCAGTGTCTCAAGCACCTTACCCTCAACCTGGATTGTTTCTTCCTTTGCCATATATCCCTATAAATAAGTTAAAATATCCGCACCATTATCGGTGACAGCTACCGTATGTTCAAAATGTGCCGAGGTAGAACCATCGGCGGTGACAATGGTCCAGCCATCGGCCTTCTGTGACACCCTGAAACCACCGGCATTGACCATCGGTTCGATAGCCAACACCATTCCAGTTTCCAGTACCGGCCCGGCATCTTCGGGGCCAAAATGCGGCACCTGCGGATCTTCGTGCAGGTTCTTTCCAATGCCGTGTCCGACCATCTCTCGAACAACCGAAAAACCTTCGGATTCCGCAGTTCGCTGAATTATGGACGATACTTTGCCCAGTTTAACGCCGGCTTTAACCTGTTCAATCCCGACTTCCAGCGACCTTTTGGTAACCTCCATAAGTAGCTTCTTATCATCAGATACCTGTCCAACAGGAAAAGTCGCAGCCGTATCACCATAATAGCCATCGATAATTGCACCGAGATCGACTGAGACTATCTCGCCCTCAATTAATTTGCGGGAGCCGGGTATACCGTGTACGACCTCATCATCAATTGATATACAGGCCGTCGCCGGAAAACCGTGATAACCCTTAAAGGCCGGCTTTGCGCCGCATGATATTATATAATCTTCGGCGATTTTGTCAAGCTCTCCGGTAGTAATACCGGGGGCGACATTTTTCCCGACCAAGCTAAGAGCTTCGGCCGCTATTTTTCCAGCTTTCCGCATAATTTCGATCTGTGCGTCTGTCTTTTTCTTTATCACCTTAACCGTACTTTCTGGCTACATCAAGCAGGTCCTGGTATATCCTCTTAATATCTCCAACACCATTTACTCTGGTCAGGAGATCTTCTTTTTCATAAAATTCAACAATCGGTTCGGTCTGCTTTTTATAAACCTCAAGGCGGTTTTTCACCACATCCGGTTCATCATCCGGCCGGCGTTTTAGTTCGGAACCACACTTATCACAGATGCCTTCCTTCTGGGGCATTTTGGCCGGATAATTGTATCCTTCCCCGCAATTGGGACAGAAAAACCGTCCGGAGAGTCTTTTGACGACCTCTTCGTCGGGTACATCAAGCAGAATCGCCCGATCAATTTTCTTGTTATTCTTCTCAAACATTTCTTTAAGCGCTTCAGCCTGGGGAACGGTGCGGGGAAATCCATCAAGGATAAAACCGCCGTCCAGCTCACCCTTTTGAAGCTTATCTTCAATCATACTGACAATCAAGTCGTCGGGAACCAGATCACCGGCATCCATATATTTCTTGGCTTCGTTGCCCAGCTCGGTGCCCTTTTTGACATTTTCGCGAAGGACATCGCCGGTGGATAGATGCAGTATTTCCAGTTCGTCGCAAATCTTTTTCGCCTGGGTTCCTTTTCCGGACCCGGGAGGTCCCAAAAATATGAAATTCACTAGTATGATCTCCCTCGAATTTTGCCTTTCTTCATAAATCCGTCATAGTGACGCATCAGCAGGTGCGATTCGATTTGCTGGAGTGTATCGAGTGCCACACCAACAACAATCAGCAACCCGGTGCCTCCAAAGAAATAATTTACATTAAACTGCCCCACGAGAACCCACGGGAGAATAGCTATCATTGCAAAAAATATTGCGCCCGGTAGAGTAATGCGGGTCAGGATTTTTTCAATATATTCTGCGGTTCGTTTACCGGGACGAATACCCGGGACGAAGCCGCCATTTTTGCGCATATTCTCGGCGATATCTATCGGGTTAAAAACAATAGCGGTGTAGAAATAGCCGAAGAACACGATTATCAAACCATAAATAATTGAATATGTAAAGCCGCCCGGCTCAAGGAGCCCCTGGACAATATTCTCCATCCAGGTAACATTCGGAAACATAGTCAGTACCGTTGCCGGGAGAAACATAATTGACTGGGCAAAGATAATCGGGATAACACCGGCCGAGTTTACTGAAAGCGGAAGGTGAGTTGTAGCACCACCGTAGACACGGCGTCCTATAATCTTTTTCGGATACTGAACCGGAACCTTTCGCTGGGCACGAGTTACGAGAATTACAGCCGCTATAACAAGCACCATCATTGCTACCAGTAGCGCTGTCGTCAGGATAGAACGGTCGCTTCCGGGAGTAAATAGCGCCTGGACCTCGCTGACTACCGCCTGCGGGAACCTGGCGACAATTCCAATGAAGATAATAAGCGAAATTCCGTTGCCTATCCCCCTTTCTGTAATCTGTTCACCCAGCCACATGATGAATATCGTTCCGCATGTAAAGGTCAGCATCGTCAGCGGTACAAAGTGAGCGGCCGGCATAGTAACAACAGCAGAAGTACCGTCGCGCATACTCAGCAGGTATTGCGCGGTTCCGAAGGCCTGCATGGCCGCGATGAGGACTGTTAAATACCGGGTGTACTGGGTAATCTTGCGCCGTCCTTCTTCGCCTTCCCGCTGAAGTTTCTGGAGGTATGGTATAACCGCACCCAGGAGCTGCAGCATAATGGAGGCGGAGATGTACGGCATAATACCGAGGGCGAAGATGGTCGCTTTTGCAAAAGCGCCGCCGGCAAACATATCGAACAGCCCGAAAAGGGTGCCGCTGTCTGCCATAAACCTCTGGAGAACTTCACCATTGACCCCCGGCGTCGGAATATGACCGCCGATACGATAGACGACCAGAAGACCCAGGGTAAAGAGAATGCGTTTGCGCAGTTCTTCTACCTTGAATATTGATTGAAAAGTCCGTAACACTATATCACCTCTACGTTACCGCCGACCTCTTTAATTTTTTCCTCAGCCGATTTGGAGAAAGCCGACGCCTTGACGGTTTTTGCCGATTCGAGTTTGCCATTCCCGAGAATCTTTACCGGGAGACTCAAAGTATTGATGACGCCCTTTTCCTTAAGGACATCGGGAGTAATCTCATCAGCATCAATGCTGTTTAGCCGATCAAGATTCACAACCTGATATACGGTTTTGAACTTATTGCGAAAACCGCGTTTGGGAATCCGGCGCTGCAACGGCATCTGGCCGCCTTCCATCCACGCTTTAAGGCTGACACCGGAACGTGATTTCTGACCCTTGTGGCCGCGTCCGGAGGTTTTTCCGAGTCCGCTGCCGGGTCCACGTCCGACTCGCTTGCGCTGCCTTTTGGCGCCGGAGGCTGGTTTTAATTCCGATAAATTTAATGGTGCCATTAGTCTTCTACCTCTTCAACTTCCACCAGGTGTCTGACCTTATAGATCATGCCGCGAATCTGAGGGGTGTCGTTGTGCGTCACTGTACGACGCAGTTTACCCAACCCCAGAGCGGTAATGGTCCGCTTCTGAGTTTTTTCGCGGTCAATGGCACTGCGTACCTGGGTTACTTTTAATTTTGCCATGTCAACCTCAAACGTTCCGGATGGTATCAACCTTCCAGACGATATTTTTCCTGCTCTTCTCGAGAACGCAGAGACAACAGTCCCTGCATGGTGGCTTTGACGACATTATGCGGATTGCGGCTTCCGAGAGCCTTGGTCAGGATATTTTGTATCCCGGCCGACTCGAGGACCGCACGCACCGGGCCGCCGGCGATAACGCCGGTACCTGGTGAGGCCGGTTTCAGAACAACCTTGGCCGCTCCAAACCTTCCCAGCACATAATGCGGGATAGTTCCGTCATCGGTCATGGTAATCTGAACCATATCCTTTCGAGCAGCTTCTGCCGCCTTACGGATGGCCTCGGCAACTTCTGCCGCCTTGCCGGTACCGACACCGACTTTGCCATTCCGCTGACCCACCGCAACGAGAGCGGTAAAAGAGAACCGCCGCCCGCCTTTGACCACTTTAGCCACACGGTTGATGTTAATCACTCGTTCTTCGAGATCGAGATTTTCCATTTCCAAGTTAGCCAATCACAACCTCTATTTCTTTTAAAAATCCAGTCCGGCTTTGCGCGCCGCTTCAGCCAGGGCTTTGACTCGGCCGTGATATACATAGCCGTTTCTATCAAAGGAGACCTTTTCGACACCCTTTTCCTTGGCTGCTTTGGCAATTTCTTCGCCTACCAGCTCCGCCTGCTGAGTCTTGTTTTTCTCGGCCAATTTTTCAGCCATACTTTTGGAGTCAGTAGAGATATAAGCCAGAGTAATTGCTTGTTCGTCATCAATAACCTGGGCGCTGATATTTTTCAAGGATCTGGACACGGTCAGCCTCGGTCTTTCCGCGGTGCCGCTCACTTTCCCTCGAACACGGGCTTTGCGTTTCGCCCGCCGCGCCGATTTGCGCATCTGCATCTTGCTCATTTGGTCTAAGCCTTTACTTACCGGCCGCTTTACCGGCTTTTCTTCTTATTTGTTCGTCACTATATTTAATGCCCTTGCCCTTGTAAGGCTCCGGCGGTCTAAATTTTCTTATTTCAGCGGCGGTCTGCCCGACCAGCTGCTTATCCGGTCCTGAAACAATGATCTTGTTTTCTTTCGGGATTACCGAAATCTCAACACTTTCCGGAGGACCGACCAAAACCGGATGAGAAAGGCCGAGGTGCATCTCAAGAAGCTTACCCTTCATTTCAGCGCGATAACCTACTCCCACCAGCTCGAGAGTCTTGGAATAGCCATCGGAAACGCCCGTCACCATATTATAGATCAAAGTCCGAGTCAGGCCGTGCAGTGCTTTATGATTACGGCTGTCAGTAGGGCGTTCGACGGTTATGGTCTCGCTGTCTATATTTATTTTCATATCTTTATGAAGACGTCTCGAGAGGTTACCCTTGGGCCCGTTTATATCGATCTGGTTACCATCTTTAAGGTCAACCTTGACGCCTTTTGGTATTTGAACCGGCAATTTTCCAATTTTCGACATATTAATCTTCTCCGCCTACCAGATATTACAGAGGGCTTCGCCGCCTATATTATTCTTCATGGCATTCGTGTTCGTCATAATTCCCTGCGAGGTAGAAATAATCGTAATACCGACCTGGGCGCGAACCGTACGACGAATATCATCCATATTGTAATATTTTCGCAACCCCGGTCTGGAAATACGTCGCAGGCCTTTTATGATTGGTTCATCCTCTTTACTGTATTTTAGATAGATTCTTAATATTCCCTGCTTACCGTCGGGAATATCGATCATATCCCGGACAAAATTTTCTTCTTTGAGGATTCGGGCAACTTCGCGCTTCAAATTTGAGGCCGGGACATCAACAGCGGTTTTGCGCGCTTTAGAGGCATTTCTAATCCTCGTCAGCAAATCTGCAATTGGGTCAGTCATAGACATATAAACAAACTCCGTTTATCAAACTTGTTACCAACTGGCCTTTACCACTCCGGGAATTTCCCCGGCCAGCGCCAATTCTCTAAAACATATTCGGCATAAACCAAATCGTCTCATATAGGCGCGAGGCCGGCCGCATCTTTTGCAGCGATTATACTTGCGCGCCTTGAATTTGGGTGTTTTCTTCTGCTTTTCAATCAAACACTTCTTTGCCACGATTACTCCCTATTTCCTAAACGGCATGCCCAGTTCGGTCAGGAGCTGGCGAGCTTCCTCATCGGTCCTGGCCGTAGTTGTAATAGAGATGTTCATGCCGCGAATCTTATCAATTTTATCATAATCTATTTCAGGAAAAATGATCTGCTCTTTAATACCAAGATTAAAATTGCCGCGTCCATCGAATGATTTGGGCGAAATTCCGCGAAAGTCTCGAATACGCGGGATAGCGACATTCATGAGACGGTCGAGAAATTCATACATTCTCTCTCTTCTCAATGTTACAGCAACACCGATTCGCGAACCCTGACGGAGCTTAAAATTTGAGATCGATTTGCGGGCTCGCGTAAATACCGGCTTCTGACCGGCTATCTTGGTAACATCCTCGGCAATACTATCGAGCACCTTGGGATTGGCAATTGCCTCACCGGCACCAACATTGACAGTTACCTTTGTCAGCCGAGGGACTTCCATCACCGAGCTGTAATTGTTCTCCTTTTGCAGCTTGGGAACAATGTTTTTAAGATATGTTTCTTTTAATCTGGCCATTTTTCACTCACCCAATCGCTATATAATTTCACCGCACTTTCGACAGATGCGGATCTTTCGCTGTTTGCCGTCCTCTTCGATAACTTTATAACTAATTCGTGTCGGGGCGCCGCATGATTTGCAGTACAAGGCGACATTCGAGCGGTGAATGGGAGCCTCTTTTCTGATGATTCCACCCTTGGGATTCCGCTGTGTCGGCCGGGTATGCCTGGAAATCATATTAACACCTTCGACGATCAGCCGGTTGCGCCCCGGAAAGACATGAAGGACCTTGCCAGTCTTCGGCTTTTCGGACGTTCCCCGATCTTTGCCTCTCTGAACTACAACCGTGTCACCTTTCTTTATCTTCATTATCAATCACCTCTTACAGTACTTCGGGAGCCAGCGAGATTATTTTCATAAACTGCTTTTCGCGCAATTCCCTGGCCACAGGGCCGAATATACGCGTACCGCGCGGCTCATTCGCATCATTTATAATAACGGCGGCATTATCCGAGAATCGGATGACCGATCCGTCTTTTCGCCTTGTTTCGGATTTTGTCCGAACAATCACAGCTTTGCATACTTCGCTCTTTTTGACCGTGCCGCCCGGGATGGCATCTTTCACCGAGACAATCACAATATCGCCGATACGAGCGTATTTCTTTCGCGTTCCCCCCAGGAGGCGGAAACACTGGACGCGCCGGGCGCCGGAATTATCGGCAACCACCAAATTTGTATATTCCTGTATCATGCACTTACTCCCGTTCTGCAGACAACGCCAAGACTATTTTGCTTTCTCTATTATCTCTACCAACCGCCATCTTTTCATGCGCGAGAGCGGCCTCGTTTCCATTACCTTTACTTTATCCCCGATGCCGGCTTCGTTACCTTCATCATGCGCATGCAGTTTGGAAGATGTCCGGATAATTCGTTCAAACAGCTGGTGCCGCATTTTGCGCTCGACCTGTACGATAATGGTCTTATCCATTTTGTCTGAAACGACCGTGCCAAACCTGACTTTTCGAATGTTTCTGTTCATTTTCTTTATCCCGAATTACTGCTTTTGTTCTTCTTCGGTTTCTTCCGATTTTACTTCTTTCTTTTCTGCCTTTTTATCAAGAATTGAAACCGGGCTGTCGACGATCATACGGATGCCCTTCTTATCTTCCGAAAGAACCGTTTCGATACGCGCCAAATCTCTTCTAATCGTCCGCAACTTGAGGGGATTATCCAGTTCCTTCATAGATTTTCTCATATTCAGATTGAAAAGTTCTTCTTTGAACTCTTCGCGTTTCTGGATGATCTCTTCACGAGTCATATCTCTGATTGATTCCATCTTCATATTCTATACCTACCCTCTGGTTTCCGCACGGGTAACGAATCTGGTTTTAATCGGTAATTTGTTTCCGCCAAGACGAAAAGCCGCCCTTGCCAAACTCTCTGGAATACCTTCAACTTCAAATAGAATTCGGCCCGGCTTAACTACGGCTACCCAGTATTCCGGGGCGCCTTTGCCTTTACCCATACGGGTTTCAGCCGGCTTCTTGGTAATTGGCTTATCCGGGAAAATACGTATCCATACTTTACCGCCGCGCTTCATATGTCTGGTTAGCGCGATACGTGCGGCCTCTATCTGACGGTCGGTTATCCAGCCGGGCTCGACTGCCTTAAGGCCGAATTCGCCGAAAGAAACGGCACTGCCCCGATGCGCCTTTCCCCGCATCCGTCCCTTTTGCATCTTACGATATTTTGTCTTACTCGGCATTAACATGGCAACTACTCCCGTCTAAACAACCAGACCTAACTTTCTTTTTTATCATTCGATGGTTTTTCTTTGCCTTCGGCAGGCTTATTTTCAGCTCTGGGTCGCCTGGACTCTTCTTTCTTTGGTGCCGGTTTGGCTCCTTCATTTCTCTGGCCGCCTCTACCGCCGCTTCTGTCACCACTTTCCTGCGGTTTACGTCCACCGCCCCCCGGCCCCCCGGGACCACCAGGCCCACCACCCTGTTTAGCGCGACGAACTCGGCCGCGCGGACGACGTTTTTTCTGACGGTCGTCGCGACGACGATCCCTGCGGCTCGGCATATCTATATCCGGCTTTCCACCAGCACTCTTGTCGATTTCTTCGCGAACTTCCATGTCACCGGAACCATGTACCATCCCCCGACAGATCCAGACTTTCACACCGATACACCCGTAAGTCGTATTGGCGGTCGAAATTGCGTAGTCGATGTCGGCACGTAGAGTATGAAGCGGCACGCGACCTTCCATATATTTTTCTGTCCGGGCGATTTCGGCGCCTGCAAGACGTCCGCTGCACATTATTTTTATTCCATCGGCACCCATTTTCATGGTTGCCCCGATCGATTTTTTCATGGCTCGTCGATACGAAACTCTACCTTCCAACTGACGAGCAACCGAATCCGCGACCAGCTTGGCATTTAATTCCGGCTTCTTTACCTCTATAATATTCAAGGAGATGTCTTTTTTGGTCAGAAGCTGCAACTCTTCGCGAAGCTTATCAACTTCGGCACCTTTACGACCGATGACAATCCCCGGGCGCGAAGTATGAATATCAACCGTTACTTTTTTCGGAGCTCTGAGAATAACCACATTGGCCAGACCGGCATTTTCCAGTCTTGCATTGATATACCGCTTGATCTGTATATCCTCATAGATAAACTGTGAGAAATTCTTCCCGGCAAACCACTTACTGTTCCAGGATTTAATTACTCCGAGGCGAAAGCCTACCGGATGAGTCTTCTGTCCCAAACTTTTCTCCTTCTATTATTCTTCAGACTATTTTTCTTTATTCGATTTATCTTCTTCCGAAGCTTCCTCTTCTTTTTCTTCCGATGTCTCTTCTTCAGAATCTTCTTCGACTTCGGTAACTTCCTCAGGGGCCGCTTCTTTGGTTTTTACTTCTTCTATTTTTTCTTCTTCTACGACTTCTTCTTCCGGCACTGCTTCAGCCGTCGTTTCTTCTACCGCTTCTTCTTTTTTGGTCTTTGTTTTCTTTTTGGCTCTTCTTTTCGGTTTTGCGGCAGGTTGAGTTTCGCCGGTTTCCTTTTTCTCGGCCTTCTTGCGCCCGGCCGGTTTCTTTTTGCCCTCTTCGGGTTCCGGTTCACCCTCAACTTCGACGGTTAGATGACAGAATCTCTTTCTGATCCTGTAAACACGGCCCATAGCGCGAAATTGAATTCGCTTTGCCGTCGGGGCGCTATCGACCATAATGTTCGTTATCTGAAGATCCTCGGCCTGGAGCTTGCCAGTGCCGACCGAAGAGATAGCATTGGCGGCGGCTGATTTCACGGTCTTGGCCAGATGATGAGCCGCCCGCTTGGGCGTATATTCCAGAATTTGCAGTGCTTCCTCAACCGGTTTACCCTTAACCAGCTGAGCTACCCGCCTCATTTTTCGGGGGGACATCCGCAAATATTTTAGTCGCGCTACTGCCTGCATTTTCTACCTCGCTTAACCCCTGACTGCGGAAGCTCTTTCCACCAGTTTACCGCCATGCCCCCGGAAAGTCCGGGTCGGAGCGAATTCGCCAAGTTTGTGACCTACCATATTTTCTGTGATATAGATAGGTATAAATTTGTTGCCGTTATGTACCGCCAGCGTGTGGCCGACAAATTCAGGAATGATTGTCGAACGTCTTGACCAGGTTTTGACTACTTTCTTTTCGCCCTTCTGGTCCATGCGTTCGATTTTGTGAACCAGCTTTTCAGATACATAGGGCCCTTTTTTGAGCGATCTCGGCATCTATTCCTCCGAATTATTTCTTTCTCTTCCGCGATTCAACAATATATTTATTCGATTTCTTTTTCTTTCTCGTTTTCAAACCCTTGGTTTTCTTACCCCATGGGGTACAAGGATGCCGTCCGCCCGATGACCGGCCTTCACCGCCGCCCATTGGATGATCAACCGGGTTCATTGCCACACCGCGGACTTTAGGCCTGCGGCCCCGCCACCGCGATGCACCAGCTTTGCCCCAGGAAATATTTTTGTGATCTGCATTGCCGATCGCCCCGACCGTGGCAAAACAAGCTTGCTCGACCAGGCGAATTTCACCCGACGGCATTTTAAGATGAGCGAAGCGGCCCTCTTTGGCAATGAGCTGAACATAAGTACCGGCACTGCGAGCGATTTTGCCGCCTCGCCCGGGAAACAGCTCGACATTGTGTAGAAATGTTCCAAGCGGCATTCTTCCCACCGGCATTGAATTGCCGGTTCTAACTTCCGCTTTCTCGCCGGCAACAACCGTATCATCAACTTTAAGGCCTTCCGGTGCCAGTATATAACGCTTTTCACCATCAACATAGTGCAATAGTGCAATGTATGCTGATCTGTTTGGATCGTATTCTATCGAGGCAACACGGGCCGGAATGTCGTATTTATTGCGTCTGAAGTCTATAATCCGGTAGTGCCTTTTATGCCCGCCACCGCGGCGACGTGAGGTAACTCGTCCCTTGTTGTTACGCCCACCCGATTTTTTCAACGGTCGCAGCAAGGATTTTTCCGGGACAATCGAAGTAATTTCTTCGAAAGTGGGAACAGTGCGAAATCTTTGTGACGGTGTAACCGGTTTGAATTTTTTTATAGCCATGGTCGTACCTTTAAATCTACCTAAATATTATCAAATTCAGAGATCTGTTCGCCTTCTTTTAATTTCACGATCGCCTTTTTCCAGGCGGGTGTTCTACCCTCGAAACGATTAAGCCGCTTTGGTTTACCGGGTATAGTCATAGTCCGGACATGGACAACCTTAACGCCAAATCCACGTTCGACCGCCTCTTTTATTTCCTTTTTGTTGGCCCGTCGATCAACACGGAAAACATAGGCATTTTCCCTTTCTTTGAGCAGTAACGACTTTTCGCTCAATACACTTTGCAATAGTACAAGCCTGTGATCTTTCATCAGGAAAACACCTCCTCGACCTTCTGCAATCCGGCTTTGGTAAACAGAAGTATATCGGCGTTAACTATATCATACACACTTGCCAATGGTGCACGTGTATATTTTATTTTCCGGATATTACGGACAGACAGTACAAGATTATTATTTTCTCCCTCATCAACTATGAGACACTTTTTATGTCCCAGGCCCAGCCTTTCCAACACACCGGCCATCTCTTTAGTTTTTATTTCGGGGAAATTCAAATCTTCAACTACCACGACACCTTCATTCTGAGCTTTGTCCGAAAACGCCGATAGAATCGCTTTTCTTTTCATCTTTTTCGGGAACTTGTTATAAAACGAACGCGGCTGCGGACCAAATGTAATGCCGCCGCTGCGCCATAAAGGAGAACGAATCGTACCGGCGCGGGCACGCCCGGTGCCTTTCTGACGCCACGGTTTGGCGCCGCCACCCCTGACCTCACTCCGGCCTTTTGTGCTCGACGTTCCCTGGCGCTGATTGGCCAGATAGTTCACTATATACTGGTGTACCAGCTCCGGATTGGGTTCAATTCCGAAAACGGTGTCATTAAGAGAAACCGTTCCTACCTCGGAACCATCTTTATTATAAACTTTAGCATCCATCTCATACCACCATATTATCGAGCTCGGTTGCTGGTTCTCACTTTAAGGAGTGTCCCTTTTTTGCCGGGAACCGCCCCTTTTACCAGAAGCAAATTTTGATCTTCTATTATATCAACTATGCGAAGGTTTAAAACGGTAACACGATCTTTACCTGTTTTGCCGGCCATTTTCATACCTTTCCAGACTCGCGAAGGGTATGATGACTGGCCGATCGAACCGGGAGCACGTTCGCGGTCGGATTGGCCGTGAGTAACCTGAGCACCGGAAAATCCGTGTCTCTTCATTGCACCCTGAAAACCGAGGCCGCGTGATATACCGGTAACATCGACAACCTGGCCTTTTTTAAAGATATCTACCTTGAGTTCATCGCCGACATTGACTTCTTCGTCGAAGGTAACTTCACGCAGATACTTTTTCGGCTCAATATTATTTTTCTCGAAATATCCCAGTTGCGGTTTGTTAAACAGCTTTTTCCGACTGTTACCGTAACCTATCTGAATAGCATCGTAACCGTGCTTTTCCTTGGTCTTTTTATCGATTACAACGCAGGGCCCGACTTCAATAACCGAAACCGGTACAGACTCGCCGTCAGCGCCGAAAACCCTGGTCATACCTATCTTTTTGCCGATCAATTCTTTCATCAGTCTACCACCATCAAGTCTTAATTTCGACATCAACACCGGCCGGTAAATCAAGCTTCATCAAAGCATCGACCGTTTGGGGAGTTGATTCGTAAATATCAATCAGTCGCTTGTGGATACGGGTTTCAAACTGTTCCCGTGATTTTTTATCAACATGGGGAGAGCGAAGAACCGTATATATCGTTTTTTTGGTCGGCAAAGGTACCGGCCCCGCTATACGCGCTCCGGTCCGCAGGACCGTTCTCGCGATCTCCTTGGTTGATTTATCAAGCGAGTAATGGTCGTACGCCTTTAGCTTGATTCTTATTTTTTGGCCATTCATACCGTTTAAACCTTTACTTCCATTTATACCAAATTTAATTTTTTTTCTATTCCAAAATGTCAGAGATGACACCGGCACCGACAGTGCGGCCGCCCTCGCGAA
>CAZDPY010000012.1:0-126319 GCA_964507455.1 uncultured Ignavibacteriaceae bacterium
TGATCCTGTATAACCGGTAATATAGGCATTGCCGCTATTATCGACTGCGATGCCAAATCCTCCCTCAAAACCACTTCCGCCGAGATAGGTGCTGTATATCAAATCATTGCCCGAGCTGTTTAATTTCGTTATAAAGACATCGCCGTCGCCGCCTTGATAGGTTTGATATTCTCCAACTGTTGGAAAATCTGATGATCCTGTATAACCGGTAATATAGGCATTGCCGCTATTATCGACTGCGATGCCACTTCCTCCCTCAAAACTACTTCCGCCCAGATAGGTGCTGTATGACAACACCGGATCAATTACCAATGGTAATTCCGGATTGTAATTATCACTAATTGAAAAGCCGAAAGAGTTGCTGCCGGTTAGAAAATATTCGCCTTCAACCATATTCCTGGCGCCATCCTGGACCTGAAAGATTACCGGCTTTTGCTCGATCACCTCACCCCATTCGGTCCCTACCACCAATTCGCCACCGGCATTGACCGACAATGACAAAGCCCCCTCATATTGGATGGCAATCTGTGATGGATCGGCCCCGGGGGAGACTATGAAATCATATTCCATATGTCTGCCGTTACCGTAATACTTCAAATCGATGCCGGCATAAATTTCTTCATATATGACCGCCCTGTAATTGGGGACATCGGTATGCCACTGGTCAGGATCATTGCCAATAAAGTAATTACATTTGTATTCCATCATTTCCGAGCCGAACATTCTCGGATTCGGGTTGGCATCGATAAAAGAGGCTTTGATGGCAATCGATTCCATACTATCAGCTTCCTGGTCATGATATCGATTCATCGGATCTAATGGATAACCCGATCCAGTGTTGTCTTTGGGTATCCGACGGATAAATTGATAAACTGCGCCTTCTTTGGTGAACCACATGGTGGCTCCGCCGGCATCGGCCCGAAATAAAACCTGTTCATCCCACTGCCCCATATTTTCGGTAAAGGCTAACGGCATGGATGTAATATTATTCATTATCTGGAGATTCTGGGTTGACTCCGGTGATGCAGAAGCTATAGAAGAAAACACCAGGATCAGGTTAACTAACAAAAGAATTATAGATTTGCCCATATGGCCCTCCAGCAGAAATTGATTGAAATATACATTGGCAGAACGTCGGTTGATGAAGGAAGACAAAGTCTTAGTTCCGCTATATTAAAATAGCAATTCAGAATTTGATGTCAATACGAAACTGAGATAAATATGCCTGTTTGTGGCAATTAAATCACCCGGAAACCCGCCAACAGAGAGGTGTAGGTCGGAATCCCTGCCGGAGGTTTGAGCAAAGCGAAAACCGATGGTCCTAAGAAGGTTCCGACGACTTTATCTGGAGAAACCCCTGAATGCCGCAAAATTTCAATTTCGACCCGTACCTGATGCAGCCCGAGACGAACGCGCCAAAAGCGCGTTCAAAAAAGGGACCGAGTCCACACTTTCCCCACCAAACCGATGGTAAACGGCCAACCGCCCCCATATATAGGTGTAGGTCGGAATCCCTGCCGGAGAGATGAACGAAGTGAATCCCGATGGTTCTGAGCGAAGCGAAGGAGGTTCCGACATCTTTATCTGGAGAAACCCCTGAATGCCGCAAAATTTCAATTTTGACCCGTACCTGATGCAGCCCGAGACGAACGCGCCAAAGGCGTGTTCAAAAAAGGGACCAAGTCCCCAATTTTACTACAAAACTGATATCCCCAAAAACTACTTTTTGAGGAAACAAAGCCATTTTGGGGAGGTACGGCTATTGGAATAGACTGAAATCCCTTGTCGGCAATCGAGCCCCGCGAGTGAATCGATCCTGTCGTAGACCCTGAACGTGTGAAGGGTCGGAGATCCTGAAGAATAAAGGAAACAAAATAAGGGAGGTTTCGACATCTTAACCTCCGCGTTCCCCGCCTTCCATATTAAACACAACTAAATATGCAACAATATAACTGACCTGACCCTTTATCATAAATAAATCCCGAATACTCACAACCACCTATAAACCAATGGGATTCACACCTGTTTTTTGTAAAAAAAGTAAATTTATGGAACATTTAGACAAATATTGGAACAAAATTCGAACTATCTCTGTTAATTGAAATATAATTTGATAATTATTAGACAGTATATAAATAAGCCAACGATTTTATAGAACAAAAGGTTAACTAACACTAAACGAAACTCTAAAAGGAGTAACCAAAATGAAGAAAAATATCTTCAAAACAATCACTTTCACATTCGCAATCGCTATCATCGGCTTTGGCCTAAACACTGCCTACGCGGACAATTGCGGATCACATTCTGCCGAAAAGGCAACCAAAGTTTCAAGCAAAATGAACAAAGCGGACAAAATGGATATCGTCGAGACCGCCGTCGCCGCCGAGTCCTTCCAGACGCTCGTAACCGCCATTAAGGCCGCCGGGCTGGTCGAAACTCTTAAAGGCGAAGGCCCTTTCACCGTCTTTGCACCAACCGATGAAGCTTTTGCGGCTCTGCCGGAAGGCACTGTCGAAAACCTGCTCAAGGACAAAGAAAAACTTACCGCAGTTCTGACATATCACGTCGTTCCCGGTAAGGTCATGGCTTCCGATGTTGTCAAAATCGACAAGGCCCAGACAGTCAACGGTCAGTCGGTCAAAGTTAAGGTCAAAAACGATAAAGTCATGATCGACAATGCTAACGTAGTCAAAACAGATATCGCCTGCTCCAATGGCGTTATCCATGTTATCGACGCTGTCATTCTGCCCGAAATGAAGTAAACCTTTAACCAAACGCATTACTTGGAGGATGAAATGAAAAAACTTAGCTCACTTATCTTGCTCGGCCTGGTTCTAGTTTTCGCCGCTCCGGCTTTTGCCGATACCGCGAAACTACAGGTCATCCACAACTCGGCCGACCCGGCCGCAGAAATGGTCGACGTCTACATTAACGGCGACCTCGCTCTTGACGATTTCGAATTCCGCACCGCCACTCCTTTTCTTGAGGTCCCGGCCGGTGTTGAACTCAATATCGCTGTCGCTCCCGGAACCAGCTCATCGGTCGACGACGCTCTCGCGACCTTTCCGGTTACTCTGGCCAGCGGCAAAACTTATGTCGCTATGGCTAATGGCGTGCTCGATCCGAGCATGTTCGCTGATAATCCGGACGGCGAAAGCACCGCCTTCACATTATTCCCGAACGACCGCGCCCGTGAAGGTTCCTTTATTCCGAGCCGTGTCGCCCTGATGGCCTTCCATGGCGCGACCGATGCCCCGACCGTGGATATCAATCCCCGCAATGTCTGGGGTCCTTGGTACAATATTACTAATCTGACCTACGGTGAATTTTCACGATACAAATTCTTCCGCGGCAATGAGTACATCTTCGATGTCACTCCTGCCGGCGATCCCGAAACCGTAGTCGCTTCATTCGTCGCCGATCTTAACGGCCTCGAAGGAGGCGCCGCTGTTGTTTTCGCGTCCGGATTCTTAAATCCCGATAACAACATGAACGGTGCTTCCTTTGGACTGTTCGCCGCTCTTCCGAACGGTGATGTAATTGAACTCCCGGCCTACAGCCCGACTGCGCGATTGCAGGTAATTCATAACGCCGCCGATCCGGCTGCCGAAATGGTCGACATCTATGTCAACGGCGACCTCTTCCTCGATGATTTCGCCTTCCGTGCCGCTACACCCTTTGTCGATGTTCCGGCCGGTGTCGAACTCGCCATCGGCGTTGCCCCGGGTAATTCCGAATCGAGCGATGACATCATCGCGACCATCCCGGTTACTCTGGAAGCCGGCAAAACCTATGTCGCCATCGCCAACGGCGTTCTCGATCCGACCATGTTCGCAGAGAATCCCGACGGCCAGTCAATTGGCTTTAACCTCTATGCTCGCGACGGTGTTCGCGAATCCGCCCGTTGGGGACGCAACCTTGTCGACCTCATCGCCTTCCACGGTGCCACCGATGCCCCGTCAGTCGATGTTGTCCTGCGTAACCTCTGGGGCAAAAAAGCCGCTGATGACCTGACCTACGGCCAGTTCTCCGACTATGCTTCACTCTGGCCGAAATCATACATCCTCGATGTCACACCCGCTGGAGACAACAATACTATCGTCGCTTCCTTCGAAGCTGACCTTTCCGGCCTCGGTGGTGGTGCCGGCGTCGTCTTCGCCTCCGGCTTCCTGAGCCCCGAAGACAACATGAACGGCGCTCCCTTTGGCCTTTTTGTCGCCCTGCCAAGCGGTGACGTCGTCGAGCTCCCGGCCTTTACGCCGATGGCTCGTCTGCAGGTCATTCATAATTCCGCCGATGCCGCTGCTGACCCCGTCGACATCTACGTAAATGGCGACCTCTTCCTCGATAACTTCTACTTCCGCACCGCCACCCCGTTTGTCGACGTTCCCGCCGGTGTTGAGCTGGCGATCGGCGTGGCCCCGGGTACTTCCGAATCAAGCGATGACATCATCGCCACTGTTCCGGTTACCCTCGAAGCCGGCAAAACCTATGTCGCCATAGCCAACGGCGTCCTCGACCCGTCCAGCTATGCTCCTAATCCGGATGGCATCTCGACCGCTTTCAACCTTTTCGCCCGTGACGACATCTCCGAAGGCACCCGCTTCGGCAACTTTGTCAAACTCCTTGCCTTCCACGGTGCGTCCGATGCCCCGACCGTAGACATATATTTCAAACGCAATTACCGCTGGAAAATCTTCGACGGCCTTTCATACACCGAATTCTCAGACTACCGTGCTCTGCCGGCCTGGGATTACGTTGTCGAGGTAACTCCCGCCGGTGATGGCAAAACTGTTGTCGCTTCCTTTGAAGCTGACCTTTCCGGTCTTGGCGGTGGTGCCGCTGTTGTCTTTGCGTCGGGATTCTTAAACCCCGCCGATAACAACGATGGCGCCGCTTTTGGTCTTTTCGCCGCCCTGCCGAGTGGTGACGTTATGGAGTTGCCGGCGGTCGGTGGTGATGATGAAGCTCTTGCCAAACAGACTAACGAACTGATTCCGAACAGCTACGCTCTCAACCAGAACTATCCCAATCCGTTCAACCCTGCGACCACTATCTCATTCTCGCTTCCGAATGCTGCCGATGTCTCCCTCCGCATATACAACGTTCTTGGACAGGAAGTGGAAACGATTGTCGATGGTCCGATGGAAGCCGGACAGCACCAGGTCACTTTTGATGCTACCAATCTGTCCAGCGGCATGTATTTCTATCGACTCAAATCAGGATCATTCACCGAAACGAGGAAAATGACTCTGGTAAAATAAACGCTTTACATAAATCTCTCATTGCGGTTCGAAGAGAGGATGGCCCTTAACCGGGCCGTCCTTTCCAAAACCGGAGATTAATGGAAGAAAACCTTAATGCCAATACAAAGGAGAAACAAAATGACTGAAAAGAAATCACTCTTCGGAAACGGCGTCCTGAAAACTTCCGCCCGCCAGTACGAGGTCTTCGTCGATGAAAAAGGCCAGACCTGGATCTGCGATAAGGAAGTGGTCGATCAGATCGACCCCAACCGCCCGTTTGAGGAGCAGAACATGGAACGCTGCCAGATCATGCCTTTTGATCACGGCGGCTGATTGTTTAGCATCCAGCGCTCACGGTCAATCCCGCCGCCCGTCGGCGGGGTTGGCCATTTTTTTAAAGGAGTCAAAAATGTCACAACTAATCACCCCCATGAACCGCGACCTTTTTCTCGAACGCGTCACCGACTATACCAGAGACGAACAGTGGACATACCGAAGCGAGAAACCGTGCATTATCGATTTTTACGATGACACCTGCCCTCCCTGTAAGATCGCCGAACAGATCCTGACCGAACTGGCTGAAACATACGCCGGCAAAATTGATTTTTACAAGGTTGACACGCGGGCCGAGAAGGCATTATCGAAGGAGTTGGGCGTGGACTATTTACCGACGATCGTGATATGTCCTGTCGATGACAAACCGATAGTCCTCCAGGGCGCCCCGGATAAGAAGAAGTTAGTCGATGCGATTACTAAAATATCTGACATGTCTGATTAGTATTGCGAAATTAGATTATCAAAAAATCTTCTGGATTTATTATCTTGAACCCCGCTTTTTTGGCACTAACCAACGCGGCATCCTTTTCAAATTTGCTAATGCCGACTACGTCTTCGGGCCTATAAACAGTGCCGTCAAGTGCAATTAATAATGGTATACCATTTGAAGATTTTTTATGCCTAACTGTAATCCTGCCCTTTTTTGGTTCAATGCCATATGTTTTATTATTATTTTCAAAGGCACTCCCCGATTTACATTCCAACCAATAGTATACAAATTCCATTGGGCATAACACGCATCCCACATTCTCTCTAATTCCTTGAAAGTTTTCTGGTATTTCGATTATTTCTCCACAATATTTACATTTTGATGTCTTCATCGCTTATAATTCCTCATAACTGAATAAAAATAATTGTTATAAAATATTAACGAAAATGATATTTAGCCTAATTAATAAAGTAATTTCTTTTTCTAATACCCATAACAAATACAAAAAAGTATAAAGTGACGCAAAGAAATCCCCATAACCACCAATATAAAGAATCAATATTAATCGTTAATACAATGCTGGCAAATAATGCTATTGCAGATAAAAATATTGATGCAATTGTAGCCGTAAAATCTCTTCTTCTCGAGTCAGCCTTCAACCAATTCTCCCAATTACCTTCGTCAATACATTTAGCCTCGCATTCAGTTCTTACAAACATTCCAATTCTTTTTACCTTAATATCCTCCGCGAAAATAAATACATCATATGCAATTGAAATAAAGGGAACACCAAATACAAGGTTGTTTATATTTGGAACGATAGTAGTAAGCTTTTTAATCGCTCCTATACTTAGTAGACTTATAAGGAATAGTAACTTATATTTTATAAAATTATGTCTATGTTCTTTGTGTAATAATTTCTCATCATAAAGCCACTTTAAAAAATGTTTTGAAGAATCTTCGTCATTTCGTTGGATATGAGTATTCATTATTCCTCCCAATATTGGTCGCCGTAAAATATATTTTCCATCTTATTTCTTAAGTTTAATCTATTGTAATGTTATCAAGAAACTCAAAACATTTAGCTTATACAATTAAGGCTAGCTAGCCAATATACAAATGCTAACAAAAACAAAAACAAGTATAGAAATAAAGAACCTAATATTGTCCCGAATAATATATCTCTTAAGTTGCTTAAATATTTTATTTTATACTTTTCATTGGTTATTAATAGAAAAAGCTGCGATAGATCTTGATCAAATAAATCTTTCTCCGAAGAAATTATCGTTTTTTCTTTATAATACTTAAGATTTGTTCCGAATTTTTTAATTTGTTTCTCATACTCATCCATATTGTTAAATAATAATTTGGTCTCTGTGCTTTCTTTTTCAGCGCCTCTATACTGCCACCTCCAAATCCTGTATGCCTTCGTGAAAGGGTAATTAGGGTTGTTTTGATTATTCCAAGTATAAATCAAATAGGCGCTTCCCAATATCACATATAATAAGACGAGCGCAAATGGCGCATATATGAATGGCTGCAATCCATTAAAAGCCTTAATGTTAAAAATTTCGTTAAGCAATTCGGGCAAAATTGTAATTAGTCCAGCTACTGATGCTGCTAATAAGATTGCGGCAACTTGCATAAATTGAGTTCGACGATTCTCCCAGTATTCTAGCCTAGAATGAACATGATAGATCATACTTAAAATATTTTCCCATAATCGACTCTTCTCATCTTTATCCTTATTAGCGAAAGAATCTAAATATGGTTTTATTTCCTGGTACAAACTTGAATGCGATTCGTTGATTTTCTCTATCGAATATTCTTCGTCAAGCTTATTTCGCTTTCCAAAAATTCTACTTAACCCAATAAAGAGTCCCATATTTCCTTCCTTTTAAGAGTATAATTATTATCTATATCCGCATCTATACCAAAAAAAGAACTTGGAGAATTTGAGGTAAATGGGTTGTTAATTTTATAAATTAATGACTTTTTAACACTATTAATCCCTTTAATACGGCAATGGCTATTCAAATATTCTCTCATGCCCCCTTTTGGGTGCCATTCATTTATGACATTATCAAAATTAATTTTACCTTCTCTAACGGAATTATAAATTGAAATTCCCAGATGTCCCTTGTAATAATTGCTAAATTTGGCATTTTGGGGCTCCACACAACAACATTTTACATCACTTAAATGATGAAATTCATTATCTCCAGAGCTGAATACCATTTTATTCCTATGCACCAGGTCCTTTGCAAATAAAATATTTTTCAATTTCTCCTCTGATGATAATTCACAATTTATCCGAGAATTTTGTCCATCATTTGATTTATAATATTTCCAATAATCCATTCCCAACACCTCCCGCAACTCCCTTCTCGTTTTATAGGATGAATTAGTGGGTATTCTTAGGTGCTCAAGTATTATGTGTTGTACTCCAGTACCTGATATCCTTTTGATAATTTTCTCTGATATTTTCTCCTTGGGGTAGAGATATGGTTGCCATCTTACAACTGTAAATATCCCAGTCTTTGACATTAATTCAAGTGCTTTTAGTCTATCATTAGGGCTAGGTGCATTTGGCTCTAAAAATTTCGCGAGTTTATTATCAAAGGTCGAGAAACTAATCTGCAAAACTATAGGTATTTGCCTTAAGAGAGTCTGATATTCTCTTTCCAAGAACATGGTGGACTTTGTACTAATAAATACTGGATGATCATATAATCTAAAAATGTTAAGAAAATTTTTCGTTACAGCATATTGCTTTTCTATAGGTTGAAATGGATCTGAAATACAACCTAAATGTATTGGTAATTTATGTCTTATACAGGATAACAGCAGGCCATTTTGATTTTTTCTATCAAACTTCTCCTAAAAAGGCTTTCTAATTTTTTTGGATCTGCCGGTTTAATCTCCTGATTGAATGGTCTCCTTCTATTATTTAAATGTATACTGAAGCAATATTTACATCCTATATTACAGCCCGAGAAACTATCTAACCTTATTGGCAAACTACAAAAATAAAATATACTTTTTAGACCAATGAAGTTATTATAATAAAAATTATTTTTCATAAACTAATATATAATAGGATATTAGGTCAATCACATTATTTTTTCCGTGCGTCAATCTAAAGTTTATGGGATATAGATACTCTTTATTCAATGAAAAACCTTGCCACATTTCCCGCCACCTTTTTAATATAACTCCATCCACTTTAAGGTCAACTAAATTCATGTCACAAGTATAAAAATGCATGGTGACAGGATCTGTCAGTGTGGGAAAATCTTCTTTACATTTTCCCCACCAAACCGATGGTAAATGACATCCCGTACCCATTTATAGGAGCTAATTAACCAAAACAGAGAGTACCAATATGACTACTTCAGAAAAACAAATCGAGGCTAACCGCAAAAACGGCAAAAAATCCAACGGGCCCAAAACCCCCCAGGGCAAAATAATCGCCTCCAAAAATTCAACCAGGCACGGCCTCTACTCCAAAGACATTATCATCAACTCACCCCGCCTGAAAGAAAACCGCGAAGAATACGATTCCCTCCTCGAATCGCTAACCGATGAACTCAAACCCGCAACCGCCTTCCAGCACTGCCTTGTCCAGAAAATCGCCAACTGCCTCTGGCGCTCCCGCCGCGCCATCACCGCCGAAACCGCCGAAATCAACAACCGGCTGGACGATATCGACCCGAATAAAAAATATGATCTCTATCTGTACTTTATGTCCGGCCGTATCGAATCATCCGACCCCGATACCGAACCCGATTACCCATCTTTCGAAAAATATCTCGATAATGTCGTCGGACGGATGTCTATCCCCCATATCACGAATAGCCTTAATATCCAGCGCTACGAGATGCGCCTCGACCGCCAGATGACCCGTGCCTACAAGCTTCTCAAATATCTCCAGATGAATGCGTCGGAAAATACATCACCGAATCTTAAAAAGGAGGAAAAACAGCTCGACCCGGACAATCAATAATTACAATTTTACTGCAAAATTGATAGTTTCAAAAAACTATTTTTGACGAAACGAACCCATTTCAAGCAATGAGCAGTATGAGTATGTCGGAATCCCTGCCAGAGGTTCGAGCAAAGCGAAAACCGATGGTCCTGAGCGAAGCGAAGGAGGTTCCGACATCCTTCGTCTGATGCTCAAACACCCGGCCATTTATGGTGGCCAAATAAAAACCGCCTCCTAACCCGGGGAGGCGGTCATACAACAGATATACCTGAAAGTAGAGGAAGTTCTTTGCCCCTACCTCAGCTCGTTTTCTTCTATAATTACTCTTTACCTTCTTCCTTCTTCTCCTGGCCTTCCTTGCCCTCGGCGGCTTCACCTTCAGCGGCTTCGCCCTCTTCACCTTCAGCAAGTTCGCCTTCTTCACCTTCGGCCAGTTCGCCTTCCTCTTCCTCAACCGTCTCGGTCTTGATGACGGTCGGCGGCACCACTGTCACGACGGCGCGGCGCGGTTCGGTCAGGATCTCGACCTTTTCGATCGTGATATCCGACACGTGCAGAGAATCACCGATATTAAGCTCGGATATATCGAGCTCGACCAGGTTCGGGATATCTCCCGGCAGGCAGATAATCTCCAGCTCGCGGATAATCTGCTGGGTAATACCGCCCTGCTCCTGCCCTGACGGTGTCCCGACCAGTGTCACCGGGACAGTGACATTGATGGTCTTGTTCATCGACACCTGGTACAGGTCGAGGTGGTCGAAATTACCGGTGACGGGATCTCTCTGGAGATCACGGACGATGACCGGGCGGAATTCGTTTTCTCCGGTAACGGTCAGCTGGATAAGTTTTTTGGCCATTCCGTACTGGCGGAAAAACCGGGCCAAATCCTTGGAGTTAATCGACAGCATCGACGGCTCAGTATCCGGACCGTACAGGATAGCGGGGGTAAATCCGTTGGCGCGAAGTCTGCGAGCCGGCCCCTTGCCGGTACCTTCCCGCTTCTCCGCATTCAGTTTGATATCTTCCATCGTTTCCTATTCCTCCGTAATTACATACTACATTCGGCTCAATCGGGAAAATCATTAAAGAGTGACGATACCGATTTTTCACCTGATATACGCATAATAGCCTCGCCGAACAATTTCGCGCATGTCATAACATGGACCGATTGGGGAAGTTGTTTTCCTTCCAGGTTAATCGAGTCAGACACGAACATCCGGCTTATATTTGAATCGTTAATGCGGTTTATGGCATCCCCCGACAAAACCGGGTGGGTGCATACCGCCATAACTTCTTTTGCTCCTTTTTCGGCCACGGCCGCCGCCGCCTTACATAATGTTCCGGCGGTATCGACCATGTCATCGCGAATTATAACATTTTTGTTTTCAACTTTTCCAATAATATTAACAACTTCGGACTTATTCGGTTCCGGTCTTCTTTTATCAATAATGGCCAGGTCGGCGTGGTTAATTTTGGCAAAGGCGCGCGCCATTTTGATGGAGCCGACATCTGGTGATACGATGGTAAGCGGCTCACAATCAATGGTTGCTACCAGCTCTCGAAAGACTCGAGTGGAATAGAGGTGGTCGTGCGGTATATCGAAGAATCCCTGAATCTGCGAGGCGTGGAGATCCATCGTTATGATTCTGTCGGCGCCGGCGGCGGTGATCATGTTAGCCATCAATTTGGCTGCGATGGCCACTCTGGGGCGGTCTTTGCGGTCCTGGCGGGCGTATCCGTAGTACGGTATAACGGCGGTAATTCTTGCGGCGGACGCTCGCCTGGCGGCCTCGATGAGCATTAGAAGCTCAATCATGTTATCGCCGGGCGGATTAGTCGACTGGACGATGAAAACATCGGCGCCGCGGATGTTTTCGTTAATCTGGACGAATATCTCGCCGTCAGAAAACTTTTTTACCTCGCACGCGGCCAGTTCGGTCCCGATGTATTTCGCGATTTTATTCGCGAGCGGCCGGTTCGAGTTTCCGGTAATAATTCTAAGTTCAGGCATCGCACCATTTCTCAGCAGCATTTATAATCCTCGATGGACTGCCATTATAATAATTAAGTTAGAAATTGGCAAATGGATTTTAACGCAAATGCAGGCTATATGGTTAGATGACCGTGATTGCAGGCTGAAATTCGATTTGAAAAATATTATAGGTATTGTCTATTGGAAGCAAATAGACAGGCAAATAATCGATTCTTTCAATTTTCTGATCAAAGAACTGGGAAAGCAGAGAATTAAGCTGGGGTGCCAGGATTCGAACCTGGGAATGCGAGCTCCAAAGGCTCGTGTCTTACCGCTTGACGACACCCCAGAAAAATTTGAGTTATTGCGCCTCTGTCCTCTGCTTCAGTTCTTCCTGATAAGCAGCCAGGACTTTTTCTTCCAGAAGTCGCCTGGTTTCATTGTTAACCGGGTGGGCGACATCCTGATGGGTACCGTCCGGCCGCTTCCTGCTCGGCATGGAAAGAAAATATCCTTTACTTCCGGATATAATCTTCATACCCCGGATCACGAAAGCGTTGTCGATGGTCACATTTGCGAAACCCTTGAGTTTTTCTTCATCTCGAAGGATAATTCGCACTTCAGTGATTTCCACGGCTGATCCTCCCGCTAATGGTTGTTAAACCGATTAGTCCCAAGCGGGCAGGGTTATTGGTTGCACGAAAAATACACGCCAATCCCCCCGGGTGAAACTCGGCATTCCACCCCCCTCAGGCATATCCTCAAATAGGCCAAAGATTGTTGGTCCAGTGCCGCTCATCCGGGTCACAGCGGCGCCGAAATTATCTAGCAAAACCCTAATATCATCCAGTACCGGATGAGATTTGAGTATTCTCTTTTCAAAGTCGTTGCCGACACTGCGAATTCGTGCGACCAATTCCGCGAAATCTTTACTTGGTTTAAACTTAACATGTTCCTTATAGCTTGTCAAGTCTAAACTAATTTGCTTATATGCCATCTTTGTCGAGACCGATATGCGGGGGACAATCAGCATTATTGAATAATTTGAAGGAAGAACGATATTTTTTATAATCTCTCCCCGTCCGGTCACTTCGGCCTGCCCGGATGAAAAGAAAAATGGGACATCGGAACCAATTTCAAGGCCGAGATTGGCCATTTCCTTATTTTCCAAATCCAAATCGTATATCTTGCTAATGGCGTAAATTGTTGAGGCGGCGTCGGTTGACCCTCCTGCCATGCCGGCGCCAATGGGGATTTTCTTCTCAAGTTTGATATTCAGGCCGCCCGGCAGTTGAAACCTCCTGAACATCATTGAAGCAGTTTTTATAATCAAATTGTTCTTATCTGTGCTTAAGTTCGTTGTCCCTTCTACGGATAGATTTATTTCTCTATTTTCGTTTTTTGCAAAATGCAGAACATCATAGAGATCTACGGCCTGAAACCATGAATAAATATCATGATAATCATCCTGTCGTTTTCCAATGACTTTCAAAAACAGATTTATTTTTGCGGGAGCCTTTAAAGTTATTTTATCCATAGCAAATCAGCTTTATAAATTTCATTAAGCTGAATTATTATAATTAATTGACTCAAAGTGCGAAAGAAATTTAAGGACGCAACTTCGCTGTATAAGCATATAGGGAAATAAATATTGACTTTTTTCAGTGGTTGGCTTTCTTATGTATTCTTGGCATGAGAAATACTAAAAGGAGTTTGCGATGGGATTTACCGTAGCAGAGAAGATAATTAAAGAACATCTTGTTTCCGGTGAGATGAAGCCGGGCGAAGATGTGGCCATAAAAATCGACCAGACTCTTACCCAGGATGCGACTGGCACAATGGCTTATTTGCAGTTCGAGGCATTGGGGCTAAAGAGGGTTAAAACAGATTTATCCGTTTCATATGTTGACCATAATACATTACAGGCCAGTTTTGAAAATGCCGATGACCATAAGTATCTTCAATCGGTTGCCTCTAAATACGGGATCTACTTTTCCCGTCCGGGAAACGGAATCTGTCACCAGGTACACCTGGAGCGATTCGGTGAACCCGGCAAAACCCTTTTGGGTTCTGACTCCCATACGCCGACGAATGGCGGATTGGGTATGCTGGCAATGGGCGCGGGTGGTTTGGATGTTGCGGTGGCCATGGGCGGCGGTCCCTTTTACATGAAAATGCCCGAAATTATCAATGTCTATTTAGAAGGAAAGCTTCAACCTTTCGTAAGCGCCAAAGATATCATCCTCGAAGTTCTCCGGAAATTAAGTGTCAAGGGTGGCGTTGGTAAAATTATCGAATACAGCGGTCCGGGAGTCGCAAACCTTACAGTTCCCGAACGAGCTACAATCACCAATATGGGTGCCGAGCTGGGCGCGACGACTTCGGTATTTCCGTCTGATAAAAAGACCAAGGACTTTCTGAAATGGCAAAAGAGGGCTAAAGCGTTTCGCAAGCTGGAAGCAGACAAAGATGCCAAATATTCCAAGCGGATAAAGATCAATTTGGATAAGCTCGAGCCGCTCATCGCTCAGCCCCATTCGCCGGATAATGTGGTGAAGGTTAAAAAGCTCAAAAAGATCGATGTGGACCAGGTCAATATAGGGAGTTGTACCAATTCATCTTTAAATGACTTAATGACGGTGGCAAAATTGATGAAGGGGAAGGAAGTCCATGAAAGCGTTTCGATGACAGTCTCCCCCGGTTCCAAGCAGGTCTTCACTCAAATTGCCAAGAGCGGACATCTGGCGGATATAATTTCTTCCGGAGCAAGAATTTTGGAATCCGCCTGCGGACCATGCATTGGAATGGGTCAGGCACCGAATACCAAAGCGGTTTCGGTACGATCGTTCAACCGCAATTTCCTTGGGCGCTCGGGCACGAAGAGCGCCGATGTATATCTGGCAAGCCCGGAAACTTGCGTAGCGGCGGCGATCAACGGTAAAATAACAGACCCACGCAAACTGGGGAAATATCCCCGTGTGTCGGTTCCCGAGGAAATTAAAATAAATGACTCGGGAATTATGCCTCCTGCCAAGCAGCCGAGTAAGGTGAAGATAGTCCGGGGTCCCAATATTGCGCCTCTACCTCTCAATGAACCTATGAAAGAACCGCTGGAAGGCGAAATACTGCTGAAGGTGGAAGATAATATTACGACAGACCATATAATGCCGGCGGGTGCGAAGATTCTTCCGCTCCGCTCCAATATTCCAAAAATTTCTGAATTCGTGTACAACGTGGTGGACCCAGATTTCTCGAAACGTGCCAAAGAAAAGGGCGGCGGATTTATAATCGGCGGTGATAATTATGGTCAGGGCTCTTCCCGCGAGCATGCGGCATTGGCGCCAATGTATCTCGGGATTAAGATGGTCGTTGCAAAGTCCTTTGCCCGTATACACCTGGCGAACTTAATCAATTTTGGAATTTTGCCGGCAACCTTTGAAAATCCCGATGACTATGACAAGCTGCAGCAGGGTGATACTCTGGAACTTCCAAATATTCGGAAAGATATTGAAAGCTGCGGTGCTGTTGAGGCGGTGGGTAAAAAGGACAATACAACCCATAAATTTAAGATCGATCTCAATGAGCGGCAGCGTCAGATAGTACTGTCCGGTGGCCTCCTCAACTATACCAAGGCCGGGGGCAAATAAGAATGACTGAGACGAATCCGGATCAGTTAAAGAAGACACCGTTTTATAAGTATCACATCGAGAATGGGGCCAAAATGGTCCCATTCGCCGGTTATAATATGCCGGTTCAATTCAGTGGTATTACCCAGGAACATCTTGCAGTACGTGAGAATGTCGGCTTGTTCGATATTTCTCATATGGGTGAATTTGACATTACCGGTCCTGATGCCCTGGATTTCATTCAAAAAATGACAGTCAATGATGCATCGGAACTTCAGGAAGGGGATATCCAGTATTCATGCATGTGTTACGAGGACGGCGGAATTGTCGATGATTTTCTTGTTTACAGATTAAGTGATCGGTATATGATGGTTGTTAATGCTGCGAATATAAAAAAGGATTATGACTGGCTCAAATCGCATTTGGAAGGGAATGTTAAATTAATCAATCGTTCCGATGATTACGGACTGCTCGCTGTTCAGGGACCAAACGCAGGCAAGGTCGTAAATGAGATTACAGATGAAGATGTCGATGCTATCAAGTATTATAATTCAGCGGTGGTTACTATTGTCGGACATAAGGTCTTCCTATCACGAACCGGATATACAGGCGAAGACGGATTTGAGATTTATATTGAAACGGAAGCGGCTGATGATATCTGGGAGGCGGTCAATAACAGCGGGAAAAAGTATGAAATGCAGCATATTGGATTAGGTGCACGTGATACACTCCGACTCGAGATGAAAATGGCTCTTTATGGTAATGATATAGACAAGTCGACGACTCCTATAGAAGCCGGTTTGAGTTTTATTGTGAAACTCGATAAGGGTGATTTCATAGGTAAATCTGCTATCGAAAAACAGAAGAAGGAAAAACCTGACAGGAAACTGGTTTGCATTGTCCTTGAAGGCAGGGCCTTTCCCCGTAAAGGATACCCGATCATATCCAATGAAGAAAAGGTCGGCGAAGTTACTTCGGGCACTTTTTCTCCATCACTCAAACAGCCGATAGCTCTGGGGTATGTCCCGCGAGGAATATCCAAATCGGGCAATCAGGTTGATATTTTAATCAGAGATAAAAAATTTAGTGCAGAAATTATTAAACCGCCATTTTATAAAAAAGGATCTCATAAATAATGCGCGCAGAACTTTATTTGATCCCCAATCCGGTAAATGAAGAAAGACTTGCCGGCAAAACGCTGGTCCTGATAGATGTCCTCAGGGCTTCAACGACAATATGTAAGGCTCTTTCGGTGGGGGCTAAAGCGGTTATTCCGGTAGAACGGCCGGGCGAAGCCGCGGAACTTCGGGCAAATATCGGCATTGAGGATACAATCCTTGCAGGAGAACGCAAAGGGATAAAAATCGAAAATTTCGATCTTGGAAATTCGCCGCAGGAATATTCTGAGGATTCTGTCAGGGATAAAACAATTATTTTGACAACATCCAACGGAACTCAAACCTATTCGCGGGCTTCTCATTCCAGTCTTATATTGACAGGGGCTATTGTCAATATCTCGGCCGTCGCCGATAGGGCAGCCGAAGTCGATAAAGATTTGGCTATAATTTGTGCCGGAGACGAAGGGGATTTCTCCATCGAGGATACTCTTTGCGGCGGAATGCTTCTGGATGTTTTGATAAACCGGAAAAACCTGAATCCAAAATTGAACGATGCGGCATCGCTGGCGTTACTATTATATCGATCCAATAAAGAAAATCTCGGAGATGCTGTTGCCAATGGAGAACATGGCAGGTATCTGACGGAAATCGGATTTGGAGACGATGTCAGGTTGGCGGCGGAGGCCGATTCTATACCGGTGTTGCCGATTTTGAAGGACAGAAGAATTTTACGGGAAGAATATTAATAATCCTGAAGCTTCCCGCGGTGTAAAAGCAAATATGAGATCTTTGTTATATACTTTTTTGATTACAGCAATTCTGAGTTTTATTTCTCCCTTTTGTATTGGCGAAGAATATAACGGCGTTCAACTGGAAATTACGGTACGCCAAAAACCACCAATCAGTGAGGAATACAGGGATATTTTTACGGACACTGTCGATGCGGTTGAAGATCACGCCTTATTGGCATTTATGATCAATATGAGTTTAGAAATTGATCTATTGAGTGCGGATTCCAGTGCTGCTTTATTTAATGTCCATTTGACGACAATCGGAAAAAGACCGTACAACTATTCCCAGAAATATAAAATCGAATATAATCTTCCGGCGAGAATAGAAAATATTCCGGGTAAGCATGAATCAGTTTACCAGGTGCTGATAACTCCCCGGCGTCGGATTGATGTCGATACCTCTTCATGCACTTTCAATCCTCGTGACACGACCGATTTCAAGATGGATCCGTCCGCGAATTTCGATTTGTATTATGTCAGTAATTCACTTGGGGATTTCTACTGGAATAATATTAAAAATTATCTCGAGGCAGATTACAGCAGATTCAGGAATATTCTATCGATTAATATGCCCGGGAAGATAGCCTTTTACATTTGTCCATGCCCGCCCTGGTCGGTGCATCTCGATAAGCGCTTCGGTTATATGATTGATCCGACGCGATCCAATATTTTCGCCATATATTCTCATGAGTTTAAATCGGTCGATGTCTTTCTGCCGAATTTAATGACTTTGTATAAATTCTGGGGGTATGCGCCTCCTTTGCTGGCCGAAGGACTGGCCGGTTACTTTGAGTTTAATAATTATAAAATCAAAGAGTTGATTGCATCAGACAGTGTCCCGCAACTGGAGAATCTTCTTTCATCGAAGGAGTATTACAGAATGGATCCGATAACGGCGGAAATCGGCTCCGGGTCATTTGTAAAATTTCTTACCGACAGTTACGGGATAAAAAAGTTCAAAACACTCTATGATGCATCGGATGATTTGAATATTAAAAATACGCTGCCGGCCATTTATGGGACCTCACTGGATTCGTTGGATATGTTATGGCGGCACTATATCGATACAGTACAATTCAACAGGGTGCATTTTGACTACCAGGCGACTCGTTCGGCGGTTATGCTTCGGGGTGATCTTCAAACTAAATATTTAGAAGATATGCTGGAATACGATATAAATCCGGCGGACTCAATAGATAATTACCAGAGATTGGGTACGGCTTATTATCAGTATGGTGATTACTATAAGGCTATAGAAGTTTACGAGCATTTATTGGAGTTCGATCAAGTAAAACCATTGTACCTGCAGATATTGGGAAATCTCTATTTAATTAATGGATTGTATGATTCTGCGGCTCAGTTTTTCGACCGGGCATATGCAATGGATTCGATGATAACGACGGCCAAGCTGAATCTGGCAAGAGCGAATTTTTATCAGGGAGATACCTCAAAGGCACTCGAAATTGCCGAAGAGTACTATATTAAGGAAAGCTCTACGCCCGGGCGAATTGAATTTTTGTTATTTATGGGACATATTTATAAACTTCCGGGGCCATGGCATGATTCGGCCAAGGCTTATCAGTCATTTGGGGATGCGGCTATCTGGGCGGAAGAGATGATTCCTAAATCTCCGCAGGACCCGGCCTCGAAGATGCGGGCCGGATTGGCTTATCTCGGGCTCGGTGAATATGAAAGGGCGCGGCAATACCTGGAATTTGCGCATTTCACGGAACTTCGTTCGTATCATCTGGGAAGAACATTGATTGCGCTGGGCAGGCTTTATGATCTTACGAACCGACATGAGCGGGCTATCGAGTATTATCAGGAAGCATTATCGCATTCGATTGCGGTTCATCAAGAAAAGCTTGCCCGTGAGTATATTGTTACACCGTTTAGTTATTAATCATGTTTAATTTTCTTAACTCGGCTGTCTTATTTGCTGCAGCAGCGGCTTTAATACCCTTAATAATACACCTCTTTTCAAGGCGAAAAGTCAAAGTGATCGAGTTTTCGTCACTTAAGCATCTCAAAGAAATGCAAAAAAGGCAGGTGCGGAAGTTAAAGATCCGGCAGCTGCTTCTGCTTTTACTGCGGATGCTGATTATCCTTGTAGCGGTGCTGGCGTTTGCCCGACCGGCATCAAAGGGCGGTTATATCGGTTCGCACGCGGGAGTGTCATCGGTGATACTGCTGGACAAATCGGCCTCCATGCAAAGACAGGTCAAGGACGGGATTTTATTCGATATTGCAAAAAGCAAGACTGAGGATATACTTGAAAATTTTGGTGAGTCGGATGAATTGATTTTGATTCCCTTCGATCGGGATACATATTTTCCTGCCGGGCAGCGGTTTTTCAGCCGGGATATTGCCGAAAATATTCTGGAAGAAACGGAAGCGGGTTTTAACAGATCCAATTATGAAACAGCCATCAATAAGGCAATACAGCTGCTTAATAATGCAAAAAATCTTAATAAAGAGCTTTATATAATCACTGATCGCCAGGTAAATTCTCTTCCTGAAAAGATTGATTCGATAAAAGATGATATAACGGTCTATTTCACTGAACTGCCTCTGGAAACGGATGGCAATAACAGTGTTGTCGATATTGACCTGGGCGGTCAGCTGATAAGCCTTGAAAATCCTTTCGGGGTTATGGCACGGATCAAAAATCATGATTCATTTTCAAAAGGCGAATTGCTGGCTTCCCTGTTTTTTGACGGCGTGCGCGTGATGCAGTCGGAATTCGCACTGGACGAAAAGGGCGAGGCGACGGTACAATTTACTCATACCATAAGCCGTCCGGGATTCCATCACGGCTGGGTGGAGATCTCGGATGACGGCTTCTTGCCGGATAACAGGTTTTATTTCAGTTTCAAAATTCCAGAGCGCTTTAATATCCTTGTTGTCGATGGCGATAATTCGGGCGACCTGTTAAGACTGGCGCTGGTACCGAATGAAGATTTGACGCGATACTGGTCCGTTAAAACGACCGATCCATCGGGTCTCCCGGGTCTCAAGCTAAGAGAATATGATGCTATTGTACTTTCGGGAGTGACATCGCTTGGATCGGCGGAAAGTTCCAGGTTAATGGAATTCGTGGATAACGGCGGCGGTTTGTTTTATATCCTCGGCGGTAATACTGATCTGAAATATTTCAATAATACATTCGGCTCTTTGCTTGATGTAAATCTTATAAAGAATATTCCGTCGGACTTTACAGGAGCCGGATATTATACACTGGAACGGTTTGACTATACTCACCCCATTTTCAAGGCTTTTGAAAGATTCAAGACCGATAGTCTGCCAACGCTCCGTTTTTATGCTCTCCCGGCTTATGAATCAGGTGACAATAACCGTAAGATCGCATATTTCTCGAACCGGCTCCCGGCATTTATTGAAAGCGCATTTGGGCTTGGGAAGGTTATAACATTAATGGCACCTATAAATCCGAGATATACCGATCTTCCCGCTCATTCATTTTTCGTCCCGATGACTATTCGTATCATGGAATACCTGGCTAACAGCATATCTGAATATCAGGAAGAGACATATGTCGGCCAGAATATTATCAGGTCACTATCGGGATCAGAGACTAATTATGGAACGGTTACGATGATCACGCCCGAAGATCAGCGATTTGAAATTTCAGGCGTTGAAAAGACCGGGAGAATTATATACGATTGCCGCCCGATTAAATCGCCGGGTATTTACCGCCTTGTAAAAAATGAGAGACTGCTTGATCTTTTTCCCGTTAATTTGCCGAGTTCCGAAAGTGATCTTTCCCGGGCGGATTTCGATCGATTGGCGGAAATATTGGATATTGACAACGCCAAAATAATTCCGTATAACCAATCATCGGTACAAATGATATCAGAAGCGCGGTTCGGTCGGGAATTGTGGCAGCTTTTCCTCTGGGTCGTTGTCGTATTGATGGCGGTTGAGATGTTCTTTTCCCGCGCCGGTGATACCGAATTAGAAGAAAAATGACCCTCGTATCCGGCGAAAATATCACCAAACAATTTGATAATCGAATAATTTTCGACAATCTTACGTTCTCGGTCAATGAAGGCGATAGAATCGGACTGGTTGGTCCCAATGGAATCGGCAAAACAACGCTATTCGATATGATTGCAGGTATAGAGAGGGTCGACTCGGGACATGCAGTAAAATCGAAAGAGTGTAATATTGGCTATGTCAAGCAGGAGTTTGGTGAGGACGAAAATCTGAATCTTTTTGACTTTGTATGTTCGGCGCGAGACGATTTGCTTAAAATAAGGTCGGAACTGGATCGTATTGAGCATGACCTGGAGTCAAACCCGCAATCACCCGAACTACTTGATAAACTCGGTGATCTTCAGCATAAATTTGAGGATATGGGCGGTTATGAATATGAAGCCGAGATCAAAATAATACTGGTCGGTTTGGGCTTCCATGAAAACCGTTTTCACAACAGCCTTGGGAATTTTTCCGGTGGTGAGAAGAATCGCGCCGCGCTTGCCAAAATACTTGCCGGAAAAGCGAACCTGCTACTACTCGACGAACCAACCAACCATCTTGATATAGATTCAACTATCTGGCTGGAAGAATATCTGGGTGGGTTAGATATTGCTTATATTATTGTCTCGCATGACAGGACTTTTTTGAACAACACAATAAAAAAAGTATGGGAGATCACCGGCAAAAAAATTGAACAATATTATGGCGGGTTTGATAATTATCTTAAAGAACGGATCGATCGCCGCGAGCAACTCCTGCATAAATACAAGCATCAACAGGAAGAAATCAGACGTATCGAAGATTTTATACGTCGAAATATGGCGGGTCAGAAAACAAAACAGGCACAATCCAAGGAGAAATATTTAAAGCGGATGAATCGAATAGAACTCGATAAATCGGAAAAAAATTCTCCCACATTCAGAGTTGAATCATCGGGTCGTTCATTCAATTTAATCCTGTCTCTCAATTCTGCAACATTTGGCTATGGCAATCATGCCCTTGTCAAGGATGCGGATTTCAATCTCTACCGGGGCGATAAAGTCGGCTTTGTCGGGAAGAACGGTTCCGGGAAATCAACGATATTGAGGACCATCCTTGGCGAATTAGAACCATTGGATGGTGAAATAAAGATAGGCAAAAATGTCGACTATGCTTATTTTGACCAGGAGCTTTCGGATCTCAATGACAATAATACTGTTATCGATGAATTATGGCAGGTGGATTTATCTTCGGAGGCCGGTACCCTGCGTTCATTTCTTGCCAGATTCGGTTTCGTGGGAGAAGATGCATTTAAGCCGGTAAGGGTACTATCGGGCGGAGAAAAGACAAAACTGGCGCTGGCCAAAATTCTTTATAAGCCGGCAAATTTTTTGATTTTTGATGAGCCAACGAATCATCTTGATATAGACGCTCGTCAGGCACTCGAAGAAGCATTGGAAAACTATGACGGTGCTTATGTAATAGTCAGTCACGATCGGTATTTTTTAGATAGAATTGCGGAAAGAATACTTGCAGTTGAAGACAACAGGATTCGGGTTTACGACGGCAATTACAGTTTTTATCGGGAGAAAGCGCTGGAACGTCGTGAGATGGTTCCCGATAAAAAGATAGATCCGGGGAAAAAGGAACAATATTACAATTTTAAAGAACAATCCAAAATTCGAGGCCGGATCAAAAAGGAAATTCAGTCGGTAAAGAGTAAAATATCTGACAGCGAAAAAAAATTAAGCAAGCTCGAGGAAGATTTGAGTCATAATATACCCAAAAACAATTGGGAAGAACTTGCCAGAGCATCGGAAGAAAAATCTAAAACTGAAGATCTTTTGCTGGAGCTTTATAATCGTCTCGAGGAATTGGAGGAACTGGATGCTGAAAATTTTGACTCTTAATGCCAGTCCCGTAAAAGGCTCCTCGACCGATATACTTCTCGGCCAAATTGCGGATGGGATAGCTTATTCTTCGGCGACGCCGGTCGATAACGAAATCATCCGTCTTAATAACTATCAATATCTCCCCTGCCAGGCCTGCGGCAAGAGTCCGGAACCGGACTGGTGTTTTTTTCACGATGAGATTTACCCGGTCTATGATCTTCTTATTAATTGCGACATAGTCCTATTTGGCTCCCCCATATATTTCGACACTGTCTCGGCTCAGGCAAAGATGTTTATAGATCGTTGCAACTGCCTGAGGCCGGCAGACTTCGAGAATGAGACAGAGCACGATTTCAAGAAAATTCTCCCCAGAAAGAGATTGGGGGCAATGGTTCTTGTCGGCGGAGAGAGACAAAGAACCGAGCATGCCCGCGTTGTAATTGCCGGTTTTTTCAAATGGGTAGAAGTCGAAAATTGTGGTGCAATCACTTATGCCACAAAAGGTTGGGAGGCAGGTGAAGCGGCTGAAGATGATACCAAACTAAACGAAGCTTTTTCTTTGGGACAAAAAATCGCATCGCAGGCCACAATAGACGGAATTTGATGTAGATTATATCCCATATATTGAAAATACTATGAACAAAATGAATTCACCACTTCCAATAGTCAATAATTAGAGGCGTTAATATCCCAGTTCCTTCCGAATTTTATACTGGAAGGAAGAACGAGGATGGAAATAGCCCAAAATCCAGATATAAAAAGACTTTTAAAAGAACTGCAGCCATTTGAAATGGACCTTCCCTGGAAAGATGGAGGTTTCTCTTCCCGTTTTTATGAGGTTGTCCATTTTTGGGGAATCCCAACCAAGGAAGAAATTGCCTTTTTAAAGGAGTACATTAATGGCAGTAACGCCCGAATTCTGGATCTTGCCTGCGGAGGCGGTCGCCATTCAATTGGCCTGGCAAGAGAGGGTCATCATGTAACCGGGATCGACATTGGCTGGTACCCAATAAAATTGGCCAAGAAAGAAGCAAAAAGCGAAAATCTTGAAATTGAATATATACAGGGTGATATATTAAGACTCAATTACGAAAATGAATTTGATCTGGCCTTTCTTATTTGCGGGCAAATAGGGCATTTTTCTCCGGAAGAAAATGAAAAAATTTTCAAAAACACGGCCTCGGCATTAAAAGATCGCGGCCGATTTATAATTCATCTGTTTGCATTCAATAATGAAGACAGATTGAGTTTCACCCACTGGTATCGTGAAAAAAGGCCCTTCTATTTCCCGCACCCTTCAGTAGTCCACCGGGAACAGTATTATTTCAAAAATGATCGTATTAAATTAATCCGCGATTTTGCGGTCGACACGGTTACGCGAGAAAATCGACTTTTTGGAATCTCGGAGAAGAATTATACTGAGGAAGAATTGTGTGATTTTGCCGAGAAGGCAGGCCTGGTTCTCGAGGACTCATTCGGCGGCTATAATCGTCAGCCGCTTGATAATAAATCTCCCGATCATATCTACGTCTTCGCTAAAAAATAGCTTTTTTTTGTCGAACTTTTTAATACCCAGGATGTTTATATTATGGCTTGCCTTTTTGGCTCATTTGCCTATATTAAGGGGCTGTAATTGCAAATTTTGTTAATATTAAGTCGAGGAATAGATTTTATGAAACCGAAAGTTCATCCTAAATACTACGACACAACGATAAAATGTGCCTGTGGTAATGAAATTAAGACGCGGTCGACAGCAAAAGATATCCGCGTAGAAATCTGTTCAAACTGTCATCCGTTTTTTACCGGTCGTCAAAAGCTGATTGATACGGCAGGAAGGATCGACCGTTTCCGTCGTAAATACGGATTGGACAAAAAGGAATCCGATACGGAAAAGGCTGAAAAATAGCCGTTTATAGATATCATTAAATTCCCTCCATTACGCAGAGAGTTAAAGCGTATATCTGGTGGGAATTTTAATTTAGGGCATAATTTCAAAAACACAGGTAGAGGAATCGATGCCTGACAAGAATGTTGGCGGTCAAGCGGTTATTGAAGGTGTAATGATGCGGTCAAAGGACCGTATCGCTACTGCGGTCCGAATTCCTTCGGGCGATATCATTGTCAAAACCGAGCAGTATACGGCGCTTGCGAAGCGCAAAAAGTTTCTGGGATTACCTATAATCCGCGGCGTAATTACCTTTTTTGAAATGCTGGTAGTGGGTATCAGGACTCTGAATTTTTCGGCCGATGTCGCTGTTCGAGAAATCGAAAAAGAAGAGGCGGAAAAAAAGGGCGAGACATATGTTCCCAAGCCAAAGAAATCGAACGCACTGGCATTGGGACTTACGGCGGCCTTTGCCATAGCACTCGGTATATTAATATTCTTTTTCACGCCAATAGCGATTTCTTCCCTGTTTGGAATTGAACGCCAGGCGGTTGCTTTTAACCTGATAGCGGGTGCAATACGTGTGGCTTTATTTTTGGCCTATGTATGGTTGATTTCGTTATTCAATGATTTTAGACGGGTTTTTCAATATCATGGCGCGGAACATAAATCAATTTATGCCTATGAAAATGACGATGAATTAACGCCAGAAAGCGTTGCCAAATATACAACGCTGCATCCCCGGTGCGGAACGAGTTTTATATTAATCGTTGCACTATTCGCAATACTGGTCTACTCGGTTTCGGATACTTTATATGCCGTTATTGTCGGCACGGCTCCAAATCTGTGGCAGAGATTTTTGCTGCACTTTGCCCTGCTCCCGCTGGTAGCCGGCAGTTCTTATGAGCTCCTGAAATTATCCGGCAAGACTCGTGATAATGTAATCACCAGATTTTTGATCCAGCCCGGTTTGTGGCTTCAGAAAATTACGACTAAAGAGCCCTCTCCGGAGCAGCTTGAAGTGGCGATCGTGGCCCTGGAAGAAGCCGAAGGAATCAGTGAATCGAAATTGACCGTTAATCGCACTTCGCTTTAGCTATCGCGAATATTTCCAAAAAAAATTGTATAAACCTTTATTTGTGGCAGAACTATGCTTGATGTAATCGAAAAATTTGAAAAGAGGCTGGATGAGATAAACGAAGAACTCATCGATCCGGAAATTATGTCGGATCAATCCCGGCTCAAGGAGCTTTCCCAGGAAAGGCGGCATGTTGAGGAAATTATTGAAAAGGGCAAAAAGTACAAAAAGTGCCTTTCGGATTTAGAAGGAGCCAAGGAGATAATTGCGGAAGCAAGCGATGAAGAATTGGTTGAAATGGCCCGTGATGAAAAGGAAATGGCTGACGAGCAGTTAAAAAAACTGGAGGAAGAATTATCCCTGCTGGTTGCTCCGCGCGATCCGGCCGATTCCAAAAATGCGATGATGGAGATCAGAGCCGGAACGGGTGGAAACGAAGCGGCCATCTTTGCCGGAGATTTGTACCGGATGTACAACCGTTTTGCGGAAAAGAATGGTTATAAAATCGAGATCTTATCATCAAATCCGATTGAGCTTGGTGGATTTAAAGAAATAATTATTGCGGTCAAAGGTGATTTTGCGTACGGCAATCTAAAATTCGAATCGGGCGTGCATCGTGTTCAGAGAGTACCGGTGACTGAATCATCGGGCAGGATTCATACTTCGGCTGCCTCGGTAGCGGTTCTTCTGGAAGCCGAGGATATAGATATCGAAATCAATGAAAATGATTTAAAGATCGATGTTTATCGTTCGTCGGGCCCGGGCGGACAGTCGGTCAATACAACCGACTCGGCGGTTAGAATAACGCATATTCCCACCGATACGGTGGTAACCTGCCAGGATGAAAAATCTCAGCATAAAAATAAAGCCCGCGCCATGCAGGTATTAAGGGCCCGCCTGTACGATAAGGCTATGGAAGAAAAGAATAAGCAGGTGGCGGCCGAGAGGAAATCTATGGTCGGGACGGGTGACAGATCGGCCAAGATCAGGACCTATAATTATCCTCAGTCGAGGGTGACCGATCATCGGATAAAATTGACGCTCCACAATCTCGATGAAGTTCTGGATGGATCGATAATGGAATTGATTACAGCATTAAGAAAGCATGAGCAGGAAATCAAGCTTTCGGCTGAGCGGTCGGAAATTTCTTAAAAGGCAAATAAGGAAATAAAAAAATGTGCCCCCGATGAAATACCGGGGGCACTTACGGTGACCTCTGCCAATTACATGGAGGGTGCCAGGTTCCAGCGACGCTGGATAGCTTTCCACTGCAGGGCCTGGTACAGGGCGCTAACGCCGACCAGTATATAAACAATTCTGCTGATCAGAGCCATGTTGCCAAAAATAGCGGCAACAAGGTCAAAGTTGAATAATCCAACCAGTCCCCAGTTAAGGCCACCGACTACGAGCAAGATTGCTACGATAATGTCTAAGGATTTCATTTTAGTCTCCTTTTTGTAAGTTGTTTTCTTTCAGGTTTCATTAAACAAAACAAAAAATGTCTCATACATGTTCCAGAAATGTCTAATATATTTCTATTTTTTACATTTTTATTATAAAATTCGCATTTGCGACTAAACAATATATAAAATATTGTTGACAGTTTCTTGTACAAATGCAATTTTAATGTGAACAAACTGAGTAGTTTGCTTGTTAGCTTAATTAGACATTTATTCAACAGGAGATTGATACATGAGTCAAAAGCACCCAATTAAAGTGGTATCGAACCGAACCGGTTTGACAACCCATGTAATCCGAGTCTGGGAACGAAGGTATAACGCTGTTTCACCTTCGCGGACCGAAAGTAACCGCAGACTATATTCAGACGAAGATATATATCGCCTTGATCTTCTAAGAAGGGCGACGGAGGCGGGCGAGACTATTAGCCAGATTGCAGGTCTTTCAAACAAGGATCTTGAAAAACTGGTCCATGATAATGAGTCATTTCAACGTCCGAATGGACATCGGGATACTGCCCTGGATGAAACCACTGCAGAAAAACTTCTGTCGGAATGTATTGAAGCTGTCAGAGATATGGATCCTGAGGGACTTCGTTCCAAGCTTCTGCAGGCATCGGTTGCTGTCAGCCGACCGGTTTTACTTATTAATATTCTCGAACCGCTGATGCGAAAGGTTGGGGATTTGTGGCGCGAAGGGACGATCAAGGTAGTCCATGAGCATATGGCGTCTGCCATAGTAAGGACATTTTTGGGCAGCCTTATTATGTCCTACAGAACAGTAGACACGGCTCCCAAATTGGTCGCAACCACTCCGGCCGGGCAGCTGCATGAGTTTGGTTCATTGATGTCTGTCGTGGCTGCTATATCTGATGGATGGCAGGCGACTTATCTCGGCCCAAATCTTCCCGCTGAAGAGATCGCGGATGCGGTTAAGAAGAATTATCCGGCAGTACTTTCATTAAGTATTATTTATCCCGAGAATGATCCACAACTTGTTGCGGAATTAAGGAAATTAAGGGAGTTCCTGGGAGATGAAGTTGCGATATTGATTGGAGGCAGAGCCGCTGACGGATACAAAAATACTATTGATGAAATCGGGGCGATATATCTCGACAATCTTGGAGAGTTTCGCAATAAACTCGATGAAATCAGGATATCTAAAAAGATGTAGTGTAATAATTGACAAAGTACGAAAGGCCATGCGTGGCATGAGATCTAATGAAAAAGGAAATTTTGGAAATAGATCACAGAAGAATAGCAAAGATAAGGAACGGCGATTTTTCAGGGCCGGTATTGTACTGGATGAGCCGTGACCAGCGCGTCAATGATAATCATGCTCTTTTATATGCACAAGAGATGGCTATTGCCCAAAAATCGTCCCTTGGAGTTGCATTCAATCTTGTCCCATCCTTTCCGGGAGCCAATATCCGTCATTATCAATTTATGATATGGGGTTTGAAAGAGCTCGAGAGTAGATTGCACGGTTTAAATATTCCCTTTTTTCTATTGATCGGTCAGCCTGAAGATACGCTTCCTGAATTTATCGAAAAATTCTCAATCGGTTTACTTGTAACCGACTTTTCACCTCTGCACATCAAAAATAGATGGACCCAGCAAATTTTAAAGACGACAAATTTGCCTTTTCATGAAGTTGATGCCCATAATATTGTCCCCTGCCGCCATGCCTCACAAAAGCAGGAATACGCGGCATATACCATTCGGCCCAAAATAAATAAAAGACTAAATGAATTTCTTACCGGGATCCCGGAAGTTGTAAAGCATCCCTACAAAATGCGATCAGGTGATTGGGGCAATGACTGGGATAGGGCAGAAAAATCACTCAAAGTCGACCAGCAGATTTCGACATTAGATTCAATAAAATCTGGTGAAAAGGCTGCGGATGAGACTCTCAAAGATTTTTTGAAATTGCGGTTGGGGAAATACCATCAAAAAAGAAATGACCCAAATGAGGATGCCCAGTCGGGATTTTCTCCTTATCTTCATTTTGGTCATATTTCTGCCCAGCGCATCGCCCTGGAGGTATTAAGGTCAGATTCGAATGAGGCTGATAAAGAAGATTTTATTGAGGAATTAGTCGTCCGCAAAGAGTTATCGGATAACTTTTGCTTATATAATGAAAACTACGATAAATTTGAGGGATTTCCTGACTGGGCAAAAAAGACATTGGATGAACATCGCCAGGACCCCCGTCAATATATCTATTCGGAAAGACAATTCGAAAACGCTGAAACTCACGATGATCTATGGAATGCGGCGCAGAAGGAAATGGTTTTGACCGGGAAAATGCATGGGTATTTGCGGATGTACTGGGCAAAGAAAATACTCGAGTGGACAGAAAGCCCGGAACGTGCTCTGGAAACCGCCATTTATCTAAACGATAAGTATGAACTTGACGGCCGTGATCCAAATGGTTACGCCGGTATAGCATGGTCCATTGGGGGCGTCCATGACCGCGCCTGGAATGAGCGAGAAATATTCGGGAAAATACGGTATATGAGTTATGAGGGATGCAAAAGAAAGTTCGATGTCAAGAGGTATATCGCACGCATATCCAATATTGAAAAGGGGGATAATAAGTGAAATTATATATTCTTGAAAAAGAACAGTTTGTCAAAATTCCGCGTGATAAGATATTTGATTTTTTTGCAAGGCCGGAGAATCTGGCTAAAATTACGCCCAAAAAACTCGGTTTCGAAATTCTGACACCCCCGCCAATATCCATGCGTCCCGGAACCCTCATTGACTATACAATCAAAGTTGCCGGAATACGCCAACGCTGGACAACCCTGATAACCGAATATGAACCACCTGTTCGATTTATAGATGTTCAACTCAGGGGTCCCTATGCTTTCTGGCATCATGAACATACTTTCGAAAAACGGGATGACGGGACATTGATAAAAGATAAAGTAATATACTCACTACCCTTCGGAATTTTGGGGTCTGTAGCTCATGCTTTATTTGTCAAAGGTCAGTTGAATCGTATTTTCAATTATCGATCAAAAATTATAGCTGAAGAATTTGGCGGTGAGACCGAAAGGGCGGGATATCGTGGCTAACATATTAATACTCGGCGCTACCGGATATATAGGACGCAAACTTCTTCCCCGTCTGTTAAATAAGGGGCATAGTGTGCGCGTGCTGGTGCGTAACCCTGACAAATTACCACAAGAAATTTCAAATAAAGTTGATATTACAACAGGGGATGTACTAAAACCGGATTCTCTTGAAGGAACATTTGATGGTATCGATATAGCATATTATCTGGTTCATTCAATGGGGGCTGGTGAAAGTAAGTTCGAATCTCTCGATGAAAAGGCTGCGAAAAATGTATCGCAAGCGGCATCAAAGGCAGGTACAGGACGAATGATTTATCTGGGAGGACTGGGGGACTCAGACAATGATCTCTCGCCTCATTTGGAAAGCCGTCAAAAAGTAGGGCATATTCTTCGGGAGGGATCGGTCCCGGTCACTGAATTTCGGGCGGCCGTGATTGTCGGCCAGGGGAGCTTTTCCTTCGAAATGGTTCATCACCTGGTTAACAGGCTTCCGGTAATGATTTGTCCCCGCTGGGTAATTACGAAGACGCAGCCAATTGCAGTTGAGGATGTGCTGGAATATTTGGTTAAGGCGATTGACAACGAAAGATCAGCCGGTGAGATTATAGACATTGGCGGGCCAGAAATTCTCACATATCGCGATATGATGCTTACCATCGCCAGGATATTGAATCTAAAAAGATATTTGATTCAGGTTCCGGTACTGACGCCCAGATTGTCCTCATATTGGGTGAAGCTGGTTACACCAGTATCGGTTCAGATGGCCAGGGCGATAATCGAAGGAGTTCGTTCGGAGACTATCTGCAGGGACAACAAAGCCAATGAGCTTTTTCCGATGAAGTTAATGAGTTTTCATGATGCTGTTACAAAATCTCTTGAATATACATTTGAAGCACCTTTATTGGAAGAAAAAGATCCTGATATAGATTATTCGCATTTTCGGTTAGATGAGCGAGCCGTTAAGAGCACTACAAATGCGGATAATTTATTTCAATCGATTATATCTATTGGTGGTGAAAATGGCTGGTACTACGCTGATTGGTTATGGAAGCTTCGGGGTTTAATCGATAAGGTCCTCGGTGGTGTAGGATTGCGGAGGACACTTAGAGAGCATAATATGTTCCAGGAAGGAGATCCACTCGACTTCTGGAGAATAGAGCGGTTTGTGCCGAATCGCCGATTGCTCCTGAGAGCTGAAATGAACGTTTGGGGAAAAGCCTGGCTTGATTTTAGAGTTGAAGATGATACCGGTAATAGAATATATTTGCGTCAAACAGCCTGGTATTATCCTGACGGATTATTTGGATATTTTTACTGGTATACAATATACCCGGTCCACTTTTTAATATTTCGAGGGCTTTCGCGGGCAATCTGCCGTAGAGCGGAGAAAATTAAAAGAAATGATATAGATGATAAGGAAACAGGAAATGCAAAAGGATAATCCGATTAAAATTGGCATCAGTACATGTCTTCTTGGCTATAATGTTCGATTCGACGGGGGTCATAAGAGAGACAGGTACATCACCGATACATTGTCAAATTATTTTGAATTCGTTCCTTTTTGCCCGGAAGTAGAAGTTGGAATGGGCGTGCCGCGAGAATCTATTCGCCTTGAAGGACCTGCTGAAAATCCTCGATTGGTCAGGTCTAAGAGCGGCGAAGACTGGACAGACCGAATGGATGCACTGCGGAAGAAACGAATCGAACAGATGAAAAAGCTTAATTTGAGCGGCTATATTTTTAAGAAGGATTCTCCAAGCTGCGGAATGGAGCGGGTAAAAATATACGGCGGGAAAGGTGCTCCTTCCAAAGATGCGAAGGGTTTTTTTGGCGGCGCTATTGTCGATGCTTTTCCGCTGCTTCCTATTGAGGAAGAAGGAAGATTAAATGACCCGGGGCTGCGCGAAAATTTTATCGAGAGGGTGTTTTCTTATCATCGTTTGCAAAATTTATTTAAGAGCGGATTTAAGCCGAGGGATGTTGTCGAGTTTCACGCCGCAAATAAGTATCTTATTATGGCACACAGCCCTAAGCATTACAAGGAGATGGGACAGCTCGTGGCAGCGATTAAAAGATATAAGCCTGAAAATTTCGCTGAAAAATATATAAAAGAGTTCATGGATGCTCTTTCGATAAAGACGACCATTAAGAAAAATGTAAACGTGATGCATCATATAATGGGATACTTGAAGAAGGAGCTTACGAGTGAAGATAAGAAGTATATACTCGGCACAATTGAAGATTACCGGGGGCAAATGGTACCGCTGGTCGTGCCGTTGACACTGATAAAACATTATATCGAAAAGTTTGACATTGATTACATAAAAAATCAGTTGTACCTCTCCCCTCATCCAAAGGAATTAATGCTTCGGAATCATGTATAGGCAATCTCTGTGGCGAATAATAATTTAAAAAAAAGGACGGCGTTGCAGCCGTCCTTTATATTTATGGAATATAAATTGAGATTACTAGCAGACCGGTTCCGGCCCTTCGTTGTAGAGGAAGTTAATCATAAATGAAATATCTAGCAAATTAACGGTTCCGTCCCCGTTGCAATCAGCGGCCTGCATGGGAATCGGTTCGGGGCCTTCATTATATAAATATGTAATCATATATGTTATATCGAGCAGATTTTTGGCACCATCGCCATTAGCATCACCGCATATAAAATTGCATATATATGAAGTAATCAATATATCATCTACCGCAGCCTCGACTACGGAGCCATCTCCGAGGTCGGAAGCATCAAATCTGATTTTGACCTGGTCGGTTGGAGTTACATAGTCGGAAATTAGAAATTCATTGGTGAACCATCCTCCGGATGCCTGTTCTTCCGGCCCAACAACTTCTACCGAGGTCCAATTTGAACCATTATTATTGGATACGAAAACTTCCATTACATCTTCGTTGGGGGAACCTCCGGCATCATTCGAATACCATCTGGCATAGCGAATTCTTGCATCTGCAGAAGAAAGGTCGATAGTCGGTGATATCATATAAGTCGAGCCATCGTCAACATCGGAATCACCGCTTCTGTTTCCGGTAAGATAACAGGAACCGGTTCCATCATAGTCGGCAGTCGGGTCACCGCGAGTACCGTCGCCGGCCGGAATACCCCTCTCCCAAGTTCCGTCAGAGGCGGATCCCCAAATAAACCATCCGAGATCACTTTCGCCGTCCTCGGCAAAGGCAACCATAGAATCGGCAGCGGCGATTGCTCTGTTGGGATTCAGGGTATCGGGATCGTATATTCTCTCGCCGGTGGACAAATCAACAACGCTAACATAGTAATTTATTTTACTGCCGCAAGACTGACCGGGAATTATGACATCATACTGGTTATTATCGAGATAGTCGAGGGTATCAATCTGATAAGCGCCGTCATCGATTGAATAGTGTAATCTTGCTGTACCCGGGACAGGATTGCCGCCATACATTCCGACTATTTCGACTGTAAAAGTATCTGGCTGGTCGGGTGTTAAAATATCGGGAACAGGCTCTAAATATGAAAATTCAATTTTGGGACTTCCGGCATAATTTATATATGCAGCACCGTAACCTATCATCGAACATCCGTACTCCATCCGCATGTAACCGCCTTCTTCCCCCCAATAGGGCCCCCAGGAATTACGCATAATCCAAACGCCATTTGTACCCTGGGTATCATCCCAGCCGACAAGGACGACACCGTGGTTTATATCGCCGTTATAACATCCGTTGAATATACCTCCTCCGTAAGACTGCATGGCATTATTGGCATGAACACCGACAGTAATTGGACCATAATTCAAAATGGCATTTTTCATAGCATCGACCTGCGGGATGCCATAGGAGCTTCCCACATAAGACCAGCTGTCAATCATATATTCATGATCATAAGGGCAATTGCAGGAGGCATCATAGCCGACGAAGGTGAAATCGCTTTCCCAGACCGAGCCTGTTCCGCCGCAAGCATCGGTTCTGTACCAATGATAGTCATGGGCCCACCATCCACCACCGCATCCCCAGCCGTCCTGGTTGCAGCTGATCAGCCACTGTTCGGAAAGGTCTACAGTTATACCGTCTTTTAGCAGAATATTGCACTCAAGGGCGGCAACGGTAGCGAATGCCCAGCATCCGCCACATCCGCCCTGATTTTTTACAGCGGGAAGAGTCACCGAATCTCGCCAGTCAAAAGCCTCCGGCATATCTTTTGTGCTTTTATCCATCGGGTCGAATGGAGCCATTTCCTGCCAGTTATCAGGCACCTTCAAGCCGCACAATTGATCCAGGGAGTACTCCGTAGCCGGATTTTCGGATATTTTAAAAGTCCAGCCGTTAAGCTCGGCCTGTTCTTTTAATTTTTCTATATCTGATTGAGATAATTGGGCTGAAGCGGTGATTGAAAAAAGACCCAGAAATAAAATAATAAATGGTAAAATTACGGAATGGTTTCTTAAGGCCTCCGGAATTTTTGACATGACGACTCCTTTCAATAAACGAGCAAAATTCAGGCGGTGTAATAGAAAGGTAATACGGGGAGTAATCTGTTTAAAACCCCACGATCCAATCCTTCTCTAATATGTGGTCCCCAAATATAGCAGACACTTTATAAATATAATCGGAAATTGAATTTTGTCCACTCCAAATTTATTTAACGGCAACATTTTAGGGCGTTTAGACGTTTAAATTGGCAGTCAGTTAATGTCATTAAGTCAATCTCGATTGTCATCCTGACATTATCAATCAGCCATTATGGCATGATAATTTCGACGGTTTTTGGGTTCAGTTCCATAAGTGTTAATATATCAATGTCTTACAAATTTTGGCACGCGGTTTGATTAACATTTTATTGCAGACAATAAAGAGATGCAAGAATAAATTGATGGAGGTGATATTATGACAAAGCTAATTAAGAAAGACAGAAACAGCAATCGACTGATGGATCCATTCTTTGAGGGATTTTTCAATCCTTCCATGTTTGGACACTGGGAAACCGGGTTTACGCCGCGTGTGGATATTGAAGAGACCGAAGATAATATCTCCATGGAATTCGAAATTCCGGGAATGAGAAAAGACGATATAAAAGTCACGGTTGAAAACAATATCCTGAGCGTGGCCGGGAAACGCGAACACAAGGAAGAGGAAAAGGAAAAGAGCTATATTCGCAGAGAAATAGCTTCCGGTTCGTTTATCCGCGAGTTCACTCTTCCTGAATCAGTCGATACCGGTTCCATTAAAGCCGACTACAAGGATGGAATCCTCAAACTGGAAATCAAGAAGAAAGAGGAAGCGAAACCGAAACAGATTGAAGTCAAGGTTTCATAAGTAAGGTTAAAGGGATCACATTTGACAGTGAACCAAGAGGGCCGGTCGGATAACCTGACCGGCCTTTTTATCGAAAAACAAGAATAAAAATATAGACCTGAGGAAAAGAGATTATGAATACGAATAAATTAACACAAAGATCGACGGATGCGCTCAATTATGCACAGCAACAGGCGCAGTCGGAATCTCATCCCCAGGTTACGCCGTTGCACCTATTGACGGCGCTCATAAATCAGGATGACGGCCTGGTCGGGCGGATTGTCAAAAAGATCGGCGTCGATTTGGCGGAATTAAAGGGACAGGTTGAAGAACAGTTAAAGCTGATGCCGCATCAATCAGGTGGTCAGCTCTATGCTTCAGATGAGCTAAGCAGGGTTCTCAATCGTTCAGAAAGCGAAGCTGATAAGTTAAAAGACGAATATGTATCGGTAGAGCATTTATTTCTGGCATTAATAGAGATAAAAAGCAAAGCTGCTGATATTTTAAAAGAATTTGGAATCAGCAGAGAAGCTGTTTTAAAAGCCATGACAGATATTCGGGGTAAAACGCGAGTAACCGATGATAATCCCGAATCGAAGTATCAAGTTTTGGAAAGATACTCCCGTGATCTGACAGCCCAGGCTCGGGCCGGCAAACTCGATCCGGTGATTGGACGTGCCGATGAGATCAGGCGGGTTATAAAAATACTCTCGCGGCGAACGAAAAATAATCCGGTTCTCATTGGTGAACCGGGTGTCGGCAAAACCGCTATTGCGGAAGGACTGGCTCAGAAAATCGCCAACGGTGAGGTCCCGGAAACGTTAAAAGACCGTACGGTAATCGCTCTTGATCTGGGCGCCTTGATAGCCGGATCAAAATTCCGAGGTGAATTCGAGGAACGGTTAAAGGCGATTATCAAAGAGGTTGAATCATCCGACGGACGTATCATCATGTTCATCGACGAACTCCATACAATTGTCGGGGCGGGCGCGGTAAGCGGCGAGATGGATGCATCGAATATGCTGAAACCGGCTCTTGCACGGGGCGAATTGCGATGCATTGGGGCGACTACGCTCGATGAATACCGCAAGCATATAGAAAAGGATGCCGCACTGGAACGTCGTTTTGCACCGGTTTTGATCAATCCTCCGACGGTCGAAGAAACGGTTTCGATACTTCGCGGACTGCGCGAAAGATATGAGCTGCATCATGGTGTCAAAATTAAAGATGAAGCGATGGTGATGGCTGCAAAGCTCTCCGACCGCTATATAGCGGATAGATTTCTTCCTGATAAGGCAATTGACCTGATAGACGAATCGGCCGCAGAACTCCGCATATCTATTGACTCCATGCCGGAAGAACTGGATGCAATCGAAAAAAGAATTCGCCAGCTTGAAATCGAAAAAGAGGGAGTAAAGCGAGAAAAAGATTCATCGGAAAGACTAAGACCGATTGAGGAAGAATTGAAGGATTTATATGCCGAACGGGATGAATTAAAAACTCAGTGGCTGAAAGAAAAAGAGACGGTAGATTCAATTCGGAATATAAAAGAAGAAATTGATGACTTGAAATACCAGGCATCCGAAGCAGAGAGACAGGCCGATTATGAAAAGGCTGCGAAAATCAGGTATGGCGATATTGCCGAGGCTGAAAAGAAATTGCAATTTTTGACGCATTCGCTCGCTGTTATACAAGAGAACAGAAAAATGCTCAAGGAGGAAGTTGACGGTGACGATGTCGCTGAAATAGTTTCGAAATGGACGGGAATTCCGGTTTCGAGATTGACCGAATCTGAAAAAGAGAAACTTCTCAAATTGGAAGAGAAACTTCACGAAAGGGTGGTCGGTCAGGATGAGGCTGCAGGCGCCGTTTCAGATGCGGTTCGCCAATCGAGAGCCGGATTATCCGACCCGAATCGTCCTCTTGGATCGTTTATTTTCCTGGGACCTACCGGAGTTGGTAAAACAGAACTGGCAAGAGCACTGGCTGAATTTCTCTACGGTACCGAAGATGCAATTGTTCGAATCGATATGTCTGAATATATGGAAAAGTACTCCGTATCGCGTCTGATTGGTGCCCCGCCGGGTTATGTCGGGTATGAAGAAGGCGGACAGTTGACTGAAGCGGTTCGCAGACGGCCTTACGCAGTAGTCCTTCTCGATGAAATTGAAAAGGCGCATCCGGAAGTATTCAATATATTACTACAGGTTCTCGACGACGGTCGGTTGACCGATAACCAGGGCCGAACAGTCAGTTTTAAAAACGCTATAATGATTATGACTTCCAACCTGGGTGCTGATTATATACAGTCCGAATCGGCGAATATTAATGACGACAATCGCGATGAGGTTTATGCCCGTATGAAAGGGCAGGTTCTCGAGATACTTCGTCGAAATCTAAGACCTGAATTTCTAAACCGCGTTGATGAGACGATTGTATTCTCGGCTTTAAATCGAGAAGAAATAAAACAAATTGTCAGATTGCAGTTTGCGCGATTGGAAAGACTACTTGCCGAAAGAGAGATAAAGCCGGTCCTTACAGATGAAGCAATTGACTACCTGGCATCAGCAGGTTATGATCCCTCATACGGAGCCCGTCCGATTAAGAGATTAATAAACAAGGAATTAAGCCAGAATATTGCGCGTAAGATACTGGCCGGCGAAATAAAACCGGGCGACAGGGTCGGAATAGATTATGTTGACAATGAGATAAATATTTTCAGTGAATCCGGCGAAATTGGAAAGGAAAGTACTGTAGCATCTTAGAAGTTGACCAACGATGATAATGCGGGAGTATATTATACTCCCGTATTTTTTATTCTACCAAATTTGAAAATCAAAAAAAGAATATAAAATGTAATAGATACCGATAAATATAAATATCACTCCAGTTACTCGCCGAGCCCATTTCTCAAAAAGAGTAAGTCTGTCGAAAATCTTGCTTATGAGATGTGTTCCGAATCCAATTATAAAAGCAAAGACTATTACCGGTAGGGCGGTACCAATACCATACATAACAGGTATAATAATTCCGGAATTGTATTTTACGGATACGGGAATAAGACTTCCGAAAAATAATGCTGCTGATACGGGGCAAAATGCCAGGGCAAAGATTATTCCTAAAAGTCCAGCTCCCCAAATACCATAATCAGCGACTCGAGTCAGCATTTTTTGATTGAATGATAATCCGGGTAAACTGATCGGAAATAGATTTAGAAGAAATAAGCCGACCAGAATTAATAAAGGACCCAGAAATTTATTTATATTTTCCTGCAGAAAATAGGATATGTCATATGCCGCCAGCAGTCCATTGACGAGTAGTATTCCAAGAATCAGATAGACCAGCGTCCTGCCCATCGTGTATAAAAGACCCGAAAACAGGATCTTTCTTGTATTTTCAACCCGGTTTCCAATATATGAAATTGCCGCGATGTTTGTGGCCAATGGGCAAGGTGATATCGAAGTTAATATACCGAGCCATATTGCGGAAAAAATGCCAACCAGAAAAGTGTCCATCATCAATTATCCAGATATAACTTTATCTCGGACTGAACGTATTCCATGAATTTTTCCTTATTACCCAGCAGTTCCCATACTTTGGTCAGATTTTTCCAATCACCTTTTTCGCCGTCTTCAATTTTTTGGATAATCACCGATTTAGTATAAAGCTGGTAGTCTTTTAAATAATGCTCATTCCCGGCGCTGTCGGTGTTAATTGCGGACCATTCCAGTATACCACTTTCTAATTCATCTTCGAAACCGGCCGTAATTGCTTCATCTGTATATGCCTCCAATTTTTTGCATGAGGGGCACCTTTTTGTGGTATGAAAATAATATGCAATAAGTTTTGGCGATTCAACCGCACTGCTATCAGGAGTTACAGTTGAATCTTCCTTATCCGCTTCGGATTTAATGTCGGCAGAGTTTTCCCCTGCAATGACTAAAGCTCCGAATAGAAAGCCGATAATCACAATAAATGCTGCAAATTTGTAATTTAGTTTCATAAAAGAACTCCTTGTTACTGAAGCATGTTTTTTAGTTCTTCTTCAGAGGGTACCTTACCCATAATTTTTAACTCGCCATCCACAACCAATGCGGGAGTAATCATGACGCCATATGAGGCAAATTTGCTCACATCCTTAACTTTGATTAAATCGTAATCAATATTTAAGCTTTTTGCCGTTTTTTCGGTCATTTCCGCGAGTTTATCGCATTTGGGACAGCCTGTCCCCAGAATTTCGATTTTTTTCATACTTTGTCCCTTTACATTATTGATCCAAAAATCATTCCCGATATAGTAGCCATGCATACAACCAATATTACAAATACAACCGTCTTTTTGGTTCCAATTACGCTCCTTATTACGAGCATGTTCGGCAGCGATAAAGCCGGTCCCGCCAAAAGCAGCGCCAGAGCCGGACCTTTGCCCATCCCGCTTCCAAGCAGACCCTGTAATATTGGAACCTCGGTTAATGTAGCAAAATACATGAAGGCGCCAGCGACCGATGCGAATAGATTCGCACCGAGCGAATTTCCTCCGACCGATTGGGAAATCCAATTGGAAGGAATAAGCCCGCCTTCTCCGGGCCGTCCCAAAAGAAAACCAGCGACGAGGACTCCGGCAAATAGCAGCGGAAGGATCTGTTTAGCAAATGCCCATGTCTGATCGAACCAATCGCCCGGTTCATCTTTCCTTCTGCCAATCACAAGGGAAAATCCAATGACCGCCGCGGAGAATGTCAACAGAGGTTCATGAGGAAATATTACAGCGATGACCGCCGTAAAAAGAGCGACTATCAAAAGATAAATTAATTTTATATTGAACCAGAGGGTCATCAAGACTCCCAAAAGAACCGCAAAAATTGTAGTTATAATCCACTTATTGGCATATATCCACAGCAGAAATTCAGATTTTTCCTCAGGTCTCCCCCAGCTGGCAAATACAAGAATTCCGATCATTGCACCGAAGTACAATATATTTTTCCAAAGCGGCCGATTAACCTCGGCATCCGGCAATTCTGCCGCCTCCGATTCTCTTTCGGATTCTTCTTTGAGGAAAAACAGGTGCATCAATAAGCCTATTATTATGCTAAATATTATCGCGCCGACCGCCCGAGCGATACCGAGTTCAAGACCGAGAACGCGAGCGGTTAATATAATAGCCAGGACATTTATAGCGGGGCCCGAATAAAGAAAAGCAGTTGCCGGACCCAACCCGGCTCCCATGCGGTATATTCCGGCAAACAATGGCAGAACAGTACAAGAACAAACGGCCAGAATACTTCCCGAAACTGACGCTACTCCGTACGATACTATTTTACTCGCCCTGGCACCGAGATACTTAATTACTGCTGACTGGCTAATGAAAACCGCGATGGCACCGGCTATAAAAAAGGCAGGGATCAGGCAGAGAATTACATGCTCTCTGGCATACCACTTTGCAAGAGCGACTGCCTCGATTAAGGCGTTTTGGACTCTAAAAGATTCTATTGGAATATAGAACAGAGCCAAAAAGACGGCAATAATGATTGCCATCAATTTCCATTCCTTTTTCCATTCCATAATCAGGCGTAATCCTGTTTATTCAAGCAATTGAAGGCGTTCATCTGCCTGTGATTTGATAACAGTTTCAATACAATTGAAAAAGTTAAGTACGCAGGGGTAACGCAGAGTATAAAATACCTGCAGACCTCGTTTTTCATCGCGAATTAAACCTGAATCTTTTAAAACGCTCAGGTGTTTTGAAATGGTCGAGATGTCGGCCTTGACCAAATCGGTTAAATCTCTGACACATTTTTCGCCATGAGATAATTCTTCCACGATAAACAGCCTTGTCGGGTGGGCCAAAGCTTTGAGAATCTTTGCCCTTGCTTCAAATAGTGACTTTTTCCTTTTATTCACAATCCTACCTTTATTATAATAATTGGCAAAATAGCCAAATACTTTAAAATAGTCAATATTAATTGACAAAAAATTCGCTATGCGGAAGTATTAATATCTTTTAAAAACCGGGCGCAATCTTCGGGAGGGGTGGTATTGATATATATGCCGGAGCTGATTTCGAAACCGGCCGGGGTAGTAATTTTCGGTATTATTACCATATACCAGTGCAGGTGACGAACATTCTGGTCACCCACCGGTGCCGATCTTATAATGTAATTATAGTCAGGATCGTGCAGGCCGTAATATAATTTGGCGAGGATTTCCCGTAAAATCCAGGCAAGCTCGTCTATATCTTCACCGTCCACCAGGAAGAAGCTGGGTTGATGTTTCTTTGGGTAAATCCTGCATTCAAATGGCGACCGTGCCGCGTATGGGCAAAAGGCGACAAAATTATCAGTTTCGACTATGATACGATCTTTTTGTCTTATCTCTTCATGGATCATATCACAGTAAACGCAGCTGCCTATTGTATCGAAGTGGTGCAACGCTCTTTGCATGGGGTATCGGACATGCGGAGGGACGATCGGCGTGGCGATGATCTGGGAATGCGGATGGACAAGAGAAGTTCCGGCCCGGCGCCCGTGGTTGCGAAAAATAGTTACGAGGTTAATTTTCCCATTTTCACTTATAGAAAAATTTCGGGCTTTGTAGGCACGAATAATCTGGATAAACTCATTCATTTCCATCAGGGCTGGATTGACATCGTGTCGCGGATGTTCGACAAGGACTTCGGCAATTCCGAAACCTTTTGCGGCCAAAAACATCCCCGACCGCGAACGAGTAGTACCGATATCATTTTTTAAGGCAGCGTATTTATTAGGAACGACGCGGACCTGCCAATCCGGTCCTTCGGGATATTCATAGACCGGCTCAAGAGTCAAGTTTTCATTTCCCTTACAAAAAGGACAATCTTTATCGTATTCAGGAAGACTATCACGCTCGGTTTTTTCTTTCTCGAAGTCATGGGGACGTTTGCCCCGTTCCGGCGCCAGGATAATCCATTCTTTGGTTGCAAGATTTTGTCTAAATTCCGGCAAAAAGTACCCCCATGAAAAAATGATACTAACTATAGTTTATTTATGGATACAAGTCAAATAAAGAAAAAGATCGTATTTTAAAGCCCGGCCGTTGCCGGGCTTTTGTCAATATTTATATGCGTATATTTAAGATATTAATCCGAATTAATAAACCAGTCGCCTGCCATGCGTTCTGTAATTTCGGTTATCTGGCGGTCTTTTTCATTTAAGGCACCGCGATCAATTAATCCCTGCAGTGCCTTATGGAGCATTACCATTTTATCTCGAACAGGTATTAACGCCGGGTAGTACTCGTTGTTGAAGAAAATATTATATCGTTTGCGAGTCTTTTCGCTGCTTAACATCCGGGCAATGGCATCCTCAAGTTCTTTGCCGGAAAGTTCTTCCAGTTCTTTCTTTGGTGAGGCGATCAGGCCGAAGCTCTTTTTTAGATTATTATTGGCTTTAAAAACCATCCGCCAGCTTTCGACCATCCCGAGTGAATTGACCACCAGAGTGTTGACTGTAATTTTTTCTTTTTCGCGATCGATGTTTACACCTTCCAGCGTTGGAATAAAGTAATTATCTGTAATGGCTCCAAAAGCGCTTATGCCCCCGGCGTATGGATCTTCGAGTAAATCATGAATAGTGAAATACGGCTTGCGTTCGAAACGTGCATCCTGCATGAGCATGAATTCTTCTTCGGTATAATGGAAGCGCTCTTTCCACAACTGTTCAGGAGTCAGGTCTTTACGGGTCAATGAAGACTGGCTGGTCAGCATGCCGATTGCCTGCCCGCCTCGCCAGACAAGCGGGAGTACACCGACGGCCCATTCGGCCGAACCGCCGATTTCGCCTATCATGGAATCGAGTCCTCTTCCATTAGATAAAGTAAGACCCTGCAAACCCAGTAGAACTGCGGGAATTAAATCGCCATCTTTATCATAAGGTGTTGAGATGTTGGCTTCATTGAGTTCATCCATGGCTACGTGATGGCGCTTCCTGTCAAGGAAGAATGAGCTCAATTTATCGACTCCGGAATAGCCATAAGAATTTGATATTAATTCGGCAATTTCAAGTAACCCGACTTCGCGCGGGTTAAATTCATCGAAATTAACTCCGGCCATCCAGCGCTGGACGTAAATATCCGGGAGGTGTCTTTTTACACCCGATTCGGTGACGAAAAGTGCGGTAAGGCTGGAATGATCACCCATGATTGATTTGGTCGTGCCGTCGATGACATCGTTACCCATTGAGAATAAAGTTACATTTCTGGGCATCGATAAACCATAACGGGCTCGATGTTCGTCTTTTCCGAATACGGCTCCGACTGCAATAGTGGGATTACCACCGGCCTCTTTGCCCGGCTTTATTCTGACGCCTTCGGTTATTGTCGATTCAATAAGAATTTCCTCACCCATTGGAAGCGATTCGGCTGTAGTTTGAAGGACTTCAGCCATCACCTGAGCGGCGGTGCGGTCATTATATCGTTTGAGAGATTCTTTTACTTCACGGGTAAGTTTATCTTCCGAATAATTTTTGGCACTGGCGCGACCATCGATACAAACCGCTACAGCCGAAAGAGCCGCAGAAAGAACAACCGACTGGCGAACCTGACGGTTACTTAAGGCGCCCAGATTCGATCGGAAGCTGACTTTGTCGAACAGAGTATATATTTTGCATGATTCCAGAGAGATGTCATAATTATGGAGGACATGTTTATGACGGTGGTTAAATTCAATTATTCGATCTTCATCGAAATCCAGCTCTTCTCTGTGGCCATTATAGTCTATTCTTTTTTCGCCAATATTGAAACGCAAATCGTTATCCATAGAAAAGCCCTTTAGTCTTTGGGAATTTACAAACTGTTTCCAAATTTATATTAATAATATATCAAAATTCAACTCAATAAACCATTAATAATAATCTCGACAGCATCATCTTCCGACAGCCCACGAGACATAAGGGTTTCCAGCTGTTTGTTATCGACACTCCCAATCGCAGCTTCGTGCGTTACATGCGCCTTGGGATGATGGACTTCCACGATTGGGATGGCGGTAGCGAATCCATTATCCTGCAATATCTCTTTGCAGTCGACATGGCCCCTGGTATAGGCGGCGTTTGCAGTCATTTTGTTGAACACTTCGGCCCTGGCGTTATCGCTGACTGCGATTTTCGATGTCAACGCACCGCGGGCGTATTCACCATTAAGGTGTCCCGTTTCATTGATCTTTATATGATCATCCTCTTTTCCGCTTATGCGAGCGGTCATGTCCATTACGGCATAAGCATCGCAGCTGGTTTCGTAATCAATATCAATCAGCCCGACTCGTCCTTTAATCAGCTCGAATTCGGTTTTAAAGATACTGTTTTCACCAACCTTTACCCTTGCTTTGGGATACACCTTGACTCCACCCCCGGGGCTGTGGATGTGTTTTTCAAAATAGGTATACTTGGCGTTTTTACCGAGCTTGATTTTTGCGTTCATGATATGCTGGACATCGATAGCTTTGGGGAAAACACAGTGCGCCAGAAGACTGATAGCGGCATTATCTTCAATAACGACATCCATTATAATTTTCTGGATACCGGTTTCAGGGAGCATCCCGAAACACAGGTGCACCGGTTTAACTACCTGAGTACCTTCTTTCAGCACTATCTTAGCATCAATGCCGTCTTCTATTTCATTTACGTCGATCTCAAGTCCAGGTACGGAGTTCATACCCAGAACTTTGTTTCCATCAATTGCAAGATGAGCGGTATCGGGGTCCTGTAAATTGGGGTCAGTGCCGGTATAATCGTACAGCGTATTTATATCTTTGGTCTGCATTTACATTGCCCCCCTTACATTCTGGACAGGTATATTTTTATGATCGCAGGGCAGACATTTTTCTTCGAAATATCTTTTTATTTTATCGACCGATCCTTTATCTATCATGCGTCCATCACACATTAAAAAGGCATGCTCGGCCTGATCAAGAACGGCCAGGCTGTGAGTAATTAAAATAACCGTGGTGCCGTTCTTTTTTAACAGATGGACTGCTTCGAAAATGCGATTAATACTCTCGATATCGATACCTGAATCGGGTTCATCAAGAAGGGCCACTTTCGGTCGCATAGCCAAAATTGAAGCCAGTTCGACCTTTTTTCGTTCGCCTCCGGATAGTGTTTTGTCAACCGCCCTTACTGAATAAACATCGGGATCGAGTCCAACCTCATCAAGAGTGGATTTCACCGTATCATTATTCTTTTCTTTGGCGGCGGCCAGAATAAAATCCTTAACCTTCAATCCTTCAAAACGGGCCGGTTCCTGCCATGCCATAGTAATGCCCCGACGGGCTCTTTCATCGATGTCGGCGTTTTTTAAGGAGTCGCTTTCGAATATCAATTCGCCTTCAAAATCGCGATACCCATCGAGTCCCATTATGGTTGAAGCGAGCGTTGATTTTCCTGCTCCATTGGGACCGACCACCGCATGAATATGCCCTTTCCAGAAATCGATAGAAAGCTTATCCAGGATGGGCTTCCCATTCAGCTGCAAAGTCATATCTTTAATTGACAAAATTGTTGTATCTTCGGTCATTTATCCTCCAGGCATATTTATTTCACTTTACCCTATAATATAAACCATAAAACCGTCCTATGGTGCCAGAAAATCAAAAAATTTCGTTTTAAATCGAAGCTGATATTACGACATCAAAACTAGAACCGATAAATTGCTGCCAGCAGTGAATTTCCGGGCATTTCTTCTTTATCAAGGGCGTAGACCTCACCCCTGTTTAATATAGTATTAGCGGTAGCGAAATCCATAAGATCAATATCACCGTTTTGATATTCATCATGGTCTTCAAATTCAAAGGTATTCGGATTGTATCTTCCCCATTTATGGGTATCTTTTGCAACAAAGAGAGTATCAATTCTCGATTCCAGCGAAGCTCTCAGATTCTTTTCGAAATCGTTGGAGGCCAATCCGGTTCCTATGGTTTCCTCATATCTATTAACAGCTTCATCAACCCTCTCTTTATTAAGCGGTTCAATTATTTCCCAGGCCTTTTTGTGCATTTCACTTTCGGACAGGTCGTCGGGATTGATCGTTACCGCTTTCTCCAGAAGATAGGGATAAGAATTAACGTTCTTGTAGTGAGAAATCAGATGTTCATGTCCTATTAGTAACAATGGCGAATTTTCTCCGCCCAATAACTTATAGATGCCATTATCGACCGCCTGATAATATCTGATAATGTCCTGTTTATCTTTGGATTCGTCTCCTCCCACACCATGACCATGAAACATCGCCTGTCTTTTTCCTCTTGGAGTCCCGGTATGATATTGAAGCTGTTTTTCAGGATCATCGAATTTCAAAATGTCATCCAGACTTTTTGGGACTCCACTCAATTCGATATCCCTGATTCCATTCAATGTGCCTTCATACAGGCGAAGATTTTTCTGGCTAAGAGCGAGAGCAAAGAAATGACCATCAACCGAAAGGATCGGCAAGAGCGGCTTAACATGATAACGATCGGAGACCAGCGAAAATTCATCAAGTGTAATCGGCAGGCGATAATAGTTGAACTCGCCGGGTGCGATGAAAACGGCCAATCCGTCACTCAAGTATTGCCAGAAATTCTTACCGGCAAGCAAAGATCTGGCCGGTTTTAATAGTTCATTGATTTCATTTCTTCGGTAGCCTTTTTCTTCCAGCGATTTTTCGACCCTGGCTAACATATTTTTAAATCGAATCGGGTCCTGTTCGGTTTCACTACCGCGACGGTGAGTTGGAATGTAGATTGAAATTGACGGTTCCTGATGACGAGCCGTCAGCATTTTTAAATCTTCTATTTTGATCAGGTCCATAATAACCTCCAATAGTATATTTTTTCTATTCCAAGTGATTAATATATTTTTAATCCCTTCATTATCTGTCCTAACAGTAATGGTACCAGACTCATGCCGATAATGGTCACAAGCCCGTCAAAGCCGGGATCAGTCAAATCCAAAACATTAGATAAACCCGGGCTGTAGACAGCGGCGACTACCAGACCGAGGCATAATATCAAAGCGCCCCAGACATATTTATTGGTTGTAATTTCATTTACAAAAAAGTTTGAATGTATTTGCCGCATATTGAATACATGCCAAAGCTGGGCCAGAGCCAGGGTGAAAAACGCTACAGTAACCGCCTCGGTATGATTCATATTCAGAACATTTAAGGCTATCCCGAAAGCAGACATAACAGCAATGGCAATGAACATACCGTATATTCCAAGAATGATCCAGCGCTTGCGAGTCATGATAGGCTCATCTGCATTACGAGGCGGGCTATCCATTATTCTAGGAATTCCCTCTCCTACACCCAATGCCAGGGCCGGGAAAACCCCGGTCAAAAGATTCAAATACAATATTTGAAGAGGGAGCAACGGCAGCGGGGCATTGACAATAAAGGCCGCACCGACAGCAAGTATCTCACCGACATTTATTGACATAAGGTATATCACGAATTTCCTGATATTATTGAATATGATACGTCCCTGCTCAACCGCAGCGACGATTGAAGGGAAGGCATCATCTTTTAAAACCATGTCAGAGGCTTCACGAGCGACTTGAGTGCCCCTGGCTCCCATAGCAATACCAATATCGGCTTTTTTCAGGGCGGGCGCATCATTGACGCCATCGCCGGTCATGGCCACAATGGAATTATTTTTTTGGTGAGCTTCAATAATACTCAGTTTTTGTGCCGGTGAAACGCGGGAAAATATATCCGCCTCGATAATTTTTTTCTTCTCTTCTTCACTTATTTCCTTTTCTCCCTTCAGTTCGGAACCCTGTATGACGTGAACATCTTCGCTATCGGTCAGGCCCACCTGATAGGCTATATTTCTGGCTGTAGGAGCCTGGTCGCCGGTGACCATAATAACCCGGATGCCGGCATGATGGCATTTGCCTATGGCACCTTTGACATCGGCATGAGGGGGGTCTTTCATCCCGACTAATCCCAAAAATACCATATTTTCGTAAGGTTCATCTTCGGTGGAATCGGCTTCCCGTTCAGCGATTGCGAGAAGACGCAGTCCTTCTTCCGCCATTTTTTCATTGGTTTCTTTCCATTTACGGCGTCCTTCTTCATCCAGATCTTCCTTACTGCCGTTCTTTCTTATATATTTACTCGCCTCCAGGACTTTTTCTGGAGCCCCTTTAACAGCGACAAAATATTTTCCATTTTGTTTGTGGTATGTAGCCATCATTTTCGTTTCGGAATCGAAAGCCTCTTCGCGCTCTTCGGGGAGTTCATTTAGCAGTTTTTTTCTTTCCATGCCGTATTTTCGACCCGCTTCAAGGAGAGCAATTTCCAGCGGTTCACCAATTGCCTTATCCTGCTTTTCATCATCCTGATCATCTTCATGGGGCAGTGAAGCATTATTACAAAGAACGCCAATTTTTATCATTTTTTTTGCGACGTCATCCAAATCTTTGTCATCGCCGCCACTGCTTTCTTCGTCAGAAAAATCGTGATCGCCAGCGGAATTGATAATTTTAGCAACTGTCATTTTGTTTTCGGTAAGGGTTCCTGTCTTATCAGAGCAGATAATTCCGGTGGCACCGAGGGTTTCGACGGAAGCCAGCCTGTTTATCAGGGCATTCCTTTTAGCCATCCTCATCATACCCCGGGCAAGAGCAATGGTTGCAACAATGGGCAGTCCTTCCGGAATAGCGGCAACGGCCAGCGCGATAGAAGTTTCTATCATTAGAAACAATTCTTTACCGCGCATTATCCCGAGAACAGCGATCACAACTGCCAGAACGAGAGTCAGCCATATTAATTTCTGACCGAGCTTATCTAGGCGCTTTTCCAACGGAGTTTCTTCGGCCTCCGCTTTTTCCACCATCTCTGAAATATTACCGAGTTCGGTATCCATCCCGGTAGCAACGACAACGCCTTTACCGGCACCACGAGTAACAGCCGTACCTTTGAAGAGCATATTGTTTCGCTCGGCGAGATTAGTGTCTTTATCAATCGGCCCGGTTTTTTTAGTTACCGGAACGGATTCTCCGGTCAGGACTGATTCATCAGCCTGGAGTTTGGAGGCCTCAAAAAGCCGAATATCAGCGGAAATAATATCGCCGCCGTCCACAACGACGATATCTCCGGGAACGATTTCCTGAGCCGGGATATTTTTCACTTTACCCCTCCGGCGAACCTTTGACTCGACACGACTCATTTCGCGTAAGGCCTCCATGGATCGGACTGCTTTATATTCAGTAAAAAAGCCGATCAATGCGGTCAGAAGGATCACCGCGGCAATGGCGAAGCCTTCGAGATTTTGATCAAAAGCGAACGAGAGTACAGCCGCAACCACCAAAAGAGCGATAATCAGATTTTTAAATTGATCGGCTAAAATCGCCAGTGCGGATTTTTTTTCTTTTTCGCGAAGAAGATTTTTGCCGTACTTATTTTGCCTTTTCTTCGCGGTAGATTCATCGAGCCCCTGTTCCCTATCGACATCGAGTTCGCTGATGGTATCTTCAACTGAAAGGCTCCAGGCTTCTTTGAGTTTTCCCGAAGATGTTATCTTGGACATGTGACTTTCCTGTCAGTCGTCTTACGTTTTTGCCAGAGCGATAAAATCGGCGGTGTCTTTTGTAACGGCTTCAGGCGGCGGCATCACTTTTCTTCGCATTAGCATCTCAATGGCTGCCATATCGCGATCATGTCCATTTGCCGCGACAGCATGAATCTGATCTCCTTTTACATAAAAGGCCATAAAATCGCCAGATTCCGGGTCGCCTTTGAGAATAATATTATCCCAATCATTGGCATGGCCGACATATTGGAAATTCAGTCCGGCCTGCTTAGTCCAGAAAAACGGCACCAAATCGTTCGGATGATTCTTCCCTGTCATATTTATTGCGGCGATTCTTCCCTGCTGCTCGGCTGTCCGCCAGTGTTCTATGCGGATATCTTCACCAGTCCGCATATCGGTGAAAGTGACAATATCCCCGGCGGCAAAGACATTTTCTTTAACACGGAAATACTCATCGACTTTAATGCTTCCATCAGGCAGAAGATTCAATCCGCTGATAAAATCGGTCGCCGGCTTGACACCGACACCCATCAGTACGATATCGGCGGGAATTTCTTCATCGTTTTCGAGAACTGCGGCACTTACTGAACCATCGCCAATAAATTTTCCAGGCGAATTTTCGAGCTTGAATTTGACTCCGTTCTGTTCATGCTTTTTTTTGAATAATCGGCCGACTTCCTCGCCGAATTGTTTTTCGAAAGGGACCTTTTCCGGAGTGATCACTGTAATATCCTTACCTCGTTCGGCGAGACTGTGGGCTGTTTCCATCCCGATGAATCCGCCTCCGATTATGGCCACCTTATCAGATTTTTCAGCCGATTCTATAATTTCGTCTGCGTCATTGAAACTTCGAAGGGTATGGACATTTTTGAGATCGTAGCCCGGAATATCAAGAGATTTCGGTTTGCCGCCGGTAGCTATCAAAAGTTTATCATATTCGAGGGTCGCCTCGTTGTCGAAAATTATATTATTATTTGGGAAATCTATGCCGACGACGCGATTCTTAAGCATGACATCAATATCATACTTTTCATAAAATTCTTTGGAACGGATTGGAATCCATTCATCCTTGGCCTCACCCTGCATGTAATCTTTGGAAAGATTGGGGCGATCATAAGGATAATCGCCTTCCCGAGTTATCATAATCAGTCGTCCTTCGTACCCATGCTCCCTGAGACTCTGTGCCGCAGAATATCCCGCCGCGCCGGTCCCCAGAATTACGAACAGCCGGTTATCGACATCTTTGTTGTGCTTCTTCATTTCCGGTTCGACTCCGGTGGGAATATCATCCGGGACCATTACAATGACTTCACCGTTTTCTATCTTAACATCAAAAGACGGTACTCCATCGTGTGACGGCGGTTCCAGAGCCTTACCGTCTCTAACGTCAAACAGTGAATGGTGCCAGGGACACATTACAGTTCCATCAGACAAAACTCCCTCATGGAGAGGACCGCCGTAATGAGGGCAGGTTGCACCAATGGCGTAGTATTTATCATCCACACGGGCCAAAAGTATATCGGTGTCGTTATCAGTTATTTTTTTATATTCACCATTTGCGAGCTCATTTTCTTTAGCAGCTTTAATCTCTTTCATCTTCTATCATCCTTTCACAATTCTACGAAAACCGGCGAAACATCCAATTTATCGCTGGCGCGCCTTAATATAGTAGAGGCGTCCTTCATCGACCCAGTGCTGAACATGAAATCGGATATATCGTATTTTTTGAAATTTGGACTGTCCGAAATTGAAGGCAGTTAGCTGCGCACCACCGTCCGGCGTTGGAAACAGGTGAGTAAATTCCGGGGACTGCCAGTACAGGGTAGTATCCCTGAAAAGGCTGTCGTCTTCGGCAACTCTAATTTCGCCGGCAAAATCACCAACACCTCCGAATTTAAGGTACATATCATTGCCGGGGCCGACGACTATTTCTTCGCCTTCGCCCATATCGATAATTATGTGTGTGGTATCAGAAGCTCCGCCGGTCGGTTCGACATGAGTATAGGTGCCCTGAGTGAATCCCAAACAAAATGACTGGTTTACAAAAAAGCCATTGTATTCAATTATCCTATCGGCATACAGGTCGCGCAGAACGATATCTCCCATATCGGTTACAAGACCTGAATCTATTGTCACGCTGTCGATTAGTTCAACAAAGTAATGATCTTCAGGAATAATTTCTACCTGATATGTTCCTTCAGGTATGCTGTCAATATCGAAATCACCTTCGAGATTGACGACTTCAAATGTATCAGGGATATTTCCTATTACAATTTTCAGTGCCACGGAAGGTAGTTCCGGATCAAAAGTAACATCGCCTACCACGGCTCCAGCCGGGACCGGATCGAGCATAATATCATGATTGGTTGTATCATTTTCGCTTATAGCCGCGCTTGATGCATATGTCTCAAAGCGGTAGTCGTTAACGGCGACGGTATGGTTCCCGGTCGGGATATCATTAAACATGTATTCACCCGATGAATCGGTTGTTTGAGTCAATCCATAAAAACTCACTTCAACCCCGGTGATAACCTGATCATTACTCGAATTCTTTACGACACCTTTTAAAGAACCGAAAGAAGATGGAGCAGTACCATTGTCATCACAGCCCATCAAACCAATTAGAATCCCTGTAATCAAAACAGTAAATAATATTTTCGAGCCCATCCTCGAAGTCATTTTCTTTTACTCCTTTCTGCTTTAAACTCCCATTTATCATATATCATATCCCGGCTACTCCTGCACGGGAATCGGTGCGCGGGAACCAAGGAAATACAATATCATCATTGCTGCCAATTTGCTGGTTCTGTCATCCAGATCATATTCCGGATTGACTTCCGTTATCTCAAAAATTCTGGATCGCTTGTCCCGGCCTGCAATTGAGGCGAAAAGACATATTTCTTCGGCAGTTAAACCGACGGGATATGATGCGCTGACACCGGGGGCATCATTGGCGCGAACTACATCCATATCGAAACCCCAAAAAATCGCGCCTTTCGAATTATTATCAAGAATACCTTTCATTAAAGAGTTTATCCCCTTTTTGCGGACCATCTCCAATGAAAAAATATTGACTCCTTTGCTTTCAAGATATTCGTGGTATGCAGGAGAATTAGTGATTCCTTTACCGGCGATTTCATAAAATTTAGCGGGATCCAAAAAGCGGCCTTCGATTAACTGTCGATAAGGGGTACCGCTGTTTCTGGGCGAATCTTCTCTTACGTCGTAATGGCTGTCTATATTAAAGGCTATTATACTATCTTCCAGCTGCCCCAACGCAGCACAATCGGGATATGATATATCATTGCCTCCTCCCAGGATTATCATTCTTTTATCGTCTTTAAGAACTTTATAGACGACACTCATGTGCCTGGAGTGGGTAGCCTCAAGAGTTTCCTCAATTCGCGTATCACCGAGGTCAAAAATGTTCAAATTGGAGGCTTCCGCGGGTACCGAAAATTTGTAGAGCATCCTTCTTATGCAGGATGGTGCCCTGGCTGCTCCCGGTCGTCCTTTGTTTCTTCGAACGCCTATATCCTGTGGGCAGCCAAGGATTACAATATCGGCTTGATCGTATTTTTCAGGAAGATTATCGACGTTGTCACCCATTTTGGGATCGTTGGGATCATTTCTGCTGAAAAACAGTTCTTTATCAGGCCTTATTGTTTCGCTGAATATATCCATTAAAAGGATTCGCCCTTTCGCTTACTATAGTTTCTTCGCATGGCAAATTTTGACTATTCGTCTTTTTCGATATAAAAATGTGGGCTTTTCTTTCTTTTACCGCCAATAAAGAGCCCGGCGATAAAGGAAAAGGCCAGTCCTATTACACTGCCGATAGCCACGAATATTTTGGTTAGTCGGCCGGTAAAAACGTCTTTGATTTGAATTTTAGCCATTATTTGACTCCTTTATTTACTTAATGAACTGATAATCGTTTTGCAAAATGCCGGCAGGTCGTGAGGATTTCTTGATGTTATAATATTTTTATCCTCGGATACCTCGCGATCGACCCATTTTGCACCAGCGTGTTCGATATCGTCTCTTATTGAATAAAAACCCGTTACGACACGTCCTTTGAGAATATCTGCCGAGGCCAGCATCCATCCTGCATGACATATTGCGGCGATAGTTTTGTCAGCAGAATTCATTTTTTTGACGAATTCCACCATTTTTTCGCTGCGACGCATATGATCCGGCGAATATCCGCCCGGTATAATCAGGGCGTCGAAATCATCGGCATTAACGGCGTCAATACTTTTATCCGCTTTAGCAGGGACACCATGCTTACCGGTATATCTTTTTTCTTCGGGTCCGATAACAACGACTCCGGCACCGGCCTCCTTCATTCGCAAGTATGGGTACCAGAATTCTAAATCCTCGAACATATCGGCTATAAACATGGCGATTTTTTTGTCTTTAAGTTCCATAATCATAAATCTCCGGAATATTAAGATTATTCATGCGGAGGCGCTGTTGCATGCTGAACAAGATTCGCTTCCAATTCTACAGGTGCTCCGGTCAAGAGCTTGGAAACCGGACAGTTTTCTTTAGCCATGTTAGCGAGTTCCTGAAATTTGTCTTCTTTAATTTCAGGGATATGACCTTCCGAGGTCAGTTTTATTCCGGATATTTTTGGCTCATCACCTTTAACTTCGAGTGTTACCGAAGCCGTTGTATGTATCTCCTTGGGTTGATAGCCTTCTTCACCCAGCAGCATGGCAAAAGCCATGGAAAAGCATCCGGCATGTGCCGCCGCTATCAATTCTTCCGGATTGGTTCCTTTTTCATTTTCAAAGCGTGTTCCATAGGAGTATTTACCTTCAAAGGCGCCGCTGCCCAGTTTCATTTTGCCATTGCCTCGTTTCAGGTCACCTTCCCATACTGCGGTAGAATTACGTGTCGGCATTATCTTTTCTCCTTATTGAATCGTTAACGTTTCCATGATTTATTGTATTTTCATCAAATATTCTCTTTACTATTTTTGCCTGTCAGAATTTTTTCAAGTCCTCTCAATGCACCCAGCACGATCAGCGTCAATACGGCGACACCGACGCCGAGAATATAATGGTGCTGTGCGACCGCGATTCCGACAGTACCGGCCATAAGTATCGACGCGGCAGTCGTCAGACCTCCAATCTGATCGTTACCGGCTTGCCGCACGATTGTCCCGGCTCCCAGAATTGAAATTCCGGTTATTATCGCGTGAATAATGCGGGTTGGATCAGACCCGATACCGCTCATGGCGGCACTTTCGACCTGTTCCATCAGAGAACGTCCCAATGGAATCAAAAGAGCTGCGACACCGGCAACCAGGATATGAGTTCTCAGGCCTGCCGGTTTTCCGGCCAGCTCCCGCTCCAGACCAATAAGGCCGCCCAGCGCCATTGCCAGAGCTATGTCAGCAATTATTCTAAGCTGATACTGTATGTCCATAACTTCCATTTCTTATTCTCTTTATCAGGTGATCCAGTTATTCAATATCACTAAAGTGCTCGAGTAATATCTTCTCATATTTTTCGCTTGATTCTCGATCATGATTGTATTTTGGTCCGCTTTTAATTGTATCTTTACTGAGCATATAAACTACTGTCGATTCATCCCAGTTTATTTCTTTAATCCAGGCCACCGACAGAATTATTTTATGTCCATTAGAAATGTCCCTCAGATTCACGACCGCATAGCGGATATCCCATGATTTTTCTTCAGCGATAAGGTCCTCAATATGTCCGACTGCCCCGTCCTCTGCCTCAACGGCATAACCAATCAACTCACGAAGGCTTCGCAATGATGAACCATCATGTTCCACTGTATCTTTCTGACTGGACCGATTGCCATTTTCCCAGTACGGTTTCCAGCCATAATAATTCGACAATTCAATTTCGTGTTCTCGTGAGACAAATTGTCTGCTCTCAACCGACGGACCGTTTTTTATATCTTTAAGCTTCATTGATACTTTTAGTTTATCTTTTTCCCAATCATCCTCTTCTACGGTTTGCGTATGAATCACGGCTTTCTTGTCTTTCAGCAAATCGTTACCATTAATAATCATATACCTGCACATCCAGTCGCGACCATCAAATAAAACGTCATCGACCTGCCCTATTTCACCATCCTGAGCGATAATTGTTGTATCAAGAAGTTGTTTTACATTATTCAACATAGTGCCATTCCGAAATACTGTATTATGGTAAAAAATTACTTTTTTTATTGCCTTCAATACCCCTGTCATCCTTATCCGGTGGATCCTTTGGTGGCTCCTTCGGAGGATCTTTTGGCGGCTTACGAGGCGGATCTCCGGGTGGCCGCCGCGGCGGATTCTTCGGCGGTTCATCCGGACGTTTTTGCATTTTACATGGCTGCATATATATCTTCCTTTCATCCATTCTCGTTTATTTATGACCAATACCCCGGTCGATCATAATGTTTAAAGAGCTTTTTTTCGTATTCGCGATCTATTCGGGTTACATCTTCATATTCGGGACCATTTTTAATTGTCGATTTTGTTACGTCCATAAAGACGCGTGTTTCTTCCCAGCTGATTCGATCTACCCATGATAATGACAGCAGGACTTTTTTACCTTTGAGCCAGGTCCGTGTATTGACAACGATGTATCGAATATTCCAATCATCATCGTCAAAAATAAAATCTTCGACCATACCGGTTTCGCCATCCCTGGCACTGATTGGATAGCCAATTATTACTTTTGCGCTGCGCAAGTGAGGATCCGATTTTCCCGCGGGTTTTTTGCCGCTTCCCTTTTCCCGCTCCACCTCTTCTTCTTCAAACGGTACCGGAGAACGCACGGCGTGATCGTGTGTACCGCCAGGATTATAGTAAGCTTTCCAGCCATAATGCTCATGAAGCTCTACTTCATATTGCCTGGATACCGGCTGTTTTTCATCAATTGTGGGGCTGCTTACTATTTGTTGTTTTTTCAGATCAACAGGAAAGAACCTTCCTGCCCAATCCGGACGGCTAACCTCTTTTGGAGGAATCAGTACTTTTTTATGGTCCATTTCTTTTCCGGTATCAGCAACGAAGTAGCGGACTACCCATTCTTTATCATCTATATATGAATCATCGATACGGCCAAACTCATCATCTTTTCCTTTGAGGGTAAAGCCGAATACTCCTTTTAAACTTCTCAACATTTTTTCAAAGCCTCCAAACTATATTCCTATGCATATCTGGCAATAATTGCGCCAATAAGTAGAATTACTATTATCCAGAAAAATATGCCGATAGCAGTCTCGGCGGCAGCCTGCACTTCGGCGCGAGCCTCGGCCTGTTCGAGTGCCTGACGTCTGGTTCGGGGCCGGCGCGGCGGCGGTATAAAAGCGGCAATCAACAGGGCAAAGAATATTCCGATTATTATAAATGGAAGCCAGTAAAATCCTGCCCATGCCGGCCCAAATGGCTCGATCCATATTCCGCCAGCCCAGATCAGTAGAAATAGAATCAGGAACAATACAGCTATTGATCCTCCTGCACTACTTTCGCGGCCGGGCCATCTCCAACCAAATACGGCGCTTAGCAGGACACTAATTATGAGAGCGATAATGAACGCAAATATAATATCATAAAATATCATATAGGACCTCTACTTCAATTTATGGTCTTTTCAACGGGTGTTCCGGAATCGGAAAATCCCATTCTTCAACCCGAAGCCTGTTTCTGACATCTTTGGCACCACCTTGATAGGCGTTTTCTTCTGCACGGGTTCTTTCGGTCCATGAAGCGACTGAACCTTCAAGGGTAACGACACCATCGTCTACCGCGACAGTAATGTCCTCGGCGTTGACGTATGGACTCCAGAAGAGCTGTCTCTGGACATCATCTTTTATTTCCCAATCAGTGTTCCAGCTCCACCGATGTATTGCATCGACCAAATTGACTATGCTGACAACACCGTTGACTCGGGAAACGACATCTTCAGCCCGATTTTTTTCGAATGATGAACCGACCTCGCCATCCAGGTAAACATTTCCGTTCACAGCGGTGACCGAAATATCAAAATGTTCGACATAAGGGTCACGTTCCAGTGCCGCATTGACTCTTTCTTCGAGGATATCATTGGCCGGTAGATTGGCCGGACGTACTTTTAGTCTGTTGTTAACTTTCCATACTCCTCGTGTATTTCTGGCATCTGCGGCCGCGGCTCTTTTTGCCTTGAGGTTATTAACCTTCCCGGTAAGGGTGACAATACCCTTGTTGGCTGTTACATTGATATTTTCCGCATATATACGTGGGTCATAGAAAAAGGCATCCTGTACCCCTTCGACTATTTGAGAGTCTGTCAACGTGGCCATACCGGTCTTTTGCATTTCTTCCCTGGCCCACCATTCTATATCAAGATTTTCAGCATTAACAGCATCAACACCTGCGACCCAAGCATCATGATAAGCCCTGCGGTATTCGGCTGCGCTTCCAACAGAACCGGAAAGCGTTACCATACCATCATTGACATTAACTTCAATCAATTCAGCCTCAATCATGGCATCGTAATTATATCGGCCGAGAATGTCGTTTTTGATTTCTGAGTCAGTACGCACTTCCGGATAGGTAATTTCAATGCGATTGTCGACTCCTCGAACACCTTTAATGCCCTTGGCGACTTCTTCCGCGAGCATCTTTTCCTGGAATGACTGTACTTTGCCGGTAAGGGTGATAATACCATTAACCGATGAGACATCTATCTCGAATGATTCCGTGGCCGGGTCATAGAGATATGCATTTTTTATGTCTTCTTCAATTATTGAATCATTGCGCTCAACTGGTCGTACCTTGATGTTGTTTACTACCGATACGGCTCCTCTAATTGAAAGAGCGATATCTTCGGCTTGTTCCTTCGCCAGGAGATTACTTACCGTTCCTGACAAAGTGACAACACCATCGGCGGTTGAGACATCTATAAGATCTGCTGAGACCTGTTTATCCCAGAGAAGGTCATTCTCGACAGCAACAGTAATATCCCAATCATCAATTTCAGCGCCAGTCTGGGAAAACGCGCCCGGCGCCGCGATAATAACCAGCAGGATGAGCGCCACCGAATAATTACTGTATCTTTTCAGAATTTTTTTCGGGGCATTATCAAAAATCATCATAAATCTCCTTTCCTCACTCATTAGCCTTAATAAACTCCCAAGAAAAGAGGCCAATACATAACTTTATTTTCTTAAAGGAATATAAAACAACTATCATGCCAAATTAGAAGCCGCTCCATATAATCTTTTGCTGTGCCTATACTTACACATTTCCATCATTATGATTTGACATGCGAGAGATATAACGAAGTCATATTGAATTGATTAATGTGAACATCCGGGACACGGTTATTTTAATGTAATATCAAGCTATGAAAATTCGGTACACGTTTTTATCTAAAATAGTGGTGTCTTTTTGATTGTGGCAAGCCGAACAGACAAGTTGACTTTTAAATTCAGCAATTTTCCCATTCTAATAGAGGTAATTTTGATAATACCGCCATTCATTTTCCGGATTCAGTATTATAAACAGCGGATTTAATATGCTGGCATGATTTATGCAAACATTTAAAGTATGAGCAGTACACTCAAAAATAATAATAACCGATTTGATGAATTCTATCAGCAAAATGAGATGTCATTTGGCAGCGAGCCGACCGAAGAAATAAATATAGCTGTCAAGGATATAAAGAAGAACGGCATTGCCCTTGACCTTGGATGCGGGGACGGGCGAAATAGTATACATCTTGCAAAAAAAGGACTTAAGGTAGATGCTGTAGACAGCTCAAAAACCGCGGTAAAAAAATTGATGGAGTATTCTGACAAGTTTGATTTGCAGGATAAAATAGATGTTTTCCAAAGTGATATAAAGCGGTTTGATTTCAAAAAAGAATATTATGATATAATAGTCGGTATTACAATTCTTGATCATCTCGCTAAAACAAATATCCGGCCGATTTTTGATAAAATAACAAAGAGCCTTAAGCTTGGTGGAAAAATAGTATTGAAAGTTCACTCGACCGCGGATCCCGGTTACTCAGATAAAGAAAAGAATCAAAGTGAACTTTCGAAAATGATAAATCACTATTTCGACAAAAATGAATTGAAAGATCTTTTAGAAAGCGATTATGACATAATTCATTATGAAGAATCAAGACAATTAGACCAGACGCACGGGGAGCCGCATTACCATGGATTTGTAACGGCTGTAGCAGTTAAAGAAACTACGCCAACAAAGGGGTAAAGATGCCTGATAAAGAATCTACCACCGAAAAAGAAAAGAAAAATAATCGCTCCGATGCGAAAAAGCAGCAGGGGAAAGACGAGAATGATCAACATGACCAGGAAGGGCACAACGGTCATGAGAATCATGATCATACCGAACATCACCGTCAAATGGCCGAAGATTTCAAACGACGGTTCTGGATAACACTCATTTTAACAATTCCTGTTGTCGCCCTGGCGCCTCTTATACAGAATATATTAGGTATTAAGGAAGCACTGTCATTTGCTGGAGATAAATATGTTCAGTTTGGTCTATCGACAATAATATTCATATACGGCGGTTATCCGTTTCTTAAAGGATTAGTCAGCGAATTAAAGGAAAAAATGCCGGGCATGATGACTCTTATCAGCCTGGCTATTATTGTGGCTTATGTATACAGCAGCGCCGTCGTATTCGGCGTTCCCGGCAAGACCTTTTTCTGGGAGCTGGCTACTCTTATAGTGGTCATGCTTCTCGGTCACTGGATTGAGATGAAATCTGTTATCGGGGCCTCGTCGGCTCTCGAAGAACTGGCCAAATTGCTTCCTTCTGAGGCACATAAAAAGACTGAAGACGGTTCACTTAAGGATGTTCCTATAAATGAACTGGAAAAAGAAGATCATGTTGTTGTCAAACCGGGAGAAAAGATTCCGGCTGATGGAAAGATTGTCGAGGGAGAATCTTCTATTAATGAGGCTATGGTTACGGGAGAATCGAAACCGGTTAGTAAAGGAAAGGGTGATGAGGTTATAGGCGGGGCAATAAACGGGGAAAGCTCAATTACTGTTGAGGTTGGCAAAGTAGGCGAAGACTCTTATATCTCACGAATAACGAACATGGTTAAAAGTGCCCAGCAGAGCAAATCAAAATCGCAGCGATTAGCGGACCGCGCCGCCTTTTGGCTGACCCTTATAGCAATTACAGCCGGTATCGTAACGATGGTCATATGGCTGGGTATATACAGTCGTGAATTTGTCTTTGCTCTGGAAAGGACTGTAACGGTAATGGTCATTACATGTCCTCACGCGCTGGGGCTGGCTATTCCATTGGTTGTTGCAGTTACAACAGCGATATCGGCCAAAAACGGCCTTTTAATAAGAAATCGGACTCCATTTGAAAAGGCGCGTAATATCGATGCTGTGATTCTGGACAAAACGGGCACCCTGACAAAAGGAGAGTTCAAGGTAACCAAAACAATCACCATTAATTCGGATAAAAGCGAAAAAGAAATCTTACAAACGGCAGCATCGGTGGAAACACAATCGGAACATGTCATTGCCAAGGCAATAGTTAATGCTTCGGAAGAAACGGACAATGTTGAGAATTTTGAGGCTATACCGGGCAAGGGAGCTCGCGGCAAGGTTAACGGGAAGAAAGTTATGGTAGTAAGCCCCGGTTACTTAAAAGAGCATAATATTGAATATGAAAATGAAGATGTGGATAATATGCTCACTGAAGGACAGACGGTTGTTTTTCTACTTATCGAAGATGATCTGGTCGGAGCTATCGGGCTTGATGACCCGATCCGGGAGGAATCTAAAAAGGCAATTAATATACTCAAGGAGATGAATATCAAGCCGCTTATGCTGACCGGCGATAACAAAAATGTCGCTGAAAGAGTGGCGGCAAAAATCGGAATAGAAGATTATTTCGCAGAGGTATTGCCTGACAATAAGGCTGATAAGGTCAATGAAGTTAAATCGGATGGATATACTGTTGCGATGGTTGGGGATGGAGTCAACGATGCCCCGGCGCTGGCAAACGCTGATGTAGGTATTGCGATCGGCGCTGGAACCGATGTCGCTGCGGAAACGGCCGACATTGTTCTGGTTAAGAACAATCCGCTCGACGTTGTAAAAGCGATTAAATATTCGAAAGCATCATATAGGAAGATGCTTCAGAACCTGGCCTGGGCTACGGGCTACAATGTAATCGCCATCCCGCTTGCGGCGGGCGCGCTGGCATCTTTGGGGATATTATTAAATCCCGCGATAGGGGCGCTGGTAATGTCATTAAGCACCGTTATCGTAGCAATAAATGCAAGACTGTTAAAAGCGCCTGAAGTTTCTGGAGAATGAGATAATGCACATAGATAGGAGATTAATATGAAAGAACTGGAATACGGCAAGATTATTGAAATGCCCCTTGATTTTGAGAGTGCGATCGAAAAAACAAGCGCAGCCTTGAAGGATGAGGGATTTGGAATTCTGACTGAGATCGATGTCAAGGATACATTGAAAAAGAAACTCGATATTGATTTCAAAAAATACCGCATCCTCGGGGCCTGTAATCCTCCCCTGGCCCATCAGGCCTTAAAGGCCGAAGAAGAAATCGGGTTGCTTCTACCGTGCAATGTTGTCGTTTCAGAGGTTAACGACAATTTGACAAAGGTATTAATCCTCAACCCGGTGAAGGCCCTTTCGATTTCGGGTAATGATGATATCAGGCCAATTGCAGAAGAGGTTCTCAGTAGAATGGAAAATGTACTGAATAATCTGGAAAATATAAAGTAAAGGTGGTGTTTTGAAATGTACGGATATGATATGCACTGGTTTGGAGGTTTCTGGATGATATTTTTTTGGGTTTTAGTACTTGTCGGTATTATATTCCTCGTGTATTTTTTAATTAAAAAGAGTTCGGATACCGGTCAAACAAGCAGCAGGAATCCCATGGATATACTCAGAGAAAGGTACGCCAAAGGAGAAATAACGGAAGAGGAATACCATAGGGCAAAAAAAGAATTCACCAAAGATCATAAATCTTAAGCCTCGAGGTTTCTTATAAACAATTATTACAGGAGTGAGACTAAATGGCACTTGAAAGTATGCATGAACATCGCGAAAACTTGTCCCAAAAGACACTAAACATGCATCGCGCAATAGCATCATTGATCGAGGAATTGGAGGCCACGGCCTGGTATGATCAAAGAGCCGACGCCTGTGAAGACGAGGAACTCAAGAAAATTCTCATCCACAACCGTGATGAAGAGAAAGAACATGCGGCAATGCTAATCGAATGGATCAGGCGCAATGACAAAAAATTTGAAGATGAATTGAAAGATTATTTGTTTTCCGATAAATCTATCGCGGAAATTGAAGAAGAATAATTTCTGCTTTTTGAAAAGACGCCGGGAAGTACTTCCGGCGTCTTTTTATTCTATGTCAACACTCTCTTCGCTTTCAGGTTTTTTTATCTTTTTTCCCTTTTCTTCTTTCATCATAAAGCTGTCCGAATTCCGCGCCGACAATCAATACTGCTGAAGAATAATAAATCCAAACGGCAGCTGCGACGAACAGTACATAAGTCCCATAAATTCTTTTCAAATTAATGCTATGGCCGAGATAAAATCCGAATACCTGTTTGGCTATCTCCCACAGTACTGCAGCTGTTATGGCGCTGACCAAAACAACCTTGATCGGCATTTTCTTGTTGGGCACTGAAAAATAGACTATTCCATACGTAAGAGTTGTTATTGCGAAAGAAAGGAGGTTGAAAAGCAGCATATTTAATAGTCTGAGATTAAACGGAGGTATGTCAATCGAGGAGGCAAATTCAAGGGCCGTGTTGAGCAAAGGGAATATGGTCACGGCAAGGAGGAAATAAGCCATGACTATCAATATCAGGCCAAAATCCCGCAGTTTTCCCTTGTATATATTCATTTCGGGCTTGGTCCTGAAGACCATATTAAGGACCGACCTCATTGCACTGAAAAGCCCGCTACTGGCGAAAAACAGGCCGACAAAACCAACTAATCCGGCAATATTTGCATTTAGACGGAATTCTTCTACTCGAGCAAAGACCAATTCCTTGATGGTGTTTGCATAATCCTGGTAAGGGATTATTTTATCGATAAAGGATTCAATCTGACCAATAACATAAGGCCGCTCCATGACGCGTCCGACAATTGCCAGAATAATTAGAATGACAGGAATAATACATATTATCATGGAATATGACAGGCTTGATGCGAAAAGAAAGATATGGTCTTTCCCGGCTCTTTTATAGACTCCCCCTACATAGTACTTAATTGAGTCCCACATAGATCTAAGCCGGGATATTTTAATAATCTTACTCAAGATTTAATTCCCTTTTACGGAATATATATAATTATGTGATGAATAATCAACTGCTCGCAATACATTAATGGTATTTTAAGAAAAAAACCACTATCAAAGCTATTTTTAAATTATCTTACTGTCCATTGCTAAATTTGTCATGCAATGTGTAGCTGGTTTCGAATGAACAGAGGAGATCGAGATATTTTCCCAGATAATTAGAAAGAAGATAATTTTCTTTTACTGTCTGGTGCGCCTTATCGCCCATTTCGTTTCGGAGATTCTCATCTTTTATAATTTTTATGATTCTATCAGCGAGTTCATCATTGGACGATACCAAAAAGCCGTTTTCACCGTCTTTTATTTGATATTTTATGCCGCCGACATTGCCGCCAACCACTGCCGCTCCTTTCCACATGGCCTCGGTCACGGTTAATCCAAATCCTTCTTTCTTCGAATTCTGGACGACGACCGCCGCTTTCCTCTGGAGGGCGTTAACGAGCGCGGTGTCCTGTCTACTCAGTATTATTATTCGGTCATCGGCATGTTCCAAAAGCGAATGATAGACCTTGTCACCCTCGGGGTCGTCGGTGGCGACATTACCGAGCAGTACCAGGGTAGCATCGACTTCCTTTCTGACTTTTTCGAAAGCCTCGATGACACCTTCAGGATTTTTCCATTTATCGAAACGTGATATCTGGACAACGAGCGGCAAGTCATAAGGGATTTCGTGGTGATCCAACCGCTCATTGATTTCTTCATCAGTAAGTTCTTTGTTGGTAATGCTAAAGGGATCTATAGCCGGCTGGAAAAATACCTGCGGCGTATTCAATTTCTGTTTATATTCTTCAAGGGTCAATATTACGGCATCATACATTTCGATGTAATCACGCAAGTAATTCCATAATTCGCGATTCGGCTGGGATAAATCGACATGACATCTCCAGATCCATGGTCCTCGTTTGCGGTAGTGTTTAATCATTGGCAGTGGTTGAGGATCATGAATTATTACTATGTCGTGGTCGAGATGGTTTCTGACGGCATTTTCATGAATGACACCCTCGTAGATTTTCTTTTTCATATCGCTCAGGTTTATATCGCCGCCCTGAAGGGCGTTATGCATCTTTTTGGTTGTGCCGAAAAAATCGGGTGAGCCCTGGATAACTCGCCACCCGGATTTGATGCCGACGCTGTTCATCAAAATTACAAAGGAAGATAAAAGAGATGCAACACCTCCGCCGTAATAAGTTGAATTTACATGGGCGATATGTCTATCTCTGAGAGGAGCCGCCTTATCATATATCCGCCCGACTGCCTCTCTGCCGATATATTTTTCATAATCTCCAAGCTCTACGAGATTGTCGGAAGCCATATGTATTCTCCTCAATGGTTAGATTTATCGGATTTTATCTGATTGAATAATCTATCAGTATCTTCTTTACGGCACAGTTCGGTACCGGGTGTCATTACTGCGGCGGCTCCGGCGCCGATGCCGTATTGTATTGCCTCCTCAGTTGAACGGCCCTCCGATAACTTCAACACAATACCGGCCGTCATACTATCGCCGGCTCCTACTTTGCTCTTAATGGGGACAGTCGGTGCCCTTAAATGCCTTCCCGTATCGCCGCTTACAAGCAGTGCGCCTCCGGCGCCAAGGGAGATGACTATATTCATGACACATTCTTCGCCACATAATTTTATAGCCGCCTGCTTCATCTTTTCTTCGTCTTCGACATCTTCGCCAATCAAATCTTTTAATTCTCTTATATTGGGTTTTATTAGATACACCCCTTCTTCTACTGCCTTTTTTAACGGTTCTCCAGAAGTATCAACAACAATTCTGGAGTCTATTTCCCTTCCCAGTTTCGCCAGACGGGCGTAGAAATCATCGGGGACTCCGCGCGGCAGCGAACCGCTGGCTACTATGTACTCAGGCGAAGATTTCAGGTTCTTTATTTCATCGAGGCAGCTCTGCCATTCACTTTCAGCAATTTCAGGACCGGGCATCACAAATCGAAATTGCTGATCCCCGGATATCTCGCTGACGGTTAGGTTTTCGCGGGTCATATTTTCAATTGCGACTGCCTGCGTAGTGATATCTTCATTGGACAGAAGTTCTGACAGCAGTTCACCGTTTGTTCCGCCGGCGGGGAACATGGCCGGAGCAATACCGCCCAGTTTTTTTATAGCCCTGCTTACATTTATGCCGCCGCCGCCCGGCTCGCGGCTTGGAGTTTCACAGCGAAGTTTCTTTTCAGGGACGACTTTTTCTATTGAGGTCGTCGCATCGATTGTCGGATTCATCGTTAGGGTCAGTATTTTCATTTGCAGGACTCGCGAATTATTGGATAATAAAATAGCAGTGGCGATTTTATCTCACCACTGCTAAACATGTTTACTTCTCATGCGGCTTTGAGACTTCTTCGAGTACTTCACCGCTTTTATCAGTACCTTCCTCATAAACAGCAAGGTCACCCAGTGAGCATACACCGGCCAGTTTATTATCTCGATCAAGGACAATCAAGCGGCGAATCTGGTGCTCTTTCATGATACGTGCCGCTTCCTGGACAGATTGATCCTCATAGCAGTGCGTGGTATCACTTGACATCGCTTTCCGAATTTCGGTTGTATCCGGGTTGTCGCCCCGGGCGGCCGAACGAATAGCAATATCGCGGTCAGTCAGGACACCGACTATTTTTTCGTTTTCGGCTACTGGAAGCATCCCGATATCAAACTCAAACATCTTTCCTGCTGCTTCTTTTATGCTTACTGATGGATGTACCAATTTTACTTTTTTTGTCATAACATCTTTGACCTGTTTCATGACTTTTCTCCCTTCTTGCTAAAATGTCCAATTACTATTATTCAAAATTTCTATTGAGCAAAATCTTTACCCCGGTAAGGGCGATGGAAATACCCATTTACGCGCGTCTTTGACCTGATTGTTGGAATAGATTTCGATTTCCGCATTTTCAAACGGCTGAAATTTTTCTTTCATGAATTCCGGGAATGATCCATCCGCTACAAACGCGATTTTATTCAGGTTGTCTTTGTACGCCTTGTACAATTCAGTATCCTGCATATCAACATCGAAGTCGAATTTTTCCAGCCCGGAACCATCCAGTAAGACATTTACTTCAGAATACATCGAGGCCAATGATTCCAGCTGATGAAGAATCTGCTGAAAATCATCGCGAGTCAACTGATTCGTTAGCAGGATTTCTATTTTCCCCTGCTCCTGCCAGATAACTTCATACATAAGTTTAAACTGCCTCCTTTTACTATTTGGAAATTTCTTTGGAAGTTCTGTCTATCGACTGCTTAACATCACCCCAAATCTGCTCCAGATCAGTTTTTAACTTTTGCCATGAATCGTCACTGACCTTTTTAATATTGTCCATCTTGTCCTGAGCTTTATTGAGTTCTCCTTCGAGCTGGCTGATCCGTTGTTGAGCTTCAATCTTGGCATCGGCTTTCATTTCTTTGGCTTTGGCTTTGAGTTGATCCATTCTGGCATTAAGCTGTTCGTACTGCGCTTGTGCTTTTTCCATGTATGCATCTTTGTTTTCCATCATTACTTACTCCTTTTTATTCTCTGGGACGACCATAATAGTCGTAAAGTTTCTGTTCATATTCTTCATTAACAGGTTGCGACGGATCAAACTCCGGGCTGTTTTTTATCTTTTCTTTTTCAAGATCAACACTTACCAGTGCATCCAGCCAGTTGATATTTTCGATCCATTTCGGAGAAATCAGGACTTTTTTACCTCCCGGAAGCCAGTCGCGGGTATCAATTACGAGAAATCTAACCTCCCAGGATTCATCATCGAAGATAAAATCCTCAACATGTCCTATCTTGCCGTCGGCTGCGTCAATTTTGTAGCCGATAACCTCACGACTGCTGCGCAGGTTTGGCTCTGTTTCCCGGTCAGCCTGCTGTTCGTCGACCATTTGTTTTTCAGCCCCGCGATTGGCATCTTTCAGGTCACGCTGCATCATCATCTCAGAACCGACAGTACGAGCCTGGCGGCCGATCGAATAGGCCGGCCAATTATAGTAATCCATGAGCTCGAGTTCTTTTTGTCTCGAGACCGGTTCATGTTCATAGATGCTGGGGCTGTTTTCAATTTTTTCACGCGTCAGATCAATTGGAAATTCACGCTTTTCCCAGTCGGGTTTCCCGAGCGAAGAAGTCGAAAGAAGGATTCTTCTTTTGGGAAGCCATTTACCGGTATCGGCAACCATATAGCGGATTGTCCAGGCCTCATCGTCAAAATAAAACCCGTATACACTTCCGATTTCACCATCTTTGGCGAGCATTCTGTATCCGCGCAATTCTTTAACGCTTCTTAACATCTAATAGCACCTCCTTTGAGGTAACATTATTGATTGTGTTTCTTGTTGTTTAGCAAGCTTTCCTGAAGCACTCTCTTCAATTCTATATCAAGGCGAGTCTTGGATATGCCGCTCTCAATGAAATAGACTTTTTCTCTATTATATAACGCCATACTTTCTCGTTCATTATCGGGTCGTCCATAAATAATAATGGGCATATCCTGGTCGGCAGTACGTGCTTCAAGAACAAAATGAACGATATCGCCTTTATAATTTTCCAGATCTATCATTGCCGCCAGATAATCCCGTGTACTAATTCTGGCAACAACGACTCTTTCATTATCATCATAAGGAACAGGTTCATAACCGAGGTCCAAAAGATTTTGGGTTAAATCGGTTTTGCTTTCATTTTTTAAGACCAAAATTTTATTTTTATCCACTGTTGCCTCGGTTTTTTTTATTAAGCCAAACCAGTTCTATGTTAATAATAAACAAGATTCGTGCCAAAAATTGTCCGCAACAACCATATTGTTGCACAACAACGACATACAAGAATCGGGAAGATGTATATCGGGGAAGATGTCAGAATATTAATTTTATGATTATCTTTGTGTGAAAACTCGACACACAGAGATAAATGGTGATATTTACATTATGAAGAAATAGTACACCTGCAAAATCAGATATAATTTATAAAATTGCGAATATTATTCTATATTATGTTTTTTTAGTTTATTGTAAATCACACGTCGGCTTATACCGAGCAGTTCGGCCGCTTTTTTGCGATTATTGTTGGTCGCTTTCAGTGCCCGAATAACCATTTCCTTTTCTATATCATCAAGAGTCGTCCCGAGTTCAAAACTAATGGACCGCGGTTTCTTTTCCACTTTTTTAAATTTGGGAGGAAGATGAGCCAATCCCAATTCTCTGTCATTGCACATCAGGACAGATCTCTGTACAACATTTTTTAACTCTCGAATATTGCCCGGCCAGTCGTAAGATTCGAGGAGTTCGAAAAAATCGGTAGAAATGGAATTTATCTTTTTGCTGAAAGATTTTGAGTAGCGGAGAACATAATCCTCGGTTAAAATTCTCAAATCTCCGTCACGCTCCCTGAGGGGAGGAAGATTTATCCGAAAGGCATCGAGACGATAAAAAAGGTCTTTTCTAAAAGAACCATCATCGGACATTTTCTCCAAATCGGCATTCGAGGCCGCTATCAGACGGGCATTACTTTTAATCTTTCTTTTGCCGCCGAGACGACTGAATTCCTTTTGCTCGATTAGCCTCAGCAGAGCAACTTTGCTTTTTTCGTCGATGGTATCTATTTCATCAAGAAAAACAGTACCATCGTCGGCCTGCTCAAACACGCCGACTCTTTTGTCAACCGCTCCGGTAAAAGAGCCTTTTTCATGGCCGAAAAGTTCGCTCGAAACCAGTTCCAGGGGCAGAGAACCGAGATTCACCGGAATGAACGGGCCATCGCGTCTCTCGCTCAATTCATGAATAGTCTTGGCAACAAGGTCTTTGCCTGTTCCGGTTTCACCGAGAAGAAGAATATGAATATCACTTGCCGCAGCTTGTTTGATAAGACGAAAAACCTGTTGCATTTTCCCTGAAGAACCTATCAATTGACCCAGACGGTCCTTTTCTTTCAAATCCCTGATAAGAAGTTTATCCTCATGGGCCGGTCGATCTTTCAGAGAAACATCAATGACCATTTTCATCTCTTCGTCGGAAACAGGCATTTTAATGTAGTGATATGCCCCGGCTTCGAGTGCCTGTACGGCCAGATCGAGATCTTCCGGGCTCACAAGCATTAGCACCTGTGTGGCCGGGCTTTTGCGCGATATCTGTTCGAGAAGATCCACCCAATCATATTCCTGCTTGGAACAGACTTCACTGGTCAGAATAAATATATCGAATACGTTGGTTTTTAGATGATCTATCAGCTCCGGGAAATTGGATTCCCAGATAACATAAGCCTTATCTTTTGGATAAAGGCTCTTGACCCTTCTCTTTAGTTTGGGGTCTTCGCTGAGAGTTAATATATTTATTAGACCTTCTTTCAATTTACCAACCTTTCGACCATACGGTGTTATTTCATGGAGGGTTATACAATACTATTCAATCAACAGCGCATAAAATAAATATAAAATAGCTTTGTTTGTCAAGATATTGATTCAATTATAAGGGAATAAACAACTTAATGCCTATATCAGGGCTATCGGCAGAATTCTTATTCAACGTGCTCGCCGATTTCTTTGATCGCGCTTTCTGTATTTAAAATACGAGCGTAGCGGTTATTCAAAGTTGCAATAGTAAAATCATGACGCTCCGGTGTTACTGTAGCGCAGCCATCCTCTATAAGAGTCACAAGAAAACCAAAATCGCTGGCATCCCGGACTGTTGTGGAAACGCATTCTTCAGTATAAACACCGGTAACCCAGACCGAATCTATTTCAAGATTTTTCAATACATAATATAGATTGGTCGATGCAAAAACACCGCTTGATGTTTTATTGAGTATTATTTCATCTCCGATGGGCGCAATTTCTTCTATAAATTCCGCCTCTTTTGAACCGGGAGGCGCATGGAGGCTAAGCCGTTTGTGGCCATTACCCCGATCTCTGCCATCTTTTGTCAAAGACTGAATCCGTATATGGATGACCTCCATATTATGAGCGCGAAATGCATCCTGCAGTTTTCGAACATTCGGGAAAACGACTTCCTTTAACATTTTAAAATAATATTCCTGAGATTCTTCGGGAATACCCGTTTTTGCGGCATCCGCAAAAACGCCGTGTCCCTGCGCGGCATCTAGATACTGCATGTCAATACAAAGCAGGGCCGTATTGCGCAGTTTTAGCGCTTCGGCACGTTCGGGAGATTCTATTATCGATTCCCGGTATGAATGCTTGAGAGGGTCGATGTTGATGTATTTAGGATCGACTTTTTCTTTTACTTTTTTATGATGTTCCATTTTCTATACTATAATTTATTTGCGGCCAAATCGACCAGAGTGTTTAAGGTTAGATTTGCACCGGTCTCGATATCTTCCCAATGTGTCCATTCGGCGGGTGAGTGGCTTCTTCCACCAATGCTGGGGACAAAAATCATCCCGACCGGAGCGATCGAGGCCATAATCTGAGCATCGTGAACCGCACCGCTCGGCATTCGTAAATAGTCGGTTTCCATCTTTCCGGCATTCGATTCTATGACATTTACGATACCATTATCGCAATCGACAGGATCAATCCAGCTAATCACTTCGAATTCGAACATCAAATCTCGGCGTCTGCCAATCGCCGACAAGACCCGGCGAAAGGCTCCATTTAGATCATCGAGCAAATCCTTTTTGATTTCCCGGACATCGAGAGAGAAATCTACCTGTCCAGGAATTGTATTCGCTGTTCCGGGAAAGAGGTCGACATTACCGATTGTGGCGCGACTGTTATCACCGCCATGTTCTTCGATGACCCTGTTTATTTCGCCGGCGAATTCGGCAAGTCCCAGGAAAGCGTCTTTGCGCATATCGATTGGCGTCGTTCCGGCATGGTCAGCCTCCCCAATCAATTTAGCTGTCCATTTAAACAAGCCTGTGATACCATCAACGATGCCAACCCGCAGGTTTTTCGAATCGAGAACCGGTCCCTGTTCAATATGCATTTCGAGGTAGGCTCTTACAGTTTCCGGGTGACGTCTCGCGTGGAGGGCATCGCGGGCATCGAGTCCATGCCGGGCCATTTCATCTTTCAAATAGACGCCGTTCAAATCGGTCGCGGTATGGATTTTTTCCGGGATCAGGTTTCCAGTGAGGGCCAGCGATCCCATCGGACCGCCGAAGCGACCTTCTTCGTCGCTGAAAGCGACCATCTCGAGACCGTATTCGGTGGGAATATTTTCTTCTTTGATCCTGCGGAGACACTCCAGGGCTGTCAATACGCCCAAAGCACCGTCGAGATCTCCTCCGCCGGGGACGGTATCGAGATGCGAACCGACAATAATTGACCGGATTTCGTCCCGGCAATTATGGCGTCCGAAAACATTAACGGCGCCGTCGCGGTAAGCTTCCAGTCCGGCTTCCCGTATTCTGTTTTCGAGCCAGTCACGAGCCTGCATGTCAGCATCGGTAAAGGCCATACGGTATATACCGCGATCTTCGGATCGGCCAATTTCGGCCAAATCGCGCAAATCCTGTTTAAGCCTGTCGAAATTAACGGTCAGCATTCTACTCAAGATCCAACCATTGCCGGTTTTTCATTTTCGATAAACTGCCGGTGAAGAATATGCAGACCCAAAAGATGGTTAATCAAAGCGTCTTTTCTCACCAGCGATACCGAATCAGTGTCTTTTTTATATTGTTCGACAAAATCGGCCAATCTTTCAGTATCAAAAAGGCCCACATTTTCGATTGAATCCCGATCCATATATTCATCGAGCAGTTTTTGAAGAGCAATACGCTTTCTTTTTTCGGTATGCCCCGGGGGTGCCATGAATGCGAATTTTTCTCTGTTGTATAGTACCGATGGCAGGATATTTTTCATAGCTTCACGAAGAACCCATTTCTCGGTGCCTTCTCGAATTCGCAAGCGTGGTGGTATCGACCGTGCCAGTTCGGCAACATGATGGTCAAGAAAGGCCGGTCGGGATTCCATGGCATTGGCCATATCCACTCTATCGCCGCCCCAGTTTAATATCTGGCATTCAAGCATGGTCTTAATCCAGGTGTACTGAGCAATATCGAGCGGATGACGGCCGCTAATCTGGTCACGATTGAACGAATCGGCTATCGCTTCGATTGGATCATAATCTACAAGTTCTTCCAGTATATCGTCATGAAGCAGCGGTCTGGCAATAGAAAGAGTTTTCATCCACGGTTGAATCCATGAGGGCGTAAAACCGCAGACTTCTTCCATAAGTGGATGCGATTCCTCTTCTTCGGCCAGAATGGCACCCTTGAATATCTTATTGCTTCGATCGAGCTTTTTCTGCATCTCGGCCGCCTGGTCGGGATCGGTTCGCATAAGGTGCTTGAACATATCCCGCTTGAACGCCGGATAGCCGCCGAACAGTTCATCGGAGCCTTCTCCGGTTACAACCACTTTGTAGCCGCTTTCCTGAACACGCCGACTCATGCACCATTTGGCAACGCCGAGAGTATTATAGAAAGTGCGCTCGGCATGCCACATGGTGGTTATATAATTATCACCATAAAGATCTTCAGCCTTCAGATTCAACAATTCCTGATCGGCCTTTACCTTTTGGGCCATCTCAGTGGCAATTTTGGCTTCATCGTAAGCATCATGATCAAAACTAATCGTATATGCTTTCACGGGCGACTGCTGAACTGCTGAGGCGAGTCCAATCATGGAACAACTGTCGATTCCTCCTGATAAATAGCAACCGACAGGGACATCGGCTTCGAGACGATGCACGACCGATTCAAGGAGCTCTTCCCTGACTTTCATTACATAATCTTCATCCGCCAGCGATTCATCGGTTTCACCATCAAGCGGGAAATCCATATCCCAGTAGCAATGCTGTTCGGCTTCAAGTCTGTTTCCTTGACGGTTTATGATCATCATATGCCCCGGCTTTAAAGCATGAATATTTTCAAAAGCACTTGTCCCGGGCACCATCGTATGCATAAGCTGATGCAGGACAGATTTATGAGAAAACTGCCGCGGTACATCGGGATGAGCGAATATCGCCTTAATCTCCGAACCGTAATAAATATTACTGTCGTCCATATAATAATAGAGCGGCTTGATTCCGAATCTGTCGCGAACGAGAATAAGTCGATCAAGCTCTTTATCATATAGCGCAAAGGCGAATTCTCCGCGCAGGTGGTGCACAAAATCAAGACCGTATTTACGGTATAGATGGATTGCTATTTCACTGTCGGATTTGGTTCGGAATTCGACACCATCACAAACTAAATTGGAACGGATTCTTTTGTAATCATAAAATTCGCCGTTGCCGGTCAGGACGTAATTCCTGTTGCGAGTAAGGATCGGTTGATCGCCGCCCTCGAGATCGATGATGGATAACCGGGTATGTCCCATAGCTACATTTTTTTCGGTATCGAGATGCACGCCCGTACCTTCCGGTCCGCGGTGCTTGATAGTCGCGATCATATTTTCTATATGTGTACCGGCACTATCATCAAATTTTTCGGCACTGTAAAATCCGGCGATTCCACACATTTATATCACCTCGTTTAAATTCAAATCGGTCAAGTTTACTTTATCGGAATATTTTTAGGCAGGCGGTCAAACCGATTAAGCATGGTTATAAGCAGCGCCTGACGAATAAATACCGCGCCGTGAGCCTGTGTAAAATACAGATTATGCCGGGTATCATCGAGACTGGTGCTGAGTTCGTCAAGACGTGCCAGAGGATGAAGAACGACTGCCGTTTCTTTCAGTTTCGAGCCCTTATGCAGCCTGTAGCGGCTGTCGAGAGTCTTATAGCCGCTTCCGAGATAAGCAATCGAGTTCATGTAGATAACATCCAGGTCAGAGAGTACATCATTAATGTCGTTGGTAATTGTCAGGTCGATACCTTCCTCCTTGACAAGTTTGGCCAAAAATTCACCCAATGGATCAGCCATCTCGGAGACGATCGAGAACTTGCGAATGTTATTCTTGAAAAGTAGGGACATCTCCAAAAATGAACGGACCGCTCTCATACTGCCGGGCGTTCCCAGGATACCGAGATTTATCTTTTTCTCGGGTGGTGCAGAATTACCCAGATCGGGCCGCCACTTCAAAAGTGCATACCAGTCGGCAAGCGCCTGAGTGGGGTGTTCTCCGGTACCGTTACCGGCATTAATTAAGGGCAGGCGGAGTTTCTCACGAATCATATTAACCGATTCGGTATCAGTATGACGCATCACCACCAAATCGCCGTAGGCATTAAGCATTTCGCCGATATCGGCCAACGATTCACCTTTGGCGACGCCGGTCGTTTTGGCATCGGGTATTGAAATTACTTTTCCATCGAGTCGTAAGACGGCGCTTTCAAAAGAAAGGCGGGTTCTCGTACTGGCCTCGAAAAAGGCAGTAATGACGATTTTGCCGTCCAATGGATGACTCGATGCAACTTCGGTCGCCTCCAGCAAAGCGGCAAACTTACACAGCTCCAAAACGGTATTTTTGTCAAATTGGCTAACCGAAATACACGATTCCCCGGTCAATTTATTGAGTATTTTTGAATCAATCTTTTCTTCTTTGATCAGTTTTTCGGGATCGGGATACAGGCCGGTTGAGTAAATAGGATTATCGGTCAATCCCGTATCGCCACCATCGGTCTTATTATCGTCTACCATATCTTGCCTTTCGAGAAGTCTCTAATTAAAAAGATTATCAGTGTTAGGGCGGCAATCCCGGCAAATATTAAGGAACCTTCAATAAGGACTGCCAGAAATGCTTCGGAAAAATTAACCATACAAGTACCCCTTTATATTAATGAATTTCATTCAATTTATTCCAGTCAAATTTCTTTTTTGAAAATGCGGTCGAAATAAGAACAACAACCATCGAAACCGCCGCCCCGACCAAGGCTCCGGAATACCAGCCAAGGCTGTAATAAGCAATGAGTCCGAGCGTTGTCCCGAGTACCATACCAAGCAGCGCACCGGTTGGATTTGCCTTGCGCCAGAATAGCCCGGTCGCGATCGGCCAGATAGTACTTCCCACCATAGGTCCGGCCCTGAAAAGAACGGTTGCCAATGTTCCGATTCTGGGCATACACACAAGCCAGGTTAAAACGCCCAGGCCAACTATTATATATGCAGACATGCGGCGCAATTGCTGTTCATTTGCTTTGGGATTTATCATTTTCCTGTAAATGTCTTCCGTTATAAGATCCGAAGTCGCCGCCAGGAGTGAGTCTATGCTCGATGCCAGCGAGCAGAAGAAGACTGCAAAAACTATAATCGACCCGACTTTCCCCAAAACATTGGCGGCCACTAACGGGCCAACCATATCAGGACTGGTGATATTTATGCCGAGTGTTCCGCTGGCAAGGGCGATAAAACCGGCAGCAATGGGTACCGGGAGCCAGAATATCCCGGCGATCAAATATGCTTTCTGGCCGATACCTTTGCGCATGGCAAAGGCTCGGCTCCACCAGACATTGCTGTGGAATATCTCACCGATGCCAAATAGCAAATTGTTGAAAATTGCTATAATCGATGCCGGAAGCAGGACATTCATTAACATCGGTTTTTCTTTTAAAATATCAGTATGGATTTGCGAAAAATCGGCCTGCGATAAAACGCCATACCCAACGACCACAATACCAATAAGAATTATCAGGCTTTGTATGTAATCGGTTCCGATTACTGCGAAAAGCCCACCAAATAATGTATAGACGACGCATACGAAAAGAATTGCGGTCATACCGATTTCATATGGAATTCCGGCCAGGGCGTACATTAATATCCCGCCGGCCATTCCCATACTTATCAGCCATGTAAAGCCGTAAAAAATTGAAATTAGGAGAAAAAATATCCAGGCCGGTTTGCCGTACCTGAGACGGATAAAATCACCGCTGGTGTATCCTTTGGGCATTAGCTTCTGGATTCTTTTGGCCAGCGGCGCGAATAGCATCAAGCCGAATGATGCTGTTGAATAGGCGATCATACCCCATATTCCCAGCTCAAGAGCAAACTGAGGTGCCAGCATGGTTGTATTGGAAGTAATCCAGGTAGCCATAGCCGTGGCGGTTCCCAGGGCCAGACCGACATTTCGTCCGGCCAGCATGAATCCATCCATGCTTTTGGCTTTTCTCCCCCAATAGATCCCCAGCAAAATCCACAATATTCCAAGTACAGCTAATAGAATCCAGCCAACATTTGCATCGAGTATTGCCGATTGATGTTCCAAAACTTACCTCTTCCCTATCCGCAGAAGTTAAACATTTTCCTGATTTGAATTATTGGTAGTGCCGAATATTACAACTCCGGCAGTAGCAACGAACACTACCCCGCCAACAACGAAAAATATCAGGGCCAGATTCAAAGAATGGTGATCCACCTGCACTTTCGTAATACCTGACCATTGACTGACAGGAATACTGTCGGGACCGAGGGCTCTTACACGATAATAGTAAATTCCGTCCTTTAGTCCGGAAATATATGTAGCCAGATCGGGGCCCCGGTAACGAACATAATAGTTTTCAAATAAACTATCCGAAGCCTGCTGGAATTCGTAGATAAGAGTCTCTTTAATTGAATCAGGAGCATCAACATCCCAGACCAAACGGGTCATGCCCGATTCAGTGTGGACCAGAGTATCACCTTCAAAGATAGGCGGTGTTAGAACCAGAACGCCGGAAGTATTCTCCTGAGCTGAAGTTATGCTGCAAATCAAAAAACCGGATAGAATAATTGTAAGGAATAGATAAATTTTTTTAATAATTCGATTGCCATAAAGTAAATCGATAACTTACCTCCCGAGTTTATTTTTATATTTGCTTTTCTTCATTTTCGATTTTTCCGCTTTCCAGAATTGGGGGAGCTTCAAAACCTTCAGCATTAATCAATTGCACTATTTTTTCCAATGATCTCGCGATTGTTGTCTGCTCCGATTCATCGAGATTGTTAAATGCCTCGGCAAGGTTATCCTGAAGCGGCGATGGGGCATTTTGGGCCAATTTCATCCCCTTGTCGGTCGCCGTTACATTTACAACTCGGCGGTCAATCTTATCGCGGCTCCGGGTAATAAGTTCCTTTTTTTCGAGGCGATCCAATATACCGACCACCGTGCTGGGGCTGAGATAAACTGATCGCGCGATTTCCGAGGCCTTGACCGGTCTCTTTTCTTTGGCCGTAACCGTAAGCAGGCATATTAGTTGAGGAGCAGTTAACTGGTATTTGGAGACCAGTTTACGGCTATAGATATCAACGGCATGGATAATCTGGCGAAGAGAGCGCACGATTTTTAGATCATACCTTTCTTCCGGCAGATTTTTGTCTTTCTGAGCCTTACTTTCTTCCATAAAATCTATATTTCTATCCCAACTTTATATTTGCCAATAGTTTCGCGTCCGGTCCTTTCAGCGGACACAATAGCGAAATCTTAATTTAAGCGGGGGATATATAACAATTTACATAATATAAATTATTCCGGCCAAACCTCCATTATCATTAAATAGAAGCCAGAATCAATATATTTACAACACAAATTATTTGTATTGTAATTGTTTTACGTAAAATTATTTTCAGGATAAGTATTTATATTAATTTGTCAAGAAAAAAATAATAATATTAGACGATAAAGTTATTGCAAGACAATAAAATAAAGAGCCGGCTGAAATGACCGGCCCATATTTTTAATTATCTTAGTTTACATCTCCCCGGTACTTCCGGCCTCAAAGAGCGGGTTATAATCATCCGGAAGCTGGTTTCTTACATCATCCAATTCGCCCTCGGAGACCGCCTCGGACAGAACCTCGATAACTACTCTGGCGTGATAGGCAGCATCCTGAATTTTCACATTCGATTTCTCACTGATGCGTTTGAAAAACTCATCGACAGAAAATCTCTCTGATTCTTTGTCGATTTCCATAAAGCGGCCGATTTCTTCGGGAAGCTGGGCTGCCAGATCATCAGCTTCAGCTTTTGCGAGACGTTCGCTCAAAGTTTCCAGTGTAACTCTGGTAGCCTGCACGGCATCTTCTTCAGTTCCCATCTTGGCACGATTTTGAACTCTTCCGATAAAATCACTATAATCCATAAAATCACTCCTTTTCTCATTTAATGTTCGCTTTATACAGTAAAACAACTTTCATGCCGGGATTGCCGAAAGCGGTTTATTAGCTGTATTCCCGGCCTTTACATAGCAGAACTGATGAGTTAATTGCTGCAAAAGTATGAAGGCGTGAATTATTTGTACATATGGGCATTTGATAATACGAAAATATGGTACAGGCGAAATAAAAATGCCGAAGGTGGGATTCGAACCCACACGCCCGTGAGAGCACTGCGCCCTGAACACAGCGTGTCTGCCAGTTTCACCACTTCGGCATTTACCAAGTTTCCTAATATATATTATTATACAATTTCGGCAAGATTTTTTTCGGTCAATTACCAATCAATAATAAAGGGCCGGGAAATATATGTATTCTCAAGCCTTCCATTATCGCCAAAAAACCCGAGATTTATTTTATATACTCCATCCATCATTTCAGTAGTCCTATTAAAACGGTAAATATCTCCCGGTTTCCAGACACTCGTGGGCGGGTGGGGACGAATATCCAGATTTATAAATCCCCTGGAGGCATGCGGCGGTAATAAAACCTCTGAATTTTCGGCGGATATGTGAAAGAAGATACGAAGGTTTTCCTCAATATTTTCTTCAACTGCGAATTCAATATGAAAAAGTATATTCGGATTGTTTAAATATTCAATCTTCAGGTCTTTCAATATTAATCCTTCGCCAAAATTGAAATTTGAATAGCCACTCAGATTATAGACCTGCGTCGGGTCCTTTTCCAATTCCCCCAAGGCCCTTAAATGTCCTAATCCATACATCTTATCAGTGCCCAAGGGAACAACTGTAATTAGATTATAGCCGTGCATTGCGATCTTTTCCGGTATATAACTGGTATCTACTACCAAGCCGGAAACAGTCTTTCGGTTTCCGGAAATAACAAGACTATCGATTGTTACGGTATCCAAACGAAAAATCATAACATAGCGGTCATTGTTATCGGTACTCGTTTCAATGACATTGTAGTCTACTGTATCGGGGAAATGTATATTTATTCCGGACTCAGAGAGGATAAAGCAGTTCCCGTAATTCAATGCGGTTCCGGATGCTATCGGTGTGTTTACATCCGAATAGTTTACATTGATTAAAGGTTTATCCAGATATTTTTTTATAAGATGATCGTAATAACCCAGGTTGAATTTACTGATCTCTTTAGTTCTTGACCAGCTGAACAGGCTGCCTCTTGTTAACAACATGAGGTGATCATAATATTTTGAGAGATCGTCATCCCGGATTAGATTTTTCCCCTCTCGAAGAGTGGTCAGGTAGCCCTCCGGTATCTGTCTTCTATTATGCCCTATCCGCCATCCCAAAAGAGAAGTTACAGGCAGTCTTGACAGTAAAGGATCTGTCAGTGCATGGCCGTCCACAATATGGACCTTCGGCCCTGCATAATAACCGGCAAATCCAACTCCGGTATGAGTTATAACCGTATCACCTTCCTTTTTCAACTGCCTGCCCAATTCGACCCATGTATGGTCCGGCTCGAAATTATTTTCTTTGGCTTTCAATAGACCGGTATCCTGATAATATCCGGCCCTTTCATTGGAAATTCCTTTATCCCATTCAAGTCGTTCCCTGCCTTTTCCGTAATCTTGTCCCGAAAAGAGCGGGCAGGTACCCCAGATGATGGCAATCGTCAGCATACTACCGTAAATGACTGCCATATCCATTTTTCTTTTGGGGAAATCGATGTTCGAAAAAATAATTATTGATATGAAAAATGGTACCGCCAAAAATCGCCCGCTCATAAATCCGCCGCCAATTTTGATAATATACGCCATGTACAAGATTATGCCAATGCCTGTCATCAAAATTTTGGGCGACTTTTTTACAAGTGATGCAATTATAGCTCCAAAAATAACAGGACCCAGTAAGGGGTTAGTCTTAATCCCATTAAGGATGTAGTTAAATCCCAAATCTATCAAACGCGAGCTATCTATTCCGGTGTTCAGCTTTGCATATGCGGTATTCGGAAACGGGAATCCATAATAGTAGAGAGAAAAAATCTCCCATACTATAAATGGCAAAAATCCGATGATTATTGCCCGGACAGTTATCCATCTTGGTTTTTCAATCAGTATTAAAACGATTGACGGGAAAAATATAAGAATCGTATCCAGACGATTCAAGGCAGCCAAGGATGCGAGCAAGGACAAAATAAAAGTTCTTTTCGGACTTGGTTCCTTTTTTAAAAACTGCCAGAAGAATATCGCGGCTATTAAAAAGGTAAGGGGATTCTCGAGCCCCGAAGTGGAATAGTCCACAAAGGCACGGGTCAGCATAAGGAAGACTATGCCCATAACTGCCTTGTGCCAGCTATCTGCAATTTTGAGTCCGTATATTATGACAGCGGCAAGAACGATTACTATACTGGTTATAATAGATGTAAGATAGATTTCGCCTGTGACAAAATATAAGATGCTTAAGAGAAACATCCATAAAGGGTGAGTATATGCCTGGACTCGTTCAATTGTATTCCAGGTCAGTCCATATCCATTAGCAAAATTGTCAATAGTGCGAAATGTAATATAGGCATCATCGCCAATCCAGGCTGTTCTAACCAGAACGCCTACTACTAGAAGGGTTGTAGCGGCGAATAATAATTTTGGAATAAATCCTTTATTCAAGTTCCCGATCCCAAACTCCTATGTGCGCTCCATAGGATAGCCCAAAACGATTAATTCATCGATAATGAAGGCATTAATATATAATAAAGTTTCCAAAGATGGAACAATTAAAAAGCCCCCGGCGTGACCGGGGGCTTTTTTCACTCGATTCTTTTTTGTTTTTTAATTCAGATAAGCTCTCAGCGAGCGGCTCCGGGAAGCATGACGCAAACGGCGAATTGCCTTTTCCTTGATCTGTCGAACGCGTTCGCGAGTCAGGCTGAATCGCGCTCCGATCTCCTCAAGCGTCAGGGCTTTCTCGTAATTCAAGCCGAAATAAAGGCTGATAACCTCCGCCTCACGCGGTGTAAGGGTATCGAGCGCCTTTTCGATTTCCAATTTCAGGGACGTATCCAATAATTCCTCGTCCGGAGCGGGCTGATATTCATCTTCCAGAATATCAATCAGCGAATTGTCTTCAGAAATTGAAAACGGCGCGTCGAGAGACAGATGGGAGTTCGAAATCTTCAGCGTATCGGAAACCTCGCTCTCAGAAAGCGACAGCTCCTGGGCGATTTCATCGGGGGACGGTTCCCTGCCGAGCCCCTGTTCCAGGGAGCTGGAAACTTTGCCGATCTTGTGAAGCGTGCCGACTCTGTTAAGCGGCAGGCGAACAATTCGGCTCTGCTCGGCGAGTGCCTGAAGAATTGCCTGGCGTATCCACCAGACGGCATAGCTTATAAATTTAAACCCTCGTGTCTCATCGAATCGTTTGGCCGCTTTAATCAACCCGATATTTCCTTCATTGATTAAATCGGCCAGCGACAGCCCCTGATTTTGGTACTGTTTGGCAACCGAGACCACAAAGCGCAGATTGGCTTTTGTTAGTTGTTCAAGGGCTCTCTTGTCACCCTTCTTAATCATTTTTGCCAACCGCACCTCTTCGGTTGCATCGATAAGAGGCGTTTCTCCGATTTCACGGAGGTAAAGGTCAAGCGATCTGTCCTCATCGCGGTACTTTAACGATTGCTTAGCCACAGCGACTCTACATACCTCCTTTAAGAGTACTTAGTCCTATCGTACTCTTTGATTTAAGGCTGTAACGCCTTATACTCAATGGAACCAGTGGGATCGACCAGCAACAGCGGAATAGACTTTTTCCTGCCTTGCACTTCTTCCACAGCAAGTTGCAGATCGACTAGATTCCCTACTTCTTGATTGTTCACCTGTGTAATAATCGAACCGGGCATAATGCCGGATTTATAGGCTTTACTGCCGCGGCCGACTCTATTTATATAAACCCCGGGGAAATACTCCGCCCCGATTTGCTTTGCAATATTCTGTGTATATGTTACCAGCTCCATCCCGGCCCAAACAACCGGCTGATTCGGCTGGTCGAAGAGTTCCGAATGCTCTCTGGTATATTCCTTTTGACCCATAATTTCCGGTGTAACAGTCATCCGTTTTCCGTCTCGTACCAGATTTATCTGCGCCTCCTCACCTTTCGGCGCAGTCGAAATCAATACTGAAAACTGGTCGGAGTCGATAATCTCTTTATCATTAAATTCCAGTAAAATATCGCCCGCCTTTATACCGGCTCTTTCCGCCGGAGAATCTTCAAACACAGATTCTATATATACACCTCTTACGGCGCTAAGTTGATTTTCGCGAGCCATTTTTTCATTTACATTTCTCAGGTATACGCCGAGCCATCCCCGCGAAACCGAGCCGGTTTCGATCAAATCGGGGACAATCGCGCGGGCCAGATTTATTGGAATCGCGAAACCGATTCCGACCGAGGCCCCGGTGGGAGACGAAATGGCAGAATTCACACCAATGGCCTCGCCCCTTAGATTCAATAAAGGTCCCCCGGAATTACCCGGATTAATGGAAGCGTCGGTCTGTATATAATCCTGATAGCGCGGGGTTCCTTCCCCGAAACGAAGGTTTGAACGTCCTTTTGCCGAAATAACCCCTACTGTTACTGTCCGATCGAGCCCCTGCTGAGGAAACGGATTGCCAATGGCAATCGCCCAATCCCCGACATTTATGTCGGATGAATTTCCAAATGGGATATAGGCAATATCTTCTTCCGGCTCAACCTTCAATACGGCCAGGTCGGTCATCGGATCACCACCGACCAGTGTCGCATCGTACATATAGCCGGTAGCAGTGCGGACCGTAATTTTCTCGCCATTGCGAACCACGTGATAATTGGTCAGGATATAGCCATCGGCTCTGAAGAAAAAGCCCGATCCTGATGATGTCGAGGGCTCGCGCGGTATATCAAAGAAGTGCCAGAAAAAATCGTCAGTGCGTCCGCCGCCGGTAATTCGTTCCGAGACTATATTTACAACTGCCCCCTGAACATTTTCGGCGACCGCCACAAATGGCGACTCGTAATCACCCTGGGCATTTTTAACGACCGGGTACGGTGACTGCGAGGGCGCGACCTCTGCAATAGTACCGCCGGTAAAATTAAAACCGGTTGCGATATAAATGCCGACGGCAATACATAACAGGCCAAATGCTGCTATAGATATGTAACGGATATTGCCCCTCAAAGAGAGAAATGACCTCCCCATTGATATTCAACCTCCAAACAATACAGCCCTTCAGTTTAACAAATTATTTACTTTTTGTCAATCAAAATTTATCAATAATTGCCCCCATTTAATGACTTTATACTAAGCAAAGAGTGTGCGGGTTTCGACATTTTGCAATTTTTTTTCTTTATCCCCTTAAATATCAATCTCTTAAGAAATCCCTGGCAATATTCTGCGAGTATTAAAGATGCTTGTGATTGACAATTTGCTGCATATTATTTAGCTTTATTAACCCTTATGTTTTACGCAGATAAAAAAGAATCCATAGTAGAAATTGGGCGACTGCTCTTCACAAACGGATTTATAGCCGGAACTGATGGAAATCTATCTGTTTTGGCAGAAACAGACAAGATACTGATCACACCATCGGGAGTTAGAAAAGGCAATATGCAACAAAGTGATATTGTCACGATTGATAGAGATGGGAAGGAATTAGAAGGGACAGGCAGACCGTCATCAGAGATGCTCATGCATTTATTGATATACCGTGAACGTCCCGATATCAAAGCCTGCTGCCATGCGCATCCGCCGCATGCCACCGCCTTTGCCGTTACGGGCAAAGAGCTGCCGATCAACATTTTACCTGAAGCGCTCCTGACAATCGGACCAATTCCGACAATAAATTACGCCCCGGCAGGTACAGATGCAGTCCCCGAGTCCATAAAGCCTCATCTTGGAAACTGTAATGCCTTTATTCTTGGAAATCACGGCGTATTTACAATCGGTCGGTCTATCGAGGAAGCTTACAACAGAATGGAAACGGTTGAACATTTGGCCAAAATATTCTATATTGCCATGACAATCGGCGATATAAAATTTCTGGATGAGGACGAAATCGCAAGGCTTGAAAATATCAGAAAGAGTAATTTCAATCGAAATTATTAATACTTTTTAGAAGTCTCTGGAGGTTTATTGGATGGATGTGATTCGCCTGGAAGAAATGACATTCTACGGTTTTCATGGTGTCTCAGCGGCAGAAAAAGAAACCGGCCGACGCTTCGAAGTTGATTGTGAGCTTGAAACAGATCTTGCCCCTTCCGGAGAGTCGGATAATCTGACAGACACGGTCGATTATGTCGCTGTATACAATAAGGTTAAAGACATTGTCGAAGGACGGGCGTTTGCCCTAATTGAGTCTCTGGCGGCCCATATCGCCGAAGCGCTGCTTGAAGAATTCCCGGTTTACAGGGTAACAATACGGGTTCGTAAAATAATACCGCCGATTCCGGGTACAATTGGACATATCGAGATAGAAGTGACTCGAAAACAGCCTGATACTTCGAAGCTTTTAGCCGATAATAATAAGTAAAAAAAGGAGTCGGCATGTCTTCCACCGTATATCTCGCACTTGGCTCAAATCTTGGCGACCGCGAAAAAAATATTTTAAAAGCAATAGCGGCGATTAAAAACATGGAAGGTTTCGAGCTTCTGGATAATTCGGCTATTTATATTACCGATCCGGTCGAGATGAAAACGGACGCGCCCGATTTTTTTAATATCGCTCTTAAAGGTGAATATAAATATACGCCGAATGAATTACTGACTAATATCGAAAAGATTGAAAGGGATCTGGGGCGGGAAAAGAAAGGTAAATATTTGCCCCGAACAATAGATATAGATATTTTGCTGTTCGGTGATAGCTTAATTGATTCTCCGAAATTAACGGTGCCTCATAAAAGACTGATCAAACGGCCGTTTATGATGGTTCCTCTTTTGGAAATGGAGGCAGATTTGGTTATTCCCGGAACAGATAAAAGACTGGATTCATATTTGAAAAAAAGGGACATTGGAAAAGTCATCGTATACAAGGAATTGGATCCGCATAATGTTCGAACCGAATTACATCGCGATTGAAGGGGTAATAGGCGCCGGTAAAACGACTTTGTGCAAAATGCTGTCCGAGCGGCTAGGCGCAGAGCCGCTGTTTGACGACGCCATGAATAATCCTTTCCTTCCCGATTTTTATAAAGATAAAAACCGCTTCGCTTTTTCGGCCCAGTTATATTTTCTGTTAACCCGTTATCAACAACAGCAAGCATTGATTGAACGTGATTTATTCGCTCAAAAAATTGTTGCTGATTATGCATTCGTTCGCGATCACATATTCGCGACCATAAATTTAAACCGGCAGGAATTAATCCTTTATGAAAAAATTCTGCCGCTCCTAAAGACCGAAATACCACAGCCCGATTTGACAATTTATCTGCAGACATCGACGCCGGTTCTAATGGAGAGAATCAAAAAAAGAAATGTAAATTTCGAAAAAACAATTGATATAGATTATATAAATGAACTAAATGAATCCTTTAACTATTTCTTTTTCCATTATGATGACTCTCCCCTTCTGGTCGTTAAGACCGATGAAATCGATTTCGTAAAAAATAGTGATGACTTCGATAATATTGTGGATATTATAAGAAAACCGGTTAAAGGTAAAAAATACTATGTCCCCATCGGTTCACAGGCCGAACAATAAGGATCGACAATGACCAGGACGAAAAAAATTACAGCCAATGTCTTTCTTTCCAAAAAGAAAAAGGGCGAAAAAATCGCCATGCTAACGGCATATGATTACTTCACAGCCAAATTTCTTGATAGAAATGGTGTCGATGCTTTGTTAGTGGGGGATTCAGTCGGCATGGTCGTTTATGGAGAGCCGGGGACCCACCAGATGAATATGGATATAATGCTGGCGCACACCCGGGCGGTAGCCAAAGCGACTCAAAATGCTCTGGTGATAGCGGATATGCCGTTTATGTCATATCAACCCTCAATCGAAATGGCTGTCAAAAATGCCGGAAAATTTATCTCTGAGGCTCGGGCCGAGGCGGTCAAGCTCGAGGGCGGTCTTGAAATGGTTGACACGATAAAGAAAATTGTCGAATGCGGTATTCCGGTTATGGGTCATATCGGCATGACCCCGCAGTCAATATTCAAGTTTGGAGGTGCGCGGGTTCAGGGCAAAATAGAAAAATCCAGACAATACCTTCTCGAATCGGCTCATGCGCTTGAGGAAGCGGGTGTCTTTGGAATTGTACTCGAGTTGGTTCGCTCCGACACGGCAACGCAGATAACAAAAGAAGTTAAAATGCCCACCATTGGAATCGGGGCCGGAAAAGAGTGCGACGGCCAGGTTCTTGTCATTAATGACATTCTCGGATTATATGATGAATTCAAACCGCGATTTGTTCGCCGCTATGCTGACCTGCCCGCTACCATAGAAAAGGCAGCGAAAGAATTTGTGGATGATGTTAAATCCGAAAAGTTCCCCGCTGACGAGGAAAGTTTTTAGATTAATTTAATGGGATGACCTTCTTATATTGAGCATACCGATCCAAAATTTCCCGGACATAATTATACGGCTCTTCTCCCCGGCAGTAACCATATAATACAACTTCGTCGTTATAATATTTCTCTCGGGATTTAAGAAGTAAGTATTTGGCGACATTTTCTTCCCATTGATCGGGATCAGCATTATATTTTTCGGCCAGCCTTTGAGCATCCTTAACATGATTTTCACCCACATTGTATGAGGCCAGCATGAACTTTATTTTATCCAGTGAATCCGGGACGTCTTCCCATATTTCAAGGAGATAATTTAGATACAAAGTGCCCGCCTTAATACTTTGCCGGGGATCATCGGGATTTTCCGCCCCAAATTCTTTCGCGGTTCGCGGCATAAGCTGCATGAGTCCCCGGGCTCCGGCCCAGGAATTTGACTCCGGTCTGAATCTGGATTCCTGATAAATCATCGATGCCAGGAGTCTCCAATCCCAGCCGATCGTTTTTGAATATTCTTTCATCAATGAATCATATTTAGAAATCTGGCCGGTTGCCTTTGAATAATATTCGCTCCCTACCCGCCCTGCAAATGCTTTCTCATTTTCGAAATATTTGTTATAAATTACATTAAACTCAGTCGTGCCGCGATTTTCATTTAACCAGTTGTTTACAGCCTTCAATAATTTTGGAGAGGATTTCCTTACAGCCCATGCGATTCTTTGCGGGAGACTTATTGCTGTTTCGACATCCAGATTATCATAATAAGTCTCGTTTATGGCTGCGATATTATGATCGGAGACAGTATATTCTATTTCACCATTGGCGACCATTCTAATAAGATCCTCGGTTTCCAAATCACCGGGGACGATTACAATATCAATGTCTTCACCAATTTCTTCAGATAGATTTACGAGGCGATGGAAATATGAAGATCCATGTCTTACATGGACCTTTTTTCCGGCGAGTTCCACCGGATTTCGAATCAGCGCTTCTTCAATTTCGTGACGTTTCATCGCACGCCAATTTTCCGGCAGCCTTTGTACCAGTACCTGATATGTTGTAAGATGTTCTTCAGTAAAGGCAACTAATTCATGCCTTTCCTTGGTTACGGTCAATCCATGTGCGATTATATCACCGTCACCACGGCGCAGCATGGCAAACATGCTATCGAGATTACGGGCGATAACTATTTCAAGGTCGAGGTCCAATTCATTAGTCAGTAGGTTCATTAACTCATATTCATAACCCATGGGACGGCCCCGATACATAAAGTAAGTTGTCGCACTATAGGTCATAATTGCTTTTAAGTTATCGCGCTCCTTTATGGTCGATAGATCGACCTTGACTTCCCGAGCAGGAGTGTCAGATTTCTCATCTTTTCCACATCCTACTACGGCAGATATGGTTATTAATGCAAGAAGAGCAATTACGGAAAGGCGATATTTTGGTACGGGTTGATAGTTCATATGATATTGCGGTCAAATTAATTACGAATTATATAATAAATTGCTATGATATTCAAGGTTTAATAGTAAACAAATTGGAAAAAATGATTACCTGTTTAATATAAAATTATGTGTAAGATATTACAATTGACTAATATGCTCTGCATAATTAACATATATGGACAATGGATTTAAAGATTAAAGACGATTTTATCCGGAAGTGGGATAAATATTTCCCCGGCACCGAGCATCCGCTGATATTCTACTATACGGACAATGATAAGATCGCTCCCAAGGCAGAATCATCCGGCAGCTGGCAATGTTTCATTTGCCAGTTAACTCGCGTCAGAAATGGCCACCCTTTATTATTCAATAAAGAATCTATCGGGTGTGGAGGCGGCCGTCAATATCTCGGCTTTGATCCGGAGCCGCGCCCTGATTTCGAATATTTCCTTTCATGCGGAAAAGATGAAATGGAGGGTATCCGTCACAAGAAAACCGCGGAGCTTGTAAAAGAATCTTACAAAAGCCTGCCGCCGTTTAAAGTGCGGGAAAAATATATAGTATTCAAGCGCTGGGGCAATCTTGAAAAGATTGATGATCCGCTTGGAGTCGTATTTTTTGCATCGGGGGATGTTCTCGCGGGGCTGTTTATACTGGCTAATTTCGATGAAGCAACTCCGCATGGGGTTATTTCGCCGAATTGCTCCGGATGCTCTTCAATTGTTTATTACCCATATATGGAATCTCAAAAAGAATCTCCTCGGGCGATTTTTGGAATGTTCGATATCTCGGCAAGAAAGTGTGTAAAAAAGGATATTCTGACTTTTGCCGTACCGATGAAGAAGTTTGTGAGAATGATATATAACATGGATGAAAGCTTCCTGATTACAGACACATGGGCCAAATTAAAAAAGCGAATTCCGAAATAAATTTCCTTGAACCAATTTCCTTTTCTAACGTTCTGAATCTTGGAGCTTAATAATGTATAGATCCATATTAGTATTTACATTTCTTACAGCGATACTTATCTCATGTACAGAAGACCGCGGTATTAATGGGGAAAACGTGCTGATAATGCCTCTCAGCCTCGATTTTAAATGGGAAGGGACGCTTACGACATATAGCCCTGATGGTATCCTGATCGACGAAAACGATTTTAAGATCCTCCTAAGTGATGAGATAACAATAAACGGCGAAAACTGGTTTGCTGCAGAGTATGTTATTGACGGGGATACGATCGATTCGGACATTGCATTTGCCAATCTTGACGCCGGGCTCTACCGAAGAAAAATATCCGGAGATTCAATCCTCATTGGCAATAACCTATGGGCCAAATACCCGGCAAGAATTGGTGAAACATATTATTATGAGTCTGACACATCCGGAAATATGTCGGTATTTGATGTTGATACAGTGGTATCTGTTCCATATTCCGAATTTACCTGTTACTGTTATCGTCTAACTGTCGGTACCACTTTCCCGGAGTTGTACTATTATTATCTGGCACCGAATTTTGGGCTTGTAAAGTGGGAAAAGTATCGTCCGGGACCTGTGGACGGCCCCTATTTATATGAAATGTGGGAATTATATGATTTTGACGAATAATGAATAAAGCTGTTGATTTGATAAATTCAATTCTATTATCCTTAAATAACTTATTAAATCTTAAGATATGGAGATCTGATGCGCCACTTAACTAATTCCAAATATGCGCTAATCTCGCTATTACTTTTTATGCTTGTCGCCGCCTGCGCCACTGTGCCAATCACAGGTAGAAGCAGCTTGAATTTAATTCCATCCTCTTCCCTTCTATCAATGAGTTTTCAGCAATATGATCAGTTTCTTCAATCTCACAAAGTCGTCAATGGGACCGATGAAGCAATTATGGTCAATAGAGTCGGAAGTAGAATTCAAAATGCCGTAGAACAATATTTTGCAAATCATAATATGGCTGACCAATTAAACGGCTATGAATGGGAATTTAATCTTGTCAAAGATTCTCTTGTAAATGCCTGGTGCATGCCGGGTGGAAAGGTCGTTATTTATACAGGAATTCTGCCTGTTACACAAAATGAAACAGGATTGGCCGTAGTTATGGGCCATGAGATTGCGCATGCTATTGCTAATCACGGTAATGAACGCATGAGTCAATCACTGCTTGCGCAATTTGGAAGTGTCGCGCTGGATCAGTTGATCAACGATAAATTGGAAGAAACTCAGTCACTTTTTCGCCTTGCTTACGGCATTGGAGCAAATGTGGGGGTCCTTCTGCCGTATAGTCGACTTCATGAATCCGAAGCCGATCAAATGGGACTGATTTTCATGGCCATGGCCGGTTATGATCCGAGGACGGCGGTATCGTTCTGGGAAAGAATGGCAAAAATGAGCAGTGGTGGTGCGCCTCCTGAATTCTTGAGCACCCATCCGGCGCATGAAACCCGGATTCAAAATATCAAGGATCATATGCCGAAAGCAATGGAGTATTACCAGGCCAATTAATAAATGTAAAAGGCGGGCTCTCACCCGCCTTTACGATCTACGCTTTAAGACTGTATTTTTGGTAGACGTTCGGAAATCTTTTTGATTTCCTCTTCAGGAAAGGCGCTGTCTATTATTTTTCCGCTCAAGTAGTTTTCGTAAGCAGCGAGATCGAAAAATCCGTGACCGCTCAGTAAAAATGCAATAACCTTCTTCTCCCCTGTCTCTTTGCACTTAAGAGCTTCGTCAACAGCACACTTTATGGCATGGGAACTTTCCGGAGCGGGAAGAATTCCCTCGGTCCGAGAGAACTTGATAGCGGCATCGAATATGTCTGTCTGGTCATAAGCAACAGCATCAATCAATTTCTCTTTATGGAGCAGGCATAATAAAGGTGCGTCACCGTGGTAGCGCAGCCCACCGGCATGAATCGGGGCAGGTACAAAACTGTGTCCCAGCGTATGCATCTTCATCAGCGGCGTTAGGCCGATAGAATCACCAAAATCATAATCGTAGATACCGCGAGTCAATGTCGGACAGGCGGTCGGCTCAACGGCAATCATACGAATATTCTGACCGCCCATTTTATCGGGGATAAAAGGAAAAACGAATCCCGAAAAGTTACTTCCGCCGCCGACACATCCAATCAGGATATCCGGTTTAACGTCAATCATATCAAGCTGTTTTTTTGTTTCCAGCCCGGTAATAGTCTGGTGCAAAATGACATGATTCAGTACCGATCCGAGCGAATAATGCGCGTCATCGTGAGTTGCCGCATCCTCGACGGCTTCCGATATAGCGATGCCAAGCGATCCGGGCGAATCGGGATTGTCCGACAATATTTGCTGTCCGCTCTTGGTCTTATTGGTCGGGCTCGCGAATACGTCGGCTCCCCAGGTTTCCATCAAAACGCGCCGGTAAGGTTTCTGTTCAAAACTGACCCTTACCATATATACGGTACATTCCATACCAAAAAGGCTACAGGAAAATGACAGCGCCGAACCCCATTGACCTGCACCTGTTTCGGTCGTCAGTCTTTTAACGCCTTCCTGCTTGTTATAATAAGCCTGGGCGACAGCCGTATTGGGTTTATGGCTTCCGGCCGGAGATACCGATTCATTTTTGTAATAAATTTCGGCAGGCGTATCCAATAATTGCTCCAACCTCCGGGCTCTCACCAGAGGTGACGGCCGCCATATACTGTACGCATTCAGTATTTCTTCCGGAATATCTATCCATCTCTCACTTGAAACTTCCTGCTTAATTAACTCCATCGGAAAAAGCGGCGCCAAATCTTCCGGTCCAACAGGTTTTCCGGTTCCCGGATGCAGCGGCGGATCAAGTGGACGTGGTAGATCCGGTATGACATTGTACCATTGCTTGGGCATTTCACTGGGCGGTAAAATAATCTTGTTATCCATCGGCTTCTCCTTTATGAATAAGATGCTATTCGTCAAAGACAAAAGTTGGCTCGCTATAAAAGCGTATCGATTTATCACGAACTTTCCGCAAAATCTGCTCCTCCAGCCACCGGTTTTTTTCGGCAAGCGTCAGATTCGATTTAAGGAACTCAAGCGGGATATTTAATCCAAGGGCACGCTTCGGAAGAAAAACTCTGGTAACGCCGGCCGGCATTTTCAAGCCGGCATCAATTATCTGACGAAACTCCCCTTTGGAGTAGGGCCGGAATGCTATTAATGTCTGAAAGTCCGGATAGTGCCTTTTCAGGTGATCCAGATTTATATAGCTTACCCGGTCGGACAATTGTTCGCCAAGATACCATTCTGTTATCTCATTTAGCAGCTTTACACGGGTGAGGAGATCGGCTTCAGATTTAATAATCACAGTTGAATTATCTCTAAAAATCATCCGGCACATTATAGCAGGATCCTGATTAACAGCATAATAATCATTATCGACCAATTTGAAATCACGATCTGATTCCGTCTTTACTCCATCAAGCCTATTTAGTTTTTTAATAAAGTACTCTTTATCAAATTTTTCTACCGCGTGATGCCAGCATTGGATGCCCAGAAGTGGATTTTCGATTGAAACCAACTGGACTAACAGGTGTTGGAATCCAAGTTTCAACATGGCTGTCACACGGTTAGCACCGTCGAGGATTATATTTTTATCGACTCCATTGAAATTGGCAACTATAGGTGGATTTTTTAATATCTTTTCTGACCCGAGACGATCGACCAGCCGTAAAAGCCGCCCATTATCGGGATCTTCGTGAAAGGTAAGAGTATCGATGGATAAGAATTCCAATCGAGGCAATTCCCCAATTCTTAAATTACTGAATTGTTTTCTATCGGCCATCTTTAATTCCTGTGCTCCGGCGGTTAAAGATCATACTTAAAAGAGCCGTATTATATTGGACAAAAAATAAGGGCTGATCGATTTTCCTCCAGCCCCACTCATAATCCAAAGTCGGATGTTTACTAAAATACGCCGGCTCGATACAGTAATATCAGCAGAGTAATCAGTATTCCGATAACAGCAATTATGACGGCTGCTTTCTTTTCTCCACTGCTTTTCTTTTTGGTCCTGATCGGTTGATGCCTCTTTTTCGAGTCGATCATGTTTTTCTGCAATTCATCCCAATCTTCCAGAAATTCTTCGATATTTCGATATCTCTTGGCCACCCTTATGGCGAGCATTTTGGAGAGGATCGTATCGAAGCCCATCGGAATACCAGCAACGGATTTATCGACATGCAGATTACTTGACCTGTCATAGACAGGATTTTTCCCAAAAAGCAGTTGGTATAAAATTACGCCCAATCCGTACACATCGCCCTGCATGCTGACTCTTTTTTCCGGCGCAGCATACCAGTTTTTTTCCATCAAATTGTAATGCGGCGGGAGTCCAAAATCTGTCACTTTGACGGCATTATCTTTATTAAACAATATATTCGAAGGTCGCAGATTTCCATGAATTATACCGTTCTTTAAAGCAACTTCGAGGGCGTCAGCAACGGCTATGACAATTTCCATAGCCTTTTTGAATTCATATGGCTGCACCATTCGGTCAGCCAGAGATCCGCCGGAAGCATATTCCATGACAGTAACCATCTTCCGGTTGTCACCGCCCGCCCCATAAATCTTTATTATATTTTCATGATTTAGATTACCCAGTAATTTGGCTTCTTTCAGTCCCTGACCGCTTTTGGAATTTTTCTTAATAACGAATAGTTCCTGCGATTCTTTATTCTCGACAAGCATAGTCGTGCTGTACTTAGTTTCCTTGAGCGTATCGAGATACTGGCATTTTCCAATAAATGAATCTACTCCGGCAGCTGAGCTGGTATTGCTATGTGCCGTCTGTTTTCCTGAAATCATATTTAAGAGGTCATTTTTCAGGTCGACGGTATTTTGATAGCGACTGGCGGGATCCTGGCTGAGGCATTTGGAGATAATTTCATCGAAGCGTTTCGGTATTTTGGGATCTATTTGTGAAGGCAATTTGAAGCAACCCATGGGGCGTTTGCCCATGAGTATTTCATACAGCATTATACCTACCGCATATATGTCGGTCGTCGCATCGACATGAGCAGAAGAAACCTTCTGTTCCGGTGACATGTATGCCATCGTGCCCATAATAACATCCGAACTGGTAACTTCCTGATCTCCTTTATTCACAATATGGGCTATACCGAAATCAGCGACCAGAGCGTTACCCTGCTTATCAACGAGAATATTGGCAGGTTTTATATCACGATGGATGACACCATTTTTGTGGGCATAATCGAGAGCCTTTAGAACCGAGACAATTATTTCCAGTTTCTGTTTTACATTGAATTTTGATGAATAAATAATATCTTTGAATGAGGTGCCGTCAACGTATTCCATTATGAAATAGTAACGCCCTTCTTTCTGCCCTCTGCCAATTACATGAACTATGTTGGGATGATTGAGTTTGGCGATCGTTTTTGATTCCAGATTGAAGCGGCGGACGATATCGGGATCGGTCGTGAGGTTGGAAAAGAGCATTTTGATAGCAACATCACGATCCAGAGATACCTGGCGTGCTTTAAATATCTCGGCAATACCCCCTTCGCCAATTTTGCCCTGAACTTGAAAATCGGGAATATCCGGAAACTCTGTTTTTTTTGCCGTTTGCTGCATTTTCACCAATAAAAAATGAGGACACCGTATTATGGCTGTCCTCATTAATAATCGGCATTTTTCGCAAAAATGTTATTTCAAAAAGAGCATCTTTTTCGTCATAGATTCGCTGCCGGCGCTCAACTTGTAGAAGTAAATCCCGCTGGGCACTCCGGAAGCGTCCCAGGTAACCTCATGGGTCCCGGCTTCGAAATTGCCGTCTGCCAAAATGTCCACAACCTGCCCTAAAATATTGAATATTTCAAGCCTGACCGCGCTTTTATCGGGAAGGCTGAATGATATTTTGGTATAAGGATTAAACGGATTTGGGTAATTCTGCGTGAGAGCGAACTGCCCCGGTAGAAGATTATCGGAATCGTCATCGATATCGGTCGGCGAGCTGACAGACAGAACGCCTGAAGTGAAATCCGGAAGATGCGAGATATCGCCGGCAAACTCTACTTTACGCCAGACGTAAATGCTTTTGCCGTACTGAACATATTCGGTTTCCTGGTCAATGGAATCGATAGATGTCACTGTCGGCGTGGCATCGGATGCGACACTGAAATAAATCGTGGCCAAGAGACCGGAATCAGCGGTTATGGCGGGCATAGGGCTGCCGACCGGAGGAATATATGAAAATTCAACTTCCCCATCGTTGATCTTATAATATCCTTCCATATCGGAAGTTTTCAATGAGCCCCCGAAATCAACATAAAGACATGTTAAGACATCGCTGTCAAACTTTAGAGGAACTCTTAAAGTGTTGATTAAGACGTCATTATCATCAAGATACACTTTAAGAGAAAATGACTGGCCCGGCTCAATATCCTTGCTTTCAACAATGACGTTGGCGGCTTGGGATGGGAGGGCGGTTAATCCGACAAAAATGAAAAGCAATGTCAAGATTGTGAAATTCGTTAGCCTTTTTTGCATAGTTATCATCCTTTCTCCCGCTGTTAGGCGGCTTCCAAGTTGTTAAATATCATTGATTTACTTTCTCCTTTCTACATTTGCCGAGTCTATATAGCGCAAGCGGGGTACCTTTTCGAAATTGTTAAGGCGATATTTTCTTATAAGGCCGGGAATGTTCAATAACTGCACAGAATACAAGAGGTTACGACTCCTCTTTGGGTGGGAAAAGCTTGAAATTGGGCTTTATTGTTATTACTTTGATTGAAATGAAAATATCGGATTGCAACGCGGAGGATTTTTAAATGGCCAAGATAGCAATAATCGGATGTAAGCGAATTCAGGATCAGCTTTGTATTGCGTGCGAAAAATGCCTGAAAGCAATCAAGCTTCGAGAGGGTGAGTTTGCGCGTTTTAAAGATGATGATGAAATCGACCTAGTAGCGCTCGGCAACTGCGGGGATTGCCCGGGGCTGACAATGCCGAAAATACAACTCATGAATTGTATTGCCGATTCGCTTGACAGGGATTACGACACGATATTTTTCGGAACCTGTGTCGTGAAGGCTAAAAAGACCGGCGATTGTCCGCTCGATTTCGATAAGCTGGCGGGACTTATTAAGGAAAATTTCGGAAAAGAAGTGGTTTTCGGGACACATAATTACTGATCTGTTGTTATACAATAACTGACAGGCTGACTTAATTCGAAAAGAAATTGATTGGAGTGATAGATTGATATGCATCCTGTAGAAATAAAGAAAAATGTATACTGGGTGGGAGTGGTTGACTGGAATCTGCGAGATTTCCACGGCTACCAGACCGAAAAAGGTTCGACATATAATGCTTACCTGGCGAAAGGCGAAAACAAGACGGCGCTCTTTGATACGGTTAAAGTTGAATATTTCGATGAATTCATCGAACATCTCAAGAAAATAACAGAGCCGGAAAGTATCGACTACATAATCGTCAATCATGCGGAGATGGATCATTCGGGTTCGCTTCCGAAAATGATTGAGGCCGCAAAGCCGGAAAAGATCTTTTTGACGCGGACATGCAAAACTGCGCTGGAGGAGCATTTCGGTGATATCAGTGATTGGCCGATAGAAATTATCAAGGAAGATGATACAATCGAGCTTGGCGGCAAGACGGTGCATTTTATTCAATCCTCGATGCTGCACTGGCCGGAGAGTATGGCATCGTACCTGGTTGAAGACAAGATCCTGATTTCGAACGATATTTTCGGACAGCACTTTGCAACGAGTGAGAGATTCGATGACGAGGTCGAAGATGTCGGGGAGCTGATGTTTCAGTCGAAGAAGTACTACGCCAATATTTTTCTTCCGGTATCCAAGCCGGTGCAGAAGTTTCTCGATAAGCTGAAACAAAAAGAATGGGAGTTTGATTTGCTGGCGCCGGATCACGGTGTGATATGGAGACAGAATATTGCGCGGTGTTTCGAGGATTATAATTCCTGGGCGTACGGAGAGACGAAGAAGAAGGCGATTGTGGTGTATGATACGATGTGGGACAGTACGGCGAAGATGGCGCGGGCGGTGGCTGAGGGATTGGCCGGTGACGGCGTATCGGTAAAGGTATATAACCTCCGGTATAATCATCGGAGCGATATCGTCGTTGATCTGCTGGATGCAAAAGCGGTTCTGATCGGGTCATCGGTGCTCAACTCCGAGATTTTGCCGAAGCTGGCCGATATGCTGACATACGCCCGGGGGCTCAATCCCCAGAATAAGATCGGGGCATCGTTCGGGTCGTACGGCTGGAAGAAGGGCATCAATGTAAAGCTCAATGAGTGGCTGGAGTCGATGAACATTGAGGTAATCGACGAAGGTCTGGCAACGAAATATGTGCCGGATGATGAAGTCCGTTCTGAATGCCGTTCGCTTGGCGAAAAGGTGAAGGAGAAAATCCTGGCAGGATAGGGTACTATTAATTTTGTATCACATTTTGCCATTCTGCGGAAATAAAATGGGTTTGTTTCGTCAAAAAACAGTTTTTGAGCTATCAATTTTGTAGTAAAATTGCGGGTTTGGCCCTTTTTTTCAATATACAGTATTCTGGTTCGTTAAATAAAGCCATCAGTATCCCTCCAAGACATATTTATAGCCCCTGTCTATATAGGGGGCACTAAAACAATTTACCATCGGTTTGGTAGGGAAAGTGAACGGGATTGTTTATTTGAGATATTTATGTATGGTTTCATTAATATGGTCACGCAAATTTTAATTGATATCAGGGATCCGCAAGGTTGAATCAAGGTTTTTTGCCTTTTGATATTCCATTTCTGCCAGTGTGTACCTCTTCTCTGCAAGAAATAGATGCCCCTTAAACAAATGGTATCTCGCCTGGTTTTCAGGATCCCGCTTTATTGCATCAGTTAATAAGTCTCTCAATTCCTTTGTTTTTTCTTTGAACAAAAAAGACGACTCGTCTTTTTTTATATACAGAGCCTCAACCCAAGCTTCGAATGCCTGAGTACACAGACTGTCAATGTCAATGGCTTTCTTATAATAAGTTATTGCACTATCAAGATCCAAAACAGCTAGAGCGCGACCAATCCATACATATGTATCTGGTGATTCCGAATCAAGAGTCATAGATCTCCTATAAGATGCAATTGCACTGTCAATTTGAGCTTTTTGGTAAAAGGCTATTCCTATGTTTTTCCAGACAATCGCGCTATTTATTGAATCGAGTTTTCCCGTCGCGATTGCCTGCTTCCAGTAATCTATACAGGACTGGTGGTCCGGCATCTTATTATCCAGATTATCCCAGAAGGACACATTACCCATATTCTGAAGCGCTATCGGATTAAGAGGTTCAATTTCAAGGGCTTTTTCAAAATACGCCCGCGCTTTTTCGAATTTATTAAGTTCATAGTAAACCATTCCAGCATTTACAATGGCATTTATATTTTCAGGCTCGATATCAATGACGCTTTTGAAATATTTCAAGGCGGAGGAAAATATTCTTCCAACATCATCATAGTTCTTTTCCTGCTTAAGTTTCTTTCCCCGGGAAAACAATACCTTTCCCATACAGATGCCAATTTCCGGACACACCGGATCCAATTCTTTTGCGTTTTTAAAGAGAATCTCTGCACTATCAAGGTTTCCTGAATTATAAATATCCAATCCGTCGAGCATCATTCGCACGGCTTTTTCATTACAGTCGTAAGAGACTGCCAGGCTTGGCAGCAACGAAATAAATAATGATATTAATAATTTAGTCAACATCGGGAAATAATCCTGTTCGGTGAGAGAAAAGAGATTCTTTCCTGTTCACCTATATTTTATCGAAGAAGTCAATATCAAATTGAACTTTTGCATCATAGTCCTCTACTATATTTTCAATTTCGCGGCGCGTAGATATAGCTCTATTTTTATATTTAAAAACAATGATATTTCCGGTCGATGTTTTGTTTCTATTTCCCTTTTTTCTTATATATTTGGAAGGAAAGCACCTATAATATCCTTCATCCAGTACTATATATTGGCCGAGTTTTTCCTTTTCTATTTGCTTTATAATTTTGCCAATGACTCTCGAACTTAATGAGCCTTTCTGCTGGATCCAGAATATATTTTCAGGCAGTTCGAGCACAGATTCCAATTCGATAAATGGTGCTCTTTTGACAACATCGATAATAAATACTTTTGATTTGGAGTCTGCTGAAACGGAATACCATGCAGTATCTTTTTCCATGGTTACACAGATATTAAATTTATATGGAATTACTATATTAGTGTTCATCTGTTTATTTTCTTTGAATGCTGAAGCTATCAAAGAAACGAATATTGTATCGTTTGAAGACAAGATCGAAAATGGAGCGGAGGCGCCTTCTATCTTAATATCTATAATGACACTACCATTTTCGCAAGCCCTATCAACAAGAAGTTTATATTTTTCATCAAAAAAAGGACTGGATATATATCTTTTACTTTTTTCAGTATGCCTTTGAGGAGGGATATTATTTTCGACATCATAAGACTGAGCATTAGCCCGGCAACCAAATTCAAGTAAGCCAAGTATAACCAGAATTACGCAATAGTATCTGACATATATAAATTTATGGTTACTATTTCGTAAAAGACACAAGTGATGAAATATTTTTGCAATTATATCTTTTATTGAAGAACGAGTAATCATTATATCCTCCCTATAAGTCATCAATAGAGACGAAGCAACCTATCTTATTATCTAAAAAATACTAATACTTAAAAGCGTCGTCCAGTGGACATAGCCTAAGCACTGTGGGCTCTTCACCTTACCATAATTTTTTTACCAATGCGAGTATGGCACATATACCAAAACTCGATATTTTTTAGGGAGCGTTTTGAATATAATCGCGGATGGATAGTATTAAGTAACAAATGTCGCTGAATATGTCAAGTATCTTTTAAGGCATATCCCCAAAATAGTAGAACAGCAAATTTGAAGACCTGTTATACTTTTAGAGTCATTCCTCTTTGATTAAAATTGTAATCTGGCTCCCCTGCTTTTGGGATAAAGTTAATTTGAATAGGCCTTGATGCTAACTTCCTCCGGGGTGGCGGTCCAGGAACCGGTGCAGGTTGTACCCTCGATGACAGCCGTAAATCTCCCGGATATCCAGTTACCTGCCCCGAGGAAAGTACCGGTGATGGTAATCGTGTAGTCTCCCCCGGTAAGATCATTGGTAATATCAATTTCGGCATTGGTAATGGGCCATCCGGACGGATTTTCAATAGTATGGGTTCCGCCGACAATATTTCCACCGCAGCCATAATTGGAAAAGTTATAAGAGATTTCCTCTATCATTGTACTGTCTTCACTGACGATGAAGCTGATGGTCCCGAAACTGCTGTTTCCGGACCATGGGCCGGGATGGGGACGAAGGGGCTGGATGGTGAAAGTACCGTTGCTCATATCGGCCGGATTACCATCATAGGCGTCGGAAATACGAATCATACATTCGGTAGAAGTCGTATCTTTCACTTTCCAGGATAAGGTGCCGGAATTATCGGTGGAGTCCAGAATAACTTCCCAGTTAGTACCGCCATCATAGGTACATTCAATATCGATATGAGGAATATTTCCGGTTGTTACCCAAACTATATCCTGTGTCGTGCCGACATGCCAGATTTCGCCGCCGTTGGGAGCGGTGACGGTGATCGACGGGGCATTATTGACAGGATTGTCTTCCTCGGAACAGGAGATAGATAGTATAAGGCCGAGGCAGAGTAAGGTAGTTAAGATTATATGATATGTTCTCATGGTTGTTGCCCTCCCGTGCTATCGTAAATCCGGCCTTTATATAAATATAGAATCGATGTGAAAAACTGTCAATACGAAATGGCAAATGGGTGTGAAGAATGTACACATATTAGCCGGCCGGGCTGATTCGGGATAGGCGGTCTCTTGCTATGTCTATATATAACAATAGGTTAAATGGGCCCCTCAATTTTGGCACCGGGTTTGCAACCAATAATAATTGAATCTTAAACAAGGAGGATATAATGAGAAAGATTCAGTTTGTATTTATTATTGCGGCACTGCTGGCATTCGGTCTGGCCTCGTTTACGGTTGCTGATATGCACGGCGATAAGTCGAAAGATAAAGACACGACCATGATATCTAAGATGTCCGACAAGGAAAAGAGTGAAAAGTTCAATATGATGATGGGGAACATGTCCGAGCAGCATCAGAAAGTAGCGAACAATTTTGATATGATGAAGCAGCATTTCAATGAAATGATGAAGATCGAGGGCATGGATTCACTTCAGCGAGCAATGCAGGCCCACATGCAGATGATGGAAAAAATGGACCAGAACATGAAAAATCAGAGCAAGATGATGAACAACATGATGTCGATGATGCATAATGAGCAGATGCATGGTATGATGGAGGAAAAAGAAGGTTCCAAGGAGAAAGAAGAAGGAGGATATTAGGGGGTGTTTTTGAGGCAATGAGGGGGCTTTGCCGCATTAAAGGGCTATCAAGGGCGGTATTTAAAGGTCCGCCCCTTTATCAAGTAGCATCCTATCAAAATATAAAGCTTGACAAAGAAATAAGGTAAGAGTAATTTATCGGTATCAACAGAAGGGACAGGATACCGGATAGAAGGATAAGCCACCAAGTTAGCGGTACGGGCTTTTTATCAAGGGTTAAGCGCACATTCAACTAAACTTAATCGGTGTCTCTGACAAGCCCATAGGGATTTTGGTTTTTTTATCTAAACAGCATTGTTGGGCAACCACTGCGGCGCAGGAGATAATGTATGCCTTACGAGATATCGCAGGACGGTAGTAATGAGTTGATTTATCTTCGGTTTTTGGGCGGTTCGAGCCACCAGGAGCATCTTGATTCACGAGTGGAAGCGATTGAACTTTGCAGGGGAACAGGTTATAAACGTCTGGTAGTCGATACTTCCAAAGAGGAGCCAATGATGCCGGGCTCGACGCTCGATTTGTATGAATTCGGTAAAAATTTCACGACCTGGGATTTTCCGGCAGGTCTGAAGATTGCAGTTGTTGATGAGGAAGGTGTCAAGCCGGATATTGAGTTCGTGACTAATGTTATGCGGAACCGGGGATTTTTGGTAGAGCTTTTCAATAATGCCGATGAGGCGGTGGAATGGCTTAAGAAATAGAAATTTTTCATAATATCACAATTTGAATTCTCGCCTATATTTGGATTGCGGTCGGCGCAATTTTTAATTAATCTACAAAAAACTACTACAACATCAATGAAAGGGGCCGCTATGAGTTTTCGGAAAGTAACGGCGGTATGCGGGATGTTACTGCTGGTTACATTCGGGACCGTTTTTGCATGCACGAATATACTTGTGACGAAAGGTGCCTCGATGGACGGATCGACATCGGTTACATATACCTGCGACGGTGAGTTTTTGCCGCATATGGAATACGAACCGGCGGCAGATTATCCCGAAGGGGACTCGCTGGCAATCAAGAACTGGGGCGGTGAGATAAGAGGATGGATCGACCAGGTGGAGCATACTTATGCAGTTGTAGATTTGATGAACGAGCATCAACTGGCAATAAGTGAAACGACATTCGACGGGCGCAAGGAACTGCGGAACCCGGAAGGATTGCTGCATTACTGGGATTTGATGTGGCTTGCGCTCCAGAGAGCAAAAACGGCGAGAGAGGCGATTGAGGTGATGACGGATTTGGTGGATAGATATGGATATCGTTCGACAGGTGAGTCGTTTTCGATCGCGGATCCGAAAGAGGTCTGGATAATGGAAATGATCGGGCCGGGTGAGGGCGGTGATGGTGCGATCTGGGTTGCACGGAAGGTGCCGAACGGATATATTTGCGCTCATGCCAATAAAACGGTGATCGGTGAATTTCCGCTGGATGATCCGGAAAACTGTATGTATTCGGATAATGTTATATCGTTCGCGGTAGAAAAAGGATATTATGATTCGGATTCGGGCGAGCCGTTCAAGTTCAATGAAGTCTATCATCCGTCAACTCCAAAGAATAAGCGTTACGGTGCGATGCGGGTCTGGTCGATATTCCGCCGGGCGGCACCGTCGATGAACCTCTCCCCTGATTATCATCGTGCGGTTGGAGGTGCAGAGGAATATCCGCTATGGATCAAGCCGGATGAGAAATTATCTATAGAAGATATTTTTGCCCTGATGCGGGATCATTATGAGGGGACACCGTGGGATATGACCAGAGGTGTCGACGCCGGACCGTACGGGACGCCGAACCGGTGGCGGCCGATGTATTTTACGGTCGATTCGGTCGAATATACGTGGGAGCGTCCGATTTCCACCCAGCAGACGGCATTCACCTTTGTTTCGCAATCGCGAGACTGGCTTCCGGATCCAATCGGAGGCGTGTACTGGTACGGCATGGATGATACATATTTTACGGTGTATATACCATTTTACTGCGGGATAGATAAACTACCGCAGTCATTTATGACGGGGTCGTTACAGGATTTTTCGTGGGAATCAGCCTGGTGGGTTTTCAATTTCGTGGCAAATTATGCTAACTTGAAATACAGCTGGATGAAGAAGGATATTCAGAAAGTACAAAAGGAGCTGGAGTCGCAGTTTTTGGCGCTTCAACCGACAGTCGAGCAAACGGCGCTGGCATTGTATGACAAAGACCGGGAAATGATGACACAGTTTTTGACAGAATATTCGAACTACCATGCGGAGATAGTGGTGGACAAATGGACAGAGCTTGGCGAGGCTTTGATATGCAAGTACAATGACGGATATGTAAAGGATTCGACCGGGCGCCCGCAGGGTGAGGGTTATCCGGAAAGCTGGCTGGAAACGGTGGTAGAGGTCAGGCCGGAGCAGTTCAAGCTTCCGGCCGCAGCTGACAGTATTCCGGAGTCGCGACTGGTTGATTGATTAATTAATAGTAATAAGAATTATTTTCAAGGCGGGGTTTTGCCCCGCCTTTTTTTCATGAACATTTGTTTGCCGGTCGATGTTTTATGGTTAACAAGGTACCCTGATTATTGATCATTTAAAAAGGAGATTAAAATGAGATTGCTGGGATTTGCAGTGATTGCCGCTGTATTGATGATGGCAACTTCGGTTTTTGCGGAAATTGTAACAAAAGATGTTGAATATGCTCATGAGGGCACTGTTCTGGAGGGGTTTCTGGCATACGATGATACAATGGATGGGAAACGCCCGGGAGTACTGGTAGTGCATGAGTGGATGGGGCTCGGCGAATACGCCAAATCGCGTGCGAAGCAACTGGCTGAAATGGGATATGTCGCATTTGCGGCAGACATCTACGGCAAAGGAGTGCGAGCAGTAAATGCACAGGAAGCTTCTCAACTGGCGACCAAATACCGCTCGGACAGGCAGCTTATGCGTGGTCGGGCAAATGCCGGGTTGGATGAATTGAAGAAACAAAACGATGTTGATGCAAGCAAAACGGCGGCTATCGGTTACTGTTTCGGTGGAGGTGTAGTTCTGGAGCTGGCGCGAAGCGGTGCCGATGTCGGCGGGGTAGTCAGTTTTCACGGAAATTTGGATACACCAAATCCGGAAGATGCGGCTAATATTAAAGGTCAGATACTTGTTTGTCACGGGGCCGCTGACCCGCATGTTCCGATGGAGCAGGTGGCTGATTTTGTTAAAGAGATGGGCAAGGTCAAGCCGCACTGGCAATTGATAATGTACGGTGATGCCGTGCACAGTTTTACTAATCCGGGATCGGGTGATGATCCATCGAGTGGTGTTGCCTATAATGAATGGGCAGATAAGCATTCCTGGGGGGACATGCAGGAATTTTTCAACGATATTTTTAAATAATCACATAAAAAACCGCCCCCGGGATTGGGGCGGTTTTTAATCTTGTCATGTTTCAATCAACTTAGCCTAATTTCCCTTTAAGGTGTATAGACGCAGGGCTCGGGACCTTCCTTATACAAATAATTAATATCATAAGTTATATCAAGAAGGTTAACCGTGTAGTCGCAATTGGAATCACCGGCCCATTCCGGGTATGGAGTCAACCCATCCTTATACAGGTAGTTTATTAAGAATGTAATATCGAGCAGATTAACTGCCTCATCTCGATTAGCGTCGCCGTTCATGTAATGGTATCCTTCCTCGACTGTATAGGAATATGAATCGGCCTCTTCTTCCGGCGGGACATTTTCATCGGAAACAACTATAACTTCCAGTGATCCGTCGATTCTCACTCCGACTGAGTATGTTTCTCCTGAACCTGCACCATCTTCCGCAATAACCTCAATTGTATATTCTCCTTCAATTGGGTAATAGATAACTACTTCGTCATTATAATCGGGAGGATCCTCGAAGTAATCGGCCGGGAACAGTGTTTGTGAAAGGGTCCCGTATTTATCCTTGCCTATATAGAAACCTTCGGGATCAGTAACTTTTATATTGACGGGTGAATAGGCTGTGACAACAAGAGGTCGGTAGAGACCGCATTCTTCGAATTCGGATCCCATGAAAACGCCGCAGGAATTATTTCCCGGTCGGCAGGGAGAAATGGGCAGTAGATTGAGGTCATCATTCGGACCGTCACAGTATTGGGGATCTAAACTGATATTTCCATTCGTGCCCCCCTGGTCAGCGATACCTGTATAATTTCCGCCGGCGTTTGCCCTGACATTATTACATGAAATGTTAGTAGCCTTACCGCCCTTAACAGAGAATTCAATGCCATATTGAGTATTGTGGGAGATGATGTTATTTAGAATATTCTCATCATTTGTAACTTCATTTATATATATACCGGTTTGATTACTTTTAATGGTATTGTTTCTTGCTCTAAACGCGGACGCATATGAAATGTATATCCCATATCCACTATTTCGCAGGATCTGACAAGAATCGATATATGCCGGTCCTGCCGTTGAAGTTATATTGATTCCATCTCCCCCTGTATTTGTTATTTCAGAGCTACCAATTGATACAGAACCATTAAAATTGCATGAATAGTTAATACCGGTGGAATTGCTGTCATATACAGTATTCTGCATGGACAAATAGACATCCTCCCCGCTTAGATCAATTCCGCCGTTGTTATGAGTTATCTGGCAACCCTCAAGAGTCAGATGAATATATTGAGAGCTAAAAGAAAATCCGTCAACGATTTCGCCATAATTATCATTAATAATACAATTTTCCAGATATGAAATGTCCCCCGCTTTTACGGCGAAACTATGATTCTTTATTATGGTGCAATTGTATGCAGCAAATTGATAGCCGGGCCATGTGGGATCGGTTTTCAGGGCGGTATGGCAGAATTTTATGGTGGTATTGCTTACCTCAAAATCACCTTCTATGCCGGCATTGGAAGCGGAGTCTATAAGGCAATCCCATATATACATTGCACTTAATGGCGATACTTCGCTGTGAATGGCGGTGTTATGTATATAGAAATTACAATTTTCCACCAGTGTTTGAGTACCTTCCAATTTGTAAACACCGTATGTGTTATATGAAAAATCGCAATTTCTGATTTTTGCACCACAGTTTTGCAGATATATTCCCCGGTCGGCGCCGGTAATAAGGAAGCCATCAATGACTGTGCCGGTATCCTCGCCGGTTTGCAAAATAAAGCCATCATAAGATGTAGAACCGACGTCAATGACCGTGGTGTCCGGATTTTCAGCATATATATATATTTCTTTTCCGGATGGATTTATATCGCGATTGCCATTTCCGCTATAAACACCTATATGGACATAGACAGTATCATTGTTGGACGACATATCAATGCCTTTCTGGATCGTTTGATAGGGAGCACCTATTGAACCATCGCCGGTAAGGTCGTCGCCTCCGGTATCGGAGACATTGATAATGTTTGCCTGAATTGATAATGCCGCCATAGAGATAAGAACAAATATGGCGAGACATAATTTTATTGGGGCCTTTCGCATAAGCATTTTATATTCCTCCCGAAATTCAATGAAAGAAATACGTTAAGTTATTGGGCTGTTATAATTCTCGGAGAAATGTCGAGTTATTGAAGTATAATGTCTTTCCGGTCTCGAGCAAGCATTATTTTTTATATTAATTGGCTTTCAAAATCAACATTGTGATATCATCGGTTTGGGGACCTGCACCGCGATGCGTCTGAATGGCCTCAAGGACCGCTTTGCCTACTTTATCGGCGCTTTCGGATGTTAAATTTTTGAGTATATTTTTCAATTTTACGATACCAAACTGCTCATCATTTTCATTAAAGGCCTCGGTGATGCCGTCGGTGAAAACGATAAACATATCGCCGTGATTCAGGGTTACGCTGTTTTCATTGAAGGGAATATCCTCCATAACGCCCAGAACCAGGTCGGATTGAGATTCAGTTTCGATTCGGCCGTCACTTCTAACGATAAGAGGCGGTTCGTGGCCGGCATTGATATAATTAAGAGTTTTTTTACTGCAATCGTATAATCCGAAAAGGGCGGTAATAAACTGCTCCGGACCTGTAAACTGGCAGATAAAGTGATTGAGACTTCGGGCCAATTTAGAAAGAGGGACCTCGGTAATTTCAAATAACTGGGATCTCAGAACTGCCTGCGCATTGGCCATCAGGATAGCGGCCGGGACGCCCTTGCCGGAAACATCTCCAAGCGATAAAAAGACTTTGTCATCGCTAAGTTTTACAATATCGAAATAATCACCGCCGACATCGCGGGCAGGGTAATTCATTCCTAAGGCTTCACAACCTTTTAAATCAAGGGAGGTTTGCGGAAGAAGTCTTTGCTGAATTGTCCGGGCGACTTTGATTTCCTCACGGATAGCGATCAACTGCTGCTCCTGTTCTCTCAGGCGGGCATTTTCGATAACTTTGGCGGTCTGGGAGCCGACGATGCCGAGAAAGCGCTTGTCTTCTTCGGTGAACCCCTCCCCTTTTTTGTTGAACAAAATTATGGAGCCGATAAGCCCTTTTCCGGCGAAAAGGGGTGCGGCAAGAATAGAATTTATACCCATATCGGAGAGGTGCATCCATTTGAAACGGTCGTCATTATCGGGATCATTGGTGACGAACATAGTTTTGTTCTTGATAATCCACCCGGTCAGGCTCTCATTGACATGAAACGGGATTTTATCCTCGGTCGGAGAAAATTCCCGGATGAAAGTCTTGAATTTGTCGGCTTCCTTGTCTTTTTCATCGAGCAAAAAGACCGCCCCCTGGGAGGCCTCGGTTTTTTTAAGGCAACGATCGATTATAACCTGCGTAATTTCTTCGACCGACATGAGGGCATTGACGGCATTTGCTATTTGATTTAGAGCGACGAGTTCGGTCATCGCCTTTTTCAGTCGTTTCGATTCATCGGGTAAATTATTTGGCATATTGGTATATCTCTTTTATATTGATGAATACCGGATCGGATTTAGACGTAATAAAGACTATACAGGTATAAATCGCAAGGGCGAATTTCCGCCATTTCAATCAAGAGGGAATTTCAAAAATGCTGAGTCCGGGCGCAACATTCGGCAAATATCGAATCAAGGAGATAATCGGCTCCGGTGCTATGGGTGTGGTTTACCGGGCGGTTTGTCTGGAGGATAGCTCCGAGGTTGCGCTTAAGTTGATCGATGAGAAATTCTCCAGTTCGGAATCTTATCGCAAACGATTCAAAGACGAGGCCTCGGCGGCGGCGAAGATAGGTTCGGATAATGTCGTCAAGGTAAGAGAATTTGCCGAGCATGATAATCATCATTATATGGCGCTTGAATTTATCGAGGGGGAGGATCTAAGAAACTGCCATGACCGGCTCGATTTCAAGACCAAGATTGATATTATCTGTCAGATTTGCCGGGGACTGAAAGCGGCCCATGATAAAGATTTGATACACCGCGATTTGAAGCCGGAAAATGTTCGGATAACATCGGACAATAAAGCGAAAATACTGGATTTCGGGCTGGCCAAAACGATAAATGCCGACAGCGTTGACCAGTATGGAAATATTGAAGGAACACTTTATTATCTTGCGCCGGAGCAGTTGACAAATGATAAGCTTTCGTATGGGACCGATCTATTCAGTCTCGGGATAATTATGTATGAGCTTTTCACCGGGAGACGCCCTTTTGAGGGGGAATATCCGGCGGCTATTATATATTCTATTTTGCACGAGGAGCCGTCTTTTCCGAGTCAGATCGATGACAGTATACCGGGCTGGCTGGATGAAATGATAGTCAAGCTCCTGACCAAAAATGTTTTGGACAGATATCAGACGGTTGAGGAAGTTTTAGAACAGATCGAGCGGGGCTTAAGAGCAGATTCGGAGCCATCCGGAAAAATTACGGCCAGCCAGACAGTTACTGTTGTCGATTTGAGGAACTTATCGGGTGATGACAGCTGGGAATATTTTTGTCAGGGATTCACCGATGATTTGATTACAGAACTTTCAAAACGGACTGATTTGATTATTTCGGCTGAGCCATCGAGTATTTATTCGCGAAATATAAAAGAAGTTTTCAAGCGATGCCGGTCGGATTATGTGATATCGGGATCGATTTTAAAATGGCGAGAAAAGATAAGACTCAATCTGACAATCTATGGAGATAATGGGGAAAATCTTATTTCGGGACAGAATTATGAATCGAACGCCGAAGATATTTTCAATGTATTATCGCAAGCAGTGGAAGAGTGTTCGGCGAAGCTGGAAGAAGTATCGGGGGTACATACGATAGATGTCGACGAGTATTTCAAGACCGATATCAATGCTTATGATTACTACCTGAAAGGTAAGAACTATTATCATACAAATAAGCCTGAAGATTTGAAATTCGCTGAACAAATGTTTGAAAAGGCGCTGGAGATCGATCCCAAATTGGCTTATGCCCATTCCGGCCTGTCTGACGTTTATGCTTTTCAGTATATGGCATATTATGATCGAAGTAAGAGCAAGCTGGAGCTGGCCGAGGAAGAGGCCCGGAAGGCAATAGAGATATCGCCTCATTTACCGGAAGCGCATCGTTCGTTAGGCCGGTTTTATATGTTTCTCGGCGAATTCGGCAGGGCTGAGGAATCGTTTAAAAGAGCAATTAAATATAATCCTAAATATGCGATCGGATACCGGACTCTGGCATGGCTCAAAGAAATTCAGGGGGAACATGAAGAAGCAATAGACTGGGCCAAACAGACTTTGAAATATGCTCCCAATGATGTCGAGACACTGCTGCTTCTGGGTCTTATAAATATGGACCAGCGCAAATACACGGTGGCGATGGCGACTCTCCACCGGGCGATCGAATTGGCACCCGATTACGGGCGGGGCTATTTTAATTTGGGGACAGTTTATCTGAAACTGGGCGTACTCGATGTCGCTCTGGAAAATTTTGAAAATGCGATTAAGTACGAGGGTGATCCGAGTGCTTACAATTTCTCCGGGTACATTCATATGATACAGAGACGTTATGATAAAGCCCGGAAGATGTACGAAGATTCTATTGAACATGACTATTTCCCGTTTATATCATATTATTTGCTTGGATTGACGGAGAAATTGACCGGGGATGATGAAAAGGCGGCGAAGTATTTCAATCTCGCGGTAGAAACAGCTTTGAAATGTGAAGTTCAAGACAAGACCGATCCATATTGCCGGGTGTACAAGGGTCTTTCTTTGGTTTCCCTTGGGAAAAAAGATGAGGCTGAAAGGATTTTCAGAGCGTTAGAGAAAACGGAATCGGACAACGGAGAAATTATGCACGATGTCGCGCGAGGCTATGCCCTTTTGGGATATATAGAAGATGCCTATGATCTTATCACCAGAGCTTTCTCGATACATGCGGGGCCGACCGAAAAAGAAGCTATCACGGATCCTCATTTTGCGGCGATCGTTGACCGTTTCGAAAAAGAAGCGGCGACCTATTAAAACCTTTAAATGAAAATCAGATGACCAAGGCCGGTCCTGAACCGGCCTTATTTTTATTGATCACATGAATTTTGCGGCGGAGCAGATTTTGAGGGCGTAACCATAATTTTAGTCAAGGGATGATCGGCGTACCACTCGTTCCAAAAGGTATTTTCTGAGGGCAAGGCAGGAAGGATCTCACCGGCGTATTCACCGGCGATACCCCAGAGGACGCATCCGCATTCCAAATCACTTCCGGGATCACCAATATTTACCGGAAACCACATCGATTCGGTTTCATAATCGTAGAGAACAAAAGTAAAATCAAAGGTCCACCCTGAGGCAGAAAGAGTCAGGACTGTATCATCAATCTCGCGGCTGTACACGACAGCCAAATTTCTGAGCGGTCAGTAAGCGGCGGCAAACTCAAGGGTGTCATGGACATCGTTAGCCACTTCATGACTGCGTAAATCGCGAAGGCGATAGGCTCTTTCTTCGGTGCCCAGTTCGGCGCCAAGGACCGGAAAGGTCTCGCCCGGTGCAGGATAACCCGGCTCGCCGGGACTAATGAAATCGGGGAAATTAATTGGTGTAATGGCAAATGGCCCAAGTCCAAAATTGTATCGAGAACTAACCATGCCGTAGAAATGAACGCCATAAGAAATGTCCCATTGTTTGCCGGTTTGATCGGTAATTATTACTGTATCCGACGGCGGAATAATGGGGGGTTTGCAATTAGCGGGAGGTTCCCCTCCTTTGTAGAGAAAATCAATTAGAGCAGTTATATCGAGTATAGAGATTTCCATTTCAGAGTCACCATCGATATTTGCTTCGTCAGGGCAACAAAGAGGTTCGCCCGATTGATACAAATAGTCTATAAGTCGGGTGATATCGAGAAGGTTTACTTGATTGTCAGGATCGCAGTTGATGTTTCCGGTCTGATCCTGACAACATTCCCATTCGACCACAAAAGAGCTACTTCGCCCGGCACGAGCCGCCCACTGTCCTCCAAGGGTTCCATAAATCATGGCATAATCGAGTCCATCGGCCGTATCGGGATGTGAAGGGTGCCAGTTAGTGTAGTTCCAGTTTTCACCGGTTACCCAAACCCAGGTATCTTCAATGACAACATCGGTGCCGCCGATCCATGCCGAATCATTGGTGCCCACAAGAGAATCAATAATATTTTGTTCGGATTGGTCGGTTATAACGGCCAGATAACCACCGCGATTGAAAGCCGAATCGCGGGCCCCGAGCCAGGTAACAGGTTGTTCGGTTTGTATTAATTCATATGTATGATTCTGGGTTATTTTCTCTGCTGCAATAAGCGGAGCCGAGAGCAATATTATTAAGATGGCGGTAACTAAACTCAAATTAATTGAACAATTTTGGGAAGGGAGAGATTTGATAAGGGCCAGGTTAAATTGCATAGGCATAATTCCTCCTGTAATAAATTTAATGGCAGAGCTGTCATCCTAATTTTCTACGAAAAATAGAGGACTAAAATTGGTCGAATTGTATAAGATATAGTGGGGCCAAATCGCCAAAATTAAAAATAAAAAAGCGGTATTGGCTTGAAGATAAAGATATAACGTATTATAATATATCGACTTTTGAAAGCAGCATTAATTGTATGGCATATAATTCAGACGATTTAAAATTTTTTAAGGTCATTTTATCCTCGATTGCCGACGGAGTCTTTACGGTAGACAGTAATCGTATCATTACCAGTTTCAATAAGGCCGCTGAAAAAATAACGGGAGTGCCGGCCTCGAAAGCGATCGGCAAAAGGTGCAGTGATATATTTCACGCCGATATGTGCGAAAACTGCCTGCTAAATGAAACGATGCAAAGCGGGCACGCCACAATTGACCGGCCGGTCAATATTATAAACAGCCGGGGTGAGCGGATTCCGATAAGTATTTCAACAGCGATTCTCCGGGATGAAGAGGGTAATGTCCTGGGGGCAGTTGAAACATTCCGGGATCTTTCGGCAATAGAAACTCTTCGAAAAGAACTAAGTCGAAAATATTCGCTGGAAGATATTATTTCCAAAAATCCGGAGATGCATAAGCTCTTTGAGATTCTTCCGGATATAGCCGAAAGCGAATCTACAGTATTGATACAGGGACCATCCGGGTCAGGCAAAGAGCTGTTTGCGAGAGCGATTCATAATTTGAGCCCGAGGAAAAACAAGAATTACGTGGTCATAAACTGCGGGACTTTGCCGGCGCAGTTATTCGAGTCGGAGCTGTTTGGGTATGTGAAAGGGGCTTTTACCGATGCCAAAAAAGACAAGGCCGGGAAACTGGCCCTGGCCGAGGGCGGGACGGTTTTCTTCGATGAAATCGGTGAACTTCCATTTTCAACCCAGGTGAAGCTTTTAAGATTGCTGCAGGAACGGGAGTATGAGCCGCTGGGAAGCAATGAACGGATAAAGATAGATACCAGAGTAATTGCGGCAACCAATAAGAATTTGAAAGACCTGGTGGCGCAGGGCAAATTCCGGGATGATCTTTATTTCAGGCTGGCGGTCGTGAAATTCGAGCTGCCACCGCTTCAAGAAAGAAAAGAAGATATCCCCTATCTGGTCGATCATTTTATACAGCGGTTCAACGCGAGAACCGGCAAGCGGATTATGAGTGTCAGTCCTGAAGTAATGCAGATATTGATGCGTCATGATTTTCAGGGCAATATTCGAGAGCTTGAAAATATTATCGAATACTGTTTTGTGTTATGTCACGGGAATATAATCCAAAAAGAGCATCTTCCGGCAGAATTAAAAGAAGAAGTAGCGGAGAAGGAAGAAGCGGAAGAAGAGACAGAAAAAGAAGAGTTGACTCCGGTTTCGAAATCTTTGAATGAATATAATCATCTGCTGGAAGTTCTTGAAAAATATGATGGAAATATTTCCCGGGCAGCCGAAGAGCTTGGGATTCACCGAACCACCCTTTGGCGCCGTTTGAAACGTCACAATATCGACCCCAAAAATATCAGATAATCCAAAACTGTTGCAAAATCGCGGAATTGCAACATAAATATGTTGCAACACCCAATATATGTTGCACTTCTCGCAACATATAGTTTTTACCCTAATTTCATATGTTATTATATTACATTTACTTATAGCCATTTTTTCTTTTCTGGCAAGGTTGTTGCAACAATATGGAATATATGGTTATACATGTTGCAATACCGAAGTTAAACAAAGGTATTACCCCCTGTTTTGAGGCGGCCAGTGGATTTGTTGTCGCGGCTGTAGAGAACAAAAAGGTAATATCTCAGAAGGTTGTCAACTGCCCCGGGACAGAAGGGCACAGACGAATTAGACTTATCAAGGTTCATGATATAGAAATTTTGATCTGCAATGGAATCAAGGGCTTTTACCGGGATTTGCTTTACACCATGGGCGTTAAGGTAATCTCGGATGTCAATGTTGATATTGAAAAGGCTCTGGCTGATTTTGCGGCCGGGCTTATAAAGCCGGTTGACTACGCTCCGGAGATTCCCTCGGAGATGAAGGTCGTTCCTCTGGAAGAGCTGATTTCATGGAGCCAGGAACTGTTCGAATCGAACGGATACAGGGTAATGCCGGGGCCGGGTCAGGATTCATTCCTCATTGATCTTGTCGCGGAGCTGCACTGCCCTGTCTGTGGAAAGACGATTAAGGTCGCTATCTGCTGCGGAGCGCATACCTACCGGACGGAGCAGGAATTAAAAGAATTTCACTTTTTTGCCAAGGGCGAATATAACGCCCGGGTATTTATCTATCCGCAGTCGGATAAAATTGGCCTGGCTTGTGAAGAATACGGGATTGACTATATACCGTTCAGGCCGGAAGAATCATCGGAAGATACAGGCGGATGCAAGATTCCGCTGCTAAGAAATCCTATTACCGGGCACGATAAGATTGTGCCGGGCAGGGTTGAATAGATTTTGCAAATAATATTTAAAGGAGAGTGTGGAGTATAAATGAGAACGAAACCAATCAACCAGGAAGAGCGAGAGAAGGCTTTCAAACAGCCGAAAAAGCAGGAGGTCCTCGACCGGCAGAAACTCGATGTGCGTTATCATGTCGAGAATTATGATATCGAAGATCGGCCGAGGCGTTTCCTCGAGGCTTTTGCGGCAATATTGAAGCACACCAACTATCGGATGGCGCTGGACCATTTTATTCGAATGATGGCCAAGTGTACCAGGTGCGCCACCAATTGCCAGATTTACCAGGCAACGCAGGACCCGAAAGACATCCCGTGCTACCGTTCGAATTTGCTGCTTGACATTTATAAAAGATATTTCACGGTCGGCGGGGCACTTCGGGGGCATCTGGGAGCCAATGAGGTTTTAACCGACGAGAAAATCGAGGAGATGGCGGAGACATTCTGGAACTGTACCGCCTGTCGGCGATGTACCATGGAATGTCCGACCGGAATCGACCATGCGCTGATTACCCATTTAGGGCGATTCATATTGAGCGAAGTTGGCATTTCTCCCCGGGCGCTCGTGGTAAGCACCAGAGAGCAGCTCGAAGGCGCGACAAAGAATACCTCGGCTATTCCGGTTCCGGCCTTGACCGATACGCTCGAGTTTCTCGAAGAAGATATGTATGAAGATAAACATGTTAAGATAAAATTCCCGCTTGATGTCGAAAATGCCGATTATGTCTTTTTCCCGGCGGTGAGTGATTTCTTGATGGAAGCGGAAACGCTGATGGGAATCGCGGCGGTTTTTCGTGCGACCGGGGATAAATGGACGATCGGGACCGGATATTATGACGGGATTAACTACGGCCTGTTTTACAGCGACAGGATCATGGAACGGGTGGTCAAGGAGATCGATAAGGAGACACGCCGCTTGAAGGGCAATAATGTGCTGATCGGCGAATGCGGTCATGCTTCGAGAACTGCGAAATTCTATGTACCTACATATTGCGGTGGAAAGAGTGCTTACCCGGTTATTAATATAATGGAGTATACTCACAAGGTATGGAAAGAAGGCCGGCTCAAACTCGACCCCAATATAGTTACCGAAAAGGTTGCCTACCACGATCCGTGCAATCTTGCGCGGACACGCTGGATTATAGATCGACCGCGGGAAATTCTGAAAGGATTCTGCAAGAATTATGTCGAGATGACTCCGAAAGGTGATGACAACATATGCTGCGGCGGAGGCGGCGGAACGGTTTCGATCGACGAAATCAGGCCGTACCGAACGACTGTCGGCGGCAAGCTCAAGGCTGACCAGATAAGGCGGAGCGGTTGCGAGATTCTTGTCGCGCCGTGTGCCAACTGCAAAAAACAGTTGAGGGAGCTGGTTGAGGATCAGGGTATCGATGTCGAAATTGTCGGACTGCATGATTTGATTTATAAGGCGATTATTTTCGATGAATCGATGATAGAAAAACCAAAAGAGGAAGAAAACGAAAAGGAGAAGGAATAGATCATGGAACAACTTCTTGAATTCAGCCGGGGACCTCTTTTCAGGCTGTCATTCGCGATAATGATCCTCGGTCTGGCACGCATCATAATTCTGGATATATGGTCAGCCCGCGAAGCATTCAAGCGGGCGGGCGACCAGGCCATGCCTTGGGGGCTTATTATCAGAAGAAGCCTGGAGTGGTTTTTCCCGGTCAAGCGGGTATTCAACAACCGTCCGGTTTATTCTTTAGTATCAATTCTGTTTCATATCGGCTTGATTATTACACCGATCTTTTTATTCGCCCATATGAATCTTGTTGAAAATTCAATCGGTCTATCATGGCCGACCATTCCCTACGGATGGGCTTACGCCCTGACTGGCGGGACAATCATATTCGGGCTGATGCTGTTTTTCGGGCGGGTATTTTCGAAGTCATCGAGCCATGTCAGCCGGGTACAGGATTATTTCTGGCCGTTGATTCTACTGGTTCCGTTCGTGACCGGATTTTTGTGTGCACATGGTAATGTCGGTCCCGGAGCTTATCAGTTTTTTATGCTGGTGCATGTTCTGGCCGGCAACTTGATTTTCATTTTGATTCCGTTTACCAAGATTGCGCACTGCGTGCTGATGCCGTTTTCGCAATTGGTATGCACGCTGGGATGGAAATTTCCTCCGGAGACAGATGATAAAATCGCTACCACCCTCAACAAGAAAGGAGCACCGGTATGAGTTGGGCTATCCTGACAGATATTACAAAATGTATCGGTTGCCTGGAGTGTGTGGCGGCCTGCAAGAAAACCTACGATCTCGAGTTGGATAAACCTCGAGTATGGCAGAAAAACGACGGGCTATCGGCACAAAACTGGACATCGATAATCGGCAAGCCGGGCAATAAATTTGTCCGCAAGCAGTGCCGTCATTGTCTCGAGCCGGCTTGCGCGTCGGCCTGCCCGGTAGCGGCGCTTCATACGACCGAATCGGGTGCGGTGATATATGAGCCTCAGAGATGCCTGGGCTGCCGTTACTGTATGATGGCCTGCCCTTATGGAATACCGCGGTATGATTGGGATGAAGCGGTTCCGTATGTCAAGAAATGTATATTGTGCCACGAGAAGATATCGACCGGAGAATTAAAGCAACCGGCCTGCACCAATGTTTGTCCGACCGACGCAACAATCTACGGTACCCGGGAGGAACTTCTGGCAGAAGCGCACCGGAGGATAAAGGAGAATCCGGGCAAATATATAGATAAAGTCTGGGGTGAACACGAGGTCGGCGGGACATCGGTTCTGTACCTGTCGGATATAGATTTAGGTTTTCTGGGCAACCGTCCGGATCTAACCGACAAGGCACTGCCAACGACGACCGACCTGGCAATGAAGAGTGTTCCCTTTGCATTTTTCGGGATGGGCGGAGTGATGTATGGCATTAACTGGGTAATCCGCCGCCGCATGGAGTTAAACAAAGATAAATCAGACGAGGTGGGATCCAATGAGTAGAGTACAAAAATTCAAACTGATTCTTTGGACAATATTCGGACTGGCTGCCGCGATCGGTGTCACCCGATTTATCTTTGGACTTGGTGTTACCACCAACCTGACCGACACAACGCCATGGGGATTATGGATCGGTTTCGATGTCATGGGTGGCGTGGCACTGGCTGCGGGCGGATTTGTCCTGACTGCGATATTTTACATTTTAAGAAAAGAGGAATTTCATCCGCTGGTTAAACCGGCCGTACTGACCGCATTTCTTGGATACATTGCGGTTATCGGCGGGCTGATGTTCGACCTTGGTTTACCGTGGAATATCTGGCATATGATAGTTTTCTGGAATCCGCATTCGCCGCTTTTTGAAGTCGGCTGGTGCGTGATGCTTTACACGGCAGTATTGCTTCTCGAGTTCAGCCCGGTACCGCTCGAAGAAGCGAGCCGGTATGCCAAGATAAGAAATTTCCTGATGAAATTCCGTTTTCCGCTGGTTCTTCTGGGAATCATGCTCTCTACCCTGCACCAGTCTTCGCTGGGTTCGTTATTTTTGATTATGCCTCACCGGGTGCATCCGCTGTGGTATTCGAGTATTCTGCCGGTTCTGTTTTTCATTTCGGCGATTGCACTGGGTATGATGATGGTTTCATTCGAGAGTCATTTTACCCACTGGCTTTATAAGAGAAAATCGGAATCGAACCTGATTGCAAAACTGGGCAAATGGGTTGTCTGGGTGCTTGGGATTTATTTAGTTATCAGATTCGGTGATATAATTTTATCGGGCGAAACGGCGTTGCTGTTTGCCGGAAACTGGGAGTCGATCTTATTCTTCATAGAGATCGGTATTGCGGCTGTAATTCCGATTATAATCTTTTCGGTACCGGCTCTTCGAAGGCAGGTTCGAATGCAGTGGCTGGGTTCGATCATGGTCGTGTTCGGGATGGTCTTCAACCGCATCAATGTCGGCGGCGTAACGATGGTCTCGACAACCGGCGAGTTTTATGTTCCGTCATTGATGGAAATCCTGATCAGTCTCGGGGTTGTTTCGGCGGCAGCGCTGGTGTTTTTGTTTTTTATCGAGAGATTCAATATCTGGGATACACGCCCGCAGCATCCGGATGAAGAACCATACAGATTGCCCCATTTTTCGAGTGTTACCCGGACATGGCTGGGGACTCCCGGCCTGGCGGCAAGGACAAAGTTCTCGCTGGCATTTATTATTGCATTTGCGGTTGGATTTGCTTTAATGCCGGGGCATGAACTGCATAGTAAAGGTATCGAAGAAGTTGATGTTATGCCGGCCCGCGGCGGAGAGATACTCCATATCGACGGCAATAATAATCAGTATGCAGTTGATTTTAATCATGAGAAACATATTATGGAATATATTGGCGACAAGACCTGCGCGGTTTGCCACCATATGAGTCTTCCCTTCGATGAAAACAGCCGGTGTGCAATGTGTCACAGCGGTATGTATACGGTTACGGATATGTTCCGTCACGACTGGCATGCCTCCCCCGACGGAGCGCAGATACCGTGCTTTGACTGTCACGCGGAAGGTGCTTCAAAGAGCGCGCAGACAGCCAAGGAATGCAGCGACTGCCATATTGGTATGGTTGCGGAAGGTTCGCCGGTCAAGTTTGAAAGCCATATGGCGCCATCATATGTAGACGCCATGCACGAGGCATGTATTTCATGTCACACCGAAAAGGCAAAACAGATGCCGGAGAAAGAACAGCTCGACCGGTGTACATCCTGTCACAAGGGGACCGAGCCGGGTTATTTCGAAAAGATGATGAAATACGGTAAAGGCAGAGAGGAAATCAACCGTGTGGTTCTGCCCGGTATCAGTGTGCAGTAAGGTTATATAAATATGTCAAACATCAGGAAAATACTTCTAATAGAAGATGAAAGAGATGTTCTGGAATATCTTCAAACAATACTGGAAACAAACGGCTACGATGTGTATATTTGTCAGGATGCAAGGCAGGCAATGGACAAGGTAGAGGATGTCTCACCGGATATGATTTGCCTTGATATAATGATGCCGCATGAGACCGGAATGTCTTTCTATGTTCGGCTTCGACGGCATAAAAAATATTACAATGTTCCGGTAATGATAATCAGCGGTGTAGTACAGGAAAAGGAGTTCGATTTCCGGTCGTATGTCGATGATGAGACGATTCCACCGCCGGAAGATTTTATGGAGAAGCCGATTTCTATCGGCCAATTTCTGGAGACGGTAGAAAAGCTCTCGTCACAACCAGTCAAAGGCAAGGGTTAAAGATGACTGCCAAAAAGCTGAAAGAGAAATTTGACCCGTCCGAATGGATGCATTCGATGTTTTTCCAGGAGGTGCCGTTCAGTGTAGCTATAATCGACCGGGATTATAATATTGTCGAGGCCAATAAGAACTTCGAGGATTATTTCGGGGAATGGCGGGGCAAAAAGTGCTATGCTGTTTACAAGAGACAGGATACACCATGTGATCCCTGTCCACACAAAAAGATATTCAAAGACGGTCAGCCGCGAGTGATTGATTCGACCGTTGTGGACAAGGAAGGCCGCAGGGCGCACAATGTGGTGCACGATCTTCCTCTCCGAAGCAAAGACGGCAAGGAAGTCGAATATATAATCGAAATGTCGTCGGTGGTGACAGCTACGGATCGTCTGCAGCAGGAAGTCAGCATTCTGTTTGATCGTGTGCCCTGTTATATCACGGTTATCGATGATGAATATCGAATTGTGCGGGCCAATGAAAAATTCCGGGAGAGTTTCGGTGATGTCCTGGGGAAGCACTGTTACGAAGTTTATAAACGGCGCAAGAAAAGATGTCCGAATTGTCCGGCGAGGAAGACCTTCAAAGACGGCAAGATACATCAGTCGGAGCAGGCCGGGATCGATAAAGAAGGTAAGAAGCTGGATTACGTGGTTTCGACATCACCGCTCAAACGGGGAGATGACGAAGTAGCGCACGTAATCGAGATTTCGACAGATATCACCAAGATAAAGAACCTTGAAAAAGAAATAGTAGAAGCAGAGAGACTGGCGGCGGTTGGACAGACGGTGGCCGGACTGGCGCATAGTATCAAAAATATCCTGATGGGTCTCGAAGGCGGGAAGTACATGATAAGCCTGGGACTCAAAAAGGACGACCGTTCACTGATCGACCGAGGCAGCGAAATGCTGGACCGTAATTTCAATAAGACGACATCGCTGGTCAGGGATTTCTTGAGCTTTTCCAAAGGAAGACTGCCGGAACTGAAACCAACCAATCCCAATGAGCTGGTGATGGAGATTGTCGATCTTTACAAGGATATTGCGGCCCAGTCGGGCATTGCGTTAAAACCGGATCTCCAGGAGAATATCAAAGATGCTCCGCTCGATCCGGATGCGATTCACACCTGCCTGACCAATCTTGTCTCGAACGCTATCGATGCCTGTCAGATGAGCGAGCAAAAAGGCTCGCAGGTAACGATTTCCACCAAAGACACGGGAGGAAAACTCATATTTGAGGTGGCTGATAACGGGATGGGTATGGATGTGGAGATCAAGAAGAAGATATTTACGACATTCTTTACGACCAAGGGAGGTGAGGGAACCGGCCTGGGTCTTTTGACGAGCCGCAAGCTGGTCCAGGAACATGGCGGGCGGATTGATGTGGAGTCGAAAAAAAATGTCGGTTCGAGGTTCAGAATGGTCTTTCCAAGAAGTCGATTAAATACTATATATAAAGAGAGCGTGAAACAGGACAATTCTGGTGATGATAATTAATGTCTATAAATTCAGGAGTATGTCATGAGTGACCCTTCCGATTACACCATACTCGTCGTGGATGACGAAGAAGATGTTCGCAATTTTCTGGAAGTTGCTTTGCTCGAAGCCGGTTTCAAGGTCAATACGGCATCCGATGGATTCGAAGCAATGGATGAAGTCAAGAAAGAAAGACCTGATTTGATTTCGCTGGACCTTGTTATGCCCAAAAAATCGGGGGCCAAATTTTATCATGAAATGGTCAAGGAAAAAGAATACTCCAAAATTCCGATTATAATTGTCACCGGTCACGCTCGAGATGAACTCGGCAAGTCGGACTTGAAAGACTTGACTATATCGGGTCCGGGAATTTATCTTGAGAAACCGGTCAGCCCGGAAAAGTATGTGGCGGCGGTAAAAAAGACGCTCGGGCTGGACACATCGGCTGAAGAATCCAAGCTTGCCGAACAGGTGGAACTTCAGAATGAGCTTAAAAATGTGATCGACAGCGCCGACCCGGAAACGCTGAAAAAGCTCAGGGAGTTGATGAAGGGTAAAGAATAGAGCGTGTTTTTGAGATCGGGATTTTGAACATCATATGGAGGTTTCATAAATGGCGGACAAAAAGAAAATTTTGATAGTTGAAGATGAGCCGGACCTGGTGGAAATGATGACTGTCTTTTTCAATGAAAACGGTTACGATACAATTTCGGCGAATGACGGGCAGGAAGGATTTCAGAAGGCGGAAAGCGAACAGCCGGATGCGATCACGCTTGATATTTCGATGGAGGGTGAATCCGGTGTAAAGATGTATCGTAAGCTTCTGGGATCGGATAAGACCAAGGATATACCGGTTATTATCGTCACCGGAGCGACAGCGGAATTGAAGAAATTTATTGAACATATGAAGACATTTCCGACGCCGGCAGGGTACTTTGAAAAACCGGTCAACCGCGATAAACTTCTGGCGAAAATAAAGGAAGTGACCGAGTAAAGTTTTTTAATAATAGCGAAAACTCGAACCTCTCCCCTGTTTGGGGGGAGGTTTTTTTGTTTTTGACTGAGTTTGTGGGTCTTATCTCGGCGGGGAGATTAATCCGGGGGGCCTTCCTCTTCTTTCCGGTTGTAGAAGCGGGTGGTGGGATAGGCAAACTCGATGTCATCATGTTTATCAAATGAATCAAGAATTTCTTCCCAGATAGCCTCCTCCGAGCCGCGTCTTTTTCGGGGTTCGGTGAGATAGCGAATAGTCAGGAGAACTCCTGAATCTTTGACTGAAGTATAAACGATGGGAGTGAGTTTACGATACATAATCATAAATTTGCGCGATGCTTCGTGGACCTTCTGCTCGGCCTGCGCGGAGAGATGTTCGGATTTGGTTTTGACAATATCAGTCATAATTTCTTTGGCTTTTTTCCAGTTGCTTTCGAAAGTGACCAGGACTTCTATCTCGTTCCAGATAAATTTGAATCCTTTGCTGTAATTGGCCAAAAGATCACGAAAGACTCTTCCGTTCGGAATATGGATGACTCGTCCGGTAGACTGATCGGCATGAACCCAGTTGCCGATCTCAAGAAGGGTAAACTGGAATATTCGCAGATCGATGACATCGCCGGAATAAGCACCGATTTGAATTCGATCACCGACCGTAAAGGGTCTTCGCCAGACAATAAATAACCATCCGGCCATATTGACAATAAGATCACGCAGCGCAATGGCCAGGCCGGCGGATATCAGCCCGACGAAAGTGGAAACAGACTGAAAGCGTGAAAACCATATAATACCCAGGAATAAGACGGTCAGGACAGCACTGGTGTAGGCGGAATATTTGCGCCAGTTATAGTGTACTTTGACATCACCAGTATTACGTCGAACCAGTCGGATAATCAGGATACGTATCAGCCAGAGAGCAATTAGTACGAGGAGGGAAACGATTAGTTTATTGACAATGTGGGGATTTATTTCAATGCTGTTTTTGATATTTTCATAAATTTTATACATCCGGTTAAATAATAAAGAATTATGGAGCTAATATCAACGGGTAATTAGTTTCACGAAAGTCCTTCGAAACCAATTGGCGGCTCTTACGTAATCAAGATTAAAGTTTCAATTAAATCCTAAAGGAAATCGCAATGAAGAATATTTTTATCAGGTCAATTGTAGTAATGTCGCTATTTGTTGTGGCATATAATGCACAAGGCGAAACGATAACCGATCCTTATGAAATCCTGAATCGCCATTATGAGGCATTGGGCGGTTTGGACAAAATTAAATCACAAAAGACATTATACCTAGAAGGTGATCTTGAGCTGGTTGGGACGGGGCTCGAAGGAAGTTTCATTCAATGGACCCAGTCCCCGATCAAGAGCCGCCAGGAAGTCGATCTAAAAGTAATCAAACAGGTATCAGGCGACAATGGGGAATTTGCATGGATGGTCGACCAGAACGGAAAGCTCCAGATTAGAAATGATGAACGGACATTGAATCAGCGGAAACTTCAGATTCTCCAGGAAAAGTTCGAGCATCTCAATCCGGAATCGGATGTATTTGAACTTTCTTATGAGGGAATTGACACGGTGTCAGGGAAAGATTGCTATGTCGTAAAAATCGCCAATAGTATAAATGAGGATGTTTCCAGACAGTATTATGATACGACATCATTTATGATGCTGAAAAGTATATCGATTTCTCCTGAAGGCGAATGTACGTCTTCAAACAATTCGGACACGAGTGTTCAAAAAGTTAAGACATAGTTTG